>JADKJI010000016.1 GCA_016721085.1 Chitinophagaceae bacterium | reverse complement strand
ATCAACCTGAATATTGAACGCCAGTAATTCCTTTACCGTATCTATGATCTTAGAATTGCGGATATCACTTACGTTTTCCTTAAAGGTTACCCCTTTAACAAGCACTTTCGGTTCGTTGGAATTCCTCAGTACATGGGTAATTACCTTTCTTGCTACATACTTAGCCATATCATCATTTATATACCTGCTTGATGAGATTACTTTTGAATCGTATCCCAGTGAAGCCGCTTTATAGGTGAGATAATAGGGTCAACACCAATACAATGTCCACCCACCAGTCCTGGTTGAAACTTCAGGAAGTTCCATTTTGTTCCAGATGCTTCCAGTACGTCGTAAGTATTGATGCCTATCTTATCGAAAATGATGGACAATTCATTCATCAAACCGATATTCAGGTCACGCTGTGTATTTTCAATGATCTTAGAAGCTTCAGCCACTTTAATAGATGAAGCTCTATGAACGCCGGCTTTTACAACCAGTTCATAAGTTTTGGCAATTTCGTCAAGCGATTCCTGGTCACAGCCTGAAACCACTTTTACGATATTGGCCAGCGTATGCACCTTATCACCTGGGTTTATTCTTTCAGGAGAGTATCCTATCTTGAAATCAACACTACTCTTTAAACCACTAACGGTTTCCACTACCGGCAAACAGTCTTCTTCTGTACAGCCGGGATAAACGGTGGATTCAAAAACCACATAATCGCCTTTCTTGATAACCTGACCGATTGTTTTTGAAGCGCTCGTAACAGGTTTTAAGTCGGGCACATTGTGCTGATCAACCGGAGTTGGAACTGCCACGATAAAGAAGGAAGCTTCCCTCAGTACATCTAAAGAATCAGTGAATACGATATCACAGCCATCAAATGCTTCTTTTTCCAATTCATTACTTGGATCGATGGCTTGTTGCATCAGAGCAACTCTCTTACTATTGATATCGAATCCGATTACCTGAATCTTTTTGGCGAATTCCAATGCTATGGGCAGTCCTACATAGCCTAATCCGATAACCGCCAATTTTTTCTTTTTAGCAATTAGTTCCTGATACATGTTTGGTTTAGAAAATTAAAGGGTGATGCATATTATCAACAAAAGCAGCCCTAAGGCTGCTATTTATTACTTATGAATTCTTTAGGTTGTTTAAGCCATTCTTCAGGAGGCAGGGATCGAAAATAATCATAGGTTATTTTAAGTCCTTCTTTCCTGTTCACTTTTGGAGACCATCCCAAAATCTGTTTAGCTCTTGTAATATCAGGCTGACGTTGTTTTGGATCGTCTACCGGTAAAGGTTTATAAACTATTTTCTGAGTGGTTCCAGTCAGTTTGATGATTTCCTCAGCAAAATCCTTTAAGGAGATTTCATCTGGGTTACCAACGTTCACGGGACTTGCATAGTCACTTAATAATAGTTTGTAGATACCGTCTACCAGGTCATCGACATAGCAGAAGGAACGTGTTTGACTTCCATCTCCAAATACGGTGAGGTCTTCTCCTCTTAAAGCTTGTCCGATGAATGCAGGTAATGCACGACCATCGTTCAGGCGCATACGAGGACCATATGTATTGAATATGCGGATGATTCTTGTTTCGAGTCCATGGAAAGTATGATATGCCATTGTCATGGCTTCCTGAAAACGTTTGGCTTCATCATATACTCCGCGGGGACCGATCGGGTTTACATTTCCCCAATAGTCTTCATTCTGTGGATGAACCATTGGGTCACCATAGATTTCAGATGTGGAGGCAACGAGAATACGCGCCTTTTTGGCTTTTGCCAAACCAAGACAGTTATGTGTTCCTAATGAGCCAACCTTCAGAGTCTGAATCGGTATTTTGAGATAGTCGATCGGACTGGCAGGTGACGCAAAATGGAGAATATAACGTAGCTCGCCTGGTACATGAATGAATTTAGAAACGTCATGATGGTAAAATTCAAATTGTTCTAATTTGAACAGATGTTCAATATTACGTAAGTCGCCAGTGATCAGGTTGTCCATACCAACAACGTGATATCCTTCTTTTATAAAGCGGTCACAAAGATGTGATCCTAAGAAACCTGCTGCGCCTGTAATGAGTACTCTTTCTCTTGCCATTAATTATTTATTTGTGATGTGAGCCATTAGTTGGGATTGCGGTGGCACGGCCCACGCTTTCATAAAAGAATCCTAGGTCTTTGATGCCATCTGTATCGAACAGGTTACGGCCATCGAAGATCACTTTATTCTTCATCAGTTTTACTATTTTCAGGAAATCGGGCGTCCTGAATTCGTTCCATTCTGTTGCAATCACCAGTGCATCGGCATTTTTAAGGCAATCGTACTGGTTATCTGCGTATGTAATTTTATCACCTATAAGGCTTTTTACATTGGCAGTTGCTTCAGGGTCGAATGCTGTTACGGTTGCACCTGCAGCTACCAATGCATCGATCATATATAAGGCTGGAGCCTCACGAATATCATCTGTGTTTGGTTTGAATGCCAATCCCCAAAGAGCAAAATGCTTTCCTTTGATATCGCCAGCCAAAATATTTATTGATCTTAGGCATCAGATGGAGTTTCATTTTTTCATTCACATCCATCACAGCGTTCAGTATCTTGAATTCGTAAGCCACTTCAGTAGATGACTTCACCAAAGCCTGTACGTCTTTAGGGAAACAGCTACCTCCGTATCCAATACCAGGGAACAGGAAGCGTTTCCCGATGCGGTCATCGCTACCGATACCACGGCGAACCATATCAACATCTGCACCGAGGCGTTCGCATAATTGCGCCACTTCGTTCATGAAGGTGATCTTTGTTGCGAGGAATGAGTTAGCAGCATATTTTGTCAACTCAGCCGAACGAAGATCCATATAGAGGATTGGGTTACCAGAACGGACAAATGGTCCATAAAGTTCTCCCATCACTTTCTTTGCTCTTTCTGAAGAAGCTCCAATTACAACCCTGTCGGGTTTCATGAAGTCATCTACAGCTACACCTTCACGTAAGAATTCAGGGTTTGATACTACATCAAATTCTCCTTTGAAATTTTTAGAGATAGCTGCATGAACTTTTTCTGCAGTACCTACAGGAACGGTGCTTTTATCAACAATGACTTTATAATCGTCGAGAATCTTACCAAGATCGTTTGCTACACCCAGGATATACTTAAGGTCTGCAGATCCGTCTTCACCCGGAGGTGTTGGCAGTGCCAGGAAAATGATTCTTGCATCTTTAATACCTTCTGCAAGGTTAGTAGTAAAATGCAGTCTTTCTTCCCGTTGGTTACGCAAGAACAATTTTTCCAGTCCAGGTTCGTAGATGGTAACCTGACCATTGTTGAGTTTCTCAATCTTGTTCTTGTCGATATCAATACAGGTAACATTGTTTCCGGTTTCTGCAAAGCAGGTACCGGTAACTAATCCAACATATCCTGTTCCTACAACAGCGATTTTCATTTTGTGATTGTTTTATTTAGGGTTAAGGTTCTCTCTTTATTGATCTGTTAGCCATTTACAAATTCAAGCACTTTCGCAGTTATGAACTCCAGTTGATCGGTGTCCAGTTCTGTATGAATGGGCAGCGAAATCACCCTTTCAGTCAACCAGTCGGTTTTTGGCATGTTCAGGTTGCCAGATCCGAAAGATTCGAACATTTTTTGCCTGTGTGCGGGCACCGGATAGTATATCATGCTTGGTATATTGTGAGAGGCCAGGAATTTATTCAGGCCATCACGATCCACACCTTCCAGCAGTAGAGTATACTGGTGAAAAACGTGGTTACCATACGAAGCTCTTGCGGGTGTAGTGATTTTTGAATGACCGGCAAATGCCTTGTCATAGAAATCAGCAGCTTTCCTTCGAGCAACAATATAATCATCCAGCAGGGGCAGTTTTATATTTAAAACAGCGGCCTGCAAGGTATCTAACCGGCTATTGCAACCCACCAGGTCGTGGTAATATCTTACGCTTTGACCGTGGTTTGCAATCATTTTTAACCTGTTAGCTAACGAATCATCATCTGTGAATATTGCCCCGCCGTCGCCGTAACAGCCCAAATTTTTTGATGGAAAGAAGGAGGTACAGCCGATTGTGCCGATAGTTCCGGTCTTTTTCTTTGTGCCATCTGAGAAGAAATAATCGGAACCGATTGCCTGAGCATTATCCTCTATTACGAATAGGTTATGCTTTTGGGCAATGGCCATTATAGCTTCCATATTGGCCGGCTGACCATATAAATGCACGGGCACAATGGCCTTTGTTTTTGGGGTAATCGCCTTTTCTATAGCTTCTGGATCTATACAGAAGGTTTTTGTATCTACTTCTACAAATACGGGCTGCAACTTTAATAATGCAATTACTTCTGTGGTTGCAATATATGTGAACGAGGGTGTTATCACTTCATCCCCTGGCTGAAGGTCGAGTGCCATCATGGCAATCTGGAGGGCATCTGTGCCATTTGCACAGGGAATAACATGCTTACTTCCGAGATATTTTGCCAGTCCCTGGCCAAAATCACTTACCGCTTTACCATTGATAAAGGCGGCTGTTTGTAACACTTCCAGAATGGCTTTGTCAACATCTCCCTTTATTTTTGCATATTGCCGTTTCAAATCAACCATTTCGATAGGATGCATAGAACAGTTTTAGTATTAAAATGGGCACAAAGCTACTCCGAAAATGTGGTTTTTGCAATGCTACTATGTGGTAAGTACGATATGGGGCTTTCGAATTAAAGATTATTTCACTTAAATATTCCAGGTGCAACAGTTCTTCTATAACATATTCTTGTTCGTTTTTGAGCTGGGTATCCGGATTTTCGCCCAATGGAACCTAAAAGCCAGGCAATGGGTTGTGGGTAGAAAACATGTTTTTGAAGAACTGGAAGCCCGACTAAAATCAGACGGGCATCCATCCATTATCTGGATCCATAGTGCCTCGCTGGGTGAGTTTGAACAAGGCCGACCGATTCTTGAATCGCTCCGGGAAACTTATCCATCCCACAAAATATTGGTCACCTTTTTCTCCGCCTCAGGCTATGAAACAAGGAAGAATTATCCCTTGGCAGATTATATCTATTACTTGCCGCACGATTCTCCAATAAACGCGCCCCGCTTTATCGAGTTAGTAAAACCAAAAATAGTTATCTGGATAAAATATGATTACTGGTATTATTATCTGACAACTCTGAAGCAAAAAAACATACCCGTTCTACTGGTAGCGGCTATTTTCAGGAAAGAGATGGCTTTTTTCAAATGGTATGGAAAACTTTATCGTTCCATGCTCTATTGCTTCCACCAGATATTTATACAAAATCCCGAATCGGCTGCAATGCTTCAAACAATCGGCATAAATGATCGTGTAACCGTTGCTGGAGATACAAGATTCGACAGGGTGGTAGCCGTTGCAGAGAGCTTCACTCCTATTCCTGCTATTGCTGATTTCTGTGGTAACCATCCGGTTGTAGTAGCTGGAAGCACCTGGCCGGCAGATGAAGAAGCATTGGATCATTTTGCAACAAACCATCCCTTAGTAAGATTTGTGGTTGCTCCCCATGATGTAACACCTGAAAGATTGCAGGAAGTGGAAGTTCTTTTTCCGAAAATTATCCGTTTTTCAGTTTGGGAAAAGCTATCTGCCGAAGAGAAAGCTGGTGTAACTGCTAATACACTTTTGATTGATAATGTTGGCATGTTATCAAGACTCTATCGCTATGCCAGCATTGCTTATGTGGGAGGCGGTTTTGAAAATGAAGGCATTCATAATATTCTTGAAGCGGCGGTTTATGGAATACCTGTTGTATTTGGTCCTGAATATGATTGGTTTTTAGAAGCTCAGGATTTAATTGACAGGAATGCAGCCTTCAGTATAGAAAGTTCCATTGAACTGGAAGAACAATTGAAGTATTTGTTAGATAATCAGGAAGCCTGCAAAGAAAGTGGCCGCTCTGCCTTAGAATATGTAATGGAGAAAAGAGGGGCTACAAAATTAATAGTGGATTATATTCAGGAGAACCGTCTTTTGATCAATTGATAAAAGTGCCGCGTAGCTTCTTTATCGGCATCCCATCCCAATTTTACTTTAAGTTCTCTTTCAATCCAGTATTCTGCTTCAGCAAATATGCGGAACCCGTTTATGGTTTTTATACTTCTTTCATACATGTTTTCATCGCCCCTGAAAAGGTCGTTGATGAAAACGAATTTGTCATTAATGCCTATTGCTTTTCGCAAATCCCTAACTGGCGATTCATTCAATAAATGACCCACTTCCACTACTTCTGCTTTTAACGAATCATTAAGGGAAGAATTGGGTTTTGCCATGGCTTCATTCAGTTCTTTACCCGATTTCTGCTGTGCCATGGTAGGAGTTTCGATCATGGGGTCAAACAGCCAACCACCTGCTTCCTGTTTTTTTACAGGTTCAGGAATGGGTGCTTTTTCTGGCTCTTTTGGTAAAACTGTAGTTTGTGGGGCAGAAATTAGGGTTTCCTGGACCTCCGTAACCCTTCTGGAAGCGGGCATCATTACAGATACCTTGGAAGTGCCCAAAGTCTTGCCAGTGGCCGATGTCAGCCCTTCCACTTCCGATTGCAATTGTCGGATGGTGAGCAATAATTGGTCGGGACCGGCATTTTGTGCAAATTGTTCATTTAATTTGCTGATCAGTTGGGCTAAACGATCCATGTAGGTAACTGCTTGTTTAATGAGTTTGTTCAGTCCTAAAATTAATCAATTTTCATTCCGTTTTTGACTATATGTTTATAGAACCCAATATTTCAGGGGAGCGCAGAGGCTGGATAGAGGTGGTTTGCGGCTCGATGTTCAGCGGCAAGACCGAGGAACTGATCCGTAGATTAAAGAGGGCGAAGATCGCTAACCTGAAAGTAGAGATTTTCAAGCCAAAGATTGATACGCGTTACGATGAAACCAATATTGTTTCTCACGATGAAAACGCCATCATCTCCACCCCTATCGATAATTCACAAACTATCTTATTATTAGCAAACGACGTAGATGTTGTAGGCATTGACGAGGCTCAGTTTTTCGATGACCAACTTCCAGAAGTGTGCGAGCAATTGGCAAGAAGGGGTATCAGGGTGATTGTAGCGGGATTGGATATGGATTATCTGAGAAAGCCATTTGGACAGATGCCAAATCTATTGGCAAAAGCGGATTTCATTACAAAGCTGCATGCCATTTGTGTGAAGTGCGGGAATATCGCAAACTATTCTTACCGAAAGTCAACACAGGAAGGACAGGTTGTATTAGGGGAAAAGGATATTTATGAACCCAGATGCAGGAATTGTTATCAGCACAAAGATTAAAAATTGAAAAAGAAACATCCAGTCATAGCTCTGATACAAAAAGACCTGTTGCTTGAAATAAGGCAGCAGTCTACCTTCTATGGAATTCTACTTTATGTTGCCTCAACTATTTTCGTTCTATACCTTGCCATGGGCAGTCCTGAGGAAAAGGTTTGGAATGGTTTATTCTGGATGATCCAACTCTTCATTTGTGTGAATGCAGTTGCCAAGAGTTTTTTACAGGAAAGCCGGGGGCGTATGTTATATTTCTATTCTGTAGCCGGGGCCCGTGATTTTATCATATCAAAATTAGTATTCAATCTGGCCCTGATGTTGTTAATGAGTCTGGTAAGTATGATTCTTTTTCAACTTCTGTTGGGCAATCCGATTACAAATCCTTTATTTTTTATCGGTTTTGTGTGTTTAGGCGGGGGTAGTTTAAGCTTAGTATTCACTTTTTTGGCTGCCATTGCGGCAAGGGCACAGCAACATGCTGCCTTGATGGCCATATTAGGATTTCCTCTTATAATTCCTCAGATAATGTTGTTGATGCGCATCTCCAATATTGCGTTTTCAGATGTGGTGCAGGGTGGGTTGTGGCAGATGGTGGGGTTGTTGGCTGCTTTGGATATTCTAGTAATAGCGCTTGCTATTATTTTGTTTCCTTTTTTATGGAAAGATTAATGAGTTATTAGTTTATTGACCGCAGAGACGCGGAGACGCTGAGGGAATTCCTCGGCGTCTCCGCGTCTCTGCGGTGAAATGTATTTAAACAGGCCTAAGCTTGAATTCATAAATAATCGGCCAAAATGAAAGCATCTATTGATTTTAAATACTTCAGAAACGATTTTTTAGGATTTATAGCCCTTTCCCCTAATTTTGTACCGCCTGTCGGTTATGGCAGAAACAATATCCCCTGCTATCTGACAGTTACTTACTTATGCGAAAAATCTGGTGGAAAATTATCTGTGTCATCCTGCTGTTTTACACCTTTACTGCAGGGTTCTTAATCAATGTACCGCATATCGGTAATTTGTATGAAACGATCCGCAACCTGTTCTTCCATGTACCTATGTGGTTTGCGCAGCTTTCGCTGCTAACTATATCATTAGTTTATTCTATTCTTTATTTACGTAAGCCCCAGCAACAATACGATTTATATGCTCTCACTTTTGCAAAGACGGGGAATGTATTCGGGATATTGGGACTATTAACCGGAATGGTATGGGCCAATTATACCTGGGGCGCTCCATGGAATAATGACCCAAAGCAATTAGGTGCTGCCATTGCCTTACTTATTTATCTAGCCTATTTCGTGCTGCGTAATTCAATGACAGATATTGACAAGAGAGGTCGTGTAGCAGCTGTTTATAATATTTTCGCCTATTTCATATATGTTCCGATGATCATGGTTTTGCCAAGGTTAACTGAGAGCCTGCATCCAGGCGGACAAGGTGAAAAAGGCAATCCTGGACTTAATGGAGCTGATCTTGACCCTACAATGCGTTTGGTATTCTGGCCAGCGATTCTGGGTTGGATATTACTAGGCATTTGGATTACCACACTCTTATTAAGAGCAGAAATTTGGCAGGAAAAGAAATTATCTACCCAATAGTATCGTTATATGAAAAAACTAATCAGTTTATTGTTGAGCTTGTTTTTTGTAAGTGTTGCCATTGCTCAGGAAAACGTTACGGTTTCTGATCAACAGTCAGGATTACGTGCAAATGATAAGATTTGGGTAGTAATGGCTGTTTGTATCACTATACTTGTGGGATTGGTTGTGTATTTGGTGAGTATTGATAGGAAGATTTCGAAACTTGAGAAGGAGTGATTGGGAGTCGGGAAGTCCGTGGCGTTTGATTTTTGGAGAGACTGAAATTAAAGTCCGCGGCGTTTGAGTTTTGGAGAGACTGAAATTCAAGTCCGGAAGAAAATACAAATACAAGTAGGGTAGTTAGGTAGTTAGGTAGTAGGGAAGTTAGGGAGTAGGGAAGAATGGTAGTACTAAAACAAACGTTGAAAACAGACACATTCGTTCAGCCCTCAGCATTAAGCTTTAGGCCTTAGGCATTAAGCCTTAAGCATTCAAATTCGGCTTGTTAATATTTGAAAAATAAAAATTGCTATCATGTCAGATTACAGTTTTTTTGGCGCCGTAGAAAAGAGTTTCGATAAGGCCGCTAAGTTTACCAAATGGGATCCAGGTATCCTTGAACAGATCAAACAGTGTAATGCGGTGTATAGAATGCATTTCCCTGTTTTGATTGATGATAAGATTGAAGTTATTAAAGCGTATCGGGTACAGCACTCGCATCACAAACTTCCTTGTAAAGGGGGTATTCGTTTTGCTATGAGTGTGAACCTTGATGAAGTAATGGCATTGGCTGCATTGATGACTTACAAATGCGCCATTGTAAACGTTCCATTCGCAGGTGCTAAGGGTGGTATCACTATTGACCCTAAGAAATATACTCCTTATGAACTGGAGAAAATCACCCGCCGTTATACATCAGAACTGATTAAGAAAAATTTCATAGGACCTGGCATTGACGTTCCTGCACCTGACTATGGTACTGGCGAACGCGAAATGGCCTGGATCGTTGATACGTATTCAAGCATGCGTCCTGGTGAAGTTGATGCATTGGGTTGTGTAACAGGTAAGCCAGTTACACAAGGGGGTGTTCGCGGACGTAAGGAAGCAACAGGCCTTGGTGTATTCTTCGGACTTCGTGAGGTATGTAATATGCCTGATGTAATGAAGAAACAAGGTATGACAGTTGGTGTGGAAGGAAAAACAGTTGTGGTTCAAGGATTAGGTAATGTGGGTTATCATTCAGCGAAATTCTTCCAGGAAGCAGGTTCTAAAATAATTGGACTTGCTGAATACGAAGGTGCCATCATGAGTAAAGATGGACTTGATGTAGATGCTGTATTCAATCACCGCAAGAAAACAGGTTCAATCCTTAATTTCCCCGGTGCCACTAATTTGGCAAAAAGTAGTGATGCATTGGAATTGGAATGTGATATACTGATACCAGCAGCACTAGAGAATGTTATCAATGGAGATAATGCACCAAATGTAAAAGCCAAAATAATAGGAGAAGCGGCAAATGGTCCTTTGACTCCGGAAGCTGATGAGGTTTTTGAGAAGAAAGGCATCCTGGTTGTACCTGATATGTATCTTAACGCTGGTGGTGTAACCGTAAGTTATTTTGAGTGGTTGAAGAACTTAAGCCACGTACGTTATGGACGTATGGAAAAGCGCTTTACTGAAAACCAGAATCGTCAGATGTTGGAGCAAGTTGAAAGCATTACAGGTAAAAAAGTAAGTGCTCAGGAAAAGGATGATATCATTCATGGTCCTGATGAAGTGGATCTGGTTCGTAGTGGCCTGGAAGAAACGATGATCAGCGCTACAAGGGAAGTTATGGAGTGCTGGAAGGCGAACCCAACCATCCCGGATATGCGCACTGCTGCTTATGTAGTGGCGATCAATAAGGTTGGTACCAGCTATGCTGAGCTAGGCATATTCCCATAATATCAATTCGAATTATTATAGAAGCCCTGGAGAATATCCGGGGCTTTTTTTTGTTTCTTTTCACCGCAGAGGCGCAGAGACGCGGAGTACAGTCACCCGCGTCTCTGCGCCTCTGCGGTTAAAATCTTTTTAAAATAAAAACTTCCAATATATAGTCAACCCTCTGGAACCTATGGAACTTATGGAACTTTATAATAGATAGCTCAGGAAAAGCTGGAGCCCCTGCTTTTTGCGTTCATCCAACAAGTAGCTGATGTTTTTTGTGTAATAGGTATGAAGATCGTATTCCGGGAGATTCACTTCTGCAACTACTTTATCAATTTGTTCTAATCCGGCTTTGTTTGCTTCATCAAATTCCTTTACAAAAGATTCTGGTAGGACTTTATTACTTACCCAGCAAGCGAAAACAAAAGGTAATCCGGTGAAATTCTTCCAAGCTTCTCCTAAATCATAAACATAAGGCATTTGATTTCTGAGTGCCAGACATCTGTCGCCAATAACCAACCCTGCAGTTGTTCCTGTAATGCGATCACCGAATTCTTCCTGAGTATCTACGAACAGTACTTTTTTCTTCCAATATTTTTCAAGAAGCACCTGCACTAATGCAGCAGAGGTTCGGCTTTGATAATCAAGTAACACTTCTTTTATTTCATTCATTGGCACATGGCTCAACAAGCATACGGAAGCCACTACCCCATCAGCACCAATTCCATAATTGCCAACAATATGCGCTTCCTTCAATTTTGGAATTATGGCTACAGGTACAAGCCCCATATCTATACTTCCTGCCAGCAAGTCCCTGGCTACATTTGCTGGGAAATCGGGCACCAGTTCCATCTGCTCCATTACTGCCGAACGGTGTATGCCGTAAAGCAGGGGTTTGGTGTTGAGATAATTAACAATTCCAACCTTTATCTTCTCCAATTGAATTAATTTTACGGCGCAAAGGTAGGGGGTAGGAATTTGAGAATTTGAGAATTTGAGAATTTGAAGGTGGAAATGTGAAGATGTGGAAATTAACAGCCGGGAGACGGGAAGACGGAAAGTCGGGAAGACCGGAAGTTAAGAGTTGGGAGTCTATAGTCGGGAGTCGGGAGGAATACAAGATGATCAGATTATGGACAGATATTGAATTGGGGACAATTTTTGACTTTTTACTTTTGACTTTTTAATTTTTTTATTTTTTGCTCAGCTATAAACTAAAACCATGGATTTACAGGCTTTAACTGCTATTTCTCCGATAGATGGAAGGTATCGTTCGAAGGTGCAGCATCTGGATGAATATTTTTCAGAATTCGCCCTTATAAAGTACAGGGTATTGGTGGAAGTGGAGTATTTCCTGTTTCTGGCGGATAAGAAATTCTTTACGGCGCCTCAAACTTTGCGTAAGGCATTGAGGGAAATGATGGAGCAATTCAGTTTAGAAGATGCCCAAAAAATAAAAGATACAGAGTCTGTTACCAATCATGATGTTAAGGCTGTTGAATATTTTATAAAAGAAAAGCTGGAAGCTAATAAAGCTGGTCACCTTAAAGAATGGGTACATTTTGGCTTAACCTCACAAGACATCAATAATACAGCCGTTCCCCTTTTGTGGAAGCATTCTCTTGAATTTGAATATTTGCCAGCTTTATTGAACCTCAATCGACAATTGGAATTATTGGCGGTAGAATGGAAGGACATCCCTTTATTGGCACGTACTCATGGACAAGCCGCTAGTCCCACCCGCTTGGGAAAAGAAATAATGGTATTCGCTGAAAGGATCGAGAATCAGGTGGAGCAGTTAATACAAACTCAAGTGAGTGCAAAATTCGGCGGAGCAACAGGAAACTTCAATGCACATCATATTGCATTCCCAAAAAAGAACTGGGTAAAACTGGGAAATGAGTTTGTAGAAAATGTACTTGGATTAAGGAGACAACAATTCACGACACAGATTGAACATTACGATACATTAGCTTCTCAGTTTGACAATATCAAACGCATCAATACGATTCTGATTGATTTCAGCCGTGATATCTGGACTTATGTATCGATGGACTATTTCAAGCAACAAACCAAGAAGGGTGAAATAGGGTCTTCTGCAATGCCTCATAAAGTGAATCCGATTGATTTTGAAAATGCAGAAGGAAATCTTGGAATTGCCAATGCGATACTGGAACATCTCTCAGCAAAACTTCCCATTAGTCGTTTACAGCGGGATCTTACAGACTCAACTGTATTAAGCAATATTGGAGTACCGATGGCTCATACAATCCTTTCTTTCAAATCAATTGAAAAAGGTTTAGGAAAACTGGTATTGAATGATGAGAAAATCTACAACGACCTCGATAATAACTGGGCTGTTGTAGCAGAAGCAATCCAAACTGTTTTACGTCGTGAAAACTATCCCAATCCATACGAGGCATTAAAGGAACTTACAAGAGGCAAATCGGGTATCAACAAAGTAAGTCTTCATGCATTCATCAATGGACTTAAGATATCTCCTGCATTAAAAAAGGAACTGAAGTTGATAAGTCCGCACAATTATACTGGGGTGAATCCGGACATTGTTTAAGGTTCCAGAAAGGTTCCAGAGGTTCCAGAAGTTCCAAAGGGCTGAAGTGTAACACACGCTGAGATGCGTGTCTCCACGCACCTCGATTCTTACTTGGTTTCATTTCTCACTTGGGTTCAATAATATAATTGCCGTGGGAATCTCGAAACAAGAAGGTGCGTGAAGACACGCACCTTAGCGGGCTGAGAGCTACGTATTAAGTTTGTTTGATAGGTTCAAAGTTCAATAAGTTCCAAAGGGTTGCAGTATAACCCACGCTGAGGTGCGTGTCTCCACGCACCTCGATTCTTACTTGGTTTCTTAAATAGTATTGCCGTGGAGATATCGAAACAATTTTTGCCTTTCTACTCTTCTTCCCTTCTTGCCTACTTCCTTACTTGCATTTGTATTTTCTTCCGGACTTTAATTTCAGGCTCTCCAAAATTCAAACGCCGCGGACTTAAATATCAGAACCTCCAAAAATCAAAAGCTACGGACTTCCGGACTTTCCGACTTTCGGACCTCCCTCAAATTCCGTACCTTTAGCAGCAAGATGAATCTAAGCACGCGTAAAACAAAGTTCTATTTCTTCTCCTTTTTGCGACATGACCTTAATGCCAGTATTACAGTTTTCTTTGTAGCACTACCCCTATGTTTGGGAATTTCGTTGGCATCTGGAGCACCTGTTTATTCAGGATTGATAGCCGGTATCATTGGAGGAATTGTAATATCTTTTTTAAGTGGGTCTCAGTTAAGTGTTAGTGGTCCAGCCGCAGGGTTGACTGCCATTTGTGTTTCGGCTATTAGTGATCTTGGTGCTATTGAGATATTCTTTTTAACTGTTGCCATAGCTGGGGTAATCCAAATACTTCTTGGTGCTTTTAAATTGGGTGGCTTTACCCACTTCATCCCTTCAACGGTTATTAAAGGTATGCTGGCAGCTATCGGAGTTCTACTGATTTCAAAACAGGTTCCATTACTGATAGGATATAACAAACCTGATTTCTGGCGTAACGAACTATTCAACATACTCACATTCAATCATGGCTTTGAACATATCACCAGTCTTTATGAGAGTATTTCATGGGGTCCAATAATAGTTGCTGCTACATCCATTGGGTTATCGTATTTATGGCAGAGAACACTTGCTAAAAAAGTGAGCTTCCTCCCTTCAACAATAATCATTGTAATAGCCGGATCCTTATCCGCTTTAGCCTTGCATTATTTTCTTCCATCAATAGCATTGCGCACAGACCAGTATGTTCAGGTACCCAGTAAGTTCATCAATGAAATCAAGTTCCCTGATTTCAGCAGCTTATTTAAAGATGCAGCCATCTGGAAATATTCAGTATTAATCTGCTTTGTAGCATCCCTTGAAACGCTTTTAAGTATTGAAGCCATAGACAAGCTAGACCCCTTCAACAGAATTACTCCACAAAACAGGGAGTTAATGGCTCAGGGAACAGGCAATCTTATAAGTGGATTGATAGGGGGATTGCCTATAACGGCTGTAATAGTAAGAAGCTCAGCTAATGCAGAAGCAGGTGGCAGAACAAGACTCTCTTCTTTTGCGCATGGTATTTGGTTATTAGTTGCGATATTCCTTGCAACACCTCTTATCAATGCCATACCCTATAGCGTTTTGGCGGTCATATTATTCAGGACTGGTTACAATCTGGCCAAGCCGAAAATGATAAAGGCTGTTTATAAACAAGGGCGGGAACAGTTCCTGCCATTCATAGTTACAGTTATTGCAATATTGTTTACAGATTTGCTGATTGGTGTATTGATAGGTGTGGTGTATAGCATTTATTTTCTCGTAAAACATACCTATCGTGCAGGATTTACATTAAAAGAAAAACTGTTGGACATAGCAATCATATCATTATTGAGCTGGCCTTAAATGTGAGTTTCCTTAATAAGAAAAGGTTCATGCTAATGCTTGACAAAATTCCTGCTTATTCCATTGTTGAAATAAATGGCAATGACAGTGTATACATAGACCACGACATACTTGAAATAATAACCGACTTCAAATCAAAAGCGCATTTGAAACATATAGAGTTGAAGTTGTTGAATATACCGGAGGTGGAGAGTATTGAGTTACACTAGAAGGTTGCAGAGGTTCAAGAGGTTCAAGAAGTTCCAGAGGGCAGATTAATAGTCGGCCCTTTAATTTTTTTAGGATTTAACCGCAGAGACGCGGAGACGCAGAGGCGTGTTTTCTCCCTGCGTCTCCGCGTCTCTGCGGTTAAAAATTTATTATTTCGAAAACGAATTTCTTTAAAAGCGTTTCATGATCTAAATACTCTTCTTCAAAGATAAAACCGCATTTCAATAGCACATGCTGAGAAGATGCATTTGCAGATTCGGTGATTGCGTATATTTTATTGAGGGGAGTATTTGAAGAAATATATTGCAGTCCGGCTTTTACTAATTCTGTTGCATAGCCTTTACCCCAATGTTGCTTTGTCAGGGCATAGCCTAATTGAAATTGATCTGTGTTTTCAATTGGAATAATCACAAAGCTTCCAACAAATTCAGAAGTTGCTTTTTCATCGACCAAAAACCTTCCCAGGGGAAAAAGAGTCTTATTTAATTCAATATGTTGTTGAAGAAATTCAAAACATTGCTCCTTTGTTTTAGCCGCTCTGATATATTTAACCACTTCAGGATCGCCATGAATTCTGAAATAATGTTCAGCATCAGTAATAGCCTGAGTTCGAACCAATAAGCGGAATGTTTCGAATATGGTCAACTTATACTGTTTAAAATAGGGGAACTATACCATTTCCTTATGAATCTCCGATGTGAAGTGAAATTCTATATCCGGATTGTTGGTACGTTCTGTATTAAGGAACCATTCACTTTGTGCCAGATACACTAAATGACCGTCTTTATCTGTAGCGATATTGCTCGATTTGAAACGGGTGAAGTCTTCCAGTTTTTTAGGATCCTTGCTGGTAATCCAGCATGCTTTATAGTATGCCTGTGCCCTGAATTCAACCGAAGCACTGTATTCCTGCAAAAGACGATATTGAATTACTTCAAATTGCAGTTCACCCACACATCCGATAATTTTCTTATTGCCACCGAACTGGGTAAACAATTGCGCTACTCCTTCATCTGTCAACTGCAATAATCCTTTCTCCAGTTGTTTTGTCTTCATCGGATCCTTATTCACCACTTCCTTAAATATCTCTGGTGAGAAGGAAGGGATTCCTGTAAAGTAAAAATCCTCGCCTTCAGTAAGTGTATCTCCAATCTTAAAGTTTCCAGTATCAAACAATCCGACTACATCACCTGGATAAGCTTCTTCAATTACATCTTTATCACGTGCAAGGAAGGTATAAGGGTTGCTAAAACGGACATCCTTATCAAGGCGCACATGATGGAAATATTTATTCCTTTCAAACTTACCACTACACACGCGCAGGAAGGCGATACGATCGCGATGTTTTGGATCAAGGTTAGCATGTATCTTAAAAATGAATCCGCTGAATTTATCTTCATTTACATCAAGGGTGCGAACTGTAGTCTCCCTGCTTCTTGGTGTTGGCGCAATATGGATAAAGGTGTCGAGCATTTCCTTTACACCGAAATTATTAACAGCACTTCCAAAAAATACCGGAGCTACTTTACCAGCCAGATAATCGGCAACATTCAAATCACCATGTACTCCATCTACCAATTCAACATCTTCTCGTAAAATACTGGCATCCCTTTCTCCCAATTTATTATCAAGCAATGTATCCGAGAGATCATTGATCTTCACTACATCTTCATCAACTCCTTTTGTATTAGCAGTGAATAACACAAGACTTTTCTCGTCAAGATTGTACACCCCTTTGAATTCCTTACCACTATTTATGGGCCAGGTCATTGGATGCAATTGTAATTTCAACTCCTTCTCAATCTCTTCCAGTAAATCAAATCGGTTCTTACCATCACGGTCCATCTTGTTTACAAAAACGATTACTGGAGTATCCCTCATACGACATACTTCCATTAATCGTCTTGTTTGTGCTTCTACCCCGTTAACACTATCAATAACCAATATAACAGAGTCAACAGCAGTAAGGGTTCTGTAAGTATCTTCAGCAAAGTCCTTGTGACCGGGAGTATCTAAAAGGTTTATAAGGATGCCTTTATATTCGAAACTCATTACTGAGGTAGCTACAGAGATACCCCTCTGGCGCTCTATTTCCATGAAGTCGCTCGTTGCGTGCTTTTTTATCTTATTACTCTTTACCGCTCCCGCCGTTTGGATAGCACCACCGAATAAAAGCAGTTTTTCTGTCAAAGTGGTTTTACCAGCATCCGGGTGACTGATGATGGCAAAAGAACGGCGTTTACTGATTTCATTACTATACTTCATAATCTATGCTGACTTCATTTACCGGTATTTAGGGGGATGAATGGGTCGAATACCCAATTTCAAGCTAATAAAAAACATCCCTGCATACCCTGAATTTTAGTGCGCAAAGGTACAGTTTTGGTGGCTATTTCAGGCATTAGGGACGACCGGTATTTTTCCGCATTTAATAAGCCTAAAAGGGTCAAATAGAGTATCTTCCAATTAATGAACCCACATTTCCAACAGCTTGTAATTGAGGCAGCTCAAAATGGTCCTCCGGTGAATTTTGATGACAAAAAAAGGCCATCAAAGTTCAAGCAGTGGAAAGATAAGCGACGCAATCGCATATTGCTATTACAACATATCAAGAGTGGAATATTAATAGTATTAGGAATTCTATCAGCAGGATTTGGCCTGGAAAGCTTTCTTCTGCCATCACGTTTTATTGATGGCGGAGCTACTGGCATATCACTCCTCTTAACTGAAATTACAGATCAGCCTTTGTATGTAATTATTGTTTTGGTAAACATCCCATTCATAATTATGGCATATCGGCAAATGGGAAAACTTTTTACACTGAAGACCATTTTAGCCATTATAGGGTTGGCAATTTGTCTTGCCTTTTTACCTTATCCCGATGTAACCAGCGACAAGTTGCTTGTAGCCGTTTTCGGAGGGTTTTTTCTTGGAGCAGGGATTGGATTTGCTATGAGAGGTGGCGCAGTTTTAGATGGTACAGAAGTTTTAGCCATCGTACTCAGCAGAAAAGTAAATATGTCGATTGGAGATGTGATAATGGTGATCAATGTTATTATTTTCGGTGTTGCGGTTAAATTGTTAGGTGTAGAGCCAGCATTATATTCGATGCTAACATATTTGGCTGCCTCAAAAACTGTAAACTTTTTAATTGAAGGCCTTGAAGAATATACTGGAGTAACTATCATTTCCCCAAAAAATGAAGAAATAGGTAAAATGATTACAGAAAAACTTGGAAGGGGAATAACACTTTATAGTGGTAAAGGTGGATTTGGAAAGAAGGGCAGACATGATAGAGAAACAGAAATCATTTATATAGTCATCACTCGCCTTGAAATTTCCAGACTAAACAGTGAAATAGATCTAATAGATCCTAATGCATTTGTGGTAATGCATAGCATAAAGGATACGAAGGGGGGGATGATAAAGAAGCGGCCGATGAAGGAGTAATTGGGGAATTTGAGAATTTGAAAATTTGAAAATTGAAGATGTGAAGATGTGGAAATGTGAAGATGTGGAAATGTGAAAATGGAAATTAACAGCCAATACAATAACCACAGAGACTCATGAAAGTTTAATAGGTTCAAGGGTTCAAAGGTTCATAGGTTCATAGGTGTTGCAAACAGATTAATTGTTTAAATTTTCTTTCTTAAGTTTTTTTAAGAGGCAAAGTAAAGGAGAGATTTTTTCTGGTGTTGCTAATTCTGAAAGTTTGAGTACCATATTTACTACTAACTACTTACTACTTACTACTTATCACTTATCACTTACAACGTACAACTACTTCCTATCTAGCAGTCTATCAATTCCCTTCATTACCTTCTTTAGTTTGGGGCCTGGCTCGAGGCGACGGGAAAGATTAAAACGATAGTTACCGGTGCTTACGTGATATCCGGCTTCACGGTAGTAACCTTCTATGGCGGTTCTATTGGCCACCCATGAAAAGTTCACACTCCAAAGATCGGAGTTATAGCCAGCTACAGCGCTGAACAAAAAATCAGGATTCACTTTTACTGTAGTTAGTGTACGATTGGGAACGGACTCGGTTGTTATACTTAAATCAATGGAACCAGTTAATGAACCGGCTATAAACCAATTTTTAGCAATTACTAGCGTATATGCATAACCGGCTCCTGGACCGAATTGAGCATATCGGAGGCCGTCAACTTCATTTTGTTTATACTGTGTTTTGATAGAAGATGGCACGAAAGCACTATCTGCTTCCACCCAACCATAACTTATCCCCCCACCTACAAGGAATGATCCAGCAGATTTTCGCTGCCATTCACTTTGAAGGAAGCCGGCACGGTAAGAATATTTCTTATGGTTGACAATATTATATGCATTAAATCCCAGTTCCCTCACTTTCATATCCGGGCGACGGTAGAATGTGGAAGGACTTGCTGCAGCCAATCCCCTTGGATATAGGAAATAGCCACTATAAAACTGGCCGAAAATATCATAGCGCCATTTTACACCATAAATCCTTGATTGCAGGTCAAGATATCTGGTACGGCCTTTATCCTTATCCCTGTTCAAAAAGCCAAAACCATAAGCCAGGTTTAGTGTTACGGATTTGTAAGTAGCTCCTACTCCTAAATTGATAGTGGTATTGGGTCTGAATTGTAGTAATTCAGTTCCTTTTGGGGCTTCTATACCTAGCAGGGTATATTTTTGTGAAAGGTAAATTCGACCTGTAATCAACCCTGGATAGGTCTTTACAAAATTGGTATCATAATAGTGGGAAAGATCCTGTGCTTTTGTATGTAGAAACAAAATACAGAAAAGACAACTCAGTAAAAGGGAACGATATTTATGGGTAATGGATGTCAAAGGTGATACAAAAGTATTCAATTACGGCTTCCAAACAATAAACTGCCAATTCTGACCATATTGCTGCCTTCCTCGATTGCAATCGGGTAATCGGCACTCATTCCCATACTCAGGAATTGTGGCTTAATATTAACATTACCGGTCGAAAGAAGGGAATCAAATAGTTGCTTTAGTTTTTTGAATTCGGTCCTTACAATTGTAAGATTTTCCGTAAAAGAAGCCATTCCCATCAATCCAACCACTCGTACATTACCATATTCAGCCTTCTTAAAACCATCAACTATTGCTGCCAGTTCATTATCATCCAGCCCGAATTTAGTCTCTTCGCTTGCTATAAATACCTGTAATAACACATCGATAGTCCTGCCATTTTTCAAAGCCTGCTTATTGATTTCTTTTACCAGACTTGCACTATCTACTCCATGAATAAGATGCACAAATGGAGCGATATACTTCACCTTATTGCTTTGCAGATGTCCTATGAAATGCCATCTTATATCTTTTGGAAGTTGCGCCTGCTTATCTACCAGCTCCTGTACATAATTCTCTCCAAAATCACGCTGTCCTAATTGATATAGTTCCAATATATCCTCTACAGGCTTGGTCTTTGAAACTGCAACAAGAGTTACTCTTTTGCATCGAGAGAATTTTTAATTGCGTTATAGTTGTTTAGTGAAACGGGCATAAGAAAGTTGAAAATTAAAAAGTCAAAAATAAAAAGTCAAAATTAAAAAGGATCTCCATAAGATTAAAAGATTAACCTTTTGTAAGTACGATTGAATGTCAGAACCTTAAACCTTAAACCTTAAACCCTTAAACCTTTAAAACGTCAGACCACCACCTGACTCCACTTCATTTTTTCAAAATACCGCATCAAAGCCCAGATGCTGAAAGCAACAGGCAATATCATTACATAAATTATCCATTCGAAATAAGCTGCTGCTAAATAATGCAGGCCTGTGAGTACAGCAACCAAGAACAACTGAATAAACATGGAAATGAACCTGCCTGATTCTTTTGCATTTGGTTCTTTGAGAATGGAAGGTAGTGTGATTGAAATCTTGCAAAAAGGAAAAAGAGGCAGATATTGTCTAATAAACCTATCAGAAAATCATCAACTACCGAAAATCCCCATACATAGTAGCTGAATGAAAAAAGTATAAGATAAACGGGAACAAAGAATTTTACTATCAGTGATTTCAAGGCTCCTGAGATTAAGTAAACCAGGCGTTTTCAATGGACTGGCATAATAAATCCAGGAAGCCATATACTGCTCACTGTAAGTAACAAGAGTCAACAAACCTCCAATTGAAATTACAGGCATATAGATAAACCATAGAAAGGTTCGGGTAGTTGGTAATTCTTCCCAATACTCGGCCATTGGCTTTCCGCTTTTGAATGCAAAAATGAAAATGAATATTATAATATATGCAAGACTCGGATAGGCTTTCAATTTAAAGTTCTTGTCTCGTGCTGTTATTCTCCATGTAGCCAGAAAAGCTGCCCTTTCCTGAATATTCTTACAAACCCATTCGGACCATATTGAACTGTAAGCCCTGGTTGATTTTTTTCCATCTGTTGCAAGATGAACAACTGGTGAAGTATTATCTTGACCTGTAGCAGCTAATTTCTTAGCAAAAGAAGGTGCCAGATATTTCGTAAGAAACCAAAATAGAATTATCGGCACAAACAATGTAAGTGCTATCATCAACAAATGAGTGGCATCATATAAATGTTGATAGATGGCATCCAATGTCATTGCCATCCACACTGGTGGCAAAAACCACGACTCCCAATGAAGAGTGAAGCTACTATCGAGATCTACAAAATTTACAAATCGTGGAAGCAACTGATAGCCCAGTGCAAAAAAGATGGTCATGAATATCTGGAAGTAAGTAATTACTTCCTTTACTTTCTGCTCACTGGTGATCCTCATCAGGAATAAGTATAACAGATAGGTGAAGAATACAGCAAGCAAAACGGTAAGTAGTAATGTCAAAATAGATGCTAGTCCTACAAACACTCCCATCTTAAAGAAAATAATCCCCAATGGAATTATTGTCAACGCTAAAGTCAACTGAAAAATATAAATAAGGATATGCACCAACCTGGCCATGAAAAGGGTTCGGCTATTTACGGGTCTTGGGCCGATTATCTGCGTATCTGTTGTATCCAGCATGATACTCGAAAAATCCGTAATCAGTGTCATCGACATCATGAAAAAGATGTAGGCATGGAAGATGATATAAGCGAAAATGAAATTGGGGATTGCCAACAAAACCATTCCCAACAAAAAACCCGAATAGTGCGTACATGAACTGCACCCTCAACATATGGTTCGTATCTTCTTTTTGGGCTTTTTGTTTCCAATTGAAATTAACACGACGGCGATCCATGATGAGTTTGGTTGCTACAATCCTGTTCATCTGTTCTGCATCCGCTCCAGTCTTGTAGAGCCATCCTTTAAGGACAGCGTATATCATCTTAAGAAGGAATTTATCCATGGCTTACCCGTTTTTCAGCACATCAATAAATGCTCCTGCAGTTGATTTTTGTTCATCGTTACCGGTGAGACTGGTAAAGATGTTCTCGAGGCTACCCTGGTGGGCTGAATTCTTGAGTGATTCAAAAGTGCCATCTGCAATCACTTCCCCTTTGTTGATAATAACGATACGATCACTGATTTTTTCCACCACATCCATTATATGGCTGGAATAGAAAATGGTTTTACCAGCTTGCTTTAATTGTTGCAGGATCTCTTTTACAAGAATAACGGCATTGGCATCCAAACCACTTAGCGGTTCATCGAGGAAGATGATTTCGGGGTTATGAAGCAATCCTGAAATAAGCAGTACTTTCTGCTTCATCCCTTTACTGAAACTATTCATCCGGTTCTCTGCCTGGTTATGTAATTCAAACAGGCGTAATAACTCCATTGATTTTCTTTGAACATCCGCTTTCGAGATACTATACAAGCTTCCAATGAATTCAAGGAATTCCAGTGGAGTAAGAACATCATAAAGAGCCGCTTGTTCAGGAATATATCCGATCCTCTTTTTGATTTCCATTGCTTCTTTACGAATATCCATTCCTAACACAGTAGCCTCACCCTCAAAATCGGGCAGTATACCAGTGAGGATTTTGATAGTTGTACTTTTTCCTGCGCCATTGGGGCCGATATAGCCTACAATCTGGCCCGGATCGAAAGAGAGATTAATACCTTTTAGAACGTAGTTACCGCTGTATTGTTTGCGGAGGGAGGAGAGGTTGATGACGGTCATGGTACGAAGATAGAAATAACTTGAGAAACAAAATTTGAAAATTAGATAATTTGAAAATTTGAAAATCTAATATGAACAGCCAGATTCAAACAGTAAAAAATGTTTTAATTTTTTATCGAAAAATCCCTGAATTTATTCATCATAAAATGTTTTAAACAAAACATCAGAGATTCAAAATGGGATTTTCAAATTTTCAAATCATCTAATTTCCAAATTCCCTAATTCCCAAATTTTCAAATTACTTAAGTATCGCCCGCGAAATCACAATCCTCTGCACCTCACTCGTTCCCTCATAAATCTGAGTTATTTTAGCATCGCGCATGAGGCGTTCAACGTGGAATTCTTTTACATAGCCATACCCGCCATGAACCTGAACGGCTTCGGTAGATACCCACATGGCGGTTTCGGAGGCATATACTTTTGCCATGGAAGAACTAAGTGTATAGTCGATGCCATTGTCTTTTTCCCAAGCGGCTTTAAGACATAATAAACGGGAGGCTTCTATTCGGGTAGCCATATCAGCTAGTTTGAACTGGATGGCCTGGTGATGCATGATTTCCTTACCAAAAGCTTTGCGTTGTTTAGAATAAGCTAATGCACGCTCGTATGCACCGCTTGCTATACCGAGGGCTTGTGAGGCAATACCGATACGGCCACCGCTTAATGTTTTCATTGCGAATGTGAAACCGAAACCATCTGCGCCAATGCGATTTTCCTTTGGCACTTTTACATCGGTGAATGAAATGCTATGAGTATCGCTACCACGGATACCGAGCTTGTTCTCCTTCGCTCCTACTGTAACACCAGGCCATGCTTTTTCTACGATGAATACATTGATTCCTTTAGGACCTTTAGCCACATCAGTTTGCGCCATTACAAGATACACACTGGCTGAAGAACCATTTGTTATCCAGTTCTTGATACCATTAAGCAAGTAATAATCACCTTTGTCTTCGGCAGTAGTTCTTTGAGAAGTAGCATCACTTCCTGCTTCAGGCTCGCTAAGAAGGAAAGCACCGATATATAATTCTCCATCCTTTTGTCCTTGTGCCAGAGGAGTCAGGTATTTTTTCTTTTGCTCTTCGTTACCAAAAGCTTCGAGTCCCCAGCTAACAAGGCTATTATTTACACTCATACAAACACTTACAGAAGCATCCACTTTACTGATTTCTTCCATAGCCAGAACATAGCTTACGGTATCCATACCAGAGCCACCATAATCGGGACTAACCATCATACCCATGAATCCCAATTCTGCCAGTTTCATGATCTGTTCTTTAGGGAATTTCTGGTGTTCGTCACGTTCGATGACGCCAGGAAGACATTCAGTATTAGCAAAATCTCTAGCGGCCTTTTGAATCATCAGGTGTTCTTCTGAGAGTTGGAATTGCATGTGGTAATAATTGTGGGGCAAATCTAATAGAAAAATGGGGGAAAAGCTAACGGATGTTCGGGAAAAATGTGGAAATGTGGAAATTAGGAGATGTGGAAATAAACAGCAAATACATTTTACCGCAGAGACGCGGAGGCGCAGGGGGGCTGCGTCTCTGCGACTCTGCGGTAAAAAAGCGATAAAAAGGCCTAGACCTTGCAAACCAGAATTCCTACTCGTAACTTTAATAATACAATCGCAACCTTTTTATGAAAATCACATTAATTACGGCACTTATACTACTACTACTAATTCCGGTCGCTTTTATCGGATGTACAAAAGGGGAAAATGATCCAAAAACTAGTAAATACTGTTTGGTAACGAAGTGGTATGCACAAGGTGACACCTCCCAAACATCAACAAAGTTTAGCTATGATATACAGGACAGGTTGATATTTTGGGATGGTCCAGGGCCTGTTGACAATACAATTGAATATGGTAATAAGAGTATAACAATTAGGGCTGTTGCACCTTATTCAGGAAACTATTCCATTTATTATCTGAATGATGATACTACTACGAATTATTCTGTAACCTATAATGGCGGGATAGTACTTGACTCTACCTTATATTTTTATGATGCATCTAAATTCCTTATAAAATCTGTCAGGTATACGGATGCATTTGGGAAGGACAGTGTGATTATGACGTATTCAAATGAAAATTTGGCGAAGATTGTCATCTATAATAGTAATGGAACCGCTCCGCAGGCAACATTTGATTACTATACCGATTCAAGTAAGTCATGGGTATATCAGAATATTGGTCCGTATAATAATAATGGTTTGTATTTGCCTTGGTTGGGAAGAAGCAATAAGAATTTGATAAAATCGTATAGTTCAGACTTCAACGGGAATCCAGAACCGATTACAATCACATACCAGAAAAACACTGATGGATATGTAACTAAATACATTATGAATTTTATGGGAACATCCGACAATCATTTTCTGGAATATAAATGCAAATAACATCTCAAACACATATTACTTGCTAAAACCAGCCGACCAATATTTCGCCAATTTACAAGAACCCGTGAAGGGTTATTTGCTTTTCCTTCGCGATTATTTGCTAGGAAAGGATACTGCTATAACGGAAGCCTGGAAATATGGGATGCCCTTTTATTATTACAAAGGGAAAAGGATTTGTTATTTATGGGTTCAGAAAAAATCAGGATACCCATATATTGGAATTGTAGATGGTAAATTGATTAATGACCAAGACCTAATAATAGAAGACCGGAAGAAAATGAAAATTCTATTATTGGATCCTGAAAAAGATATTCCAATACAAAGAATCAATAAATTACTTGACTCGTTAATTAGACTAACAGTAGATAGTTCTTCACAGAAATGAGGAATCGCGACTTCATACTGTTTAATCATTCCTGCCACAATCTAGCATAAGCTTAAACCCGCCATTATTAAAATGTAAAATCGCATAAAACAATAGGCAGCGAGGTGATAAAGAAATAGTTTTACTGGATGCTACCAAAGAGACTCTCATCAACAACCTTTTCCAGGATTTTAGTATCATTCACGATTGTGCTTTTTAGCGGTAGTCTTTTTGCACAGACCATTGAAAGCAGATTAGTAGTTACGGGATTACCTTCAAAGAAAGGGGAGTTATTTATTGGTTGGTTCAACAGTACTGAAACATTCAGGAAACCAGCATTAGCAATTTACAAGAAAAAGATAGCCATGAATGGGGAGAGTACGATTACTATACTGTTTCCAGGGCTTCCTGCGGGAAGATATGCCATTGCCTTATTTCTGGATGAGAATGGGAATGGGAAGATTGATAAGAATTTTATGGGGATTCCTACGGAGTATTATGGGATATCGAATAATGTTTATCCGTTAACGAGGGCTGCGAATTTTGAGGAAGCGAAGTTTACGTTAGAAAGGCCGAATCAGGTGATAAGTATAAAAGTGAATTAGGGGTTGTGGGGTACAATTGTGTTTTACAAGGGGAGATGTCATCTTACCCCCAAGATGACATCTTGGGGTGTGCCGATCATCAGCCCTATATTTTTGGGGCAACCCTCCTACTGCCATGACTATACTCGGAAATATTCTTATTGCCATTTCAACCATCATCTATTTCATTATTCTTTCGATTCTTTTTGGCAAAACACCACCTAAAAGCGGAGATGCGGTTATGGGCTATGCTTGGGGTGTTATCATACTCAATCTATTATTTCTGGCAGGTATCATCCTAATAGCATGCATCATTGGATGGAAAGGTGGATTTAGCTGGGTGGCTAATAGTTCCGGTAAAAGATTCCTTATTGTAACAATCGGATTGCTTTGCTCTGTAGTAACTGTTGCCCTGGCAGGTCTATTTAAATTTGAAATCCATAATGGCCCGCAGATACTGAGAATCGGCACTTCGGTAGTTCCGGCAATTATCCCAATACTATTGCTTGGAGCAGCTTTTATTTTAAACAATGAAAACATTGGCAGATCTGTACCTGCAGCTTATTACCAATGGCCATTGCTTATTGCTATGGTAACTGGTATTATAGGAGTAACAATTAGTTTAGGACTTTGGCTGATTGAATATAATAGGAACCAACAGGCAATTGCTGCATCCAATGTTCAACAGTATGATGAAAACCAGCAAAGGATGTTGCGGGAAATCGACTCCTGCGACGTAACAAAAAACAGTGTATTCATATACGTATTCTGTGATGCCAATCAAACTGCAGCAGTAAAAGAAAAAGCAGTAGCAAAAGTAAAAACTAATCCGGATTGGCAGGGAGAGTTGGTTAGACGGCTGGAAAATGACTGGGCACCAGAGGCCTTCAATTTTTTGGCTTCGAATGAAGTTGATAGTCCGGCCCTCTTCAAAGAAGCAATTCCAAAAGGCATCTTAATTCAGGCAAGATTAATTCGGGAAACAATCAGGAAAAGTTCACATCAATCCCATTTCTACCCTGGCTTATTTTCATGGGAAGTGGAAAGGGTCTTAAGAACTGCTGATAGGTTTAAGGATCAAGGCTTCAACCTTATGCCTGCCATTAAGGAACTTAGAGCTGCGTTGGATGAACCTTCAGAATACAAGAAAATCGAGTTCGCTTGTATTTCTTTTTTCGACAAATGGATAAAAGATAATTCTTAACAAGCATTCATTCCATAACTTTTTTACAATGAATGATAGTAATTTCTCTAGTGAAATAGAAAAAGTATTCAAGGAGGCATTATTAACTGCCGACCGAATAATTGCAGAAGCGAATGCTATAAAAGAACAAGCTCTCAAAGAAAAAGACGAGGCTATTGAAATACATAGAAAAGCTGAATGGGAAAGCGAAACCCTTCATGAAAAATATTTTGAAGAAAGGAAGAAGCAATTGATAGAAACTGGCAGAATAGAACAAATGCGGCAATTGGTTCTTCATCATCTTTCACGTGGGGCATCAGTTGCTGAAGTTGAACACTGGCTAAGGGTGCCATCTGATTTTATTGAACAAATAAAAGAAGTAATGGAAAGAGCGAATAAATTTAACTCCTTACCGATTCCTGAATTGGAGGGGCACCCAAAAATCAAGTATGATAATCAGGGAAGAGGTGGATATGTGGAATTCTCAAATGACAAAACACAATTTAAGTTATGGTGGGAATTTGCCGCTAGTCCAGCTGTTGTGATAATGGAAATCCCTTCAGAAACTGAATGGGAAAAGTGGACAGGGTTTTCAAAAGAACAAAGAAATGAAGTGCTAAAATATATTGGGGCTGTTGTGGTTCGAGATCAGCTGTCGTCGGGTGGAGAGTTTGTAATTGGGGAGCAGGTGATGACGTTTTATGGAAAGTGATTGTATTTTACAAGAGGAGATGCCATCCTACCCCCCGGATGTCATCCTATACCCAGGATGACATCCGGGGGGTAGGATGGCATCCGGGGTTGTAAAACACATCCATTTCAACCCTTTTTCCTATCTTTTCAAAAAAGCTATTAACTATGAGCGGAGCGTCAAAGACTTCCCGAAAAGTGTTTACAACCATTCAAAGCCATCCAGAACCAGGTTCAGAACAGGAAAGGTTGGTTTTCCAACAATTACAAAAAGGTTTTAGCAAACAATTTGAAACCGTATTCCCAGACAAGCTGGCTCCAAGGACCGTAGTGATACTCCCTTCCCTAACCCTTGATCCGGATATTTTGTCCAAAATCAAAGGTTCTGTTTATTATGAAGAAAGGATGCTTTGTCTTTTGATGTTGTTACGCATGCCTTTGACAAATATCATCTATATCACCAGCATGCCCGTAACAGAAAGCATCGTGGATTATTATCTGCACCTGCTGCCAGGTATAACAGGTCGTCATGCACGTAAGCGTTTAACTATGATTAGTTGTTATGATGCTTCACATACTTCTTTAACCCAAAAAGTTCTTGACAGGCCTCATCTTATTCAGCGAATCAGAGAAATGATTCCTGATGCAGAATCAGCACATCTAACTTGCTTCAATATTACATCTCTCGAAAAAACATTGGCAGTTCAACTCGGTATACCACTTTTCGGAACTGATCCGGATAAGTCCTATGAAGGTTCTAAATCGGGAGGAAGAAAGACATTCCGCGAAGCAAATGTCAATTTCCCAGATGGCTTTGAAGACCTCACTACAAAAGAAGAAGTCATCAATTCTCTTGTGGCTTTGAAAAAGAAGTATCCGGATTTAAGGAAAGCTGTAGTGAAATTGAATGATGGTTTCAGTGGAGATGGCAACGCTATATTTTCGTATAAGGGTCTGGACAATCAATCCATCATGGCTACCAGCATAACTGCTGAGTTTTCACAACGATTCAAAACTGTTGCACATGATGTTTCAGAAGCACTCTTCTTTGAAAAACTAAAACTTATGGGAGGTATTGTTGAAACCTTCCTGGAAGGTGAAATCAAAGTATCCCCTTCTGTACAATGTGTTATCAGTCCTTCGAAACAAGTGGAAATTGTAAGTACCCACGATCAGGTACTTGGAGGAGACGATGGACAAGTATTTATTGGAGCGATCTTCCCTGCAGATGAATCTTATAATATCACACTTGCTGTTGAGGGGAAAAAAATTGCAAAAGTATTGGCGGATAAGGGGGCGATGGGTCGCTTTGCTATAGATTTTATTTCTGTAAAACAGGATGATGACAGCTGGAAACATTTTGCAATAGAAATCAATTTGAGAAAAGGTGGCACTACGCATCCACTATTAATGTTACAATTCCTAACTGATGGAAAGTACGATGCCGATAAGGGTGAATACAGAACAGCCAGTGGCAATAAAAGATATTACTTCGCTTCCGATAATGTTAGTAGTGATAGATATAAAGGATTATCACCTGATGATCTCATAGACATCTCCATCTTCCATGAATTAATGTACGATGGAGCCGCACAGGAAGGTGTTATGTTCCATTTAGTCGGAGCTCTCTCTGAATTCGGGAAGCTTGGCCTTCTTTGCGTGGGAAGTACTCCTGAAAAAGCAAAAGAGTATTATGATAAGACGATAGAGATTCTGGATTTGGAGACAGGCACAGTTTAAGGGTTTAAGGTTGTTCTAATTTCTAAATGACTCACCGAATTGAAGAACCTTAAACTCTTAAACATTAAACTTTAAACCCTTTAACTTTTTAAATCCAAGCAACTCAAAAACTCGTATTTCACTTAATCAGGACAAACCACCTGATTAAATATTATAATATGAAATACAGTTTACTTGTAGTCCTGCTCTTAACCTTTAATTCCTGCAGCCTATTCTCTAGCTTAAATTCAACAACGACTATCAAACCACAGGATAGCTTTATACTGGGAAATAATGAACATGGAACAGCGAAAGTAGTGCTTCAGAACATTTCCAATAAAGATATTGAAGTGTATCAAGCCCCAATAAGTGGAGGTAAGCATTCTTCTCAAATGATTAAACCCAATGAAACTGTTACAGTTAGGGTAGAAAAGAATACAGCTTTATTTATAAGTAATGCTTCAAATGATACTGTAAATGTAAAATTAAAAGTTACTGGTGATTTGGGGCTATCTATGGGTTATAAGAATTAATTTTAGGTGCCGGACTATACTCAAAGTTGTATTTCCGGCACTTAAAATTTGCGGTATGAGAAAAAGCATTCCTTCTTTCCTATTAATAGTGTTGTTGTGTTTGTTTTCAAAAGCTCAAAGCCAACAAAATTCAGCAAGGAGTTCATTATCATTTTTATTAGGTCCATCAATCCCTGTAGGTAATTATGGATCTAAAAACATACAAAATAGTGGTGCAGGTTTTGCAAATACCGGCGGATCAGCAGCAATCAATTACAGTCACCTTGTTACAAAAAAAATTGGATTCTCCGTTTCATTACAGGGGCAAATTAATCCATTAGCAATTTCCAAATTAGAGCAATCGTTTAATGATTTACTAATTGCAGATTTTACGCTTTGGGCTGGCACAAGCCCTGGACAAATACCACCTACACCAGTAACAGGAACAAAATACCCAAATTGGAAATTTGAGAAAAAATCGTGGTGGACGGCATCGCTTTTGATTGGAGCTTATGGCGAATTCCCAATCAGTAAGGATGAAAAGACAAGCTTTATTGCCAATCTGGCTTTTGGACCAAGCTATGTTTCTGCACCGCCTATAAATGGAAGCAGTGTTGGAACAATTGCTAGCGCTTACCATGAGCAAACTGGAGGAAAGTCCTGGGGTTTTGGATCTGAAATAAATATTGGCTTAAGGAAATTAGTAACAGATAAATTATTCCTTCAATTCACTGCTTCTCATTTTGCGGCACCTTCTGTGTCCTTTAAAAATATAAGCGCAAGTACCACCATCACAAAAGGAAGTCCGGGATCTCCAGATTTCAGCATTTCAAAAAGCACATTCACTGGAACAGGCAAGCAAAGTATCAATTCACTGAATGTTGGGTTTTGTATAGGGTTCAGGTTATAAACATAACCTGTCGTATCTTATCAATACATTAACCCTTTAAGATGAAATTATCGGCAATAGCAACTTTCTTATTTTTTTACATAGGGCTATGTTTTAACAGCATATCTCAGGTAAAAAAATATGATACATCCAGACTATTCTCTATAGATGAATTAAAAAGTGATTTCAAATACCTGCGACAAAAACTCGAAAAAAGGCATCCTAATTTATACTTATATACTCCAAAAGAAGAGATGAATGCTTTCTTTGATAGCATTGAAAACAGTATTCAAAACCCACACACAGAAAGAGAATTCTATCACTTATTATCATTGATGAATTCAAGAATTAAGGATGGACATACAATGATTTTACCCAGTCAAAAAGCGACAGACTATTATAATTCAAATTGTAATTTCTTGCCGTTCTATTTTTATATAACCTCCGGGAAGATTCAGGTATTGATGAACTGTTCTTCAAATAATCTGATAAAAGAAGGGAATGAAATTTTGAGTATAAATGGTATTCCTACAAATAAACTACTTGATGAGCTAACTTCCAGATCTGTAAGAGATGGAGAAAACAAAACTTACCCCCAATGGATACTTACCAATTATTTCAAAGAATATTATTCATTCTCTTACGGTCATCCAAAGACATATAGTATCCTATTCAAAAACAATGAGGGTATTGAAATTCCAGTATCACTAAATGCACTTTCAAAAGACAGTATCAGATATTACAAAAGTCTGAAGTATCCGTCCTCTTCTACAACATCAGAAACAGGCAAAGGAATATACCTAACCATCAATGAAACCAATTCAACTGCTATTCTGACAATCAAAAGCTTCGATCGTCAATTGCTAAGGAATAAGTATAATCAGAATTTTAGCAACGAAATAAAAGATGCTTTTACGAAAATCAAAGACCTAAAAACAGAGCATCTGGTGGTAGATATCCGCAACAACCAAGGGGGCGATTTTGAGCCTGGCCGGGAACTTCTTTCTTATCTCATAATAGAGCCAGTAGTATATTTAAAGGGAAGTGCACAGGAAAGAACAATAAAGCCAACAACGGATGCATTCAAAAACAAATTGTACGTACTTATCAATGGAGGTAGCTTTTCAAATAGCGGAATAGTCAGTTCTTATCTCGCTATGAATAAAAGGGGTGTATTCTATGGTGAAGAAACTGCAGGCAATAGTACAATATTAAGTGGAGAGCCTATTGATATTGTGTTACCAAATACCGGTTTAAATTGTCAGGTATCCACTCAATCTTTCGAAATAACAAAAGAAAATAGAAGCAAACATGGTGTACAGCCAGATGTTTATATTCAGCCAAAAATTGAATCATTAATTGCTGGAAAAGATGAAATAATGGAAACTGTACTAGCAAAAATCAATCTTGAAAAAAGGAATTGAAAAACACATCTTCCCTCCTTCCCGGTAAAAAAAATCACCCCGCTTTCGCAGAGTGATTCTCGTCTATAGAAGATATTTGGATTTATACGATCACAGTGTCTGTAACATGCATAACACCGTTTGATATTTTCGCTTCCCTTACTAATACTTGTATTTTTCCGATGTGAACAGCACCATTCTTCACTTCAACTTCCAATGTTCTGCCATTTAAAGTTGTAAGGATATCACCATCTTTAAAATCGTGATACTTATATCTGCCCTTAACGATATGATTATTCATTAAGTCGGTCAGTTTGGCTTTGTTATCGGGGTGAAGCAGGTTCGACATTGTACCGGTATCCAACTTCTCAAAAGCGATATCTGTAGGCGCAAAAATGGTGTACGGGCCCGTACTGCTTAATAATTGATCCAGGTCTGAAGCATGAACTCCTTGTTTTAAAGTTTTCATGTTCTTTTCTGTGTTAACAACCTGTGTAAGATTTGACATAATTGATGATTTAGCCGACAGTAGAATTACCGGAAGCCGTGTAAGGTAGGCTTAATTAAATGGGCAGACTGTTAATGTTTGAATTTACACTTAAAGGGAGGTCATTAAAGTAAAAAGTCAAAAAGTAAAAAACTGAAATTCGAAGAGCCTGACTATTATCAAACTGTCTCCCAATTTTGACTTTTGACTTTTGATTATTGCCTTAAATTGTCTTCATTGCCACAAAATACACTTATTTCTTACCCATAACCTGCTTTCGATGAGCTAAACCCCATTCTACCATCTTATCCAGAACAGACTTAAGCGATCGACCAGCTTCTGTAACTTCATACTCAACAGTAACAGGAGTGGTGTCGTAAACAGTTCTTTTTACAATTCCATTCATCTCAAGATCTTTCAATTCTTTAGATAGCATCCTGGGGGTGATCTTAGGGATTTCCCTTTCCAGCTCTTTGAATCGCTTCTTTCCATAGATTAGTGAGCCGATGATTGGAAGCTTCCATTTACCAGTTATGACATTCAAGGTATCATTTATTGCGAGAACAAAACCCGCTGCACAACTATGTGCTTTTTGTAATTGCTTCGATGTAACCATACTCAAATTTATTAATAAATGTCACTATACCAAAGTATACCACTATACTATAGTATAGTAGTTACGAAAGTATAGCTATCAGGTATAGCTTTGCTTTCAAATAGTAAAACATGAAAAGAAATAAGTTAATTTATTGGATAAGTACGGGTTTTTTAAGTGTTATGATGGTTTTCAGTGGTTTTGCCTACTTCACGGATCCCAAGGCTATTGAAGGCTTCCAACATCTAGGTTTCCCATCCTTCTTCAGGATAGAATTGGGAATCGCTAAAATTGCAGGGGCGATTGTTTTGACATTGCCTTTTGTACCTTCTATTATAAAAAACTTCACTTATGCTGGGTTCGCAATAGTATTTGCTTCAGCTTTCATCACCCACTTAGCCGTTGGAGACCCATTCAGTAACGCAGTAGCACCATTGGTGTTCCTGATTGTAGTGGGAGTTTCATATTATTTCTTTCATAAGATCCAGGCGAAAAATCGTTACAATAGGTTTCCTTAGAAATTCAAAAGTCAAAAGTTAAAAGTCAAAAAACTGAAATTCGGAAAGCCTTATTATTATCAGACTGTCACCCAATTTTGACTTTTGACTTTTGACTTTTGAATTTACTTACCTTCCCTGCAACAAAAGACCTGATCCCTCGTCTAACCCAGCAGTGAACAACAAAAGCGACCATTTATTAACTGACAAGCAATTGGTGCAGAAGGTTTTGCAGGGTGACAACCGTGCATTTGCTTTTATCATCCAATTGACAGAAAAGTTAGTGGCGAGCATAGTTCTAAAGCTTATAAATAACCCGGAAGACCAAAAAGACCTTGCGCAGGATATCTACTTGAAAGCCTATAATCGATTATCTGGCTTCCAATTCCAATCCAAACTCAGCACCTGGGTAGCACAAATTGCCTATAATACCTGCTTTGACTATCTGAAAAAGAAGAAGATCCCAACAACAGATTTGCCATCCAGCCATCCTGAAAACGGAGAATCTGGTGCTTTTAATGAAAATTTTGAATTTCGGTCTGACAACTCAGATGCCGAACATGCATTACTAACAAAGGAAAGACAGGAAATACTGGTTACCGCCATCGACTCATTACCACCATTGTATAAAACCCTTATTACTCTTTATCATCAGGAAGCATTGAGTTATGAGGAAATAGGGACAATTACCAATTTGCCTTCCGGTACTGTAAAGAATTATCTATTCAGAGCCAGGAAGAAAATGAAAGACATCCTTTTATTACAATATAAAAAAGAGGAGTTATGAAAACAATGCATCTAACAGAAGAAATGCTTCAACTTGTTGCAATAGAAGGAATAGAAAAACATCCTTCTGCCAAAGAGCATTTAAGGGAATGTCCTTCCTGCGAAGCGCAGGTAAAAATGATTTCTCAAATGATAGAATCTGTAGAATCATTACCAGCTGCCACCTTTCAATTCAATTTGACGGATATAGTAATGGAAAGTTTGCCAGAACGAAGTACAGAAACACAAGCTAAGAAAAGAGCAATATCAGGAAATTTAGTTGTCATCTTAGTTTTCATTTCAGCCCTTATACTATGTTACCTTTTTAGAAAGCAGTTACTTTATATATCAAAGATTCCTAACGAAATCACTCTTTTCCTGATAACTATTAGCGGCTTAGTATTATTATTCCTTTTGATAGCAGATATGGTAAGGGAATATGACAAAAAAATAGAAAAACTCCGTCACCTATAAACCTGCAACAATATCTAATCAAATTCGTCTAATCGATAATAACATAATAAATATGAAAAAAATAATCGCCCTTCTTGCTTTAGTACCGATCTCGTTGGCTGTATCAGCACAAGATCAACAAACGAAACTGATACAACAATACTACTTCACGGAAGAAATATTCCGATCTGTATCAATAATCAGCACAGTAATAATCTTCATGATCTTTGTTATTACTTTATTGAAGATGTTTTTTGATAATAGACTAAAGCATAAAATTGTAGATAAAGGGATACAGGAAAGTGTAGCTGCTTCCATATTACAAACAACCCCTAAAAATGATCAACAAAGCACTATTAAATGGGCTTGCTTATTAGGTGGATTAGGCGCAGGGCTTTTCATTGTAAACTATACACAACCACTCGGTATTCATTCCATCGGCATCATGGCATTAAGTCTTTCAGCAAGTTTTATCATTTATTATTTCTTAATAAAGACCACATCGAAATAACTTTTGAATACTAAGAGGCCAAGCATAAAATGCCTTTATTCCATTAACTGGATAAAAGGCATTTTCTTTTGTATAATAAACCTTGATCCCTTTCTGATGATATGAGGATGAAGGAATACCACTATAAGTATTGCTATAGGGATACCTCCATAGACAAGTGTATCTCCCCATATAGAAACAAATGAATCGATCTTTGCTTCATAGGGGTTCTTTCTATTATACCTGATTGCCACTTCCTCCCCTTCTTTAAAGAAAACATTGTCTAACCCATTAAACCAGTACTCAATGGTATCCACTTTAAAAAAGATCACTGAGTAATTGTGCACGTATTGCCCGGTTTGGGTCTTACCCTTAAACCCCATTTTTCCTACCGCCTTTTCAGAACCTGCCAACCAATTTATCTTGTAAATGATAAAAGGTATAATAACAATAAGCAACAGCAGTGCAAATAATCCTGGTTTACCAATACTCTTCATAAATGCAAGATTAAAAATTATCCTGATGAATAATAACCGTTGATAAAGAAATTGGCCTTGACATGTCAATTCTGGGATTCTATTAACAAATTCATTTACCAGATCCTTCAACCCATATTCTCCATCGATTTATGTGTATATTAGTATCCATTCTAATTGGCAAATATTTAGGATTTTATACATACTAAACTTCCTTCAATGCTGCTGAATCTAAAAACATATAGCATCAATCTATTGGCTGCATCCATAACTATCATGTTGATGCCCTCTTGCAAGCAAAACGAAGCTGACAAAATATTGGATAGCTCTCAGTTGGCTCAGGAATACTTCAAAGAAGATGCAAAATGGTATCAGGAAAACATCCCCTTCTTCGAATGCTCCGACAAGCAGATTGAACAAGTATATTATTACCGTTGGAAATTATACAAAGCACATATTCGGAATGTTGGACAAAACAAATACGTAACTACCGAATTCATTAATGATATGGATTGGGATATTGACCCTTATAGCACAATCAATGCTGCCAGCATGCATCATATATATGAGGGAAGATGGTTGAAAGACAATCGGTTTATGGATGGATATATTAATTACCTATATCAGGATGGTGGCAACAACCGCCAGTATAGTGAAAGTATTGCAGATGCAGCTTATGCCCGATATCTGGTTAATGGAGATGCTGGCTTTCTCACAAAGCATTTAGATAGCATGAAAAGGCACTTCAATGGCTGGTATGATCATTATGATTCCTCAAAACAGCTGTATTATATACCTGCAATGCCAGATGCAACTGAATATACAATAGCAAGTATTGATGCATCTGGTGGGAAGGACGGTTTTGCAGGTGGTGAGGCTTTCAGACCAACTATTAATAGCTATATGTATGGAAATGCATTGGCTATTTCAAGAATTGCAGCATTAAAAGGTGATACAGAAACCAGCAAAGAGTATTTGCAAAAAGCAGCTGAGATCAAGACAAACATTTTGCAAAAATTATGGAATGATTCCATGCAGCATTTTGTAGATCGTTATAAACAAGACAACCAATATGTACATTATTGGGATTTTATAAGAGGAAGGGAACTTGCAGGAATGGCTCCCTGGTATTTCAATCTGCCAGATTCATCACCAAAATACAATGCGGCATGGAAACATGTTATTGATACAACATACCTGCTTGGAAAATATGGGTTAAGAACCAATGAACCGTCATATCAATATTATTTCAAACAATTCACATTCAGCTTTGGCAAACCCGGAAGTCAATGGAACGGCCCTAGCTGGCCCTATCAGTCAAGTCAGGCGATTCATGCAATGGGAAATCTTCTGCAAAATTACAAACAGGATGTAGTGAGTAATTCTGACTATGTTAAACAACTTCGTCTGTTTACACAACAGCATATTCTTCCAAATGGAACCATCAATCTTGTTGAGAATTACGAACCAAATAAAGGAGGGCCGATAGTTTACTTCTATTGGAGCAATCATTATAATCATTCTTCCTACAATGACCTGGTAATATCTGGCTTATGCGGTATTCAACCTTCATCAGGAAATACACTGACTATACATCCATTAATTGACAGCTCCATCAAATATTTTTTCATAAGCAATCTACAATATCATGGACATACTCTTTCTGTTGTGTATGACAAAGAAGGCAAAAAGTATAAATTCGGAAAGGGACTTACTGTTATAGTAGATGGAAAGAGTGTTGTTAGCGCATCTGATCAATCAAGTGTTCAAGTTGAGATTGGCGCACCAATTTTAAAAGCAAATCCTGACGAGAAGGAGAACTTCGCATTGAATATCTGGGAAAAAGGATATCCCTCCCCTTCAGCTTCTGTAAATACAGTAACTGATACTTTATTTCAGGCAATAGATGGCAAGAAATGGTATTTCAAAGAAATCAGTAATTATTGGTCTACCGATAGCACGTTTAACGAATCGGATTGGTATGCATTGGATTTTGGAAAAGAAAGAGAAATTGCTTCAGTTAATCTAAGTCTATACTCTGATGGGAAGAGATTCGATTTACCAGAAACTTATTCACTTGAGTACCGAAAAGGGGACCAATGGATACCATTTGCTTTCAAGGCAGGGAAACCGATAAAATTAATCGGGAACACAACAAATACTATTGAGCTTCTTAAACAAAAAACCACTGGCATTCGTTTTAGTTTCAGGCATCCTAAAAAAGTGGTAGCAATTGTAGAACTGGAATGTTATTAGGAAACTGGTGCTAAATAATTCTGTAGTCATTAGAATTTACTAAAAACAATACATGCGAACAATCGATTTACAAGAGTTGCAGAGTCTGGAACGTTTTAAAAGGGCGAATCTTGTCAATAGTATCAGTGGCTTTAAGCCTGCCAACCTTATTGGAACCATCAATTCAAAAGGGCAAACGAATCTGGCTCTTTTCAGTTCTGTTGTACATTTGGGTGCAGACCCAGCATTGATCGGTTTTATTCAAAGACCCGTTGGCGTATCTGGAGATACCTATCGCAATATCATTGAAAACGGCTATTACACTATTAACCAAGTGAGCACAGAAATAGTGGAAAGAGCTCATTATACTTCAGCAAAGTTCGACCCTGAAGTTTCAGAATTTTCAGCCTGCCAGTTAACAGAAGAATATGCAGAAGGTTTTATTGCTCCGTTTGTAAAAGAGAGTCCCGTGAAGATGGGCCTGAAATTCGTAGAGGAGATTTTCATCAAGCATAATAATACCCGACTTATTATTGGAGCTATACAGCTTATTCAATTAGAAGAAGGATTATTAGCAGAGGATGGAAATATTCTATTAGATAAAGCAAATATCATTAGTGTTTCAGGGTTAGAAACATATTACCATCCTGCAAAAATTGCGCAATTTCCATATGCAAAAGCCGATCAATTACCTCCATTCAACTGAGTAAAACACCATTCAAGTAAGTATTGGTTGGAATATGAGCAAATAGGGTACTTTAGTTGAAAACATATCTTTCTCAAAGCTATTAAGCCAGATATGAAAAATTCAGGGTTATGAAACTCAGAAGAAAAATCAAGGTTGGACTATTATTGCTGTTTTTTATTGGACTACTATATTCTGTTGTAAAGTATCAGGATTTTATGACTCCGCCATCATCGAGACTTCAATCTGGCAACTATTATGATAATATGCCTCCAGACACAAGTCACATCTATTTACAACTACCACTCGACCATAAGGATCCCAATAAAGGAAATTATACCGGCTTTTATATTCTTAGTCCAAATTTCAAAAAAGGGAGGCCAGTAATTTTCCAATTATACGATAATCAACAGGAAAAAGTAAGCCCATTTAGCGACAGTACAGGTTTTGAGGAATTTGATGAAGTGATTGGCAAAAGTAATCAGTATGTTATTATAGGAAATCGCGGAGTGCCTCCCACGATCTTTCCAGAACTATTCGACACAAAAGGGAATACTGATATTTCTAAAGCACTTCAACTCTATGGCTCCGAGCAACAGGTAGAGGACATAGAAGCTGTGCGATTGGATATGCAGCAAAAAGGACTGCTTCCATCTGATGGGAAAATTATGGTTTTAGGAGGTTCTGGCGGGGGATTCCTTGTACAACAATATTTGAATAAGTACAGTGAGCATGTAAGTCGCGCATTGATAGAATCAAGTTCCGCTCCTGATCTTTGCTTACAATTGAACTTGCCATTTGCAAAAAATTTTAATGAATCGAATGTATATGGAGCAAGACTCTATGACGAACTGTACAAAAACAAAGAAATAGAACCGGGCTTAAATTGGCTTCTCTTTAAAATTGGACTAGAAGGGGATACAGCATTACAGAATTCAATTCTAAGAAAGGAAGGCAATTGGATAAACATAAAGAAACATTTGAAAAGGCTTAGCATTCCCAATAATTCATTTGTAATAAAAAAAATATTTCAATCGCCATCTACCCTTGAAGTAAGAGTTAGGATTTGGGAACTTATTGGTGCCGACCTAATTAAATACCATCCAACAAATGAAAATGATTATAATCTTATGTATGCATCTATGATTGAATTTCTTCCAGATTTTATGGAAGCTTATGAAAATAAAAAGATTTCAGTTCCATCATTCAACATAAATCGTGAAAAATACGCAGGAGAAATGATGATTTGGGCGAATACAGGAGATCAGGATTTTGGCTCAAGTCGTGCCAATCTACTTATAAAAGAATACTCCAACTCCAAACTTATTGTATTTAATGGAGCAACCCATAGAATCAAAAAAAGTCAATGGCATTATGGTTTGTTGGAAGCCTATTTCACAAATGGATTTAATACGGAAGATTTTAAGGAGCTATTGAAAATGGGAGATTCTGTTTTGGGGAAGTGAGGATGCTAGATGCTAGATGCTAGATGCTAGATGCTAGATGCTAGATGCTAGATGCTAGATGCTAGATGCTAGATGCTAGATGCTAGATGCTAGATGCAGATGCCAGATGCAGTGCAGGCGATACAATACGCTGCATGTAAAAAAAAATTTTTTCATGCCATAATTTTATTCGACATTCGACTTTTTACTTTTGACTTTTTACTTTTAAATTTACCAAATGAAAATCGCCGTCACCTCCATAATGGTCAATAATCAGGAAAAAGGCACTCAGTTTTTATACTGAAGTTCTTGGATTCATAAAGAAGACGGATATTCCTGTGGGTGAATACAAATGGTTGACGGTTGTTTCTCCTGAAGAACAAGATGGCATAGAGTTATTATTAGAGCCGACTGGATTTGAGCCTGCGCAGGTTTATCAGAAAGCGTTATATGATGCAGGTATTCCTGCATTCTCATTTGCTGTAAATGACATAATGGAAGAGGAAGACAGGTTAACTGAATTAGGGGTGGCATTCACCCTTCCTCCAACTACCATGGGTGATGTAACGGTAGCTGTAATTGACGACACTTGTGGCAACCTTTTGCAGTTGGTTCAGCATACTGCCATAAAATTTACCGAGTTACCAGATGAGCCTTCTTACACGAATTAAATCTCATTCTTTATCTCCTTTTTAAAGAAATCAATAGTCCAGAACTTTCTTTCATCGAAGTTGTTATGAAGCAAGACAAGCCCATTCCAGGTATGATTTCTTAACTTATATCAATAGGGTGACATGCTGTCCAAGGTTAACTTTACATATGTTTTGCAATTAGAGTAACTATGGATTTACAATCATTAAGAGTACTAAGCGAAAATTTCCCTTTATCTGAAAGGATGCCTGTTTTATTCCTGGGTCATGGTAGTCCTATGAATGCCATTGAAGAGAATGAATTTGTACAGGGCTTTCGCTTATTATCCACTACCCTTCCAAAACCTAATGCGATACTTTGTATTTCCGCGCATTGGTTAACCAATGGCACTTTTGTTACTGCCATGGAAAAGCCTGCTACTATTCATGATTTTGGTGGATTTCCGGATGAATTATACAAACAACAATACCCAGCACCTGGATCACCAAAGCTGGCATCTGCCACAAAAGAGGTTATCAAATCGACCCAGGTTGAATTGGATATGGGATGGGGATTAGACCATGGTGCATGGTCAGTTATCAAGCACCTTTATCCCAAAGCCGATGTACCTGTAATTCAATTAAGCATCGACTATTCAAAACCTGCTGCCTGGCATTTTGAATTGGCAAAGGAATTGAGTGTACTTCGCGACAGAGGGATTCTGATTATCGGAAGCGGGAATATTATCCATAATCTTCGATTGGTGGATTTTAAAAATATGTATCGTGATAATTATGGATATGATTGGGCTATTGAAGCCCATAGCCAATTTAATTCACATCTATTAGACGGAAACAGCAAAGCCCTCATTGAGTATGAAAAACTCGGGAAATCCGCCTTATTAGCCATCCCTACTCCAGATCACTATTTCCCACTCATTTATACATTAGGATTAAAGACCCAAAAGGATGCTATTTCCCTTTTTAATGACAAGTTGATGGCAGGGTCGTTGAGTATGACGTCGGTGAAGATAGCATGAGGAGTGGTAAGGTGTAAGTGATAAGTTGGTACTTGAAATTTGGAAAGCCCTTTGAACCTTCTTGTCTTAAAAATCAAAGAATACTAATACAATAACCGCAGAGACGCGGAGGCGCGGAGAATACATCTCTGCGCCTTGCGTCTCTGCGGTTATTGTATTTTCCTTATGCTATAAACGAAATGTGTTCACATGATAGAGAACAGTCGGGAAATGTAGCGTGAAAAATGAAATTAAATTGCTCGTTTTAAGTAGGCGCCGAATGACTAACTTAGGAGTATGAAGACTGTGGCGGTACTTTTATTTCCCGATTTTGAAACATTGGATGTTTTTGGTCCGGTAGAAATATTGGGGCGATTGAAAGAACATTTCAAAGTTAATTTCTATTCTGAAGCTGGGGGTCTGATTTCGAATGAGCATGGTGTAACCATTGCAACGGAGCCAATCGATGAGCTGGAACAAGGTGGTGCTTATATATTCCTTATACCAGGTGGACATGGCACCAGAAAAGAAGTTGCCAATACACATCTACTTAATCAAATAAAAAATACCTGCAAAAAAAGCAACTTCATATTTACTGTTTGTACTGGCAGTGGCCTTTTGGCAAAAACTGGCCTATTAGAAGGCAAAAAAGCTACTTCTAATAAGAAGGCTTTTGATTGGGCCATGAGTCAGGGACCAGTAGTAAATTGGGACAGGAAAGCACGTTGGACGATTGATGGCAACATCTATACATCTGCTGGAGTAAGTGCCGGCATGGATATGACCCTTGGATTCCTTAGTGATACATTCGATATCGACTTCGCCCGTAAAGTGGCTTTCCAGATAGAATATGATTGGCAGGAAAACAAGGAGGAAGATCATTTCTGGCAACAGCATATTTAACTTAAGCCCCACAAAATCCAAGATTCTAGAAAATTGCTATTGAAAGATAAGCTGTGATATTCCTTAATCTAATAGGACTATTATTTGAATCATCCTGAGCATCTTTAGGAACAACATTCTTCAATCCCCATTGGGTTTGCACACCCATCTTCACTACCCTAGTGCCACCCGCAAAACGAACACCTCCATTAAAACTTAGTCCATAATCTGTCGAAGAACGATTATCGTTTATACTCTCTCCTATCTTCAATGTCTGCCATTCAGTACTATTGAAGCTAAGATTTGTTTTATACTTTCCAGATAAGACTAATCCGAAATAGCCACCTGCGCCAATGAAAAGATTCATCTTTGCTGGTTCACCAAGCAAGCTTTCCAAAGTAACCGGAAAATCGAGGTAAGTTACTTTTACAGAATTCACCTGCAGATTAGCATTATATCCCCGAAAATTCAAAGTCGGCCTTGCTACTATATAAAAGCGCTCCGACAGCCGTGCTTCCAATTCTATACCAACACCGGAACTTAATTTGGCTTCACGTCCTTGAGAACTTGCAAGTCCCGCATGCAAAGCCCCATAAAACTATGCTTTTGTGCCTGACTAGTTATAAATGAAATGAATAGAATAATGACTAACCCTGATTTTCGCATTGTGGTAAATTTTCCCAAAAAAAGGATTATCAATGGGCTCAGGCAATACTCTTGGAAGAGTATAATTCAGTAATTTTCTAAAGATTGTAACAAAATGTTAAGTCAGTTCGTATATCGGAAAACAACTGCTATGAAACCAGCATCTGAAAGGCTATATTTTATAGACTGGGTTAGGTACTAGCCTTCGGCTTACTGATTGTGTTTCATTGCGCTATGCCATTTGTAAATCATGGCTGGGAAGTCAAGAATTCCACCACTTCACAACCACTTACGCGCGTAATATGGTGGTTGCACCAATGGCGTTTACCTTTATTGTTTTTCGTATGCGGAATTGGGATACAGTTTTCCTTACGAAAAAGGTCGGTACTGGCTTTTGCCGGAGAAAGAATAATACGATTATTCATACCGCTTTTATTCGCTATGTTTTTCACTATACCCTTACAAGTATACTTTGAAAAATTACAGGAAGGGAAGATTTCAGGCTCGTACATAGATTTCTATCCCACAGTTTGGAGTTTTGTGCCATATCCTGAAGGAACACTTTCCTGGAGTCATATGTGGTTTGTTGTTTATCTATTTGTATTCTGCATCTTATTGTTGCCAGTATTTGGTCTATTCAAAATAAAGAAGTTGGAAGAATGGAGAAATGCGGCTGCAGAATTTCTTTCAAAACCATTACTGCTGAGTGTCTTTCTTTTACCAATGATCTACTACTATATAACTTTATATATCAAATGGCCAGAACAAGGAAGTCTTTTGGATGATTGGTTCATCTTTCTATTCTATATAACATTGCTTTTCTATGGCTATTTTTTAGCAGGGAGTAAACGTATTTGGGACACCTGTATGAAATACAGAAACTGGTTCTTGGGAATTATCATTTTAACCATGATTCCACTTTATGCTTTTTACTGGTGGAAACCTGATTTCCCTAAACAAAACGATGAAAGACTTTATACTTATGCTGTCTTAAATTCTGTATTGATTTGGACTACAATACTTGCCATACTTGGGTTTGCAAAGAAACACCTGAATTACTCAAATAGATTTTTACAGTATTTCAATGAAGCCGTTTATCCATACTACATACTTCATCAAACGGTTATAGTAGCATTAGGATATTATATAGTTCAATGGTCTGTTCCAATAAGCATAAAGCTGATTGTACTAATAATATCCAGTATTGCAATTATCACCTGTCTTTATCACTTTGTTATAAGACCTTTTATTATAACAAGATTTCTGTATGGAATGAAGTTGAAAAAGAAAAAAGCCCAACCAGAAAGGGATAGTCAATAAATTCCGATTATTGAACTTTTTTGAGTTCTCCCTTTTGTCCACTATTGTGGAACCATATCTTAGCTACTTTTCCATCTTTATCCAATTCAAATTCCAGTACGCGATCAGTTTCATCATCGTAGAAAAACTTTGTAGGAGATTCTGGCTTGAGTTCAATATCAGGAGAACCATTTCTATGGCGATAAAGTTTATTATCTTTTTAATTACTTCGATAATTAGTCCGGCGGAATATTTACCTACAAACTTATCCAATAAGGAAGGGTCTATTTTCACTTCCTTATGAAAATAAGGGGCTTCTACTTCCTCTCCGAACATGATATTAGAAATGGCCAACGAAAGAAAATCCGCATTAGTTTCATTATTTGAAAAAACCACAATACACAAATCATCTTTTGTAAACCGGCTGAATTTGGTCAGGAACCCAGGAATGCCTCCATCATGCCAGATTCGGGGATGTCCATCTAAAGAATCAATATTCACCCCATACCCATAATTACTCAATCCAGGTGTAAACATTTTCTTTCTGGAGGATTCAGAAAGAATCGTATTATTATAAAGAGCCCTATCCCATTTATACATATCGTCAAGGGTGCTGTAAATAACCCCAGCACTAAATGGCCAATCCATACTTATATACTCTGAGTTCACGAATTTCTTACCTGCTTTAGAATAGCCTTTGGCTCTTTTAGACAGAATGGTATCTAGCCTATCAACTCCAGACTCATTCATTGAGAGTTTATTAAAAATATGCTGTCTTAAATAGGCATTATAAGACAGCCCACTTACCTTTTCTATAATGATACCAAGAAGAAAATAGCCTGAATTACTATAGGAAAATTTAGTTCCTGGCGAGAAACCAAAGGGTCTGTTCTTGAAAAAATTAACCATTGAATCTTTCGAGAGATTCAATCTGGCAACTTTCATGAACTCAGGTATATTGGTATAATTGGCAATACCTGAAGTGTGATTTAATAACATATGGATAGTTATGCTATCTCCTTTGGGGTAACCTGGGAAGTACTTGCTTAGCTTATCATTTACAGACAGTTTGCCTTCTTCCTCCAACTGAAGAATACAAGCAGCAGTAAATTGTTTTGTTACTGAACCCACCCTAAATCTTGTATCGGCAGAATTGGGAATATTCCATTCCATATCTGCCATACCATATCCTTTGCGCAACACTACTTTATTTTGCTTCATAACCAAAACGGCTCCACTAAAGCCTTTTACAGACTCCTGAGCTTTAAAATAATTATCCAGTTTTTCTGTTTCCTGAGTTTGGGCAAAAAGGGTAATAGGCAAGAAGAGAAGTAAGAATACTTTATTCATGTCGCAGTTTTAAAAAGTGAATGTTGGCCCCTCAAACCTAATGATTTTTACCATCCAACCCCTTGTTTCCTCAAAATAGCAATCGATAGCGTAAGTATTCCTTCGAAAAGCGGTTAGTATATCGGCTTAAACTAAGCCGATTTTGTTATCTTCGGAATCCAAAAACTTGTCATATATGTTCCATAAGAAAATTTCATTATTTCTGGCGGTTTGTTCGATTGCGGTTTTATCCTGCAATACAAACACCAGCACTCCGGCAGATAACCTGATTCCAAAACCAGTATCAGTTACTAAAGGGTCAGGTCAGTTCACTATAACTGAAGGCACTTCAATAATAGCTGCTACCGAAGCGGTTAAAATTGGAGAATATTTATCAGCGCAGTTAAAACCTGCCACTGGATTTGCATTAAAAGTTACTCCTGGAACCGCTGCTACAAAAGGCAGTATTTTCTTAACTCTTGGCGGAGACGCTAGTCTCGGAGATGAAGGATATGAATTATCAGTAACAGCGGATCAGGTAACGGTTACGGCACAAAAGCCAGCCGGACTTTTTTATGGTATCCAAACCATAAAACAATTATTGCCTGAAGCAATAAATGCTAGCGCAAAGCAAGAAGCAAAATGGGAATTACAATCAGTAACAATTAAGGACCAACCCAGTTATGCTTATCGCGGATCCATGTTGGATATTGCCCGCCATTTCTTTGGTGTGGAAGATATCAAACGTTACATAGATCTAATTGCAACTTACAAAATGAATACTCTTCACTTACATCTTACTGATGATCAGGGATGGAGAATTGAAATAAAATCTTGGCCTAACCTTACTGCACATGGCGGTAGCACAGAAGTAGGAGGCAAAAAAGGTGGCTTCCTTACTCAGGACCAATACAAGGACATTGTACAATATGCAATGGATCGCTATATAACAATCATACCTGAAGTTGATATGCCCGGACATACAAACGCAGCTCTTGCTTCTTATCCTGAATTGAATTGCAACGATACAGCAACTAAATTATATACAGGAACAGAAGTTGGATTCAGCACACTTTGTACATCAAAAGAAGTTGTTTACAAGTTCCTGGATGATGTTATTAAGGAATTAGCTGCAATAACTCCTGGTCAATATATACATATTGGAGGCGATGAAAGTCATGCAACAAAGAAAGAAGATTATATCCCTTTCATGGAGAAAGTACAAGGCATTGTAAAAGCTCATGGTAAACTGGCAATAGGTTGGGATGAAATCGCCAATTGCACTTTGCAACCAAACACCATTGCTCAGTATTGGGCGGATGCTGCTAATTCAACTGAAGCAGTAAAGAAAGGGGCTAAAGTGATCATTTCCCCAGCCAGAAAAGCTTATGCTGATATGCAATATGATTCCACAACACGCTTAGGATTACATTGGGCTGGATATATAGAAGTGGATACTGCTTATATCTGGGATCCAGCAACATTGGAACCAGGTATAAAGAGAGAAAATATAGTGGGTGTTGAAGCTCCTTTGTGGACCGAAACTATTGTAACAATGGACGACATCGAATATATGTTATTCCCTCGTCTGCCAGGATATGCTGAAATAGCATGGTCACCAGTTACTGGCCGTAGTTGGGATGAATATAAAGTTCGGTTAGGAAATCATGGTCCAAGGATGAAAGCTATGGGCATTGATTATTATCCTTCCAAAAAAGTTACCTGGAAATAATTTAAAAAGGGTTCCGAACTATTAAGTAAGGAACCCTTTTACTTTCATTATGTACAGATTATCAATACTCCCTTTCTTATATTTATTATTGCTATCCTGCAATAGTAATGATGCCATTAAAAAAAATCAGGAAGCTGCTAAGCTAGAAATCATAAAGACAGAAAAAGCATTTGAAAAACTGGCAGCTGAAGAAGGTTTAAAAATCGCCTTCACACATTATGGTGCCAGTGATGCTATAATCAATCGAAACGATAGTATATATAACGGGTTGGCGGCTATTGCATCCTTCTACTCAAAACCCACAAAAGGAAAAATAAAATTATCCTGGACACCAGACTTTACCGATGTTTCTGCATCCTGTGATCTTGGATATACTTTTGGAAAATATATTTTCCAGATAACCGATTCCACTGGCAAAACAAATGAACTCAAGGGCATATTCCATACAGTTTGGAAGAAACAGAAAGATGGAACATGGCGATTCGTTTGGGATTAATTTATCAAACACATTTCAATAGCTCTCGGGAATAATAGATGATTCTCCAAATGAACATGGCGGTGCAAGTCTTCTTCGAATTCCTTTAGTTCTGCGAGACAAAGTTTAAAAGTAGTACAAGCTGATTCAGGTGCTAAATAATTATTAGTAAGTACCCGAATATTATCCATAATTGTTCCAGCTAAATCATGTTCAGCTTCCATCACCTTAACAGGTCCACCTATTGATGCAGGTAATACTTCAATTGACAACCTTTCTACCGGCGACAGTTTATCAAGATATTGGATACGAGGAAATAGCACTTCCTCTTCTTTCTTCATATGGCTATCCATATCCATCTTCAGTTCTGAAAATTTATAGTACACTTCTCGCATATATGGATATCTATCACCGTGCTTTATAGCAACTTTTTCCAGATGGGAATATATTAGCGGCATAGCTTGTTTAACATAAAAGTGATGCTTTAAGATAATATACCCGATTAACTGAGTAAGTGTCATTTCAGTAAACAAATGATCTTTAATGGAACCAGTGTTATTAATTGCTTCGTTCAATTCTGTCTCAACAGTATCCAAAGAAAGTTGTTGTTCAGAACATGCCTGATATAGAGTTCTCTTACCCTTACAGCAGAAATCAAGGTTGAATTTCTCAAATACTACAGCTGCCTGATGTGACTGGGTTACGATTGTTGCTAAAGTTTTATCTGAATAAGTGACCATAATAGAATTATTTGGAACAAAATTCGGAAGCAAAAAATTTAGAATGTATGCGCGGAATCATAACCAACAAGTTTTTGTATTTTATACCGTATCATGAAAAGTGTGGCTCTCTTTAATAGTCCTCATCCTTAAACTATATGATTCGGCGAGATACAAGTATCATTTTAATGTCATATGAATCAATACTATGGGCAAGGATTTTGCTGCTAAGGGGAAATCACTACCTTTACAATGTCAGTGCAACCTTATGCTAGCCAAAGCAGCCATATTAATTCCTTCCATTTCATTTGCGCAGTTATTACTGCCAATGAATTTTTATATCCCCGACTAAGTAGTCAGCTTTAGTCAGCCGGATCCGTTATTGTCAGAACCAGATATATTATTTGCTTGTCATGAAATGAATCCTTCATCGGTTATCCGTAATCGACCTAATTAAATAACCTGGAACATTTCATGTGACTGAAAAGAAAAATCACACACATGAAGAACATTAAGATCATTGAAGTACCATCCGAAATAGGTGCAGGCACACGTGGTGCCAGTTTGGGTATAGATGCTATCAAAATTGCAGCGCTCGATTTCATGAGCAATTTCTTTATTCACTTCCCATCTGAAAAAATACCAACTGAGAACAAGTTATTATATGAACCAATTGAATCTCCTTACGCCAAAAGGATAAAGGGAATCAACACTATCTATGAGCGAGTGAGCAAGTCGGTGAGTGATTCGATGAAGAATAATTTCTTTCCGGTAGTATTAAGTGGCGATCACAGTATTGCTGGTGCTACTATAGCTGGAATAAAAGCTGCAAAGCCGAAAAGCAAGCTGGGTGTTATTTGGATAGATGCGCATGCTGATCTTCATACACCTTATACTACTCCATCAGGCAATCTGCATGGTATGCCATTTAGCGGCATCCATCAATGAAGATAATGACGATTATGCAGTACATGAACTGGATGAGGAAACCACCAAGGCCTGGAACCAGTTAAAGAATATTGGGAAGATGGCACCGAAGGTTTTACCTGAAGACATCGTATTCATATCTCTTCGTGATTATGAAAAAGAAGAAAAACATCTTATAGAGAAATATGGCATGAAAGTGATAACCACTAATGAAGTGCGTCGTAAAGGTGCAGAGAATGTGGTTAGAAGTGTGATACGTTATCTGGCCGATTGCACTGATATTTATATAAGCTTTGATGTTGACAGTCTGGATTCCTCCATTTCAAAAGGAACGGGCACACCAGTAAGCAATGGTTTACGTGAACGTGAGGCGGAAGACCTTATCAGTAAATTTATGCAGAACAGGAAAGTATGTTGTTTTGAAATTGCGGAAGTAAATCCAACACTTGATAAGGAGAATCTGATGAGTGAGATTGCGTTTAATATATTGCAGAGGAGTGTGAATATTTTGATGATGAACTAGAAAGTTCAATAGGTTCAATAAGTTCAATAGGTTCCAGAGGGCTTAACTAATAGCAGTTTTCAAGTGCTTTTGGTTTATAACCGCAGAGGCGCAGAGACGCAAGGAGAATTCCTCCGCGTCTCTGCGCCTCTGCGGTTATAAACTTAATTACACAAACTGTTTGCTATTAGTTAAGCCCTCTGGAACCTATTGAACTTATTGAACTTTTGCAAACATTTTCTTTATCCCCTCCTCAAACGAAATAGGTTGATACCCCAAATCCCTTTGTGCTTTTTCAATGGAGAATCCAGTTTTTTGCGGACGTTTTCCCGGTTGGCTAAATGTTGAAGCATCTACTTTGGTGATAAGAGTGGCATCGAGATTGAAAAAGGATACTGTTTTCATTGCCATATCGTAAGGAGTAAGAGTTTCATTCCCGGAGATATGATATATCCCTTTTGCATTTTTCTGAATAGCTAAAATAATACCGTTGGCTAAATCTTCAACATAAGTGGGTGTTCGTACCTGATCGCTTACAACTTTTATAGGTCGTTTGTTTTCCAGGTTATCTTTTACCCAGGTGATGATATTTGCTCTGGTGCCCGACAATGTATTTCCGTAAACGAGACAAGTTCGAATGATAGTCCATGGCAAATTAGTTTCTCTCACTTTTTCCTCTGCCGTTTTTTTGGTTTGTCCGTACCAATTAACGGGATTCAACACATCGTCTTCCTTATAAAATCCATTTACACCATCAAAAACGAAATCGGTGGATATGTATACAAACTGCTTTATTTTTCCTTTTGTTGCTTCAAGGAGATTACTTGTACCAATTACATTATTCGTGTAGGCTGCTTCCTTGTTGTTTTCACAATCATCAACCTGAGTTGATGCGGCGGCATGAACAACTACATCTATGTCACCTATTTGTTGCATCGTTTTTTCAATAGATGCTTTGTTGGAAATATCGAGGGTTAAATATGAATACAAATCAGATTCTGTAAAAGGGAGACGTGTGGGACCTTTACCAGTGGCGATAATTTGGTGATTAGTGAGGAGCAGGTGGTTAACAAGGTGTTGGCCGAGGAGGCCGTTGGCGCCGGTGATGAGAATTTTCATGGGGCAAATTTACGGATGTCATCCTACCCCCGGATGCCATCTTGGGTATAGGATGCCATCCACCCCCCAGGATGGCATCCGGGGGGTAGGATGACATCTCCAGTTGTAACATACAATTGTACCCTACAACGAACAACTGTTCGTTCACTACTCCATGATTCTCAACCTATTTTACCCATTGGCCCCGCCTCGGGGGTATTATCGAAACAAAACCTTAATTTTGGGCGCTTTTATAAGAACATTGAATTTTATCAAACGATTCTTGCCAATCATTGTAATAATTTTGAACGTTTTTCATTCATGGCAAATAAAGTAACAAAAATTGGAGTACTAACCTCTGGGGGAGATGCTCCAGGAATGAATGCCGCTATCAGGGCAGTAGTTCGTACCGGTATTTATCATGGTCTTGAAGTGTATGGTATCATGCGCGGCTACTCTGGTATGCTCGATGATGATATCGTTCCTATGCACTCACGTAGCGTAGCCAATATCATTCAACGTGGTGGTACTATCCTTAAAACAGCCAGATGCAAAGAATTCTTTGAAAAAGAAGGACGTGCTATAGCCTATAAGAATCTGAAGAAACATGGCATTGATGGACTGGTTATCATCGGGGGAGATGGATCCTTCCGTGGCGCTGATATTTTCAGCCGCGAATATGATATCCCTTGTATAGGTATTCCAGGAACTATCGATAAGGATATCGCTGGCTCTGACTTCACTATCGGTTTCGATACAGCCGTAAATACAGCCGTTGAAGCTATTGATAAAATCAGGGATACAGCTGATGCACATGATCGTCTTTTCATTATTGAAGTAATGGGACGTGATGCTGGCTATATCGCCCTTCATAGTGGCATTGCTACCGGTGCTGAAAATATCATGATTCCTGAAAGGAAAACAGATATCGAAGAACTAGTAGATTCATTACTCGAGAAAGAAAAAAGAAAAAAACTCGTAAACCTGATCGTTGTTGCGGAAGGCGATGGTTTCGGTGGTGCTGATGAAGTTGCAAAAGTTGTAACCAACAGGTTGCCATTAGCAGAAACCAGGGTTTGTATCTTAGGACATATACAACGCGGTGGTTCCCCAAGCTGTTTGGACAGGCTTATTGCCAGTCGTATGGGATACCATGCCGTTGAATGTTTGATCGAACATAGAAATAACGTTATGGTGGGAATTGTAAACAATAAAATGAGTTACACACCCCTTGAAAAAGCCGTGAAAGCCAAACAGAAAATCAGCGACGAATGGCTGAAGATTGTTAAGATTCTGGCCTCCTAATCAACTAAACTGTCAACACACATGGCAAAAGACCTGACCAAGTACCTGCACGAAGAAATGAATAAAGAAGCAGGTATCAAACATAGTACACATCGTACAAAGATTGTAGCCACCGTAGGGCCTGCATGCGACACATATGAAAAATTACTTGAGCTGGTAAGGGCTGGCGTAAACATCTTCCGACTCAACTTCTCTCATGGTACTCATGAAGACAAATCCAGAATCATCGAGTACATACGCGAACTCAATAAGAAAGAACCATACAATATTGCTATTCTGGCTGACTTACAGGGTCCTAAACTCAGGGTTGGTGAAATAGAGAATGGTGCAATTAATATAGAACCAGGCGATATACTCACTTTCACTTCAAAAGAGAAAGTGGTAGGTACGAAGGAAAAGATATATGTTTCTTATCCTAACCTGCACGAAGATGTAAAGCCCGGTAATAAAATATTGATTGATGATGGTAAGCTTGAGGTGGTAGTAACAGAAATCACGGCTGCTGGTGAAGTAAAAGTGAAAGTTACTTATGGTGGTATCCTTTCTCCAAAAAAAGGAGTAAACCTTCCTGATACGGCTATCTCACTTCCTGCATTAACCGAGAAAGATCTTATTGACCTTGACTTTATCATAGGTAAAGAAGTAGAATGGATCGCTCTTTCTTTCGTTCGTAAAGTGGATGATATCATTGACCTGAAGAAAAGACTGAACGACAGGAAAAGTAAGAGCAAGGTAATTGCCAAAATCGAGATGCCTTCTGCTCTGCTTGATCTTCGAAATATCATACTTGAATCTGATGGTGTGATGGTTGCCCGTGGTGACCTCGGCGTTGAATTGCCAGTTGAGAAAGTTCCAATGGCTCAACGGGATATCATCAGGAAATGTCTTCACCGTGCTAAGCCGGTAATTGTTGCTACCCAGATGATGGAAAGTATGATGGATCGCGTTAAACCTAACCGTAGTGAAATAACTGACGTTGCCAATGCGGTATTGGAAGGCGCTGATGCGGTGATGTTAAGTGGTGAAACAGCAACAGGTAAACATCCTGTTCTCGTTGTTGAAACCATGCGCAAGATCATTCTGGAAGTAGAAAAAACCGAGTATCGTTATGATCGTGAAGAGGATTTGGTTCCCCAACCCCACTCTCCTTCTTTCATCAGCGATGCTATCTGTTATAATGCCTGTAAATTATCGAACGATACTAAGGCTGAAGCACTGATAGGTATGACTCAAAGTGGTTATACAGCATTCATGCTTAGTAGCTATCGTCCCCGTTGTCCGCTTTATATCTTCACAAAGGAAAGAGCCCTTGTAAACCAACTTAGCTTAAGCTGGGGTGTTCGTGCCTTTTTCTATGACGAAGAAGAAAGTCTCGACTCTATCATCACCGACCAAATTCAAATCTTGAAAGAAAGAGGATTCATTCATTCGGGAGATGTGGTGGTGAATACAGGTAGTACGCCGATACACCTACACTTACCAACTAACGTTTTGAAGATTTCAACTGTTGAGTAATTCGAAAGTAGGGGAGAATGGTAGTAAGGAAGTAGGTCTCTATTATTTCGTTCTTCATTAAATTGAAAAAATAACCGCAGAGACGCGGAGACGCAGAGGTATTTCCTGCGTCTCCGCGGCCTCTGAAGTTTTAGACTGTATTCTCCTTACCATCTACTACAATTCTCCCTGTATTTGTATTTTCTTCCGGACTTTAATTTAGGTATATCCGAAATTCAGAGGCCGCGGACTTAAATTTCTTAATTTATAAAATTCAAACGCGTCGGACTTCCGGACTTCTCACTAGGAATTCCGGACTACTTAGAAGCATCTACTTCCTTAATGAAACTAATGACTCCCTCCATAAATACTTTCTGATCATCCCACATAGAAAGATGACTGCCGTTAGGGCAATACAGATACTTGCCATTCTTCACTTGTGTACTCATCCACTTCATATATTCTGGATCCATGGTATCGTATTTGGCACCTTCCATTAATGTGGGGACAGTTATTTCAGGCAATCTTTTACTGACATCCCAATTGGCAAGTCTTCCTCCAACACCGAATTCACTGGGCCCTTGCATCATTGTATAGACTACTCCGTTTGCGTGTTTCATTGTACGGTTAAAGCCATCGGGCCATTCTTCCAGACGGCAAAGATGTTGTTTATAGAAATTCGGGATCAGCAGTTCCATATAACGGGGATTAGCGAAATCGCCTTTTGCCTCTAATGCTTTTATTTCTGCCAATACCTTTGGATCAAATTGTTTTGCGAGTACATTATCGGCATACTTACCATATTCAGGGCAACTGGCCATCATATTGCAAACCAGCATCCCCTTCAGATTCGACTGATATTTGAGTGCATATTGCATGGCAAGCATTCCACCCCATGAATTTCCGAGTAAGAAGAAATTGTCTTTATTCATTCCTAATGCTACACGCACCTGCTCTACTTCTTCAACAAAACGATCGATGGTCCAGAGACTGCTATCGGTGGGTTGATCAGAATAATAAGAACCTAATTGGTCATACTCGTAGAATTCAAATCCTTCTTTTGGAAAGTAGCTTTCAAAGCATTCCATGTATTCATGTGTCATAGCAGGACCGCCATGTAGTAAAAGGATTTTTATTCGGGGGTTATTACCGAATCGCTTTGTCCATACTTTGAATTTACCAACAGGGGTTTCAATGGGAATCATTTTTACACCGCCAGATTGAACGCCAGTGTCTCCGTAATTCAGGTAATCCTTTACAGTTACTGAGGTAGAATCAGATGTTTTGTAGCTGCTTCTTGTTCGCAAGAGTACAAGAAAGAATGTGAAAAGCAGTAAAGCAGAATTTCTCATAATGCGGTTTTTCTGAAGTTATGGGTTTTAGGTTATAAGTGCTGGGTTCGGGTTTGGAATTTTTATATCGCTTTATTTGGTGGGGGTAGTATTTCTCCCGCGGATATCGGGGAGGGCGCGGATGGGGATGTTTGTTTTTTTATTTTAAAGATGGTTGGTATGAGAAAATTTCGCAGATCTTTTCCAGCCTGCGGCAGGAAAAGCTTACTAATGGAGGAGTGTTGATTGAAGTGGGATGTATATAGAGCTTGAATAAAGGAATATAGGTTCAACCTGAGGTCGGAACTCAGCTTGAATTGGCTGTTTTGTGCAGAGGCCTAAGCATTCAGCATAATAAAAGGGGGCCAAAAATTTCGGCACCCCTATGTGTATGAAGAGAGAAAATCCTTATCACTGCGATTTTACAAAACGAAGCGCATGGGTCTCCTTGGCTCCTTTTAATTGAACCAGATAAGAACCTGATGCATATTGACTGATATCAAGGAGCATGTAGGTTTGTCCATTACTGATTTTACCTGCATATTGTAATTGTCCATTACTATTGAATACTTGTATCTTCTCATATCCTTTAGATGCGGGCAATTCAATATAGAGCTGGTTATGAGCTGGGTTTGGATATAGCAATGGCTGAGACAGCTCTTTACGGTTTAGCAAGGTAATTACTTTGGAGTAAGATGATTTACCATCCATATCTATTTGCCGAATGCGGTAATAATTCCATCCTTTTACCGGAGAAATATCCGTAAACTGATAGTCTTTTCTCACGGTACTGCTACCAGCAGCTTTCAGTGTTCCAATCTTTTTAAATACAGCTCCATCCGCGCTCTGTTCAATTTCATAATGACTTGTTTGTTCTTCAAAGCTGGTAGCCCATTGTAGCAATGCCTGGTCGTTCTTCCATTCTCCCTGAACAAACAACCACTTAACAGGTAGTCCAGCCCCTTTCAAGAAGGATACGATATTGGTATGACTCCAGGGATTATTACGGCTACGTATAAAGAAATTATGGGTGCCGTCGGCTAAGCCAGTAAGATCAACATTTACTGAAAGACCGGATACATCTGTTGAAGAAGCAAATGAAACAGGTGTCCCATTTCCCAATCCCGGGTCATCATCTATGAAATACTCCATTTGTTGGAGAGCGGTTGCAGCTGCAGGCGCTGTTGGGTAATTGGAAATTGAAGCATTACTGAACAGGGAAAAGTTGGTCAATGACCAGCGGCCATTTTCATCTCTAACCATAACATAAAAAGTATGAGCGGCTTTTGTAAGACCAGAAATATCTGCGACTATTGATTGGTTTGCAATAGTAGTTCCTGGAGTAATTGGCACGTCAACACCAGTACCTGGAATAGGATTAGCATCGATAAAATATTCCAACTTATTAATATTTACAGCAGCAGCAGGAGCATTGGGGTAAACAGGTACAACTATATAAGAAAAGAAACTATTGTTCCAAAAGGCCCATCGGCCATCAGCATCTTTAACCCTTACAAACAATCGATGATAGCCATAACCCGGACCAGTCAAATCTATTGAGCTACTAAAATTATTAATATTTGTTTGTGGAGTTATTGAAAATGCTGTTGCATTACCCACTCCTGGATCAGTATCTATAAAATATTCGATTCGTGTGATATTGGATGCAGCAGGTGGTGCTGAGGGATAAGGTGTTTGGGCGTTCAGATTACTGAACCCTCCCAACAAAAGTATCATAGCAATAATACGTTTCATAAGAAACAATTAAATAGGTAAAGAAATCAATTGTTGGAACGGGCACTTACTGTAATAGTCATAGAAGTATTAGAACTTGGCACAGAAACCGGGACAGTCAAACTATAGATAGTTGGAATAGGAGGAATACCACTTAAACGATATGGATCAGATGTTCCAAAAGGTCCGCAGTCTGGCGTAACACCGCTTACTGTTTCTCCGGCACCCAAAGCAGGCGACCCGGCTTTTAATTGAAACTGGCCATCTGTACTATTACCTGAAAACCCAACTACAATACTATTTAGAGGAACACTATTTTGATTTCCGCTTCCTGCAGGAAGCAAATTGCCCTGTTGCAATACAATTTTTACGGTACTTAAAGAAAGATCAACAGTCAAAAGTAGTAACCAGGATGTTATTTGCAAAATAAGAATTACCATAAATAACAGGTACGTTATAAAATAAATTATTACGAACTAGAGCACTAATAATATTTCCTGGCACAATTTGATTGGTGCCGGTAAGAATGCAATTGGTAAGGGATAAATTTTCAGCATAAAAGGCTGCAGGCCATTGCCAATAAGTGATATAGCATTTACTGATTGTCCAATTTGACAAACGAACGAAAGTGGATGAAGCGGACCAGAGAAATAAAGTTGCACCTGACTTCTTTCCAAAGTGATATTATCTGTTCCAGGAGTGATATAAAAAAAACCGCTTGCACCCTGAGCAAATCCAATGAATTTTGAACCAGAAGCCAGTGAGTCAATAAATATAGCGCTATGTTCTAAAGCTGTATTTGAATTTGCCTGTAAACCGGTATTACCTGTTGCTCCACTAAGGAAGTAGCCAGTACTAATGACAACTAAGCGTTTATTCATTGTGAATGAAGAGTTATAGGGAGTTACTGAGCCTTCAATGTAAACAGTATCATCATTTACCACTGAAGCATTTGCTACAGCTGCCTGAAGGGAAATGAAATCAGGCCTGGAATTAGCTGTATTATTCACCCGCCAAACTTTGGCCTGGATTGACAAGACAATAACAGTTGACATAAGCAAAAGGAGTAATTTCTTCTTCATAATCAGATAAGTTGAGAATTGATAAAATCAGGTTAACGGAACAAAATTGCCATAGTTACCCTGCCTGTACAATCCCCCGAAGGGTTGAATTAGTTGGAAATCCTGAAAGATTCTCAATTACCAGCTATTTTTAAGAGATGAAATATCCCCCGAAGGGTCTATAGGTGGACTATCTATTATCTTTCATATTTGCCACAAATCCTGAGGGGATTTTGTATATTCATTTATCACAGGAACATATAATGTAAAATGATTTCAGGCATTCCCCGATATAATATTTATAAGCGCTGTGTAAAAGGCCCTGGTAATAACTACCCTGGATTTCGTTTTATTAATATCATATTGTTTTCAGCACTATTTCTTCTTCCAAAGCAAACATTTACACAGAACAATTCTGCAATTGATAGTCTTAAAAAGGTTTTATCGAAGTCGAAAGAAGATACGTCAAAAGTCTTTACCCTTCTTCAGCTCGGTGAGCAATATGAAACTAACCAACCAGACTCCTCTATTTTTTATTATAAGTTAGCAGGTGCATTGAGCCAACAATTGAAGCATTCTTATGGAAGGCTTCGGTATATAGCAGATTATTCCTATATCCTGAGTATACAGGGGAAATTCGATGAAAGCTTAGCACTGAATCTTGAAGGAATAACAATAGCTGAAAAGCTGAACGATCCTATTGCTTTAGGGAAAACACTGAACAATACTGCGAACACCTACCTATATAACCAACAAAACGAACTGGCACTGGATTACTACATAAAAGCTAGACCATATATTGAAAACTCAGGTAATGCATACTTCAAATCAGTACTTTATAGCAATATCGCTACCATTTATTTAAATCTCGAACAATATGAGTTATCACTAGAATATTGCCACAAAGGGGAAAAACTAGCTCGAAGCATAAACGATACACTAAGCCTTGGTCCTTCACTTTTAAATAGTGCTAACGCTTATGTAAGGCTTCGACACTATGATAGCGCCGCTACATATTTCAAGGAAGCTCGTCAAATAGCTCAGTTGACAAAAGAATATAACCTTTTAACGGGAATATTACTTGGATTAGCTGCACTCAACACGAAAACAGGTAAAGTTTTAGAAAACGCTCCTTTACTGGAAGAAGTAATCATTCTGGCAAGGCAGAATCAAGATGCAAGAACCCTGGGATTGGCATATGAAGGTTGGACTGCTTATTATTTCACAAAAAGGATAATGTATTAGCTGCGCAATACAATGACAGTCTCTATCACCTGGCAACTGAAAAAACCTTACCGACCTTCTTACTCAAAGCCTTTGAAAGTAAAGCTGCTATTCAATTAGCTACTGGGAATGTTGCTGCATTTCAGGAATGGAGCCTAAAAGCAGATTCGATAAGAAATAATATTACTGGTGAAAAAGTATTACGCAAGACCAAGGAAATGGAAATAAAATATTCCCTGGCAAAAAAAGAGCAGCAGTTGACAATAGAGCAGGAAAAAACAAGAAATAAAGAAATCCAGAATCTCATCTTACTGATTTTATTAGCCGCAACCATAATTATAGGATTTCTAATTTTCAGAAACCTGCAACAAAGAAAAGTGCTGCAACAAAAACGCATTGTTGAATTAGAGAATGATAGAAAATTACTGGCGCTGCGGCCATATTACAAGGACAGGAAGAAGAAAGAAGCCGATTAGCAAGAGATCTGCATGATAGTCTTGGCGGTCTCTTATCTGGCATAAAACATTCTTTTAGCGATATGAAAGACACCATTATCATGACACCGGAAAACCTTCAACGGTTTGAAAAAGGATTAAACCTGCTGGATACTTCTATCAATGAATTCAGGAGAGTGGCTCATAATATGATGCCTGAGTCATTACAAAAATTTGGGCTGGATGCTGCTATTCGTGATTTCTGTGCAGGATTAAATAACAAAGCAGGATTGAAGGTCGTATACCAATCCTATGAAATGGATCAACTCTCTTTACCAAGTACAACCAGTATCACTATCTACAGGGTAATACAGGAATTATTGAATAATATTTTGAAGCATGCGGCTGCTTCTGAAGCTGTAGTGCAGGCAAGCAATGAAAATCAGAAACTATTGATCACTGTTGAAGATAATGGCAGAGGGTTTGATCCTTCTATTCTTGAACTTTCTGAAGGAATTGGCTGGGCTAATATCAAAAATCGTCTGGCTTATATCAAGGGTAAAGTGGATATTCAATCAGAAGCTGGAAAGGGAACCTCTGTAAATATAGAAATTGATCTATGAATAAGATAAGCGTCTTCATTGTAGATGATCACCTGATGGTGATAGAGGGCATTCGGACATTATTACAAAACGAGCCGGATATAGAGTTAATAGGATATGCTTCAGCAGGCATAGAATGCTTGCGGTTTATTAAGGATAGGAAACCGGATGTTATTCTGATGGATATAAATATGCCTGGGCAGTCTGGTGTTGAATTATGTCGCGATGTTAAGTTACAATATCCCGATATCTTCATCCTGGGGTTAAGTACTTTCAATCAATTCAGTTATATCGATTCTATGATGGACCAGGGTGCCAGCGGCTACTTACTGAAGAATGCATCTAAAGAAGAATTGGTAGAAGCCATCCATACAGCCATGAAAGGGAAACTATTCCTGAGTCATGATGTAGCACAAACCTTAAAAGATGCAGCAGATACAGTTAAGGAAATCCCTATCCTTACAAGAAGAGAGAAAGAGATATTAGGAATGATTGCTGAAGGTTTAACAAATCCACAGATTGCAGATAAACTTTATCTCAGTTTAAGTACAGTTGATTCGCACCGGAAGAATCTGATGCGAAAGTTAAATATGAAAAATACGGCGTTGTTAATACGTTGGGCTGTTGAGAATAAAGTAGTGTAAAATAGTCGGAAAGACCGAAAGTCCGAAAGACCGGAAGAAAATACAGGTTAGTAGTTTAGGTTGATGTTGTTGAGATAAAAAACATCCTTCTTATTATCACTATTATTGCCTTTGTAGCGGCTAAAAGTGCAAAGGTTATATTTTATTGAAGGAATGAATACAGCGTCCCATTCAGCTTCTCTGCGACCGTCGACATCAACAAGCAATGAGTTTGCTTTTCTACTTAAGACAACTTTATGGTTGTTCTTTGTAAGATAGAAGTCAGGTAATGTAATTCGTTTATTGAAGACCAGGGTTTCATTTTTGTTATATGAATATACAGTAAGGGTTCCTCCCCCATTCCAGTAAGGATCAAACCAGCAAATGACACGATTAAAGTTACCTGCATAGCCATCATATAGACTCATATACATTTTCTGATTACCATCCAGCTTATAGGCCTCACTGGAATTATCGTACTCAACTTCGCAAAGGTTTACTGTGAACAAGCCGCTGTTGTAAGAAATATCCTTATTCCAGCCCAGGTCAAAGGAAAGACTGAAATTGTCCTTTATTTCTTTATTAAACTGTTTCGGATAGCAATACCCATCTTTAGTAAAAGCCAGCCAGTTCCTATTTTCATATTCCAGTACTGTACTATTTTTCATACCATTCCAAGTAGCCGGAAATTGATTTATTGGGTTTTTAATAAATTCATATACATAAGAAGCGACACCAACCTGGTTTGATTTAGTTTCAGGTTTAGCTTCCTGCAATGAAACATTAATATTATTAATTGCGTTCGGTCTTTTGGGGGCTTCTCCCACCATTTTACATATTACATCCATATTAAACTGACTAAACACCAAATCCATGAAATTCTTCTTGGGAAGATTTTCATCCTGTCTTCTTAGAGAAAAATATATAGACTGAGGTTGGTCTTTTGGTTTTTTTAAATCAAAAAAGTCAATATCCTCAATCCAAACCGGATATGTTCCTGCAACATTACTACTGTTTAATAATTCACTTATTCCCTCTTTCTGCAAATAACTTTTGTTCACATAGGCCAATTCATTTATTTTTTTGTGGCTTAGAATACTGTTGTACCAGTTCTGCAGAATATTTTTTTCTTCTTCTAATTTCAATACTTCCTTCTTACGATCACTAATCAAATTATTCAGGTACTTTTTTGTATCCTCATATTTAGTGGTTGTTAATTCTTTCTCATTTTTTATAATTCCTTCCCTGATGTAAGTAAGTTTACCTGTCATTTCCTTATTTGTAAAAAGTATAATATGACATTATCAATTCCTTCCAGCTTATTTTCCGAATAGGAAGCCTGTCTTTATCAGAAAAAAAGTAGCCTCTTTTTTGATTGGTTTTAGAAAATGTGCTTACATACAGAATCCTGTTTCCGCTGGCATCCTTTTGTGTATAAAAATCTCCTGGATACATGCCCCCTTCATTTGCATAATACCCAAAGTTCAATCCATCCTGAAAAGAAGCTCCTCCCTGGAAAATACTATTGACAACAAAATATACCCAGCAGCCAGTTTCCCCCTCTGGTTGTACTATGTTATAACCTTTCAGGCATTCGAATTTTTTCAGCATAAGATAATACTCGTAATACTTTGGAGCTGTATTAGTATTAGGAATAGCTGGAATGTCTCCAAAAGCAATACTGTTGGTTGCATGTAAACCATCCAATGCAACCGGCATAATACGTTGCATTTCTTTTCGAATAGGCTCACCATACTGCCACTGGGTACCGTATCCTCCTTTTTGCCATACCCATTTACCAGGCACTCTGTTTATATCAAGAGTGTTGCAGTTAATTTGTGCACTGCTTTTACAATAAATAAAAACAGTAAGTAATACAAGTATTTTTTTAAAACTGTTCATACATTTTATTTATAACTTACACTGGCCTTACTCATATCGGATTTTACTTCAAAAGATGGTTTGCCGGATTTTAACGATATTTTTCCTTCCGCACCAACAAGGGTAATATCTCCTCCTTCCAAACCAACCTTTCCTTTTCCACCATAATCTGTTATGCCTGATCTATCAATTTCAATGAATGCGCCCACTTCTGCACCTATGCCACCTACTTCCACACCCAATTTATCAGTAACTTTTTTTGATCCAATGCCTACGCCTATTTCTAAACTCATGTTTGTCCATTGGCCGGTAAACAAATCCTCGCTGTAAGAACCTTCAGCAATAAGTATGTCAAACTTGAACGTAATTTTATTGCAGTCTGTTGAAACTTCACTCCCAGGTAGTTTCATTTCCCATTTGTTACCGCAATTCAAATCATTCCAGTTTGCCATGCCTTTATTTGTAAATGAATTTGTTTTTACGTTGATGCATGCGGATCCATATCCACCCAATACTGGCGTGTAGTTCGGCATTTCAAAACTCACCGATTGCAAGGCGTATAAAAACTGCAGCTTTGCGTTGCTTGTATAATAGTCATAATACTCTTTATCCATAAACTGTTTGCCTGCATATACCAGTTCATTGGTCATTTTTCTTTTATGCTCTATATATTTTAAGTAAAAGTTTTCAAACGTTGTATTGGCAGGTAGCATATAGTTGTCATACGCTTCCTTATAGGCATTGCATGCTTCCGCATCCGTAAATTTCTTGCCCAACGCATCCTGCTCAAAACGTTTTGCCAGCTCTCCTTTTATTTTCTTATCCAGTTCATCCAGCATTTTGCTGTTTTTATCAGTAATCTGCCTTACTTCTTTCATTAACTGTTCTTCTTTCTTTACAAAATCTTCATCTAGTAATTGATAAAAATTATTCCAGCTCTGGTTAGTATTGTTTTTGAAGGCAAAAGCATAAGTAATGCCTTTCTTTTGTTTGGCAAAATCGATGACTGCTTTTGCATCTGCTGTTGTTTTTGCATCATACACTTTTTTAAGCCGTTCTGTTTTTATTTCCAGGTCTTTTATACTGCTTTCTAAATTTTTGTAATAAGTTCGCCATTCGAGTGTAGCGTTCACTGCTGCTTCGTAGCTTTTTGGCAGAGTAGGAAAATTAAATTTAGATAAACCCAAGGCATCTGCCGGCAACTTTTTCTTAACGTCAAATGCTGCAAGCTTTCCACCCATTTTTCTAAGTATACTTTCTTTTTCTGCACTGTAACTTTCGCCGATGCTTTGTTTCATTTCTTCAATCCCACTCTGCCTGTTGCCTTCGCTTTCCTTTACAATAGCTTTTACATAATGTGCTTGCGCTGCATTACCAGGAAAAAAGCGAATACAACTGTCGGCATATTTTTCTGCCGTTTTAAAATCCCCCAATCCCATCCATGCTACCGAAAGATTGCTCAGTACCACAGGGCTTTTAGCATATTTTCTGTTGAGATAATTTAAGATAGGTATAGCTCCCTGCTCCACACCGTGGTTGGTAAGCAATGCGGCGTAGTTGTTTAAATTATTGTCATCGCCTGCATCCAGACTGCACACTTTGCCCATGATGTAAATACTTTGCTGGGTAAGATTATATAAATAACAACTAATGGCCCCATTCCCCATAGCAGCCGTGGATGGATATTTTGCCTTTAGTTTTGCATAGATGGTCTCTGCCTGCGAAACTGCAGTAGCATTCATCTCCTTTTTTACTGCTTCAAATACAGCTTTGCAATAATTTTTTAGTTCGCCATCACTTAAATCTCTTTTAAGCACTGCATTAATTCTGTTATCATCTCTTACAGGAACAATACGGTCTTTATTTTCTTTGAACTCACTAATTTGTTTTTCGGTAATTCCGCCCTTAGCAGTTACCTGCTTCTTTATTTCTACTGCCTGATTTATTGCATTTTTTTGCATCCTCTCTCTTGCTTCCTTATTCTCGGCGCTGTTGAGTTTCAATGCTTGCATTTCGGTAAGGATGCTTTGCATGTCGCCAGGTTGTTTTGCATTTTTTTCATCAACACCACAGCTTTATTTACTTTTTCTTCATCAATAGTTTTTTGTGCGTAGAGTGAATTTGTAAAAAGTAGTAAAGAAGCAAAGAGGATATTTATTAATAATTTCATTCTATTAACTTTTGTCTTTTAACGATAAAGGGTAAGTGCCGGAAATGCTTGCCGCAATTGGGTAGCACCAGCCTCAGTAATACCGGTAGTTTGTAAAAATAAAGTTCGTAATGCCGGTAGTTGTTGAATTACTGCTGTAAGCCGGGGAATATCTGTATCGCTAACTGAACAGTAAGACAGATTTAGCTCCTGCAATTGTTTTAATGGGGTGAGCTGCTCTATACCATTTATCGTGACCGCTGTTGCCCTGCTAACAATGAGTTTTCGCAATCTTGTTAACCTGGAAAGTTGTGCCAAACTTGCATCTGTAGCTCCCGGTATGTCAACGGCTCTTAAATCAATTATCTCAAGGGTACCGGCCCTGCTCATACCCACAAATCCAGCATTGGTAATAGGTATCGCAAAGCCCTGGTCAATACTTAGCACCTGTTTAATGGCCGGAAGTAAGCCTATGTTCATTGCTGCAGCATCTGTAAATCTCGTTTGCCCAATATAAATTGTTTCCAGGTTAGGCAATTCCCGTAAATAAAATAAACTGTCGCCCAGCCTTTGTAAATGGGTTTGCGATGCAGCATAAAAACCTGTAAAGTTGATTGCTGTTTGGGATTGATACGTTTGTATGGAACTGTTTGAAGCATCGGCTCCACGTAAGGCTTTGTACCAATTATAGGAACGTTCAAGCGGGGTAAGCGGAATTGCTTTTTGAATAATTTGCAGGCTTTTCCAGAATGACTGAAGCTGTTCGTTTGTTTCCTTATCAACAAATGCAATTACGGCATTACAACTATTCCCATCCTGGTACAATTGAATTGTTTTTTTAAATACCTGGCTGTTTGATTCTCCTTCCAACTCTCCGCTCATCATTTGATACCCATTAACCTTCGTAGTGTTTCTTTTATACACATCACCTCCAAAATATCCCTCTATGTTTTTTTGTGGCGTATTCCATAGCTGTATAAAATTTTCAGCAATATTGCTGCCTGCTTTGTAAGGCGAATAAATGATTACACAAATCTTTTTTTCTTTGTTATACACAAGTAACTTGTCGGTCTCATAAGCGGTTTGAAACGATTCAGGAAGTGTATAGTTAAATTGAACATAAGGTCTTTCCTGTGTAAAGCCTATTTGTATTTTGATGAGTAAAACCAGGCATATAACAGCATGTTTCATAATTATGATGTTTTATTTTGCTTTAAATAAAGTATAATTCATAGAAGCGTTATCTGCATCTTCCATATAAAGCAGATAACCACCTTTAACTGCTATGAGTTGAGCTTTGTATGTTGTTGTTTTCCCTTTGTAACGATTGCTCGCAGTAACGCTCCAGTCAGTTACAGAAAAGGTCCTTTAAAATCCTGTCCGCCAAACTGAGTACCGCCATTGTTTATATTTGCAGAACGGTACATACTGCTATAAGTGCCATCGCTGTTAAAAGTAAATTCATCAGTTGATGAAACTGCACTCATGCCGGCATAAGTACCTGAATAAGCATTGTAATATTCTACTCCACCTCCACCACTTCCTTTCCAGGTGCCAATAATATCATTGGCTGTTACGGCAAACTTGTTATAGTTAAGCATCTTATTTATGTCATTTGGATGTGGGAACTCCTTCCGATAGCTTTCCCGGTTAGGAGCAATGATTACAACCGGCCTGGCACCGCCTCCATATACCACTTTGATAGCCACATAACACTGCCGGCCTGTTTTTTTATCAACAGCATCGGCTTCCATAAAATAAATAACAGGATACTCTACACCGCTCCATTTTTGTGGATTGCTGATAGTGAAATAGGGTATTACATATTTGTACCAATAATATTCCTGCGATTCAACAGTATTGGGCATTGCATCATCCATTGCTTTATCAATAAAATGCAGCCGCACTTCTGTACCAGCCTTTGTAACCTTTACATAATTTTCCATAGCAGTAGAAAACCACCCATCATCAAATGTTGTATTAAATTTTGTAATGCCATTACTACTAGCCGGCTTTATGTTTCCAGCGGTTACTTCCTGTACAGGTGGTTTGCTTTGTGTCTTCACCATTTTTTCTTCATTAGGAATTACTCCGGCAATAAATTCCTGTGCAATGGGTATGAATTTTTTATCGGTGAAAACAGCTGCTATAAAATAGGTGATATTATCTTTTGTAAATGTAGAAACAGTGATGGCGAAAAGCTGTTTATTAAATGCTCCTTTTGCAGCGCCAAATACGGTTTGCCATCCATTAATGGTATCTTTCTCTTTTGTGTCTGGGTCGCCTACTTTTTGTGAAGGATTTCTGGCAAAAAAATCCCAGTTCTTACTAAAATCTTTTTCTACATCTTTTTGCCCGTTTGTTGCAGCGTATATAAATAACTGGCAATAATTTTTGCCTTCCGTTTTTTTATAATACAAGGGCCCTTTATTATCAACTAGAGTAAACCCAGGAGGTGCTTTATAAGTAAAAATATCGAAGTTGGTTTGCGCCTGGCCATCATCAATAAAGATGAAAAGGAGTAATGTGAAATATATTCTTTTCATATTGTAATGGTTTCTTTAAAACATCATATATCGTTTGAATAATCACTGGTTGTACAGCTCAGACAAATCCTGGCATTGGCCCCGAGGGCCATTTATCGTTCAGGCTTCATTATCCACTTTCCTTTTTGGGTATATTTATATCTTGTTCCTACATCGCTGATCCTGCGCCATGTTCCACTTAACATCCGGGTACTGTCATTATAAATGCCGGTACATTCATATTGCTGTACATCATTATCAACTCTATATGTAAGGCTGAGCGTATCTTTTACCAACTTATATTTCCCATGTCCATAAATCTTATTATATGCTGTATAAGTTGTTACTGTACTATCTTCATTAAATGAAAATGAAAAATAATAGGGTTCGTTTTTTTCATTATTACCATAAGTTCCTACCCACCGACCCGTTAGTGTTTTAATTTTTTCTTGCTAATACAAGTATTAATCAATAAACTGAAAACATGACAATTAAAAATGATTAATAACTTTGATTTTTATAAATCTTTTTATCCTCATTTGATCATAGTTAAAATATAACTTCCCAGAAGCTTTGCTATTACAATAAAAATGTATTAGATCACCTTGGCACAACAATGGCAGATAGTTGTCTGCAGCCTATATCAACATTACTCATGTTAACATAGGTTTTTAGCTTTAGCCTTAATGGTATAGTTCCCAGGTGTTATGTCGCATACATAATTAGCAACGGATGCGTCCATATAAGACTGGTAACTATTATCTCTTAGCATAGGATATAAATAAGCTATAACCTGAGCTGCAGGGCAACACGGTACTCTCAAGTGTTATAAGTATATCAGCGCCGCCGGGAGCACAAACCAAACAATTTGTGTTTCCATTAATAGCAAAATGTGCATTAACAGATACCATAGCTATTTCAAATTTGATTAAATAAAGTGTATTATAGGGTATATCCTGATAGGTACTTGTAGTAAGTGCCCCTTGCAATGGGCCAACTCCTTGAACTACATATGATTTTAGCAAATTTGAAGTATTACTCCAGATAGGACTCTGACTATTACCCCTGCTTATCAACACCTGGCCTGAAGTACCCGCATTGTCACCAACAAATAAAGCTCCATTCTGTGTGTCCATCGTCAGGTTCCAACCTACACCAGCACCATAAAATCCAACCTTATTATCATTCTGCATCCCAATAAAAGCTGGGATAGCTGTATTGCTCTCATTATTCAGCCAAAGCCCTGCAGTAAATCCTGCAGCACCTCTTATACGAATACGGCTGGCTATATCCAATTTATAAACCGGGTCAGTAATGCCAATTCCGATATTACCAGCAGGCGATATTAAAATTCCTGTATTTACAGTAGGCGTAGCGTTTGCGTTTGCAGCAGCATTGGAAACCGAAAACTGCATACCACCGCTTGTAGGATCTACACCAATATACCCACTATACCCTGTAGCAATATTTTTCTTGAACCATTGTAATAACTTGCAAACCCAATACAGGAGAATGAAGATTCTAAATTACTACACCCGTAGAGTAGTACTTGCATCTGGCATTTGTGGCGCCTACTTTCTTGTCAACTACCAGTCCGGCAAGCAAAGGATTTGTAGAACCAATTCCTACAATTCCATTTCCTTTTACCCGCATATTCTCTGTAAGACTGTTACTAAGGCCTATCCCTAAAACAATATCTGAATTACTACTAGGTGTTATAACTTGTAAGGTTGAATTACCAATGCCCATTCCATAATAATTACCATTTCCTTCCCGATATAATGATATTTTATCACCTGCTTGGTCACTAAATGAAAGAGGAAATGAGGGGTTTAAATTGCCTATCCCTACCCGTCCATTAATAGCATTTATATTCAAAGACCAGCCTGCTCCTAATTCACCATAAAACCCTACGATTGAATCACTGGCCATTCCCATAAAAGCCTTGTTCAGGGCTGAGTCACTGTTTATTCCTCCTAACCAGATACCGGCACTAGCAATAGATCCCTGCCCACCCCTTATCTTTAACCGGCCACTCAGGTCGAGTTTGAAACCCGGATTGTTATTGCCAATACCTATGTTTTGAGCTGCAACCTGTCCAAAAAGAAAACAAAGAATAATAGCCACCACTCCGGGAATAAAGCATTTCTTTTTCATAATAATTTATTTAATCAAATTTGTCAGGGTCTGGTAAACCGATATGCAAATATTCCCCTTCCTCAAATTGTAAGCAATCCCCCGAAGGGTCTATTTTTTGGCAATCCATACCTGTGTACATTTGTAGGAATATAGTCTACAACGCTTCTTCAAATCATTGATATGAGAAAACTGGCGGTGCTTCTCTTTCTTGTAATTACATACCAAAATACTTATGCCCAGAATTCTAATAAGAAGGAGCGGCTATACAAAGCTTACCAAGCGGAGAAAAACGACAGCCTTCGATTCTGGAACCACTACGATTATATTGAAGCCCTTTATGGTGAAAACCTTCTTGATTCAGCAGCCAACGAATTAGAGATATTAAAGAAAGAAGCTTCCCAGTTTACCTCTCCTGAAATACAATACTGGACATTACACCTCGATGGATATGCCCAAAACATAAAAGGGAAATATCTTGAAAGTATAATCGCCTATGAAAAAATGCAAAAATTATTGGCGTTGGGAGTATTGAAAGAAAGTACTGAGAAATCGTTTGGCTCCGACCTTATAACACTGGGGCTCGATTATTCAAAAATCTATGACCTTGAAAATGCAGTAAAAAGCTACCAGGAAGCAATCAGAATCTTGCAATCAAATAAAGACAGCACCAATCTTCTTCTCGTATATATCAATATGGGATATGTTTATATAAAATCGTCCGATTGGGAAACTGCCAGGAGTATATTTGCAAGTGGAAAAAAATACTTAACCAATTACAGCGATTCAATCTATTCAACTATACTGTATTCCAGTATTTCATTAGTGGCATCGAAACTAGGGTCTCAAAAAGAAGCAGAAGAAAACCTATTACAAGCAGAAAGAATTTACCCGAAAGTAAATAATGCAACCCTCAGTGCCTTCCTGGACCTTTCCAGAGGTGAGAATTTCTTAACGAAAAGGAACTATACCAAATCCATCGAATCTTTTTCAAAAGCGGTAAAATCCAGTTTGAAATGGGGTGATTCAGCTGCAATAGCAGAAGCCTATGAATCATTAGGGAGAGCGCATTGGAAAGCTGGAAATAAAGATATGGCATTAGAAAATATACAGATAAGTCTTGCAATGGCTTATCGAAATGGTCTTATTGATGGGCAAAAAATGGTTCTAAAGACTTTGTTTGATTATTACAAATCTTATGGCAATATAGCGGCCGCAGTTGTTACCGCAGATTCACTGATTACAGTTACAGAACGACTAACCACTATCCAAAACAATAATCGCTTGTTGATTGCCAATGCCCTTTTTGAAACTGAAGAGAATGCAAAAAAAATCAGTTCCCTTCAACAAGAAAATGAACTATCTAAACTGCAGATCAGGCAGAAGAACACAATCAATTATATTCTGGCTGGTACAGCTATTTCTATTCTGGTGATTGCATTGCTTAGTTATCGAAACTATAACCAGAAAAAACTATTGCACAAGCAACGAATTCAGGAATTAGAAACAGAAAAACAATTGATAGCAACAGAAGCCGTGTTAAAAGGACAAGAGGAAGAAAGAAGCCGACTGGCAAAGGACCTGCATGATGGATTAGGGGGTATGTTATCGGGCATAAAACATTCGTTCAGACATATGAAAGATAATCTTGTAATGACATCAGAAAATATGAAGGGATTTGAAAGAGGTCTTGATATGCTGGATAGCTCTATCACAGAATTGCGGAGAGTAGCCCATAGTATGATGCCGGAAACATTATTAAAATCTGGTCTCGATGCTGCTTTAAAGGATTTCTGCATAAGTATCAATGGAAGTGGGGCTATCAAAGTATCTTATCAATCATATGGACTTGAAAACCTTAAAATCGACCCAACCACTAGTATCACTCTTTACAGGATTGTTCAGGAGCTTTTGAATAACAGCATAAAACATGCTGAGGCAAAACAGGCAGTGGTACAGATATCTCACGAAACTGGAAAATTGTTATTGACAGTTGAAGATGATGGAAAAGGATTCGATAAAAAAAATCTCGAAGAACCGAACGGTATTGGATGGCAGAATATCTTAAACAGGCTGGCATATCTAAAAGGGAAACTTGATGTTCAAACAGAACCCGGTAAAGGAACGGCTGTGAATATTGAGGTGGAGGATTTTAAGGTTTCTTAATTTTAATAAATACTAGATTTTTTTCTCGCAAAGGCGGAAAGGGTCGCTTCGCGACCAATACAAGACTAGGATGGAAAGGATTGAAGGATAGACAGGATAAACAGCCAATACATGGCTAGGTGGCCAAAGGAGAATACAGCTCTGCGTCTCTGCGTCTCTGCGGTTATAATTGCAAAAAAGGAATTTTCACGCAAAGACGCAAAGGAGTAATGCTTTTAGTGCATCATGCTGGAATTAATTTAAGGGGCAAAGGGTCGCTTCGCGACGAATACAAGACTAGGATTAAAAGGATGGAAGGATGGACAGGATAAGCAGCCAATACATTGCTAGGAGGTCAAAGGAGGAAAAAGAGAATACATCTCTGCGTCCCTGCGTCTCTGCGGTTATATTTTCAATTCTCTTTGACTTTTCACGCAAAGACGCAAAGGACTAATGCTTTTAGTGCAACATGCTGGAATTAATATAAGGGGCAAAGGGTCGCTTCGCGACCAATACAAGACCAGGATGGAAAGGATTGTAGGATGGACAGGATGTTTATGCTAAATGCTGGATGCTGGATGCTGGATGCTGGATGCAGCCAATACAAGGCTAGGAGGTCAAAAGAGGTAAAAGAGAATACAATTATTCATGCTCTGCAAAATTCAGAGGCCAACTTATAACTTACTACTTACTACTCACTACTCCCAACTCACTTATAACGTACAACATAAAATGTACTACTCACTTCGGCAGTAGCATATACACCAACCTAAACCCATACGCCGTATAATTATTCCCATTACCATCAACATATACCTGGAAAGTATGAGAACCAGGGGTTAAATCATAAAATGCGGCTCCGTTGGTAACCACAGATTCAAGACCATTGCCAACTTGAATAATAGCCCTGTCTATTAAAACACCATCCACCCAGATATCATATTTACAAGAAGCTAGTCCACAGGCAAAACAACCATTATTAACCATTTGACCTTTCACAATAAACATACCCCTTCCTGCTACAGGTACATTCACCACCTGTGTAAGACCTGGAACAACAATGAACCCTGTAAAATTGGAGAGCGTAGCTGTTTGGCCCCATACCAATGAATTCGCTGCCATAATTGCTGATCCAGAACTCCATGATGGTGCGGCTCCGGCTCCATTGGATGTTAGTACTTGCCCGGCAGTGCCTGCATTCCCATCAATTCTAACTCCACCGGAAGCATTAGTAATATCTACATAATTATTTGTTCCGTTCAGGTTTATAAAGTTCTTTCCCTGTGAGCCAAGAGCCAAATTATTAAATCCGCCAGGCTGACCATATTGCATAATGGTTGAAGCCCCAGCTCCTCCTCCACCGGTTGCCACTCCAAACTTTATTCGATAAGCAGAAGTACCAATTCGCATATCCCCTTCTGTTCCATTTAATCCCAATTATTCAATCCTGCTACATCGAGGCGGGTAACTGGAATGTTGGTGCCGATACCAACACGACTATGGATGGCATCATAGGTGAAGCCCCAGCCTGATGGACCTCCATAAAAGCCGAGATTCTGATTATTCTCAACACCCATAAACCCTAATAAATTAGAGTTATCAGACTTATACATCCAAACACCAGCGCCAAAGGCCGCATCTAATGGCAAAGTTCCATTTCTCAAAACAATTCGGCCATTGAGCGACAATCCATCTCCGCCAGCATTAAAAATCCGCATCCTTTCATTATAAACAGAGGAATTACCAAAACCGAAACTGATATTGCTGCTGGCAGCATCAGTATACATTTGCAATGTGTTTGCCTGAATACCAAATCCATAATGGGCGGATGCCCCATTTCCATATAAAACCACTTTATTACCTAATACATTTGCAAACGACAAAGGACCTGTTGGAAGATTGGTTCCTATTCCTACGTTTTGGGACTGCAAATTTCCAAACATAAAAAGGCAGGCAAAAAACGTAGTAAATATCTTTTTCATAATGCAGCATTTGTAAGTAATGCTACAGCTAAAATGAAAAGGTCGCTATCCCCTAAAAACGGTAATTAATGTCAAAAAGATACTATTTGACCTTAATCAACCTTTTGAGTTCTTCGATCTCCTTTTGCTGGGCTTTGATGCTTTCAATCAACAGCGGGACTAACTTGGCATAATCGACTGATTTATACCCATCATCATTAGTGCTCACTACTTCAGGAACAATGCTTTCCACTTCCTGGGCTATCAATCCCATTTGTTGTCCTTTATTAAAAGAATAGGTAGGGAATTCATCGGTCCTCATCTCATAAACTACTCCCCTTAATTTAAGGACTTTGTCAAGAGAATTATTAATAGTGGCTATGTTTTTCTTATACCTAATATCGGAATTGTATACAGTTCCATTCGCATTGAGGTTACCTTGCACCACCATAGCAACTGCGCCAGAAGCGGGCACGTAGGCGCGTGATATAAAACCGGAAATATAACTATCATATCCGAAGGAGACTCTTGCATTCACATTATCGGAATATAGTCTGAAATCATTTCCAGAAACCGACATTCCAACATCGCCTGAAGCGCCAGGGTAGAGTGAAATCTTTTTTGCGAGTGTTGCTGGAAATGACAAAGGGTTTGAGGGATTATTGGTACCGATACCTACATTACCATTCCCTTTAATACGCATTCTTTCAGTGAATGAACTGCTGCTGCCATAACCAAAGGCAATATCTGCAAAAGAAACATCAGTATACAATTGCAGTAAGCCACTTTGAACGCCTATTCCATACTGATTTGCTGAGCCATATCCATAGAATGATATCTTACTATCCAATGCATTATTAAAGGCTAGCTGTCCATTTACCTGAGCATTATAAGTGTAGGTATTTGAGAATGTTCCAGAGTTAAAAACTCCATTGGTAATATTTGCTGTTGTAATAGTGGCATTAGTTGCATTTAATGAAGCCGTCCGTACTTCATTGGAACCACGTATAGTACCTGCTACATCCAAATCATACAAAGGCAAACTTGTACCAATTCCTACATAGCCATTGTTCTTGTAAATATTCCGACCCTGGGTTTGCCAAGCCTCCGAAAGAGGATTAACACCAGCACCTGCAATACCAACAGAACGGGACAAATCCAGATCAAAGAGTCCGAGCGCACTCACGTCTCCTCTATTTGCAACACAAATAGTTGTCCCTCCTATCGCTAATCCAGCTGCTTGTACAATATTGCCATTATTCGATCCGACAAGGTTTATAATATTCGGTGTACTTATATCCAAAATCGTCAACCGACTATTGGCATTAGTGATTACTGCCAGATAAGTGCCAATTACTTTCAGGAAAGAAGGTGATGTAATATTTCCTATCCCTCCTTTATAAACAGGCAATGCCGGATTCGAGACATCGTACGACGCTATTAAATTATTATCTTGAGAAGCTACATAAGCCATATTGCCAATTACTGCCACATCTCTTGGGAATAACAATTCATTTCTTGCCATTCCTTTATATAACAAAGTAATTGGGTTACTGATATCATAAATATGGAATTCACCTGCCAGTGTACTGGTAGCATATAAATAATTCCCTTGAATCTCCAATGCTACTTTCCCAAAGAAATTTCCACCGGTTCCCTTTAAAACAATACTGAGAGGATTGCTAATATCATATATGGAAAGATTGCCTACTGTTTCAGAAGCTATATAAGCATAGTTCCCTTTCACTGCGATATCGGATGGCTGATCGGCATTTATCAGAAAATTCCCTTTCTCTATTGGCACATCAGGATTACTGACATCAAAAATGGATAGCCTGTTTGGATTTGAACAAGCTATATAAGCATAATTGCCCTGTATGGCTATACAGGTAGCACCTATAATATTTCCAAAACCAATCCCGCTTCGCAATGGCTTTCTTGGATCTGTTATATCCAGAATACAAAGCAAACTGTTGTTATATCCAACTACATAGGCAAAATTCCCACTGCAAGCAACAGCATTACCTTGTTCTGTAGACAGCACTCCTGGTCCCAAATAAGCTGGTGCGTTAGGGCCAGCAGTAGTATATGAAGTAGTTAGCCAATTACCTTTTTGAATGAAATCTTTTATGGCTTTTTCAGTAGGTACTTTTAAATGGCTATTGCTACTGAATAAACTATCCTTGCTAAACGCATTTATCGCCTCCCCATTTTGAAGACGCAGGTCACCATTTACATGAAGCTTTGCTTGTGGTGAATTTGTTCCAATACCAGTATTTTGAGCAGTACCAGTTAAGGTTGAAACAATTAATACAATTATCAATGCCTTTATTCGGAACATAGCGAAATTTTTATCGCTAAAACTAGCCTTATTAGACCTCAGTTTATTCCCTTAAAAAAGGGATATTCTGCCTAAAAGAGGTAAACTGACAATCAGTTCCTGCATTTTATATTCCAGTAAAAAAATCAATTGCATTTCAACTGATTTCAATATTACTGACAGCGGTCATTAAAACTACTGTCCATTTTCATTTTCCACCAGTAAGGGGCAGGATACATTTACAATATCAAAATCCCACTTAATCCTGCCCTACTGGAAACTCTCTCTCTACATCATTTCAATCCAATATTCCATAATTCATTTAATTATGAAAGTAATTTTTGTCATAGTATTATTAATTACCAGCATGGTATGTTGCGGAAATAAAAATGTACCTGTAACTATTAGCAACAATAGTATCATCATTTCAAATACTCGTCTTGATAACAACAAAGACAGTCTCACCTATAAGATCCTCACAAACACCAATAAAACTTACGGTTATGATATCCTTAAACATGGGAAAGTCTTGATTCATCAGGCTTCCATTCCCGGAGTTTCCGGCAACAAAGGTTTCGACAGTAAGAACAATGCTCAAAAAGTGGCAGTACTCGTTATAAAAAAAATCAGGAAGGGAGAAATGCCACCAACAGTAACAAAAGAAGAATTGAAAAAACTCGGAGTGCTGTAGTAATTCCTGAAAATAAGTTAAACCAGAGTACAGAAAACAACTATAGATAGATCCAATCTATGAGGAGCTCAATAAAGTGACCCTCTAAATACTCTTTTATGAAAGTCAAATTATTACACCTTATTACACTCACCCTTCTAGGGTCTTCCATTTTTGCACAGGATAGCTGGGTTCAAAAAACAAATTTTGCAGGAGGACAAAGAGCTGGCACTATACAATTCAGCATTGGCAACAAAGGATATATAGGAACCGGCAATGATAACAATGGAATTTACAAAAGTGATTTTTGGGAATTCGATCCTGTAACAGGCATCTGGACTCAAAGAGCCGATTTCGGAGGTGGTATACGTGCTTATGGAACCGCTTTTACTGTCGGAAATATTGGGTATGCTGGTACAGGAGTAGTGGCTAGTTATAGTTGGACCAAAGACATGTGGAAATATGATCCAGTTTCCAATACTTGGAGCCCGATTTCAGATTTCCCCGGTGGCCTTCGATATACTTCAATAGGTTTTGGAATCGGCAATAAAGGATATATGGGTACAGGAGCTTACAGAGAAAGTCCTGCAGTACCTGCTACTTATTACAATGACTTCTGGGAATACAATCCCGCTTCTGATACCTGGGCACAAAAATCAAACGTGCCGGAACAAGGGAGAACCAGTGCCGTTGGTTTCAGCATCGGTAATAAAGGCTATGTTGGTACAGGATTTTATTACTACGACACAAGACTGAAAGATTTCTGGGAATATGATCCAGCAACTGACAACTGGAGCAGGAAAGCGGATATGGGAGGTATTGAACGTTATGGGGCAGCAGGCTTTGCCATTGGTAATAAAGGATACATTGGTACAGGCTGGAATTATTACGGATTGAATGATTTGTGGGAATATACTCCTGCTACAGATAATTGGAATCAAAAAGCCAGTTTACCAAGTGATAACAGACATCTTTCAACTTTCCTTAGCATCGGCAATAAAGGATATATAGGAATGGGGTCAAATGCAACAGGCAACTTAGGAGATTTCTGGGAATATACTCCATCGACATGTGAAAACTGGACTGCAATGCCATCGTTTCCAGACATCGGCAGATATGGCTTGGTTTCAATTGGACTTGGTTCAAAAGGATATATAGGTACAGGTGCAAGCGACAATGGTTATTATAATGACTTCTGGGAATTTGATCCTGCATCTAAAACATGGACACAAAAGGCAGATTTTCCAGGCGGCGCCCGTCAGGCAGGTGTTGCATTCGGTATAAACGGTAAGGCCTATGTTGGTACCGGAATAACCTCTCCTTATATAGTTTTTAATGATCTTTATGAATATACTCCTTCCTCCAATACCTGGGTAAAGAAAGCAGACTATCCCGGTGGTGGCCGTTATACAGCGATGGCCTTCAGCATTGGCGATAAAGGATATGTAGGTGCCGGAAAAGATAATGGCTTCACTTATGGCACCAATGATTTTTATGAATATAACCCAACAACAGACAGCTGGACAAAAAAAGCCGATATAGGTGCTGTTCGCCGTAGTGGAGGTGCTAGTTTTAGTATCGGCAACAAAGGATATATGGGTATGGGCTTCCAGGATTATGATACACGAATGAAAGATCTTTGGGAATACAATCCAGCAACGGATACATGGGTACAAAAAGCTGATCTTCCAGCATCAGAAAGATATGCCCCTGGAGCATTTACTCTTGGTGATAAAGGATTTGTATGTGGCGGATATAATTACTCAGCATTCAACGATCTATGGGCGTATACTCCTTCGACTGACAGTTGGGAACAAAAAATCAATATACCTTATGGTGGTAGTACACAGGGCTTAGGTATGACTATTGGTAACAAAGGTTATGTAGGATTGGGGTATGGTTATAATATAACTTATAATACACTTTGGGAATACAGTACTGGATTGGAATTAAAAGCACCAGCCTCACAAACACTTTGTTATAGTAATACGAATTCTTATACTATACCATTACCAGAATTAAGTGCCGCATGCTCTATAGCAAGTTCTCAATTTTCTATTACCGGCGCTACTACCCGGTCGGGAAATGGGTTAAATGCATCAGGGCAATTCAATCCTGGTATCAGTCTTATCAAATGGACTGTTGTTGATAATTCCGGAAATGCTCTCGAGAGTCAAACGCAGGTTAGAATAAATACAGCACTCTCAGTTTCCATTCCTAACACTTATCCATTACTTATTTGGGGAGAGCCAAATACGCTTTATCAGGGTTTTGGACCTACTAATGTAACCTTATTTGCAGTGGCTACTGGTGGCATCAAATTGCAAGGAAACAAATACAGTTATTTATGGTCAAATGGAGCTACTACTCCGTATATAAATGTTACCTTGGTACTGCTGGAGCATATAACTATTCCGTTACCGTAACTGATTCTTTAGGATGTTCTGTAATTGCTAATAGAGTTATCAATGTAATTGATGTTCGTTGCGGACAGGCATTGAATAAGGTAATCATATGTCGCCCTGATAAACACGGTAATAATGAATTCTGTGTAAATCAAAATCAGGCAATCATTGCGTTATTAATGGGTGCTCATTTAGGCCATTGTACTGTAGCAACAGCACCTAATACAAGGTTCGGGAATACTATGGAAGAAATAACAATTCAAAAAGTTGCCGTATTCCCTAATCCGAATAATGGAACATTTACAGTAACACTTACGAATATCGATGCTACTGAGGTGAGAGTAGTAGATCAGAATGGAAAAATAATTACCCGAAAGAAAACTATGGGATCTGTAAAAACAAACACCTTATCCTTCCAACTTCCAACGGTAGCCAATGGTATGTACATGATACAAGCTATCAGTAAGGAAGGCATATTTACCTGTAAGATGATGGTACAGCAATAATCATCTTGTTTATCAATCGAAAAAGCCGTTCAGGAAATCTCCTGAACGGCTTTCTTATGTTTAATATAGTCTATCCGTATTTAATGGATATCACTTCATTATAACATCTACAGAGGTAGCGATGGTGCTTTCTTTTTTCAATTTATCAAAGAACACAGCACTGAAATGATATTTCTGTCCAACCACCATTGGATCACCAGTTGTCAATGTAGCTTTTAAAGTACTTGCTTCCTTTTCTGGTAAGCCATCTTTTTGGTCAGCAAAAGCATCAGGTAAATTAAGAATTTCCTTACCTGCGGAATCTTTAAGAATAATTGTACATCCAGGGAATACTTTACCGTCTTTAAGTGTATAATTCCCTACACCAGTAACAACAATAAGTATCTTACTTCCCAAAGCCAAAGTATTTGTAGATACTTTATTCGACTCTTCATCTTCCGCCAAATAAACGTCTTCAATGGAAAGTCCATTATAAGATGTAGTAAGTCCTGTAGAAAGATCCTTCTTAACCCCCTTACTAAAATTACATGCGCTTAATAACATTACAACTTGAACACCAACAATAAACAATACTGTCTTTTTCATATTTCTATATTTTTTGAATTTTGAATTTTGACTTCTGACTCCCGACTCCTGACTCCTGACTCCCGACTATTTAAGCACCCCACTTATCGCCTGCCCAATCGCCACCGCCCCTGGAGTAGCAGAAACATCCACGCCAGAATTGATACCGATCTTACCAGAAATTTTCACATCTCCTTTATCAGTCAGCACGCCTTCAACACCTGCTTCTCCTCTCAATCCAAGATCAGTAACACCAGCTCCATCCATTTCAATAAAGAACTGACCTTTGGCTCCAACTCCTGCTCCTCCTGCATCAACTCCTGTTCCTACAAAGGAAGGTACTAAAACATTTTTTGAAACACCGTCAACCATATTATGCATATCTAATGAACCACCAGCACCTATTGCTATTGTTGATTTTTTATTTACGAAATCTCTTTCAAAATTAAAAACCACCCCATCGGCTTCTAATTCCAAATCAAACTTGCCACAATCTCCAGTAACTTTTGCAAAAGATACTTTGAAGCGGAAACTGATAGGGCAATAGGCACTTTTCACATCTGGCGCTTCAAAAGTACCCTTGGTTTTATTATTTGTAAGACAAGGCTGAATAAAAATAGAATGCATTAACATTGGATTCACAGCGAATATGGCTCTCTCATAATAAAGCATTTCTCGAAATGCTGTAGGTCCTGGAAGAAACTGACTCCAATACATCAGTTCACTATTCAAGGATCGTATTGGTTCTGAGAATTTTCCCTGAAAACCATTATTAAGTCCTGCAATACCCATCAGGTAGATATTATTTGCTGCATTAATGGCACTGCAATAGGCTTCTCCAATAGCTCCCTTGCCTTCACCTGCCTGTTTACCTAATGTTTCTTCGATTTTTTTCAAAGCATCGGAATGTTCCTTTTCCAGATACTCTTTATCTCTTCTATATTTATTGTCGAAGTATTCCTGTGCACTTTTTTGAACTTCGCTTAATTTATCCATATAAATATGATACAGCTTTTCCGCTTTCGCATGCAACGGCCCTAATGAAACTGTAGCACTACCCGTTTTGTTGGCAAGTTGTTGCTGCACCTGCTTCTGGTAATTCGCTGAAGCTGCTTCAAGGCCAGCAGACACTTTTGCTGTTATTTGTTGCGTCCTGTCTGTCCATGCATCCCATTTTGCTTCCAGTTCTTCAGCCATTTCAACATTTTCACATTGCGGAGGAGGGCGATAGCTATTGGCATTTATGTATTCAGTACTTGTTGGGTGAAACCTGTTAAGCAAAGCGGCGTAATCCAACTTTATACCGTTCTTACCAGCAAAATCATCCGTCATTTCACTATAAGCTACCCAGATACTTTTCTGGATGAATACGGTTGCTTCGGAAGTCTTCCCTTCTTTCTTTGCAATTACAGCCCTTGTCATATTTGCTTGCGGGTGATAGGCAAAGATTCGTATACAGGAATCCAGTACTGCTTTACTACTATTCGTTTCCCCTAAAGCATATAAAGCTTGCCCCAGATTATTTAGAATTGTAGAATTGTTTGGAACTTTCTTATTCAGATATCGCAACACTGGCAAAGCGGTTGCTTCTGCCTGTGACATATTCATGATACCGGTAAGGTTACTGAGAATGTATTCACTACCCGGTTGTAGTGTTGCTGCTTTTGTTAGACACCAGAGTGCTTCTGTAATAGCTCCTTTATAATATAGTATCACTCCAATATCAGCCAACTCAACAGGATTTGACTTGAGCTTTTCAAAAAGGATTCTAGTATTTTTCTTTTGCTGCATCTGTTAATCTACTATCGATGATAGATTGAATATTTGACAAATATCCTGGCATTGAAGCAGCTGTCAATTGCATAGCTATTGCCTTGGACTTTATTGCAGCATCAACAACAGGAAGAGCTGGAATAACCGAAACTGTACTTGCAGGAGTAGATGTTTTAAATCCCGGAGTTGCTTCCCTTTTATATACATCATAATCAACAACCAGAGCTTTGGGTTTTGTTGTTTTCGGAGCGGGACTTACAGGAGTGCCTTTTGATGCTGCCACAGCTGATGGTTCTTTTCCTAACATATTCTTCAGTGCCTGCATATCGATAGCTGCAATCATTTCATCCATAATCTTCTTCGCAACCTCGTTATCGTATGGACCCACCTGGTGAATAAAGAAAAAATGAGGTATGGATCGAGGAAGTTTGGGATTAAAATAGGAAGGATTGGGTTTGATCAAAATCTTACCAAAGCCATCATCGTCTGTGGTAAAAAGGTAATTCAGGAAATCGTGTGGATCTTCCTTTACAATAGCTATCTGATTAAGTTCATCTGCTGGCTTTCGCATTTGTTCTTCCAGCTTTACATAGGCAGCTTTATAGTAATTGGCAAACTTGACTCTGTTCTTCTCATTTGCATCCAAAACAGATTGGTAATCCATTTTTAAATAGCGTTGCCATTTTACTGGGTCGTTCTTATATTCCACTTCATAAAGAGCCTTTTCTTTATTCTTTGTAACAACAGTTTCATCAAAGCTTTTAATATTTGCTTTCTCCTGCCTTTGTAAAATCGTCTTCCGCTTTTCTAAAAACTCCTTTCTGGTAACATAACTATAAGGAAGCTTATCATCAATTGTTATCAGCCATCCAGCTGCTTTACCTGGAAGATCGAATGCAAGTCTCACATTTTTCTGCTTAAAATAATAAACACCATTCTTAAGCTCTGGTAAGTCTGACATATAATGAAACCCATAGCCAGGTTCATTTTCTTCTGTATAAACATCATAGATTTCCGAGTCGAAGATGTTGGCTCCAATATAAAAATGGCCACTACTTTCATGTTCAGTCACAATCTTTCCCTCTTGGCAATACATCCTTAAGGGAATAATACTATAACTATACTGGATGGCAGACATCCATGCAAATGAAGGATTATACACTCCATTATATAGGATTTCAACAGCAACAGGGGAATAATGCGACTGCATCATTGCGTGCAACTGAGCTACCACTTTCTTTTCTCTTGCGAGGTCGCTGGCAATTATTCCAGACATACCACCCTTCATTCCTTCCTTCCAAATACCAGGTTTTTTTAACAAAGTCCCTAAGTCACATGGCTGGGCAGAAATTTGACTGCCAACAAGAGACAATAGAAAAACAAAAATGTACTTCATTGCAGTTATTTAACGAAATAATCTTCTAGTACTAAGAAGGATCCTTCCCATAGGCGGTTCCATCGATCCATAACACACGAGCCCCTTTTATACAAGAGAAGGATACATTGTAAGTTTTTGGCTTCCCTTCCAGATCTGAGAAATGCACTTGCCAAATACTTGGATTACTGAATTTACCTTCTGATTTTACATTCTGAAATTTAATATTTCCTACAAAACCACTGGCAACAGAAAGTTGCCATTTATAAGTAGCTCCCGGGCCGAAATTATACACCTGTGCAGAAGAGTGAGTATCCATGCCAGCACTGAATCCTGTATATGCATTCACGTATTGAGTAATGCCGGAAAAGTTATTGGTCCACTTTCCTTTAAGATCTGAAGGAGCTACAGCGAATTTGTTATATCCTGCCATATTAGCCATCTTTGTCCAGATGTCGGCATAAGATTCTGTACTATACACACCGAACTCCCTTTCAAATGTGGCCTTATCAGGTGTAATGAATTCAATATATTTTCCTGCTCCATTTGAGAAATTCTTTTTGAAGAATACCACATGTACAACCTTACCAGTTCCCATTTCAGTAAGGTCAGCTTCTGCAAAATCAATAGTCTCAAAACTACTTACCGGCTTGAACACCATGTTGGCAGCACTTGAATACCTTGGCGCCACTAACACATTCCATGCATTTTTAAGTCCGGCCATTACATCTGAGTTATATTCATCCGATTTCTTGTTTGGATAATGAACCAATATCTTAATGGCACCTTTAGTTACTTGTACCCAATCTTCCTGCACGGTGCTCGTCCATCCATCATCAAAATTTGTAGTAGTGTATTGAAAGCCATCAGCCTTAGCTACGGCCGGCGTTACTGCCGGAGCTACGACAGGGACTTGACCTCCTGTTCCTGATTTTGCTTGTCCAGGATATTCTATCAACGGATGTGATTTGGAGAGAGGGCTGTAATACCATGCATTTGGATAAGAATCATTTCTACTAAAAGGGCCATCCCTTTTTGTTGGTTTATCTGCCTGCAATACAAGATCGGTTTCCTGAATGCCTGAAAAGTAATGCTTCCTGAATTGATAGGTTACTTTCTCTAAGGCTACAGGTTGGCTATTCAAAAGTTTGTCGAAATCATCGCCTCCATTTTTCTTGCTCCATGCTTCAAGAACACTTTTCTTTGGGCTCACAGTTATAGAAGCACCGTTGATTTGGAAACTACCATTCTCCTTACCTAGAATAATATTATTCATCAATGGGTCAAATGCTTTTGAAACAAAAATATAGGTGCCGTCAGCATTAAACGTATACTGCTTCATTATATAATTCATTACACCGTTCTTAACCCTGTAATTGGAATTATCGCTGGAAGTTGCTGTCCAGGTACCCATTATCGAATTATCAGCCCCAGGATTATTTACAGGTGGGGCAGGCGTTTCAGCAGGTTTTTCAAGATCAATAGAAGAAAGAAAGGCGTCAATATCTTTTAGATAATCCTGACTGTTTGTAAGAGCAATTATACTTACTACCCTATTATAACCACTCATAGAAGTAAGTAATACCATGGCTGTTCCTCCATCAAAACTGAAATTGCTGGCTCCTGATTTCACTTTCCAACCATCTGCTTCAACAATTTCATTGCCTTCCGGAGCAGTTGTTACCTTATACGTTTTTAATACCAAGTCCTTCCACTCACTCTCAAAATCAAGTTCGATACTGCCTTTACTGGTTGTACTTCTATAAACACCTAACTGGCAAAAGGTTGTTTTATCCTTGCTCATAAAAGTATAAGACACTACATTCTGCTGTGCTTCCTTTTTCCAATTAGCAGGTGGAGTATAGGTAACTAAATCAAACTTCTCCTTTTGTGCAAAAAGCTGAATACTTACTGCTAAACTTACGACAAGGATAAATAGTTGTTTCATAACAAAATTTCTGATTTGAAGGTAGGCATAGAATTAAGGGCTCATATCCCTTAAAAATGGGATATTGCCTGAACTCAAGCATTTAAGAGACTGTAAATACCTATTACCGTCATTTATAGACAGGCTGATAACCTTTCAAACTATAATGCTCTTGCCGCAGCCCTTCTGCGTATGGCAAGTCCTGAACTGGATGCTCCTCTTGACTTGGTTGAGTAAAACTCACCTTCCCGAAAGCCATTTTTCATTGGAATAACCACTAATGAAGCCATCTTTATTGACCCACGAACACCCTCCAATTGCCAGTCGTAAATAACTGATTGAAGTGAGTTATTGATTTTCCTTGAATTGAATGATTTATTTCCTCCATTCCCAAAAACCGTTTCGCTTGCTTTGGGTTGAAGTGTGAATTGTTTTCCAGTAAAACTATAGCTGCCCATTTCAGTAACCTGCGCCGATTTGCCAGTTAGGGAATCATATGCAACTAAACTGAATTCATAGTTTGTGGCACTTACGAAATTGAAAACAGCTTTTGTATAATTCCTGCCCTGAACCATTTTTTCTGAACCATAAGAATTTCCCTGGCTGTCTGTTATGAATGTCCAGCTTCCTAAGGGAATATTCTGAGCCGACAGCGTCAAAATACTAATGAGGTTGATTGTTATCAGCAGAATGATATTCTTGGTAATACTTTTTCATGTTAATCGGTTGTGAGTTTTATATTACCTATATAATAGACTTCTGATGGTGCATCACTACGGGAATGTTTGAAACATAAAGAATTAAAGGAAATATCTGAAGTCATAGTGGTTGAAAATGAATTGACTTGCCTTCCACCAATAAAAACCGTTATATCTTTTCCTTTTTTTCGAATCTGTACTTCGATTCGGTTTAAGGGTAAATTGTTGGAAAAGCCAGATACATCACCGTATTTAGCTGGATTATATGCGTTTTGTTTAAAAGAAGTACTTAATTCACCAGAACCTGCTCTTCCATCAAAACCAGGTCTTAATTTAAAGCTTAAGGATTGGTCATCTATGCCTTCTTTTATCTGAGAGGCCAGAACCAATTCCAACGACTTACCTCCCCAGGTAAACCCTTTTGGTACAGCTACTGAGAATTGAAGGGTGAAGTTTGCGGGTAATGGTTTTTTAAGTTTTAGCGGATTGACTTTATTACCCTTAACGGCTAACCACTTTCCTTCTCCTTCACCAAGTGAAGTTACAAGAGCATGTGTGCCAGCACCACTCATTTCGGAATACCATCCAAACGGCTTTTGTCCAACTACTGAATTAGAAAAATCTTCAAAAAAATGAACCTTGCTATCCTTTGAAGAATTCAAAGCAGTTTCAGAAAGCGTTGTCTTATTTTCTGATTTTATGGGAGTAGGATCGTTTAATGGTTTATAAGGCTTGCCTTTAACTTTTTCCTTATCGAAGAAAAAATCATATACGTATTGGAAATTAAAATTATTGATGATAGATTCATGCATGTGAACCAGCTTAGGGTCATTAGCTATCCAATTCCATGTTATCAGGACCCATTGAGGGTTATCTTCTTTGCATTTTGCGATCATTTCGGGATCCACCTTATATACTCCATACTTACTGGAATGACCTCCATCGCCAGTAAATATATCATTAGCATTCTCTAATAGAATACTTGGCTGAATACTGAATACTTCAGCAGGTTCATCCAAACGATTCTTGTAACGATCCAGATTTTCTTTTAACCGCAGTAATCGTTTCTCCTTTCTTGCAACGGCTTCTATAAGTGCATTATCCCTCACTTTACCTTCCGGCCAATTCTTTTCAGCATACTTTTTCTCTTCCTGAAACTTACGTTCTATTGCATCTGGAAGAAGCCCCAGATATTCCCGCTTAGTAATTTGTATATAGGGCATTCTGTTGTCTTTTGACAATAAAACGGCGTCAACCAATCCAGCATTACGATCATAAATAGAAGCCTGAGAATAAAAAGTGATGAATTTCTTTAATTGAGGTAATTGTGTGATATCATATTTCTTTCTTAATGATGGTTCAGTAAAAGCAAACCTCTCTTCAGCAGAACCAGGTCTTGTAAAATAATATTGTTTGGGAGTACAAAGAAAGTGAATTGGCATACCATTCGTTTCATTGGCAAAAACCCCAAATGGAATTTCAGTCTCCCTGATTATATCATGCTTTCCATCTGGCTTAACGAACATACTCCAGGTAAATGCTGTTACCCCGTAAGCCTGGGGCAGCGACTCCAATGATATATATACACTACTTGGAGAAAGTAGTTTTCGTTTAACATCACCGATACCGCCCTTGGGAATATAACTTGCCTGTATCCAATTAGCTATTGAATCAACATAAGCCTTTTGTTTGGGAGTATAGGTTCTGCCAAAAGCTACCTGAGGTTTATACTCATTTGCTTTATAATTATACACTTTATACCAGCCATACACACTATCCTCTATAATCTGTTGCTGATTCTTCTGCGACATCGCAGTAAACCCAACAATCATCATAACAAAAAATGGTAACAGCTTTTTCATTTCCAGTTTTATTAAGTAACTAGCAAAACGAATACTTTCGGTCTTTCGGTCTTTCGGTCTTTCGGTCTTTCGGTCTTCCGGTCTTCTGACTCCCGACTAAAGACTCCCGACTACTTCCGCAATATCCCACTACCTTCAAAAGTTGTGGCTCCGCTAATAATACTAATCGTACCCTCCACGCCAGCTTCTACAGTAGCAGGACCTGCGCCAGCACTTACTCCCACTCCAGCTTTCACTACTACATCCTTAAGACCTTTTCGATCAAACTCAGCTCCAATTGTTGCACCTGCCGTTGCTTCAGCTTTTAAAGGACCTTTCTCCACACCCACGCTTTTACTTATACCAACTTCTACACTGCAATTCATAAACTGCTCTTTAAATGTGTCCTTATTCATATCCTGTTTTAAAGTCCCTTTGAACACTCCCAAATCCAATTTAGTAGTCATCCGGCTACAATCCAGGCTAATTGATCCACCATATAGATCAAGTTTACTATGGTACTCACAATGCACATCATCAAATTCTGCTAATGGGCCCATCTTATAATTAAGAGGCTTTATTTCGCATTTATACCTTGTAATATATTTGGCACCATTCTCTTTCAGTAACCCTAGCCAGGCCAGTTTTGCTTTTAATTTAGCCACTTCATATTCATCGGGCCACATAGTGTATTGCAAATAATTCATCTCTTCATCCATCTTTTCCCTGTATAATCGCAAATACTCATTATACAACTGTTCTTTAGGAGGATTATAACTTAACAGTAATTCATTTGCAACTGCTTTTTTCTTTGGACAAAAATCCTTGTTAGGTAATCCTTCACCGGTTTGTTCTAAGTCCAATGAATCCAGAATATGAATATTTGTTTCATAAGCTTGAAAATTGGGTACCATGGCAATTTCATGATAAGCCAATTTTTTAAGCACTTCATTCATTCGAAAAGCCAAACTGCCTGTTTTATCACTATATATCTCATTTAATTTCAATGCGGCTTTTGCAGTAAAAAATGGAACAACAGTAAGTTCTCCCTGAGGGGCTCCTGCATTTATTGATGCTCTTACAATTGAAATATTCTCCTGCATTCTTTGTTGTTGCAATTTCTGGAAGGTTTCTTCAGCAGCTTTCAATTGCCTTCCTAACCTATTCCCTTCCTTTTCGATATCTTCTATAAATTGATCCCATATTTTTTCAAGTGAAATACATTCATCAACGTTTTTGGGATATGGTGGTCTTTTGAATGAAGCAAATGCCAGTGGATCAGCTTTTTTCTTGAATGGCCAATCAATATCCTTAGAGCTTAGTTTATGCCCTAGCTTTCTTAATCGATCTTCTTTTTCCTTAGTATAGGCGTGTTTTATTGAATTAATCATATGCTCAACCGCTACACTAGATTGCCCCTTACTTTCATCAATTAATGATTGGGTAAGGTTTGCCTGAGGATGATATCTGTACATTCTTATAACTGTATCCAAATATTTTGTAGCCTTATCAATATCACCCAAACCAAACCAAGCCTGACCCAGATTATTCAGGATTGTACTGTTTTTGGGGAATTTCTTATTAAGAGAATTAAGTAAAGGAATAGCCAATTGTTCTCCACCGCACATCGAAAGCATGGATGCGTAATTACTCAGATTATCAGTATTGGCAGGATCTTCTGAACAAGCTTTACCCATCATATATACAGCAATATCTGGATAGCCCATCATAAAAAAACTAACTGCAGCATTACCTAGAGCTTGTGAAGAATGGTAACTCGTTTTTGCCTGTTGCCAGGCTTGTTCAGCTTGTGATTTTTTGCAACATCCAGTTTTGAAACAACGCTAACATTTGTTGATGACAAGTAAGTGGCAACATTTGACTCTGTGATAGGGAATTTATAGATGCTGGCAATTCGCGCATTATCTTTCAACGGCACTAATCGGGTATCATCTTCAAAAGCTTTCTTCAACTTGGCATCACCAATATTTGGAACTTCCTTGAACGAAGGCATTTTAATACCCAGGCTATCCATCATTCTTTTGTCTTCCGGATCCATTTCATCCAAAGCTTTCTGGGCTTCCTTCATCAACTCTTCCATTTCTTTTTGAGTAGGAGGTTTTTCTTTCTCTTTTTGCTTAGGTTTTGGTTGTGCTGTAACAAATTGCGACCTACCAACAACAAAAGAAAAGGAAAGGAAATGTAATTTTCATTCTACTTTATTTTGACTAGAATCAAATTAATTAATTGCATCTCTAAGTCCTTTACCTGGTCTGAACTTGGTCTTTTACTTTTCATCAAAACCCTTTTTACGTCTGAATTCTTTTGTATGAGAAATGTTTGTGGCAGATCCTTCCTCAATTTCAAGTCCTCCTAAAAAGCTGTTCTGGTCGGCTAAAAAAGATTCATTAGGAATAATCTGAACAATATTCAAAAGACTGTTCTTGCTTCTAATAGCGGTTAAGGCTATTACAACTTCAGATTTATTAATGGTTGCATAAGAATATGTAGAGTAGTATGTCCATTCTCCGTCATTCTGAATGTCTACAGTCAAAGAATCCGCAACATTCCTATACATCGCTTTAACATATTTCTTCCATTGTGTATTGAAATCTGCATCAGCATCCTTTCCAGGTGTAACTGAAGGGTATATCAATATTTGAGAGGGAACAGAAGATGTTGATTTTTTATAAAGGGTTAACTGGCTGCTGGTATTTTGGGACTCCCATCCGGCTGGGACATTATACCAAAGTATATCGAACCTTTGTTGCGACATGGCGTTTACACCAATCAAAAACAAAGACAAGGTTAAAAAGTATTTCATGTTTCAATTTTGTGCTATAAATATGAATCAAATAAAAAGAAACAATATCCCTTAATAAGGGGATTTATGGGATCTTTTGACCCTTTGGAACCTCTTGAACCTGTTGGAACCCTTTGAACCTCTAATAGCTGCTTTACCAACTTCTTCAGTTCGTCTATCTCTTCTTGCTGGTTGCTTAACTGCATTTATCAGTAAGAAAGTATAGGCCTGGTTATTTACGAGGCGAAGGTCGTCATACCTTTTTCCTTATTTTTCTCAACCATATAAGGGGCAACTGTTTCCAGCTCCTGGGCAATTATACCCACCTGCTTTTTATCTGTAGGGAAAGGAGCATCAGCGTTATAATAGTAAGTGACAGGGTTCAATTTCCTGATTACATCCAAACCATCTGTAAAAGGAGTAATGGTATTTTTCAAACGGATATCACTGAAAGATCCGACAGCACCTGTTGCAGTTAAAGCAGCGCCATTCCTTACTTCAAATCCTTTTACTGATCCATTCAAACTGCCAACACCGCTTCCATTGGTGAAAAATTCTAATGAACCAGTATAGGTTCCGATATCGTTAGTTTTTATGTAGCCCGTACGCCATTGGTTAGCGGCTCCATAATCACTAATAAATTCAAGGGCTGTTGGCCCAAACCCACTTCTATTTCCTATTCTCAATGTAACCGGGGTGCCATCTCCAGGGCCAATTACTTCTAATTGTTTGGACGGAGTGGTTGTACCAATACCAACAGCACCGCTACCTTTAATCCGCATCTTCTCAGTAAAAGAAGCACTGCTGCCATAACCAAATGCAATATCAGCGGCAATGGCATCACTGTAAATCTGGAACAAGCCACCCTGAATACCCATTCCGTATTGGCTGGCTGTACCATTACCATAAAATGTAATTTTCCTACCCAATGAGTTGGAAAATGATATCGGTGCATCCGGAATATTGACATTCCCCAAGCCAATATTGCCGTTTCGTAAGATGGTAAGTGCGTTGCTCCTTGCCGAATTACTGCTTCCGTTGGCTACTTGAAAAATACGATCTGAGGAAGCAGGAACAGATGGGTTGGGTATGTCTGAGGAGTCGTTAAAATTGCCTGAAGTAAAACTACCAGTAGCTTTTGCAAATGTTGTATTTCCTGTAACAAAAGAAGTCTCACCATATACTTTTGTAAGAAGTCCGGTTGCAATAGAAAATGCACCAGAAGCTGAATTTTTCTCTCCAAGGGCTACTGAGCTATAATTAGAAGCTGATGAAGAACGACCAATTGCAATCGCATAATCCTGAGTAGAAGTAGAATTCTCGCCCATTGCAATACTACCATTCGCCATCGCCATAGGACCTAGCCCCAGAGCCACAGAGTTAAAGCCATATGCCCTGGCTCTCTGTCCAAATGCAATAGAGCAAAATTCTGGTGCAACACAGTTAAGTCCACCTGAAACAGAAAAAAACCAACACTGTCTTTGTTCCATTCATTATTCCATGAAGCACCTGTAAGAAAAGCTGCTTTATCAGCATACCAGACCATAGCAGACTGGACTCCGCCATTATATGGTATATCACCATAAGAGGTAAAATTCGGATATGGGGCCTTAAATAAAACACTCTTTTGCTCAACGTGCAATCCTGCCAGTGGGCTGGTAGTGCCTATTCCAACAGTACCATTATTTAATACAGTAAGTGCATTTGACCTTGCATTATCAGCTGTGCCATTACCAATTTCAAATAAGCGGTTCGAATTGGTTGTATCGTTGTATTGGCCTAGCACTAATGAATTTGGAGAAACGGCCTTTGTAAAACTGCCTATTGCCATGGAAGATTCTCCTTTAGCAATTGTAAAGAGACCTGCACTCCGGGAATTGTTTCCGGTTGATTTAGTCAAAGTACCAAAAGAAGCAGATTGATCACCGGAAGCGATATTGGTATTACCAAATGCTATAGAAGAAAGACCCGAAGCAATAGTACTGATTCCGGTAGCAGTAGCATAAAGGCCAGAGGCCAGTGAATTGTATCCAAAGGAAGTGCTGTATAACCCGGTAGCACTGGTTTGCTGACCCGCAGCAAAGGATACCAAACCGGATGCTTTTGTATTAGCGCCAGTGGCAAAAGATATACTTCCAATACTATCCTTATCCCAATTATTACCACTTACCAGTCCTGCACGGAAGGCGGCTTTCTGCGGATACCACATCATTCTTCTTCCTATGCCTTCTGCGGAGGGGGTGTAGGGAATCCTCTCAGGTATTACACCATCCGCGGAGAAAAGCACACTGCTATCGGTTACATGCAGTCGCGCTTTGGGGATAGTGGTGCCAATACCAACATTTTGGGCAATTGAATTTACATTGATTGAAAGCAGAATAATAAAGGCTAAGGTGTATCTAACTAACATGATGCTGAATTTTCCTAAAAGTAGTTGGTTAGAAAATTCGGGGAGTCCTGTAAAAACAGGATTTTACGGGTTGTATATGCCATTAAAAAAGCAAAAAGAGGTTGTATAAGGTCTCCAACCTTATAAGGTTGGAGACCTTATACAACCTCCTCTTTGACTTTTCACCCAAATTGAGTTGTACAACTTAGCGATATATCTGGAAAATTTCGTAATGGAATGGTTACCAATATATGGCTGGTATTAATTAGACATTTTCACTTGTCTTAGAAAGAATCAGTTGCTTTACTAATTTTTGAAGAACTTCATTCTAAAGCTAGTGTAAGGTCTCCAACCTTATAAGGTTGGAGACCTTTTACAACCCCCAGTTTACTATTACTGCAAAATGGCGTTGTACAACTTAGCAAATCATTTCTCAACGAATGTTAAAATGGAGTTTGTGTCGATAGCTGGTTAGATATTATAATAACTATTCTCTTGTCTTTGAATGCATGAGTTGTTTCACCAATTTCTGGAGCTCTTCAATCTGCTGCTGCTGCTTATCGATTTGTGATTGCTGAGCTTTTGTGCTTTCTATTAATACTGGCACCAATTTCACATAATCCACCGCCTTATACCCCTTATCATCCGTAACTACCAATTGAGGGAATACCTTCTCCACTTCCTGGGCAATCAAGCCTACTTGTTCCATATCAGAAAAGCCCATTTGAGGGAAATCATCTTTACGGTATTCATAAGTAACTCCATTCAGTTGCTTTAATTTCTCCATTGGGGATTCAATTAACTGAATATTTTTCTTGTAGCGTATATCCGATGGAGTGATAGTTCCGCTGGCAAGAATATTTCCAATAACCTGGAGGGCTTGAGTTGGATTATTGGTACCGATGCCTACAAAACCAGAGCCATTGATGAATAGCCTATAAGCATTTGCATTACGGTTATAGACAAACCAGTTATTGCTATTATCTGCTTGTATTTCGTATTGGTTACCGGTAGAGGGTTTGAATTCCATTCCAGCTGCCGAAGCACTTGATTGTACCCTCATCTGGATATAGGTGTTGTTCTGTACCACCATTCCTGATGCTCCTGTACTTAATATTGGAGTGGCAGTACCAACACCTACCATTCCACTTGCCTTGAAACGTACTTTCTCAGAAAATCCAGTGCTGTAACTATCGTAACCGAATGTGATATCAGCATTGGGGTTGTCTGAATATTGGCGGAATTCATTGGGGAAGATACCCATTCCTGCATCTCCAGTTCCACCAGGAAAGAGACTAATTTTTTTACCGCCAATGGCAGCAAAGGTCAACAGGTTAGTCGGATTGGTAATACCGATTCCAACATTACCATTTTTCAATACAGTAAATGCATTGGATCGGGCAGCGAAAGTTCCATTACCGATTTCAAAATATTTATCAGTTAGTGTGGAGTCGTTATAAGACCCAATCACTAAAGAATAGGAGGACTGCGCCACATTACCATACCCTAAAGTGGCGGAATGAATTCCTCTGGTAACATTGGTGGTACCAAGAGCCAATGAATAATCGGCTACTGCAGTGTTTTCACTACCCAAACCGATTGAATAATTACCGAGAGCCACATTTACACTACCAAGAGTTGCTGAAAATAATCCACTGGCTGTAGAATTAGCTCCCAAAGAAGTAGCATATCCACCAATAGCTTTTGTTATTGCCACCCATTGCAACTGCACCCTGCCCCTGGCAACATTCTTATCGCCTAAACTAATTGATCGCAAACCTGTGGCATAACTGATATATCCGTAACTAATTGAATAATCACCACTGGCAACGGATTGAAACCCTCCGCAAAAAGAAAAATCATTTTTTGCCCAACTAGATTGGCCGATCACCATAGAGTATTTCCCATTTGCCAGATTGAGGTTTCCAAAACTAACAGATGCATCACCTATGGAACTATTGTCTGCCCCTAATGAAACAGTATAGCTCCCTGTTGAAGAATTATTCGCCCCCATACTTACAGAGCCGACACCACGTGCGAGAGTACCATATCCTGCAGCAAATGAATACTGTCCAATATTATCCTTATCCCAAGTGGCGCCCAATACACCCCTACTCTAAATGCTGCCTTCTGGGGATACCACATCATGCGAGTGCCAGACCCTGATGCAGGCGGACTGAAAGGTGTAGGATCTAACAAAAATGGTGGGCCGGTGAAAAGCACCGCACTATCCACCACATGTAATCTGGCGGAAGGGGTTACTGTTCCAATACCTACATTTTGTCCAAATACTGACGAACTAATCAAGAGAATCACTAAACCGGTAATGCTATTTTTCATCTTATTTTTTTTCTGCTAATAGTTTAATCTGTGCTTCCAGTCTTTCAAATCTTTTCTGGTCTTCGTCGTGTTGTAGTTGCTGTGCTTTCAATGCTTCAATCAATACGGGAACTAATTTCATGTAATCAACCGCCTTATACCCCTTATCATCTGTAACTACTAATTGAGGGAATACTTTCTCCACTTCCTGCGCAATCAGGCCTACTTGCTCTTTATCAGAGAAACCCATTTGGGGAAATTCCTCTTTACGGTAATCATAAGTAACCCCATTCAATTGTTGCAATTTTTCTATAGGCGATTGAATCAACTGAATATTCTTTTTATATCGTATATCCGATGGAGTGATGGTTCCACTGGCAAGAATATTTCCAATAACCTGAAGAGCTTGCGTTGGATTATTGGTACCGATACCTACAAACCGAGAGCCATTTATGAAAAGCCGGTAAGCGTTTGCATTACGGTTATAGACGAACCAGTTATTGGTATTATCAGCTTGTATTTCGTACTGGTTTCCGGTGGATGGTTTGAATTCCATTCCTGCCGCAGAGGCGCTTGATTGCACTCTAAGTTGTATATAAGTATTGTTCTGTGCCACTATACCAGATCCTCCAGTACTTAACGTAGGGGAAGAAGTACCTACACCTACCAAGCCACTTGCCTTGAATCGTACTTTTTCTGAAAACCCTGCACCATAATTATCGTATCCGAAAGTGAAATCGGCATTACTATTATCTGTGTATTGACGGAATTCATTGGGAAAGATGCCCATGCCTGCATCGCCGGTTGAACCAGGAAATAAACTGATTTTCTTTCCTCCGATAGGGGCAAAAGTCAACAGATTTGTTGGATTGATATTACCAATCCCCAGGTTTCCATTTCGTAGTACCGTCAATGCATTGGAACGGGCACCGTAACTTCCATTACCGATTTCAAAAAGTGTGTCAGTTAATGTAGTGTCGTTATACGCTCCAATCACTAAGGAATTAGTGGATAGAGCTACATTGCTATACCCCAAAGCTGTGGAAGATACTGCTCGGGTTACATTGTTGGCACCCATAGCTATAGAATTATCGGCTACAGCCCAATTATTTAATCCAAGGCTTATAGCATAAGTACCCTGAGCAACATTGCTACTTCCAATAGTAGCTGAATTATATCCACTGGCTGTTGAATAAATTCCGAATGTCAAAGCTGCATCTCCACTTGCAACATTACTATATCCAAAGGATGCAGATACATCTCCAGAGGAAATATTCGTACTTCCCATACTAAATGCCCCAAATCCCTTTGCTTTGGTATTAAATCCCCCAGCAAAGGATTGGTTTCCTATATTATCCTTATCCCAATCAGTACCATCCACAGTCCCCGCTCTGAATGCTGCTTTCGCTGGATACCACATCATTCGGGAACCAGCACCGGAAACTGGTGGATTAAAAAGTGCAGGACTTACAGTTACCGCTGGGCCAGTAAAGAGAACTGCACTATCCACTACATGTAATCTGGCTGTTGGTGAAGTAGTTCCAATACCTACATTCTGTCCAAATACTGAGGAGCATATGAGAAGTATTGCAAAAACGATTAGAATATTTTTCATTTTACTTTTTTTCTACTAATTGTTTGATTTTAGCTTCTAGCCTTTTCAAATCTTCTTCGTGTTGTTGTTGCTGCTTTTCAAGTTGTACTTGCAGTTTATCAATTTGAACTTGTTGTGCTTTAGCCGTCTCAATCAGCACAGGAACTAGTTTTACATAATCAACCGCCTTATACCCATTATCATCCGTTACTACCAACTGAGGAAACACTTTCTCCACTTCCTGGGCAATCAACCCTACTTGTTCCGTATCTGAAAAGCCCATTTGAGGGAAATCATCTTTACGGTATTCATAAGTAACTCCATTCAGTTGCTTTAATTTCTCCATTGGGGATTGAATCAACTGTATATTTTTCTTGTATCGGATATCCGATGGAGTGATAGTTCCACTGGCAAGGATATTTCCTATAACCTGTAGAGCTTGCGTTGGATTGTTCGTTCCAATACCTACAAAACCGGAACCATTGATATAAAGACGATAAGCATTCATGGTACGGTTATAAACAAACCAACTATTGAAATTGTCAGCTTGTACTTCATATTGATGTCCTGTTGATGGCTTGAATTCCAAACCGGCGGCTGAGGCACTTGACTGCACTCTTAACTGGATATAAGTGTTGTTCTGTGCAACTAGTCCAGATCCGCCGGTGCTTAACGCGGGGGTGGAAGTTCCAATACCTACCATGCCATTAGCCTTGAAGCGAACTTTTTCTGAAAATCCGGTGCTGTAGCTATCATAGCCGAAAGTGATATCGGCATTGGGGTTATCTGAATACTGGCGGAATTCATTGGGGAAGATACCCATTCCAGCATCTCCTGTTCCACCTGGATAAAGTGATATTTTCTTTCCACCTACAGCTGCGAAAGACAATAGATTTGAAGGATTTATAATTCCAATCCCAACGTTGCCATTTTCAAGAACTGTAATAGCGTTTGATCGGCTACTTGCAGTACCATTACCCACTTCAAACAAAGCACCAGATGTTGTTACATCATTATATTTCCCAACAACCAATGAATAGTCAGCTTTTGAAATGGTTGACAATCCCATTGCAGTGGAAGCGAATCCATCTGATATTGTTCTATGGCCCATGCACAATGAATAATCTCCAATTGCATTAGTGCTGTCTCCCATACTAATGGAACCAGTTCCATTAGCACGAGTATTATTGCCCATTGAAAAAGAGTAAAAACCAATTGAGGTATTTTCTACCCCAAAACTTGCAGATCCATAACCTAGAGCAACAGTCGAATTACCAAAACTTACAGAAGCGCCTCCAATTGCTGAAGTTTGAACGCCAAAACTGGATGAAGCTGAACCACTTGCTAAATTATTGAAATTAGTAGCAAAGGAGTAATCACCAACATAATCTTTATTCCAAGCAAAGCCAGAGACGTAACCGGCTCTCCATGATGCTTTCTGTGGATACCACATCATTCTTGTTCCTTGACCTGATATTGGTGGTCCGAAAGAAGTATTTGGTAACACTGTAGCAGAACCTGTAAATACTACTGCACTATCTGCCACATGTAATCTCGCCGCAGGTGTTAATGTTCCAATACCAACATTCTGACTAAATACTGATGAGTATCCCAGAAGAATTGCAAAAACGATTATGCTATTTTTCATCCTACTTTTTTTCTATTAATTGTTTTATTTGAGCTTCCAGTCTTTCTATTCGCTTAAGGTCTTCCTGCCTTTGTTGCTGTTGCCCTTTCAATGCTTCAATCAAAACCGGAACCAGTTTCGCATAATCCACCGATTTATACCCATCAGCATTTGTTACAACCACTTCCGGAACTACTTTCTCCACTTCCTGCGCAATCAATCCCACCTGCGAACCGTCTGAGAATTGCTTATCTGGAAATTCATCTTTTCTCATCTCATACCCCACCCCTCGTAATTGCATAACTTTTTCAAGGGAGTTATTCAAGGTGTAGATATTTTTCTTGTAGCGGGCATCTGAATTATATATTGTACCATTAGCATTTATTTGTCCTGCTACTACCAACGCCACGGCTCCAGTTGCAGGTACATAGGCTCTCGAAATAAAACCAAGAGTGAAATCATCATATCCGAATGAAACTCTTGCGTTAATATTATCCGAATAGAGGCGGAAATCATTTCCTGAAACAGACATACCTGCATCTCCTGTACCACCAGGATATAGGGTAATCTTCTTTTCAATGCTTGCCGCAAATGTTAATGGAGCGGTTGGATTACTATTTCCAATACCAATTTTGCCAGTGAAACTGTTATAGGTTAATCCCCATCCTGTATTATTGCTATAAAAACCGAAATTATTGGCATTCTGTGCGCCAAAAAAACCTAACAGGGCTGTGTTAGTTGGATTCATCAACCAAACTCCAGTCCCCCCATTGATATCAGCGGTTCCATTCCTCAAAACTATTCGGCCATTCAATAACATTCCGTCATATCCTGAATTATAAATGCGAGCTCGCTCAGTAAAAGCTGTGCTGCTGCCATACCCGAATGCAAAATTGGCTCCAACAGCATCTGTATAGAATTGCATTAAACTACCTTGAATGCCCATACCGTATTGGGAAATGGCACTATTCCCATATAAGGCAATTTTATTCCCTAAAGAATTGGAAAAGTTTGCTGAGCAAATTGATTTGCAGTTCCAATACCAAGATTACCAGATACATATCCATTACCTTGTACATGGAGTGTTGCAAGAGGAGATGATGATCCAATTACCAATACTTCCATTAAAATAGAATTGCCCTCAACACTAAATGGGAACCTTGGCAAATCCGTATTTATGCCCACATTACCGAAAAGATAGGTAGCCCCTTCAACATGAAGATTTGCTTTTGGCTGTGAAATACCAATGCCAACAAAGCCATTTCCTCTGTAGATATCCTTACCATTATTTAACCAAAGTGAAGGTGTAGATTGAAAACCACTCGAAGTAAAACTAATATTTCTGGAACGATCTAATTCAAAAATACAAAGGCGATTATTGTAATAAGATGGCACTACAATGGTCTCACCCGAAACTCCCATTCTTCCAGCTGAACTTAAGTTGGTATTATTATACCCTTTCCATATCATAGCAGATGGATCACTAATATCATATACCCCAATACCCGTTCCAGCTTGGTCTAATACAAAAAGATAATTCCCTGTACCAGAAAGATCAAATGGTGTGTGCATTTCATTGGTTGAGGTACCAACACCAGTAATAAGATCAGGATTCGATACATTAAAAACCCTTACAACACCATTATTTGTTGAAGAAACAAACGCAAACCCATTTTTTATGTAGACCCCACCAGCTCCATTCAAACCACTTGTTGTTGTACCTCGCGCTACTGGCGCATCCGAATTTGAAACATCATAAATAGACAGTCTTGACGCCCCATCATTAGTGGTGTATACAAAATTCCCAGCTACCTTCAAATCTGAAATAAGTCCGGAATTAAAAGACCCACGAGCTTCTACAGTCAAAGGATTTGAGATATCAAAAATCTGAACTCTCGGAGTAAGGTTATTTGATACATATGCTAAATTACCTTGCAAAACCATTTCTATGGGTCTGTTTAATCCTGTTGTTATGAAACCAACAGGTGTAATAAAAGGGATTCGCAATATTGAAAATGAGAGCTATTATTGATTTCAGTAACTACATAAGCATAATTTCCTTGTACTTCAACATCAACAGGGCCTGAAATATTTGTTGTTATATTGCTTTTGAATGCTGGATTATTATGATCAGTAATATCATAAATCACCAAACTATTTGTCAAATAGTTTGCAGTATAGGCATAATTACCTTGAATGACAGCAGCTACCGGGTTTGCGAGCTTTTGCGTGCCAAATCCTTTTGCTATCAGGATATTGTCACTCAATGCTGTTGTATCAATACCCATCCACAAGCCCGTCTTTATATAATCCTTGATAGCCTTTTCTGTTGGAATTATACTATGGCTGTTTGAAGTAAACAGACTATCTGTACTGAATTTATTGACAGACACTCCCTGCTGTAATTTCAGATCACCATTCACATGCAATTTGGCCTGTGGGTCGGTGGTTCCAATTCCTGTATTACCTGTTTGTGCAATAGCTGTCATTTGAAGCAGTAACAAAAGCAAAATAGATACAATTAGATTTCTTTTCATAACGCAAAGATTTTATCACTTTTTGAAACGAAGATTTTGGGAAAAGGTATCAGTAGCCCCTTTAAATGATTTATCTGTCATAGCATACACTACAAAGGCACTTGTTTTTTCTTTTCGGAAAGAATTCAGCATCACCACACACTTCTTCTTGCCCTCATAGTAATTACCGATGGCAATAGTGGATATCCATCCTTGCCATAATTGTTCAGTGTAAATGCGCAAAGGTTTTGGAGATGCCTTACGAAGCCTTTTCACTACCTGTTCATTCCATTGGCGCATAACATCGTGGATAACACTATCGGTAGCTGTTTGACTTTGATAAAGAGTGATGGTACAATAACTCTTGTCGGGGTTGGTCAGATTGAACTGAGCTCTGGATGGCAATATGCTTTTGGTAAAGAATTCGGGAGGTTTGTATATGAATACATCAAAGCTGTCGGTTTGAGCCTGTACTATCGAACAAAAAAACACAAACGATAGTACAAAAAATATCACTTTCATATTCCAACATTATAGATGTAAATATGAAGTAAATCTGGCTTGTGCTTTATCCCTAAAAAAAGGGATATATCTTATTGCAAGCAACTATCCCGGCTCCAGACAAGTGTTATCCGGCAACCACCTCTAATGGCTGGCAGGATATTCCATTGGTAGGATAGCAAAGTATGGATACCCAGTCCTTTAGCTTTCCAGAAGCGGATGGGTTTTTGAAAGTTGATTTGATTTAAATCAAACTGACTAACCTGAATTGTTTTGTTTTCACTGGCTATAAGCGAATGGTTCTGGACCTAAAGTAAGATTCAGAATTCCCAGGACCAGGAATACCGATTTGTTTCCACCAGGTAACCGCCTTATTGTTGTATGACCCAAAAACTTAAAGCGAACTCTACTTTGTTGTTCGGCACCACGTTATATTCCACTTTAAAATCAACGCGATCGCAATCATCTCCTGTTTTCAATACACCTGTTGCTGTTGGTGGTGTTGGAGGGAATGGATAAAAATAGCCAGCTATTGTTTGTCGATAGTAGATAGTTCAGTATTGAATGGAACACCTACGCCATTAGTTGTCAATTCAGGAGGAACTACATAATGCATGATAGAACTACGGTCGTAAGTAGAATAGTTAGTCTCAGCAACTGAATATTTCAAGAAAATATTCCGGTCCACAGTTGCTCTATCCCAACTATTTGGAGCCTGCGCATAATAAGCATATACTTTCTCCCGGTCGTATGGAATATTGGCCGTAGGAGAACTATGTTCATGGATAAACCCTAATGCATGACCGAACTCATGCAATATAACTCGCCTGGCTTCTGATGCAGAAGCACTAGTGAGCCAACCCAAGTTCATTGTAGTTGCATTAGTAGGGATCAGCATCGCTTCGCGCCCAATATAAGAATAGGATCCGTTTGGCAAAAATCTATTCTTATATCTGCTGTAGCCATATTCTGCACAAATTCAAATTTGATATTTGCAAAACGCTCCCACTCTACTGCATAACGCTGTACAACATAAATTATATCAATAGGAGCACCCACAATATTAAACCCAACTTTCAATATCCGTCCTGGCTCCCACATTTTTCTGTTACAGTTCCAAGTGGTTGTCTTTGAACTGCAACAGATCCAATAATTCCATTCTCATCAATTGTATAGATCGGATAAGAATTTGTTGCTGCTCTTGGAGGAATGGCATAGCCGGCAGATAAAGGTAAATCGCGACAACCTCTTATTGAACTCAGATTGGGAAGAATAATCTTCTGGAGCTTCGACATATCCTTTATAGGCCTATCCAACTGCTTTAGCTGGGCATAAGAAAGGAAAGCGATCAATAGAAGAGTTACTGACAATGAAAGTTTTCTCATCATTCTACTTATTGAAATTAATGGAAGTTTATTTTGTCTTATACAAATGCATTTGCGAGCCACTGAATTGCTTGTGTTGCATATGGAGGACACGTCCATTCTTTACGGCTTCATAATAAGCATGATAGGCAACTTGTTTCCCATCTGTTTCCACCATCGATATTTCCCAATTGCTTACTTGATATGAGCCAGCATGTTTCTCATCAAAGAACTGTTGGCTTCCTGCCATACCAGATGCGCCTTTATGCTCGATGGTGAATTGTCCATTATCTCCTAATACCATCTTGCTATTGATAGAAACTGCATTCATTCCTGCATAGCATCCCGTATACACATTGTAATAATTCGCATAGCGACCAATATTTTCCTGCCATTCGCCAACAAGATCCCCTTGTGTAACAGCGAACTTATTATAACTTCTTAATGGATTAATTGATTCAATGGTTGGGAATGATGCCCAATAGATATTCTTTGAAGAAGATTGAATTTCGACACAGGAAGCGATTCCACTTTCTAAAAATATTCTGAAGCTTACATGGCAAGACTTTCCTGTATTCGTTTCAACAGCATCCGATTCCATGAAATACTCCCTTTGATAATTATAATTGTTATCCTTACGAATTTCAATATTAGAAAGAGTATATCGAGGTTGCACTAGCAGGTTCCAGTAATATTTCAGGATAACTTCATATTCTTCGCTTTGTAAATTATCCGGAAGATGTGAAGGGTAATGCAAGAGAACTGTAAATTCCCCTTTTGTTACCTGCACCCAATCGGCCATTGGCATAGATACCCATCCATCATCAAAATTGATGGTGGAGATAGTGATACCATTGTTACCTGCTGGGGTTGGAGCTGTTCTTTCCATATTCATTGGTGGAGCTGAAGGTGGCGGCGGTGGCGCGGGTGGAGGTGGTGGTGGCGGATTGTTATTATTGTTACTATAATCCTGTTGATTGGTTACTGGAGGAGGAGGCGGTGGATATCCTGATGGGGGATTATTATACACCGGTGGATTTTGATAACCTCCATTATTACCAGCATTCGAAGTTATTGCGGCTGTTACTCCAAGATAAAGCTGCGTTTCCTTCTTAGTGCTTTTCTCATAGTAGGCCATTACCGATTTGCCATCTTTTTGCAATAAAACATACTTATCGTCTGTTCCTACAGGTGAAATATTCCATCCTATTGCACTTAGAGCGGCAATCAAAGAATCATCACTATAGCTACCGGCAACAATGGGAGGTAAATAAATCACTTCCACATCCTTGATTTCCATTCCGGTTTTTTTACTCTCCATTTCCAACAAAATTCTTGCACTGGTCTCCGACAAAAACCTTTTATCCTGTTTTGAACCACTGGGCAATGAAATGCCAGTCAATGCTGATTGGCTAACCGGTACTACTTTCTTTTGAGCGATTGTCATAATTGCTAATAACAACAAAGGGATTAATACTATCTTTTTCATAATCATTTATTATTATCTTGTTCCAGATGCTTTTACTGTTTTCTCCCACATCGCTATATAATCCTCAGCACTATTGAAAAGGAACCAAAGTTTTCCGTTGTTTAATCCAATATTGCTCAGATCCTGAAAGAAATCAGGCATCAATCCATAATGCGCCATACCATCAGTATTGAAATCCCAGTCGCGGTTACCAGTACGAAAACGACGAAGGGGTTGATTATTCCCATACTTTGTTTGCCATACTTGCCACACTTTAATAATTTCATTGTGTATGGCAATTACATTGTCTTTATCACCTTGAAACCATCCAGCATAACCTGGCAAACTTGTAACGCTTCTATTGTTCTTAACGCAGAACATTGCCGCTTTTTCCATGTAGTGCATATTTTTTATTGGTGGGTCATCCATAGCACTCACTTGTAATCCTTCAAGAAAATATTTTACTCTCAGTTCCCTTGAGAATTCTCTACCACCTGGTACGTTATCTTTATTCAATCCAGCTTCATTTGCTGCTAAAGCTTTCCAGGCGTCTTCTTCCTGATACGAAACGATAATTTCTGTACCACCCGTTTCCATATTTTCATACCAAACAGGATAGTAACTCCGCATATTCACATCGTAACGAACCCCATTACTCTGTGACAGGCGTTGACGCTTGCGTTCAGTTATTTTCATATCCATCAACTTTTCATCTTTCAGGGTAAAAGCAGAATTGGGTCCGAAACGAGGACCAATAAAATCCGTCATTCCTCTATCCGTACATAAGGCAACACCACGATAATTCATCTTATCAACACTATACAAATACATTTGAGCCCATGTTTTAGTACTACCTGCACAATCATTAGGAATATTCCCAAGTGTTCCAGTATAGGCTTTCTTTAAGTAGGGCAACATAAACACTCCAACAGTTCCTCCACTATTAGTTATTTTGCCGTAATGAGCATCCGACATTTCGAACTCGTTCGCCAGGTTTCTGATATTAGTAGTGCCGAAATTATTCTGGTTGAATATCTGGTCGGGTTTGAATGTATTCTCGCGGAAGGCTACCGGTTGTCCTAACCAACTATAACTCAATCCAGCTGGATCGGTATGCGATGATATCACCGGGTAATTTCTTGTAGCGGCAAGGGAGAAAAGATCATCCTTTGTATCATATCCCATATGTTCACTATCAATGATGAATCCTTTGGTCATCATCTTATTAATGAGCTTAACACCAATACTTGTCATTCTGGCTGCATTGATAGTACTCAATTCAGTACCACCTCCCTGTTTAAAAATTCGTTGTTCATATCCAGCTTTTGTAAGCAATGGATTGGAAGCAAATAGCAAAGTGGTGTAGTCACTGAACAAAGAATAAGGGATGCGTTTATCAACAGCCGACTTCACACTTACATTGTTGTTGAATGTAAACTGGTTCGCAGCCAGTTCTCCACGGAAAACTGCGGCGCCGCCGAATACACCAGTTATATAGTGAATGGGTGTAATCTGTCTAACACCATCAATATAGTACTCATTCAACTTAGCCTCCAGAAACTGGTCGGCGTTTACATCGTTCAAAGCCACCAATGGTTTATTTGCTGGACCTACATTATCATTCCAGTTATAGGAAGCCGTTTTGAAATTTCCGAGATTATCGGTTTCAATACCAAGTACTACTGCTAATTTTCCTTCAAGAATTAACTTACGGGCTTCTCTTGGTGTTTTTGCAATTCCCATCCATTGATAGTTCTGGTTCACCATTTCAGTAATAGCAATGATCTGTCTTTTTATGGCAGACTCATCATCATAGGCTCGACCATCCGTACCAGGTCCGAGCGCCAGTGATGGTACATACATATTATTAATTGCAAGGGCACAATAGATTCGCAATCCACCCTGCCATGCACGCTTGAGGAATTCTACATGCTGCTGCTGGTGAGTCTTTGTGGTAAACCTGGGAAACTCCAGAAAATCGGGCCAGCCCTTTGCAAAGTGCGCATCCGCACCCAAAATGAAAAGCTTATTACTAACGCCTGCTCCCAAACTACTATGCTTTTGATCACATAATGCATTGCTATATGTTTCTGACAGAGGTGTATTAGGTTTACCCGCAATCAATGCCCCACCGAATCCTTCCTGATGCATTGGATGTGCATGCGTATCTGCAACGCCCCATACTGGTGCATCTACATCCACTTCATAATTCCGTCCTGTAGCAGCATCACGAATCTGTATTCCATCAAGCAGTGTATTTGAAAAGCGGATATTGTCAACATTGATATGACCCCATCCGGCATAGCTATTATCAACTATCCTTATTCTACCAACCTTGTTCAAAAAAGCCGCAAGATCCAACCGTTCGCGATACATCATTTCACTATTACGGAAAGAAGATCGGGTAACTTCCGTCTTCCAGCTACCATCAGGTTGCTTGGTTTGGAATTCAACATACAATCTTTGTGGATCAGCTCCACCACCAATAAGAAAATAACAATATTGATTGGTAAGAAGGAACTCAGGGGAACTGAGAATACCTACGGGTTGATCTCCCTGATACTGGTTGAAGCTGTTACCCTGTGGATTGTTTTCATAAGTACCTACCCAATAGTTTCCATTATGACCGTTATTCATGCCCATATTCTTCCAATAATCTCCTCCAACTCCCCCCTGGTTATATTCCATTTGGTAGTTAATCCGCTGTGTAGTTACAGCAAAACGAACTGTTGGTTGGTTATTGAATGCAGTGCCTTCTTTCGTCCAACCGGTAAGTCCTTTCTCAAAATTCCAGTTGAGGAAATCAACATCCCTTTGAGGTTGGTTTAGATTGGAGATTATCTTAGTACCTCCTACAGGCCTAATGGTCGGGTCTACTCTTCGGATGGGAACCGTATCAACAACTTTCCGGTTAAGTTTGATTTGTGCCTCTACGCCGGAAAAGCTTGCAAGTCCCAACAATGAAAGTAGCAGTTGTTTTCTCATATAGTTGTTTTTGGAAGAACATGGATAAGAAATTTCAAATCCGGATGTAATTTGTAGTATTCCATATCCAATCGCTATCCCTTAAAAACAGTATTTTCTACCCAGTTCCAGGAATTAAATCCATCGTTCATCAGAAAATCATGGAAAAAGGGGAGTTAAACAAAATCCATCTTCATTTTATTTGTAAACTGTGTAGAAATAGACTTTTATGAAGAAGCTAGTTGTAATTGCCCTTATTATATTTACAGGAATCAATGCCTGGTCACAACAGCATGACATAGACAGTCTGGAAAACCAATTAAATGGAACCCTCCCTGATACTTCAAGAGCAAAAAGCCTTTCGCAACTGGCAATGAAATACGAAACGGTGGATACTTTAAAATCCATTCAGACTTACAAGAAATTAATAGCGTTCACTATTAATAAGCGTTTGGATTATTACTCGGGACTTGCTTATTTCAACCAATCATTTTTACTAAAACAGAACCAACATCTAAAAGAAGCGAAAGAAAGTCTGGATAGTGCTTTAGTTTACTACAAAAAGAGCGACAACCCCAATACCGAATTCAGGATAGCGCAAGTATATACCCAGCTTTCAAATGTGGTTAAAGACCTTGGAGATTATAAAGCAACTGTTGATTACCAACTACAGGCTATATCAGTTTTTGAAAAACTAGATAAAACAGGAAGTCTCCTTGTAGCCTATATAAATCTCTCCTCCTTCTACAAACAGATCAGTGAATTTGAAAAACAGGAATTCTATGCACTGAAATCATTGGATGTTGCCAGGAGAACTGGCAAACAAGATGATTATTTTAAAGCCTATAGTCATGTGGCTTTTGCTCTTTGCCAAATGAACCGATATAAAGAAGCAAAACAATACATAGATTCTTCTAAACCATATTACCCAACAAATGTTCCGCCAGATGTATTGATCACGCATCATCTTATCGATGGCTTGGTAGACATGAATCTTGGATTGCTGGAAGATGCCAATAAGACATTTACTAAAGGTTATGAGATATCCGTTAATGCCAAAGCCCTGTTCAGCATCATACAAACAAGATTGCAGTTGTCCAGAGTCCTGACAATGCAGAAAAAATTCAAAGAAGCAAAACCACTATTAGATCAGAGTTATAAAGAAGCCTTTGAATCAAAGAACCCCAGCCAGATCGAGATTGCATTAGATTATATGGCAAGATTCTATGAAGAATCGGGTGATTATAAGAACGGGCTTAAATACTACAAAGAACATAAAGAGATTGCAGACTCTATGGCCAGTGCACAGAATAAGGACTACGCAGCTGAGCAAGAGGTGAAATTCGAAACAGCTAAGAAAGAAAGCCAGATAAAGCAACTGGAGGCCGATAAGAAAATTCAAGAGCTGAGTCTCAGGCAGAAAAATATCTGGAACTATTTACTCGCAGCAAGTGCTTTAATTGCCCTTATCATTGCTGTCTTATCATATCGCACTTATTCACAGAAAAGAAAACTTCAGCAATTACGTATCAATGAACTGGAAGCTGAGAAACAACTGACTGCTACAGAAGCTGTACTAAAAGGAGAAGAACAGGAAAGAACCCGTCTGGCAAAAGACCTTCACGATGGATTAGGAGGAATGTTGTCGGGCATCAAATACTCATTTAATACTATGAAAGGAAACATGATCATGACGCCTGAAAATGCGCAGGCTTTTGAACGTAGCATGGAAATGCTGGATAGTTCTATTAGGGAAATGCGCCGGGTTGCTCATAATATGATGCCGGAGGCCCTGGTCAAATTTGGATTGGATGTAGCATTAAGCGATTTCTGTAATGATATTAATCAGACTGGTGCTCTTACTGTAAGATACCAGTCCATCGGGATGGGAAATGCCCAAATTGATCAAACTACATCCATCACTATATATCGTATTATTCAAGAATTGATCAATAACACCTTGAAACATGCTAGTGCAAAAAATGCTATAGTACAAATAAGCAAAAATGAAGATGCTATAAGTATCACTGTTGAAGATGATGGAATAGGCTTTGATTCGAGACTTTTAAATATGTCAAAAGGAATTGGATGGAGCAATATCCAGAACAGGGTCGAATTTTAAAGCAAAACTTGATGTACAATCAAGTTCAGACAAAGGAACATCTGTTCACATAGATATTAACATATAGCGGGTACTGATTATGGCTAAATCTAAATGAGAAATATTTAAAAAAAGTAATTTATTTATTCTGCATACCAATTGATTTGCCTCATATATGACTAAAATTGTTACAAGTTTTATTTTCCTGTTTTCACTTTTTAGTCAGCTACTAATAGAGGCACAGACCCCTGCACTGGATAGCCTTGATCGTTTAATAAAATCCAGCAATTCCGACTCAATAAAATTAAAGAATAGAATCTCTTTTGCCGTTAGATATGCAAAAATTGATTTTGAAAAAGGGCTTTCACAAATAGGAGCTATCAAAAAAGAGGCTTTAGATAAAAATTTTTCGGCTTTATATGCAGATGCAGTATTGAATGAAGGCATCGTATATTATGACAAGGGAGATTATATAAAAGGAATAGTATTGGATGAAGAAGCGGAACGGCTATACAATAAACTGCCAGAAGGCCCTATCAAAGACTGGGGATTGGGAGCCAGTTATAATAATATAGGGGCTTCTTATTCCCTTCTTAATGATCTTGATAATGCACAAGTATATTACTTAAAGGGTATTGATATATTCGAAAAGATAAAGGACTCCAACTCATTATTGGTTGCATACTTCAACATGTCTTTTATTTATATTGATATACAGGAATGGAATAAAGCGTATGAGTACCTGATAAAAAGTATAAGTTATGGCCCTGGCACCAGAAGCAAAGACCAATTGCTGCAATCATGCAGCAGGGCTGCCGCTATCTGTTTTAAAATCGGAAAGGCTTCTGAAGGCAAAAACCTGCTTAAAAGAATTGACACCCTATTTAAAAACAATCCAACACTACTTAGTGAAATCTATTATTATAATGCCTATGGGGAATATTTTCTCTACTCAAAGCTTCCTCAAAAAGCATTGGAAATGCAATTGCTGAGTTTTTCCAAAAGTAAAGAATTCAAAGACCCATATTATATTGTAGATGAGGCTTGGGAAATTGGACGAATCTATTTGCAATTAAAAAACAGTGAAGAAGGCAAAAAATTCCTGCAACTTTCAATAGATACCGGTAAAGCCTATAATTATCTTCCAAAAATCAGGTTTATACTGAATGAATGGTGCAGTTATTATGACAATATCGGTGACTACAAGAAAGCAAGTTCCTTAAAATCAGATCTCCTGAATTTCACTGACAGTCTAATTACACTCCAGAACCATAACAGAATTCTTTTGTATGATGCCCGGTATCAAAGTGAAAAGAAAGAAACTGTTATCAAGCAACTTGAATCTGAAAAGAAAATTCAGAAACTTGACATCCAGCAACAACAAACATTCAATTATATATTGGCAGGTGGTGCCGTAACACTTTTGATAATTTCTTTACTTACTTATAGAAACTATAAACAAAAACAGCGATTGCAGGAACAAAGAATAGCAGAACTGGAAATTGAAAAACAACTAACTGTTACAGAGGCCGTCTTGAAAGGCGAAGCGCAGGAGAGAACACGGTTAGCAAAAGATCTTCACGATGGATTAGGCGGTTTGCTTTCAGGAATAAAATATTCCCTTAATACCATGAAAGGGAACCTGATATTAACAAAAGACAATTCGCAAGCTTTCGAAAGGAGTCTGGATATGCTCGACAGTTCAATAAAAGAAATGCGGAGAGTAGCGCATAACATGATGCCCGAAGCCCTTGTGAAATTTGGATTAGATACAGCTCTTAAGGATTTCTGTTTCGATATCAACCAGAGTGGTGCTTTACAGGTCACTTATCAATCATTCGGATTAGTAAATGCAACAATAGAATCTAGTACTTCGATCACTATTTATAGGATTGTTCAGGAACTAATCAATAACACACTGAAACATGCATCGGCTTCCACAGCTATAGTACAGGTCACAAAATCAGATTCGCACTTATCTGTAACGGTAGAAGATAATGGAAAAGGATTCGACACTTCACTTCTAACCCAATCAAAAGGAATCGGCTGGTCGAATATCCAGAACCGGGTAGAATTCCTGAAAGGCAAGCTCGATGTTCAATCCCATCCTGGGAAGGGCACCTCAGTAATGATGGACTTCAATAATATCTAAAGAAATCAGACAAACCCGATTAAATCAAAAAATATCTAGTTATTGGTGAAAATCAATCTGATGGTGTAATTTCCTAATTGTATTATCAAAAGGTGACGAATAACCATGAAGAAACTCTACTTACAATTTCTATTTGTACTATTTGCATTACCAGTTACTGCCCAGCAGGCAGTTGTTGACAGTCTTTTAAAAAGGATTTCTACCAGTAAAGAAGACACAACAAAAGTGTGGCTGCTTTTAAAAGTGGCTGATATAGTTGTACATTCTGAGCCGCCAAAAGCAAGAACATATATACAGCAGGCAGAAGTAATAAGTCAAAAATTAAAATTCAATGCTGGTATCATTCGTTGCAATGAAACACTTGGAGAATCTTATAGCTTAGAAAGCAAAACAGATTCTGCTATGATGTATATGGAGAAGAATCTGAAATTCACCCGTGAAATAAACGATTCCTCCAAATAGGCATCGCCCTTCTCAATATAGGGGCCATGTACCGCGATCTTTCCGAATTTGAAAAAGCCCTCTCCTATTCATTGGAAGGAAAGGCCATTTTTGAAAGAAAAAGAGACGTCAGCCTTTCTTCTCAAGTAAATGATGCTTTACAGATTTTATACTATTACAGAACTGAATATGATAAAGCTATTACCTATGGAATAGAAGCAGTGGCACAGGCACGTAAACAAACAGATCCACTCTTATTGTTGAAACCACTTATCAATCTTAGTTTATCATATACAGCAAAGTACAATTATGAAGTTTCAAACCGGCTTTTAAATGAAGCGTTGGAACTGGCAAAACCCATGCAGAACCCCAGAGTAGATGCTGTAATAATGCAGAACCTGGGTGAAATAGCCCTAAAAAATTATAATATCCCCCAAGCCGAGCAATACATAACTAAATGTCTGGCTATATATACAAAGATTGGAGACATTGAATCACAAAGCATCTGCCTTCGTGGATTATCTGTCTGTTATTTACAAAGCAGGAACTTTACAAAAGCCCTCCAATATGCAGATAGCGCTTTATCTATCAACCGGAAAAATGGATTTATAAAAGAAGAGGCTGCTATACTCCGGGAGATTTCACTGATCAATTATGCGATGGGTGATATTAAGGAAAGATTTTTAAACGACGAGAAAAGCAATTTGATGATTGAAGACTTCATCAAGAAGATCACTTCTGAAAAATCAGCGAATCTCGAAAAAAGATTTGAGACTTCTAAAAAAGAAAGCGAAATCGTAAAACTGCAAAATGAAAAGAAAATCCAGGAACTAAGTATCCAAAAAAAGAACCAGTTGAATTATGTGCTGATGGGTGGGGCTCTCATACTACTCACTGTTTTCCTTCTCGCTTATAGAAATTACAAACAAAAACAGAACCTGCAGGCACAGCGCATTTCAGAACTTGAAAAGGAAAAACAACTATTAGCAACAGAAGCAGTGCTGAAAGGGGAATCACAGGAAAGAACCCGTTTAGCAAAAGATCTTCACGACGGATTAGGAGGAATGTTATCCGGAATAAAATTCTCCCTCAATACCATGAAGGGGAATTTAGTAATGACTCCAGAAAATTCAAAAGCATTTGAAAATAGTCTGGATATGCTTGATAGTTCCATCAGTGAAATGAGAAGAGTAGCTCATAATATGATGCCAGAAGCCCTGGTTAAATTCGGGTTGAATACGGCATTGAAAGACTTTTTGTTATGATGTTAACCAAAGTGGAGCGATAAAAGTGGTCTATCAATCAATAGGACTTGAAGACACTCAACTCAATCAAACCTTTTCAATAACTATTTATCGTATTGTACAGGAAATATTGAACAATACTTTAAAACATGCGAATGCAACAACAGCTATTGTTCAGTTGACGAAGCACAACAATCAACTTTCGGTAACAGTAGAAGATGATGGCAAAGGTTTCGATACATCCATACTTACACATTCAAAAGGTATAGGCTGGACCAATATCCAAAACAGGATTGAATTCGTAAAAGGCCATCTCGATTTACAATCAAGGCCCGGAGAAGGAACCTCCTATCATATGGAATTCCCCTTACCTGAATGAGTGCAACAATAAAATCACTGAAAAAGAGGAGGGATATGATGGGTTTTTGAGCGTTATTTGTTGGGAGGCAGAATGCTTAAGGCCTAAAGCCTAAGGCTAACTTTAGTAAACTGAACTAATGTCCAGTCTCCGAATCAAGCTTTAAGCCTTAGGCCTTAAGCCTTAAGCGTCCCATATAAACCCGTAATTTTACACACAACCATGGCAACAAAAATCTTTATCGTTGACGATCACTATATGGTAATTGAAGGAATTCGATCTATCCTTCAGGAAGAAAAATCCATAGAATGGATGGGACATGCATCTACAGCGGCTTCTTGTCTGGCTTTTTTACAGAAACAACAACCGGATATAATATTGATGGATATCAACCTGCCCGATATGAGCGGTATCGATTTATGCAAAGAAGTAAGGGAGAAATATCCATCCACCTTTATTGTTGGATTAAGCACTTTCAACCAGCAGAGCTTTATTCAACGAATGATGGAGAATGGCGCTTCTGGATATGTATTGAAGAATGCCACTCAGGAAGAACTGATGGAAGCCTTCCAAACTGTTTTAAAAGGAAAGGTTTACTTAAGTGACGACGTATCTCAAACCCTTCGAAAGAATGCCGATGCACAGATACCCGTTCTTACCAGAAGAGAGAAAGAAGTACTGGAACTGATTGCTGAAGGACTCACCAATATTGAAATTGCCAGCCGGTTATTCATAAGTACCACCACGGTAGATACCCACCGCAAAAACCTTCTTGCCAAATTTGATGTACGCAATACTGCGGCATTAGTAAAATACGCCATGCTGCATAAGCTTATCTGATTTTTTTAGGACGGGGCAAATCAGTAGTTTTAGGACTTACAACTTCTATATGAAAAAATTACTGTACTTAGCTATTGCTGTTATTGCAACCGCCTTTACTATGCCCCAGAAAAAACAACACATCGTATTCTTCGGTGACTCTATCACTCAAGCTGGTGCTCAACCCGGTGGCTATATTGTTATGATGAACGATATGCTCAAGCAAAAAGGTTTGAGCGATCAGTACCAACTAACCGGGGCGGGTATCGGTGGCAACAAAGTATATGATCTCTATTTACGTATGGAAGAAGATGTGCTGGCTAAAAATCCAACTACAGTAGTCATCTGGGTAGGAGTAAATGATGTATGGCATAAAAGATCTCATGGAACAGGAACCGATGCAGATAAGTTCGAACAGTTCTACAATGCCATAATCAAAAAACTGAAAGCAAAAAACATAACTGTACTGCTTTGTACTCCCGCTGCCATTGGCGAAAAAACCGATTTCTCCAACGAACTCGATGGCGATCTCAACAAATACGCAGGCATCATCCGAAACATAGCCAAAAACAATAACTGCGCTCTCATCGATCTTCGTAAATCATTCCTTGACTATAATGTCGCCAATAACCCCGATAATAAAGACAGAAACATTCTCACCAGTGATGGAGTGCATTTGAATGAGAAGGGGAATAGGTTGGTGGCGGAGAGGATGATGGAGTCTCTAATTAAGTAAGTCCCTGAAAGAGAGACCGAAAGTCCGCGGTACCTGTTTGAAGGAGAGCAAGAAACTCTAGTCCGCGGTTCATGATATTTGGAGTATCTGAAATTATAGTCGCGGTGCACCTCATCCCCGGCCTTCTCCGCCGCGGCAGAGGGGTGTCCTTCGAATGATTTTGAGCAAAAAGCGAAGAGAAATAAAATCTGCTTGTTTAGACAAACTCCTTCCCTACACCCTTCTCCTACGAGCCGGAGTGCACAGACCGGACTTAAAATTCAAACTCTCTAAATTTCAAACACCTCGGACTTAAATTCCAGACTTTACATCATTCAGTGGCCTCGGACTAAAATTTCAGCATCTCCAACTATCAGATGCTACGGACTTCCCATCTTCCCGACTTTTACGTACTTTCGCGCCCATGTTCCCGACCCAAAACAAGATTGTGAGAGTAGCTATCCTTGACCTTTACGAAGGCGTTGAGAATCAAGGCATGAGGTGTATCCGTGAATTGTTGGATTACTATGCCGAAACCAATGGCCTCGAATTGGTAAGGGAAGAATTTGATGTGAGGAAGGCTTTAAAGGTTCCAGACCTTAGCTACGACATTTATATTTCAAGCGGTGGACCCGGTTCCCCCCTCGATAGCGAAGGCACTGAATGGGAAAATCAATATTTCCACTGGTTAAAAAAAGTGGAATCATATAATAATGATGATAGCAATCATTCCAAAAAACATGTGCTATTCATCTGTCACTCCTTTCAGTTAGCATGTCGCCATTATAAAGTGGCTGATGTTGCAAAACGAAAGTCCACCGCTTTCGGAGTTTTCCCAGTTCATCTTTTAGAAAGCGCCAAAGAAGAATCCCTCTTCCATGGATTGAATGATCCTTTTCTATGCAGTGGACAGCCGCGACTACCAGGTTATAAAACCTCATCATACCAGATTACGTGAAATGGGTGCCACTCTTCTTTGCATTGAAAAAGAACGTCCTCACGTGCCATTAGAAAGAGCAGTAATGGCTATCCGCTTCAACAAATACATGATCGGTACCCAATTCCATCCCGAAGCCGATGCCATCGGTATGACCATGTACCTCAAACGCGACGACAAACGCCAGACCGTTATCGATAGCTATGGGTTTGATAAGTGGAAGAGTATGATTGATCATTTGAATGATCCGGATAAGATCCTGTTTACTTACTCTCATATTATTCCTAATTTTTTGAATTCTTGTATTAAGCTTAATGCCTAAGGCCTAAAGCCTAAGGCTTACTCTTGTCTTCGGTACGGAGTGTAGAGCTTCGAATTTGATACGTTTTATAAATTGATTAATGCTTGAGTCGAAATGCTTAAAAAAATTAACTACGAAGACGATATTCCCGTATCAAAGACAGAAATAAGCCTTAGGCCCTAGGCTTTAAGCCTTAGCATCAAGCATCAAGCTTTTTCATTAATTTACAGTACAAATATTCAAAATGATCCCCCAACTACGCCAATCATTCAATGCTACTTTCACCAAAGAGAAATATGAAGCATTTTTGAAAGACCTGCATAGCAAACATCCGGGTGCTATTGAATTCAGGGTGGCAGAAACACCGGTGTTTATTGATAAGGGATTTGGGGAGAAGATTACAGCCGCTTGCGAAAGCATCATCGATATTATTACCGACCCTTCTTTCAAGAGCATGACCGATAGGGCCATTCCTCCTGGTGATTTGGTGCCTAACCAGAACGATCATGCACATATGATTGCTTTTGACTTCGGTATCTGTATCAATAGTGACAATGAACTGGAACCTCAATTGATAGAAATGCAGGGCTTCCCTACCCTCTTTGGATTCCAGGTGTATTACCCTGATGTACTCTATAAGCATTTCGATATTCCTTCAAACTTTACGCAGTATTTAGGAGAATATGACAGGGAATCTTATTTGCAAGACCTGAAGGATTTGATTGTTGGACCATATGAAACCGAAAATGTAATCCTTCTTGAAATAAAACCTCACGAACAAAAAACAAGGATTGATTTCTATTGCACGCAGGATTATCTGGGAATTGTTCCGGTTTGTATCACCGACCTGATACAGGAAGGAAAGAGTTTATATTATATTCACCCTGATACTGGCAAGAAAACCCATATCAAACGTATATACAACCGGGTTATATTTGATGATCTTCATGCCAATGCAGATAAACTAGGCAATTTCCTTCCATTACTCAAGACCTTGATGTGGAATGGATACCGCATCCAAACTGGTTCTATCGTATAAGTAAATTCACACTGCCATTTATAAAGCATCCTTATGTACCTGCTACTTTCTTCCTGAATGAAATAAAGCAGCTGCCTACGGATTTGGAAAACTATGTATTGAAACCATTATTCAGTTTCGCGGGACAAGGTGTTGTAATTGATGTGACTTCAGCAGATATAGAAAAAGTAAAAGACCCGGAGAACTGGATCTTACAGAAGAAAGTAAAATATGCTGATGTTATAGTAACTCCCGACGAACCAGCCAAAGCCGAAATACGAATGATGTATATCTGGAAAGAAGGATGGGACCGTCCAAAACCAGCAACAAACCTTGCCAGATTAAGCAAAGGAAAGATGATCGGTGTTCGATATAATAAGGACAAGGAATGGGTGGGAGGAAGCGTATGCCTATTTGAACATTAATCTATTATTGATTTGTAATTAATGCTCAATAACAGTCAATCCCAAAGGACTCACCAAACTTCCTGATACCCCTCTTGCATAAATGGTATAAGTCTTTCCGCTTTGCAATACCACATTATTAGATGTAGCTATTGATGCGCCCGTACCACTAACGCGCATATCGAAGTTATATGTTCCGGCTGCTATGGAAGTGAAGACTGCATTTGTAGCAGCGTTTGTACTTACTTCAAAACCCCTGCTAGTATAAAGCGGTGTAAAAGTGGCACCAGATACTGTTCCCAAATCAAGCTGAGGAGTACTTGGTGCCAGATTAAAGAAGCGGATATTACACTGTCCTGCAGTTGGAGTTGAATAATTATCTTCTACAGCAAACTGCTGTATTGAACTCGGTCTGTCGTAAAAATAAAGGGACTGATTAGCATTAGCTACTGTAGTCAGCGTTAAACTAACCAGATTAGTTGTGCCTCCAACATTCAATACTCTCACTTGATGCGAACCTTCAAGTATCGGAGCATAGGCAGTATTACCTGGAGAAGCCAGACCACTACCACTAACCAGTTTACTATCAATATTCACATCCAAAGGACCAAATGCTGGTGATGCATTCACTATCATCAACAACCCTGATCCAACATCATTCTTCTTTGAACAAGAACCAGCAACAACTACCAATCCCATCATCATCACCCCAACAAGGTATAAAGCACTCTTTTTCATATATAAAGATTTTAACTACTACTTATCTATTTGAAATAGCAAACCCATATTATTCACACAAACAAACAACATTCAAACTACATTAAATCTATCAAATAGTACGCCACACTCCTTCCTACTACCCTACTACCCTACTTCCTAACTCCCCTACTTCCCTAAAACTACAACTCCTGACTCCTGACTACTACTAACTCCCGACTCCCGACTCCTGACTTCCGACTAAAGCCTCCCGACTCAATCCTCCCGACTCCCAGAAGCCCTCTTCATCTCCATCATCCCCATAATCTGACTCATCGTCTTCTGCATACCCTCACTGCTTCCATCAAGGAAAATGATATTACCCTTACCTACTTCCGCAAAATTTTTGATAGCTTCTGTCCACATACTGAACAGGATAACATTCGTATCGAGATTCGCTTGTTTCATTTGTTCTGCTGCCTGACTCATACCCTTGGCCACTTCTTCACGGAAGAGCGCCACACCCTGTCCTCTTAACTGAGCCGCCTGGCGTTCAGCTTCCGCTGCAATCTTGATGGCATTTCCTTCTGCCTCAGCTCCTTTTGTTTTTGTAATCAGTAAAGCTTGTCCTTCGTTTTCGGCAGCTGCTTTTAGGTTATTGGATGCCACTACGCGACTCATAGAATCAAGTATCACTTTATCGAATGTGATATCGTTGATTTGCAAATCGAGTAGATGATAGCCCCAATCTTCCAGAAGGTGATCAATCTGTCCTTTTACATATTCAACAATCTCCTTGCGAAGACCTAATATTTCCGCTTGTTTTTTTGTAGCCACAAATGAACGGATAGTTCCTTCAATGGTACGGGTGAGGGCCTGCATCAGGTCGCGCTCACCAATGAATTTGAAGGCCACCCGCTTGATGGTTTCCTCTTCGGCATTCTGTACCGAATAGAGAAGCATATTCTTGAAATATACATTTGCCTGATCGGCAGTCACCGCCTGGAATTCCATTTCTACAGAACGGTTCTGTATGCTTATTTTCTTGTAGATGGTCTCTATAAATGGAATGAGTAAACGCAGTCCCGGTTTCAGTACCCTTTGGTACTTACCAAATACTGTTACTACTCCAATAGTTCCCTGATTGATGGTTTTGAGTCCCAAAAAAAGGATGACTATTATTCCCAATACCCACCAATAATGGGTTAGCATTTCTTGCATATGGCTATTATTTGATTAAAGATACTGATTTGATGTTATCAGGACGCTTGTTCTTCACAAATCATTGTTAAGTGAACCAATGTCTCCACACTCTTCTGCATATCCTGAACACTTACATATTCATGTTTGCCATGTAGGGCCATTTCGCCGGTGAAGATATTAGGACAAGGCAGCCCGAGGTACGACAACCTTGCACCATCTGTTCCACCTCTTATTCCGGTTGTACGTGGTACACAACCCGCCCTTTCAATAGCCTGACTGGCATAGGCCACTACATGCGGATGCTGATCGAGCACTTCCTTCATATTTCGGTACTGCTCATTTATGAATATTTCTGCCGTTGCTCCAGGGAATTGTTGCAAGGATTCTTCCACCCTATCTTTCAGGAAGCTTTCATACGCCGCCAGTTTATGAGTATAGAAATCGCGGATGATGAATTGCACTGTTGCTTGCTCAACTCCTCCTTCCATATGAACCGGATGTACAAATCCATATCGGTCATCCGTGGTTTCTGGCGTCAGTTCATCATTTGGCAATAACTCCAGGAAATAATTCGCAACCTTAATAGCATTCACCATCTTCCCTTTTGCTGAACCCGGATGGGCACTGATGCCTTTGAAGATAACCTTCATACCATCGGCAGAAAAGTTCTCATCTTCCAATGAGCCTATTTCCCCTCCATCTAATGTATAACCGAAATCTGCACCCAGTTTCTTCATATCCACTTTATCTACACCGCGACCAATCTCTTCATCGGGAGTGAAGAGAATCTTTATTGTGCCGTGTTTTATCTCGGGATGTTGTAATAGATAATTAGCGAGATCCATAATGATTGCAATGCCTGCTTTATCATCAGCTCCTAATAAGGTAGTGCCCGAGGCCGTGATGATAGTATCACCGATTCGTTCATTCAGGTATGGATGTTCTTCAATGGTAATCACTTGTGTAGTATCATCAGGCAATGTAATTGGAGAACCATCATAATTTTCATGAACTATTGGTTTCACACCTGTACCACTGCAATCGCTCGATGTATCCATATGGGAACAGAAACAAACAACAGGCACTTGCTTATTACTGTTTGATGGAATGGTTGCATATACATAACCCCATTCATCCAAATGGGCATCGGATAGTCCCAATGCCAGCAATTCATTTACCAGCACCCGGCCTAAGTCCTTTTGCTTTTCAGTGGAAGGAAAACTCGTTGAATCGGGATTGCTTTGTGTATCTATCTGAACATATTGGAGGAAACGGTCTTTTACCGTAAACGCATAATTATCAAACATAATATGGCCTTGATTTTGAGTGGGCAAGTTACTGAACTTGCCGTAAAACCTCTCCTGCAACCGGGTATCTGATTTATTCTTGGAAGGGTTTCCAAAAAATGGTAACTTTTATCTCAACCAAAACTCAACTTGCATGAAAAAGCTACTCATCGGCGCCCTTGTCGGCGGCCTGCTTGTCTTTATTTGGCAAACACTTTCATGGACTGTTTTAAATCTTCACGCCAAGAGTTATCAATACACTACTTCGCAAGACAGTATCTTATCCAACCTCTCTTCTCATTTTTCTGAGGATGGACAATACCTCTTACCAAATCTTCCAGTTGATGCCAGCATGGATGATATGACTAAGTTTGGAGAAACCAACAAAGGCAAACCCTGGGCTGTCGTTTCCTATCACAAATCATACGACATGAACATGGGTGCAAATATTGTAAGAGGTTTATTGACTCAAATCCTTGCAGTATTCTTACTCTGCTGGATATTGGTGAAAATTCCCAATCCAGGTTTCAGCACCATCTTACTCAGTTCCCTCTTCGTAGGATTGATAGGATTTATGTTCATCCCCTACTCCGAATATATATGGTATAAATTCCCGGGTGCGGCAATTAATTTGATGGATGCTGTGTTGAGTTGGGGATTGTGTGGGCTTTGGTTGGGATGGTGGTTACGAAAACCCTAGGTTTAAAAGTTTAAGGTTTAATGGTTTAAGGTTTCAAAGTGTAGCAGCGTAATTAATTACGATTTGCTTGTATCGCTATATTTTTAACCGCAGAGGCGCAGAGACGCGGAGGGATTCCTCTGCGCCTCTGCGGTCTGCGGTTAAAAAAAGCTACCCATGGGGTAGCTTAGTATTTTATTCTGAAGTTACACTTCAAAACCTTAAACCCTTAAACCTGAAACTTTAAACAATTTCCGATTAAGGCATTATTATCAATGGACTCGCCCCCACAATCTCCACCAACTCCAAATCAAAAATCAAATCCTTACCAGCCAAAGGATGGTTTGCATCGAGGATTACAGTTTCTGGACGAAGCTCAACGATTACCACTTGAACAGGATGTCCTTGTGCTGTAGTCATTGTCAATGGCATTCCCACTTCTGGTTTCAGATCGGGAGGGAATTGGTTGAGTGGGAATTCCACCAGCATTTCTTCCTGCGTTGGACCATATGCTTCTTCAACAGGTATGTTGATTGTTTTTTTCTCACCTACTACCATTCCGGTAACACCGTCATCAAAACCTTTGATGACCATTCCGCCACCAACCTGGAATTCCAGTGGTTCACGACCTTCTGAAGAATCGAAAGTTTCTCCTGTAGTAAGGCGTCCGTGGTAATGTACCTTTACGGTATCGCCGCTTTTCACTTGTTGCATACTAACTTGTTTGGTTGTTAAATTTGGATCATCAATTCGATTCCTGCTTTGCTCCTTTGGCATTGGATGCTTCCGTTGCTGAAATGTGTTTTGGCGGGAGAAAATCAATGAATAAACGGCCGCAAAATAAGCCGAAATATTCGCTTTCTACCGAAAAGTTTTCCGGATAAACGGTACCTTCAGAGGCGAAAAGAATCCGCATCTTTGGTAACAGATTGGTATCTCAACATTGAAATTGAAAGTATGAAAAAGACGCTCCTGATTGTTAGCCTTTATAGCGTATTGTTCAGCAATTGTTTGGGACAGAAAATCGTGAAACAGGCTGCTTCCCAACAATCCCAAACCATATTACCAGGAGCATCAAGAATTAATGTGTACCTACCCTTACTTAAAGGCAAACGCATCGGTATTTTCGCCAACCAAACCTCCATGGTAGGCAACACCCATCTGGTAGATACCCTTCGTAAACTAGGCATCGATATTGCCCTCATTTTCGGACCCGAGCATGGATTCAGAGGAACCGCCAGTGCCGGAGAAAAAGTAGGCAACTATACAGATGAAAAAACAGGTATTCCTGTGGTGTCATTATATGGAAGCAAAAGAATCCCATCTGCAGAAGACTTCAGTAAAGTGGATCTGTTGGTATTCGATATACAAGATGTAGGAACAAGATTCTATACCTATATCTCTTCGTTGGAAGAATTCATGAACGCCGCTTTTGAAGCCGGTAAGCCCTTGATGATATTGGACCGTCCCAACCCAAATGGATTTTATGTCGACGGACCAGTACTCGATCTTAAATACCGCTCCTTTGTTGGCCGTCAGTCAATACCTGTTGTTTATGGAATGACCATTGCTGAATATGCCATGATGATTGCAGGAGAAAAATGGCTGAGTGCAAAAGCAAATGAAAGATTTGCTTATTATAAAACAGCACAGAATTCAAAAGACACTCCATTCCATTTCCAAATTATCAAGTGCGGTAACTACACGCATAAAAGTTTGTATCAATTACCTGTAAGACCATCACCTAACTTACCCGATATGGCATCCATCTACCTCTATCCTTCCACCTGCTTCTTCGAAGGAACAGTATTGAGTGAAGGTCGTGGTACATCAACACCATTCCAGGTATTCGGACATCCTTCCTTACCAAAAACATTATACTCTTTCACTCCCAATCCAACAGAAGGGGCCAAAAGCTCCAAGAACTACGGACTGCTATGTTATGGATGGAATGTTGGTGGTGACCCAGAAATGGTTCGAAAGAAATTAAGAGGAAGAATTGAACTGCAATACCTCATAGATGCTTACAAATTATTCCCCGATAAAGACAAATTCTTCATCCTCCCCTCCTCGGGAAAAATGGAAGAATCTTTCTTCAACAAACTTTCTGGCAATAACGATCTCTGGCAACAACTAAAAGCTGGGTTATCGGCTGATGAAATACGTGAGTCGTGGAAACCCGGGCTGGAGGAGTTTAAGAAAGTTAGAGGGAAGTATTTAATGTATGAAGAATAAGTTTTGTTAAGGTTTAATAGGGTTCAATAGGTTCCATAGGGTACTTCTAAAAGTAGAGAGTTTGAGATTGGAAATTTTATAACCGCAGGGACGCAGAGACGCGGAGGTATTCCTCTGCGTCTCTGCGCCCCTGCGGTTATAATATTACAAAGCACTTAAAGATCGCTATTAATAAGCCCTATGGAACAAATGGAACCTATGGAACTTCTTGAACTAACTCCCACTGCTACACCCTAAGAAACTAAACCTAAAGCTTTAAGGGCCTCCGACCCTTTATGTTACTTGTACTGGCAACCACACCAATACCTTATTCACGACCAGAAAAGTACCTGGCCTTATCTCGTATCTTGTGCATCAACTGCAATTGCCAATGCGAAGAAGACCCGCCAAAAGCCAACTTATAAGAAAAGCAAAGTCACCATAGTACAAGAAATTACAGCTGGAAAAATAACGAGCATTCAAACAGATGCCGGAGTGTGCAACAAGCCTTCCGAAACCAAAGGGATTTACGTAGTTGGACACCAGCTTAGAATATTATAACTCGCCCCTGAACAACCTCCATCACAGCATTGGTATGTGAATTATCTTTGCAATGCGAAACGCTAAATTGGCTGAAGAAACATCGTTAGCGCCACTGATGGCTATCAATGGCATCAACAACAGAATCCTATTGAAGATTGCAGGTATAGGAGAAAAAAAAGCATTGGTAAATGGGAAGCAACTATATTCATTGCCACCAATAGCTAGGAAAAACAGAGCACCCCAACCGTTTCTGGGGGAATAGTAAAGCTGAAATGAATGTGGCAATTACCTCGCACTTCAATCCTGGAAAATCCTCCAATCCGAACAGAGAGCAATACTCGACTTCCTTACATCTGCACAAGATGAATTGTGCCAACCGTTTCAAAATGACAGGGTAAATAGAGCGCCTTCCCCAGAGTCATGGGAAAACAAATAAAAAAGGCCCAAAGAGATGACTATAAAAAGTTGAAAACTGAGGACAATATGCCAATGAAGAAAGAAAACTCCCGCCGCCTTAAAGACTTGGCAATAATGGCAGCGTTGCTTTCAATTACAATATTTTCTTCTTTCATTACGATAACAAAAGGGATCCCTTTACCGACCCCGAACACGGTTATCAGGCTGTAACTATCAATGAAGATTATTTCGATAAGAAAAACCCCCCGCCCAGCTCTTACTGGTCATACAAAACAGATGACAAGATTCAATACCCTTTTAGTGAAGCGATGTTAAAAAATCTGGATTATGGGGCGGTGTTTGGGATGTTGGGAGGTAAATAGGTCCGGGCTCGTTCCAGGGCTTACAAATGGCAGGCGTCTGTACTTTGTTATATAACCGCAGAGGCCGGACGCGGAGATATCCTCTGCGTCCGCGCCGCGGTTATAATATTACAAAGCACTTAAAGATCGCTATTAATAAGCCCCATGGAACAAATGACCTATGGAACTTCTTGAACAACTGGAACTTTTGAACCTCCAATTTGCTACTTTTGCCCCAATGAACACCCCCCGCATCATCTTCATGGGCACCCCCGAATTTGCCGTAGCCTCTCTCGATGCTTTAGTGCAGGCTGGTTATAATATCGTTGGGGTTGTGACCGCTCCCGATAAACCCGCAGGACGTGGAATGAAACTCACCGAAAGCGCTGTTAAGAAATACGCCGTTGAACATTCGCTCAAATTATTACAACCCGAGAAACTGCGCAATCCGGAATTCATTGAAGAATTAGAATCACTCAAAGCCGATCTGCAGGTAGTGGTTGCCTTCAGAATGCTTCCAGAGAAAGTATGGAATATGCCTCCAATGGGTACTATCAATGTACACGGAAGTCTTCTTCCACAATACCGCGGTGCCGCCCCTATCAATTGGGCCGTTATCAATGGTGAGAAAGAAACCGGTGTCACTACGTTCAAACTGAAACATGAGATAGATACTGGTGACATACTTCTTCAGGAATCATTTCCCATCGGAGAAAATGAAACTGCTGGCGAAGTACATGATAAAATGAAAGATATTGGAGCGGCTTTATTAGTACGAACTATTAAGGCGCTCACAGAAGGCTCTTTGAAAGAACAACCACAGGTGATGTCGGCACATATAGCACATGCGCCAAAGATTTTCACCGAAACCTGTAAGATCGATTTTTCAAAACCGGTACAGCAGGTGCATAATCTCATTAGAGGATTATCCCCCTTCCCAGGTGCTTTCACAAGCTTGCAAGGCAAGATGCTGAAAATCTACAGAAGTGAGATTGCCAATACAACTCATGCCAACCTCCCGATCGGCAGCTTTGAAACCGATAGCAAAACTTATCTTCGTTTTGTTTGCGCCGACGGACTATTGGACGTAAAAGAATTACAATTAGAAGGAAAGAAAAAAATGACCACCGAAGATTTCCTGAGAGGATATCGCTTCGAATAAAACCAACAATAGATGAAAAAATTAATCGTACTCGTATTAATTGCCAGCTGCCTGAACCTATCAGCACAGGATAACCGTAAATGGAAACAGCTTTTCAATGGCAAGAACCTGAAAGGCTGGAAAGTAAAAATCACTGGACATGAACTTGGGGATAATTTCGCCAATACCTTCCGTGTAGAAAATGGGGTAATGAAAGTTTCTTACGATGGCTATAAGCAATTCGATGAAACATTCGGACATATCTTCTACAAAACGCCTTACTCCAGTTATATTTTTGCTGTTGAATATCGTTTTGTTGGCACCCAGTGCCCCGGCGGACCCGGATGGGCTTATCGGAACAGTGGCATCATGGTGCATTGTCAGCCTCCTGCCACCATGTTAAAAAACCAGGACTTCCCTATCTCCATCGAAGTGCAATTATTGGGTGGTGATTCAACAGGTGAAAGAACTACTTGTAATCTCTGTACTCCCGGCACCAATGTAGTGATGAAAGAAAAACTCGTTACAGCACATTGCATAAATTCCACTTCCAAAACCTATCGTGGCGATGAATGGGTGCGTGCTGAAGTAATGGTACTCGGCGACTCCGTAATAAAACATATCGTAAACGGCGACACCGTTCTCGTATATCAAAAACCTCAAACCGGAGGTGGTAACGTTACCTTCTTCGACCCCGCCTATAAAATCGAAGGGCAACTACTAAATTCAGGGTATATTTCTTTGCAGAGTGAGAGTCATCCGGTGGAGTTTAGGAAGGTGGAGATAATTGACTTAAGCAAAAAGTCAAAGTAATTGTTGTTTAAAGTTTCAGGTTTAAGGGTTTAAGGTTCTGTCTTTAAGAGCTTGTTAATTATAGCCAGCAGAGGCGCAGAGACGCAGAGGAACGCCCCCTGCGTCTCTGCGCCTCTGCGGTTATAAAATTCACAAATAACTTTCACTATTTAATTTAGTAGGCCCTATGGCCATGAACGCTATCAATACTTAACCTCCACATAAAACTTCGTATTCCCCACCCCCAACTCCGAAGCAGCCGCATCACTAATCCTCACAGCTAATCCAACGCTTTCTTTCATGTCGGGTAATTGTCCCAGTACCTTTGCATAGATGCTTTTATTGGTAGAAGAGAAAGTAACTTTTACGATGGTACCTACCGGGACGTTATTGATAAGCGCATAATATTTTCCATCATTCCATCCGCTGGTGCTGCGGAAGATACCGGCATTACCTGTGGTGTTTCCACCTTTATCAGAAAACCATTTTTTGAAGGCACCACCATTATGACTGGCAGGCACACCATTGTTGCTTACAGTAACAGGAACCGGTTCTGTAGTCTTTGCCTCTTCTTTCACTTCTGGCTTGGGTGCTTCAGGTTTTGGAACGTCGGGCTTCATCACTTCTGTCTTAGTCTCTTTTGTCGGCTCTGGTTTCTGCGGCTCTTCCTTCTTGATTGCAGGTGGAGTAACAGGTGCTTTCTTTGAATCTACCGCTGCAGTTGATTCCTTCTCTGGTCCAACTGATGGTGTTACAGGCACAATCTTTTTTGTTCCTGATGCAGCCAATGACGACTGGGCTGTTTTCACTTTCAAATAACCAATCACTAACCACATACCACTTTTCAGTTGGTCATTCTTTACATTATTCCACTTCTCTAATGTCTCAACCGGAATCTTATTGTAATTATTGCTGATACGGAAATACCATTCCTTCTCTGCTACCTGATGATATACAGGAACAAAAACCTCATCAGCCGCTTTCTTTCCATCTTGTGTGAAGTTTACTGCTGTCAATGGAATCTTCAACTGCTGACCGATAGACAGCGGTTTATCCATTGAAGTATTGTTATAGGGAGCCAATTCCTTTGGACTGATATTATAGGTTCTTCCCACACTATACCAGTTCTCTTTGGGAGCAACGGTATGCACCAAATGCATTGAAGGGGATACTCCCTGCACCTGAATCTTGGTTTGGGAAAACAGTCCGGTAGCGGATAACAGGAAGAGTGCCAATAAAATGATCCTGATTCTTGACATAGGTAGCGTATTTCTTTACTGTTGCAAAGATGCTGAAAATATTTAATTACCCGGCTTATTAAGGATACGCCATTCTTTAGGGTAGTAATTATTGACCCGGTTGGGCAAAATCTTGATCCATCCAAGGCTGGTGCCTTCGAATTGTACCAATGACCATCCCTGCTTAAAACCCGCAGGTAATTGCTCCCGTATCCAGTCTAAAGGAACTTCTTCACGACGTAAATATTGTATGGCCTGCTCTTGGTTTAACGAAACAACAACAAGTGCAGGACTACAATAATTACTCAATGCCAGCGCATGTTCTGGCACCCATTCCTTTCCCCCTGCTTTGCCTAATGATATACCGGCCTGCCGTATATAGACTGATGAATTAATAAGAAATAATATATCCTGTTCCAATGATGCAGGAATTGCGAACACCCTGTCTTCTTGTCTGAAAAAACTCAAATTGTTAAAATTAGCCATCAAGGGTTGCAACAATTCCATTTCTGCCTTTGGCAATTGCTGCTCTTTATTTTTTTTGAAAGGTCTTGCATTCCGTTCTCCTCCTTCTTTCTTTCGGAAACAACTGATAAAAAATCCTTCTCCCTTCACTTTATCGGGCCAGAAACGATAGCCTTGTCCTTTTTTTATAGGTGAAGATGTGTTAATGATTCCCCACTCCTCTTTTATTTCTAATGAAATCGATTCTAATGAATAAGTTTCCATCAGCCAATCGATGATCGCTTCGTCTTCTGCTTCTGAATAAGAACAGGTGGAATAGATGAGTACTCCTTCTTCTTTTAAAGATGGATATAGGTCCGCCAGTATTCGTTGTTGCCTTTGACTGCATAATTCCACTGCCCCTTCACTCCATTCAACAACGGCCTCAGGATCGCGTCTGAATAGTCCGCTGCCGCTGCAGGGTGCATCCACTACAATCAGATCAAAATAATTCTCAAGTCGTCCTAACTCACGCGGATCACTATTAGTCACTACTACATTCGCGGCGCCCCATTTGGTGATATTCTCGCACAATATTGCAGCGCGCGATTTTATCACTTCATTACTCACCAATAAACTATCTGCTGATATTACGCTTTGTAATAATGTCGATTTCCCTCCCGGCACTGCACAAGCATCTAATACCCGAATAGATTGTGATACATCCATTGTTTGTCGCACTGCTAATTCAAGAAACATACTCGATGCATCTTGTACATAATAAGCGACCGCCTGAAACAAAGGATCAAATGTAAACGAAGGACGATGCGATAAATAATAGCCCTGTGTACTCCAGGGTATCGGAGTCATCTCCGGCTGCTTCTCTTCCCCATCAACCTTATTCACCCAAACCGAATCTTTCTTCACCGGCTTCATCGGATTCATCCGAATGGAGGTTATCTGCTCTCCGGAGGTGTGCACTGCTTCGAAGGCTTCTTTTGAGAAACCCGGGGCAGAAGCAAGAGGACAGTATAAGTTGGTGGGAGAGGCATTAGTGTAAGGTTCAAGAAGTTCAATAAGTTCCAGAGGGCTCACTAATGGTTTGCTGTTTGGGCTTTGTAGTTTTTTTAACCGCGGAGACGCAGAGACGCAGCGGGCTTTCCTCTGCGTCTCTGCGTCTCCGCGGTTATATTTTTATAAATTACTTGAAGACTGCAATTAATCGATATGGAACCTATTGAACTTATATAACTTCTTGAACATGCTAAACATTCTTGATTTCAGCTATGAGATCTTGCAACACCTTCTTCGCATCCCCAAACAACATCGACGTCTTCGGCCTGAAGAAAAGATCATTCTCAATACCTGCATAACCAGGCTTCATACTACGCTTATTCACGATTACATGCTTCGCTAATTCAACATCCAAAATCGGCATGCCGTATATTGGAGAAGCAGGGTCAGTCTTAGCAGCTGGATTCACTACGTCATTCGCCCCAAGAATCAATACCACATCAGTGTTTGAAAACAATTCATTCGCCTGCTCCATTTCCATCAGCTTATCATAGCTAACATCGGCTTCGGCGAGTAATACGTTCATATGACCTGGCATACGTCCGGCTACGGGGTGAATGGCATAATTCACTTCCACACCTTTTTCTGTCAGCATTTTTTCCAATTCATGACAAGCATGTTGCGCCTGTGCTACCGCCAATCCATAACCGGGAACAATCATAACACGGTGCGCATAGCTCATTACTACGGCTGTATCGCTAAGAGAGATTTCTTTATAAGCACCTTGGGGTGTACCACCGGGACCAGCAACAGCTTTGTTTCCACCGAACGATCCGATCAATACATTCTTCAATGAGCGGTTCATCGCCTTACACATCAGGATGGTGAGTAAGGTACCAGCAGCACCAACTAATATACCACCAGTCAGCATCACTTTATTATCGTACAGGAAGCCACCGCAAGCTGCTGCAACACCCGTAAATGAGTTCAGTAAGGAAATAACAACCGGCATATCCGCACCACCAATCGGCATTACGAACATCACACCATACACCACAGAAAGCACAACGATTACATAAAAGAAGACAATGGTTTCTTCAGGACTGGCAGCAATCATAAAACCAGCAAGACCTAATATCAATGCCATCACTACGAGGTTCATGATATGTTGTCCGGGGAAAGAGAAGTCTTTCACCTTACCATTCAATTTACCCCAGGCTATCATACTACCTGCAAAAGAAACTGTACCAATAATTAACCCAAGAAGGATGATAAGCAATGTAACCGGATCAATCTGTGAGAAGAAAATATATCCATCATTTGCATAATCAGCTGCATTAAAATCTTTCACCAGATGACGAAACTCTGTAATAGATATCAAAGCCGCACAAGCGCCACCCATACCATTAAAGAGACTCACCATTTCTGGCATCGCAGTCATCTTCACTTTCTTGGCGGCTAATACACCCACAATACTACCGATAGCCAATCCGGAAAATATCCAGATATAGTTACCTAGTTTATGTCCTTCTTCTTCATACAAAAAGATAGTACCTGCAATTGCGATAGTCATACCGCCTGCTGCCAATAAATTTCCCTTACGTGCCGTTGCCGGATTCGACAACATCTTCAAACCAACTATAAAAGTGATTGAACCGATGAGGTAACAGAGGGTGAGAATGTTTAGTTCCATTAATCTTATTTTTTTGCTTTGGCGAGATGCTTTTTGCTAGATGCTGAAGGCTAAATGCTTAATGCCAGTTGCTTAAAGATGCTTCCATTTTAAAACCTTGTATTCGTTATAGATATTGGTACTTGGTCTGAATTCTTGGGCTTTGGATTTTACATTTTGCACCCATTCTAGTATTTAGCATTTATTTTTCTTCTTTTAAACATCTCCAACATCCTATCCGTCACCACAAAACCACCCACCACATTCAGTGTACCAAGTATCACTGCCAGGAAGCCGAGAATCAAAGCGGGATAATTATCCGCTTCTGCCTTACCCATTACTATGATAGCACCAATGATCACCACACCATGTATGGCATTGGCACCACTCATCAACGGAGTATGCAATACACTGGGCACCCGCCCAATTACTTCTATCCCCACAAATATCATCAGCACTACGATGTAGATCATTTGCTGGTGTTGGGAGATCCAGGATAAAATAGTTTCCATGTTATAAATTAAAAAGTCAAAAGTTAAAAGTCAAAATGAAAACAAAAGCAAAAGAAAGTCAAAAAGGGAACAGCTTAAAAAATCAAAAGTCAAAAGTCAAAAAAAGGTAACAGCGTAACTAATTGTATTCATTCTTCCCTATCCGCCGCGGCGGACCCTACTACCCTACTACCTAACTTCCCTACTTGTATTTCCTTCCGGTCTTTCGGACTTCCGGACCATCAAAGTACTTTCACCCTCTCGTTAATAACTTCCCCTCCAAACGTCACGCAACTCCCCTTCACCAAATCATCTTCCCAATTCAAATTCAACGCCCCATCCTTCGTGATGATCAGTTGCAAGAAGTTCAGCACATTCTTACCATATAATTTACTGGCATCGGCAGGTAGTGTTGCTGCGAGGGCGGAATTACCTACGATACTTACTCCGTTATGATTGACTGTTTCGTTATTCTTTGTGATTTCGGTATTACCACCCGTAGCGGATGCTATATCGATGATGATACTTCCCTTGCGCATCGCATTGATCATTTCAGTAGTGATCAATATCGGCGCTTTCTTACCTGGTATCTGTGCGGTGGTGATTACGATATCTGCTTTAGCAATGCTCTCTGCAATTTTTGCTTTTTGTCTTTGAAGGAATTCTTCTGTCTGTTCAACAGCGTATCCTCCTGCTTTGGGAAGCATCAGCCGCTCCTTCAACTTCAACGAATTTGGCACCGAGACTCATCACTTCTTCTTTAACTGCAGGACGGGTATCAAACACTTCCACTACAGCACCCAAACGTTTGGCGGTAGCGATAGCTTGTAAGCCTGCAACACCAGCTCCTAATATCAACACTTTTGCAGGAGCGATACTACCTGCAGCCGTCATGAACATTGGGAAATAGCGGGGATAGATACTGGCTCCTAATAAAACCGCTTTGTAACCGGCGATATTGGCTTGTGAGCTGAGTACATCCATACTTTGTGCACGGGTAGTACGTGGCAACATATCCAGACTGAAAGAGCTGATGCCTTTTGTAGCCCATTCTTTCATCAGCGATGCTGTAAACAAGGGTTGATATACGCCCACCAATACTTTTGATTGCAGTGAAACGGATGTAGTGAAAGGATGGATAGCTAACAGTATCTCTGCTTTCGATATGATATCGTCGGCGGTACTGATAACGGCTCCTGCCTTTACATAATCGTCGTTTGTGCTGAAGGCTTTTTCGCCGGCTCCGTTTTCAACAAGAAGGGTGAAACCTTTTTTTGTTAGAGTAGCTACTGCTTCGGGAAGAAGAGAAACCCTGGCTTCAAAAGCGGGTTCCTTGAGTACGCCGATCGTCATAGTTAGTTACGCGGTTAAATAGGAATAATTATTTCGCGCGTAAAGGTACTGTTTTTTAAAATCGTATGCTAAAATGCTGTTTTACCTTGAAAGAAGGATTAAAAAACACCAATCCGATGAAAAACAGGTCAATTGTGAGGAATACTTCAGGGTGCTTACAAATACTATCCCAGGCCTCCTCCATTTCCGCACTCCAGTGAATATCATCAAACACATAAACGCCCTCCTGTGGCTTGTTTTGGAGCAACCAATCGAAATATCGAAGGGTGGGTTCCAGGCGGTGATTCCCGTCAATAAATACAAAATCGGGGGAGGACATTTCTTGCAATTGCTGCGGCAATACGTTATCAAAATTTCCGCACATTGAATGGATACCCTTACATCCCCAACTGCCTGAAATTCGCCTGAGCTTTTTCAGCAATCGCCGGCGATCCTTCTATCGTAACCATTTTGCCGATCCGGCACCGAAAGCTCAATATATTTTTCGGCTGGTAATGATTGGCCATGCGGAATAACAGCTGTCCGTATTTAGGTGGCTTGGCCGCTCTTTTGGCAATCGATGCAATGCTTCTTGAAGATGATTTTGTATGATTAGACCCCGCTCCCATATCCTCCACTTCAATAGTTGTAGTATCAGCACCCAATTGCGCTCTCAGATACTCCACTTTTTCATACGCGTAATAATGTCCTTTATCATTCAACACCGATGTAATAAAATCAAAAACAAATGGCGAATGCACACCATGTCCTTTTCCATTGGAAGAACGAAACCAATACTGAAGATATTTGAATGCTATCGTGAAGCTATTATACAAACCGAATGTTTCCCTTAATAATGAATGAAGACTTAAAAATAATGCAAATGCATTTGCTTATTGAGGAATGCGTTCCCAAACTTCAAAACTATAATCGTAAGCGTGTTTGGCATCGGCTTTGAAGTCGAGTCTGGATAATAATTTCCAATCAATGGTGGGTAATTCAGGAAAGAAAGTATCTCCATCAACAACCGTATGTACTCTTGTAATATAAACCCTGTGGGCTATTAGCAATGCTTGTTTATATATCTCACCACCTCCAATCACATAAATCTCTTTTGCATCGGCATCAGCTGCAGCTACCATCGCATCATCCATACTTCCCACTACTTTTACTCCTTCAGCGGCAAAATCTGCCTGCCTGGTAATCACAATATTCGTCCTGCCATTCAATGCCTTTCCCAGCGACTCAAACGTCTTTCTTCCCATCACCACGGGCATACCCCAGGTGGTGTTCTTAAAAAACTTCATATCGTTCGGTAAAGACCAAAGTAATTTGTTGTCTTTTCCAATGACGTTGTTGGTGGAGGCGGCTACGACGAGGGAGGTGATCATGCCTCAAAATTAGATTAAAAAGTTCAAGAAGTTCCAGGGGTTCCATAGGTTCCAGAGGGCTGATTAATGGTTGGCAGCTTGAGCTTTTTAGTTTTTTTTACCGCAGAGTCGCAGAGACGCAGGGGGGCTTTCCTCCGCGTCTTTGCTCTCTGCTGTTACAACCACCAAACCATAAGCCAACAATTAGTCAGCCCTTTGGAACCTGACAATGGAACCTATTGAACCTACTTGGCCATCTTCTCCCAAACCTCATAAATCGCATCCCCCTTCGAACTCTTCCCACTATGATGCCATTTACCATTTTCAATCTTCCCTTCAAAACTCAATGAAGCACCTACACGAGAGCTATCACGACTAAAAAATTCGATATGCTCGGTATAAACCCCTTTCTCGAAAGTATAATGTCCACCGCCGGTGCCGAAGAATTCTTTGGTTTCAATATTTATAGCGGCCCACTGAAAACGGGTACCTGAAAGAATCTTTAATGTTCTTCGAACACCCAAGGGCATCTCATTTATCTTATCACCTTGTTTACGTCCACTGATACGCCACACACCTGCTAAGGGAGCATCATTCTTATCAACCTGCTTCCACAATTGCGGAGTACCGTTTAAGGCAAGCTGCAATTGCTCGCCCTTCCAGCTAATAGGAAAACTGAAAGTGGTTCCTGTTAATTCCGATTGTTTGGTATTGAATTGTAAGTCTATCCGCAAATTCTTACCATCAATCTTATACGGACCACCCCAGGTATAAAGGAATTTCTTACCCTTCATATCAAACGCTGCTACTACACAATAGCCATCAACAAAACATACTGTCTGCTGTTCATTGCCCTCTTCCCAATGCCATGCCCCTTTCAATTCTTTCTCAGCTTTAGGAAATATAAAAGCTGCTGATAAAATACTGGTGATTGCCAGGGATAAAAGAAGGAGTTGCTTTTTCATTTTTGAGAGGTTTGTATAAAATTAATGATTGTTAGGTTTGGAAGTTCTAAGTTCAAGTTCCAAGTGCCAGTAGTGATTTGAGTTTTTTCCAGAGGAGCAAAGGGAATATTTTTAGATAGCCTCTAATTGTACTTTGCAGAACCTACATTTACCGCAGAGGACAAGAGGCGCAGAGCTTCGGAACTAATTAGAGGAAACGCCCTGCGTTCTCTGCGTCAACAAAACATCCTAGTTTAATTACGTGTTACGGCTGTTCATTTTCAAATCTTCAAATTCCCAAATTTTCAAATTCCCCCGTAACTTGCACCCATGCAACAATACCACTCCCTCCTCCAACATATCCTCGATAAAGGCGTACAAAAACACGACCGCACCGGCACCGGAACCATCAGCTGTTTCGGCTACCAGATGCGATTCGATTTGGCGGAAGGGTTTCCAATGGTGACGACAAAGAAAGTCCACCTGAAGAGCATTATTTACGAACTCTTGTGGTTCCTGAAAGGCTCCACTAATATCCAGTACCTGAAAGATAATGGCGTAAGCATCTGGAACGAATGGGCCGATGCCAATGGCGAACTGGGACCTGTTTACGGTAAACAATGGCGTTCCTGGGAAGGAGCCGATGGCAAAGTGGTGGATCAGGTAACCGACCTCATCAAACAGATCAAGTCCAATCCCGATAGCCGCCGACTTATCATCAGCGCCTGGAACGTAGCCGAGTTACCACAGATGGCTCTCATGCCCTGTCATGCATTCTTTCAGTTCTATGTGGTGGATGGAAAATTAAGTTGTCAATTGTATCAACGCAGCGCCGATGTATTCCTCGGTGTGCCTTTCAATATCGCCTCTTATGCATTACTCACCATGATGGTAGCGCAGGTCTGCGGTCTTCAACCCGGAGACTTCGTTCATACCTTCGGTGATGTACATATCTACAACAACCATATGGATCAGGTGAAACTGCAACTCAGCCGATCCTTCTTCCCATTACCAACGATGAAATTGAATCCGGAAGTGAAAGACATCTTCGATTTTAAGTTTGAGGATTTTACTCTCGAGAATTATCAGTGTCATCCGGCAATCAAAGCCCCAGTAGCTGTTTAGAATGTTCCAGAGGTTCCAGAAGTTGAACTTATTGAGTATTATTGGCTGCCGAGTAAGTTGCATGCAAGTGTGCATTAAGTTGTTTACCGCAGAGGCAGCAAGAGGTTGCGAGGCATTCGTACCTAATTAGAGTCTCTGCGCGGCCTCTTGGTTATATTATTTGCAAACTCCAAAGACTGCAATATTAGTCAGCCCTCAGGAACCTTGAACCTCTAAACTTTGAACCCCCAAGGGTCTCACCTCATCTTAACTCTAAGAACATACATATCCGCCGTAATAAACAACGTCCTCTCATCATCCCCAAAAGCTATATTACTACAAGCCTCCGGCACTTCTATCTTTCCTATCTGCTTTCCAGCAGCATTGAATATATAAACACCACCAGGACCGGTGGCAAAGAGATTATCTTTCTTATCCACTTTCAATCCATCAGGTAATCCTTTCTTGCCAGTGGTTTCGGGAGTTGCATCGTAGAACACTCGTTGATTAACCAGTAATCCACCCGGACTTACATCAAACAAATACCATATAGCTTTATCAGGATCTGAGTTGGCTACAATCAATCTTGTTTCATTCTTCATGAAGGCCAAACCGTTGGGTCGTGTAATCGAATCCGTTAGTAATGTCAATTCGCCATTAGAGAGTTTGAAAACACCTTGAAATGCTAATTCCTTGGCGGGGTCTTTATCATTTCCTTCCAATCCATACGGAGGATCGGTGAAGAGAAGGTCGCCATTGCTGCGGAAGATGGCATCATTGGGACTATTCAACTTCTTACCCTTATAATTATCTGTGAGGGTGATAAACTTTGCCGCTGGAGCATTCAGGTCGGCATCCATCAAAGCCATTCTTCTATCACCATGCTGACAAAGCACCAACTGTCCATCTTTGTTTAAAATGAGTGCATTGGAACCTGGTTCGCCACCACGTGGCACAGAACCCGTATAACCAGAAGGAGTGAGATATAATTCAGCACCTTTCTTTTCTGTCCACTTAAATATCTTATTGGGTGGAATATCCGAAAACAGCAAAGCCTTTTCATTCTCCAACCACAGCGGACCTTCCGTCCAATCATACCCTTCCGCAATTATTTCAATAGTGGCATTGGGTTGAATCAAACTATCCAGTTCCGGATCCATTCTGGTTATCGAGCCAATGGTCTTATAACTCTTCGAAGCCGGCGGGGTTGAACAGGCACTCATGATGAGAATCGTTAGTATGAGGAATTTGTACATGGAGTAACGTGTGATTGTGGAAAATGAAATACTTATAAGGTAGCAAATAATGTACCCTTTTGGAGGTTTAATAGTTTCCATTAGTTTCAAGGGTTTAAGAATCTTAGGTTTGCTGCTTGAACAATTTGGTATTTTATACCGCAGAGGCGCAGAGACGCAGAGTTTTCGAGGTGCTTACACCTCTCTGCGCCTCTTGTTTCTCTTGTTCTCTGCAAATATAACTATAAACTTAAGCTGTTACCACTTAGTCAGCCCTCTGGAACCTATTCAACTTCTGAACCTTTTTGAACCCTTAAAACTTTAACCTCTCCTCTCTCTAATTCCTTCTTAATAAGCCCCAACTCCCTCCCCGTCTGCCCCTTCACACTACTATTCTCCTGCGCCCGGCGCATCAGGTAAGGGATTACATCTTTAATGGGACCGAATGGTAAATACTTGCTTACAGAAAATCCAGCTTTGGCGAGGTTGAAAGTGATATTATCACTCATGCCATATAATTGCGAGAAATGTACTCTTGGGTGGTTATGCTCCAGTCCATGCTGGTCGAGTAACTTTGTGGTGAGCATATTACTGTTCTCATTATGCGAAGCCACTATTACGGCAATTGTTTCTACATGCTCAATACAGAAACGCACTGCCTCATTATAATCACGGTCGGTACTTTCCTTATCGGGTTGTATGGGTGATTCATAACCTTTTTCTTTAGCGCGTTCCCTTTCCTTTTCCATATAGGCACCGCGAACCAGCTTTGCTCCTAATAAGAAGCGACGTTGCTCAGCAGCCTCATAAGAATCTTTCAGGAACTTCAATCTATCATGACGATATAATTGGAAAGTATTATAGACAGTAATTTTTTCGATATTGAACTGCTCCATCATCAGTGTGGTGATAACATCCACCGGTTCCTGGATCCAGGTTTCTTCGGCATCAATCAATACCCCCACGTTTTTCTTGGATCCCGCTTCGCAGATGCGTTGTAAGCGGCCATTCACCAGATACCACTCCGAACGTTCAGCGATGGACAAGGCATCCAGTGCTTTTACATAGCGCTTCATCAAGCTCAGCTTGGGATCGAAGGAGCCCATCAGGTCATCCATTTTTTCCAGCAGTTGCAGTCGCGCAATACCTGTAACCTTCACGCTCATGAAAGGTATATTCGGTTGTGTGGAAGCGTAATTAATTACTTTGATGAATTCGTTGCAGGAATTATCATAAGCGGCTTCCCCATCATCACCCCCTTCCACGCCATAGTCCAGGATCACCTGCACATGGTATTCGCCAAGGGTATGGGCCACCGGTGCGGTTTCTTCGAGGGTCTCCCCTCCTACAAACTGGGTGAAAATGGTGCTGCGGATGAGTTTATTGATAGGAAGTCCTACTTCAATAGCCCATGGCGTGAGGCGGGTACCCCATTTCACCAGGCTGCTAAAGCTCATCGTCTTGAATAGGAAACGGGCTTTTTTCAAGTCCTTATCAGACTTATACTCAAAGGCATTCTCTGTATTGTCAAAGGATACCATAACGGGATTTTTTGTACTCATAAAAACAAGCAATGTAGGTACAAAAATAGTAGAATTGTCTGCTTACAACCATGATATTCCTCAGGTGTAAGGTTTTAATTGCTGTTCTTTTATGGCGTAGGGTTATTAGGGTTCTTGGGTTGTACATCAAAATTAAATATGGTTTTCTAGGTGAGATTTTTTTACAGCAGAGAAACAAGGATTTCGCAGAGTTATTCTAAGAGTCTAATAAAACGTTACAAATACTCTGCGCCTCTGCGACCTCTTGTTCTGCGGTGAAAAAAAGCAACAAAAAAACACTCCCAACATACTCACGCTGCAACACCCAAGAACCCGAACCCACCCGACCACCTTTCATCCTGAAAAATAATTAGCATGATACCTAACTTCTCCCTTAGGGCAAATGTCAGATTATCTTTCAATTATTTGTTTCTCCTTCCTCTTCAACCACAACTTATCCGACACATGCCCCGAAACCCTATGCATCTTAAAACTCCCATTTGGTTTTTCCATGGTATGAAGCGATTCTAACTGGGCAAACCAATTACCCGATAATTCTATCACCGAATCTTTTTGATGTAAATCAACATTGAACTGATACACATTTGTGGTACCCAATCCATCAATATATCTGCCCTGGATGAAAGTGAAGGGGAAGGCATGGTCTTTCGATTGCTTGCCATACCACGAGTACCATGAATTTGGTTTATCATTATCCTTTGTATCGAGAGGATAGAAATACACAATTCCATATACTTCGCGCTCTACCTGCACCAGTTCCCATACTATTTTGAAATTCCGTGGGCCCTGGCTATAATATCCTTCTTTCACCAATTCACCTTCCCAGGTGCCAGGTGAGGTCCTGGGCTTTGATGGTAAAGGCAGATAATAATAATGCAGCCGTGAAAATGATTTTCATAAAAATGCATTTGGCTTAAAGTTCGGAACAAAAATGATATAAATAAAGTTTCGGGTTGCGAGTTACGGGTTGCGGGTTCTTGGGTGACATAAAAACTAAATATGATGAGTTTTCCAAGGTGAGTTTTTACCGCAGAGAACAAGAGAAACAAGAGGTCGCGCAGAGTATTTCTAAGCCTCTAATTAAGCTATACGAATGACTCTGCGCAAACTCTGCGATCTCTTGTTCTCTGCGGTGAAAAAACTTAAAAACATACCCTCATTGTTTACTTACGCTGCAACACCCAGAACCCGCAACTCGTAACACGCAACTCGCAACAAAAAACAAATTCACTACCTTAGCCCCCATGACAATAACCAAGACCGAGATCTTCAAACTCACCATCCCCATGGAGCCTTTCGTGATCGCCACCGAAACCTCCTACTACGCTCAAAACATTTTTATTCGCATACATACCGATACCGGATTAGTTGGAATGGGCGAATGCTCCGCCTTCCCCATGCTGGTGGGAGAAACACAAAACACCTGCTATGAAGTAGCGAAAGATTTTGCCGCTATCATAAAAGGAAAAGATCCATTGGCTATCGAAACCCGCATGCAGGAACTGCACGACTATATCGCTTTCAACACCACCATCAAAAGTGCTTTCGATATAGCCTTTCATGACCTGGCAGCAAAGAATGCCGGTGTTCCTCTCTATCAGTTTTTAGGAGGAAAGAAAAAAACTATCCTGAGCGATCTTACCATAGGTATCGGGGAACCGAAAAAGATGGCGGCTACTGCTATTGAATTCATCAACGACGGTGTACAGATCATCAAGATAAAACTCGGCAAGAATGCCAAGGAAGATGTGGAACGCATCCGTCTCATTCGCGAAGCCGTAGGACCAAAGATCCAACTCCGCATCGATGCCAATCAGGGATGGAGTTATGATGATGCGTTATTTGCCCTAACATCCATGGCCCAATACGATATCGCCTATTGCGAACAACCCATGCGTTCCTGGAACGATCATCTCTTGCCACAACTTCGCAAGCTGTCTCCAATAAAAATAATGGCCGATGAAAGTGTCTTCGATCATTACGATGCCATTCGATTGATTGAAGCAGGTGCCTGCGATTATATCAATATCAAACTCGCTAAGTCCGGCGGATTATTAGAAGCGAAAAAAATTGCGGACGAAGCACAAAAGCGAAACACGCCTTGTATGCTCGGCGGCATGCTCGAAAGTCGACTCGCTCTCACGGCAAAAGTGCACTTCGCCATGAGTCATGATAATATCATTTTCTACGACCTCGATACTTGCTTACTCGGACATAAACTCGATCCAGTAGTAGGTGGCGCTGTTTACAACAACTATTATTTGGAAGTGCCTGATGGGGCGGGGATAGCGGCGGATGTGAGGGGGGAGTTTCTTGAGAGTATGGAGAGTGTTGTTGTTTAAGGGTTCAAGAGTTTAATGTTTAAGGTTCTGAAGTGTTGCTGCTTGAGTAATTATTTAGAATTTGTTTTGTATTTTTTTTTAACCGCGGAGGCGCGGAGACGCAGGGGGGCTGTTCCTCCACGTCTCTGTGTCTCTGCGGTTATAAAATTACAAAGTACTAAAGACCGATATTAGTAAGCCCTTTGGAACCTATTAAACCTCTTGAACTTATTGAACATTCAAGACTATTTTCTTACCCCAAGTATGTTCAGCACCGCCGGCCCCTTATTCGGAATACTATTCCCACACCCAAACCTTGTTCCCGCATACTTATACGTCACAAAAACCTGCGTGTTATTCACCTTAAAAGATACATCCAGGTTCTCGGGAGAAAAATAAACAAACCCACTATCCACCAGGCACCAATCGCAGCCATCAGCCGCCACCGGACCGGTATATAATACCGTCATGGGTACATCAACGAATGTACCACTAGGAAACACCTCGGCCTGTGAATCGTTCTTATTCTTTTTGCAGGATAAGGTTAGGAGGAGACCTATAAGGAAAATATAGCGCATGGGCTTCGTTTTAATCCTGACAATAATAATTAAATAAACGTTGGCTTATTGTTTGGCTTTTTTACCGCAGAGACGCGGAGACGCAGAGGGGCTGTTCCTCCGCGTCTCTGCGCCCCCGCGGTTACCTGTATTGGCTGTTAATTCCCAAATTTTCAAATCATCAAATTTTCAAATTTTTATTACGTAAATTCAATTATGAAACACACTACATTCCTCCTCGCCTTAACCATCTTCTCCTCAACTCTCTTCGCCCAAGCCCCTCCGCCTGCCGCCGAGAAAGTAATGGAGCTCACCATCGCCAAAGCCACAGCAGAAAACAAAAACATCCTTCTCATCTTCCACGCCTCCTGGTGCGGTTGGTGCCATAAGATGGATTCATCACTAAACGACCCAAGCATAAAAGCCAACTTCGATAAATACTATGTAATCGAACACCTCACCGTTCAGGAATCAAAAGCCAAAGTAGCTCTCGAAAATCCCGGTGGCATGGACATCATGAAAAAATTCCACGGTGAAACCAGCGGCCTCCCCTTCTGGGTCATCCTCGATAAAAAAGGCGAACTCATCGCCGATTCAAGAATGAAGGATGATAAAGGTGAACTTCAAAACACCGGTTGCCCCGCGAATCAGAAAGAAGTGGAGTATTGGATTACGTTGTTGAAGAAGACGTCGAAGATTGGTGATGCGCAGTTGGAGTTGATTGCGAAGAGGTTTCGGATGAATGAAGCGCATTAGGAATTTGAAAATTTGAAGATTTGAGAATTTGAAAATGAACAGCCGGGAACAGCACCCCGAGGCGCAGAGTGACTTTCCTCTCACACTGCGTCTCTCGCCCTCCCGGTAAATTGTATTGGCTGTTTAATTTCCAAATCTTCAAATTTTCATCTTTCCAAATTTCCTCATCCATTACCTCATTCTCAACTATCTTCGCGCAAACTCCCCCCATGGATCCCAAAGCAAAGAAAGCCATCGAATCTTTCGTAGTAATGACCGAGCTAGTACTCCCCAATGATACCAATACCTTCGGTAACCTCATGGGTGGCCGCCTTATGTACTGGATGGATATCGCCGCTGCCCTATCGGCAATGAAACATTGTGGTTCGCCGGTAGTTACGGCTTCAGTAGATAATATCTCTTTCGAATCTCCCATCAAATTGGGTAATGTGGTGCATATAGAAGCCAAGGTTACCCGTGCTTTTAATACCAGCATGGAAATTCACATGAAAGTTTGGGGCGAAGACGTCCTCCATCAATATAAATACAAAAGCAACGAAGCCTACTACACTTTCGTGGCCCTCGACCCTAACGGTAAATCCCGACCCGTAAATGAAGTGGTTCCTGAAACTGAAGAGGAGAAAAAATTGTTTGATGGGGCGCTGAGAAGAAGGCAACTAAGATTGATACTTGGTGGGAAGATGAGGCCGAGTGATGCGGCGGAGCTTAGTGCGTTGTTTGTAAAAGAATGAGTTGCGTTCAATAAGTTCAATAGGTTCCATTTTGTTCCAGAGGGCCGACTAATAGCATTTTTTTTGTTTGATGCCGCGAGACGCAGGGGCCATTCCTCTGCGTCTCTGCGTCTCTGCGGTTATAAAATTAAAAATACAAATGCCAATAATTAATATTACTCAGCCCTCTGGAACAAAATGGAACCTATAAACCTCTTGAACCAACTTAAAATCAACAGGCAACATATTCCCCACCTTCTCAAACCCCCAATACCCACTAAACTGCAACCCCATCGGATTATACAACGACCCCTGCGCATCCATGTACACCGGCCGCTCCAGCATTTCTATATATGATATGGCTCCATCATACATAGCCCCTTCTACCATCGCATGCATCATCAGGAATTTCTTGCCAGCCGGATTCTTCGCATACTTCACCCGTAACTTACTCTCAAAACTTAACGTAAATAATGAACTGCCAACAGCTGTATCTTTCTGAAATATACTATCAGCAATAATCGGTACCGCTACATTCACCTCATTCGAGGGTTGCGCTTGCACTTTACGAGGACTACCAGGAACCGCTAGTACCATCTTTTTCTTCCCACTCATATCCACTTGCTTAATCAATTGCATTGAAAAGCCCTCTGCTGCTGATGTATGTGCTATCAGGGAATGATAAAAATGCAGGGTGCTGCCTTTATAATAGGCTGTGCGCTCACGGAGGTAGCGCCCCGGGACTTTCTCTTTATCTTTCAATTCCTCAAATCTCGAGTACCCATAGAAGAAAGTACGTCCTTCAGCAGGATCAAAGAAAAAAGATTCTAACTGGAAATGGATACGATACCCAAACTGTTTGTTCTCTATAATCAGTGGAACTGCCGAATAAGCTTTTATCGCTTTCGGATTCTCATCATCCGTTTCAAACAATACCTCTTCATCATTTACCAGCTTACATCGCTTGGCGGGTTCGGTTATTCCCAAAAAATTATCAAGGAATATCTTCATCCATTTTTCCCGCACCGCATCACTCAATACCACTGCATTGCGCATCTCTTCTACCTTACGTTGTAATTTGAAAGTGATTTTGAGGTCAATATTTTGAATCGCCGCTTTATACACGAGGGTCTGATATCCCACATAAGAGACTACCACTTCATAAAAACCGGTATTGATATTCCGAAGTGTATAAGTGCCTGAATCACTAGTGACGGTTCCGATAGTGGATCCATTGATATACACACTCGCACCTCCCAGAGGTTTGCCCGTGGCATCATTCAGTACAGTACCAGAGATGGAATACTGAGCAGATGCCGTATAGCCAGATAGTAATACTGTTACAAATACAAACAGTCTAATGATTGTGGGAGATAAGTGTCGCATCATCACTTGTCGATCTTAAGCCAGTGATGCGGTCCTTTCAGCATATAGTCCTTGCTTTGTTCGATGGCATTCATCACCGTATCGAGGATGGATTCGGTAGATGCATCATAATCTATATTGAGGGGCTCTTTGAAGGTAACTGAGAGCATCGATCCCTTCTTCTTGAATTTGAGTCCTTTCTTATTAAATGCTCTCCAGAAACCCGAGATCACTACAGGTATCACCACAGGACGGTTCTCCTTTATTATATAGGCCGTTCCCTTTCTTCCGGGGGCGAAGGGTTTGGTAGTGCCTTGCGGGAATGTGATGACCCAGTTATCGGCCAGGGCTCTTTGTATCTTTCTAGTATCTGATGGGTCGAGGTTGCGGCGCACTTCCTGTCCTTCGGAGCGCCAGGTGCGTTTTACCGTCAGTGCTCCCGCCATGGCGAAAAGGCGGCTGATCCAGCTATCCTTCATGGTTTCTTCGGCGGCCACATAGTTCACATGGGTGAAGGGATTGAGCAGGTAATAAGGGATACCCAGGCGGTTCTCCTTACCCCATTTCACCGCACAGAATATATGTAAGAAGGTGATTACATCCGCGAAATAGGTCTGGTGGTTGCTAACGAAAAGGACGTTCTTCTTGGGCAGGTTCGAGATATGCTCCGTCCCCGAAATCTGCAACTTATTGAAAAACATGAGTCCGGGATAGGAAAACACTCCCACCACGGCATACACCATCTTCCGGACTATATTAGTATGTTTTATTCTATCTACTAATGAGCTCATGGGTTGCGTTTGACAAACAATCAGGGGGTGAAAGTAAGGAAAAGTTGGGAACTAGGGTTAACTCTGCCCCTAAAGGGGATAGGTCGATATTATTGGGTTGTTTGAGGTGGGTTCGCGTTGCTTTTTAATTGGGGTCTATAAATTACTCAAACTCCCGCACCGGAGGGTCAAAAGTTGGCCCCTTCCACCTCCCCAAGGGGAGGAGCTGGAAAGCAAAAGCAAACAAATTGCGAAACGACTTCTTTTCGGAAACTAATAATCGTAGGAGTTACAAATATTTAATCAGTTGCCTTCTCCTACCCCCCCCGGGTGGAATAGGACCCAGGACCTTAACCCAAACCCTGAGAACCCGCACTTTTTAATCTTCGCGACATGCAATTGAACACAGTCTTATTCGACATGGACGGCCTCCTCATCGACTCCGAACCCCTCTGGCAGGAAGCAGGCCTCGAAGCCCTCGCCCAATTCGGAATCAGTCTCACCGAAGAGCAATATGATAATACCAAGGGCCTCCGCACCCCCGAATGGCTCGAACATTGGTTTAGATTATATAAGGTAAGCATGGTCCATGCCCCCGAAGCCATCACATTCATAGAAGATACAGCCCGCGAAAAAATCCGAACCAAGGGCATCGTAATGCCCGGAGTGGATTATATCCTCCCCTTCTTCGCCGAGCGCAATTTCAACATCGCCATCGCCTCCAGCTCACCGATGAAGTTGATAGATGTGGTGGTGGAAAAACTGGAAATAGCCCACTATCTAAAAGCAAAAGTCTCTGCTGAAAAGCTTCCTTACGGTAAGCCACATCCGCAGGTGTTCATGGAAGCGGCGCAGCAGTTGGGTGTACAACCCACTCAGTGTATCGTATTCGAAGATTCGTTTAACGGAATGATTGCGGCGAAAGCGGCGAAGATGAAGTGTGTGATGGTGCCGGCACCGCAGGAGCATTATAAGAATAGGTGGGATGCAGCGGACTGCAAACTCGAGAGCCTGGCGGATTTCACGGAGAAGGAATTGGAGGTTCTTGGGGGTGATTTTTTTTTGAAAGGCGCAATGTTTTTTTCTTTAAGGTTAGACTCTGAATGTAATTTAAGGCGCAACGAAACAGCCAGCAGCCAATACAAATACATTTTTACCGCAGAGACGCGGAGACGCAGAGTTATACTTCTTGAGTAATTGTGAACCCTGCCATTAATCAAACTCTTACCGTCACCCCTGCGAAGGCGGGGCCCGAGGTAAATAATTACGCTGTTGCCTTCCCTCCCCCAGTTTAAAATTACATATGCTGTATTCCCCTGCGTCTCCGCGTCTCTGCGGTTAAATGTATTTGTATTGGCTGTTTCGTTGCGCCTTAAATAAAAACCAGAGGCTATCAAAAAAAGAATACCCCTTTGCGCCTTTGCGTGAAAACCTACTCAAAAACGCTACCCCCAAAAAAAAAGGCGCCCGCTTTCGCGAACGCCTTTAAAGCTATCTTAAACTATACGTCTTATTTAGCCTCTTCTTCACCCTTCTCACCTTCCTGCAGCTTCGCCTTGATCTCAGCTAATGCACCCAGGTCACCAAGTGTAGCTTTTTCTACCTTGCCCTGGATGTTCTTAACTGCTTTCTTGGTTTTTTCTGCTTCCACACGTGCTTCTTTCTTCACGGCTTCTTTCTCTACTTCTTTGGATTGCTCCCAGATGCGAGTGTGTGAGAGAACGATACGCTTCTCGTTACGATCGAATTCGATCACTACGAACTGCGCTGTTTCGTCGGCTTGAACGGTCTTACCATCTTCCTTGTTCAGGTGACGGTTAGGCGCGAAACCTTCGAGACCGTAAGGGAGTTGAACAACAGCACCCTTGTCGTCCTTGCGGATAACAGTAGCCTCATGCAATGTACCTACAGCGAACGTATCCTGTAGGGCATTCCAAGGATCTTCTTCGAGTTGCTTATGTCCTAACTGCAGCTTGCGGTTTTCTTTGTCGATACCGAGTATCACTACATCGATATGACTTCCCACCTTCGTATAATCGGAAGGGTGGTTGAAACGCTTCAGCCAGCTGAGGTCGCTGATATGGATCATACCACCGATGCCGGTAGACAGTTCCACAAATACGCCATAAGGAGTGATGTTTTTCACCAGACCGCTATGACGGCTTGCTTCAGGGAAGCGGTTTTCTATTGTGCTCCATGGATCTTCGCTCATTTGCTTGATAGAAAGGCTCATCTTACGATTTGCTTTATCAAGTGTCACGATCTTAGCTTCATGCTCATCGCCCAGTTTGAAGAACTCTTTAGCATTGATTGGCGTGTTAGCCCAGGTAATTTCACTTACGTGAACAAGACCTTCAACACCCGGCATGATTTCCAGGAATGCACCGTAATCTTCGATATTTACAACTTTACCTTTCACCACAGAACCTTCTGTGATAGTATCTGGGAGGATATCCCAAGGATGAGGAGTCAATTGTTTCAGACCAAGGCTGATACGTTTTTTCTCGTCGTCGAAATCCAATACTACCACTTTCAGTTTCTGGTCGAGTTTCAGCACCTCTGTAGGGTGGCTGATACGTCCCCAGCTGATATCGGTGATGTATAACAGACCATCGAGACCGCCAAGATCCATAAAGGCTCCGAAGTCGGTGATGTTCTTGATAGTTCCTTCGAGTACCTGACCTCTTTCGAGTTTGCTCATGATCTCGGCACGTTGTGCTTCGATATCGCTTTCGATAAGGGCCTTGTGAGATACTACGGCATTCTTAATGGCTTCGTTGATCTTAACCACTTTAAATTCCATAGTCTTACCAACAAACTGATCGTAGTCGGTAACCGGTTTCACGTCGATCTGTGAACCTGGCAGGAAGGTTTCCATACCGAACACGTCAACGATAAGACCGCCTTTAGTTTTAGAAGTAACGATACCGGTGATAACTTCGCCAGTCTTGTGTACTTCCACGATGCGCTCCCAGGCACGGGTGATACGTGCTTGTTTGCGGCTCAGGTTCAGGTGACCTTCCCTGTCTTCTTTCTCTACAACCATTACTTCCACTTCATCGCCGATCTTAAGACCCTGCAAATCGCGGAATTCGTTGAAAGAGATAAGACCATCGCTTTTGAAACCGATGTTGATAACCACGTCTGTTTTGGTAAGAGCCACAACAGCGCCGGTAACCAGTTCGCCATCAGTAACAGATTTGAATGTGCCTTCATACACTACATCGTACTTGTCTTTTTCCTCTTGTGTAAGCGGTCACATTACGTTTGTCGATACTCCAGTCGAAGTCATCGTGAGCGGTGGCAACTTCTGGTTCGGCTACAGGTGCAGTTGGTGTCGCTGTAGAAGCTTCGGCGGGGGCCGCAGCGTTCTCCTGTGCATCAGCGTTTAGTTGTTTAACAATCAAATCAAAAAACATGATAAATAGTCCCGAAGGGTTTTAAAATTTCGGGGGCTGCAAAGATAAGGCAAAATCGGGAGGGAGAAAAGAATTTGGGGAGATTTTTGGGGTTGAGGATCAGGGGGGGGAAATTCTACCATAAGACTACAATTACTCCAAATATAAAAGTTAAAAAGTTTAATCGAAACCATGAAATAGGTAAACCCGGAACTAAAAAACAAGATTATTGCTATGAATCGCTAAGCAACGAACACCCCTCCTCACCACATTTTTTAAACCTCTCATTATAAAAATCTTTAGGAAATATCTTTTATTCTCAACAAATCAACATATTCAACTATTTCCGTGACGAGCTGACTTGTTTCTAAATGGAATTTAAAGTACAAACTGTTTTTTTAATAAAATGAATTCTTCATATAGTTCAACATCTTCAAATTTCAATAACATTTTCTTAAAGACAATATAGATTGACCTAAGCCAGGCGGTAGGTAATTACCAGTTCTTGAATCCATCATATTGAAATTAACTTTTAAAATCTCCAACATCTTTCCAAATATAATCACCATCACCCTCGAAATATTTATCATAAAAATCCGGCATATTTATTCCTAAATTTTTCCGAATCAGTTGAACAATGCTCTTATTAATTTCACGCTCGAAACTTAGTATCTCCAGTACCATTGAGAAAAATCAATTTCTGAATCTCTTTGGACAGTTTCATAAAAATATTAGCGGTTTTCAAAAAATATTTTAGCTCGAAAATCAATATAATTTCATTCTCTAAATCTTTCAAACTTCGATGTCCAGTCAACATCTTGTCCATTTTATCATAAGCAGGATTCCCTAATTTAGGCAGCGCTTCAGCAATATTTTTTTAGAGACTTTTCTAATTTTTTCCAAATGGAACAATTTCTACTTCTGATAAAAATCTAAAAATAGGAATTTTGAACAAACTTTAATGCTTGAATTAAATCAGGCTCAATAGCTGAAATAAATGCATTGGTTTCATCTCGAAGTCTTGAATATTCTCCATGATTTATATCAGAAACAGGGGGATAACAATACGTTCCCATCTCAAAGACAAGTATCTGGATATTTTATCGAATATCGAAGTATCGAGATTGCAACTTTGCAATTTTCAATTTCCAATAGCTCCTTGATATTTATTCAAATCGAAATCGCGACATTCTATGATAAATGTTTTCTTAACATCCAATTTACTACATAAAACAATTCTATTAACTCCATCAACGCGTCTCGTCAATAGAAAGAAAGAATAGTATTATTGATTAATAAATCATCACAAGGAAATAAATATTTTAATCGTAGAATTCTAGATATTACAAAAGCACTGCTTCTTCGAATACGAACAATTTCTACTTGGATAATCAAATAAAATTAACTCGGCTTTCTTTATTCGAAGTGCTTTTCTAATTCCTTACTGCGGATTAATTCTTCCAACTCTTTTTGCTCATAAATATTGGAATACTAAAAATTCGAAAACCTATTTAATTCTTTAGGCCACTTTGAAATACTCATCAAATCCAGAATCAAAGTTATCCAAAACAATCGCTGCAAAATAAGATCATAATTGAAATACTTGTTTTCTTGATGTATCCTATATAATTTCTTAAAATGTAATACAACTTAGAGAACCCCAAATAGGTAGGAATACGATTAATACTATTAAAAATCGAAAAAGGAAAATTGGCAAAAAGAGCCATTTCAGATAGAAAAGAAATGAATTAGATTGCTTACGATCTCCACTTGGGAAAACCTTGTCTAAAAATTCAGATTTAGAATCAAAAATATAATACTACTAATGAAAGAACCCCTACAATTAAATATATGGTGAGAATTTGATACATGCCATCAAATACTATATTAATTATAAAGCCATTGTTTTAGTATTGATATCTTCTATTATTGCGACCACCTTTGCAGCTTCATTATTACAAACACCCCGAGCACCCCATTTGCCGAAATTTCCGAATAAGGTGGCTCAAACAATTTTTCCGCTTCAATCATACCATTTGTACAGAGATATTGAATAATTGTATTTACAAAACGGATTTGTGCAGCATTAAGAGAAGGATTGTTTATGAATTTACTGAATGCTTCATTTGCAGCCTGTAGCTCAAGACCAACAATAGAACGAATAAATTTACCCAATGGCTGATCACCATACGCTTTTATAAATTGTTCATGCGTTCCAAGTTCGCCTTGATCAAAGAGCATCTTTTCCAATTCCCGTAATTCTGTTCTGCTTATCTTTGGTTATTCCTGAGCTTATGTATCGTAATATGATGTCGATTCTTTAAAATATACTCTGTGACCCTTTTCTATATGCTTCAAGATTCATGAATTGACTACTGGCTTAGGATCTCCAGGATCCTCCATGATAATATCTTGAAAGTCTGTGTATAAAATAAGCCCAGGATTTTTCTCGATAAACCTGATTAACGACCTTAATTCCTTTCGCAAATGCTCCAGCTTATTAACTGTTGGTTCTTGCCAGAAAAGTGCAGCCTGCACTTCCATAATAGTAGCCATTTTAGCTGCAACTATGGGAATTGACCCTTTCTTACTAAGCAAACCTAGCCAATTGTATAGTCTCTTGAATATATGTGTCAGAAATAGTAGAATTTTTCAGGAAATCCAACTCCATATTGATACAAAGCTGATCAAAACGCTTTGCCTGTTCATCTTCATCTCGATCAAAAACAAGAGATCCAATACTATCAATGGCTTCTTTAATATTCAATTCTGATAAAGCATTCCATTGATAAATATCTCTGTATTTCTCAACCACCCTCCAATGTTGCCTAACTGTAAAATTTTCTTCAGAAAGCCCATTAACCTGTTTGTGCAAAAACTCTAATAATTCCTTACAATAAG
>JADKJI010000015.1 GCA_016721085.1 Chitinophagaceae bacterium | reverse complement strand
GGCCTATGGTTTAAAACTGGATTTAATAACGTCTACTATAGTACACCTCGCAGTATGGCAAGATTTGGTCTGCTTTTGTTGAATAAAGGCAAATGGGATCAGACCGTTATTCTTTCAGATACCAATTATTATAAAGCGCAGACTAATACATCGCAAGACCTGAATCCTTCATACGGATATCTTACCTGGCTGAATGGTAAATCAAATTATATGTTACCAACTCTCCAGGCTGTTTTTCCTGGAATGTTGACTCCTAACGCACCAGCTGATATGTTCTCTGCATTAGGTAAGAATGATCAGAAAGTATATGTAGTGCCTTCTCAAAATCTTGTAGTGATTCGTATGGGCGAATCTGCAGGTAATGTACAATTGGCGGTTTCAAGTTTTGATAATGAACTATGGGGAAAGCTGAAAACGGTGATTGGGTATTAATTCACATGCCGAATAGTTCTGTATAATTATTAGCAACTTTTATACGCTGTGGCCTGCTGATTCTCTAATTGCGCTTCTATCTTTTTGGCAGTGGAAGTTATGGAAAGTCCACCCAGATTGGTGCATCGCAAAGTATGATGAATCTGATCACCTACTTCTTTCATGGTCTCTATCACTTCATCAAGTGGTATCAATGCATTGTAATTAGAGATGGCCATATTGGCACTGGATATAGCATTGGATGCTGCCATAACATTTCTTCCCAGGCAGGGAGCTTCCACCCTGTTACCGATAGGGTCACAGATAATTCCTAATGAGTTTTGCAAAGCCATAGATGCAGCGGCTAGTGATTGCTCCAAGGTTCCATTATTCAATACCACAATTCCTGCAGCGGCCATACCACCGCCAGATCCTGTTTCTGCCATACAGCCTCCTACTTCAGCAGCAAAAGTGGCATGAGCAGCAATGAATACTCCGATGAGTCCTGCAGCTAACATCGCTTTCACTAACTCATCTTCCGGCAATTGCAAAGAATGCGCCGTTCCGAAAAGAGCACCTGGTAAAGCACCACAAGATCCTGCAGTAGGAGCGGCTACAATTACTCCCATAGAACTTTTTACTTCCATTATGGAAGAGACATATAAAATGATCCTATTGTTGATATCACCCCCGACCAATTTTTTTGCTTGAAGGTTTTCGTTGAATTGAAGCGATTGACTTCCTAATATCCTGTCAGTATAATGTGTTCCCTTTAAACCTGTTTCAATAGCTGCACCCATAATATGGATGATGGCTCGCATTTTTTCAAAGACTTCAGAAGCTGAAATATTTCCTCTTGCACTTTCATAGTCTATAGCCAGTTCCCATAATGATTTATTTTTCCCTTCATTATAGGCTAACATCCCCTCACAAGTAATAAATGGCACTTCGAGATTCTTTCTGGCCATCACAGGTAGTACAGGATTCAATAGTTTAATAGCTGTAACTCCTTCCATCGCCAATAGATCATTCAATAAAATCTGATCGGGGAAGGATTGTGATTTGATTTCAAGAAATGAAACAGCACCTTTATGTAAAATCACTTCATCAAATGAAAAAGAAGAACGCACGAATTCATTTACAATCTCAGTGTTTTTGCAATACACCAATGTTTCAAAATAGTCGCCGGCCATTGAAACTGTACATCCATCAATTTCTATCACTTCTATCATACCTCCACCAGTAGAAATGGCAGTTAACCGGCGTGTCTCATATTCATTTTCAAGTGTGATCTTATAAGTGTTAGGATGATCAGCTTTTATATCATGTATTTGAATGTCAAATTTGATTCCAGCAGCTTGTAAATATTTTTCAGATTCAGGTAATCTTTCATCATAAGCCTCCCAACCAAGAAAGCCCCCGAAAAGTCCCATATCAGAACCCTGGCTTTTATGTGTGGTAGCCAGTGATCCGTTCGGATCAAATTCAATAATAATATTCTTTATATGTCCATCAACCAGGTCACGACATAACCTCGCAATACGTAAAGAGGCAGCACAATGCGAGCTGGAGGGGCCTCTCATTACCGGTCCTATTACATCATTGAATATGCTTGGATAATTACTCATAACAAATGGCTATTAAGTACTATGAAAGATACCAATCATTTTGCAGATTGGTATTACAAATTCGTTTTCCAGAATTTTTCCATAGTTCTGCGCATGTGTAATGTTGTGTTCTCTCGCTGACTGATACCATGATCCCGCATAGGATAACTCATCATGGTAAATAGTTTGTTGTACTTAATCAATTCATTTGCCAGCATTTCAAAGTTCTGATAATGAACATTGTCATCAGCAGTTCCATGAATGATCATGAGATTGCCTTCAAGTTTTTTTGCATGCGTAAGCGGGGAACCTTCACGATATCCTTCCACATTATCATTTGGCAGACCCATATAGCGTTCCTGATAAATATTATCATAAAGCGTTTGCAGCGCAACAAATGATACGGCTATGCCTGTTTTATATACATCGGCATGTCGAAACATACAATGTAGTGTCATCTGTCCACCACCGCTCCATCCCCAGATTCCAATTCTTTTTTCATCTATAAAAGAGTAAGTGCTAGTAATTTTTCTTGCAGCTTTTGACTGGTAATCAGCAGCTAATAATCCTATCTGACGATAGATGCACTTTCTGAAGGTGCGGCCTCTTGGTACATTGGTGCCACGGTTATCAATACTCGCAATAATATAACCCTGATTGGCCATATATTGATGCCAGAGATTGTCTCCTGTGCTCCAGTTATCCTGTACTGTTGAGCCAGCCGGTTCTCCATATACATGAACAATCATTGGATATTTCTTATTCGGATCAAAATCGATAGGTTTTATCATCCAGGCATCCAGTACTACATCTCCTATATCGACTTTTAAAAATTCCTTGGGATGTAATCCTAATTCATTGATGCGCCCTTTCAAGATTGCATTGTCTTCTAATAGTTTTATTTCCTTGTGGGTAGCAAGGTCAATTAATGATATTCTTCTGGGTGTAGTTGAGTTTTCAAAATTATGAATCGCATATTTTGCATCAGCTGAAATTTGATAGGAATGTTGGCCTGGCATTCCGGCAGGAGAAACTCTTTCAGCATCCCCCTTTCCATCTAAACGGCTTCGGTACAGATATCTTTGAGTGAAATTATCGGGAGAAGTGATATAATATACATAGCCACCTATCGGGTCGATACAGTTAATGGACACTACATCGAAATCTCCTTTTGTAATCAATTTCATGTCCTTCCCGTCTCTCGATACTTTGTACAGATGTAGCCAGCCATCTTTTTCACTGGTCCAGGTAAAGTATTTCATATTATCTAACCAAACAATGTTATCATGAATATCAAGGTAGGCGCTATCTATTTCTGTAACAATATTATCTAATGCCATTGTTTGAATGTTTCCTATCCAAACCTTGTTGGTATTCTGTAGACGATTTAACTGCTGAATCATTACTTCGTTTGATCCGGGAATAAAATCCATACGAGCCAGATAGTTGTTACGGGGATCTCCAGGTACTGTAAACCATTTGGTTGCCCCTCCCGTTGCAGCTACTACTCCTACTTTTACTGCTGAATTAGTAGTGCCGACTTTTGGATAGGGAAGAGGTATAGGTCTTGAATAATTGGAATCTACATTATCGATCATATAAAAGGTGCCAACTCCTTTTGTGTCCGATTGCCAGTAAGCGATATTTTTTCCATCAGGACTCCATCGAAATCCATCCCTGTCACCCAGTTCTTCTTCATAAACCCAGTCAAAAGTGCCGTTTATGATGGCATCACCTCCGTCGGTAGTTATTGGAGTGATGGTTGCTGAAGAGATATCTTCTACATAAATATTTTGTTTTGATACATATCCAACGCGATTGCCATCTGGAGAAAACTTGGCAAACATAAGCGTCGCTTCTTCCATTGTTTTCCCTAATTGGGTCAATTTGCCATCTGTAAGATTCAATACCCAATAGTCTCCTCTTGTATTCAGACGCCAGACTTTCCTTGTATTAGTAAATACCAACAGTTTAGTATTATCGCTCGACCAATTATAATCAGCAATGGCAAGGGGCTTATCTGTTCCAGCAGGAATCAATTGGGAAGCACTAACCAAAACCTTCTTTGTGCCAGTGGCTACATCGTATCTTACAATATCATTTCCTTTTGCAGCACTATTGAATTCAAGAGTGGAATATCCTTTGTTATCTTTCATCCACCTGATAGGACCAAATCCTTTTGCCCGATACAGATTATTTGTATAGATATCTTCAAGCGTAAGTTTTTTGTTCTGTGAATAGCTTACACCGGCAGAAGTAAAAGCAATAAAAAGAAGCATTTGACGGAAATATCTAGTGAGCATATGGGCAGTTTTGGTTTTTGTAAATTGTCTTAATTATATACTAATGTGATTAATCTCTCCTTTAGGGTATTAATTTCAATTCTCCTATCAGGTATTTTTTTATAAGATACTGATTTTCTATTATGTATTATTTTGGAGTTTCCATCACGACCAAAAGGGTAGTTTTTTGATGTTTTTGAAAGATCAGTTACCAAGCATGTCATCTCCCGAGATGACATCTCGATTACCGCAAAAATTCAGTATATTCATAATCAACCCAAACTTGTCATATATGAAAAAGTTATTATTCTCAGCAGTATTGTTTTTGTCCATGCTGGTTGCTATTGCAGCCGATAAAGGTAAATGGACTGGATATATAAGTGATTCAAAATGTGGAACAGAAGGTGCAAAAGAAGGGCATGTGGACTGTGCCACCAGATGTATTAAGGGGGGAGCTTCACCAGTATTGGTCGTGGGTAAAAAAGTTTATAAGATCAGCGATACAAAGAAAGTGACAGAAGATCTTTATGGAAAGAAAGTGATTATTACCGGCACACTGAATGGCGATACACTGGAGATAGAGACAATCAGTGCTAAGTAAGAACTTGACACGATTTATTTTAAGAGATACAGATTATTAAAATCCGTATCTCTTTTTTATTTTAATGTAATACTACAAGTATAGGTTTTGCCAACCAGTGTTGCGAATTCTATTACCCCATCAGTGCTTGTTTTGTAGTTTACTTTCTTTCCTTCACTCATAATCTTTATTCCTTTTGGTAAAGCTATTCTACATACTTCGCCAGCCTTGGAAAGAATGCTGACAGTTTTTAATTTTTTATTGTTCCATTGATAATTCAATTCAAATCCGCCTCTTGCACAAACCCCTTTGAATTCACCATCTGCCCATTCATCGGGAAGGGCAGGAAGTAATTCCAAAATACCTGATTGAGATTGCAATAGCATTTCAGTAATTGCAGCAGTTGCACCAAAAGTACCATCCACCTGCGGAGCACGACCACATAAGGCAAACAGGGAAGTACAACTCTGTTCTTTCAAATAACCTTTATATATCTTATTCGCTCTTTCTCCATCACCGAGTCTGGCCCATAATGCCATCTTCCATGCACGGGAAAAACCCATAGCTCCATCGCCTCTTTCATTCAATACTTTTTTATAGGATTCAACCAATTCAGGCGTTCTCTTATCATACAAAACCTTACCTGGATAGAGACCATAGAGATGTGAGAAATGACGATGATTTTTTTCAAGCGATTTCCAATCATCAGCCCATTCCTGTAAAGAACCATCTGAACCTATCTGTGGTGGAACCAATTTTTCACGGGCAATACTTACTTTCTCTGTGAAATCATTCTTAATGCCTAATGCCGTCGAGGCTTTCATATAATAACCGAACAGGTCATATAGTATTTGCATATCTATTGACGAACCAGCACATATAGTTGTCCCTTCACGAAAGCTGGCGGTTATTTCATCAAAATAGGGTTTGTTGCCACCTCCATCAGGAAAATTCTCTGGTGAAGTAGAAGGATTTGTTACCAACCATTTCCCATTTGGATGAGGCACTAAGAAATCCATAAAGAACTGAACCGACCCTTCAATTATGGGATATGCTTCTTTCAGATACGCTTTATCCATCGTGTATTGATAGTGTTCCCATAAATGCGTACAAAGCCATGCTCCACCAACTGTAAATGTTCCCCAGGTTGGACCATCCATTGGAGCAGCTACTCTCCACAGATCAGTATTTTGATGGAATACCCAACCTCTGGCACCATAATGTTCTTTAGCCACCTGAGTTCCCTGATCTTGTAGTTCCTTAACCATTTGTATCAAAGGCTCAGCACATTCAGAAAGATTACCACTTTCTACCGGCCAATAGTTCATCTCTGTATTGATATTGGTAGTGTATTTGGAATCCCATGAAGGATTCATATCATCATTCCATATTCCTTGCAGATTAGCTGGTTGTGTTCCTTTTCTTGAAGATGCAATCATTATGTATCTTCCAAAACTATAACTCAATGCAGCCAGTGAAGGATCGGCTGCTGTTTGTATTTTCTGCATCCTTTCATTAGTGGGTAAGTAGGAATTGCTTGTTGACTGCAGAACTAGTGAAGAACGATCAAATAGTTTCTTATAATCCGATTTGGCCCTTTCATATAGCATTTGATAAGAAAGAGAATTGATTTTCTGCAAACGGGTTTCCACTTTTTGATGTTGATTCCCGCTTACATCTTTATAGTTGATGAAATTAGTGGCAGCAGTAAAAATCAGCGTTACTGCATTTGCATTTTCAATGATGAGATCCACACCTTTTGTTTTCATTGTGCCACCTTTAGGATATGTTTTTATCCTGGTTTCATATTGCAATTTTCCTTCTACTCCCATATAATTTGCCGACTTACCTGTGAGTATCAATCCATCTTTTCTATATGTATCCATTTGGAAATAATCCGTAGCATAATTGGAGTGAGCCTGATTTCTTACACCTCTCAAATTTGTTTTGAATGAAATACTTCCTGATTTGCTGGCAGTAAGTCGTATCACAATTACTTCATCCGGTGCGGAAGCGAATACATCCCTTCTGTATTCGATTCCTTTACTATTATAGCTAACAGATGATACCCCTTCTTCCAGATCCAGCCATCTTTTATAGTTGGTAACAGAATCCTGTCCTTTGAAAAACAAATGAAGATTCGCTAAGCTTTGATATTTCTGTTGTTCCACTGGATAACCCATCAGTTTTCTTCCAAAAATGTTATGTGCATCCAGATATTTTCCTTCAAAAACTAAGCGTTGAATTTCTGGTAATACTTTATAACCATCCTTAACTACTGTTGAGTAGGGTCCGCCAGACCAATAGGTATCTTCATTGAGTTGAATTCTTTCTTCTTTATTGTTTCCGAATACCATACCACCAAGACTTCCATTACCGACGGGTAGTGCTTCCTCCCATTTCTGTGCGGGTTTATTGTACCATAAGAGGGTGGTAGGATTGAATTCTTTTTTGTCAATCTGTTGAGGTATATCAATTCTTTGTGCAACAGATATGATAGAGAATGAAATAAATAGGATAGTAGCAATATAGCGGGGCAGAAACATGATATTAATTTTTAAGATCAGTGATTTACTGAAGATAAATTATATTTTATTTGTTTCAGATTTTTTACCGCGGAGACGCGGAGACGCAGGGGATAACCCTGGGAAGGCAGGGGCGCAAATGCCGGATTGTTCATTCCTTGCATGGCAAAGTGTGCTAGTTTCAGAAATTTGAAAAATTCAACTTACAATTAATTATGCTTTTGTCATCTCCTCCCCTTGGGGGAGGTCGGGGGCGAGAGGGGTGACGGCGAGAGCCTGGTTAATAGCAATCTGTTTGATACAATAAAAGAAAAAATCCTTCCCGTCTTCCCGGTTATCCCCTGCGTCTCCGCGTCTCCGCGGTAAAAATTTCCAAATCAAACTTAAAACGTACAACTTCTCTCTCAAAACATCCCTTTTTTTAGGGATATGTCATCACTCTCAATTAATAGATATTTGAACAGTCTATCCTTATTTCAAACCATAATGGCAGCGCAACTAATTTTGGATAGATTTAGATAGGATTTTAAATATTCATTATGAAGAAAATTGTTTTTCTAGTACTATTACTGGCTACCGCTAGCTCTGTATTTGCCCAACTTACTAAGGAGCAAAGAATCGAAGACAGTATCATCGGCTGGTATAACAAACTAACCAACGAGCCCAGTAAGGATATTGTGACAAAATCTGGCGTTGTTACAGCCAAGCAGCGCGATGCATTGGCCTTTATTACGAATTGTATGATGAAGTCATATTATCCTGTGGCTGGCTTGGGTGAATTCAAGTTTCGTTTGAATTCGTCTGCATCAGCAGTTACTGAAGCATATAAACCACATTCTTATTGGATTGATTTCAGAATTTGGAATGTTGGATATGATGAGCTTGATAAGAAAGGAAATTTTTTACCTATATCTGAAGAATACACCCGATTCCCCGTAGTGATAAATGATATTCCTAATTCTTATGCGATATACTTTTTAAATAGTCCTTCTCAATATTATTTCACGTGGCCAGTAGATGGCTACTATTGGTCAGAAAAATACCCTGATGGAAAAGGAGCACCTGATCCTCGAATTCACCCCAACGTATATAAGTTTATCACACGTATCAATGAAGCTCAAAACGTTTTCTTGGCTCCAGATAATAAACTCCCTTTCAAGGAAGTAACTATAGGTGAATTTTTGGACGAATCCGATAAAGCATTTAATGGGCTATTAGCAAAAGAAATTACAAGAAGAACTGCTCCCTGGCCTGGAAATAATGAGCGTGACAAGAAGAGCCGCGAGGAAGTGGCTGATTACGTAAAGAAAGAGTACGAAAAATTCCATGCTTATGTGTTTAAGCTAAAGGAAAAGTATAAGGATAATCTTGATAAACCTGCGGTACTGCGTCATATGCAACCAACCTATAATACTACCTTTTATGGCGACACAGATCCCTTTGAAATAACAAGTATAGAACGTAACCGAAAGCAGTACTACCCGGTTTTTAAAATAGATGCCGCAACAAAAGAGAAATGCAAATCTGACAAACCTCAATGGATTGCTTTCACATTCCCTTATCTAACTAAGGAAAATGGAAATCAATTATATGAGATGTACACTGCCGTTACACAGAACCTGAATTATGAATATATCTATAATTACTTTTTTAATCCTGAAAAAGTAAAGGGGATACCTTACAAACCTGCCAATGAAGAGCAGCTGATTGCTCGTTTAAACAGTTACAAAGCAAGACTGGCCGCCAGCTATTCAGCAACTAAGGAAAACTATCCTCCCAATGTTCATTTTATGGATGATTTTTCATCTAATGCAGATGGAGCGGAACCCAAAAACTGGTTTTTCAAAAAATATGGAAAGCATGCAGTGGTTACTACTCTTAAGGGTGAGTCTGGGAAATGGCTTCAATTAGGATATGGTACACCGGTATCATCTACAACCTTAAAAAGCCCTCTTCCCGAAAACTTTTTACTTGAGTTTGATCTGGCGACAAACCCGAATTTCACTCCTCGCTATGGTGGTTCTGTAACCATTACCCTTGTAACAGGAAAAACACTAAGCGATGGAAGAGAAGGAGGTTATGGTAATGGAGCTAAGCTTACTTTAAAATTGGTGGCAGGTAACGAAAATGAATTAGGCACCCCAAATTATGGTAGCTACCTGAATGCTGAAATAAATGCTGAACCTTCGGCCAATAAACAAAACTATTCTGAAGGGATTAAGTATGAATATTCATTGAAAGAATTTAGCAGTAAAAGAAATCGAATTCATGTGGGAGTTAGGGTTAATAAATCGGTGGTATCCATTTTCGTAAACGAGAAACAAGTGGCAGTTTCAAAAGATTTTAAATTGGCTTATGGTGGGAAATGTATTGTGTGCGGATTGCCTGAATCAACTCGTTTCAACGGACTCTTCTGGAATAATACAACTAATGATGCAGATAATATTAATGTGTATTTAGGAAATGTAAAAATTACTAAAGAATAAGTAGTGTGTAGTAGGTGGTCGGAAAGTCCGAAAGTCCGGAAGAAATACAAATACAAGTAGGGAAGTTAGGTAGTTAGGAAGTTAGGAAGTAGAGTCTTAGTTAAATGTAGCGAAGAATTGAAATAATTCATTTCTTCGCTACATTTATTTAAGACTAATTCTGATTTACTTCCCTACTTCCCTACTTCCTTACTACCTAACTTCCCTACTTGTATTTGTATTTCTTCCGGACTTCCGGACTCCTCCAACTCATAAACTCTAAACAACTTCTTAACTATCGAAACTATCGTAGTCGCAATAATTGCACCCGCAAATGCCAGGAATATATCTTTTTGCGCATCCCATATATCTCCCTGTGTTCCAAGATAAGCATCTCCCTGAGCAGGGAAGAAGATATCTGCAACAGCCCATTCAATCAATTCATAGAAAGCACTGATTGATAAAGTAATTTCTATTGGTAAAATCCATGCAACCAGTTTTGGGTATTTTAACCAGCTAAGGAACAATTCACGCATTGGATAGGCAAGTAGGAATCCGAAGCTGAAATGTACAATCCTATCATAATGATTTCTTGATGTGTGGAACTGATCTTTCAACCAATACCCGAATGGATTTTCTGCATAAGTATATTTCGAACCGTACACATGGAGACAGAGATACACAGCAATCAACAAATAACTCAAATCGCTGAACTGATATTTTCGGTAAGAAAGTATCAGGAATGATATGAAGATGAAAGTGAGACTATTCTCCAGAAACCAGTTGTTGTAATCTGGTGTTCCAATGAACGAATTGATCCAAACTGTAAAAAACACCGCAAGGCATACCCATATCCATGGGTTAGAACGCAAAGGTGTCCTGTTCTTTGAAATAGCTAGAGTAAATGGCATAGTTAGTGTTGGTTGAAGCGGTTAGGTTACAAATGTAATGATTATCAGAACCATTAAAATACATTAAAGCCTTAAGAATCAATACAACATTGGCACCCATTTTTTAACTTTTGACTTTTAACTTTTGACTTTTGATTTTCCATCTCATACCATAGTGCAGGATAATACGTTATAACCTTAACAATACTTTGCGCCCTATTAACTTTCATTTGCCACCCTTTTTTTAGATTTTGTAATAGCAAATCACTTCTAAACTACCCCCTATGACCAGATCTATACTTACATTATCTATCTCACTTATATTGCTTGCAGCCTGTGCTCCTTCTTCACGAAATTCAATGAATCATTCAAAAGATGATACACATAAAATATCGGGATTGCAAAAGGCAAATGAAAAAGCCACCATTAATCTAGACGATTTTATACTTGATAAGAAGTCGGTTTCTTTGCTAGAGCTTCCGCAAACAAATGAAGGACAGATAGTTTTAGCTGATGGCTTCTATGAAACTGATTATAAAAGCTATTGTCTGCAACCAGGAACTCCGGACCCATCGCAAAGAGATGCTTATTTACAAGCGCCATTGAATGGATACAGGAAAGATATCATTGAAACTATCCTTCGTAACTCACAAAGAAAAAGTCATCTTGAACAAAAGAATATTCAATTGTTGCTTTGGTCGGTTGTAAGTGGGTCGAATTATAACCAATTATCTTTTCCTGTCAGATCAACAGCAAATGAATTACTATCTCCGCAACAGATATTTGAACTTAAAGGAGGTGCAATGGCTGTTGTAAGAACGATAGCAGCAGCAATTCCCGAATCAAGAGGAATAGCAGGATATGGAAATGTGAAGCAATTGTTTGAATTAGGTACAAGCTCTTATGAAGCTTTTGAGAAAATTGCAGTGCAAAGAGAACTATCTGTTATTCATCGTCCTGATTATAAAAGAGATCAATGGTATAAGCAGGCCGGAGGGTATTATGTTCGTTATTTCCCAAGCAGCTACAAAAATGTGAAAATACAGGTCTTTGTTCCGGAAGGAAGTTGATACTGCAGCAGCAACCAATGGAAGATATCTTTTTTTGATCCTGTTAAGATGATGGCGGTTCCTGCAAACTCTAATGCACAACGATTAGGTATTGGAGCACCGATGGTAGATGTTATCATCAAAGTCATCCAGATTAATAAAGGTACAGGTGTTGGCCCTGGTCCAAAGCCACCGGTGAGTCCGAAGAACCCTAAAGGGGTGAGCTAGGAGAGTGGTAAGTTGTAGGGTTTAAGTTATAAGTTATAAGTAATATGTAATAAGTGAGAAGAGAGCTGTCATAAAACGCTCTCTTTTTTATTTCGGGGTATATAATTAAATAAGTCAGAAAAGGGCGCTTTTCCAGCCTTAAACCTTCCTGAACCATTCATCATTTTGATGCCTCAGATTATTTTGGAATTGGAGTATATTGTTAGATGGACTCACTATTAAGCCAAACTGCTTTTCCAAAACTCAATGCCATTGGCAGATCTTTCCTGTACTGGCTTTTATTCCTCTTGTTTTTATTTATTACAGGGGCATTTATCACACATCAATTCCCTGATAGTTGGGAAAGATTTATATACGGATCATTCGGTACGGCAGCTGCATTAGCAGTTACCTGGTTTGTATTGAAATTGGAAAAGAGTTCTTTCGGTAGTATAGGTTTGGTGTGGGAGCGAAAGACAGGAATAAGATTCTTATATGGGTTTATACTTGGGTCCCTTTTATTCGCGATTATAATTATTCCACTTTTTGCGTTTTCCAATCTTACAATAGAATGGAACCCAAAGCCAATTACAGTATTAGAAGCACTTTTCTACTTGTCTATTGTCCCACTGGCATTAATGGAAGAAGTTGCTTTCAGATCCTACCCATTTGTTAAGTTAAATAGAGCATTGGGTTTTCTTCCCACTCAGCTTATCGTTTCAGTAATGTTTGCTATGTATCATGTTTTTGGTGGCTGGAGTTTTACATCAGCATTTATGGGTCCGGCAATATGGTCACTTATTTTCGGGTTAGCTACTTATAAATCGGGGGGGATAGCAATAGCTACAGGCATTCATGTGGCTTTAAATGTAGCGCAACCAATGTTGGGAATGAGAACAGGTACTTACCACCCTCTCTGGATTCTTTCAATAAAAGGTGGAGAAACCGAGGCATCTCTTGCAAGAATTGATATGTTGGGTACTGTTTCCCAGATGATTGTTTTGATTATTGGCGTAGGATTGACTTTGTACTATTTGCGAAAAGGCAATTCCCAATAATGGTGTAATAATTACGCCAGTATGTTTTATATTTAGAAAGAATAATTAGATTATCCTTCAAAAATTAAAATAGTATTATGGGTTACAGAATTGTATCAGTCCTTGTTATAGTGGCTTTGTTTGGTTCTTGTAAGAATAATGTTGCACCCGATACATCGAGTGATAAAACAGCCATCGCCGCTATGCTCGATTCTTTCAACAGGGCAGCCGCTAATGCCGAATACGATCGGTATTTCAATTTCTATACCGATGATGCAGTGTTTATAGGAACTGATGCTACAGAAAATTGGGATAAGAAAAGTTATATGGCATGGGCAAAACCATACTTCGATAAAAAAACCACTTGGAATTTCACATCGATTGACCGTCATATCTTCTTCGATAAAACCGGCACACTTGCCTGGTTTGATGAATTATTATCAACACAAATGAAGATATGTCGTGGATCTGGCGTTGTTGTAAAAGTCGGAAACGATTGGAAAGTACAACAGTATGTTTTGTCAACTACCATTCCTAATAGCCAAATTGATACAGTTGTAAGTATAAAGGCAGCAATTGAAGATGAGCTAATTAAAAAGCTAACTTCAAAATAACCAAAGCTCTTAGGCATTGGAATAAAATCAAAATCCTGATTGTTCATAAAAAGCTATTTCAACAATGACTCATAAACTATATCCCTGCTTATGGTTCGATGGAAAAGCAAAAGAAGCAGCCAGTTTTATTGTTCCATTTTCAAGGATTCAAAAATACTTTCTGAAAATCCGATGGTGGTAAACTTTGAACTGAATGGGACAAAGTTTATGGGATTAAATGGCGGTCCATTATTCAAGTTTAATGAAGCCGTTTCTTATGTTGTTAACTGCGATACTCAAGAGGAGATTGATTATTATTGGGAGAAGCTCACTGATGGAGGAAGGGAGAGCATGTGCGGTTGGTTGGTAGATAAGTTTGGCCTTTCCTGGCAAATTGTGCCATCTATATTGGGTGAATTAATGAGCGATCCGCAAAGAGCAGGAAGAGTTACAAAGGCTTTTATGGAGATGAAGAAGTTGGATATTGAAACTTTACGAAAAGCCTAGAGAGTTTCAATATGTAATTTTTAACCGCAGAGACGCAGAAACGCGGAGGAACGCCACCCTGCGCCTCCGCGTCTCTGCGGTAAAATGTATTGGCTGTTAATTTTCAAATTCCCAAATTTTCAAATTCTATCATTACCTTCCCATAAAATCACCACCCAATGTCGATTACTCGACGCACATTTTTATACCAGGCGGCCCTGCTAAGCGCAGCAACCGCTGTAACCCAACAAGCAACTGCTATGACAAAAGAACAAACATTCATTCATCACGTTTATTTCTGGTTGAATAATCCTGAAAGCAAAGAGGATAAAGCTGCTCTTATTGCTGGATTGAAAAAATTGAGTGCAGTAAAAACTATAGCATCATTTCATATCGGAGAACCAGCTCCAACCAACAGGGATGTTATTGACAGGTCTTATTCTGTTTCCTGGTGCTTATTTTTCAAAGGGTCAGATGACCAGGCAAGCTATCAGGTAGATCCCATACATCTGAACTTTGTGAAGGAGTGCTCGCATCTATGGAAGAAAGTAGTGGTATATGATTCTATCGATATCTAATTAAAAAAGCCTCTGGAACTCCAGAGGCTTTTTTAATAAAAAACTATATTATTTCTTTCCTCCTTCTGGATGAACTTTTCCATTATGGCAAGTCATGCAAGAGATTGGTGGAACTGCATCAGCAGCACCAGCTTTGAAATGGAAGAATTTCTTGTTGATTTTTGCTGTCATTTTCAGCATATTGCGAGCCATCTCTTTTTCTGGTTTTGCATCGCTGGCAAAATCCATTTTGAAACGACCATCTACCTGTCCACCTGAATGGCAGTGATTACATTTAACGCCAAGAGCGTCATTGAATCCGTGCATTACCTTGTCAAGATCTTCATGGCTGATGTTCTTGGGAAGCACTTTCAGGTTTCTTTTGGGTTCTCCTTGTGGAGGTGCACTGGCTGCTATACTCAGGGCTACAGTTACGGCTAGGAAGAGTACAACATAGAATTTCTTGTTCATAAGCATTTGTGTTGGTGTGAAAAAAGTCAAATTACTGAAATTTGACGATTTTCTGACAGTTAACTTGCGAACGGTATACAAACCATTTTTTTACGTTATTTTTCATGTATGAAAACGGCCAAACCTGCTGCCCTGGGCTTCATTTTTGTTACTCTTCTTATAGATGTTATTGGAATCGGAATCATTATTCCGGTGATGCCTAAACTTATCCAGGAATTGATTCATGGAGATATCAGCCAGGCAGCAAAAGTAGGCGGGTGGCTCATTCCAGCCTATGCCGTTATGCAGTTCCTTTTCTCTCCCGTTCTTGGAAACCTTAGTGATGCTTACGGTCGCAGACCGGTGCTTTTATTCTCTCTTTTCGGGTTCGGGATTGACTATCTTTTTCTTGCCTTCGCCCCAACCATTGGATGGTTATTCGTAGGAAGAGTTCTCGCCGGAATCACCGGTGCCAGTTTTACTACCGCTCAAGCCTATATAGCAGATATCAGTACCCCTGAAAAAAAGGCCCAGAATTTCGGTCTTGTGGGTGTAGCATTCGGTCTTGGATTTATAATAGGTCCATTGATCGGTGGCTTACTGGGAAGTTTTGGATCAAGAGTGCCATTCCTGGTTTCTGCTGGACTAACCCTTCTCAACTGGTTATATGGTTATTTTGTACTACCTGAATCATTGCCAGTAGAGAAAAGAAGGCCTTTCGATTGGAAAAGAGCTAACCCTATTGGATCATTAAAACAAATGGGGAAATATCCAGCCATAGCCGGACTGGTGCTTTCATTGGTATTGATCTATCTGGCAGCACATGCTGTACAAACTACCTGGAGCTATTATAGTATGGAAAAATTCAACTGGCATGAACGTGAAGTTGGTATCTCGCTTAGTGTAGTGGGAGTTATGGTAGCCATTGTTCAAGGTGGTTTGATAAGAAAAACAATGCCTTTATTGGGAAAAGAAAGAAGCGTATATATAGGACTGTTACTTTATAGTGTAGGTATGATTCTTTTCGCCATCGCAACTGAAGGATGGATGATGTATGCTTTTACTGTAGTGTATTGTTTAGGAGGAATTGCAGGTCCTGCTTTACAAGGTATTATCTCTAATCATGTGCCAGCAACGGAACAAGGAGAACTACAAGGTGGATTGACTAGCCTGATAAGCCTTACTTCCATCTTTGGACCTATTTTGATGACAAACTTATTTTCTTACTTCACTAATAAAAACAATCCAATAAGATTACCAGGTGCGCCGTTCCTGGCAGGAGCGCTTTTTATGTTGGTGAGCGCCTTCCTTGCATACAGGGTTCTTTACAAGGAGAAGCATATGAAAACCGCCTGAGTAAGATTATTGATTATAAGATTCCTCAAAACTTTTCCCTGCATTCATTGCTTTGATAAACTTATCCATTTTTTCTTTGGTATACCATTTCCTGATTTCATGCGCAGCAGTCATATAGTTGAACATTATCTTTTCTCTGGAGCCACTATTGAACTGCGCTCCAGTCTCCAGTGTTCTTAGGTCAGGTAAATTCTTGAAATTATCAGATAAGGCTTTTAGTGTGTCTTCGGAATAGTAATTTCGATAATCACTCTGCATGGCCAATCCTTCATCAAACCATCTCGGAATTTTGAACGACCATTTATAGAAACCGATTCTTTGGTATAATTCAGCATGCATCAATTCGTGGGCAATTATATCCTGATCAACCCCTTCTTCACTAATAACAATTCTTGCACCCAGCTTTATATGGGTTAATGCAGGAACAGGAATAGGGCTTCCATACTTTTCGAATGAAGCTTTATTGGAACAATAGATAAACAACGGCTTGCATTGCTGCTCTCCCCAAAAATCAATTATGCGTAACCGACCTTTTTCAATATAGGTTTGTAAGCTGTCTCGGTAAGGCTTTGCGGTTTTTGGATCGAAATAAAGCAAACCTTCTTTTTGAAAGGAAGAATAATCTATGAGAAGACACCTTGTTTGTTGAGGGAAAACAATGAAATGAATTATTGCCAAACCCAAGAGGGTGGTCAATAGAATCAGTATTGTTTTTTGAACCTGTTTCCTTTCTTCATTAATAAGTTTTCACATCAGTCGATGGAAACACTCAATAGTTACATTATTTTATATATCGCTCAAAAAATTCCCAGGTCCTGAGCATCTGATCAATTCGTTGGCGGTTATTTCCGCTTCTTGTTATTTCATGAGTAGCTCCCGGATGGCGAACGTATTCTACAGGTCTACCCAATACTTTAAGACTTTTAAACATTTCCTCCCCTTGAATTACTCCCGTGCGTAAATCATTCTCACCATGGAACATGATGTAGGGAGTTGTAATATTCTGAACATAAGTAATAGGTGATTCCCTTTCCAGAATGGGTAATACTGTTTTCTCCCAAGGATAGCCCCCGAAATAGTTTGGCACTAATCTCCAGGCATTTCCTTCTCCAAAGAAAGTGCGAAGATCATATACACCTCTTTGGCTGCAAGCAGCTTTGAATCTATTGTCATGAGAAATGATATATGCAATAAGATAGCCCGCATAAGATCCACCAGTGACAACCATTTTGGATGTATCGGCCCATGGCGATGCTGCGGTGGCTTTTGTAAGAGCAGTAAGTACATCCTGCATCGGACCATTACCCCAATCTTTTACATTCGCTTTAAGAAATTCCTGTCCATATCCTCCCGAACCTCTTGGATTCGCATACACTACTCCGTATCCCTTACTGCACCAGAACTGGAATTCGTGCCACATCGAGTTTTCTCCAGGCCCCCACATAGCTGTTGGTCCACCATGGATTTCCAACACAACAGGATATTTCTTTCCTGGCTCATAATTAGTTGGTTTCATCACCCAATATTCAACGGTCAATCCTTTCTCATTCTTAAAGCTGAATTTTTCAGGATAGCTTAACTTCTTTTGTTGCACCCAATCATAATTGAAGCTGCTTATACGAATAGGATTGGCTGCATTGCTATTAGCACTATATAGTTCAAAAGGGTTTTCAACTGCAGTCTTTACAAATACTAGTTTATCGCCTTTGATGGAATAACTACCGATGCCACTATTGAAATCTGTAAGTGTTGTAACTTTTCTGGAACCGATATCCACCTTATTCAAAGTAACGCCCCCATTGCTTTGGGCCGAAAACCATAATGTCTTTTCATCTTCACTCCATATGATATTTCCGATATTCCTGTCGAAAGGGATTGGTATCAGGTCTTTTTCAGAACCATCGATTGGCAATAATGATAAGGTAGGAATAGCTACAAATCCCGTCGCTCCTTGTTGCAATGCAATCCATTTGCCGGATGGGGAAATAGAAGAACCTGAATAATTGTAATCGTTCTTTCCTAATAATTTCTTTAGGCCTGAACCATCGTTATTGACAGTATATAGTTGTGTTTCGAGTGTTCTGTCGGGATGAGTCGTTTCGTTTACATCTCCTTCAAGAAGTATTTTATTGGTTCCTTTTATGAATTGAGGATTTGAAAATGAGTAGAATCCTTTTGTAATAGGTTTTGGATTTCCCGGGTCTTTCAGTTGCAATAAGAATACATGTGAGAAATTGAGTTCACCACTTGTTGTTGATTCTTCCTGGAAGTTCAGTTTATTAAGCACTTTGGCTTTTTTGTCTTTTTCATTGTTTTCTAAATAAGCTCTGACTTCTTCTATTGTTCCGTCGGGATTTGCTTTAGCGGCTGATGGCTGAAGGTTTTCATTATGCAAGAAGCCTGGCTTTTCCAAACTCCAACTTGGAACCTGTTTGCCGGGATTCAGTAAACTGTCTGTCATTAAATCTTTCAGTGAAATGCTTCCCATAAAAAGAAGGGCACTGCCATCGGCATTCCATCTTGGTGAAGAAGCTCCGTATTTGCTTTTTGTCAGTTGTTTTGGCTCTCCTCCTTCTAATGACAATAGGAAGATTTGTGGTTTTCCTTCAGCAGCTCTAACAAAGGCTATTTGTTTTCCATCAGGACTCCAGGTGGGTTGTGAAGCGCCTTCTTTAGATGTGGTCAACGGTCTTGGAGCACTGCTGCCATCAGCTGTAGTAATCCAAAGCTGGGTGGCATATTTATATTCCCATTTGCTGTCTTCTGGTTCTATGGACAGCACTGAAAAAACTACTTGTTTCCCATCGGGGCTCAGTTGTACCGAGCTGATATTTTTGATTTTCAGCATATCAGTCACGGTGACTGGTGATGGGCTTTGAGCGAAGAGAATTATAACAAGGAAATTGGAGAAAACGGCGACAAATAGCTTTTTCATTATTGCAGTTTTGTATGGTACTAAGATACGGGTTGTGGGGTACTTAAGGTTGACATCCCGGGAGATGTCAACCTCCAGGAAGTCAACCCGGGAGAAGTCAACCTGATTTTCACCACCACTTCTTCAAATCCTCCTCATAATAGATTTTACCAGAAGTAACATCATAATAGGCCCCAATCATCTTCAGTTTCCCTTCTTTAAAAAGTTCATTCATTACAGGACTCTTTTTATGAATCTCTTCCATAGTCAATTGAACATTTCGGCGGGCAGTATTATTGGCGGTTTTTATTTTATCACCAGTACTGTCCAAGGTAATAGCAGGCTTTATTTGTTTCAACAAAGCTGTAAGATTACCAAGTTTTACATCATCCAGGGCTCCTGAAATAGCACCGCATTTATTATGACCGAGCACAATGATGAGCTTTGATCCTTTCACTTTAGTTGCATATTCAAGACTTCCCAATACATTAACATCGGCTACATTTCCTGCAACACGGGTTACAAACATGTTGCCAATGCCCTGATCAAAAACCACTTCAACAGGTATCCTTGAATCCATACAACTTAATACTGCAACAAATGGGTGCTGATCATCACTGGTATTTGCAATCATCTCCTTGATATTTGTATTCTGCAGTTTACCAGTAAGATATCTTTGGTTTCCAGCCTTTATTTCAGCAATCGCCTCATCGGGTGTTTCAATATGTGGTGGAGTATAGCTTTTTTGTGTAGTATCAGGGACTTTTTCTTCTGCTTGTTTTGTTTCTTTTTCAGATTGTCCACAGGAGAAAACAGCAATTGATAAAACGGTTATAACTGTTAAGATTTTATAATTGATCATAGCAATAAAGCTTTATAAAATAATCTGGTTGTAAAGGATGAGGTTTTTCCCTGAGGATGACATCTCCCGAGATGTCAACCTCCAGGAAGTCAACCCGGGAGTTGACTTCTCGGGAGAAGTCAACCTGGTTAATTCACCTCCAACTTATCCTTCTCCGGAAACTTCGGAAACGGCGTATGCGGATCGGCCTGATACCAGAACACCACTGAAGCTATGTCATCCTGCAAAGGCAAATATCGCCCGTCATTCCTCCAGCTTAACGCCTGTATAGTAACTTTCAAATCCTTATCAAATCGTATAGGGTCGGCTATATGCCAACGGTATAATCCAAATCGCTGCATCACCTGGTAATGCCCATCACCCCTTATAACCTGATGCAGTCCCGCATATGGAGTGTTGAATTCTGTATACTCTGTTCTCTCCACTCCCGCAGCATTCTTTACTCTTGTATCAAAATCATAAGATCCGCAGAAATAATCCTCCGTTCCGGTTCCACATATAGTCGGAAATTCCGTGTCTCCATCCATAAAGAATTTTATCTCCCCTTCTCCCCACCATCCATTATTGTGTACTCCCCATGCCATATATGTCCCAACATACTGGCCCTTCCCTTTTATTCCGTCAACAAGCGTATATACGCCCTTGTAAGGAAGTGGATTGGTGCGACGGTACTGTGCATGGAAATAGGCCGCATCCGCAGGTACCTCCGTCAATACATAATCAACCTGATAATATAATATCATATCCTCATCAGCTATATTCTCCATCGTGATACGGCATTTCTTGCGGAAGGGCATGGGCCAATAACAATTGAAAGCACTTCCTGGATTTACATTCACAGCAAGAGAAGTCAGCTTGGCATATTGTCCCCAACCCATTCCAAAAAAATCACCCACCGGACATTCTACAGAAGCTTCTTTTTCATCATCCCAGTAAAAGCGGAGGATAGAATAGCGCCAATTCCCTGTAGGGGTCATCCAAATATGCTGGATAGCTCCCGATCCGTCGATTTCAGCAACCGTAAATGTGGTTTTTGCTTTGATTCGTACAGAAGGACTCACTTTCCAGCCCTGTCCCAGATCTCGGGAGGGGCCGGCACCCGTACCAGTCGTCGCCATTCCCCCTTTTCCTTTCTCCCCGTTGAAATTCTCGGGACTGATGGAGCGGGTTTTGGCATCCGAAAGGCGGAAAATATTACTCAGATTTACATCAATTCCATTGAATTTTTGTTGTGCTAATAAGGAAAGGGTGAGCAGTAGCGCGCTGCTGGAAAGAAGCAATTTTTTCATGGCTGTTCGTTTTGGTTAAAAGTAGCTGGTGGAATTAAATTTACGATAATCAACCGCAATTGCCTTTATAAAAACCCCGACCTTTGGCAACCAATAATCAAGAATATGGGTAATCTGGAAAAGGAATTCAACGAATACAGAGAGAAAATGAATGAGGTGATCCTAAGTAAGAACAACCTCGTCATGAAAAGGCTTTGGAACCTCGATACCAATACCTACGAGGATGGAGCCCTCGATAAAAAAACCAAGGAAATGCTGGGTTTGGTAGCCAGTATGGTGCTCCGCTGCGACGATTGTATCAAATACCATGTAGGTAAATGCTACGATTTAGGGGTAAGCACCGAGCAATTATATGAAATATTCGCTGTGGCCAATATTGTAGGAGGAACCATCGTTATCCCGCACACCAGAAGGGCCGCTGAATACTGGGAAGAGCTGATCCAGAAGGCCTAAGAAAGGGTATGAGGAAAATCAAGCAGACTTACTGCTTACTATTCAGGCATTATTTTTTACATTTGTCTTGAACCGATACATATGAGTGAAACAACAGTAGCAGCCGCATTGACGGCTAAGGATTTTGCAACCGACCAGGAAGTTCGTTGGTGCCCGGGTTGTGGCGATTATTCCATTTTGGCCCAGGTACAGAAAGTGATGCCTTCGCTTGGAATTCCCAAAGAAAACATTGCCATTATTTCAGGAATCGGCTGTAGCAGCCGCTTTCCTTATTATATGAACACCTATGGGATGCACTCCATCCACGGAAGGGCTACAGCAGTAGCTTCCGGGTTGAAAGCTGCCCGCCCCGACCTGAGTGTTTGGATCGTTTCCGGCGACGGAGATGCCCTGAGTATTGGTGGTAACCACACCATTCACATGTTGCGCCGCAACTTCGATGTGAATATGCTGCTTTTCAACAACCAGATCTATGGTTTAACGAAAGGACAGTATTCTCCTACATCGGAAGAGCATAAAGTGACAAAATCTACTCCTTACGGAAGTATCGATCATCCATTCAATCCTTCAGCACTGGCTTTGGGAGCGGATGCCACATTTGTTGCCCGCAGTATGGACAGGGATCCAAAGCATATGCAGGAAATGTTACTTCGCAGTTACAAGCATAAAGGAGCTTCCTTCCTGGAAATCTATCAAAACTGTAACATCTTCAATGATGGAGCATTTGAGATTTTCACTGAGAAGTCAACCAAACTCGATAACACGCTTTTCCTTGAACAAGGCAAGCCACTGATATTCGGTGCCAATAAAAATAAGGGTATCAAACTCGATGGCTTCAAACCTATCGTTGTTGAAATCGGAAACGGAATCACTGCCGACGACCTTTGGGTTCACGACGAAAAAGATTTCTATAAAGCACAGATCCTCGTTCGTATGTTCGACGATCCACGTGTTGAAGGTCATCTTCCTCGTCCTTTCGGTGTTTTCTACGAAACCGAAAGACCTTGCTACGAAGCCGTAATGGAAAAGCAGATCAATGATGTTATGACCGCCAAAGGCAAGGGTAATCTGGATAAATTGCTGAGGGGGAATGAGACGTGGACGATTGCTTGATTCAAATTTGGATAATTTAATGTGAAAATGTGAATGTGATAATTTGAAAATAAACAGCCGGATGCAAATGTGGAAGTGTGGAGATGAGAAGATGTGGAAATTAAACAGCCGGCAAGAGTTTAAGCATAACTTAATAGACATAAAAAAGCAGCTTGAATTTCAAGCTGCTTTTTTTATTAATGACTTTTACCGGCTGTTTCATTTTCACATTTCCAATTTTCAAATTTCCTCATTTTATTTTCATTTTCAAATTTCCTCAGCTCTCCAAACCTTCAGCCCCTAAAAAAGTAGCCAGCGATGGATATCGCCGGCCTGTGCTTACCTCTGAAACCACAAAAAGAAAGAAGGTAATCGGGTTTTCTATAATAAATTAATGGAGGAGATTGTACAAGTAGATGAAGCCTTATGTATAGGCAGCATTTGATTGTGGCAATCAGCTCTTAAGCAAGATCGGTTTGCTGCAACTCTTTCTTTAAGGGAAGGAAATTGCAGTTAGTTTCGGTTAATAATTTTTATATCAGGTAGTTTTCAACAATAAGCAAATTGATCTGCTTATTAAAAAGGGGAGGGATCGGGAATGGGTATATACGAAATGCTCAATGAGCAACAAATACTAAATGAATCGGAAAATTGGAAAAAAACGGGAAATTGGATGGTTGAATGAGAGGAACTTGGATAGTTGCAGGATGAGGTGGTGTAGTACTGATAGCAATACTAACGAGAGGCTAAAGTAACGAGTGTTTTTTGAAAATTCAATTATTTTTCAAAGTATTTTAAGTAGACCCACCTAAAGGAGTGAAAGTCTTAACTTAAATCAATATTTTTTTGAGATTTATCAATGAACCGCTTCAACTTTTTTTGCGGATTCAAATATCTTTTCCTTCTTATAATTGTACCACCACTGTGGAGCAGTTTTCTTCATAAGCGTATCGATATTTCTCATTCCAACTATATTCCAGAAACCTTTTAATTTTCCGCCTAAAGAGGGTTGTAGTGCCCTGAGACTCATAGCGAAACCGCTATCCAGATACTCCATATGATGCCAATATCCACCAGGCATGAAAAGGGTGTCTCCATGTTCCAAAATCACTTCCATTCCAGACGCTTTCTCTAATGCAGGGAAATCTTTGTAATTCACTTTACTCTTCTCAGGGTCGGCATAATTACTGAAATCGGCCAAGCTTAAAACCTCAAAAGGCTTCCTGTAAAGCTTGTGTTGTTCCTGAAATGGGAACAGTAACACTCTCTTACGGCCATGAAATTGAGTATGAAATATATGTGAAAGGTCTATATCGAAATGCATGTGGGTAATAGAACCTTGTCCCCCAACAAATAACATCGGCACCCGCTTAATAAACCCTTTCATAAGATGGTCGGGCCAGGTAAAATCTTTGGTTAGTTCCGGGGCGTGCGAAAAGATATTAAAAAGGAATATCCTCCAGGCTGCTGGCCCCTTACTGATCATATCTATATATTCACCAAATGTGGTGTATTCGTCCGCTTTGTTTATAGGAGTATAAGCATCACTCTTTACATTATTATAAATGCCCACTTTTTGGGTGCCTACTATGCTTTTGAAGTAATCCCAATTCCATTTATTCATTGCGACCCAGTCCTTTGAAAGATCCTTTATTACAACAGGACGGTTTAATTTATAATAACGTTCCTGAAATTCTTCAGGGCTGATGGTGTTTACCACATCAACGGCTTGTAAACGCATACCCATAGCCAATTTTTTTTCAAAAGTAACGGATAATTAATTTTCCAGTAACTAAGAATATATGTTCAATAGATATAATTTCTTGGGATTTTGACTAAAAACAATTCAACAGAGCCAAATCAGGTTATTTCTCCTTTCAAATAGCTAAATTTCCATCTATGATATTAACAGTACATCCTGACAATCCTCAGCCAAGAGCTATCCAAACTGTAAAGGAAGGCTTGCTTGATGGAGGGGTGATCATTTATCCTACTGATACTGTTTATGGACTCGGTTGTGATATTTTCCAGCATAAAGCTATTGAACGTATCTGCAGGATTAAAAATGTTGACCCACAGAAATCTCAGTTATCATTTATCTGTGCCGACCTGAGTGATCTGAGTAAATACACAAAAAGTATTTCTACTCCATTGTACAGAATGTTGAAGAACTATCTTCCTGGCCCCTATACTTTCATCCTTCCTGCAAGTAAGGAAGTACCTAAGATTCTAAAAAGTAAAAAAGATACAATTGGACTCAGGATTCCTGATAACAAAGTAGCCCGTGCAATTGTGCAGGCCATTGGGCATCCTTTGTTAAGCGCCTCTCTACCTGGTACATTAGCAGAAGAAATTGCCGATCCCGACTGGATAAGTGATCACTTTGAAAAACAAGTAGATTATATATTGAATAGTGGAGCTGGCGGTATCGTTCCATCTACCATTATCGATTGTACGGGAGATGAGCCAGTTGTTACACGGCAGGGATTAGGTCTTTGGCCCAAAGAATAAAACTATATTATGAGTGTAATGAAAAATAATCTATTCCTTAAATTCTTCCCCGACGATCTTTTGTTGGAAACATCGTTAGTGCAACTTAGGATTTTGCAACCAACGGATGAAGCTGCCTTTCAGGAATTGTCGAAAGATTCTTCTATCTGGAAATATTTCACTTTCGATTGTTCTATACCGGGAGAAATGCATCGTTGGGTTGAAGAAGCCTTGTTCACCCGTAACTCCCTCATTAGGGTGCCATTCACTATTATCCGAAAATCAGACGGTGCAATTTGTGGAAGCACCAGCTTTGGTAATATCTCCTTTTTTGATAAACGAATTGAAATTGGATGGAGTTGGTTAGGCACTCCTTTTATGGGAACAGGAATTAATACTCATGCAAAACACCTGCTCTTGAAGTACGCTTTCGAAGAAATGCATATGGAAAGGGTAGAAGTAAAAACCGATTTCCTCAATGAACGAGCAAGAGCTGCGTTATTAAAAATAGGAATGAAAGAAGAAGGAGTATTGAGAAGTCATATGCAAATGCCGCATAATCGCCGGCGGGATTCTATTTACTACAGCATGCTGAAGGAGGAATGGATGAAATCCCCAGTTCAAAAGGTTCAATAGGTTCCCCCGACGCGTCGGGGTTCCAGAGGGCCTAATAATAGCAATTATTATTTATTGTGAAAATATAACCGCAGAGGCGCAGAGACGCGGAGGAAATCCCCTGCGTCTCCGCGCCTCTGCGGTTAAAAAAGTATGAAGAGCAAAATGCTTGCTATTATTAGGCCCTATGGAACAAATGGAACCTATTGAACTTAATTAGAACCTATTGTGCTTAAATCGATACGTCTGCCTGCTTATCTTCCTCTTCTCAAATTTCAACGCACGTCTTTCACGAGGTCCTATCTTTCCATCATTCGCATAGGCTCTGTGTTTATGACGACGGAATTTGCGTTCTTCCCTCATTAAATGTTTTGTCTCTTTGCGATTGAGTTCTCCACTGCGAACGCCTTGTGCAATACGGGCTTTCTGGTGGCCAATTACCTGGGCTTGCGCAGTTGCTGCAGTTAAGCCAAGTATCAGTGTTAGGGCAAGTACTAATGTAGTTTTCATGGTGCTTTATTTTCTGTTTGTAATGCTATTAAGACCCGGCAAGAGTTCAAGGGTTTAAAACAGCAGCCAGAAAAAATGCTAAAAAACTCACAAAGGAAGGTCCATCTGAACAGGGATACATTGGAAAGATTTCCTGTGATGTTCTGTAAGTCCATTTGTTACCAATGCTTTACGATGCAATAAAGTGCCATACCCCTTGTTCTGGTCCCACCCATAATGCGGGAATTTTTCATGAAGCTCAAGCATATAATCATCGCGATAGGTCTTTGCTAATATGCTGGCTGCAGCAATGGAAGCATAAAGCCCATCACCCTTGATGATGCATTCGTGCTTTATTTTCTTATAAGGATAAAACCGGTTTCCATCTATCAATAATAACTCAGGAACTGGTTTTAGTTGGTCAACTGCCTGATGCATCGCTTTTATGGAAGCCTTTAATATATTGATATGGTCAATCTCTTCCACTTCAATCTTTGCAACCGCCCAGGCTACTGCATTTTGTTCTATATAAGATCGTAACTCGTAACGGTTGGCTTCCGTAACTTTTTTTGAATCGTTAAGGAGTGGATGGTAAAAGTCTTTAGGTAGAATCACGGCCCCTGCAAAAACAGGCCCAGCCAAACAGCCTCTCCCAGCCTCATCGCAGCCTGCTTCTAATAGCGTATCTTGTAAATGGTTCTGTAGCAAATAACTTCTTTCCTCAAAATTAAGGAAGCTCCGGAAATGCTGATTAATTTCTCATCTTTGTACTCTTTTTAACCATTATGGATAATATCATTTTCGAGGAAGTATTCCCGAGTTTTGAAAAATCGCTTCAAAAAGAGCTTACAGAAAAAAGCGAAATTCGCACGTTCAAAGCTGGAGAACAGCTGATGCGTACCGGTCAGTATTTCAGAAGTACGATGCTTATCATTGAAGGGTTAGTGAAAGTGTATAGGGAAGATGAACAAGGCAGTGAGTTCTTCATGTATTATCTGCAACCTGGACAAGCATGTGCCCTTAGTATGGTTTGTGCCACTAAATCCGAAACAAGTCAGGTAATGGCAAAGGCAGTTAAGGATACAACAGTGATTGCTATTCCTCTACAGTATATGGACGAATGGATGACTCAGTACAAAACATGGTATCATTTTGTATTGGAAACCTATCGTTCCCGTTTTGAAGAATTATTGGTTACTATCGACCATATCGCTTTTCAGGCAATGGATGAACGATTATTGTTTTACTTGAAAAGACATCGCGAAACGCTCAAAACCGATATCATAACTATCAGCCACCAGGAAATAGCTGATGAGCTGAACTCTTCAAGAGAAGTGATATCGAGGCTTCTCAAAAAAATGGAGCAGATGGGAAAAGTTAAATTGCAGCGAAATGCTATTGAATTGATTTCTTTATAACTCCCTTATAATAAGTTTGCGGGTATTGTGACAAATGTCATGAACGGATATAATTGCTATAGCGAAATTTGCAGGTAATAAGTCGTTAGCGACTTCATTTCAAAGTTTTCAAATTTTACCTATGAGTACCTTTCAGGATATTATCGATGCAGACAAACCCGTTTTGGTAGACTTTTTTGCTGAATGGTGTGGCCCTTGTAAAACAATGGCTCCTATATTGAAAGAACTGAAAAACCAGCTTGGCGATGCTGTCACTATCCTTAAGATAGATGTTGACAAAAACCCACAGGCAGCCCAGGCATATAATATAAGTGGGGTACCTACCTTATTGCTTTTTAGAAAAGGCGCAGTTAAATGGCGCCAATCTGGAGTTGTTGGTTCTAAACAATTGCAACAAGCCATCCAGCAACATGCTAATTGATTACTAAAAGTTTTATTCCGTACCTTTTATTTATGCTTAGATCCTTCATACATAAAAATCGCAAATCACTCATTTTTGGAAGCATTGGTGCTTTGCTTGGTGCTACCGGCGGTTTTCTCTATTGGAAATATGTTGGTTGCATAAGTGGTACTTGTGCTATCTGGACAAGCCCCGTTAGAGCAACGCTTTACGGTACTTTAATAGGCGCATTATTCCTCCTCATGTTCGTCCCTGATAAGAAAGAAAGCAACAATTCGTAAATTCGCTTCATGCTGGAATTTATTCGCCAACCCTGGCCCTGGTATGTAGCCGGGCCACTGCTAGGACTTACTGTCCCTATTCTTCTATTAATCGGTAATAAGGCATTTGGTATATCGTCTTCGTTAAGACATATTTGTGCCGCCTGTTTACCCACCAAGGTTCCCTTTTTTAACTATGAATGGAAGAGAGATATCTGGAATCTCTTTTTTGTAGCAGGAATATTAATCGGAGGTTTATTAACCCTTCTTTTCTTTCAAAACCCTAATCCTGTACAGTTGAATCCTGACATGGTAGCTTCATTGGAGAAATATGGTATCAATAATTTAAAGGGAACCGTACCAGCCGACCTTTTTAATTGGACAAGCTTATTTACTATCAGGGGATTTTTGTTGATGGTAGGAGGTGGATTTCTAGTAGGCTTTGGTACCCGTTATGCTGGAGGTTGTACCAGTGGACATTCCATCTTTGGCTTATCTACCCTTCAATGGCCTTCGCTTGTTGCCACTTGCTGTTTCATGATTGGTGGAATTATAATGTCGAACCTTTTTCTCCCATATATCCTTGCCCTTTAGTAACTGAACAAACATTAAGAAATGATGCAACAGGAAAAATCAATAAAACAACCATCTGTGGTTGTGCCATTTGAAACAACATATAAAGTAAGTTTCGCTACAAATATCAGATACCTTATTGCCGGTACCTTGTTTGGAATAATTCTGGTTAAATCAGAAGTCATTTCCTGTTTTCGTATCCAGGAAATGTTTCATTTCCAGAGTTTCCATATGTATGGTGTAATTGGTTCTGCAGTAGTTACTGGAATGGTATCTTATTGGCTGATCAGGAAATTAGGACTGAAGACATTTGATGGGAAGGAGATTAAATTCGCTCCCAAAAAATTCCATAAAGGCACTGTAATTGGAGGATTGCTATTTGGATTCGGGTGGGCTTTAACGGGAGCCTGTCCGGGACCATTATATGCCCAGATAGGAAACGGTGCATCTATTATAATAGTAACTTTATTCAGTGCCCTTGTAGGAACATGGGTTTATGGAAGAATAAGTCATAAGATATAACCCGGCAATTTAATTTCTATTTCATTTAAACTGTTTGTCATGATTAAGAATATCCTCATTGTATTCGCACTTTGCACTTTGTCTCTTTTTTCACAAGCGCAGAAGTCCTCTTATAAGATAGTGTATGATCTGGTAAGTTCAGATACTGCCGATCATAGTACTGTGTTGCGACAATTCAATAACATATTGAAAGAAGCTCCTGGAGCAGAACTGGAAGTGGTTTGTCATGGACAAGCCGTATTTATGTTGGTTGCCGAGAAAGTATTTTTCGAAAACCGAATGAAAGAGCTGCAATCAAAAGGAAAGGTTTCATTCAAGATATGCGCAAATTCTATGAGACGATTTGGTATTGATAAAAGTCAGCTTATTTCCTTAGCTGAAATTGTTCCTGTAGCCATCCTTGAGCTAGCTTCCAAACAACAGGAAGGATGGAGTTATATTAAGGCGGGACATTAAAAACAATACCATAGTTTTTTTCTGCTGCTTATATCCTAAAGTTATATCACAGGTTGATTATTATCACCTATATACCTCCAGTGCATTCGTAGCTTTAGGTCATAAATTAAATAGTATGACTTATCATACTATTCTCATCGTGGGTGGTGGGAATGCGGGGATTGCTGTGGCCGCCCGTCTCAAATTGGCTAATAAGGATCTTGATGTAGCAATTATAGAACCTTCAGAAAAACATTATTATCAGCCCGGATGGACATTGGTAGGAGGAGGTAGTTTTCCGATCCAGAAAACAGTTCGTTCACAGCAATCGTATATCCCATCAGGTGTTCATTGGATAAAAGACAAAGTTGTTTCATTTCAACCCGAATCAAACTCACTTCTCACATCATCTAACACTGAGATTAGTTACGATTTCCTGGTGGTGGCCCCTGGAATTCAATTGAATTGGCATCTCATAAAAGGATTAAAGGAAACTCTTGGGAAAAATAATGTAACCAGTAACTATTCTTTCGAAACAGCTCCATATACTTTTCAATGCATCAGGAATTTTAAAGCGGGACAAGTTGCGATTTTCACAAGTCCATCTACGGTTGTAAAATGTGCGGGTGCACCACAGAAAATAATGTATCTGGCCGCAGATTATTTCAGAAAGCATAGTATGAAAGAAGATGCAAAGATTGACTTTTCTACTGCAGGTAAAAAGTTATTCAGTATTCCTAAATATGCCGATGCCCTTCAGAAGGTAGTAGATAAATATATGATAGAAGTAAACTACCGCCATGAACTAATTGCAGTAGATGGAGAAAGGAAAGTGGCCACTTTTAGGGTAACCGATGAAACCGAAACTACATGGGAAGTGAAGAAGAAATTTGATATGTTACATGTAACCCCTCCGCAAAGCGCTCCCGATTTCATCAGTAGCAGCCCACTGGCTGATACGCAAGGATGGGTGGATGTAGATAAGCATACTCTTCAACATAAAAAATTCGTAAATGTCTTCGCACTGGGGGATGCTGCAAATACACCAAATGCAAAAACAGGCTCTGCTATTAGTAAACAAGCCCCTGTAGTGGCACAAAACATCCTATTATCAATAAAAGGAGAACATTTAAAAGCCGTTTATGATGGGTATGGTAGTTGTCCATTTATTGTAGGATATGGTAAGCTCATTCTCGCTGAGTTTAATTATGAAAACATTCCTAAGGAAACTTTCCCGTTCGACCAAAGTAAGCCCCGGTGGACGATGTGGATGTTGAAGAAATACTTCCTGCCCTGGTACTACTGGAACAGGGTATTGAAAGGCTTGAGCTGATTGATTTGTTTCATCTAAATAGCTCAAAAAAGGAATTTTTTAAGCAGAATAGGGAGTAAATAGTCTTGGCAGTACCTTTGTGCTGTATGAATGCAGATAGTAGAGTAAAATCATCCAGGCCTGTAGCCATCTGGCTGTTGATAGGGGTTGGAATGATAATGATCCAGGTATTATTGGGTGGAATTACAAGGCTTACAGGCTCTGGTTTGTCAATAACAGAGTGGAAACCATTGCTGGGAACCCTTCCGCCAATGAATGATGCAGAATGGCAGGCCGCTTTTGATCAATACAAAACTATCGGTCAATTTAAGCAACTCAATTTCGACTTCACCCTACAGGATTTTAAATTCATCTTCTTCTGGGAATGGCTTCATAGGAACTGGGCTCGCTTGATGGCACTGGTTTTTGCTGTCCCCTTTGCTTATTTCCTTATTAACAGATATTTCGTCAAGAGCATGATAAAGCCGATGCTCTTGCTTTTCCTGCTGGGAGGTTTACAAGGAGCCATAGGCTGGATCATGGTTAAAAGCGGACTAAATGAAGAAAACCTATATGTTAACCATATAAGACTGGCTATTCATTTCATTGCAGCACTTGGCCTATTATGTTATGTATTATGGTTTGCCCTTAAGTTGATAATACCAGCCGATCAGGTGATTGTTAGCCGATCATTGAAAACTATTACAACCAGGATTATAATCTTACTGGTCATTCAATTGATTTATGGCGCTTTTATGGCTGGATTAAAAGCCGGTCCGTCTGCTCCAACCTGGCCAACTATCAATGATCAGTGGTGGCCATCGAATATTACAAGCGATTGGGTTTCTAATCCAATAAACGTACATTTTATTCATAGGGCACTAGCCTATACCCTTACGATTTCATTGATATATTGGTGGTGGCAGGCAAGAAAGATACAAGGGGGTAGCCTCTTCCGCTTTTACAGACCATTGCCGATGCTGGTGGTATTGATACAGGTTATACTTGGTATTTTTGCAACCCTATATTCCCCCTGGCCCGCTACATTGCTATGGATCGGTGTAGCTCACCAGTTTACAGCCATGTTGTTGCTGATTTTATTAACTATTGAAGCCTTTTTGATCAGAAGCCGATCTTTTCAGCAAGCCCGATAATTACCGTCCCGAATTTTCGTTTATATAGTAACTTGTCAGTGTAATTGAAGACAGTAACTGTTGTATGAAAAAATTCTTTCGCGGACTATATTATTCTTTACCGCTGCAATTGATGCTGTTGCATCTAAAAAAATTCCAGGTATTACTTATCTTCTGGTATATCCTTTTCAGCACTGTCAATGGACATTTCATGAAATCTTTTGGTGCCGATTCATTATTTCTGGCACCAGAATATCTTGGAAAAGTAAATGCATTGGCTGCTGGCATCGTTGGTATTGCTGTCGGAATCTTTTTCATGAGCTGGAATATAACCACCTTTATTTTATTCTCAAGACATTTCAGGTTCTTGGCAACCACTACAAATCCTTTTCTGAAGTATTGCATAAATAATTGCATTTTACCTGCTATTTTTCTGCTTTTCTATTTTGTAAATGCTATTCATTTCGGAAGGGAAAAAGAATTGATGACTACAGCAGAATTGTTTTTACAGATCCTTGGCTTTCTGGGTGGTTTGATATTACTGATAACAGTTTCCTTCGTTTATTTTTTCAGATACGACAGAAGCATCATAAGACAACTCAAGCCTGTAATCAACAATCCGCAATTATTCAAAGCACAATTCAAGAAGGGTGAAACAAGATTGAATGATAGCCGGTTGATAAAAGTGGAATGGTATCTTCAAAAACCGCATTCACTAAAGAAAGTAAGGGATGTATCTCATTACAGTAAAGAGTTTATAGAAACTGTTTTTGGTCGCCATCACTTTGCGGCAGTATTATCTATTTTCATTGCATTCGCTTTCCTGGTAGCATTAGGGTTCATGCTCGATAATCCAGTATTCCAGTTGCCGGCAGCTGCTAGTATAACAGTATTCTTCGCTATTCTAATTGCCGTATCAGGCGCTTTCTCTTATTTCCTGCAAACCTGGAGTATCCCTTTTTTGATTCTTTTTATTGTTGTACTGAATATACTGTACAGAGCTAACATTATTGACCCGAGTAATAAGGCTTATGGCCTTAATTATCAGAATAAGCAAGATCGGCCAATGTATAACAGAGAAACTTTGATGTCTCTTTGCAATACAGATAGTGTTGAAAAAGATAAGAAGAACATGATTGCCATTCTTGAAGCATGGAAGAAGAGGCAAGGTGAAGAAAAGCCGTTGATGATAATAATCAGTACCAGCGGTGGCGGAAACAGAAGCGCCACATTTACTATGAATGTTTTACAGCAACTCGACAGCATTACGAATCATCGGTTGATGAAAAAAAACATTTCTTATTACTGGTGCTTCAGGTGGAATGCTGGGAGCTACCTATTTCAGGAGTCTAGACCTGGCGCGTTCTCAGGGGAAATCAATCGATCTTCAACAGAGTCAATATGCAAATGATATTTCTGGCGACCTTTTGAATCCACTTTTCTCTTCTTTAGTAGCAAGAGATTTAGCAGCACCAGCTCAAAAATTCAAAGTTGGTGAGTATTCTTACCTAAAAGACCGAGGCTATGCTTTCGAGCAAAAGCTCAATGAAAATACAAGAGGGTTTCTTGATAAACAGTTCAAAGATCTTGAGGCAGATGAAAGAAATGCAAGAATACCTTTGATGATTTTCAATTCCGTAGTTACAAGAGATGGCAGGAAGATGATGGTGAGTACCCAACCATTACGCTTTATGATGAAGCCTGTTATGGATAGTGGTTCATTTGACACTATCGACCCCGACGCTATAGATTTTCAGTCTTTCTTTGCAAAGCAAAACCCTATGAACCTTCGTTTGCTTACAGCAATGCGAATGAACGCCACTTTCCCCTATGTATTGCCGAATGTTTGGCTCCCAACCCAACCTGTTGTTGATGTGATGGATGCTGGTCTCAGGGATAATTTTGGAATGGAAGGAAGCTTAAGGTTTTTGCAGGTTTTCAAGGAATGGATAAAGGAGAATACTGGTGGAGTTGTTTTAATCCAGATTCGTGATCGCAAAAGCGGAGGATGGGAACACCCCTTTGAATCAAACGATGTTTCCGAAGTAGTATCTCGCCCTTTGCTATTGCTTCAATACAACTGGCATAAGATGCAGGAATATAATCAGAATGATTTGCTGAGTCTTTCTCAGGAAATGATGGGAACACAATTACATAAACTCACGTTCCAGTACGCACCTAAAAGCGAAGAAACGGGAGCTGCCCTTAATTTTCATTTAACCCGGATGGAAAAGAAAGCTATTGCTGATGCATTATCAGAAGATGAAAACAAATCGGCATTTACCAGAATAAGCTCCATCTTAAAGTAATTCTTATCTTCTCTACTTTGAATGAATGAGATTGAAATAAGCTGGTAGTATTTTTATTTTAAGGTTCGGAATACTTTCTCTTGGTTCTCCATCAATATGCATGGGTGCATTCTGTGGATTAGCAATCTGCAGTTCAGATGTTTGAAAATATACGATAGGGGCATTCAGTGAATTTTCGGGAAGTCGTAATCTTCCGCTGAAAATCTGACGTAATATTGAAAAGAGCAGAAATGGCTTTGCCATCTTTTTTACAATCACAATATCTAATAAGCCATCACTCAATTTTGCTTGTGGGGCAATGGTTACATGATTACCAAACTGATTACTATTGGCAATACTTATAAAATAGGCTTCAACACTGAACTTAAGATCTTTCAGTGTTATTATAAATGGATATACTTTGGCACCGATGAATTTTTGCGTAGTGAGTGAAGCATAAGTACCTAATCCTCTCTTTGGCTGCTTGGCAAAATCATGTGCCACACTTGCATCAAAACCAAGCCCACAAAGCATACAGGCAAATTGTTTATTTATGAGGAAGGCATCAACTGGTTTTGCTTCACCATCAAAAACAATATCGATTGCTTTGGCACTGTCTTTCGGTATTCCTGCCGAAAAAGCCAATCCATTTCCCGAGCCCATAGGAATGATACCGAATGAAATGCCCGTATGCGCCAGTGACTCTACAACTTGATTTACACTTCCATCACCTCCGCATATGCCGATGATACCAATATCTTCTTCTTTTATTTTTGCTTCCAAAAATCGATAATCACCACTAGCTACTGTAGGTAGAATTTCAAAGTCGACACCTCTTGCTTTTGCTTTTTCCTCAATAATAGGACCTAACGCATTTTTCCCCCGGGTACCGGAAATAGGGTTAATGAGGAATATAATTTTCTTTTTCATCATGAATTCGGCTGTAAGTTCTGTAATCATCTTAAATTTCAAAAATAAAACCAGACTACATGACCATTGCAACTGCTAACCCGACAGCTTGGAGCTTTTATCAGAAACTTGGATTTAGGTTCTTTTGTTGCCTTTTTCTTATTTATATACTCCCTTTTCCTTTAGATTCTATCCCATTCATCAATGAAATAACAGGCCTTAGTGAACAGATGGGCCAATGGTATCGAGCCATCTTTGAAGGATATACTGCCCTCTGGCATGCAATTATTCCCTGGTTTGCTAAACATGTGCTGCATCTTGATAAGCCTATTACTATTTTCTCTAATGGAAGCGGTGATACCACTTATGATTATGTTTTGCTCCTGTTTTTTATATTATTGGCTTTCCTTGGCTCTATTGTTTGGACTGTTCTTGATAGAAAAAGACCTTCATATAATCAGGCGCATTATTGGTTAAGAGCAGCTTTAAGATATTATCTGGCAGGAATGATGTTCGTATATGGTATCATTAAGATATATCACTTACAGATGCCTTTCCCGTATTTATCCCAACTGGTGCAACCATTTGGTGATAAATCACCAATGGGATTGGCCTGGTCATTTATTGGTTATTCAAAAGGTTATAGTGCCTTCTCAGGTATTGCAGAATTGATTGGAGGAATTCTTCTGCTTTTTAGAAGAACCACTTTAGTTGGGGCCATTACAGTGGCCATTGTAATGTTGAATGTAGCAATGCTCAACTATTTTTATGATGTACCGGTGAAACTGTTCTCTTCTATGTTAGTGATCATGTCGGTATTCCTCATCATTCCAGATTTTAAAAGGCTGGGTAATTTGTTCTTTTCAATAAGCCTGTGTCGGCTACTACTTTCCCTTCTATGATAACAAGCAGAAGGTGGCGGATTGCCAGGGTTGTGCTGAAACTCCTTATCATTTCTTCATTGTTCTATTCAAATATTAGCAATAGCATTAGCAATTTGAAATCTTACGGAGATAATAGGGAACTTCCACCACTGTATGGTATTTATAATTCAGAATATGTAGTGAAGAAATGGCGATACGATTCCTCCCTTAACTACTGATACTACACGATGGAAGCAACTGATAATTCAGTTTAAGGATTATGCTCAGGTGAAGATCATGAACGACAGTTTAAAGCGTTTCAATTTTGAAGTGGATACTGTAGCTAAGCAGGTTCAGTTATATCAAAACAATGATACTCTTAACCGTTCAACGTTCACTTATAAAGCAGATTCCAGTGAATTGGTATTAAATGGTGTATGGAATAAGGATACACTCTACATGAAATTCAGAAAATATGATATCAATAAATTCCGCTTGGTAAGCAGGGGTTTTAATTGGATAAACGAATATCCATACAACAGGTAACGGAATTTAATTATTACTCTTCTGCAAATTCAATAGAACATAGTCTGAATCGACGGATTCGGATGGCTGCTGCAATACCCGGATCTAAAGGAGTAGACCAGGTGCAAACAGTTACTTTTTTGTTGGCCCAAATAACTTTCATGAGATCCCTGTTATACATCATCAAATTGTCGGCGCTATCGCGCTGAAGAACTACTGTTTGGCCGGGATTTAAAAAAGCAATGGTCCTGAAGTTGGTGCCCTTAGTGGCTTTTTTATTTGGATCTGTGTAGTCGATTTTGAATAGGCCTCCATTGTCCAGATCACTTTTCTTGATCTTTATAGTATTGGTAACAGTATCATCATAGTTATTACCTGTAAGTAATACTTTTTTACCTATACTTATTTTCCAGCTGCTACCATCTTGCGCAATACTTGCCATTGGAATAACAATGATAGCTATCAGGATCAATTTGAAAAATCGCATAATCAATATTGCTTTTTGGTAAGAAGGCTATACAGCCTTTTTAGTTGTATATGGCTCGCAATTTAACGAATCTTACTAAGCCAGTTAGTTAATGGTCAGTTACCATTTTAATAGCGCGCTAGCCCAGGTGAATCCACTACCAAAAGCGGCCAAACAAACAAGGTCCCCTTCTTTTATCTTTCCCATTTCCCAGGCCTCACAAAGTGCTATAGGAACTGAAGCAGCCGTTGTATTACCGTATTTCTGGATGTTATTGTACACCTGATCATCGCGAAGCTTCAGTCTTTGCTGAACGAATTGGGCTATTCGCAAATTGGCCTGATGGGGGATGAGTAATTGCAGGTCGGCAGGACTAAGGTTATTTGCCTGAAGAGCTTCCAAAATAACTTCTGGAAATTTCACAACGGCCTTTTTAAATACTGCCGGACCATCCATATTTGGAAAATTCTGAGCGGTGTCTATCATTTGGTGGCTCATGAACATTTGACCTATTTCAGCATCATCGAATGCTGCAACTGGATCAGTTGTCCAATGATTGGCATGAGTACCTGGATTGTACATTGCCAATATTTCGGCGCTTTCTCCATCGCTATGGAGATGTGTGCTTAGTATTCCTCTTTTGCTATCTTGGCTGGCTTGCAAAACGATAGCGCCGGCACCATCTCCAAATATCACACTAACATTTCTGCCCCGGGTGCTGAAATCCAGTCCGAACGAATGCTTTTCACTACCAACCACGAGTATATTCTTGTACATACCGCTTTTGATGAATTGGTCAGCAACACTAAGGGCATATACAAAACCGCTGCATTGGTTTCTGATATCCAGGGCCCCGATCTCTTTCATTTTGAGGGCTCTTTGTAACAGAACACCACATCCCGGGAAATAGTAGTCGGGAGATAGCGTGGCGAAAACAATGAAGTCTATGTCTTGTGGGGTGATGCCTGCTCTTTCAATGGCAATTTTAGCTGCTTCCACGGCCATAGTGGTAGTGGTTTCTTCTGTTCTATGGGCATATCGACGCTCCTGGATACCTGTTCTTTCCTGAATCCATTCGTCGCTGGTCTCCATGTATTTTAGGAGGTCATTATTGGTAACTACGTTTTTGGGTACGTACATGCCGATACCGGCTATAAAGGATTGATGCATAAAGCAAGCGTTTGAGGGGTAAGTTAAAGAAATTTCGGGTTGTATTTTACAACCCCGGATGTCATCCTACCCCCCGGATGTCATCCTGGGGTAGGATGGCATCCGGGGGGTAGGATGGCATCTCCAGTTGTATATTTACACCATGGAAAAACCCATTCACCTCCCCCTCAAAGCCATCCAGCATATCGGCATCCCCGTAACAGATATCCGTCGCTCAGAATCCTTCTACTCAAATCTTGGTTTTAAAAATGTAATGGAAGCCCCCTTCCTCCACGAAGGCGAAAAAGGAACCTGCATCATGATGCAACAAAACAGCATCATCATTGAACTTTATCAAATGCCAGGAAAAACATTGCAGGAAATCGCCTCAAGAAAAGATGGGCATGTTGACCATGTTGCGTTCGATGTTCAGGATATAGATGAAGTATATAAAACCCTCTCCAGTGCCGGTTATCGAATCATCGAACCCGCACCCGTATTCCTCCAGTTCTGGAAAAATGGAACCCGCTTTTTTAATATACTTGGACCCGATAACGAAAGACTCGAATTCAATCAGGTCTTATAATCAGGAGAATTATCTCGGTTTAAGTCCCAATACCTCCGTCATAAATGATGTTATTGCAACTTCAACCCCTGCCACATCACTAGATTTAATTGGAGAACCAAGCACATGATCACCTGTATTTGGCAAAGCCAAACTTCTTTTCTTATCAGCACTTGTCTTTAATTGCTCAAACATCTTTTTTATAGCATCCACCTTTACAACACTGTCCTGATGTACATCGTCCTTATAATAATATAAAACTTGTGTAGGCTGAGTGATCTTTTCGAAAGTCTCTTTGGTCATGGATGTCTCCAGCATCTCTTCTAGTGCCACTACACTTTCCAATCGATAGCGGGAATACCAATATTTTTTATAGATATCTCGCTGGTCAACTGTCTCAATATACCTGCTTCCTTTTACAATAGTCGCAATCTGCAGTCCCCAGGGATTATTCAATAACCAGGCATTAGGGTCATTGATCGCAATATTGGGGGATAATAAAACCATAGCTGCTACATCGTTGGGATATGCCGCAGCTAGTTGCAATGCATTTGTACCTCCGGTGGATGTACCCATCAATATCACTTTCTGTCCTAATTGTTTTCCGATGGCAAGCGCTTCCTTCGCCGATTCCCAGTAACCATCAACCGATAATTTTCGCATAGCATCTACCGTGTCAATACCATGTTGAGATAATCGAGATAAATACAGGTTGCACCCAAATTTTCGGGCTATATTCCTATGTATAGGATCTCCCTCTTCCTGCGAAGCTGAAAACCCATGCAGATATACAATTACAAATTCCGTTTTGTTTTTCAGCGAATCATTATCCCAAACAATCCTTGCTTCATTGTCTGGCTTTATTTTATGTAAAGATTCATTGTCGGTGATATATTTCTCCAAAGCTTGAGGCTGCTCTGGTATTACAGGCATTTCCATTTTGTATTGTGGAGCAGAAGGACGAGGCCCCATCAAATAACCAATCAATAGCAAAAGGGGGATTATAAGCCATAAATTCTTTCTGTTCATGTCTATGGTTTTGGTAGCAGTCGTTGACTTATTTACGACCCCAATATACTTATTGGTTGGGATAATATGTATTTGATTGAATAGAATATTGATGGCTATATAGTTATTTCGACGCCTCGGGTAACAACTTGATAGGCCGATTTTTATTGGTATATTCGGCACTATAACCAACTGATATGAGCACCTCACAACGATTTCCTGCCCTTGATATTTTCAGAGGTATGACCATTTGCTTCATGATTATTGTGAATACTCCCGGTGATTCAAGTGTTACTTTCGCCCCACTACTTCACGCCAACTGGCATGGGTTTACTCCAACGGATCTTGTTTTCCCTTCTTTCCTTTTCGCGGTTGGTAATGCTATCAGTTTTGTGATGTTGAAATGGGCAGGACTTCCTCAATCTACAGTGCTTTGGAAAATACTAAAACGAACTGCCATCATATTCTTATTGGGTTATCTGATGTACTGGTTCCCCTTCTTCGCTCCCGATAAAACAGGAGCCTGGCATCTGAAACCCATCGCAGAAACAAGGATTTTTGGTGTGTTACAGCGTATCGCCCTTTGTTATGGAATTGCTTCATTGATGATCTATTATCTCTCCACTCGGTGGGTAATCATACTTACTTTATTATTCCTCGTTGGCTATAAATTTTTACTTACTGGTTGGGGCGACTTTTCATTAGAAGGAAACGCCGTTCTTAAACTCGATAACTGGTTAATAGGTGAAAAACACCTCTATCAAGGTGAAGGCATTGGATTTGATCCGGAAGGATTATTGAGCACTTTACCGGCAATCGGTAATGTGGTATTCGGTTATCTGGCAGGAAAATATATTCAGCAAAAAGGGAAAACCTACGAAGGACTGACGCATCTATTAATGGCAGGCTTTGCCGCCATTTGCTTTGCCTATTTCTGGGATAGCAGCTTCCCCATCAATAAAAAATTGTGGACCAGTTCTTTTGTATTATATACTGTAGGACTTGATCTGGTTATTCTTGCTTTTATCATCTATATCACCGATTTCCTTAAAGTAACTAAATGGTCCGGCTTCTTCGAAGTGTTCGGGAAGAACCCATTGTTCATTTATCTTCTTAGTGAGATTGGACTTATAATTCTTTGGTCAATTCCTATCGGAGAGCAGGATGCCTTTTCATGGATTTACACTAATATCTTCAAGCATGCAGGTCCTTATATCGGCTCCTTATTATTCGCCCTTTGGTGGATGTTAACCTGTTGGGCTGTGGGTTGGTGGATGGATAGGAAGAAGGTGTACGTAAGGGTTTAAGAAGTTCCAAATATTCAAGGGGGCTAGGTCCATCATTACAAGAATTTGTATTGAGAATTTTTTAAGAAGAGAGCCGATAGCATCAAACTATTCGGCTCTGTCTATAACTATTGTTCTATGTATTTAGTAAAAGAGACCTTGAACCTTGCCCAACCTTTAGGAGTCTGGGGTTACTGAATCAACTTCGCAATCTGCCCCAACGCCAACTTATTCGCAACATCCAATATCTGTGTATCGGTACTGTTATTCATCTTAATTGTAATCAGGGAATTGTTCATTGGAATGTCTATTGCATAGTTGGTAGTGCCATTATCCATCGGAGTTTTTTCCATCCTGGCTTTATAGCCTTGAACTTTCACGATTTTAGTTTTTCCATCACTCATCATTCCACCCATCAAAGGAGAATTCAATAAGGCATTTAATGATCCAATCAAAGGAGAATTAGTGATGATAGTGATTTCACTGCCCCTTACTGTTCCATATGTTCTATGGATACTGGTACCAATATAACCACTGCTGCCAGAAACATTGTCATCTTTAGGATTCGATTTCAATGTATCTATCTGTAAGGGTAATAGTTTCAATACCTCTTGTCCAATCTTTATATCGATTTCCTGAAGGGCTTGCAATAAAGCAAAATGTGCATCTTCCAACTTCCCAGCAGAATAAGATGTTTTTGCCGTGGTGATATCTTTTGTAAAATCTTGTGCAAATGCAATGCTGCTTATGAATGTTAAAGTGAATATGGTAAATAGTAAACGTTTCATGTGTTTGAGTTTTGAAATGAATGAAGGAATGTTTGCCTGATGGTTATTGCTCTCCCATCATTTTCTTGATACCGTCGATGTCGAAAAGTTCGGCGGTCTTCATTACATCGTCTTCACTGGCAAAATTCACACACTCCCAAACTATCAATGAACTTTGTCCTAATTGTACAATTAGCGTATATCCCTTACTGTCTTCATATTGTATGATGGCTTTATACCCTTTCAATCGGGTTTGCTTCATATTCTGGTCCTTATCATTTGCCTGTGTGTAACCGCTGTTGGCAAAGAAAACGGTGACCATACCTGCATACATCGTATTGTTTCCAATAGAAATAGTCATTTGTTTGTCGGGTGCCTGGTTATATACAGTTTGGATGGTCATATTATTCCAGCCCCATTGATTGCTCATTACAATGTTCTTGGCCGTATCCTTATCCATGCCGTTAGCTTTGGCTGGAAGTGATGCCAGAATCTCACGACCCAATTGTATTTCCACACCCATCAATGCTTGTTGAATGGAATAGCGGGCATCATTCAGATTGTTAGCTGTATGAGCTTTTTCAGCATCCGCAATCTGTGCCATTACATCTGGTGGTGTGCTGTTTTTTAATCCACCACCACCTTTGTTCGACATTTTCCCGTTACCACTATTGCTTCCATTACCTCCGGTACCATTATTGCTGTTATTGCCATTGTTGACACCAACTGCTTCGTCCACTTTTTTGTCGAGTACTTTTTCTGCAGCCTGACTGGCTTTTTCTTTAAGTTTTTTTAGAAGTTGTGCTTGAGAAGAAAGGCTGATGCCAAAACAGAACATGGCTAACAGCAGGGAAATTTTCCAGTTACTATATTTCATAATTATAGGTTGATAAGGTAAATGAAATAGGTTTCTGATTTCTCTGGATAATGGACCATGAAGGTACTAAGCAGATACTATTAGAAGTATGATTTTTAGCTCATTTTGTTAAAATACCACGAACTGGTAGCAAGATTGATTAAACAGAATCGGACCATAACCGACTGGCTTAAAGGAGTCCAGTAAGGAAAGGATTACTTATTCTAATCTTAACTTGTCCTGTCGGGTATTTTAACGTACATTTGCGCTCCCAAAATCAGCGCCGGGCTTTTAGCCGTCAGCTATCAGCCATATAGGTCGCTAGCCAACTGCTAACAGCTTGCCGCCCAAAGCATTACAAATGAATATTCGCAACATCGCCATCATTGCCCACGTTGACCATGGTAAAACAACCCTGGTTGACAAGATTTTACATGCCACCAAGACTTTCCGGGATAACCAGGATACAGGTGAGCTGATCATGGACAGCAATGATCTTGAAAGAGAGAGAGGTATTACTATCTTTAGTAAGAACGCTGCTGTTCTCTACAAAGGCGTTAAAATTAATGTGATCGATACTCCAGGCCACGCCGACTTCGGTGGTGAAGTGGAGCGTGTATTGAAAATGGCCGATGGTGTTATCCTGCTCGTGGATGCATTTGAAGGACCAATGCCTCAAACACGTTTCGTATTACAAAAAGCATTACAACTTAACCTGCACCCAATTGTGGTTATCAATAAGGTTGACAAACCTAACTGCCGCCCCGATGAAGTGCATGATGCAGTTTTTGAATTATTCTTCAACCTCGATGCTACTGAAGAGCAATTGAACTTCCCTACCTTCTATGGTTCAGGTAAGAACGGTTGGTTCAACAATAAGAACGAACAATGTGAAGGAATCGATCCATTATTGGATGGTATCCTCCAATATGTTCCAGAGCCTAAAGTAAGCACGGGTACAGTTCAGATGCAGATCACTTCTCTCGACTACTCTTCTTTCCTCGGCCGTATCGCTGTAGGTAAAGTGGGTCGTGGTGTGATTCGCGAAAACCAGCCGGTTGCTTTGATGCAAGCTGATGGTGTTATCAGAAAGACAAAAGTGCGTGAACTATATGTTTTCGAAGGAATGGGTAAGAAAAAAGTTACCGAAGTAATTGCCGGTGACCTTTGTGCTGTTGTTGGTATCGAAGATTTCAATATCGGTGATACTATCGCTGATGCTGAATTCCCAGAAGCATTACCAGTGATAAGTGTGGATGAACCAACCATGAACATGCAGTTCTCCATCAACAACTCACCATTCTATGGCCGCGATGGTAAATTCGTTACCAGCCGTCACCTTCGTGATCGTTTGATGAAAGAAACTGAAAAGAACCTCGCTCTCCGCGTATTGGATAGCGATGAAGGAGATAGCTTCATGGTATATGGTCGTGGTATCCTTCACTTGGGTATCCTTATCGAAACCATGCGTCGTGAAGGATATGAGCTGACTGTAGGTCAACCACAGGTTATCGTGAAAGAAATTGATGGTAAGAAATGTGAGCCTTATGAAGTACTGGTAGTGGATGTTCCTCAGGAATTCGCCAGTAAGGTAATTGACCTTTGTAGCCGTCGTAAAGGTGAGATGCTGATTATGGAAACCAAAGGTGAAATGCAGCACCTCGAATTCGAAATACCTTCACGTGGTTTGATCGGTCTTCGTACCCAAATGCTTACCGCTACAACTGGTGAAGCTGTAATGGCACACCGTTTCAGCGAATACAAACCATGGAAAGGACCAATTCCTGGTCGTAACAATGGTGTATTGCTTTCTAAAAATACTGAAAAGACTACCGGTTATTCAATCGATAAATTACAAGACCGTGGTACTTTCTTCGTAGATCCAGGTGAAGATGTTTACGCAGGTCAAATCATTGCCGAGCATATCAAACCAGGTGATCTGGTAGTGAATGCAACGGAAGGTAAAAAGCTTACCAACCACCGTGCAAGCGGTAGCGATGATGCCACCAAGATTGCTCCAAAAACCCTTCTTACTTTGGAAGAGTGCATGGAATACATCCAGTTCGATGAGTGTATCGAGGTAACTCCAAACTTCATCAGGATGCGTAAAGTGATTTTGGATGAAGAAGAAAGAAAGAAACAAGCGAAGCGTATGCAAACAGAAGCAGTTAACTAATGAACAGTTAATATATTGAAACCGTTCCCGCCTTTGGTAGGAACGGTTTTTTCTTTTACTCCTGTCCCGATACTTTTGTCAAAACTCATAGTATGTCACAAGGTAAATCACTGATGATCCTGGTTGCTGGTCCTTATCGTTCAGGAACCGGAGATGATCCTGTTAAGATTGAAGCGAATGTAAAAGCCATGACTTCTGCCTCTTTAAGAATCTATCGCATGGGACATTTACCTGTGATGGGGGAGTGGTATGCCCTTCCTCTTATTGAAGAAGCCGGTTCTAAAGAAATAGGAGATGAAGCCTTCAATGAAATATTCCACCCTGTAGCCATCCGTCTTATAGACCATTGTGACGCTGTTTTGAGGATTGGTGGACCCTCAGCTGGTGCTGATGAAATGGTGAATACCGGAAAGGCCAGAGGTAAACGCATCTTTTTCAAGGAAGAAGAGATTCCTGCACCGTAGTTTTAAAGTTCGTTTAATTTAAAGATGAACAGAACCATTATCTGTCCTTTTTCGTTATAAATTTGCGTTAACAACGAACTCAATGCCAATGAAGCTATTTATCTTTTTTTTACTTTTTACTTTTTACTTCTTAGCACCTAAGGAGGCTGAAGCGCAGTGCTCAATTTGTACAAAAACAGCCCAGCAATTAGGGGAGAAGCCAGCCAAAGCATTGAACGGAGCCATTATCTATCTGGCCTTCGTTCCCCTCGCCCTGATGGGATATATCGGCTATCGCTGGTATAACAGTAATCGAGAAGCCTGATTTTTTACTGTATTACATTCCTTAAATTGAGCAGCTAAAACAAGCTGCACATGTATCGAATCGTTTTCCTCCTTTTATTAGTGCCTTCAGCACTTCTTTCTCAGAAACTCCCAACAATCGAAGAAAAGACGGCATCCCTTCAGAAAGTGGAAGGCTTTTTCAATTATTATTGGGATGAAAGCACTGGAAAATGCTGGTTGGAAGTAAACCGTTTCGATACAGAATTCCTATATGCTACTTCACTGCCTTCAGGTTTGGGATCAAATGATATTGGTCTCGACCGTGGATTAATGGGTGGAGGAAAAGTAGTAAGTTTTTCTAAAGTAGGAAGAAAGCTCTTGCTGGTCCAGCCTAATTATTCCTATCGGGCAACTTCTAAAGACCTTGCCGAAAAAAGAGCTGTTGATCAATCCTTCGCTCAATCGGTTATATGGGGATTTACTGTAGAAGCAGCAACAGGTAATACTGTCTTAGTGGATGCCACTGATTTCCTTTTACGCGATGCCATGCAGGTTTCAAACAGATTAAGAAGGGCACAGCAAGGTAATTTCACTTTCGATAAAACAAGAAGTGCTTTATACCTGCCTAGAACTAGGAACTTCCCTTTCAATACGGAAATTGAAGTGACCATCAGCTTTACCAATGCCGACGGTTCAGCAGGTGCTATGGTGCAATCAGTTGCTCCATCAACGGAAGCCATAACCCTGCGTCTCCATCATTCTTTAGTCCAATTGCCAGACTCAGGATTCAAGACAAGAGTATTCGATCCCCGGTCCAGTTTCATACCCACTTCCTATTTCGATTATAGCACACCGGTAGCTGAGCCAATTGATAAGCACTTTGTCATCAGGCATCGATTACAGAAAGTGAATCCAACAGCGGCCGTTAGCGAAGCAGTTAAACCTATAATCTACTATCTGGATAACGGAACTCCTGAACCAATTAGGAGTGCTTTGTTGGAAGGAGCCTCTTGGTGGAATCAGGCATTCGAAGCAGCCGGGTATAAAGATGCTTTTCAAGTAAGAGTACTTCCTGATTCAGCCGATCCAATGGATATTCGATACAATATGATCAACTGGGTTCATCGGTCCACCCGTGGCTGGAGCTATGGGGCTTCAGTTGTTGATCCACGCACAGGAGAAATAATAAAAGGACAGGTTTCCCTGGGTTCTTTACGTGTTCGTCAGGATTATCTTATAGCACAAGGATTATTGGCGCCATTCGAATCCCGGTTCCTGTAAATGAATCAGCGGCATTGAATAAGATTTTAACTGATGCCACAAAAAAGGGTCTTCAATTTATAAGCGATAGGGATGCAAGAGCTCCGGGTGGATTGCACCCACAGGCGCATCTCTGGGACAATGGTGCAAATGCAGTTGATGAATTGAAAGAAGTAATGAAAGTGAGATCAAAAGCTTTATCGCAATTCGGTGAAAGGGATATTCGTCCCGGTACTCCGATGGCGATGCTGGAAGATGTATTAGTGCCCGTATATCTTTATCACCGATATCAGATTGAAGCCGTAACCAAGTTGGTAGGCGGAATGAATTATACCTATGCCTTAAGAGGCGACGGACAATTAGTGACAGCGGCCCTTCCCCGTAAGGTTCAATCAGAAGCACTAGATGCAGTTATAGATTGCATAAAGCCACAGGCCTTGGTATTGCCGAATAATATAGTTTCATTGATTCCTCCAAGACCGGCAGGATATGATTTTTCCAAGGAATTATTTAAGAAAAGAACCGGATTGTCGTTTGACGCATTAGCTCCTGCCGAAACAGCGGCCGATCTTCCATTATCCTTTCTTTTTAATAGCGAAAGACTTAGTCGAATGGTGCAGTTTGAAGCCAATGGCGGCCTCGGACTATCAGATATGCTTGAACGCTTATTAGAAGCTACCTGGAAATCTTCGAAAAAAGACGGAATGTATAAACTAGTGCAATTGCAAACTGAACAAATTCTGCTGACATATCTTTTGTCATCAAGCATTGACGAGAACCTTTCTTTCCCTGCAAGAGCGGCCGTTCAGAAATCATTGGCAGACCTGAAAACTTATATCGAAGAACAAAAGAAAACAACTACTGATACGCAGCTTATTGGGCAATATACCTTAGCCCTTGAACGAATGAAAGCTCCTGAAAAAGCAAAGCCAACGCAACATGCGGCGATTCCACCGGGGGCGCCGATTGGCTGCGACTTCGAATAAGGGTTGTTTTTTTTCACCGCAGAGACGCGGAGGCGCAGGGATAACCGGGAAGACGAGAAGTTTTTTCTCTCGCAAAGATGCAAAGTTTTAATACAATAGTGTGCCTCCCTGTGTTTTATTTAAGGCGCTAAGGGTCGCTGCGCGACGAATACAATGCTAAGAGGTCAAAGGCGAAAAAAGAGAAAACAATCTCAGCGACCTCTGCGTCTCTGCGTGAGATGGCTGTTTGGTATTTGAAAAATATTTCGCGCAGAGGCGCAGAGTGCACAGAGAAATACATCTCTGCGTCTCCGCGTCTCTGCGGTAAAATGTATTTGTATTCGTCGCGCAGCGACCCTTTGCGCCTTAAAGTATACTCAGAGAGTCACACTACTGTATTTAACCTTAGCGTCTTTGCGTGAAAAAAAACTAATACCCCTGTATGAATGAATATAAATTAAACTCCCCCCTCTCCAATTGCTGTGCAATCTTCTCTTGAAGTTCTCTCTTATCCAAATCCTTCATTCTCTTAGCCTGAATCAATTGCCAAGCTCTCTGAGTAAGAAGCCATAGCCTTCGCTGGGGTTGTAGTTGACGCTGAAGATGAGTTTCGATGGCAGTAACCAATTCAACTATGCCAGACTGTTGTGATGCCACTGTTTTTAAAACAGGAATTTCGTAGTTAGTTGTATTGAATGCCGGAGCCAGCATCATTCGAAGATTCTTTACAAAATGATCTGCTTCGGGACGATCACTTTTATTTACCACAAATACATCTGCAATTTCCATTATACCTGCTTTCATGGTCTGTACTTCATCACCAGCTTCAGGCACCACCACCACTACAGTTACATCTGCTAATCCCGCAATTTCAATTTCACTTTGACCTACACCAACAGTTTCAACAATGATATAATCAAAAGGAGCGGCTGCTAATAAACTTGTGATTTCAAGTATACGGGGATGCAACCCGCCTAAAGATCCACGTGTAGCTAATGAGCGAATAAATACCTGAGGATGGTTATACCATTCACTCATTCTTATTCTGTCACCCAATAATGCACCAAGATGGAATGGGGAAGAAGGATCAACGCAGAGTACTGCAATGTTTTTTCCAGCTTTCACCCATTCAGCAATCAGGGCGTCTACTAATGTGCTTTTCCCAGCACCCGGAGATCCGGTGATGCCTACAATTTTAGAATTAGTGGTTGTTGGCAAGGAGGCTAATAGTTGCTGGCTACCTTCCGCTTCATTTTCTACAAGAGAAATAGCTCTTGCAATGGATCGGTGATCTCCTTTCTGAATAGTATGTAGCCAATCTTTTTGCATGCCTGCCTGATTACGTTCGTAGCTTATAGTTGTTAAATGATCTTATAATTCTTGAAATCGAATAAGCGCCATCCGGTCCTTTTTTCAATCCAATACAACAGCCTGTCGCTAAAGCTGAATTTTTTCTTACTGATGTCCAATTCTATATTCCAATTCTGATGTTGAACCCTTTCTTTCATTACTGAAGGATGGGAATCTGTAAATTTCACCAGTGAGTCGAATTCGTTGTAATCGAAAATTTCTGCTGCATCAACTTCTTTCTTCAGGTCTTGACGGTCATTCCAAAACTCGAGTGAATGCTTGCGTTTCAATTGCATTTGCTTTGGACTTTTCACCCATCCATAATGGTACACATATGCATCCACTTGTTTCACTGGTAATCTCTTGCCGTCAATCCTGAAACCTTGTGCATCCCTAAAGGCCTTTATCTCCGGATTATTTCGGATGATACGGATTTCCTTATGATACCAGGTTCTGCTATCACCCACATAATCGTAGGTTCCATAAAAATGGAGATAATTGAATAGTAAACCTTGAACCCGTTTATCGGCAACATGTTTTTCAGCTGTAGCTCTTATTACTGCATGATATTTTTCGTGAACCACTTCATCGGCCTGTATATAAAATGCCCAGTCGCTATCAGGTGATATATGTTTAAAAGCCTTATCTGTTTCTACCGCTAACACGGCGCCTCCTTTATTAATTCCTGGTTCCCAGGTAGAGAAAACAATCTTGATTTTATCTGATGGAATGGATTTAATGAGGTCTACTGTGGCATCTGTACTATCTCCAATGGCTACAATCATTTCGTCAACCACAGGTAGAATCGAAGTAATGGCCTCCACCACCGGGTAGTCATTAATGACAGCATTCTTGATGATGGTAAACCCCGAAATTTTCATTTGCTAATTTTTACAAAGATGCAATAAGCAGGGCGAATGAAAAAATAAGCTGTTTGGTTAAGCGGAATGGTAAAATAGTGATCCTGAGAAAGCGGACTGCTTAGTACATTTGCAATATCCCAATTAAACAGTTCACACATTGACCAACTTTATCCCTGTATTCCCCCTCGGCATTGTTGTATATCCTGGTGAAAAATTGCACTTGCATATTTTCGAACCCAGGTATAAGCAATTGATTAAGGACTGTAAAGAAAGTGGTAAGCCTTTTGGCATTCCAACCGTTATAAATAATAAGGTAAGTGAAATGGGAACCCTTGTAACCCTTAAAGAAATTGTACAGACCTATGATAATGGGGAAATGGATATCAGAACAGAAGGATTGGAAGTTTTCAGGATATTGGAAGTCATCAAATCTGTTCCCGACAAATTGTACAATGGTGCTATAGTTAACTACCCAGATAATACATTGGGCGAAGGAAGCAGAGAGCTCATGCAAGTGGTAGTGAAAGGAGTAAAGGAACTGCATCGCTTACTGAATATCAGCAAGGATTTTAAAAAGCCGGAGAATGAATTACGTTCTTATGATGTAGCCCATCATGCAGGATTGTCTTTAGAAGAAGAATATGAGGTTCTGGGTTTACTCAAAGAGATACAACGGCAGGAATATCTAAAGCGTCATCTTCAAAAGGTATTGCCTATGCTGATGGAAATGGAGTCATTAAAGGAAAAAGTAAAACTGAATGGACATTTCAGGAATCTCTCCACTTTCGACCTCGATGTATAGCCCCCGCTGAATAGTCTTATCTTGCTGCCCAAATAAAATCATAGTATAGTGCCTTCAATCACCCTCTGTTTTGATTTTGGAAATACCCGGCTTAAATGTGCCGTATTTGATGGCAGAGAACTGCTTGATGTGATTGTTTTGGAAAATGATGAGACTAGTACCATTCAGGCTATTTTGGAGAAATATAAGCCAGTTAAAACCCTACTCTCATCTGTAATTAAGCATAATCCTGAAATAAACAGTCTTTTGGACAGTTCCAGCCGCTTTCATCTCCTGGATCATCATTCTAAACTACCTATAACAAGCCCGGTAGGGAAACCTGAAACCATTGGTGCCGACCGTTTGGGCCTTGTGGTAGCGGCCGTAGACCTGTTTCCGCGCATGAATAACCTGATTGTAGGGCTGGGATCTGCCATAACCTACAATTTTGTCAATAAATACCACGAATTCCTCGGAGGAGGTATTTCTCCAGGAATGGAAATGCGTTTCAAAAGTCTTCATACCTTCACCGCCCTTCTTCCATTGGTGGAAAAGGACTGGAATTTTCCTTTGGTGGGGTACGATACCCGAACAAACATCCTCAGCGGCGTTATTCTGGGAATGGCAAAGGAAATAGATGGAACAATCGACGCTTATGCCGAGCGTTACGGGAACTTTAACGTGCTCTTAACCGGGGGGGATGCACCCTATTTTGTCTATCATTTGAAAAACAAGATATTTGCAGACCCCAATTTAATCTACAAAGGACTGTATGCAATTAGTGAGTTCAATAATGTCTAAGAGAATCAACGTGTTAGCGGTGATTTGCGCTTGTGTTGTCTCTCAGGCAAGCGCCCAGAATATCAATTCGCCTTACTCCAGATATGGTTTGGGGGACATTTTACCCAGCCAAAATATCCTGAATAGGGGTATGGGAGGCGTAGCGACTGCGTATGCCGACTTCCAATCAGTGAATTTTTTAAACCCTGCTTCTTACGGTCAATTGCAGTCGGTTACTTACGATATTGGACTGGAAGTTAATAGCCTGGCAATTCGCTCCCTTAATCCGGTTAGGAAGTTCTCAAATGCCAGCCCAAATATCTCTTACGTAAACCTTGGAGTTCCTTTAAAAAAGAAGGGCGGTTGGGGTTTAGTATTCGGATTACGTCCAATGACCCGAATCAATTACAAAGTATTACGTAATGAAAGATTGATAACTGGAACCATCAACGATAGTATCTCTACCATCTTTGAAGGTTCAGGTGGTGCTCAGCAAGTTTACGCAGGAACAGGATTCCGTATCGGTAAATTCACTGCAGGTATCAATGCTGGGTATCTTTTCGGTTCAAAAGATTATAGTACAAGAAGAGCTTTCAATAACGATACAGTAGCTTATTATAAAAGCAACCATCAAACAAAAACCAACTATAGCGGATTCGTTTTCAATGCCGGTGTTCAGTATTATTTCAACCTGAATAAGAAAACGGTTTTACGTTTGGGAGCTCAGGGATCTTGGGAGCAACAAGTGAAAGGTACCCGTGACCTTATCCGCGAAACTTATAGTTTCGATGCCAACGACGCTAACTATACTATCGATAGCGTTTATGCAGAAAAAGGTACCAAGGGTAATGTAAACTTGCCAGGTTCCTATAGCGCTGGTTTTATCATTGATCGTTTAGGCCGCTGGCAAATAGGCGTTGATTATCTAACTACCCAATGGTCTAAGTACACTTTCTTTGGTGAGAAAGATAATGTTCAGGATAGCTGGGAATTGCGTCTGGGTGGTCAGTTGATTCCTGCTGTTGGAAAGAGTTATTGGAGTAATGTGGCGTACAGAGGTGGATTTTCATATGGAAAGGATTATATCAGTGTTGATGGAGACCTTAAAAAATGGGCTATTTCTTTCGGAGCTGCATTGCCAATGCGCAGGGTGGCTTATACCAATCAATTCAGTATCATCAATACTGCTATTGAATTCGGACAACGTGGTTCAAAAACAAATCTGGTTAAAGAGAATTTTTTCAAAGTTAGCGTAGGATTAGCCATGAGTGATATCTGGTTCATCAAACGCCAGTACAATTAATACATGTTCAGTATCTGTAAACGATACCCGTATATAATAGCAGCTTTTTTTGGAAGCTGCTTTTTTATTACTGCCTGTGAAAACGATCCGGTAGTGGTTGATAGCTTCTTTGTAAAGAAGACTGCAGTAGAAGAGGCTTTTACTGTTGAAAGCTATCTCAGCCAGGGCGCAAAGGTTAAGGCAAAGCTTACCGCTCCTTATATGAAGCGCTATATGGCTGATTCACCTTATGTAGAATTCCCCAAAACACTGCATGTAGATTTCTATGATGATAGTACTCAGGTAGAAAGTACCCTGGATGCCATGTATGCCCGTCATTTTGAATTTGAACGCAAGGTCTTACTAAGAGATAGCGTAGTTGTAATAAATCGTAGAAACGGCGATACGCTTCGAACTTCAGAGCTATGGTGGGATCAGAATCTCGAAAGATTCTATACCTCAAAGCTGGTGCGTATCTATCAAAAAGCTGGATACCAAATTGGTAAAAACGGAATGACTGCTAAGCAAGACTTCAGTGAATGGTGGTTATTGGGAAGTTCGGGGCAACGTCTTGTGCCAGAAAGTGGGGTTCCCCAGTAGGGTTCGTTCGAGATGTTCAAGACGTTCAAAAGGTTCAATAAGTTTAAGGTTTAAGAAGTTTAAGGGTTTAAGAGGTTGTTGAAGTGTAGCTTCAAGAGTATTTTTTTAGCACTCCTTTTCCGGAGACCGTCGCAGTGTCTCCCGCACTGCAACTACCACAGTTATGAAGTAAGAAGGGGACACTGCGAGAGCCCAGAGTACTATTGTCAGACCGCGTTTAGCGCAATCATGTAAAAGGCCCAAAGGATTTCCCTACTTTCATTGTAGCTTCCCGTTCGATTTACAAACTACGATTGGCCATGAGAAAATATCTACTAGCAAGTATTGCTTTCTTAATTAGCAATATCCTGATTGCGCAGAACAATTATCCCCTTTTCAGTATTGAGATAAATAAAGTTCCTTTCCAGGTTTCTCATAAGGAAGAATGGATCGATAAAAGATTGCACTGTTATATTATTCCAGCAACTGCCACTCAGAATTATGATCAGATTGTATTAGAGAACACTTCTTCCGATACTCTTGAAATAAGAAATCTGGTTCCTTATGGAGTGAATAATGATCATGTGTACATCACAGGACTTGGAGAACATGGTCTTAGTCGAACCCATTTATTTATTCCCGGTAAAACTCCTGTAAATGTGGTTTGTCCAGATAATGCCTGGGATTTAGGATTTAGTTGCATAGAGAAAAGGGATAGTCTGAATCTGGCTGCATTAACCCGTCGCGACAGGGCTTCATTGAAGAAGGGACAGCGTCGTCGGTTTGAAACTATATTATATCCTCAAGGCTCTATTACGTATAGGCGATGGGTTCTCCCTTATGAAGGCAATTGGCAGGAAGGGCTCCGGGTGATATTTCAGAAGAACATGCTTTTTGATGTAGCCAATTTTGATAATACCCTTTTTCAAAGAGAGGATCTGAAATGGATCAGGCATAGTTATGTAATGCATCTTATTCAGGCTTGGGATAAAATCTTCTATGATGCAAAGGATAAGAAATTTCATTTGGATGAATTTGAGAAGAGAGGAAAACAACTGTATGGTGGAGATGAGGTGTTGGGCATTTGGCCCACATGGCCTTCGTTAGGACTTGATCAGCGAAACCAATTCGATTTATTCCGTGACTTGCCAGGAGGAACTGCTCAATTAAGGATATTGGCTGATAGTCTTCGAAGTAATAAGACCCGATTTTTTATATGCTACAATCCATGGGACGAAAGCACCCGTAGCGAAGGGCATTTGGCCGGAATAGGAGATCTGGTAAAAGCCACGTCTGCGGATGGTGTGGTTCTTGACACACGCGGTGAATCGAGTCGTGAGTTACAGGATGCAGCAGATAAAGTACGCAAGGGTGTTGTAATGTATAGTGAAGGCATGGCGGTCCCCAAGGATATGCCAGGAATTGTAGCCGGAAGGGTTCATAATGCACTTTATTATGTTCCAATGCTAAACCTCAATAAGTTCATCAAACCCGAATTCGCAATATTCCGTGTGGCAGAATTGTTTAAGGAACCTATTCAAAGGGAATTCGCAACCTCCTTTTTTAATGGATATGGTACGGAGTTGAATATATTTGCACCGGGACAACCATCCTGGGTAACCGAACAGTATAAATATCTTGGTAACACTTCAAGAATACTAAGGGAGAATACATTCAATTTTACCGACGGAGTTTATACGCCATTGATTCCGACAATTGCTGATAGTATTTGGGTGAACCAATGGGAATTAGGGGAGAAGAAAATATATACCATCTACAGTATACTGCCCCAGGGTTTTAGTGGAAACTTGTTTCAGGTAACTCCAGCTGCCGGAACCCATTTTGTAGATCTGTGGAGGCATAAATTGCTCGAACCAGAAGTGGAAAAAGGGAAATCATGGATTGCAGCTGAAACAAATGCCTTTCATAAGAAATACCTGGGGACAAATAATGAGGGAGAAGTTGATTGTATAGCACAATTGCCAATCTCCATCATTGCCAATATTAACGGAGATAAACTTTCATTGTCTGCATTAAATGGGTCACAAATAAAAGTATGGGCCGGTGCTCCGGCTTACGATAAGAAAGCCTTGATATTGAATCCTGGTAATCACACTATCCAATTAAGCGAGAAGTTTGATAGATACGAAGGGGATTTCGTAATTCAATTATTCGATAAGGATATATTGATTGATGAAACAATTGTATCTATTAATGCAGGTGTTGCAAGAAGAATAAGCAATGTGGTTAAAACACCTGCTATCAGCAGGAATATTGGAGATGAAGTTGTCATTCCTGCTGGGAAATTCATTTTTAAAGAAAGCCATGGAGATGAATTCATTCCTTATCCTTCGCAGGATGTGGATAGCGCTTTCGATATGCCATCTTTTTATATGGATCGATATCCTGTTACAAATGCACAGTTCAAGAAGTTTATGGATGCAGTAAAGTATCAACCTTCCGATAAAACAAATTTCCTAAAGCATTGGATAGGAGGAAAGATTCCAGCGGGAATGGAGAACTATCCTGTAGTCTATATCAGTTATGAAGATGCATTAGCATTTTCTAAATGGGCGGGCAAACGACTTCCTACCGAAATCGAATGGCAGTATGCAGCGCAAACTTCGTCATTGAATGAATGGCCATGGATTCAATCAAAGCCAGTAACCAGAAAAGAGGAAGTGATTACGGAAACATTGAAAGTGACATCTATTGAAGGTATCGATTCGGTGTATTGTAATCTTGGTAACGGTCATCTATACCCTGTAGGCTCCTATCCAAAGGGAGCAAACCCTAATGGATTGAATGATTTGGTAGGATGTGTATGGCAATTGACCAATGATATTTACATGAATGGGAGTTATCGGTACATATTACTTAAGGGTGGATCATACTTCAAACCATCAAGTAGTTGGTGGTATGTACAAAGTGGTCCCCGTGAGCTCCATTATCGCCAGTTTTTATTAAGAATTTCACCTGGATTCGAGAGAAATGGCACTGTCGGCTTCCGATGTGTGCGCGATAAGTAGGTTAATAAGCTTGGTTATTGTAAAAGGATATTTATATGATGTAGTAGGCTCACTACAGCACTATGTCCATTTTAAGTAATAGTACTTATGACGGTTAACTCATAGTATCTAATTGCTGAAATCCCTTCTCAAAAAGCTTGACAGCGTTATAATAGGGGTGTACTTTTGTTAAACAAATCAGCTGAAAAAGTCCTGATTGAAATCCAGAAAAACTTAGAAAAACCAATTGATCCAAAATCCGAAAAACCGAAAATTCCAGAGTCCAGTCCAGTAGAAAAACCAGTTAATCCAAGATCTGAAAAACCAAGAGTCAAAATCCAGTTACGCCGTTAAAACCAAATTGTCCAAGATCCGAAAACCATGAAGACGTCCAAACCAATGGAAACTTACATTCAACCCGCAACGTCTTTCAAAGCCCCGCCCAACGGCGGGGTTTTGCTTTACAACTACGGATGCCATCCTACCCCCCGGATGCCATCCTGGGTATAGGATGACATCCACCCCCCAAGATGACATCCGGGGGGTAGGATGACATCCGTAGTTGTAGTATACAAACGAAAAATCCCGAAGTATTACCCTCGGGACTTTTCAAAACGTTTAGTACTAACCTTAACTCTGATGTCTGGCCATCAATAGGTACAAATTTTAAACGCTTTTCAGGATTTTGGACAACGGACGGAAACTGGATTTTAGGTTGCCTTATTGATTGATTCTGAAACTGGTTTCTTGGATATTGGTTTCTTGGATCGGGTTTTTCAAGGATTCTGGTTTTTGTGTTCTTCTGGATATTGGACTGTTCCTTGAATCAATCAATTGACAATACAAAAATACCCTTCCCCACCCCCCCTAAACAAGAGAGGATTTGCTGAATTTCAATGCTTCGCTATTTACCCCCTTCCTCGTATAATTACGAAGGGGTGTTTTGGTAGATTTTCTCGTTTTTTTCCCAAAAGACCGGAAACACCCTATATTTATAGACACAACCCATACCTTATTATTGAAAAAAAACAACAGTCATGGTTTTTAAAGACAAAGTAGTTCTTGTAACAGGTGGAAGCAGGGGAATAGGAAAAGCTATTGCTCTTAGACTTGCAAAGGAAGGTGCTCATACTGCCATTGTAGGAAAGACAGCCGAACCCCATCCCAAACTTGAAGGCACCATCTACACAGCAGCAGAAGAAATTGCTAAAGCAGGCCCAGGAAACGTTTTGCCTATACAAGGCGATATCCGTTACGAAGAAAGTATTGAGCATATTGTTAAAACAACTGTCGACACTTTCGGTAAAATCGATATCCTGATCAATAACGCCAGCGCCATTAACCTTACCACTACCGAAGAAACGGAATACAAGCGCTGGGATCTGATGCACAGTATCAACGTTAGAGGCACGTTCTTCATGAGTAAAACCTGTATACCCCATCTTAAACGAGCCCATAATCCACATATACTTAACCTGTCACCTCCATTAAACATGGACCCAGCCTGGTTTGGTAAACACCTGGCTTATACTATGAGCAAATACGGGATGAGTATGGTTATACTTGGATTGGCAGAAGAGCTGAAGCAATATCGCATTGCAGCCAATGCTTTATGGCCAAGAACAACTATCGCTACAGCGGCTGTTCAAAACCTTTTGGGTGGAGATTTCCTTATCCAGAGAAGCCGCACTCCAGAAATTGTAGCCGATGCCGCCTTTCATATACTTCAAAAACCATCTTTTGAATGTACCGGTAACTTCTTTACCGATGAACAGGTCTTGGAAAAGGAAGGCATTACTGATTTTTCAAAATATGCAGTGAACCCTGAACAGAAACTGATGAGGGACCTCTTCATATAACCTAAATAAATGCAGAAAGCGGGAAGCTGATATTTTATATATCCACTTCCCGCTTTTCTATTTTAAATGCTATTATCAGCTCTTACTATAACCTGCAATTACCATGGCAGCTCCAGCCAGACCACTATCTTTCAATACACCAGCCATGCCCATCATCTGTAAATTTGGATCACTACTGCCTGCATTTGGAAGATGAATTACAAATACGAACACAAGTAATAGCACTGCTAATAAAATTCCCGCAAGTCTTGCGAATTTGCCGATTATAAAAGCAATGGCTGCTGCTATAAGGCAAACACCTGTAATATATACCCATATTACTCCTCCGGGAATGGCTGAAGGTACCATCCCTCCCATATCCTTAGCATGTAAAAAATGGTTAACGCCAAAGAAGCCGACAACCAATGCATAAAACCAGGTGCCGATTTTGGCAAGCATTTCATTTTTCATCGTAGTTGATTTTGGTTGACCAGAAGATACGATATTTATTTTTCGCAATTACTACAGCAGGCCTCACAACCGATTGCATGAATTTTTTTAATTGAAGTAGGTATTTAATGGGTTTAATCATTCCATCGAAATCAAGTAATTTGGGAGTCTAAATATGTACGATGAGAAAAAATCTCCTGCTTTTAACTGCTTTCTTCTTATTCTGCCAGCTTTCTTTAACTGCTCAGAAGAAAAAATTACCTAACCCCACAGATAATCTGCAATCGCAAGCACTACAAGACATCCAATCTCAATACGACACCTATAAGAAAACCGCCTTGCAGATATGGGATTATGCAGAAGTCGGATACAAGGAAGTGAAAAGCTCCGCTTTATTACAGCAAACATTAAAAGAGAACGGGTTTGTAATTGAAACGGGAGTGGCAGGAATTCCCACTGCTTTTGTTGCTACTTACGGTAGCGGACAACCGGTAATCGGAATCCTTGCTGAGTATGATGCTCTTCCTGGTCTATCCCAAAAAGTTTCTGCCGACAAGGAGCCAATTGCAGGAAAGGATGCTGGACATGGATGCGGACATCATCTTTTCGGAACAGCATCCGTTGCAGCGGGTATCGAAATAAAAAAACTGATTGAAGAAAAGAAATTTACCGGAACCATAAAGGTATTTGGTTGTCCAGCTGAAGAAGGAGGAAGTGGAAAGGTATACATGGTTAGAGCAGGATTATTTAATGATGTGGATGTTGTTATTCACTGGCATCCTGATATGGAGAATGATGCGAATATGGGCAGTGCCCTGGCAAACAAATCGGCTAAATTCCGTTTCAGGGGATTATCAGCCCATGCAGCAGCAGCTCCTGATAAAGGCCGTTCTGCTTTAGATGCGGTTGAAGCGATGAATAATATGGTGAATATGATGCGTGAGCATATTCCTATGGAAACAAGGATACATTATGTGATCACAAATGGCGGCAAAGCTCCTAACGTAGTTCCTGATTATGCGGAAGTGTATTATTATGTACGTCACCCGAAACGTGAACAGGTGAAAGAGATATTCGAAAGAGTAGTGCTGGCAGCAAAAGGAGCAGCAATGGGTACAGAAACAAAGATGGAAATGGAAATTATTGGAGGTACACATGATCTTCTTCCCAATAAGACCTTAGCTGAAATTATGAATCAGAATTTGAGAAAAACAGGGGGAGTGCAGTACACCGAAGAAGAGAAGTCATTTGCACAAAAGATACAGAGCAGTTTCACCTATAAGGTTCCAGCAATTTCATATGCAGATTCAATAAAAGCATTTTCTGGTATTATTGTCCCTCTTGCTGGAGGCGGATCTACCGATGTGGGTGATGTTAGTTATGTAGTCCCAACCGTTGGATTATCAACCGCTACCTGGGTGCCTGGCACCCCAGCCCATAGCTGGCAAGCCGTTGCCAGTGGGGGAACAGACATCGGTGTAAAAGGTATGATGGTAGCTGCTAAAACAATTGCCCTAACCGCAATAGACTTCTACATGAACCCCGCCATCATCCAAAAAGCCAAAGCCGAATTTAAGATCCAACTCGGCGATTATAAATATGAAGCTTTGCTGGGAGATAGGAAGCCGGCGTTGAATTATCGTGATTAAATTAGCCTAAAGCTTAAAGCCTAAGGCTTGGGGTCAACGACCACAAAGGTTTTAAAGTACAGGATGATAATGCTGTAGGACATTAACCTTTGTGGTCTGAAAACAGTAGAAAGACAAAGACCACAAAGGTTTTAAAGTACAGGGTGATAATACTGTAGGGCATTAACCTTTGTGGTCTTTGAAAGTCGACAAAACTAAGACCACAAAGGTTTGATCCTGATTGTTGTAATGTCTGATTTTGAAACCTTTGTGGTCGTTCAAGCCAGGCTAGCTTCATTAAACCTAGATTTTATTTAGTAATCGGAACAAAATTCTTTGCTTCGAATGGTGATATTAATGTAGTCAACGACCACAAAGGTTTTAAAGTACAGGGTGATAATACTGTAGGGCATTAACCTTTGTGGTCTTTGAAAGTCGACAAAACTAAGACCACAAAGGTTTGATCCTGATTGTTGTAATATCTGATTTTTGAAACCTTTGTGGTCGTTCAAGCCAGGCTAGCTTCATTAAACCTAGATTTTATTTAGTAATCGGAACAAAGTTTTTTGCTTCGAATGGTGATATTAATGTAGTCAACGACCACAAAGGTTTTAAAGTACAGGGTGATAATGCTGTAGGACATTAACCTTTGTGGTCTTTGAAAGTCGACAAAACTAAGACCACAAAGGTTTGATCCTGATTGTTGTAATATCTGATTTTTGAAACCTTTGTGGTCGTTCAAGCCAGGCTAGCTTCATTAAACCTAGATTTTATTTAGTAATCGGAACAAAGTTTTTGCTTCGAATGGTGATATTGTGACGGGTTTTAAAGTACAGGGTGATAATGCTAGGATAACCTTGTGGTCTAAAGTCAAACGACCACAAAGGTTTGATCCATGTTGTAATGTCTGATTTTTGAAACCTTTGTGGTCGTTCAAGCAGGCTAGCTCATTAAACCTAGATTTTATTTGAATGGGGGGGTCTTTGAAAGTCGACAAACTAAGACCACAAAGGTTTGATTCTAATTGTAGTAATGCCTGATATTTGAAACCTTTGTGGTCGTGAAACCCAGAATGCTCAAATTCTTCATTTTAAAGTTCTAGTAGTATAAACACCAGTTATTTTAGTTTTAAAACTAGATTTTTTAGTTTTTTCCTCATTTTTTATTTCAACAACTTTTTTAGAATTGTGCTTCTTATGGAAGCTGGAGTATTTTATCACATTTATAATAGAGGAAACAATCGTCAATTAATTTTTTTTGAAGAAGAAAACTATCATTATTTCATGCGAAGATTCTCGAAACACCTTTTACCTTATATTGATTTATATGCTTACTGCCTTATGCCAAATCATTTCCATTTCCTTATTAAATTTAAGGGAGAAAGTAATGATATTTCAGAAGAGCAATTGGAAATGATAAGCGAATCATTTAGGATATTTTTCATGTCCTATGCTAAATCGATAAACAAGAAGTATAAAAGAACGGGTTCTTTATTTCAAAGGAAATTCAAATCTAAACCTGTGCTTGAAGAATCTTATTTTTCAACAGTAGTTCAATATTTCCATTTTAATCCTGTAAAAGCAGGGTTATGCAAAAAGCCAAAGGACTGGAAGTTTTCTTCCTACAATTCAATTATTTCCACAAAGCCAACAAATTTAAAACGAGATGAAGTGCTGAAATGGTTTGGAGGGGTTGAGAATTTTATTAAAACCCATAATGATCGTATGTTAGATATTGAAATGATTGAAGCGCTTTTGTTTAAATGAAAGTGTAGAGAGAAAATTCGAAACTTAGAATTAACGACCACAAAGGTTTTAAAGTACATGGTGATATTGCAATAGGACTTAACCTTTGTGGTCTCAAAGTTGAAGAAAAACTAAGACCACAAAGGTTTGACTCAAACTGTTGGAAAGCCTGATATTTAAAACCTTTGTGGTCGTGAACGTAGAAATTGTCTTCGAAAAATGGCATTCGTAGAGTACTAAATATTCATGGGAACAATATTAAGACCACAAAGGTTTGATCCTTATTTTTGTAAAGTTTGATATTTAAAACCTTTGTGGTAGTGAGTTTCTTCATTAAAAAACTCCGTTCGAAGCCAAGTACATTGTTTGGATTACTAAATTAAGCCCTAGGCTTTAGGCCCTAAGCCTTAGGCATCCAGCATCAAGCATTCAGCATTCAGCATCAAGCCTCCTGCCCCCCTTCCGGCCTCATCTGCGGAAACAACAACACATCCTGTATACTCGGCTGGTTGGTCATCAGCATACAAAGCCTGTCGATACCAATTCCGATACCGGAAGTGGGAGGCATACCATATTCGAGAGAGCGTAAGAAATCATGGTCGATAAACATCGCTTCATCATCGCCGCGGGCCATCAGCTTCAATTGCTCTTCAAAGCGTTCGCGCTGGTCGATAGGATCGTTTAACTCACTATAAGCATTAGCGATTTCTTTTCCATTTACCATCAGCTCAAATCGTTCTACTAGTCCTGGTTTGCTGCGATGTTTCTTTGTTAGAGGACTCATCTCAACAGGATAATCTATAATGAAGGTTGGTTGCGTGTAATTGCCTTCGCATTTAGAGCCGAATATCTCGTCAATCAGTTTTCCTTTACCCATACTGGCTTCTACGTGTATGCCAAGCTGTTTGCAGGCGTTTCGTAATCCTTCTTCATCCATTTCAGTTACATCAATACCTGTATGATCTTTTATGGCATCATAGATAGGAACTCTTTTGAATGGTGCTTTGAAGTCGATCTGCTTATCGCCCACAGTTACTACAGTAGTTCCATGAAGTGCCAACGCGATTTTCTCCATCAGGTTTTCGGTCACTTCCATCATCCAATAGTAATCCTTGTAGGCAGTATACCATTCAAGTACGGTGAACTCTGGATTATGGGTGCGGTCCATACCTTCATTCCTAAAGTTGCGACTGAATTCATACACCCAATCGAATCCGCCAACTATCAAACGTTTCAGATAAAGTTCATTGGCGATACGCAGATAGAAAGGTATATCCAATGCGTTGTGATGGGTGATGAAAGGACGAGCCGCTGCTCCACCAGGAATGGATTGTAATACCGGAGTATCCACTTCTATCGCCCCTTGTGCATTCAGATATTCCCTGATGGTATTTATTAGAGTTGTTCTCTTTATAAAAACATCTTTTACCTGCGGGTTGATGATAAGGTCGGCATAACGCTGACGGTACTTGAATTCCAAATCAGTAACAGCATCAAATGTTTCCCCTTCTTTCTCCTTTACTACTGGTAATGGTTTTAAGGATTTTGTAAGGAAAGTAAGTTCTTTTACATGGACAGAGGTTTCACCAGTCTTTGTAGTAAACACAAAACCTTTCACACCAATAATGTCGCCTATATCCGTTAGATGTTTCCAAACTTTATCATAAAGGGTCTTATCCTCACCCGGACAGATCTCGTCCCTTTTTACATATAGCTGGATCTTACCAGTGCTATCCTGCAAAACCGCAAAAGAAGCTTTTCCCATATCCCTTACGCCCATGATACGGCCGGCCAGACAAACTTCTGCGAAGTCGGCCTTATTCTCCTCTCCCTTATAATTCAGCTTTATGGTAGAAGCCGTGATGTTTACTGGGTATAGGGGTGCTGGATAGGGATCGATGCCCAATTCCAGTAATTGCTTCAATTTGTCGCGTCGAATCAGTTCCTGCTCAGATAGTTGGGGTGCTTGCATGGCTGTAATACTGTTTTAGCTTCCCGGTTTTATAGCCCGGAAAGGCCGACAAAATTACAGTTTAGGCACCGGTATAACAAAACTCTCGGGGTTCAGTCCCCATCCACCTTCTGGGCCTCTTCCACTGGTTTATTGTCAAAGGGTTTAATCGGCTTTTTCTTCTTATAAATAGCCTTCATGGCAATTACAAATAAGACGATGACAAGAGCCAGTCCTCCCAATCCTAAAAGAATAGCTCCTCCTTCTGCGCCACTACATGAAAGACTACAGGCCCCTGCCGCAACCAGGTATAATAATCCCAGTGCTACAATAACGCAGCCAATAGTAAGTGCTACTTTTCCTGCATCAGTAAGATCATCAGAATTCTTTATCGCTTTAACCTGGGCCTTAAGTAGTTTCCTGCGTTCCTTCCATTTCAACATTTTCCCATCCTTATCTTTCATCGAAAGCTTAAAGGCTTCAAGTGATGTATAACTGCGCTTAGTACTGTCTTTAATTGAAGTTGCTTGAACCTGGTTGTGGTAACTAGTGGCGGTGAATAGTCCGGTAAGACCACCATATCGGTTCCCTGCAAACACTATCATAAGGAATGTAGTGCTGATTAGAACACTGTCGCAGGTTTTGCGAAATATGTAATTCTCTTTTTTGTTTTTTGAGGGATATGCGAGCCCACATATAATGAAAACAAGAATACTTGAATTCAAAAGAAGAATCGGCAATTCAATTGAAAGTAAATTCAGAAGTTGCCCGATAACTATTCCAAGAACATTCAATAACAAATAACTGACTACTATGTAAATCCTGGTTTGTTGCGGATGAGCCTTCGCCCAAAGGGATATTTTTTTCATATCTGGTTAGTTTAGGAGAAAGTAATTAATTGCCGGAGTCTTTTGCGGCTATTTATGGGAAAACTTACTTTAAAGTTAATGTTTCACCAACTACCATATTGTGGATTATTGTCAGTTTAATGACTGACCACTGGCAGGCACTTGAAATTTTTCACTGGGGGTTGCTATTTCAACAATTTTCTTATTGAAATAAAACAGACGGATGCGATTGGGAATAATTGCATTCTGTGGACTAGCGGTATTAAATAACTGATCCCAAATCGTTGTGCTAACTCCAAAACATTTATCTGGAAATTTGCAATGATGATGGATATGAGATCTATGTAATGCAGGTAGCCAATGGGCCGACCATTCCTGATGCAGCCAATAATGCAGGAAATTATATAAAACAAAACCTAGAAAGTAGCCGGTAAAGAGGGTAAAATAATTGTTCATCCATACTGAGATTCCCAATAGAAGGATGGCAATTATTAATGAAAAGAATCTATGGAAATGGGTCACTTTTATTTCTGTTGGGTGCTTATGATGATAAAGATGGTTGAACGGACTCTCCGGCTTTTCATTTTTTAGTGTAGGATGCATCCAGAAACGATGAGCAAGATATTCACTTAGTGACCATGCTATCCATCCGAAAAAAAGTAATGACGAATGAAAAATAGGATTGCCGTTATTAATTACGAATGGGAGTGAGAGAAGGATCGATGCTAAGAGTGCATAAAGAACAATTCCCGGTCTTAATGATCTGGTGATGCTTCTAATCAGATTCTTTGTCATTTAGATTGATTTGATGGTTAAGAAAGAGCCTATGCTCAGAACCTTTTCAATCCAAAGAACAGTTGAAAATCAGCTTGCTGCGAATTGAAGAATGCGGCTTGCTGGTAATGGATTAGTAAAAATCACAAAAAGAAGGCCTTCATGCGAACCCCTTGGGGAAAAATGCCAATTAAGTATTTGGTTGGCTTATTAATAGTAATTAGTATAAAAGTAGGAAGGGGGAGTGGGGAGTAAATAATTATTAAATTCATTTTGAAGCCAAAAGAATCTCAAAGAGTTTTCAAGTCTTATTGAAAAAAATAGAAGCCCCTTCAATTCCGTTTTGAATTAGGAGGTCTTTTTCTTTTTTCTTTAGTTTTCTTACTCTTGGAGAAAGATGTCCATCACTTACAAAGATTGTACGTCCTTTTTCCAATTCATTCTTATTTCTTCTGTTTAATGTTTCCATCAATAAATTACCAAATGCCCAGGTGTATTGGTTAAATTGTTTTATTTCAAAAGGAGCTGTAGCTCCATTCATTGAAAGGTCAGCGATTATTTGTTCTGGGCGTTCTAATTTTATTCCTAATGTTTGATTGTTTCTGGATAAATGCTCACAGCTTAAAGGTTTATTGCAGTTATCAAGGCAAGTATCAAAAATGGTAATGGGATAATTTGCCATTATACCACCATCAACCATAATCTGGTAGTAGTCATTTTTTTGAGGTTTCAAAAGCTGCCTAAAATTTGAATCAAGGAATACAGGCTGGTAATAGAATGGAATGGCAACACTAATCCTTACTGCAGTAGTAATAGGCAGATCTGGAGTACTGAATCTTGAAAAGACCTGCGTCTCCTGTTTGTTTAAGTTAGTGCCAGTACAATAGAAATCTTTAAATCGCGAATCATGCAACCTTAGTTGATGCAATTCTTTAAATGTTAGCGATGGGGAGCCTGTTCTTTTTGCAACTATTGATGCCAGCCAGTTTTCTAATTTCTTTCCTTCATAAATGCCATAGAATTGTTTGATCCTCTTATATTTTCCTGCTATACCTCCTTTGCCATCATTGAATTTCTGGAATTGTATATTGCTAAGTATGGAATCAATTTCAGAAGCAGAATAGTCGAGACTAATTAAAAGGGCAGCTATAGCTCCAGCAGAAGTGCCTGCGCAATTTTCAATATTTTGTATGATGTTTTTCTCCTCTAACACCTTTATTGTTCCTGCATAGGCAAGACCACGAATTCCACCCCCTTCAAAAACAAGATTTTTATAATCAGAATTTACTTGCCCCATTGTACATAAGGGTAACAATAAAACTATAAGCCAGCATTTCATACTGGCAAATTAAGTGCTTGGAAGAAAAACTATTGTTAAGGTATCGTTGTATTAATTACTAGCCAGTAATACCTGCCAGGCTTCTGAAACCTTTCCCTCACTGAGCAGACGTTTCGCTAATCTGTGCAGCTCCTTTTCCATTTCTTCGGGATTGATACTGAAGTACTGCACTATTTGTCGCAATTCTGTATCGTCATAGGCAGGATCAATAACAGGATATTCATGAACATTCCCTAAAAGGCCGAGATCATTACCTGTAAGTATGGAGCTTTTTCTGATGGCTTCGGGTAGTGTATCGATACCGATACCTAATTGTGTATTTGGTTTTGCAACCTGGAAGATGCTATGTTCATTTACTACTGAGTACCAATCGCCACCTAATCTGGAAACATGATGGATATTCCGTTGATCTATCTTTTTATTGGCATCAAGTAAAGCATCATCTATATGCATGCACAGTACTTCGCAGATTATCAGATTGCCAGCACCAGCTTCCGTTCCCAATGGTTTAACTTCAATTACTTTGCATTCCATCTTTATTGGACTCTCCTTTACCATTGGAGGTTTTACAATGGAAGATGCTTCCTCAGTAAACCCTGACTTAATAAACTCATTCACTCCCTTCGGAAACTCGCAACTGCTCAGCGACATCTGCTGTACCATATCATAAGTCACAATATTGATCACCACTTCTGGTACTTCCAATACATTCTCCAACGTATGCTTAATCGTATTATCTCTCACCCTCCTCGACGCCGAAAAAATCAATATCGGCGGGTTGGCGGAGAAAAGATTAAAAAAACTAAAGGGGCTGAGGTTGACTCTTCCATCTTTATCTACAGTACTAGCGAAACAAATCGGCCTCGGGGCAATAGAGTGCTGTAGAAAGTATTGTTTTTCAATCGTATTTAATTCGGAGAGTTTTATTGTCATATTTTTTTTACCGCAGAGACGCGGAGACGCAGAGGTTAAAAATTGTTTACGAATCTTTTGAATCCATCTTTTATTACAGGGACATTAAAATTTACTAGATACCCCAGTTTTTTCCCAGTCAATTTCAAGTAACTAATAATTTGTGCCTGATAAACTGGATGCATTATGTCGACAGATTTTGCTTCAAAAATGATCTCATCTTCAATTAAGATGTCCATTTCATAATTCTTTCCGGTTAGCTGCCCTTTATATGTTAGAGGGATACTTATATTCTGAATAGCTTTGATTCCTCTAAATTCAAATTCTTTTAAAAGAGCGAATACGTAAACTGATTCAAGCAAACCAGGTCCTAATTCTTTATGGACTTCTAAGCAAGCTTCAAATATCTGCCCTCCTAATCTATTTAGTTCTTGATTACTCATACCTCTGCGTCCCTGCGTCTCTGCGGTTAAATAATCAAAAGTAAAGACTGAATAATCAAAAAAAACAGGAACGGCATTGTATTTTAAAACCAGTTCTTACAACTTTTTCAACTTCAAAATCGAATGCCCCGATTCCTCCGCCACTATCGTATTCACCAACTTACCCAACCCCTCAACTTCCATCTCCACTACATCACCCTCTTTCAACCACTGCTCCACATAATTCGGATCATTGAGTTTACCGGTGCCATTAAGTTCGAGGAAACATCCCGTGCCAACTGTACCACTGCCAATGATATCGCCAGGATGAAGATCCACTCCATAAGAAGCACGTTCAATGATTTCTGCAAAAGTCCAATCCATATCGCCCAAGTTACCCGCACTCACCTGAACCCCATTTACTGTACAGGTCATCGGTAGATTCCAGGATTTACCCGTATGATTTTCTTTTGCAGGTATTTCATAGGATTCCAGTTCATCCAAAGTAACCAACATAGGTCCAACTGCTGTTGCAAAATCCTTTCCCTTTGCTGGTCCCAGATTCAATAACATCTCTTCCATCTGCAATGTTCTTGCACTGAGATCGTTCATGATCATCAAACCAGCAATATATTCATCTGCTTCTTCTGCTTTGATATTTCTTCCGTGTTTTGAAATCACAATCGCTACTTCCAATTCAAAATCAAGTTTTTCAAAATGATCGGGCATGCAGGAAACCGGCCCCGGTCCCATGATGCTATGATGATTGGTGAAATAAAATATCGGGTATTGGTCAAACTCCGGAATCATCGGTGCTTTGCGGTTTCTTCTTGCTGATTCCACATGCTGGCGAAAAGCATAACCATCTCTGCAACTTGGAGGGAAAGGTACCGGCGCGAGTAAGTCCACCTCTTCAACAGGTATTCCATTGTCGCTATGGATTTTTCCTTCTTTTATCAATAATTCACCGCCTTGTACCATAGATATATAGTCATCCCAATACGTTAACAGCATGCTCATATTATGTGGCAGCTCAGGATGCAATTTGTCCATATCGTAGATATAGCCATCCACCAGGATAGCCAGCTTTTCATGCTCTTCGAATAAATAAGAAACCAGTTTCATCAGTAAAAGATTTGAGTGCTGCAATTTAGAATATTTACCGATGGCAATAACTTTGTTTTCCGTTAAGCGATTTCAAAATGTTTGTAACTTCCTGTCATGAAATATTCAAGCTTGCTGCTTTGTATCCTGTTGCTTGCAACGCAGCCTCCCAAACAAGATGTCAATGCCTGGGTTCGTGTGAACCAATTGGGGTATAAGACCTATGGTCCGAAGAATGCTATCTGGTGTAGTAAGGACAATGGGGAGTTGAAGGAATTCAGTCTGGTCGACATCATCACCGCCCAAACCGTGTTTACTGGTAAGGCAGGAAAAGCTTTTGGAGCTTATGGTCCCTTCCAGCAAACCTATCGTTTAGATTTTAGCGGATTCAATATAGAAGGAAGATTTGTTATCAGGGCCGGAGGAGTATCTTCTCCCGAATTCACCATCGCCTCTGATGTTTATAAAGGAGCAGCCGATTTCTGCCTCAAGTATATGCGGCAGCAAAGAAGTGGCTTCAATCCTTTTTGAAAGATAGCTGCCATACCCATGATGCCTATGTATTATATGGATCAAAAGCTGGAATTAAAGACAGTACTCATATAGATGTTAGCGGTGGTTGGCACGATGCCAGTGACTATTTGCAGTATGCCAGCACTTCCGCCAATGCAACTTATCATTTGCTAATGGCGTATCGCGATTTTCCACAAGGATTTACCGATGCACATCTGGCTAATGGATTGGAAGGGAAGAACGGACAAGCGGATGTATTGGATGAAGCAGAGTGGGGGCTGAAATGGTTATCAAAGATGCATCCCAAACCCAATTGGCTCTTCAATCAATTAGGTGATGACCGTGACCATGCCGGGATGCGTATACCCAAGGAAGATAGTTTCTATGGAAGAGGTTTCGAACGACCTGTATATTTTGCTTCCGGAGAGAAACAACAAAGAGGCAAGTTCATGAACGATACCCATGGTGCCGCATCAATTGCCGGAAAGTTCAGTAGTGCTTTTTCTTTGGGGGCTATGGTCTTTAATAAGAAAGACCAGCTATATGTCCGTGACCTGATGGCAAAAGCCCAATCAGCATTAGCTTATGGAGATAAGAAGCCCGGCAATCATCAAACGGCTTCTGTAATGGCTCCATACATATATGCTGAAGATAATTGGGTGGATGATATGGAACTGGGATATGCCTCATTTAATAAAATGATGTCGAAAAAAGCTGTCCCACCAGATAACGGATACCTTTCAAAAGCATTTTCATTCGCCAAGCAGGAACCTGTAACTCCCTGGCTGGGTAAGGATACAGCGAATCACTACCAATGGTATCCTTTCATCAATGTGGGGCATTATGAATTAGCCAAACAATCTGTAGGACAAAGAAGGGAACAGCTAATAGGGTATTACAAAAAGGGTATTCAATTAGTATGGGAGAAATCAAAATCAAATGCATTCTACAGAGGCATCCCATTCATCTGGTGCAGTAATAATTTCACTACTTCTTTTGCCATACAATGTTATTGGTATCGTGAGTTGACTGGTGATAATACCTATCTGGAATTGGAACAGGCCTGTTTCGATTGGCTTTTTGGCTGTAATCCATGGGGCACGAGTATGGTATATGGATTGCCTTCTTGGGGTGATACACCTGTGGATCCGCATTCTGCTTTTACACATATCGGTCATTATCCCATTGATGGCGGATTGATTGATGGTCCTGTTTATACCAATATCTACAAGAACCTGATTGGTATTGTACTGTATAATCCTGATAGCTATGCCCCATTTCAAAGTGATCTGGCAGTATATCATGACGATTATGGCGATTACAGTACCAACGAACCTACAATGGATGGTACCGCATCATTAATTTATCTGTTAGCTGCAAAGGAGGCGGATAAACATCCACTAAAAAAGTAACGGCCTCCGGTAAAGGAGGCTTCAGTTATGAAGAAGGAGGAATTATTCGCGGCGATTCTGCCAAAAAACAAATTGCCTTGGTGTTTACAGGAGATGAATTTGCTGACGGTGGCGGTTTTATTGCCAAAACACTGGCAGCACAGAAGATAAAAGCAAACTTTTTCCTTACAGGTCGCTTTTATGATAATCCAAAGTTTAAAGGACTGATTCAACGACTAGGAAAGGATGGTCATTACCTTGGTCCCCATTCATATGGCCATTTATTATATTGTGACTGGACGAAAAGGGATAGTCTGCTGGTAAGCCGTGACGAGTTTACAGACGACCTCTCAAAAAATCTTTCTGCTATTGGAAACTTCGGTAAACAGTTCGCCAAACCTCGTTATTTCATGCCACCTTACGAATGGTATAATGAAAGCATTAGTAAATGGAGTAGTGATATGGGGATACAGATTATAAATTATACTCCCGGTACATTGAGCAATGCCGATTACACTACTCCCGATATGAAAAATTACAGGAGTAGTGAAGTGATTTGGAATTCGATCATTGAAAAAGAAAGCAAATCCCCTTCAGGATTGAATGGTTATATATTACTTGTGCATATCGGAACCGATCCAAAAAGGATTGATAAATTCTATAACAGGCTTCCCGAATTATTGAGGCTGCTCAATTTTAAGGGGTATCAATTTGTAAAAATAGATCAGTTACTAAACTAGAAGCCTTACACCGTACATTTGCATTTTACTATATGATGAAAACTATTGCCGATTTCAACCATGTATTTTTTATTGGAGTAGCCGGTACCGGCATGAGTGCAATTGCCCAATACCTGAAAGGGGTTGGGAAAGAAGTAAGTGGCAGTGACCGCTATTTTACCCCTGGTGTTTTTAATGATACTCGTGATAAATTGCAAGCTGTAGGTATTTCCTGTTTCGAACAGGATGGAACCGGTATTACCAATCTTACGCAACTTGTGGTGGTTTCTACAGCTGTAGAAGACACGGTTTTTGAAGTGCAGAAAGCAAAGCAACTCAATATCCCGATTATTAAGCGCTCTGAATTGCTGGCGCTGATTGCAGAAAGTAAAAAGACTATTGCTGTAGGAGGGACCTCGGGTAAGTCCACCACCTCTGCTATGTTATTTGATATACTCGAATATGCAGGATTGAAACCAAGCATCATCAGTGGTGCTGGATTGGTAAGTATTATCAAAGAAGGAAAGATTGGGAATGCGAAAGTGGGTGACGGAGAGTGGTTGGTGATTGAAGCAGATGAAAGTGATGGTTCTATAGTACAATATCATCCTGAAATTGGATTGTTGTTAAATGTAGATAAAGACCATAAGGAGATAGAAGTATTGATGGATGTATTCAATACGTTCCGAAATAACTCAAAAACTTTTGTGGTTAACGATGGACATCCATTGGCAAAACAATTATCGCAAAGTAGTAGATTGGATTTTTCAAGTAATCCATCTTCGCCAGCGTTCTATAAAGCGCTTGATTTCCAACAGAAGGGATTTGAAATCAACTTTGTGATCCAGGATACACCTTTTTCATTATACACTGTAGGTCGTCATAATATGGAGAATGCATTGGCTGCAGTAGCTATTGCCCATCTTCTGGGTGTTGATTTGTTCACCTGCTCTTCGGCGTTGAAACATTATGAAGGAATCTATCGCAGGCATCAGGTAGTTGGGGAGCATGATGGTGTTTGGCTCATTGATGACTATGCCCATAATCCAGCAAAATGCGCAGCTTCTATTAGTGCTTGTCAGCCTATAGCCCCAAAAGTAATTGCCTGGTTCCAGCCTCATGGCTATGGCCCTACCCGATTTCTTAAAGATGATTTTGTAAAAGAGATAGCTGCAGTGCTTCGTCCGCAAGACGAGATATGGATGAGTGAGATTTTTTATGCTGGCGGAACGGCTGTAAAGGATATATCTGCCAACGATTTGATTCAGGAAATCAAAGCTTTAGGCAAGAATGCTTTTTTTGTTGAGGATAGGAACCAATTTGTTAAAGAAATTAAAACACATCTTACTGGTAATTGTGTGCTTTTGTTAATGGGGGCTCGTGATCCGGGTCTGGAGAAATTTGCCCAGCAGGTATGGCAGGAACTGAAAGGGTAGTATAAACTTTTTGCCCTACTTTTGCAGAGGTAAAAAGAAGTGTATGCAGTTTGAGAAAATCCACAATAAAGGTCAGGCTCGGTTATTCAAGAATCCATTTTTGGAGATGCTGACCAAAACACATCCCCTCGTTATTTGGGGTATGTATATTCCAATTTTAAGTTATATAATCTATCTGGGCGCAACTAAAGTATGGTTTCGGTACCACAAGAATCATCCTTACTTTTTTAGGGGGTGCTTTTTTCTGGACCTTGTTTGAATATGTTGCTCATCGTTTCCTTTTTCATCTGGTGAGTGAAAAGCCAAGCATGCAGAAATTTGCGTATATACTGCACGGTAATCATCACCACTATCCGCGCGACAAGCAACGTTTGTTCATGCCTCCGGTACCAAGTTTGATACTGTCATCCATCATATTTGGAACTACCTATTTAATTCTGGGATCAACCGCCTTTATGTTCTTCCCTGGTTTCATGATCGGTTATCTCATGTATGGAACCATGCACTATGCCATCCACGCCTGGAATCCTCCTTTCAAATGGATGAAACCATTATGGAGAAACCATCACCTGCATCATTACAAGAACGAGCACAATGGCTTCGGTGTAAGCACCACCATCTGGGATCATGTTTTCGGCACTATGTTCGATTTGAAGAATGAGAAAGAAGATAAGGAGAAGGTGCAGGAGCTGATGTTTGATAAGAAAGCGTGAGGCTATTGCTAAATGCTTTTTTTGCCTAAGGCTTAGGGCCTAAGGCTTAAGGCTAATACAGGGTAACAGTCTTGAGTAAAGGGATGTTGTATTTCTTCCGGACTTTCGGTCTTTCCGACTCCCGACTAACGACTCCCCACTTGTATTTCTCCCCGGACTATTTTGCACTCAAATTCAAACTGTCCACGGACTCCCGGACTTCCGACTTTCCGACTCCGGACTCCGACTCACTCTATTTCTCCTCCTCGCTAATCCCCCCCTCTCTTCGTCCTAAACTCTTCCCTCGACTTCTTTTTCTGTAATTGCCTTTCGATTATAAGGGCTGTAATAATCTTTCCGGCATCGGTATCAGGGTTATTCCTTAGTATGGTCTTTAGTTTTAATTCGTCTATATCGAGGCGATAGAGTAGCTGCACCAATTTGTCAAAATCATTTACTATCAGCTCGTTAATCAATGCAATCATCTGTTCTGCCTGAGCTTTATCAGGTTGTTGAACGGCTAATAGATCCTGAAGTGAGTCCATATTGATGTAGTTAATATGATGGATAACCGATTATTCGGTATAAATTCAAGAAATGACTGTTAAAGTTATATCAAAGCTACATAGATTTCGTAACCTTGTAGTGTACTAAACCTTTGCTATGAGAAGAAAATGGATCATAACAGTATTATTGCTGGGTGTTTCCATGACTTCATTTTCTCAGGGCACTATCAAAGGAAAGCTTTTTGATTCAGTTTCAAATCAACCTATGTCTCTGGCCACCATTACAGTTTTCAAGGCTATTGACACCACCATTGTTACATACCGGCTTAGCGATCCACAAGGTAACTTTAAAGTCCCTGGTCTCCCTTTCAATATTCCTCTTCGTACTGTTATTACCTCAAGTGGATATAAAGTGATAAGGCGTTCTTTCACTTTGACGGCAGAAAATTCGATATTAGATTTCGGTACCATTGGCGGCTATACAGATACCACCTCTCTGGAGGAATTTTTGGTTATTGCTGAGCGCCCGCCAGTTACTATAAGAAAAGATACGATTGAATTCAATGCAGCTCTTTTAAGACCTTGCCATCTGCTTTAGTGGAAGATCTCTTGAAAAAATTTCCAGGGGTGGAAGTCCAGCTGATGGTTCTATTAAGGTAAATGGCCGGGCCGTAAACAGGATATTGGTTGATGGAAGGGATTTCTTTGGCGGAGATCCCAATCGCAACAAGAAACCTTCCGGCTGACTTGATAGATAAGGTACAAGTAATGGATGATAAAGAGCAATTGGAAAGAAATCCTGATATTAATAAGGCTGAATAGGGCAAGTGATTAATCTGAAGTTTAAGAAATCTGTAAAGAAAGGTTGGTTTGGGAAAGTATATGCTGGTGGTGGAAAGGGTTCCGTTGGGCATTATGAAGCTGGGGGGATTGTAAATTCATTCCGAGATACTTTACAAGTGAGTATGCTTGGTTATACTAATAATATTAATAAAGCAGGATTTGGATATGGAGACATAATTCAATTAGGGGTTTTCAACGAAGTGGTACCAATAGTATTGGTACTTGGTCAGAGGATTGCAATTAATGGAATTTCATTTGGTGCTACAGGTACCGGAATTCAACAATCAACAGGAGCAGGAATAAATATTAATCACGATCCATCTAAAAAAGTACAACTGAACTTTCAGTATTTTCTTGGAAAAATAAACAGTAATTATAACGCAATATCTAATACTAGCCAGTACTTAGAAGATACCGTTCTTAAGACTTTTAATAATACAAAGAATACGAATGAAGATATAAGCCAACGCTTCTGGTTTCGGTTGAAATGGAAGATTGATTCGTTGTCATCTATTGATTTTACTCCCATCTTTATACACAGGAACAGAACTGGATGAAATCTCTATTCTGAATCTGGTACGAATTTCGATTCATTGTTGAACAATAGTATTAATGCGCAGGATAAAAAATCTATTGAGAATACTTATGAGTATCAATTGAATTACAACCGTACATTTAAAAAGAAAAACGGGGGGCTACTTATTAGCCATAGCTTTACTCTGAATAATATGAATGATAATTTTCAGAATGATGCTTTCAGCACTTTTTTTAAAGGGACAGTACAAACAACTGAATTGAATCAATTAAGAAATCAAAGTAACGATAATCTGAATTCAGGTCTGTTTTTTAGTGGTAATCGGAAATTAAATAAAAAAGTAAATTTTAGGTTTTCGAATTCATTTTATGTTTTTAAAAATAATAATATTATACGAACATATGATTTAAACCCACTTACAGGACAGTATGAATTTCTGAATGCTGGCCTTAGCAATGGTTTAGAAAGAAATGGATTAAATAATATCGCCGGTCTTACTTCAGATTTGAGTATTAAAAAATTGACTATTTCTCCCTACAGATGCTATAATTCGAGAGAGGTTCGTTACTCCAGATGGAGTTCAAATTACTAGACCAGTTAATGTCGACGATGTGTTTAGATGGTACATTAGTACAAGTTTCAGTAAGCAGTATAAATTCTCAAATAATTGGAAACTTGAAATACGGCCTAGCATTAATTATAATATAGGAAGGAATTTTGTAATAGTGAATGGAGTTAAAAGCGCTTCTAAAACAAGATCTGGAGATGCCTCAATCAGTTTTAGTTTTAATTGGAATGACATATTTGAGTTTTCACAAGACTATATGTTTAATAAGTCTCATACTGATTATCAAAGCACTAAATTTCGAGATTTGAATGTAATTACTCATTACGCAAATGCTGAAGTAGTTGTTCGAATTCGAAAGAATTGGGTCTGGGAATCCACAATTAATTACAGGCATAACCCACAGGTATCTCCAGGAATCGCTACAGATATTTTTAGATGGAATTCTGGTGTTAATTTCCTATTCTTAAAGGAACAGAAAGGGCAATTGAAATTATTCTTATTTGACATCTTAAAGCAAAACTCAAATTCATATCGAATTGTAAATGAAAACTATGTTCAAGATGTGAATGCCATTGCACTTACAAGGTATATTATGTTGACATTTACTTATAATTTGCGAGATTTTAAAGGGCGAAAAGTTGGAGGATCCAATTCACTGTTTTCTTTTTAGAAAGAGACTTATAATTTTAAGGTGAGATGTCATCTCCCGAGATGACATCTCGGGTTGTATGCTAAAACTTCTCCACCACCCCCAACGCAAACAAAGCAAAATCATACTTCACCGGATCAACAGGATCCAACGTTCGGAGATATTCCGTTAACTGCAGCGCTGCCTCCCAATCGGCATTGGGACGGTCTAATAATTGAAAACGTTTGGCAACACGGGCTACATGTACATCAATGGGACAAACCAATTGAGAGGGTTGTATTTTTTTCCAGATTCCGAAATCAACGCCTTTTTTATCCTGACGCACCATCCAGCGCAGATACATGTTAAGGCGCTTGCAGGCAGACTTCTTATTCGGACTCGCAATATGTTTCTGGGTTCTTTGGGGTACATCTTCTAATGAGAAGAAATAATCATAGAACCCGTTCAATCCTTTTTCTATTGTTAGGTCACCTGGCTCTATCCATTTACTAAAAGCAGTTTCTAAACTGGCATTGGTTGCATAATGCATTTTCAGAAACTCAATGAAGTAGAGAAGATCGGTATCGTTGAAAGTGCGATGCTTGAAGCCGATGAGTCTTTTAAGGTCACTGGACTGATGCTGCAGGATAAATGCATAAGGAGCATTATCCATTCGTTGCATCAACTCCTTGCTCTTCTGGATAATGGTGGTTCGGTTTCCCCAGGCAAAGATGGCTGCAAAAAGACCGGCTATTTCCTTGTCCTGCTTTTTACTGAATGAATGCGGTACAGAAATAGGATCGTCCTTAATGAAAGAAGGTTGATTGTACCAATCAACCTTGCTATCTAAAAATGATTTTAGCGATGTATCCATCTATTGAAATCAGCCGATGGCTTTGTTTAGATCATTAATGAGGTCATCTGCATCTTCAATACCGATACTCAATCGTATCAGTGAATCACTCAAGCCATTCTTGATACGCTCTTCTCTTGGAATAGAAGCATGGGTCATGGAAGCAGGATGATTGATCAGCGATTCCACTCCACCCAGGCTTTCTGCTAAAGAGAAAAGATGAGTAGAAGAAAGAACACGACGTGCTTCCGCTTCGCTATTATCCTTCAGTTCAAAACTCAGCATGCCACCGAAATCGCGCATCTGCTTTTTGGCAATAGCATGATTAGGATGTTCCTCAAACCCCGGCCAGTATACCTTTGATACTTTCGGATGTTTCTGTAACCAATGGGCAATGATGCGTCCATTCTCACAATGCTGTTTCATGCGCACGTGCAATGTCTTGATGCCTCTTAATACCAGAAAACAATCCATAGGACCGGGAACAGCGCCACAGCTTTTCTGAATGAAATATAATTTCTCGCGTAAGTCCGCATCGTTCATCATCAAACATCCCTGGATAACATCGCTATGTCCGCCAAGATATTTGGTGGCACTATGCATCACTAGATCAGCGCCCATATCTAATGGGTTCTGTAAATAAGGGGATGCGAATGTATTATCTACTGCCAGCAGTATTTTCGCAGCTTTTGTTATAGCCGCTACAGCTGCTATATCGGTGATATTCATCAAAGGATTGGTTGGTGTTTCAATCCAAACCAATTTTGTATTAGGGCTCAGCGCTTTTTTTATATTATCAGCATTGGTAGTATCAACATAAATGAATTTGATGCCATACTTCTCGAATACTTTTGTGAATAGGCGATAGGTACCACCATACATATCGTTGGCGCATATCACTTCATCGCCGGGACTCAATAATTTGATCACTGCATCGGTAGCCGCAACACCACTGCTGAAAGCCAATCCGAATTTTCCGTTTTCTATTACTGCAAAAGCTTCTTCCAATGCCTTACGTGTTGGGTTCTGGCTGCGTGCATATTCAAAACCCTTGTTTACACCCGGTGCTTCCTGAACATAGGTGGATGTTTGATAGATAGGTGTCATGATAGCCCCTGTTGAAGGATCAGGATGTGCCCCTGCATGTATGAACTTAGTAGCTTGTTTCATAAAGATTGATATAAGAGTGCAAAGATGCAGAATAAAAAGATAACAGATAAGGTATAATCACCGCTCTTCCCGCCGCCATTACCATTTAACAGTCAATTAACCCTGCCCATGAAATAATGATGCAACATGTCTGAAACACAGTCCCAGTAAGGGTTTTAGCCATTCACTTGCATGAAGGATTTTTTAATATGTGCGAAAGTCTTCGTAGATTATGATAAATGGCGGCCACCCGTACCAATTGGCTTGTTGTGCGCAGGATGGCACTGTAGTTTTATTGTCACATCAGTCAGTACAAACCATTTAAAAATTTTACCATGAAAAAAATCATCATCCTCCTTGTTGCTTGCGTTGTTACCGGAACAGCATTCGCTTACGACCCTAATGCACGCGTTTTGAAAGCATTTAAAGAAACATTTTCTGCCGCAGAAAATATCCATTGGCAGGAGTACACCGATTATTATTCCGTAAGCTTTTCCTATTCAGGCATTCGGTCGAAAATTCAATATGATATGGAGGGGAATATTTTGGGTTCAACCAGATATTATCAACCAACATTATTGCCTCTTCATATCTATACCAAACTCAAGAATTCACATTCTTCAAAAGAACTTTTTGGCGTTACAGAGGTGACAGTAGGGGATGACGTGGTTTATTTTGTGAAAATGCAGGATGCCCGCAATTGGATTACCCTGAAAGTGGATGCTAGTGGCAATAGCTCGGTGTATGAGAAATACCGGAAAGGTTGAGGTTATTTATAAAGTACACCCGCTATAAGGTAGCGCCAGTCAGTGGTTACAGCCGCATACGAATCGTGCGGCTGTATTTTTTCTAACAAGGCTGCTGGTCTTATCACACCTTTATCTACAAGCGTCTCTTTGGCCTTTCGTATCATTTCAAGCATCAGCGCCTGTTTCATCCACTCTTTCTGCGGAGGTTCAAAACCAACCTTGTCTTTTCGCCAAACAATATTTGCTGGTAAATCAGGTTCCATTGTTTTACGTAAAAGCCATTTCGTAAAACCATTTTTTATTTTAAATGAAGAGGGCAAAGTGAATAAGAATCTCGCCAGATCTTTTTGCAAGAAAGGTAATCTTACCTCTCTTCCATGATACATTGAGTTGCGATCGGCGTAGCGAAGCAGTTCTTCCAGTCTTCCCGAACAACTATCATATAACAACAGATCATTCAGCTTTCTTACAACCGGTTTCTGGAAAAGCTCTTTTTTGAAATGAGTCTTAATGAAATTAGGTTCAAGAGAGGCTTGCTGTTTGGCCTGGCGCATCGCCTTTTCCTGTAATTCAGTGGCAGTAAGATTTGGGAAGAAGGCTGCCAGATAATTGATATATCTCCAGTTGGAATTGGTATGTCCCGCAATTTTTTCTTCCTGGAACTGATGAAACTGTCCTTTAGATAATAATTCCTGCAAATACCATTGCCGATAGCGGTCATATCCTCCCAATAATTCATCAGCACCTTGTCCATCAAGTAAAACAGTTACTCCCTGCTCTTTTGCTTTTGCAAAAACTTTGAATTGTGCAAATACACTTGCCGAACTTATCGGTTCTTCGTGATGAAGTATGAGAGCTTCCAATTGTTTGGCAAAATCTTCAGCATCAGGCGTGGTTATATGCTGATATAAATGAAATTTATTGGCTACCTCTTTTGCATAAGTCGATTCATCTTTCTCGTATCCCGGAAAACTGGCAGTGAAACTATGTTGCTGGTATTGCTCCGGTTTTTCAGGGAGTTGATTTATAAGTGCTACTATCGTTGAACTATCCAATCCACCACTTAAACTTGTTCCTACTTCAACATCACTTTGCATTCTTTTTACAACAGATGATTCCAATAACCCCCTGAATTGTTCTATAGCCTCAGCAGTAATTATATTTTTTGATTCTGCTATATTCAGATTCCAGTAAGCAGAAATTTCCGGTGCATTTGGAGAACTTAAAGTAAAAAGCAATTGGTGACCAGGAGCCAGTTTGTAGAAATCCTTATAAAAGGTCTGGCTTCTATCTGGATTAGTGCTTATGCTTCCAGTTGTCAGATATAATAATAGCTGACTTTCATCTACTACTAATGGTAACCCTATTGCTTTGAACGCTTTCAACTCTGAAGCGAAATAGAAAGTTTTATGATCATTGTTATAATGGTAGTAAAATGGTTTTTCTCCAAAAGGATCACGGGCAGCGAAAACCAATTGCCGGGCTTCATCCCAAATTACGAAAGCGAACATACCATCGAAATGAGAAGTGCACTCTTCGCGGTAGCAATCATAAGCTGCCAGAATTACTTCCGTATCACTTTGTGTCCTAAAACTATATCCCTTCTGAGCAAGAGTGGCTTTTAGTTCTTTATAGTTATAGAGTTCTCCATTATAAACAATAGTGTAGTTGTCTTTATAATGCATCGGTTGCGCAGCAGCTGCACTTAAATCAATAACTGAGAGGCGTCGGTGAGCAAATAATACCTTTCCATTGGAACTTGCCCAATAGCCTTCGCCATCAGGTCCCCGGTGTTTGATGGCCTCGCCCATTTTTTTTACATCGTCTACTGAATGGGAAGGGGTATTAGATATGATTCCTGCTATACCGCACATGGTATAAATATCGGTTTAGTTCACGGTTTTTCGGAAAATAAAAAACCCTGCACAAGGCAGGGCTTTTATAGATAATAATTTTTATTAGAATGTAAATGGCACTTTTGCTACTACATCATCCCATCCCATTACAAGATTAGCTCCAGTAGCATTTTTTTCAAATACCATCGAAAAGGCCTCATTTATTTCAGAAGTTTTTTCAGTACGAACATCAATACGGAGTACATCTTTCTTTGAGTCATACTGGAAAGCGCCCCATATATCAGTCTCCTTATTAAAAATGATTGTCCATTTGTCTGCTACAGGTATGGCATAAATGGTATATCGTCCTTTTTTCAACTTATTACCGCCAATCTTTACATCTTTGAATAATTCAATTTCGGTGGCTTCGTTTGCACCCAGTCGCCATACTTTTCCGAATTCAACAAGTTCTCCAAAAACCATACGCCCATTTTTTTGAGGTCGGCTATAGCTTACACGAACAATCAGTGGCTCAGTGGCTTTATTTTGTATCTTCAGAATAGGGTAATTTACCGGATAATAGCAAATATCCATTGGTGATTTATCAATAACTGGGAAACGGGCCTGGCTAAATACAGAAAAGCTAATAAATAGGGCCAAAAGCGAAAGACATGCCTTTTGATTCATTCGGTTGAGTTTAGGAGCAAAAATAATCGAAAAATACAAAAACAAAATTCCTGCCATGTTATGAGATTTGTCAATCACATAAACCAATTCTAACATTAGTTTTGCACAAATATCCATTATGCATCAACATATCCAATATGTAACCCCTGAAGAGGCGTTATCAGTAATCCAATCCGGCCAAAGGGTTTTCGTTCATGGTAGTGCACAAACCCCACACTATATCCTCAAGAAATTGGCAGAACAGAAAGATAGATTGAGGGATGTAGAACTCGTATTCATAACAGTAAAAGGCGATATAGAAGTAGATAAACCTGGCTACCAGGATAGTTTTCTAATCAACTGTATGTTCGTTTCCGATTCTGTTAGGGCGGCTGTAAACGAAGGCCGGGCCGACTTTATCCCTGTTTTCCTAAGTGATATCCCTGATCTTTTCAGGAATACCATTCCGGTAGATGTGGCTATTGTTCAGGTATCGCCCCCAGATGTTCACGGCTACTGCAGTCTGGGCGCTTCCGTTGATATTGCCCGGGCAGCTGTAAATACTGCCCCTCATATCATTGCACAGATAAACCCAAAAGTACCTCGCACTCATGGTGACGGACTGATTCATATCAGCCGTTTCAGCAGCATGGTTTTCCATGATGCCCCCCTCCCGGAAGAAGATTATGGTCTGAAAACCGGTCCGGATGAGCTTAAAATAGGCGAGTATATCGCCGGAATGATTGAAGATGGCAGTACCATCCAAATGGGAATCGGTACAATTCCAGATGCTGTACTAAAAGCCCTTCATACCCATAAGAATCTGGGTGTTCATACCGAAATGTGCAGCGATGGCATTATAGACCTGATGGAGAAAGGGGTTATCAATAACCGTAAGAAAAGGATTCATCCTAATAAGACAGTTACCAGTTTCGCAGTTGGCACCCGTCGCTTGTACGATTATATCGATGACAACCCGGCTTTCGCCTTCCTCGATATCGATTATGTGAACGACCCCCATGTAATAAGAAGGAATGATATGGTGATAGCCATCAACTCTGCCATTGAAGTGGATATAACAGGACAGGTTTGTGCCGACTCTATCGGTATAAAGCAATATTCTGGTATCGGAGGTCAGATGGACTTTATGCGGGGAGCAGCCCTTAGCGAAGGAGGAAAACCCATCATAGCCCTTACTTCACGCACTAATAAAGGTGTTTCACGAATTGTTCCTTTCCTGAAAGCAGGAGCTGGTGTGGTAACTACCCGTGGACATATCCATTATGTAGTAACTGAATATGGAATGGCTTATTTATATGGTAAGAACCTGCGTCAAAGGGCTAAGCTATTGATCAATATCGCCCATCCAGATGACAGGGAAGATTTAGAAAGAGCTTGCTTCGACAGATTTAAAGTATTCTAATATGTTGGAAACTGTGCAGAGTATGTCTTTGCATTTGATTCAACATCATCTATAAATGCTTCATAGCAATCTTTTAATGCAGCATATTGGCTTTTGAAAAGCTGATATGCTGTATTTGTTTCTTTTATATATAAGGCTCTGCGCGATAAGCCTTCAAAACTTCTCTCCATTCCATAAGGGGCATTATAATTATATAGCCAGTTCTGTTTTCGCATATAGGGGAACATGCGACCGAACTTTTCAGGAAACAAGTGTTGATAGGGATCCAGTGTATCATACACCCATTCAGCGAAATCTTTCAGGCCATCATCTGTAAATCGGTTTTTATCTGTAGCCAGGAAATGGTCATATACTATATCAACAAAAGCGCCACTATATAAACGGTATTCAGGTTTAAAAATCAATTTTGCTTCCTGCGTAGCCGGATGATTATCTGTATATGAGTCGATAAAGCGATGTAATTGTATGCCATCCCTTATTCCTTCAGGATAGTTTTCTTTTTGTTTCCCTTTTACATAGTCACTGATCATATTTCCCACCAGCCAATCGGGATTGCGGAAAGAGAGGTATGCGTGGGCGAGATAATTCATAGAGTAAAATTAGGTAGTAAATAGTTTATTTTTTAACCGCAGAGACGCGGAGACGCAGTATTTAGCCAGCTCTTTATTTTTTTTTGAACCACGAAGACACAAAGGACACGAAGAAACAGGAGAGATTCCTTACTTATTAATACTAATTTAAATTTAGAAGTACCAAGTATTTCTTTGTGTTCTTCAGATAAACTTTGTGTCTTCACAAACTTAAAATCTTGTTTGATTTAAAAAACCGCGTCTCCGCGTCTCTGCTGTGAAAAATGAGTGTACTCAAAAAAATTTCTTACTCTTTAGTATTTTATTAACACGCACATTTTTAACCCAATTTAACCCATAGTATTCCACTAGTACCTGTTTACTACCGGTCATAAACTCAGTGTACGGTAACGTACACCAATACACATTAACAATTGATAACAATGCCTTCCACTAGTCACTATTCACTTGACATGGGGGTGTAACAAAAATATCTTTGTTGCGTACTTATAAGTGACAGCTATTTGAATACTGGGTTGGTAAGAAGAAAAAACGCTTCGTTTTTGTTTTTCGGTATTTCGTCGGCAAAAAACCGTCGTTCACCTAAAACCGCTTCCGGAAGCAGTGCAGATGAAGTTGTTTTGTGTCTCAGATCAGTACCAGTATCATTAAACCTTATCTAAAATAAAAAAGTTATGAAAAAGATTTTTGTGTCGGCCTTATTCGCCATCGCCTTTTCAGGCGCCGCTTTTGCAACTGGAAATGAAAAAATTTCAAAACAAATTCGCCAGTCGTTTGAAAAAGAATTCGCAGGAGCTCAGTATGTTAACTGGGAGTCTTTCAATGAAAAAGACCTGTATCACGCCACTTTTGTCCTTAATAATGTAAGGCTGAATGCTTATTTCGACAAAGATGGTCAGTTATTAGCTACCGGACGTTTTGTTAAACAGGAATCGCTCCCAATGCTTGTAAGCAAAGCGATTACAGAGAAATACAAAAAACAAAGCGTAGTGGAAGTGATTGAATTTGTAACTGGAAATGAAACCAGTTATATAGTGAAACTGCAAGATGATGAAAAGCAATTATATGTGCAGGCATATTATGATGGTAGCACAGCGGTTTTAAAGAAATCGAAAATAAATAAATAATCCTTGTAACATTTTCGATCCATCTGCGTCAGATATAGCATAAGAAAAACTATAAAACATTAAAAAAATAAATAGTAAGATGAAAAAGACAATTTTAAGTGTAGCCCTCCTTTTAGTTCTTGGAGTAAGCAGCTTTGCCAACAACAATGAAGGTGTGAATCAGAAAGCTTCAAATTCCTTCTCGAAAGAGTTCAACAATGCAAAAGATGTAAAGTGGGATAATGGAAGAGAGTTCTCTAAAGTTACTTTCACTATCAACGGACAAGTGATGTTCGCATATTACACATCGAATGGTGAAAAACTGGCTATGTCGCGCAATATCGTATCAAGCCAATTGCCAATCAATTTGTTGAACGACCTGAAAAAAGATTATAACGATTTCTGGATCACCGATCTTTTCGAAATGGCCACAGGCAATGAAACCAGTTATTATGTTACCATCGAAAATGCCGACACAAGAATTGTGTTGAAATCTTCAGATGCATCAAGCTGGGAAGTTTATAAAAAAGAAAGAAAAGAACTCGAATAAGCAGTAGTTAAAGAGCAGCAATAGTTTTCTCTAGTTGGTTTTAGTTGGAAAGAAAGTCTTTCTGCGAAAGCGGGGAGGCTTTTTTTAATTTGAAAATGTGCAAATTCGAGAATGTGAAGATGTGGAAATTAGAAAATGTGGAAATGAAACGGCGGGCTAGTCCAATGATTAATTATTTAAATTGTATTACCCTGGAGTTTCCTCATTTGTATTTCCTAATTGTTCAATTTTCAAATCTTCAAATTTCCACATTTTCAAATTGGCATTCTTCACATTTTCAAATCTTCAAATTCCCAAATTTTCAAATTGCTTTCCTACTTTTGCCCCATTGTCCGCAGCGTCTCTTTCCGCCTTCTGCCGAAAGATCTGAAGGCGGGGTATTAAATTCTATTAAAAATGAATAAAGGACCCATTTCTCATTTCATTCAGCATCATTATCGCCATTTTAATGCTGCCGCGCTGGTGGATGCTGCTAAAGGCTACGAAACCCATTTGAACGAAGGTGGTAAAATGATGGTTACCCTTGCCGGAGCCATGAGTACCGCTGAATTAGGCATTTCCCTGGCCGAAATGATTCGTCAGGATAAGATCGCCATCATCAGTTGTACCGGTGCCAATCTGGAAGAAGATGTGATGAACCTGGTGGCACACTCTCATTACAAGAGAGTTCCTAATTACCGCGACCTTACACCACAAGACGAATGGGATTTGCTAGAAAACCACTTCAATCGTGTAACCGATACTTGTATTCCGGAAGAAGAAGCTTTCCGAAGATTGCAGAAGCATCTCGTTAAACAATGGAAAGATGCCGAAGCAAATGGCGAACGCTATTTTCCGCATGAATTCCTTTACAAAGTAGTTTTGAGCGGAGACCTGAAACAGTACTATGAAATCGATCCAAAAGACAGCTGGATCATTGCTGCTGCTGAAAAGAATATCCCGATTGTAGTACCAGGATGGGAGGACAGCACAACCGGTAACATTTTTGCCAGTTATGTTATCAAGAATGAATTGAAAGCCTCTACTGTAAAAAGTGGTATTGAATATATGGTATGGTTAACCGAGTGGTACCGTGCTAATTCATCTGGTAAAGGAGTAGGATTCTTCCAGATCGGTGGTGGTATTGCAGGTGACTTCCCGATCTGTGTGGTTCCAATGATGTACCAAGACCTTGAGTGGCATGATGTTCCTTTCTGGAGCTATTTCTGCCAGATCAGTGATTCCACAACTTCATATGGTTCCTATTCAGGTGCCGTTCCAAACGAAAAAATCACATGGGGTAAACTCGATATCAATACGCCAAAGTTCATTGTAGAGAGTGATGCTACTATTGTGGCGCCGTTGATTTTTGCGTGGATACTTGGGTGGTAATACAGTCCGGAAGACCGGAAGTCCGTGGCGTTTGATTGTTAGAGAGACTGAATTTTAAGTCCGGAAGAAAATACAAATACAAGTAGGGAAGTTAGGTAGTAGGGTAGGGAAGTAGGGAAGTAGGGGGAAAGGCGAATGAAGCCAATGTTTATTAGGACACTACCCCCAACCCCGAAGGGGTTGAATAATAATGACCCCGGGTGATAACCCGGGGCTTAAGTAGCCCGGGTGCTATATATATTCTTCCTATAAAAATTAAAGTCCGAAATGCAGAGATACTATCATCTCAAACATTTCGGACTTTTTTCTTTTTTGTGCTTTCAGAGGTGCTCTTTTTTTTGCCGGGAAAGCGGTAAAAGCGGTAAATACTTCTCAACTTGTATTTGTATTTTCTTCCGGACTCAAAATTCAGACTCTCAAGCAATCAAACGCCACGGACTTCCGGTCTTCCCGACTTCCGGACTTGACTCCCGACTCCCGACTAAAGACTCCCGACTCAATTCCTCCTATCTCTCCGATTCTCCTTACGGTCACGAACATCCTCTTTTCTATCACGTTTGTTCTCTTTACGATCACGAACGTCTTCTTTCTTGTCACGCTTATCTTCTTTGCTATCGCGAACATCTTCACGTTTGTCGCGTTTGTCTTCTGCTACATCACGTTTGCCGCCATCATGTTTGGCATCACGAACGTCTTCTCTTTTATCACGGACATCTTCTTTACGGTCTCTTTTGTCTTCTCTCTTATCACGAACATTCTCACGACGATCATGTTTGTCTTCTTTCTTGTCGCGAACATCTTCACGACGGTCCCTGCGGTCTTCTACCTTGTCTTTATTGACTTTAGCAGGAGGTGTTTGGGTAGTAGTTTGAGCTGTAATAGCAAGACTGGATAAGGTTAATCCAAGAGCAAAAAGGGATACTTTCAAGGTTTTTTGTGCTTTCATAAAACGGTGCTTTTTTTAATAATTAAATACAACGGATATAAAGACCGGAAAGTGCCTTTGAGGTTTAATGGAACTTGAAAAAAAGCTGGAAGCTTGATGCTTTTTGCCAAAGGCTTAAGGCTTAGGGCCTAAAGCTTGAGCTGAGAACAGAAATGTGTCTGTGTAAGTGATTGAAAATGAAGGTTATATGCTGAATACTGGATGCTTTTTTGCTGAAGGCTTTAAGTTTAGAGCTAAAGGCTAATTAAGAGAACAGAAATGTGTTTTCTTTTATTTGGAATGATTTCTTACAGATTGACTATCAATAAAGTATCAACTTTTGGAGCTTTAAGATAGCCATTTATTTCGGTGCTACACCCAAAACCTTAAACTCTTAAACCCTTAAACCTTCTTAAGACTTTAAGATAACCATTCATCGGTCACACCCAAAACAACCCTTAAACCTAAAACCTTTAAACCCCCAATAAAGGAAAGCTACCAACTCGTATGAACCTCTGGAACCCCTTGAACTCCTGGAACTACTTAACAGCCTGCTGAAATTTTATCTACGCGAGTTTTATGCCTCCCCCCCTCAAACGCTGTTTCCATAAAAATCTCGACCATTTGTTTGGCCTGCTCAAGAGCAATGAATCGGGCGGGAAGACAGATGATATTAGCGTCGTTATGCTGGCGGATTAGGCGGGCTACATCTGTTTGGAAGCTGAGGCCGGCGCGGATGCCTTTGTGTTTATTGGCGGTCATACAAACCCCATTGGCGCTCCCGCAGAGAAGGATGCCGAAGGTGGCTTCCCCATTTTCTACCATTGTAGCAACCGGATGGGCATAGTCTGGATAATCGACAGATACGTTTTCATAAAGACCTTTGTCGGCTACAACATATCCTTTTTGGGTAAGCCAGGCAATCAGCTCTTTTTTATAATCAAAAGCAGCATGATCCGCACCAATGGCAATAGGTAAAGCTTTGTCGAAAACGTAAGACATAATTACAGAATTTGTAGGCTGTAAAATTACATTTCAGATTGGTAAAGTGGAAATTGATTTACCCTTTGGTATTAATCCCAGTTTTCTTCTTTCTGTTTCTGTTTGTAAATACGAGCAGAAATAAGGATACCCAGTTCATACAAAAAGAACAATGGCAGGAACACAATCATCTGGCTCATCCAGTCGGGTGAAGGTGTGATAATAGCTGCCACTACAAGTATCGCTACCACTGCGAATTTGCGGTAAGTGCGTAGGAATTTCGGAGTAATGAGTCCTATCTTGGATAATACATAGGATACAACAGGAAGTTGGAATGCTAATCCTGCACCAAGTGTTACGTTGGTAAGATTATCGATATAGTCATCCAGAGTTGGAATGGTCTTTATGATATGCTGTGTACCTAATGTGAAATTGGAGAGGAAGCTGAAGGTGAATGGAGCCAGGATGAAGTAGCCAAAACCGGCGCCACTGAAAAAGAAAAGGGATACCCAGAAAATAGCGCCACGGGCCGATTTTCTTTCCTTATCACTCAATGCGGGTTTAATAAAACGCCAAACCTCCCAGAACAGGTAAGGGAAAGCAGCGATAAATCCACCAATAAAAGCAATTGAGATACTGGATATGAACTGTGTACCAAATGCCGTAGCCTGCAGGTTTACATTCGGAGGAGGCATACAGATTGCATTACCCATCCCAATCCAGTTACTGAAATTACAAAGGGCTATATAGCTTACAAAGTCTTTACTGAGAGGGCCGAGTATCACTTTGTCAAAAACCTCATCCTGAAAAGCGAAAATGAGCATGGCCATGGTAAGCACGGCAATTACCATGCGCATGAGATGCCAACGCAGTTCTTCGAGATGGTCTATAAAACTCATCTCTGTCTTTTCTCCACTTCTCTTACTTAAAAACGATAGGGCCATGGTACATTTTAAAGTGGAGCAAATTTAAGGGTATTCGTGCGGGGAATGAAAAGAAAGCCTTGTAATGGATGGTTAACGGCTAAAAATATCAACTTAACAACTTTAAGCGAACCATTTCAATCCTTGTATCACTAACATTCATCACTTCGAATTCATAATCACCGATTATGATCCTTTCCTTTAGTTTGGGAATGGTTTCATGTTGGTGTATGATTAATCCGGATAATGTTTCTGAGTCGTTTTCCGGGAAAATCAAGCCATATTTTTCTTTCAGATAATCCAGTTCCAGTCTTCCTGAAAATATATATTCAGTATCAGAGATTTTTTTCTCTTCAAACTCTTCAACATCATATTCATCCCTTATTTCACCGAAAATTTCTTCCAGTAGGTCTTCCATGGTAACAATACCTGCTGTTCCACCAAATTCATCTACCACCCAGGCAATGCTTTTTCTCTCTTTTGTGAACCTTCTTATCAAATCACTGGCACTCATACTTTCAGGTACTGCAGGTATTGGAAGCAGAATATCTTTTATCTGGTTAGGGTTTTTGAAAAGGTCGAGCTGATGGATATACCCAACAATATGATCGATATTATTATCAAATACCACCAGTTTACTCAATTTGGTTTCAATCATTTTATTCCTGATTGCCTCCATAGAGGTGCTGAGATCCACTGCTTCTATCTCTTTCCTGGGTACCAAACACTCTCTAACTTTTACCTTGGGTAGCAACAATGCCGCCTCGAACAGCTCTGTATTGAGATCCTGATTGTTATTGTTGAAATCGCCTCCCTGCTGGAAGAAATGCTCCAGGTCGGCCCGGGAAAAGGGTTCTTTTTTCTTGTCTATCCGCACATTGAAAATGATATCCAGAATCCAGGTGGAGATGCTGATAAATAACTGGGCTACTGGCCAGAAAATCCTGTCGCTCAATCCCAGCAAACCACTTCTGGCCGACATTAGTAAAAGGGTATCCGCTTTGGCCCTGAAAATTGCTTTAGGGATAAAATCGCCCAAAAGAATAACTGCGCCTACTGATAAAAGAATTTCCAGAATAACCCGTAAAGGAACTTTAGCATTTGAATCGAGCCAACTTTTCACCCATGGGGTTTCAAGCAAGATATTCCAGAAGGTACTAACCAACAGTATGAAGGAAACCAAAAAGAGGTTGTACCCTATGATGATAACGCCAATAAAACGCGAAGGATGTTCGAAAAGCCTTGACAAAAGTATGCCGCTGGCAGCTCCCTGTTTTTTCTTCAACTCCACATTTAAGCGGTTGGCAGAAACAAAGGCTACTTCAATTCCTGAGTAAAAGGCCATCATCAGGACAGAGAATATTACCGTAATAAGGATAATGGTGTTCATAATCGAAGTACGAATGTACAAAAGAGGCGGGTAATGTCCTATGGAAGTCCAATAAACGAACGAATGATAGCTTCTGCCTCCTGACAGGCCCTGGAAAGGTCGTCGTTTACGATAATCCGGTCGAAATGCTGTTTAAAGGAGATTTCATAGGCTGCTTTATTGACCCTGGCCTGCAATGTTTCCTCAGTTTCGGTGCCCCGGCTCATCAAACGTCGCTTCAATTCATCAATGGAAGGGGGTTCTATGAATAGGGATAGGCAGCCACCAGGATATTGTTGCTGAACATGGATAGCCCCTTTTACATCTATATCGAGCACCGGTAACTGCTGACGGCTCCAGATGCGTTGTAATTCACTTTTTAATGTACCGTAATATGTTCCTTCATATACCATTTCCCATTCTATGAATTCATTATCGCGGATCTTCTGTTGGAAATCGGCAGGACTTATAAAATAATAATCCACCCCATCTGTTTCATGCACTCTTTTTTCTCTGGTAGCGGCAGAGATGGAAAAGGATAATTGCGGGAAGGTTTTCAACAAGTGTTTTGTGATAGATGTTTTACCTGCACCTGATGGGGCTGTTATGATCAATATCTTGTTTTCAAAAGTCATGCGCAAAGAAAAGCAAAGATTTGAAAAGACTGTGCGGGTGAGTAAGTTTTTAATAGAAGGGCGGCGGTTCAATAAGTTCAAGTGTTCAATAAGTTCCAAAGGGTGGTATACTTACCCCCTCTCCTTCAGGAGAGGGGGCAGGGGGTGAGGTTAGGTGTTGAATTTTATTTACCCCTCAATTCTCTTTATTGATGCTCCTATTTGTCTAAGCCGCGTATCTATCTGCTGGTAACCTCTATCTATCTGTTCAATATTCTGGATAATGCTTTTTCCTTCGGCGCTTAATGCTGCAATTAGAAGTGATACCCCGGCACGTATATCAGGGCTGCTCATTGTGATACCTCTTAATTGTTGCTCTCTTTCAAGCCCAATCACAACAGCGCGGTGCGGATCACAAAGTATGATCTGGGCACCCATATCTATCAGTTTATCTACAAAGAAAAGGCGGCTCTCAAACATTTTCTGATGAATAAGAACACTGCCTCTTGCCTGAATAGCTGTAACAAGAACGATACTTAATAAATCTGGAGTAAAACCTGGCCAGGGATGATCATAAATAGTGAGAACACCACCGTCGAGGTATCGTTGTATTTCGTAGATATCCTGTTCAGGTATATGGATATCATCGCCTATGAATTCCATAGCGATGCCCAATTGTTTGAATTTATCAGGTATGATGCCGAGATGTTCAATACCCGCATTCTTGATAGTGATATCTCCTTGCGTCATGGCCGCCATTCCGATAAAAGATCCAATCTCGATCATATCGGGTAGCATACGATGTTCTGTTCCTCCCAGATAGCTTACTCCGTCAATCACAAGCAGGTTACTTCCGATACCGGAAATTTTTGCTCCCATTCTGTTCAGCATTTTACATAGCTGTTGAATATAGGGTTCGCAGGCGGCATTATAAATAGTAGTAATGCCCTTAGCCATAGCCGAAGCCATAACCACATTGGCAGTACCTGTAACGGATGGTTCATCCAGCAATAACTGGCAACCTCTTAAATCAGGTGCTTCGAGGTGAAAGAAGCCATCTTCTGCGTGGTAATTGAAAGTAGCGCCTAGTTTTTCAAATCCAATGATATGGGTATCGAGTCGGCGACGGCCTATCTTATCACCCCCTGGTTTCGGGATAAAGGCTTTGCGGAATCTTGACAACATAGGACCAGCAAGCATTACAGAGCCTCTTAAACGCCCGCTTTTTTTGCGGAAGGTTTCACTATGCAGGTAATCGATATTTACATTATCGGCTTTGAATATGCATGTATCGCGTTGCGGCCTTTCGATATTTACATTCATATCGCCCAGCAATTCTATCAACAGATTTACATCGAGTATATCTGGTATGTTAGTGATAGTTACTGCTTCAGGCGTTAATAATACAGCACTGATGATTTGTAGCGCTTCATTCTTCGCACCCTGCGGAATGATTTCGCCCTTAAGTTTTTTTCCTCCTGTTACTTCAAATGAATGCATAAATAGCGGGATATGTTTGCCGGGTCAAATTTTGTATTACTAAGCGGGATAAACAAAAAAAGTTGAGCCAGTAAGGACTCAACTTTTATTTCTATTATCGAAGTTGGAATTAATAGCGTTTCTTTTTGAATTTCTGTCCACCACCACCGCCATTGCGATCGTTACGGTCGTTCCTGTCACGGTTGCCACCTCCGCCGCCGCCACGTTGCTGCTGGCCGTAATTAGGCTTGCGCTTGTTCCTGTAATCATTACCACCGAAACGTCCGCCATTATCTCTTTCACGGATTTCTGAAGGACGGGCACTGCGAACAAATGGTGTATTGGTGAATGTCAGTTGTCCTTTAGTGAGTGAGCCCAGTTCCGACTGAATAGCATCATCATGTACATTTTCCTTATGCCAGTTGCTATAGGCTAATTTCATATAGTAGGCAACGGCATTGGCAAAGCCTTGTTTCTTTTCAGGATTCTCTTCAACCAGAGCCTTGTCTATAACCAGTTCCAGATTCTTACCTAAATGAGAGAAACGTGGGTATCTTTTAGGATAAGGAAGGTTCTTTGGTTTAGAGCGCAAAGTTTCGCGGGTAGGGATCGGATAAGGAGAATCAACATCCAGTTTGAAATCGGATATCAGGAAAAGATGATCCCATAGTTTATGACGGAAATCTTCTACGTTCTTTAGGTGTGGATTCAGGAACCCCATCAGTTCTATCACGGCATAAGCATTACGCTGACGCGTTTCCTTATCCTCGATACTCAGCAGGTATTCTATCATGCGCTGGATATGGCGGCCATATTCCTTCATGATCAGATGGTTCCTTAGTGTATTATACTCCATGAAAAATTAATTGGTAGTAGCAAATGTAATGAAGTAAACGCACAACATGAAAAAGGCCCTGTTGCAGGGCCTTTTTCGTTGTTTGTTATGGGTGTTTTATTGTGAAATGATCAGTTTGGATGAATAAGTCTTGTTGCTGGTCAATTCCTTAGCGCGGAGGTGATATACACCAGCCGGAGGAGTAGTTCCCAGGTCAATGTCGATGATTGGTGTCTTCTCAAGCCTTACCAGCTTGTGGAATACCACCTGACCATTCATATTCACCAGGTCGATGCTGTAATTACCTTGCAGAACCTGCTCAAATTGTAACTGTACTTTTGAACGGGCAGGGTTTGGATATACAGCAACATTGTTTACTTGAACAGCACTTGTTGTTATCTGACGTACTGGTGAGTAAGTCACCTTACCTGCTGCTGTTGTCTGTTTTACCTTGAAGTAAACCTTCGCATTATTTCCCTGACTCATATGATAAGGGAAAGCATATTTTGTAGAAGTACTTCCAGATAAAGCGCTTGATTCAATGGTTCCAACAGCCTGGAAATCGGTTCCATTACTGCTTAGTTCCACTTCATACTGATTGCCCTTTGTTTCGTTGAGGGTCGTCCAGCTTAACTGAACTTCATCTCTTGCTTTGAGGACAGCTATGAAATCTTTCATAGTAAGATCGAGCAAGGCATTTGGACAATAGTTATAGTTTATTCCTACTGTTACATAGTCTTGTGAACTTACAGAAAAGATGTAGTTGATACCACCTGTAACGGTAGTTTTACCAGTAACCTTATAGAAATAAGGAACGGTACCATAACCGAGGAAAGGAACCAGGTTAGTGACAGTGCGATTGATGTTTTTATTCTTCAATACACTGTCGGGGCCAATACCAACATAATCCGGACCGCTAAACGGGTTGCCGTCTGATGCGTCCAGGTTATAAGGGCCATAGTTTTTTGTAAAGTTGTTTGTCAATGGTGGAGTTAAACCTGGGCCAGAAACAACGTCTGTACGAGTATAGGCGATCCTATACGACAAAGGATAAATCTCATCGTTTTCGAGTCGCATACGAATCACAGATGTGATGTTCGCGAACACTTTCGCACAAACCAACTGTCCGATAGACGGGTCAAATTGCGGAAGATCGAAATTGGTAGAGTCGTCAATAGGCCTGATGATACGGGTCTGTTGAACGGTTAAGACTTGAGGCGTACTTCCATCAGTACATAAACATTGAGAATATGATTGGGTAGGTAAGTAAAAAATCAACACAACGAATGCCAGGATTATGGGCACCTTAGAGTATACATGTTTCATAGGTACAGTTTTACTTAGGTAATCGGATTTCAGAGTAAAATTAGTCAACGTTAAATCGGTTCGCAACGGGTTTCTACTTTAATTTCCCGCACCGTATTTTCCGAATTTTTTGGCATCGTGATTTTACTAATCCTGCTCTTCTTTGTTGATAGACTGAGCATTAAGCCTCCAGCATCCAGCCTGTATTTTGCATTTATGGGTAATTCTACCTGAAAAAAGACTTTAGAATGGTATTTTTGTGGATAATTTCTTTCTTTTTACTAATAAACGACTATGCAACAATCAACTATAACGATCGATGTGGCACTGGATGCCAACCGGGTACCTGAACAGATCAGTTGGAAGGCCACCGACAGCAGTGCCGATAATGGCAGGATAGCCAAAGCTGTGATGATCTCTTTTTGGGATGGAGCAGACAAGGCGGCGTTAAGAATGGACCTTTGGACGAAGGAAATGATGGTCGATGAAATGGCCGATTTTTATTTCCAGACCTTTATGACCATGGCTGATTCTTTTGAAAGGGCGACCCACCAAAAGGAACTGGTAGATGAAATGAAGAAATTCGCGAAGGATTTCCAGAAAAAATTCCATGAAATTCAGCTGAAAGAAAATAAATTATAGGATCTAATACATTAAAATATGAACCTGGAGCAACAGATAATGGGCGAGTTGAAAACCGCTATGCTGGCAAAAGATGAAAAAACTGTACGTAGTCTAAGGGCTATAAAAGCTGCTATCATCCTGGCAAAAACTTCTGAAGGTGCTGGTGGTGAAGTGACACCTGATGCGGAGATAAAGCTCTTGCAGAAATTGGTGAAGCAGCGTAAGGATTCCCTTGAAATATTCACTCAACAAAACAGGGAAGACCTGGCTTCAAAGGAAAGGGAGGAGATAGAAGTTATAGAGAAGTTCTTACCTAAACCATTAAGCGAAGAAGAGATAAGGGTGGAGTTGCAAAAGATCATTGAAGCAACAGGAGCCAGTTCTCCAGCCGATATGGGGAAAGTGATGGGTGTGGCTACAAAACAATTTGCAGGAAGAGCAGATGGTAAAACTATCAGTAACCTGGTAAAGGAATTGCTTAGTAAATAATCAGTTTTCAGTAGCTTACATCAAAAGAAGCCTATGATCATTGACCTCGCTTTTCTTGGTATGATGGTGCTGGCCATTTTCAGAGGGTTTCAGAAAGGACTGATTGTAGCCGTATTTTCGTTATTGGCATTTATTGTGGGTTTGGCAGCAGCCATAAAACTTTCTGCAGTAGTTGCAGGATATCTGAAAGACTCTGTAAATATTTCTGCACAATGGTTGCCAGTATTATCTTTTCTGGCGGTATTCATTGCTGTGGTTTTATTGATAAGGATGGTAGCGAAACTGATAGAAGCCTCTGTGGAAGTGGCAATGATGGGTTGGGTAAATAAAATCGGGGGTGCTTTTTTTTATATAGTTCTTTATACGATTCTTTTAAGTGTGGCCCTTTTCTTTCTGGTTCAATTGAATATCATTTCTGAAAAAACCATAAAAGAGTCGGTGACATTCGCCTATATACAACCTTGGGGGCCTTTTGTGATTGATGGGATAGGGAAATGGATTCCGGTATTCAAAGACTTGTTCACTCAATTGGAAGATTTTTTCGGAAATCTTTCGCAAAAAATTCAGCATTAAGCACTGAAGATGTAATATTTGCCTTAAAACAGTTATTTTAGCGATTATTTGACAGACCGAATTACAACAGCAGATGGATTACGAGATCAAACAGGTGGAAAAGTTCAAGTTTATTGAAGTGGGTGAGGGTGAACCGTTAATCCTGCTTCATGGATTGTTTGGCGCCATGAGTAACTTCACGGGTTTGGTGGATTATTTCCGTAACCACTACAAAGTGATTGTTCCTATCCTGCCATTATTTGACCTCGATTTATTGCATACTTCAGTAGGTGGATTGGAGAAATTCGTCAATAAATTCATTGAACATCGCAACTATACCGGCGTTCATTTGCTGGGTAACTCTCTGGGAGGTCATGTAGCCCTTGTACATGTACTGAAACATCCTGAAAAGATAAAATCACTGATTCTTACCGGTAGTTCTGGCCTTTTTGAAAACGGAATGGGTGATACCTATCCTAAAAGAGGCGATTACGAGTATATCAAGAAAAAAACGGAACTGACTTTCTACGATCCTAATACAGCTAGCAAAGAGCTGGTTGATGAAGTATATGAAATAGTGAATGTTAGACTTAAAGCCATAAAAATCATTGCTTTAGCCAAGAGTGCCATTCGCAACAATCTTGGAGAAGAACTTAACCAGATCAAGCAGCCAACCCTCCTGATTTGGGGCAATAACGATACTATTACACCTCCTTTCGTAGGTCGTGAATTCCACCGCCTTATCCCTAACAGCGAGCTGCATTTCATAGATAAATGTGGTCACGCTCCAATGATGGAAGTGCCAGACGAATTCAACAAGATCCTTCATAAATTTCTGACAAAGTTGAATCAGCCGGCAGCGGTTGCCTGATATTTTACGTCTTGTTTAAATAATTGACCGGTTTAATCGTTTTATAGAGAGCCAGCTTTAGGATATTCCTAACAGGAATTGAATAAACATTTGGTCCTCAACCCTTCAAAAACCTAAAACCATTTGGTGTGCTGAATAAAGAAATCATATCCACCGCCATCCCTACCCTGAACCTTCAGGATACTGCCGCCAGGGCACTGGAACTTATGAATGAGTTCCATGTATCCGAACTGCCAGTTGTAGAGAACGACCTGTACCAGGGTCTGGTTTTTGAAAACGATCTTACTGATATGGACGATGATCAGCAATTGCTCCAATCCATTGTCGACCACTTTTCAAAAGTTACTGTTCATGCCCATACCCATTTCATTGAAGCTATCCAGGCTGCTAATGAATACCATTTGTCGGTAGTGCCAGTAACGGAGAAAGATGGGGAATATGTAGGGGTTATCAGTGCTGTCGATCTGCTTCTTCAGTTGGGTCGACTTACTGGCGCCAGCGAACCCGGTGCGGTTATTGTGCTGGAGATGGAGCAAAGAAGTTTTTCCTTCTCTGAAATCAGTAAACTGGTGGAAACCAACGATGCGCAGATTACCCAACTGAACACTTATTGGGATAATAGCACCGATACGTTTTTTGTTACTCTTAAGATCAATAAATTCGAAATCTCCGATATCATCGCTACTTTCCAAAGGTATGATTACCAGATAAAATACTTTTTGGAGAAGAACTCTACGAAAATGAGTTACGCAGCAATTATGACCATTTGATGAACTACCTGAATATTTAATGCGGCATCTCTTATCTTCGTCCGGTACCTATTAATTCATCATATAAGCTGAATCAGCCCTTTACAGGCATGTGGATGAGCATCATATATCGCGGGTTATTAATTGCCTGTCTTGTTTGTTGCGGACTAATACTCCGGGCACAACCTGCTGTAATTGATATGATGAACCGCCAGCCCGTTGGCGACATCAATGATAGCCTCTATTCAAAACCAAATTCAAGCGCCTCTTTCATAATCGGAGATATAATTATCGAAGGCAACCGAAAAACAAAGCCCTATATCATTGGAAGGGAACTGCCCTTTAAGCCTGGAGATTCCGTTTATCTGCCCGATCTGGTAAAAGGATTCGAAATTGCCCGCCAGCAATTGATGAACACTACCCTGTTTGTAGATGTAGTTGTAGCCCTTAAAGCTTTCCGCGGCTATTATGTAGACATTCATATTGAAGTAAAGGAACGCTGGTATATTTTCCCGCTGCCCTATATAAAACCAGTGGATCGTAACCTGGCAGAATGGTTTAAACAGGGAACTGGACTGGATCGTCTTAACTATGGTTTCAAATTCAACTATAATAATTTTACCGGACGAAATGATAAACTGAAGTTCTGGCTAATTACCGGTTATACGAAGCAGTTACAGTTACAATACGAGCAACCTTATGCCGACAAAACCCTGAAGCATGGCTATAAGGTTGGGTTCACCTATAGCTACAATAAGGAAATCAATTATGCAACAATTGATAATGAACAGGCATTCAACGATACGCTTAGTGGAATAAAAAGATGGTATGGAAATATTGATTATACCTATCGTCCCGGATTACGCACTTTCCATGCTGTTCGGTTAGCATATACTTATCAGGAAGTGGATAGCCAGATAGTCATGACCAATCCGAAGTATTTCCTTAATGGAAAGAACAAGATTGGGTATCCTGAAATTTCTTATAGTCTCAATTATTTCAATGTTGACTATATTCCTTATCCTCTTACCGGATGGATGGGAGAAGTGAATTTTATGAAGCGGGGATTCAATAAGGAAATGAATATGTGGCAGGTAGCCGGTAAAATCACCCAAAACTGGAGCTTTGATAAGAAGAATAGCTTCTCCACTCAGGCACAGGGTACTTTACGGTTGCCTTACCATCAACCCTTCATCAATCAACGGATGTTTGGATATGGGGATATGTATATGAGGGGATTGGAAGACTATGTTGTAGATGGTGTGGCAGGTATTTTAGCACGACAAACCTACAGGAGAGAATTGATCCGTTTCAATGTACCCACTTATCTGAAATCGAAATCACATGCTATTATTCCTTTCCGGATTTACTGGAAAACCTATTTCGATATGGGCTATAGCCACAACCCGGTAAATCCAGAGAATTCCCTGACTAACCGCTTCTTATACACCTATGGTACTGGTATCGATATTGTCAGTTTCTATGATTTTGTGCTTCGAATCGATTACAGCTTCAACCAATTAGGACAAAACGGGTTATTTTTACACGTAAAGAGTGAATTCTAGACATTTCTACAGATGCCGTTTTACTGCATCTCTTAAAATAACTGAATGAAAGTAGCCATCTATAGCAGGGCCCTCGATTACGACCAACAGGGAGAAGTACAGCAGTTGCTAAATGAACTTGCCAATGAAAAAGTGGAGCCGGTCATCTATCAGCCCTTCTTTGAAAAATTGAAATCAACCTTCCGTTTCCCAGATAAGTTTTCCCTTTTCACCAATTCAGGCGATTTGGATGAATCGATAGATTGCCTCATCAGCTTAGGCGGAGATGGCACTCTTTTGGATACGGTAACGCTGGTTCGTGATAAGAATATCCCAGTTTTGGGTATCAATTTCGGTCGTTTGGGGTTTTTGGCTAGCCTCGGTAAAGACGAGATTCCCAGTGCGGTGCAATCGTTGGTAAAACAGACCATGATCATCGACAAAAGGTCCCTGATTCACCTGGATGCTAATAAATCACTATTCGGTGATGTGCCATATGGATTGAATGAGTTCGCTATCCATAAAACGGATACATCGCCGATGATCAAGATTCATACTTATCTCAATGGGGAGTTCCTGAATACCTATTGGGCAGATGGATTGATTGTGGCTACTCCAACAGGGTCTACAGGTTATTCATTGAGCTGCAGCGGTCCGGTTGTATTCCCAGACTCAGGCAGTTTTGTGATAACGCCGGTGGCACCTCATAACCTGAATGTGAGGCCGATAGTAGTGCCGGATAACAATATCATTTCGTTCGAAGTGGAAGGAAGAGCCGATCATTTCATTTGCGCGCTTGACTCGCGTCGTGAGCTGGTTGATAAGAAAGTGCAATTAGCAGTGAGGAAAGAGGCATTTAACATTGGTCTGGTACGATTGAATGAGAATAATTTCCTCCAGACCCTAAGAAATAAATTAAGTTGGGGACTGGACACCCGGAATTAACAGGTTCCGTATAACAAAAAGAGGCCTCTGGCGTTGAAGCCGTTGGCTCGTCAAAATTAGTATCTTGCATAGCCGGGCGCTGGAAAGCCGGAAGCATAAAATCTTCTGAAACAGCACCCTCAAAAAGAATATAGGATGAAGAAATTCGCTTTTATCGCAGTAGCAGTAACCGCCTTATCTTTTGCCCAACCCGCCAAAGCGCAGTGGGAGAGTATCCGTCAGGAAGGTGAGATAGGATTTACATTGGGAGCCGCTCATTATTTCGGAGACCTTAATACAAGGGCTGCATTGAATCGTCCAAAGCTGGCATTCGGTGCTTTCTTCCGCAAACAATTCGGTAACTATATCGGCTTACGCGTAGCAGCGCATTTTGCACAATTGGGCTATTCAGATATCTACAATACCCATAACGAATACCAACGCCGTCGTAACCTCAGTTTCAATTCCAATATATTCGAACTGGCTTTACAAGGCGATTTCAATTTCTTCAAATTCGTTCCAGGAGATCCTGATCATAGCTTCACTCCTTATATCACATTTGGAGCGGGCATCTTTAGTTATGACCCTTATGCTTACCTGGGTGGACAGAAATATTTCTTAAGAACCCTTGCCACTGAAGGACAAGGCACAGCTGCCTATCCTGATCGTAAGCCATATAATACAATGGCTGTTAGTATTCCATTTGGTGTGGGTATTAAATACGCCATCAACGATCGCATGAATGTGGGTTTTGAAGTAGCACATCGATTCACCAATACAGATTACCTCGACGACGTAAGCAAGACCTTTGTTGGTGCTGATAAATTTCCTCCATTGCCAGATGGCAGTCCTTCTATAGCTCAATTATTGCAAGACCGCAGTTACGAAACCGGAGATATCATCGGTATTGAAGGTCGTCAGCGTGGATTGCCAAAACAGAATGATCAGTTTGTATTTGCTGAGCTGACGTTTTCTTTCAATTTGACTTCGTATCGTTGCCCGACAGCGAAATAAGTTTTGGACCTTAAGGTTCGAGATGTATACTATTACAAATTTTTACCGCAGAGACGCGGAGACGCGGGGATGTATTTCCCTGCGGCACTGCGTCTCTGCGGTTATTGTATTTCTGACGTAAAGACGAAGAGGGTCGCTGCGCTACCAATACACAGGACCATGATGTGAAAGGATAACAGGGATGTACAGGATGGGAATGTTTCTTCGAAACAACTATGTCTTAGACAGGATTAAAAGATTTAAGGAAATACAGGATTAACAGCCAATACAAACTGGGATTGATGATTGGTTTAAGACCACAAAGGTTTGCGAATAACTGCATTTTGCCCCTGAGGTTTAAAACCTTTGTGGTCTGGAAACTGCACTCTAGAGCCTCGCAGTGTCCCCTTCTTACTTCATAACAGTGGTAGATGCAGTGCGGGAGACACTGCGACGGTCTCCAGAATAATTGAGGTGCGTGAATAACTGGGATTAATATGATTTATGGGATTATCTGAGATTGGAATACGTCGCTAATCCTATAAAAATATCAATCCCAGTTTGTATAGGCTGTTATCCTGTATTTCCTTAAATCTTTTAATCCTGTAAAAGACAAAAAGTGTTTCGAAGAAACATCCCATCCTGTACATCCCTTCTATCCTTTCACATCATGGTCCTGTATTAGTCGCGGAGCGACCCTTTGCCCCGCAGCAGTATGGAGGTGAAAAAACTTCCCGTCTTCCCGGTTATCCTCCGCGTCTCCGTGTCGCTGCGGTTAAAATCCCAAATAGGGTTTTTCCCTTTTTCTTTCAGGATTAGTCCTTTTGTTACATGACCCTCATTACTGGAGTTTTACGTGAACAGGATTTCTACACCAAAACTTCCAGCAATGAAAAAATTACTACTCTGTTTCTATGTAACTATTGCCTTCTTTTGTGTTAAGGCACAACCAGTTATACCCAATAAAGTGGCTTCATGGAGTTTCAATGGGAACTTTATTGACGCCGGTGGGAATGCTATCAATGGCACCAATTTTGGCGCCACGGCAACCACCAATAAATTTGGTCAGGCGAATGCAGCAATGGATTTTAATAATCCTTCTACAACTGGTGCTGTGGTAGCCTATGCTACGCACCCTGCCAATGCAGCATTGAATTATTCCGGGACGCAGAATTTCAGTATTTCATTGGTCGCTTTTGTTAATTCTCCCTTTTCGCATACTGTTGGACTGTACGATAATAATATAAACTATTATGGATATGGAATGTGGATATGGCAACCCGGAGCCGCAACTGAGCTTCGTTTCAACTATAAGAACGGCAGTCTTGGTGCTTTAAATGTACCCATTGGACAATGGATTCATATTTGTGCCATTCGGGAAGGTGGAGTATTAAAGCTTTTTATAAATGGGGTTTGAAAGCTTCTGGTCCGAGGAGGTACCTAGTGCCTGCTTATAATTTCCCCGCTCGTTTTGGATCCATGTTCTATATGTCTCAACCGGGCGTCCAGTATAATGGCATGCTCGGAAAATTAGATGAGGTTTCGATTTATAATAGGGCACTTACTTCCGCAGAAGTACTTCAATTGGCCGTCGCATTGTTGCCAATGAAACTGGGCAATTTCAGCGCCTCGACAAAAAATGGAACAGTTCGCTTACTCTGGCAAACGCTGACAGAATCACAATCCCGCGATTTTTCGATCGAGAGAAGTGCCGATGGCACGAATTTCTCAAAAATAGGGGAACTGGCTGCTGCAGGGCAATCAGCACTCACCAAAGATTATGAATTCACAGATGCACAACCACTAAATGGCAACGCTTTTTATCGGTTACGTATGAACGATCTGGATGGAACTTCCAGTGTTAGCAGAGTTATTGTTGTAAATACAGCAAGCAAAACTTCAGGAGTTAAATTGTATCCGAACCCGGTAGGAGATAATATTCAATTCCAGATCAGCGGTAATGAAAGAGAGAAAGTGAAAGTGGAAGTTATTGATATGGCAGGCAGATTGCATTATACCCAATTTATCAATTTGAAAGAAGGAAATCAAACTATTAGTCTGCCGGTAATTCCAATTGCAAAAGGTCTCTATCAATTGAGGGTTAGTGGGCAAGCGAGAACTCATGTTGTGAGTTTTGTCAAAAATTAATTGAAGTAATAGGATTTGGTCTGAAAATACTATAACCGCGGAGACGCAGAGACGCAGAGGTGAATTCCCCTGCGCCTCCGCGTCTCTGCGGTAAAAGAGTTTTCTAATTTCAATTACAGTTTCTTCCCATACCCCCTCTTCGGCAAATCTTCCGCCACCATCATCATCGTCTCGTTTTCTTTCCACTTAAAGAAGTTGGCGACTCTTTGTAATTCATCGAAATCGCTGTCGAGGGCATCTAATACCCTGGGCAGTTTGCCTTTGGTGATCCATTCTGCATTTTCGATTTTTGAATAAGCCTGTTGGGTGATACCCATTCTATTGGCGATAGTGGTTTGCTTCAGTTGTTTGGTGATCCGAAGTCTCTTGATCCAGGTTCCTGGTGTCATAGTTGAATTTTTTGGTTAGTGTTTGCCGCAGGTCCCTCCTGCATTATCTGAAATCAAAACTATCTTTCAGGCTCAAGGGGGAAATGGGAAATAGACGACGACACACCGCTTTTTTACTCCTGATTTCAAGTGTCAATCCCCTTGAAATCAGGTAAATAGCAGTAAAGTTTCGGGTGATTTCATCCTTAAAACAGGGTATAAAACCCCAAACAGCAGATTGACAAAGGATCTCAGCGCTACTGCTGCCTTTTTATTACCTTTGCTGCCTTTAAAAATCAGGTATGAGCAGCCTTCGCGAACATATCGATCAAAACCGCCTGCCCAGGCATATCGCCATCATCATGGATGGCAATGGCCGTTGGGCGCAGGAAAAAGGACAAGACCGTCTTTATGGGCATTACCATGGAGTGGAAAGTGTGCGGGATATCGTTGAAGGATGTGCGGAATTAGGAGTAGGCTATCTTACCCTTTATGCTTTCTCTACCGAGAACTGGGATCGCCCTCAGTATGAAGTGACAGGGTTAATGGAATTGCTGGTTGAAACCATCCGTAAGGAAACAGAGACCCTGAACAAGAACAATATCAAATTGCATATCATTGGTGACCAGAGTATGCTTCCCGAATATGCTCAAAAGGCATTGCAGGAATCGCACGATATCACTAAGAATAATACAGGATTGAATCTGGTAATGGCCTTGAGTTATAGCAGTCGCTGGGAACTGGTGCATGCCGTTCAACAGATTGCAGCCGATGTGAAAGCCGGAAAAGTAGATCCGGATGGTATCACCCAAGATACTCTGCAGAGCTATCTATCCACCAGCGCTTTCCCTGACCCTGAACTCATGATCCGAACCAGTGGGGAATACCGAATCAGCAATTTCCTTTTGTATCAACTGGCGTATGCCGAGTTGTATTTCACCAATGTTCGCTGGCCCGATTTCAGGAAAGAGAACCTCTATGAGGCTATTCTTGATTACCAAAGCCGGGAACGCCGTTTTGGAAAAACCAGTTCACAGATCCAGACCGAAACCCAGGAACCTGTAAAACCTGAGCAACCCTAATTCATCGAAATTTTAATAAATAATTCCATGGCAAAAGTGAATTCGATTATGATTGATAGTTGTTCAGTTACAACGACTATTTAACAAACCATTTCAATTATTCACTTTAATTTGCCCAAGCTTAAACAACCCGGAATGCAGCGTAAGATTACTTTTTGCACTTTTTTACTGTTTTTTATAATAGCCGGTACCGGTTCCGCAATGGGACAGGACAAGAAGGATACTGTTCCAGATTCTATTGATCCGGAGTTGCTTCAAATCATGACTTCCAGGGTTCCCAAGGAATATACCATTGGAGGTATCAAGGTAACAGGTACTAAGCGCTATGATGAACAATTGCTTATCTCTATTTCCGGCCTAAATGTGGGCGATAGAATGCAATTACCAGGTGCCGATAATTTCAGTAAGGCATTGACTAACCTCTGGAACCAACGTCTTTTCTCCAACGTTCAGATTTATCTTACCAAATTAGAAGGTACTACCATTTATGTAGAGATTCTGGTTTTTGAACGTCCTGCACTTTCCAAATACTTTTTGAGAGGAGTTAAGAAATCGGATGAGGAAGAATTACGCGGTAAGACTGGTTTAGTACCAGGAAGGGTTGTTACAGAAAACGTGAAGCTATCAGCGGTTCAGGCTATCCAGAAATATTATACTGAAAAGGGCTATCAGAGTGCTAACGTACAAATAGAAGAAATACCAGATCCAGCTTTACCGAATTCGGTTATCCTCAATTTTGATGTAGCGAAAGGTAATAAGGTACGGGTAGATGAAGTGAATATCTATAACAACGAAAATGTTAGTGAGATACGCGTTAAGAAACAAATGAAGGGCACCAAAGAAATGACCAAGTTCACCCTTTATCCTTCTACTGAGAAAAGTCCTTATGGCGATAATAAACCTTACAGCTTTTCTGATTACTTCCACGATGCTGGTTTCTTATCAGTAACACGCACTAAAGAATTAATCGATCCTTATTTCCGTTTCAAATTGTTCAGCTCCAGCTAAGTTCAATTCGAAAAAGTATGATGAGGATAAGGAAAGATAATTGAATATTATAACTCACTCGGTTATCGTGATGCGGTGATAAAAGAAGATACCCAGTATTATAATATTAAAGGGAACCTTAAGGTTGATATCAAAGTTGAAGAGGGACATAAATACTATTTCGGTAATATCTCATGGAAAGGAAATACCAAGTATTCTGATTCTGTTCTGAATTTCTTATTAGGTATCAGTAAAGGAGAAGTATATAATCTGGAGACGCTCAACCGTAAGTTAGGTAAGCAATTATCGGCTGAAGGTGCAGACATCAGCGGTTATTATATGGATGATGGATATCTTTTCTTCAGAATAGATCCTGTTGAAACTGCCGTATATAACGATACGATAGATTTCGAGATACGTATTGTGGAAGGTCCACAAGCAACTATCAAGAATATCCGAATCAGCGGTAACGAGAAAACCAAGGAACATGTGGTTCGTCGTGAAATACGTACCCTGCCAGGTGAGAAATTCAGCCGTAGCGACCTTATTCGTACTCAGCGTGAATTATCACAATTAGGTTATTTCAACCAGGAGAAAATAGGTATCAATCCGGTTCCAAATCCTGAAGATGGAACGGTTGACATTGAATATAGTGTAGAAGAGAAATCGAGCGACCAGCTAGAGCTTAGTGCCGGTTGGGGTGGTGGTATCGGTTTAACCGGTACTGTTGGGGTTTCTTTCAATAACTTCTCTATCCGTAATATCTTTAATAAGAAGGCATGGGATCCATTACCTACTGGTGATGGCCAAAAGCTGAGTCTTCGTGTACAATCAAACGGTAAAGCCTTCCAAACTTATAACCTGTCGTTCACTGAACCATGGTTAGGTGGTAAGAAGAGAAACTCATTAACTGTTGCTGTTTATAAGAGTGTGCTCCGTCAAAGCGGCTATGATTATTCTACCAATCGTTATGTATTCAGCGACTCAAGTTCTTTGAAGAACTTTGGTGTAACGGTTTCATTAGGTAAGCAATTGAAATGGCCTGATGACTTCTTTACACTTGTATATTCTTTAAGTTATACGCAGTACAAGCTGAAGAATTATCCATACATATTCTCAGGAATTGACAGTGGTACATCGCATAACGTAAGTTTCAAGATTGCGTTGAGTCGTAACTCTGCAGGTCCTAATCCGATCTTCCCAACCAGCGGATCTAACTTCCTGATAAGTGCTCAGTTTACTCCACCATATTCTTTGTTTTCAAATAATGTGGTTACCAAAGAAGATAGCTATCGTCGACCTGAGTTTCATAAATGGCGTATGACGGCTGAATGGTTCATCCCAATTGGACGTGCATTCGGAGCTGATAAATCAAAGCAGTTTGTTATTCGTGCTGCGGCCAAGTATGGTTTCATGGGTCGCTATAACAGCAATCTGGAATACTCGCCATTTGAACGCTTCCAGGTGGGAGATGCGGGATTGGCGAACGGTAACTATATACTCGGATATGATATCATAGCCCATCGTGGATATCCGGTGTATGACAACTCTGACCCCAAGGTGAATCCTGACAAGCAGAACGCTCAGCAGTTCTTCACCATGTTCAATAAGTACACTTTAGAATTAAGGTTCCCTTTCACTACCAATCCTAGTAGTACAATCTATGGTATGACCTGGTTTGAGGCAGCCAATGGATGGTACGACTATAAGAGCTACAATCCTTTCAAATTGCGCAGGAGTGCCGGTGTGGGTATGCGTTTCTTCCTTCCAATGTTTGGTCTTCTTGGATTTGACTATGGAGTTGGATTTGACAGGATGCGTCCAGGCAGTACTATGAAGGATGCGAGCAGATTTACCTTCATGCTTGGATTTGAGCCAGAATAGTAGGGAATTTGTACATTCGGGAACAGAAATTTGATACCCGGACTAAAAAATAATGCCATGAAAAGAATCCTGTTTTTCCTCGTTTGCAGTGTACTGCTTACAGTAACTGTAGAAGCCCAGCGTTATGCCATCGTAGATACCAAGTATATTCTCGATAAGATGCCTGACTATAAGGAAGCCCAGAAAAAGCTTGACCAGTTCAGCATCCAGTGGCAGAAGGAAGTGGATGATAAACAAGCCATTCTGGACAAGATGTACCGCGATTTTGAGGCTGAGCAGGTGATGCTGAGCGAAGAATTGAAGAAGAAGCGTGAGGATGAACTATTTGTGAGGGAGAAAGAGTTACGCGACCTGCAAAGGAGACGCTTTGGTTTTGAAGGGGATCTGTTCAAAAAGCGCCAGGAACTCGTGAAACCCATACAGGACAAGGTTTACAACGCAATCCAGAAAATAGCGGTAGCCCGTTCTTTCGATTTTATTTTGGATAAAAGTGAAGGAATTACCGTTATCTTTGCCGACCCTAAACTGGACCGGAGCGAAGATGTGTTGAGGGAATTAGGGGTTAAATAAGGAACTGGGATAGCTGTTAAAGAATCGTCAAACAGCCTTTTGCAGACAACTTAAAACGGTTTTTAATCAACTTAAAATAATACCACAGCCCTAAGCCATACAGGCTTAACCGGCAGAAAAAACAAAAATGATTCGCATGAAAAAGTTTTTTACAGCAGCGTTAATGGTTCTCGGTTTAGCACTTGCTACTAATCAAGCATCCGCCCAGGTGAAAATCGGTTATGTAAGTTCTCAGGACCTGTTAGGTATTATGCCTGAAACAAAAGAAGCTCAAGCCAAATTGGAACAACTTAGAGCAGCTCTTATCCAAAATGCACAGGAAAAAGAAGCGAAATTGAATGCCGACATCGAAAAATTCAATAAGGACACTTCTACAATGAGTGATGCTGTGAAAACAGTAAAAAGAGCTGATTTACAAAAAACATATCAGGAACTCGCTGGTGAAGATCAACGTATCCAGGAGCAACTGCAAGCAAAACAACAAGAGTTGTTGCTTCCTATCCAGAAGAAAGCAAATGAAGCTGTACAAGCTGCTGCAAAAGAAAACGGTTATACTTATGTTTTCGAGAAAGAAGTATTGATCGTAGCTCCAGCAGGTGAAGATATTCTTCCTTTGGTTGCTAAGAAGTTGGGTATTAAAATGCCAGGAGCAGCTGCACCAGCACCGCAAACTCCGGCTACGAAGCCTGCAGCGACTAAGCAGTAATGCTAATGTGGAAAGTTTCAAATGAGGAAATGTGAAAATGTGGAGATGTGGAAATGAAACAGCCGGCAAGAACTTAATAATAGATATAAAAAAGCAGTCTGAATTTCAGGCTGCTTTTTTTATTTAAGACTTTACCGGCTGTTTCATTTCCACATCTCCACATCATCTAATTTCCTCATTTGTATTTGGCTGTTCCATTTTCACATCTCCACATTTTCACATTTCCTCATTTGAAACATTCCACATCTGAAGCATTCACTACATTTGCTCCCATGCCCCAACCCATCGGAATATTCGACTCTGGCTATGGCGGTTTAACCGTTATGAAGGCGATTACGGCTTTGTTGCCGGAGTATGATTTCATATATCTGGGTGATAATGCCAGGGCACCCTATGGTAATAGGTCGTTTGAAACGGTGTATCGGTATACATTAGAGAGTGTGCAGTGGTTTTTCAGACAGGACTGTCCATTGGTGATACTGGCTTGCAATACTGCTTCCGCCAAAGCCCTTCGGACTATTCAGCAGAAGGATCTTCCGGGAATGGATGCATCAAAAAGGGTGTTGGGAGTTATCAGGCCTACTACAGAAGTTATAGGGAACTATTCTTCCTCAGGGTCGGTGGGAATTTTGGCCACTTCCGGAACCGTTAATTCGGGTTCTTATGAGATTGAAGCTGCCAAGTTTTTCCCTGAACTGAAGGTTTTCTCACAAGCTTGCCCGGTTTTGGTTCCGCTTATTGAGAATGATGAATACAAGAATGAGGGAGCCGATTTCTTCATAAAGAAGTATACGGATGCTCTCATGAAGCAATCGCCCAACATCGATACGGTATTACTGGCCTGCACCCATTATCCGCTTATTTATGATAAGATATTCTCCTTCCTTCCAAAATGGATTACGTTGCTTTCTCAAGGTGATATTGTAGCCGCCAGTTTGGTCCAATACCTTGAAAGGCATTCAGATATGAAGGCAAGATTGAGTAAGGGCGGACAGCGTCAGTTCTTTACGACCGATTCAACGGTCGATTTTGACCGGCATGCCGTGGCTTTTTATGGTAGCGAGGTAAAATCACAGCAGGTAGACCTGGGGGCGTGAAGCCCTGAGAATCAGGCCTTTTTTGGATTTACTTGAAAATGATTCAATAAAAAATCCCCTTCTTACTTCGGTTTCTAGTTGCCAACCCTTACCTTTGCCGTCCTTTCACAAAACAATGGGTGTGGTGACCTGTTGGTGGATTGAAAACAGGTCCGCTTCTCCCGGGCCAAAAACAAAAAAACTCACTGCTAAAGCAAAAGCGAAGCAGCTAAAAATTAAAATATGAAACGGACATTTCAACCACATAAGCGTCGTCGTAAGACTGTTCACGGATTCCGTAAGCGTATGGAAACTGCCAATGGTCGTGCTGTACTCGCTGCCCGTCGCAAGAAAGGCCGCAAGAAGTTGAGCATTTCTGACGAGAAAGGATTAAAATAATTTAAGCGACCCCTCTGCAAGGAAGGGTGATTACTTTATAGCTAATTTTATAGCTTCGGAATTATCCGAGGCTATTTTTTTTGTGATGCCAAAAGCAAGCCTAAATAAGAAAGAGCGGTTGAAGAGCCGGAAAGAGATCGATTTCCTTTTCAAGGAAGGAAAGAGTTTTCCACTGACTCCATTTAGGGTGTATTACCGCATAAAGCCATCGGCAGAAAGCAGCACTGCCATATCACTTCAGGCAGGGGTAGGCGTTAGTAGCCGTAATTTTAAGAAGGCAGTAGACCGTAACCGTATCAAACGTCTCAGCAGAGAAGCGTATCGAATACAAAAACAACCTTTGCTCGATTCATTAGTAACAGTAAATAAAGAGATGCGACTATTTGTAATTTATACTGGTCGTGAATTACCACAGTTTGAATTGGTGAAGGAAAAATTCACCATTATCCTAAAACGACTCCAAACACTAGTGCATGAAAACAATACTCCGGCTTCTTAGCCTCCCTTTCATTGCGCTCATAAAGATTTACCAATGGGTAATATCGCCAATGCTTGGTCCCAAGTGCCGTTATACTCCAACCTGCTCACATTATGCAGTAGAAGCTTTAAAGAAACACGGTGTATTTAAAGGGTTGTGGTTAGCTATTAAGAGAATTAGTAGTTGCCATCCGTGGGGTGGGAGTGGGTATGATCCGGTACCGTGAGGGTAATTTGAAAATTTGGGAATTTGAGAAATTTGAAAATGAATGCAAATGAGGAAGTGTGAAAATTAGAAAATGTGGAAATGAAACAGCCGAAATAACGAGGAATGGTGTGGAAATGAAACAACCGGCAAAAAGTGATTAATTATAAATTGTTTTAGTTGTATTCGGCTGTTCAATTTCCACATCTTCTAATTTTCACATTTCCTAATTTGTATTCGGCTGTTTCATTTTCAAATTTTCAAATTCCCACATTTTCAAATTACTACTGCAGCTTCCTCAACTTCTCCACCACTTCCGCCATCTCCTTATTTGTAGAGAATTTATAAATCTCATATTCCTTACCACCTTCGAAAGAGCTGGGCATTTTGAGGTAGGGCCCGATGATATCGGCATTGAGGTTGGAGGTTATTTTTGCTAGTTTGTTTGGGGCAATGCAGTAGTTGCGATTGGCGGCACTTACATTGGCGCCAGCCATCAGTTGCTGTAAGCTGTCGATGCTTTTGGCAAGGTCTTCCTGAGTAAGGGTTTTGGAAACCGATTCGGTTCCTACTTTCTGATAACTTCCTACCAAAGTATCTGTCTTAAGGTTTAGGATATAAATGCCGGGTTCTGTAACGGGGTAGTCGGTAGAAGCGCTTCCATTGGTTACAGTGATTTTATCACCACTCACAGATAATTCCTGTTCGTTATGTTGAGTGCCAGGTTCAAGTGCAATGGTGGTTCCTGTTACGGTGATTTTTCCGCTGGCCATGATCTTCACTTTTTTTCCGGGACCACCACAGGCAACAATTGAAATGATAGTGGCGAAAGAAAGCAGATAAAGGAATGTTTTCATAAAAATGCATTTAATGTTTTATTCCGGACGAATACCGGTATTGCAAGTAACACAATTTTTTTGACTAGCACCAGTACTATATAGTTCAGGGAGAAAAAGAGAATCAGGATTTCCTGTTTTTATTAGTCATGTTTTTTCTCACCCTGCTTAATGATTCAGGAGTAATGCCGAGAAAAGAGGCTATCTGGTTTTGTGGAATTCGTTTATCCATCGATGGATATTTCTTTCTGAAATTGACATATCGTTCTTCAGCTGTTTCACTCATGCCAGATAAGATACGATCCTGAAAACTGATAAACGCATTTTGGAGCAGCTGGCGGAAATAGCTATTGAATTTAGGCACTTTTTGATATAGCTCTTCCATTGAAGGTCTGTCGATCGATAGCATTTCCGAATCTTCAATGGCAATGATATTGAATCGCGATTCTTTTTGTGTCAGGAATCCGTGCATGTCACCCGTCCACCAATCTTCAATAGCGAATTGCACGTTATGTTCCTGTCCTTTATTATCGATGAAGTAAGTGCGAAGACATCCTTTTGTAACGAAGTATTGGTAGTGAGCTATATTCCCTTCCTGGAAAAGCAATTGACGTTTGTATACCTTCTTTGGTTTAAGAAGGGATATGAAGAGTTTTTTTTCTTCCGGTGTTAGTTCAATGAACCGGTGTACATTTTTTAGGATGAGGTCGTACATGGGGTGAGTATGATAACCGGGAAGGCGGTAAGTATTTTAGCCAAGTATTATATAGTGTTGTAAAAACATTTCTATTCTTAAAATAAATTATTTCTGAATTTAAAGTTGAAACTAATTACAAGTCGTTCGGTCTTTACAATTTCCGCAGTTAATCAGCTTCAAATTTCTGATTCAATTTGCTATTAGAGATAGATAAACTTGTTTTACCAACCTTCCCGGTCTTCCCGGTTATAACCAATTATCAGATAGCTGCTTCAAAACGCTTCGCCACTTTCTTCCAATTCACCACATTCCAGAAAGCGCCCAGGTATTCAGCACGACGGTTTTGATATTTCAGGTAATAAGCATGTTCCCATACGTCTACTCCGAGTATTGGAGTGCCTTTTACTTCAGCAACATCCATCAGGGGATTGTCTTGGTTTGGAGTAGAACTGATCACCAATTTACCATCTTGTACCAGTAACCAGGCCCATCCGCTACCGAAACGGGTCATACCGGCGGCTGCGAATTTTTCTTTGAAGGCATCAAAGGTTCCGAAAGCGGCGTGGATCGCTTCTGCTAATTTACCAGAAGGCATGCCACCTGCATTTTCTTCCAGGCTTTCCCAGAAAAAGGTATGGTTCCAATGGCCACCGCCATTATTACGAACAGCAGGAGATATCTTACCAGCCTGAGCTACGAGTTCTTCCAGCGATTTTGATTCATGTTCAGTACCTGCAACTGCCTTATTCAGGTTGTCTACATAAGCCTGATGGTGTTTGCCATGATGTATTTGCATGGTAGTAGTGTCGATGTGTGGTTCCAATGCATCATATGCATATGGAAGCGGCGCTAATGTGAAAGCCATAATTGTGTATTTGTATTTATTGATAAGATTGTTTACTACCCACAAAATTAAAGGGCAGAGCCGGATTCACCAATCCATCCATCTTCGAGATGCGGAATTATAACTAAAGGTATGCAACCGGTTGCCTTAAAAAAATTCAATTCCTTAACTAGGTACCCCTCATTTTTAACGTATCTTCCTTTTTCATCCTTTTCAACCACCTCTAATTGAAATTTGATATGAGTAAAAGACCCGACAATTCTTCATCGCGCCGGAATTTTATCGGCAAAATGGCCAAAACCGTTGTTGGAGCCAGCCTCTTGCCAGGAATGGTACAAGCCGCCACTGATGAAGCCAAACAAGTAAAGATGAACAGGGAAGAGAGCTTCGGCCCTAACGACAATGTGCAGATAGCCCTCATAGGTTGCGGTGGCATGGGTAATGCCGATGCTGATACAGCCACAACCATTCCTGGCGTAAAACTGGTAGCAGCCTGCGACCTCTATGATGCACGAATAGATACTGCAAAGAAGAAATGGGGCAACGATATTTTCACCACAAAGGATTATAAGGAAATACTGAACCGAAAAGATATAGATGCCGTAATCATCGGTACACCCGACCACTGGCATAAGGATATTTCTGTCGATGCCATGAACGCTGGTAAACATGTTTATGTAGAAAAGCCGATGATCCAGCATATCGATGAAGGCCCTGCTGTTATAGAAGCTCAAAGAAAGAATAAAGTGGTACTTCAGGTGGGAAGCCAGGGCATGAGTTCACTAGGTAATGAAAAGGCCAAGCAATTGTTTGAAGCAGGTGCTATTGGACAGTTAAACTATGTGGAAGGATTCTGGGCACGTAATACACCCGGAGGCGCCTGGCAATATGATATGCCAGCTGATGCTTCCGCCAAGAATATTGACTGGAAACGCTTCCGTAAGAATATGCCTGATGCACCATTCGACCCCCGTCATTTCTTCCGCTGGCGTTGTTTCCGTGACTACGGCACCGGTGTAGGTGGTGACTTATTCGTACATCTTCTTTCAAGCATGCATTATATCCTTAGTTCAATGGGACCCACAAGAATCATGAGTACCGGTGGTATCCGTTATTGGAAAGATGGACGTGATGTACCAGATGTATTGTTGGGTATGTTTGACTATCCTTCAACTGATAAGCATCCTGCCTTTAACTTATCACTTCGCGTGAATTTTGTGGATAGTAACCGGGATGGTTCTTATTTCAGATTGGTTGGAAATGAGGGATCTATGATTGTTGACTGGGAGAAAGTGACTTTGTATCGCAACTTCTCCTATCCGCCAAACAATTATGCCGAAGTGTTGAAAGGGAAACAATATGCACCGGACTATGACCGCAAGAAAATGCCGGATCCAGACACAACTGTTTATACAGTTCAACAGGGATATAAAGGAGCACATTATGATCACCACTATAATTGGATAAGAGCCATCCGTGGTGGTAAGCCAGTTATTGAAGATGCCTTATTTGGATATAGGGCCGCTGCTCCTGCAGTACTCTGTAACGATAGTTATTTCCAGGAAAAACCTATCAAATGGGATCCTGTTAATCTGAAATTATTATAATTCAATAGTTCATTCCCTAAATACAACAACATGAAGAAGATTGTTTCGCTTTTATTAGTCGTAGCTGTAGCACTCGGCCTCTACAGCTTTTATAGCCCAGAACAGAAAAAAGACAATACCCTTTCGAAGAAAGAAAAGAAAGATGGTTGGGTATTATTATTTGATGGCAGCAGTTCAAAGGGCTGGCATTATTATAAGAACCAACAAGCCGATGACTGGGCTGTTCAGGATGGTGAATTATTCTGTAAAGTGGATGGCGTTAAGAAGAGAGCAGACCTTGTAACAGATGAAATATATGAGAACTTTATCCTTGATATTGACTGGAAGATTGCTGCAAAGGAAAACAGCGGCATCATCTATCGTTGTACAGAGGATAATGGAGCATCATATGAATCTGGTCCCGAGTATCAATTGATCGATGATATAGGTTATCCTGCAAAGCTTCATGAAAGTCAGTATAGTGCTTCCAACTACGATATGAATGCACCAACAGCAAAAGTTGCAAAACCAGCAGGAGAGTATAATCATACAAGAATAGTTGTGAACAAAGCACATGTTGAACATTGGCTGAATGGAGTGAAAGTAGTGGAGTATGAATTTTGGACTCCAGAGTGGGAAGCAACAAAGGCAAAGAGTAAATGGAAAGATGTGAAACCTTATGGTATGTCGAAGGCAGGTAAGATTGCCTTACAAGATCATGGGGGTGGGGTTTGGTTTAAGAATATAAAGATTAAGAGGCTTCCTTAATTAGGAAATGTGAAGATGTGGAAATGTGGAAATGAACAGCCAATACAATAACCGCGGAGACGCGGAGACGAACTGAGAAATATCCCTCTGCGTCTCCGAGTACTGGTAATAAATTAAATGAAGGAACCGTTCGGCCAAACTTAAAACTTACTACTTGGATCTTCTCCTCCTGAAAAACTCCTTCATCAAAGCCGCACATTCATCTTTCAATATTCCTTTATCGATTACTGTTTTCGGATGAAAGGGGAATTCATCTTTCGTGATTCTTCTATGTCCGTTCTTTTCATCATCTGCTCCCCATACGATTCGGGTGATTTTGCTCCAGTAGAGGGCACCGGTACACATAAGACAGGGCTCAACAGTTACATATAAAGTGGCATCGGGCAAATATTTTCCACCAAGGAAACTGAAGGCGGAAGTGAGCGCTATCATTTCTGCATGGGCCGTTGGGTCTTTTAGTTTTTCAGTCATATTATAGCCGCGGGCAATCACTTTTCCATTCATAACTACTACCGCGCCAACGGGCACTTCTCCTTCTTCAAAAGCTTGCTCCGCCTGCTTTAGGGCCTGTTGCATGAAGTATTCATCAGTCATTTCTCCGGTTTTGGTAACTTGGTTCAAAATTACTCTATTTAAAGAGCTAATTGCAAGGCTATGGACAATTCCTATCAATCCATTTATAGTGCCCAGACTAAATATTTCAAGTCGGGGGCTACCCGTTCCATTGAATTCAGGAAACAACAACTTGATAAACTAGAGGCAATGCTTCGCAATAATGAGACTGCGATACAGGAAGCGTTGTACAAGGATCTCAGGAAACATCCTCAGGAAGTATATATGACAGAGTTGGGTGGAGTATATGAGGAGATAAAAGATCTGAAAGCTGGATTGAGGGAATGGATGCGTCCAAGGAAAACAGGTTCGCCGTTTTTTCTATTCCCTGCCAGTTCCATGTTATATCCTGAGCCGGTTGGAAATGTATTGATCATCTCTCCCTGGAATTACCCGATCTACATAACTATGAATCCCCTGGCAGGTGCTATTGCTGCAGGGAATACGATAATTATAAAGCCATCTGAATATTCAGTACATACTTCTGAATTGATGGCAAAGCTGATTAATGAGAATTTCCCTTCTGAATATATTCATGTCTTTTTAGGTGATGGGGCTGAAGTGGTTCCTGCCTTATTGAAAAATTTCCATTTCGATCAGGTGTTTTTTACGGGAAGTACTCCGGTTGGGAAGAAGATAATGGAAATGGCAGCCTCGCATTTATCGCCTGTTACATTGGAGTTAGGTGGGAAAAGTCCTTGTATTATATCATCTGATGCCAATCTAACTATAGCAGCAAAGAGAATCATCTGGGGCAAATTTGTCAACGCCGGACAAACCTGTGTTGCTGCCGATTATCTGTTGGTGGAAGAATCAATAAAAGAAAAGCTGGTTCAGGTGCTGATAAAGGAGCTTGAAAATTGTTATGGTGAAAACCAGCAGCAAAGTGATAGCTATGCACGTATTATCAATAGAAAACGATTCGATACACTGGTAAGTTATTTTTCGCAAGGGAAAATACTATATGGAGGAAAATCGGATGCTGCAGATAGTTATATCAGTCCTACTTTGATGGATAATGTATCTCTTGATTCACCACTGATGCAGGAAGAAATATTCGGGCCCATATTACCCATCTTCACCTATAAGGATAAGTCGGAAGCATTACAAATAATAGAAAGGAACCCTTATCCATTAGCACTTTATGTATTCACTGGCAATGGAGCGACTGAAAAATATTTTATTGATAATGTAAGGTTTGGTGGTGGCTGTATCAATGAAACCGTATTGAATCTGGGAAATAGTGAACTGCCTTTTGGAGGAGTAGGGTTTAGTGGACATGGGGCCTATCACGGTAAATTCTCATTCGATACATTCACTCATCTGAAGGGGGTTGTAAAGCGGGCCACATGGTTTGAGCCTTCATTCCGCCATGCTCCTTTTGGAGGATTTAAAACAAAAATATGGCGTTGGTTGTTAGGTAGATAAGCAATGTGCAGAATGTATTAGTTATGGTATTTATTAAAAAATCATTGATTGTCATTATTATGTTTTTCGTGGTTTTCACGGGATATGTACTTATTGATAACAGAAACACACCAAATATGACCATCCGTCAAAAAATCCTCAAATCTATTTACCCATTTTTGATGTGGGCTACAAAATCTGCAGATAAGAATGCCAAGGTCTTAACCAATACAACCGCAATGCCCGAGGATCCTTTTTATTCTTTGAAGGATACTTTGAACAATGGCAAGCCTATCGATTTTGAATCATTAAAGGGTAAAAAGGTGCTATTGGTTAATACCGCTTCAGATTGTGGATATACAAATCAGTATGCCGACCTCCAGGCTTTGCATGAGAAGTTCAAGGATCAATTAGTGGTTATTGGTTTTCCTGCGAATGATTTCAAGGAGCAGGAAAAGGCAAGTGATGACTCGATAGCAGAATTCTGTAAGGTGAATTTTGGAGTTACTTTCCCATTGATAAAGAAGAGTGTTGTAATTAAGGCAGAAAACCAGAACCCGGTATTCAAATGGCTTACTGATCCAAAAAGAAATGGATGGAACGGTCAGGCACCCAGCTGGAATTTCAGCAAGTATCTTATAAATGAAAAAGGACAGCTTACTGATTATTTTGATCCTTCCATTTCCCCAATGGGTGATGAAGTGCAGGCAGCTATAAAAAGATAATCAGAACGAAGATTTTGGTATCTTTTGGTTCGAATCAATAACCAAATACCTTCCTATGTTCCAGCGCGACCTGAATTTCATACACAAATATTTTGTAGCTGAAAAGCAGGAGAGCTTGTTGTTCCTGATTATTGGCATAATAGCTTTAGTACTTGCGATTGTATTTTTCTTCTTTATAAAATCAAGTCCTTCGTTTTATAAGGGCGCTGCATGGCCTTTGTTGGTTGTTGGATTGATTCAGATAGTAGTCGGTTATTCTGTGTATACAAGAAGCGATAAGCAACGCATGGATGTTTCGTGAAATGAGTTAGGCCAAAGGTTTTTATTCAGCAGGAAGAAGGGTCCCCGAATGAAAAAAGTGATGGTGAATTTTGTTTATTATCGTTATGTGGAGATTGCATTGGCAATTGCGGGGTTAGTATTAGTTTTCTTATATCGGAGTAAGCCTGAAAAAGAATTCTGGTTTGGATTGGGTATCACATTGGCCCTGCAGGCGATGATAATGTTAGGGGCGGATTATTTTGCGGAGAAGAGGGGTGGGGAGTATGTGAGGGAGATTGAGAAATTAATTTGAAAATGTGATGATTTGAAAATTTGAAAATGGAACGCATCTACCGCGACGCCCCCGCAGTGGGGGGAAACTGACATCGCCATTTACCGCAGAGACGCGGAGACGCGGAGGTCTCTTTTCGCGCCAACAGCGGTCAAAGGGATAAGAATACAAGTTAAGCTTTCTTACATTAGAGGCAAACTTATCACCAACAACTTATTACTTAAAACTAGCATCTCATGGAATTCAATGACCTGATTGGCACTGTAGGAGTGGGATTGATTCTGCTTGCTTATTTCCTGAGTACATTCAAATTGCTTTCTTCAACAAGTACTCTCTTTTTTCTTCTGAATATTGTTGGAGCTGGTTTGGCCTGTTATGCATCATGGCTTATAAAGTACTGGCCTTTCGTTATTCTGGAAGCAGTTTGGTGTTTGGTATCAATTGTAGGTTTAATTAAGAAGAGTACCGCTTAACTACCAACTTAATACTCATTACTTAATACTTACTACTTACAACTTAGAACTCACCACACCCTAGTTCACTGGACACTTCTCATGATAATCTATCAACTCTATGGGTGCTTTCTCGAAAGTATAACCTGCATATACCCTTGAAATATCATTCAACACTTCATCAATCTCTTCAACGGTTTTTAGAGTTACCAGCTTGTTACGGTATTCTTTGATGTTAGGAAGTCCTTTGAGGTAGCTGGCATAGTGGCGGCGCATTTCGTTGATGCCGACAATAGGGTTCTTCCATTCTACAGATTTGTAGAGATGTTTGCGACAAACAAGAACACGTTGTTCTAATGATGGCGGAGGAAGATGTTCGCCTGTGGCAACAAAATGTTTTATTTCATTGAAGATCCAGGGATAGCCGATGGCAGCACGACCGATCATAATACCATCAACACCATAGCGGTTCTTGTATTCAAGGGCTTTCTCAGGACTATCGATATCTCCATTCCCGAAAATCGGGATTTTGATGCGGGGATTATTTTTCACTTTTCCAATAAGGGTCCAGTCGGCACTGCCTTTATACATTTGAGTGCGGGTGCGTCCATGTATGGCTAAAGCAGTTATACCAACATCCTGCAAACGTTCTGCTACTTCTTCAATGTTTCTTGTATTATCGTCCCAACCCAATCTTGTTTTTACGGTAACGGGTAAGGAAGTGGCTTTCACAACTGCTTCAGTAAGCCGAACCATGAGGTCGATATCTTTCAATACACCGGCACCAGCACCTTTAAGGGCTACTTTCTTCACCGGACATCCGAAGTTGATATCAAGCAAGTCAGGGTTGGTTACTTCAACAATTTTTGCTGCCATGGCCAGACTGTCTTCATCTCCTCCAAAAATCTGGATACCTACAGGTCGTTCATAATCGAAGATGTCTAGCTTTTTACGGCTTTTGATGGCATCGCGTATGAGACCTTCGCTGCTGATGAATTCGGTATACATGAGGTCGGCTCCACTGTCTTTACACACGGCACGAAAAGGAGGATCACTCACATCTTCCATTGGAGCGAGTAATAGCGGGAAATCCGGGAGCGATATTTTACCTATGTTGACCGACATCTACTTTCTTACTATTTAATATTCAAGAGGATAAGCGGGAATTATCTGGACTTGTATTACTTATAACCTAAAACTTAAAACCTATAACTTATAACGTATTACTTGCTGCTTTTCTCCCGCCCAACGCCCTTTTCCTTATCTTGCAGCCTGCAAATTTACAGACTAAATACTGTAATAACCAGCCATGAATCAACATTTACGGATCCCCTCTCCAGGCAAACAATTGGCAATTTTTTTAGGTCTTTTCGGTGCCTCTTTTCTTTTGTTTGGAATACTGAGCCTCATTGTGTTACAAATGAATGGGGTTCCTTTAATGAGTGGTAAAATGGACTGGAGTAAGCCCGGGGTGGTGAGTGTTTTCAAATGGCTGCAAGGCCTATCCTCTGTTGTCATCTTTTTCCTGACAGCTTTTATCTTTACGTTGATCACTTATACTGGCAAACCCTTTTACTTTTTAGGATTTAAGAAGGCGAATCAGCCTAATATGTATTTATTGGCTGTGGTGGCTTTGTTTTTCGCTTTACCGTTTGTATTCTGGATGGGGGAGTTAAACCAGAAAATACCTTTGCCAACTTGGATGACATCAATGGAGAAAGATGCCTTAGAGCAAATGCAGGCTTTTTTAAAAGTGAATACTCCAATTGATGTTTGGGTGAATGTATTCATCATAGCCTTGTTACCTGCAATAGGAGAAGAACTTTGTTTCAGGTCGGTATTGCAGAATATCATGATTCGGATGACACGTAGTCCATGGGCTGGTATTTTTATTACCGGATTCCTTTTTTCCTTATTACATTTTCAGTTTGAAGGGTTTCTGCCAAGAATGCTATTAGGAATTATTCTAGGCATACTTTATTGGTATAGTGGAAGTATCTGGACAAGCATATTAGCGCATTTCTTTAATAATGCTTTGCAGGTGCTGGTAGTTTCTTATATGCCAAAGTATGTTGATACTAATCCTTCTATTCCGGTACTGATTGCAGTAGTGAGTCTGATAGCAACACTAGCAATACTCTATTTTTACAGGAAGATTTCGACTATCACTTATTCAAAAGTGTATGAGGTGGATGAGTTGACACCACATAATGAATTTATAGCTTAACACAGATCTGTTTTTCATCTTACTACCACATTATGGCACTTAATATAGCCACATTCAAAACGAGAACATTAACGGCAGTACTTTTTGCAGTAGTGATGCTTACTGGGCTATTCGTGAATAGCTGGACATTTTTCCTCTTGTTTAGTATCGTTCATTTTGGATGCTGGTTTGAATATCAGAAATTGGTAGCGAAGATTGATCCGGGATATGAGGAAATAACGCCTTTTCACAGATATGGAGTAATGCTGGCAGGATGGTGTTTGATGTTGTGGTTTTCTGGTAACATGAATATAGGTCCCATTCGTTTGCATGAAATAGGTCTATGGTTGGGAATCATTTCTTTTTTCTCTCTTCCAATTGTAGAATTATTATTCTCCAAGCAAATACGACCCAAGAATATCGCTCACTCTTTTTTTGGAATCTTATACATTTCTCTTAGCTGGGCCCTGTTTATGAATTTGCGCTCCATGGGGAATTTGTTGATGGATACTAACAAGGGATCATTTGACTATGGAATCATCATTCCTGCGGGAATCGTATTTTCTATATGGATCAATGATACGATGGCTTATATAGTTGGGTCATTGATTGGCAAAACGCCATTGTCGCCCATTTCACCCAAAAAAACATGGGAAGGAACAATTGGAGGGGCTGTGTTAAGCATTATTGTAATAGCCTTGATGGGTAAATTCACTACCTATGGACAAGTATACAGTGTAGTAGACTGGATTGTGATTGCAGCTATCAGCTCTATTATGGGCACCATGGGCGATTTGTTGGAATCGAAACTCAAGAGGCTGGCCGGAGTAAAGGATAGCGGTAGTTTTATGCCAGGACATGGAGGGTTTCTTGACAGGTTCGATTCTTTGCTGATAGCCATCCCTTTTGTTTGGGTTTATGTGAAATTATTTATCCATACCGCCTGATAACAGCCCCCTTAATCTTTTTCCTACATTTGCCATTCAAATCAACGTAATGACCATTCACAAAGAAGGCTATAAGAGCATTTTGATCGCAACCGTATTATTTGCATTCATTAATCTGGCGTCTTTTCAATTCTTCAGCTTTAACTGGCCTTGGATAAGCTGGCTGATATTCATTGTTACCTTCGGATTCCTTCTTTTTATTATATCTTTTTTCCGGGTGCCAAACCGGGTACTTACTACCGGAGAGAATCTGGTTATTTGTCCGGCAGATGGTAAAGTAGTTGTGATTGAAGAAATAACCGATGTTGAATATTTCAAAGACAAGCGTTTACAGGTTTCCATATTCATGAGTCCTGCTAATGTGCATCAGAACCGCAACCCGATGAGCGGTGAAATTGTATATAATCAATACCACAAAGGCAAATACCTCGTAGCCTGGGATCCTAAATCATCAACAGAGAACGAGCGTCATTCTATAGTGATCAGAAATAGTCATGGTGAAATACTGGTGAAGCAGATTGCTGGTGCTGTTGCAAAACGTATCATCAATTATCTTACCGTAGGTCAGCAGGTAAAGCAATGCGAGGAGTATGGCTTTATCAAGTTTGGTAGCCGTGTTGATGTTTTGTTACCTGTTGGTACAAAGGTGAATGTTTCGTTGAATCAGGTGGTGAAAGGCGGGGTGACAGTGTTGGCAGAGTTTTAAGTTTTACGTTATAAGTTTTGGAGCATCAATAAAATATTTCTTACCGCGGAGACTCAGAGACGCGGTATTTAGAGCAAAGTCATTTTTTTGAACCACTAAGGCACCAAGGTCACTAAGGGGCACGAAGGAATACATAAATGTTTTGTGCTAATTATTATTTACAATGCCCAGACTCTCTTCGTGTTCCTTCGTGTTCTTTGAGCCTTAGTGGTTCAAAGAACAAGTAAAGACGAGCACTAACTTATAACGTAAAACGTATCACTCCTTAAAGGATTCCCATCAACTCCTTCAAATTATACACCGTGTAAGTTGGCGTAAAATCAATTTTCTTATTGATGTGGTTAACATAGATCTGGTCAAGGCCGGCATTTTTTGCTCCTTTTATATCTACTTCTGGATCATCGCCAATCATTATACTATCTGTTGCAATAGTTTTTGCTTTTGACAGGGCGTAATCAAAAATCTCTTTGTGTGGTTTCAGGCTGTTGCTGCCTTCGCTGGTAATCACTTCTACGAAATAGGAAGCTATTCCAGAGTATTCCAGTTTGCTATGTTGTGTTTTTTCAAAACCATTGGTAATAAGATGCATGGTATAGCCCTTGTCTTTTAAGTAATCGAGAACAGTAAGGGTATCCGGGAAAAGGGCTGTACGGGTTGGCAACAAGTCGAGGAATTCAACAGCCATTTGACGGGCCAGTTTTTCATCACCTATCTTGAAATCGAGAAGGGTAAGCCAGAATCTTTTCCAGCGCAGTTCATCCACCTTGATGAATCCTTTTCTATAGCGGTCCCACATCTTTTCATTATGCTCCAGATAGCATTTATGGAAGCGGTCGAAATCGTCAATGCCTCTCTGTTCAAGGGAAAGGGAAGTATAAAGGGTGTCGAGGGTAAGTCGGCTATTGGTCTCAAAATCCCATAATGTGTGGTCGAGATCGAAGAAAAGGTGGCGATACTTCATCCTGCAAAATACGAAGTCGTAACTATTGCAAAAAAAATCGTACTTCGTGGTGTAAATAATTCTTCATGAACATAGTAATAACCGGGGCATCAAAAGGATTTGGAAGGGCTATAGCCCAGATTTTTGCTGAAAAGGGTAATACTCTTTTGCTTACAAGCAGAAAGGAGGCAGATCTTCAGAAAGTAAAAGAAGATCTCACAAAAAATCCAGACACGTGCAAGGTGCTTGTAAAGGCAGCTGATTTATCTGTTCCTGAACAAGCAAAAGCTTTTGGTCAATGGGTATTAGAGCAAGTGGGTGCACCTGATATATTGGTGAACAATGCCGGCTTATTCAATCCTGGTAATATTTTATCAGAGGCTGAAGGTTCGTTAGATGAAATGATTCATGTAAATCTATATAGTGCCTATCATCTTACCAGAACTGTATTGCCTGCAATGATGGCAAAGAAGAGCGGACATATATTCAATATCTGTTCAATAGCATCATTAGCTGCTTATGATAATGGTGGCGCTTACAGCATCAGTAAGTTCGCCTTATACGGTTTTTCTAAAAACCTTCGGAAGGAGTTAATGCCTGAGGGAATAAAAGTAACGCATGTAATTCCAGGGGCTGCATATACTGATTCATGGAGTGGAAGTGGAATAGATCCTAAACGTATCATGGAAGCTGAAGATATTGCTAAGTTGATAAAGGCAGCTTCTGAACTTTCTGTGCAAGCTTGTGTGGAGGAGATTGTGATGAGGCCGCAGTTGGGAGACCTATAGTAGGTTCGATAGGTTCCAAATGTTCAAGAAGTTCCAGAGGGTCTACTAATAGCTGGTAAAGTTTGAACTATTTAGTTTTTTTACCGTAGAGACTACGAGACGCAGAGAAGATCCTCTGCGTATCCGCATACTCGGACATGTATTTGGCTGTTTATTCTCAAATTTTCAAATTTTCAAATTACTTACTAGCTTTCAACTTCACCACCTGCTTCCCCGTCTTAATCTCTACCTGATAATTACCTTCTGGTAAATATTCAAGTTCATTTAATTCTAAATGGTTGTTGCCTGCGATGGCAGTGAATGTTCTGGTAAGTCTTACCCTGTTATCAGCTGATACCAGGTCTACATATAATTCACCCGCTTTTTCTGCTTTCATTTCTAGTTGCAGCTTTCCTGTGAACGTCAGTGAAGACGATTTTGATGTCAGTTTATTGTTTTTAGGTGATGGTTCAGCTATTGAAGTACTCGTTCTTCTTGGAATAGGTACTGAAGCGATTGTGTCTGGTAATTCGGGCTGTTTTATTATAATGCTTTTTGTGGAGGTTTCTAATTGTGAAATGCTGATAGCTTCACTATATATAGGGTCGGCATTGGTTTGAATAATTTTTATGCGATAGAAATAGGCGGGTTGAAATATGAACTTGTCGGTGAATTGGTAACTATTCTTTGCATTCGATTTAATAGTACCGATTTTTACAAACATCTGTCCGCCTAAACTTCTTTCCACTTCAAATGAAACGATTTTCGAAGAATTGGCCATTGACCAATTGAGATTGATTTTCTTTTGTATGTAGCGGCCACTGAATTCTTTCAGACTGGTACTGCTATTAATAGTTTCTGGCTTATTTGTATTATAAGTGGGTGTATTTGCAAGTGCAGATGTTTCAATCAGCAACAACAAGGCAAAAGTTGGCATGATACTCCTAAGAGATACGGGTACGATCGATTTCATTTTGATAGGGTTTAGTCGGCTTTTCGAAGGGGAGTGGAAATCGGGTGGGTTTCTCTGTTAGGCTATCGGATGATTCGGATACAAAAAAAGCGATTAAAAGCGCATAATGCAAGCATGGAGACTTGCTTTTAGATGAACGTAGGTGTTTTTTCGATGAATGAAAGAGGTTTTATTGATTATCAATAAGATAGCTATTGTTGTTTCAAAGCGGCTATTACCTCATCCCGGCGTCTGCGGCTTATTTCCACTTTCGATTGGTCGGTTAGTACAAGCAAACCATCAGTAGTATAATTGATCACATATTTTTTATTGACAAGATGCGATTTGTGTACTCTTATGAATCCATGGTCTGCTAAAATTTCATCATATTCCTTAAGGGTTTTTGAAACCAATAAAGGTTTCTTGTCGGTAAAGAAAAGGCGGGTATAATTGCTTTCACCTTCCAACCTGATAATTTCATCGGGAGAATAAAAATACATGCCATTGTCTGTTGGAATAGCCAGTCGAAACTCTTGCTTATTCGTTGCTGTTATATTATTGAGCAGGTTCTTATACTGGTCATCGTGAACCTGTTCAGTATTGTTGCGTTGTAAGTAAATATTAATGGCTCCTCTAAGTTCATCGGCATCAATCGGTTTCAACAAGTAATCGAACGCGCTGAAGCGAATGGCTTGAATGGCATATTGATCATGCGCTGTAGTGAAGATGACTTTAAAATTGATGGAAGGTACTTTTCTAAGAAGTTCAAACCCGTTCATCAGGGGCATCTGGATGTCGAGGAAAAGGATATCGGGAGGTGTTTTTTGTATGATTTCAAGGGCTTCTTCTGGATTGGATGTAAAATGCAGATCGGTTATTTCCGGGACATATCGTTCCAGCATCAACCGTAGGGTATTGATGGCCGATGGCTCGTCATCTATGATAAGTGCTTTTATCACATCACTAAAATAAGCAGAAATTATAATATGAAAAACTGGTGCTTAACCGGTATAAAGTACAAGGCTCACCCTGGTGCCTGTAACATTTCCGGTATTATCCGTTATATCTGAAATGGTGGCAGTAAATGGCTTCCTGAATTGTTGCTGTAATAATTGCAGACGATCGTATACCAGACGTAGACCTCTTGATTGATGATTGGTTCCGGCCTGATTTTCACTTTTCAATTTTAAGGCTGCTTCCCTGCCTATTCCATTGTCTTCAACAATACATTCCAGCATATCATCATTAACCAGTTTAAAGGCGATAGATAATTTTTTCATCCCTTGTTTCGGCATCAATCCATGCCAAATGGCATTTTCAATAAAGGGTTGTAAAATCATTGGAGGAATTTTCAATTCATCCGGGTCAATATCGTCTTCCAGTAATATAGAATAGTCGAAGTTATCATTGAAAACTGTTGTACACTATTCAGTGCATTGAAAATAAAATGTGGGTTCATTTGTGCCCTAAGGGCTGTTAATTGGGAAGTGGCCAGGTCGCGGTTGAGTGTAACTAACTCCAATTCTTTTTCACGAGTCTGCTGTTCTGCTTTCATCTTATCCATCTTATCGGCACAAAGAGATGCGATTGTTGTCAGGATCTGCAGATGTCTTTCGGTATAGAAATTCTTTTCATGATGTTCACTGTCTATAATACCAATGACTTTACCGTTGTCGAGTATTGGTACTGTTATTTCAGATGATCGTATGGCGTCATCAACAATATATCTATTGTCAGAAGCCGTATCGTTGATGATAGTGGCTTTTCCGGTTTTGGCTACTGAACCAACTATTCCTGTACCTAATTCAATTTCGATGGGATTAATGATTCTGTCTTCTTCAGTGGTCTTTGGTCCCCAGGCTGCTTTTTGTATCAGCTTGTTTTTCTTTTCATCTTTCAGGTAGATGACACAATCTTCGAAACCGAGTTTAGCGATACAGTTTTTGGCCACATCCCAAAGCATCTGGTCGATAGTAGGTTGTTCATTTATAGAAGAAGCGAAATAGCCGATCACCTGTTCTATTTCCAGTTGGTATTGATAACTGATGGCTTTCAGTTTCTGTATTTCTGTTTTTTGGGCTTCCCGTTGTCGAATTATCTTATCCCTTCTTTTTATAATAAATAAAATGGCAGCTACAATTGCGACAAGTAATAGGGCAATAAACCAGCCGGTTTGCCAGAAAGGCGGCAATATCTGAAATCGGAAATAGGTGATAGCACTTGGAATATTTCCACCGATGGTTGCTTTTAATAGTAATGTGTATTTGCCAGCTGCTAATTGCTGGAATGTTATGGAATTACCCCCTTTAACTTCCTTCCAAATGCTGTCTTCCTCGTTTAACCGATAGTAATATCGTAAAGAACCGGGATTAGAGAAGTGAACCCCAGAAAAATGTATCGCCAATGAATTATAGGAATAGGGTAGTTGTAATTCGATTGAATCTTTTTTCTGAGATTGGGAGCCGGATGTGAAAAGGGATAAGGTAGAATCGTGGTTTAAGAATTCTATTTTAGTAATATATACAGTTGTTGTAGGTGAATTAGCAAGTAATTGTTCGGGATTGAAATGCCCTAAACCTGCTGAACTCGCTGTCCAGATAGTCCCTTTATGGTCTTTATATAAAGTAAGTGTGTGATAATTGTTTGGAAGGAATCCATCTTTCGAATCGAAATTCCTTATTTGGGAATTTCCGTCTTTGGAAAATCTGATACAGCTAATGCCCTTATATCCTCCTAACCATAAATTGTCACTGTTATCGGTTTCAAGACTTGTAACTGTGTTTGTAAACAGACCATCTGTTTCATCAAATATCTTAAGTAGCTTAAGTTGATGTTGCTTATCAAAATAACATAGTAATAAGCCATAATCGAAAGTGGCGATCCATACATTCCCCTTTTTGTCTTTGATCATTTTGCTTGCCGTGAATTCTTTTGGAAGCCTTGGATCGATAATAGCAGGACTTATTTTATGTCCATCGAAATATAAGATGCCGGGCATACCTGCCAGCCAGTAATTCCCATCTGGCCCTTCAATCATGCTGTAAAGTTTGTATTCAGCATTATTGGGTAGGGTGTAATCGAACTTTTGGAAATGAATATTTTCTGAAGCGTCGGTTTCGATTTTTGTAATTCCATTATCTCCAACCGCCCAAAGATTTTTCTTTGAATCACTAAAGAGGCTTAAAATGGAATTATCGGCTAATCCGTCTTCTTCCTTAAAAAGACTGAGTTTGTTGTTTCTTAAAACACCGAGTCCCTGATATCCGGAACCCAACCAGAGCCACTGCTTTTCATCTTCCCATAATGAGTGTATTTCAGCGCGAGTGAAGAACGGATCTTCTTTAAAAGCGATTTTTGCATTGCTATCTGTAAGTTCCCATAAATGGCCGCGATTGGTGCCAGCAAGCATAGTTCCATCTAATCTTTCTAAAAGACTATAGGTTTCCTGTACTTTCTGAAAGAGGCTTCCTTCCAATATGGTGAAATGATTTTTCTTTAGGAAGTAGATGCCTTCATGAGAACCCAGCCAATAGTTTCCTTCATTGTCTACCAGTATTGAAGTACACCATTTGATATTAAGTGGAGATATGTCTATGGTTCTCTGAATTGAGTTCTTTGCTGGTTTATAAGAAAAAAGGTTGGCGGCACTATATATTACAAGAGAGTCTCCTTGTTCTGAATAATCATATCCTCCAAAAAGTTCGGGAACATTAGGGTAGCTCAGGTCTTGAACAATTCCTTTTTCAAATCGCTTTAAACCGATTCGGGTACTTGTAAAACTGAAAACCGATTGATTAGTTATATGCACCGATGTAATAAAATCTGAGCTTACTTCAGCATTCCAAATCTTATTTAACTGATTTTTTTCAAGGATATATGTTTCAGTATGTGTTCCAATGCCAAGTACGCCTGAACTATTGACAGCTAATTTTTCAATGATAGTTTCATTGCCGTTTTTTTTATTTGACCAGACGGGATGTAGAAATTTATTTAGAGAGATATTCTTTGCATCAAGAATTTCAGGTAGTATTTGTTTGGGAATATCGTAGAGTCCCTTTGCACCAGATACATAAATGCCCCCATCTGGTTTTTCTATAATATCATAAAACGGGGCGATGGCATTTTCATCGCATTTAAGTTGGATCAATTCATTTTTTCTGTAAATGAATAATCCTGTTTCTGTACTAATCCAGATACTTTTATCAGCTAATTCCCTGATGCCATTAATGGCACCGAGCCGTTGTTGATTGTAGTATTGGAAATTTTCGAAATTATAGCCATCATAGCGGCTTAGTCCTGAATTGGTGCCGATCCAGACAAAGCCTTTGTGATCTTGCCGAATAACTGTGATTTCAGAGGAAGGGAGACCGTTTTGTCCGCCGATATGGCGAAGGGTGTAACCTGGGATTTGGGCATAGGTAGTCAGATGAATAATGCAAAGAAACAGCAAGCAGTATCCAATTGTTATATAAGACTTGTATTTTCCAACAAAGCTCAAGCCATTGTTTTGATGATTAAATTACGATTTACTTATGATTTGATTGCATCCTATAGAGTTTGCAAAGGGAAACCTGATAAATCTGGTTTCCCTTTTGGATAACTGGTATCGGATGTTTTTCCTTTTTACAAATCGAATTATTGAACTATAACTTCCTGAAAATGGATCAGGATATTGTCTTGGTAAAGGAAGAGGTAATATGTTCCAGGAGTATTTTTCCCAATTTCCATTTCGAGTGTTCTTTCACCAATGCTAATATTCAAATCGTTTTGTTTTCGGATGATGGTTCCTTTTGAATCAGTAAACAACAATTGTTGATTTCCTTCTCTAGCCGTTCTAATGGAAATATTTAGGGCTTGTCCAAGGTTTTCAATGGTGGTTAGGTTGCCATATGGAAATTTCATTCCATTAGCCGGTGGGGCAATAGAGGATATTTCCATTTGAGAACTGGAGTCGGTTAGTATATTGAAAGGGACACCGCCATTACCGCAAGCCCCAATGTATGCTTTGAATTCTTGTTGAGTTGAAGCTGTAAATCCAATGTTTAATAGAACATAATTGGTAGCTTTCATGCCAATTTTAGTCCCTTCTCCTCCGGTTAAAACGGATGTGGAACTGATGTCGCCGGAAGCTTCAAAAAATTGGTTACCTGCAATGCTTCCGCTCAGTGTCAATGAAGGGATACAGGGTGAATGGACAAGACTTTGCCAAACACCTCTGCCATAAGTAACCGCTTTTATGGTACCAGCTGCAGTATTGATGATAAGGTCGGTTATAGGTACCTGTGGTAAACCATTATAGAAGGGAGTCCAGTCGGTGGAAGCTGTTCCTCTGTAAAATACCCCGATATCGGTGCCGATATAGATATTGTTTGCATTATCTGAAGCGATACAGTTTATGGGGATATTGGGTAATGATCCTGAGCGATTGACCCAGGTAAGGCCCCCGTCTGCGGAATAATATATTTTTTCACCAATACGCCAGCCACCCAAACTGACCCAGACATGAGAAGAATTGGTTTCCTCTACACCAATATCCGTGATCGTTAACCCGTTTATGCTTGCCTGACTCGCAAAGCCTGCATTGTTTGTTAAATCTGTCCAGGTGGTTCCCCCATTATCACTTCTTTGAATCCTGCCATCTCTTATTTCATTACCGGAAGCATCAAAACCTGTTCTAACCAATCCGGCAGCGTATAATCTGGAGGAGAGGGAAGGACAAGTGGCTATCGCCCAGTTGGTAGCGACTCCTTGAATAGTAGTCCAGGTGGTTCCATTATTTGTGGATCTTTTAATACTCGGACAGTTCGTACAAGCATTATAGGCTCCGGCATAGATGGTTGTTGGGACGGTTGGATTCATAGCCAGGACTGGAAAGAAACTAGGGCTTTCAAGAACGGAATCTGTGTTATTGGTGGTACCCAATCCGGTCAGCTGGTATATATTGCGATTAGCGACTGCAAAGCCAATGGTGGGATCATTATAATTTAGTAAGGCATCGAAACCATCGGCTCCCATTATATGGGTAAAAGTGGAGCCGCCACCTGAACCTGGTTCTTGGTTTGCCATTATCTTGAGTTCCACCTAATACCATGTTGGGTAGCGCGTCTGTTCCTACTCCATGATAGTATTGCGTAATACCCAAACCTTCATTCAAGTCATCCCAAGAAGTACCTCCTGACGTACTTTTCCATACTCCACCGTCATTTGCATTAAAAAGAACACCGTTTAAAGGGTTATAGGCCAGGTCATGGCAATCAGCGTGTACATAGTTACTAAGTGGCGGAGGAAGTGTAGAGGTTCCATGTACTGTACTTTTTACAAAACTAGAGCCTCCATTGGTAGATCTCCAGCTATTAATGCCTCCAACCACCAAATCGTTACTGTTAGTTGGAGAAACAGCAAGAGCCAAATCGTAATCTGCCTGTCCATTACCAGGATCTGTAGGGTCACTGATCAATAAATCGGGAGATGAATGCATTAGTGTAAAGTTGACACCATTATTGGTGGATCTATACACTGCATGGTAATTGTTAGAAGTTCTGTTGCTGGTCAGCAAATAAACCACAGCTGGAGATGCTGGTGATACTGCAATAGCAGAACGACCATGGTTAATATAAAGGTCGGGCAGGATTGTATGTTGCCAGGTACCGGCATCACCTGACTGAGTTGAATATATAAATGGATTTGCAAAGCTAAAACTGAAGCATATACAACTGATGAACTACCAGGCTTGAATTCTACATCGAAACAACGTTGATTATTTACTTGAATCCAACTTAATCCACCATTTCCAGTTTTGAATAGTCCACGACTGGTAGCAGCAAATAAAACCGCTGAATTATTGGGATCTTGTATTAGTTTGTAACCAGTATAAAAAAGATTACTTACACCTGGAAATTCTCCTACTTTATTCCAGGTCAGCCCACCATCTACAGATTTCAATACCCCAATTGACCAACTTATATAGCCATAGTTTTCAGTGAACCCGCCAATATTTGCATCTCCTTCTCCAGTTAATATATAAATGATATTTGGACTATTTCTATCGATTACTATTCCTGAAATACCTAAACTGGAAAGGAAGGGTGTTAAACATTGCCAGGTTAGGCCAGCATTTATTGATTTCCATAATCCCCCACGGGCAGTTCCAATAAAAACGGTATTAGGATCTGTTGGATGGAATTCAATTCTGTTTACTCTTCCAATACCAGCACCTGTTGAATTGGGCCCTAAAAAACTCCAATTCCCATAAGCGAGATCAGGTTGATCAGTTTGTTGAATTCTGTATTGTTGAGTTAGGTTAAAAATTTTTTCTGATACATTTACAATTTCCCCGTTTTCATCCAATCTGGATGACATGAAATACTCCCAGCGTTTCCAATGTTTCAGGTCTTTTTCATCCTGTTTAGTTAGAACTCCATTAGCTGCACTTTTTTTTGATTGAAAGTATTTGTCTATAGTAGCACTGATGGCACTCATTTTTTTCAATCCTGCCAATTTCGTTTCAAGTTCTTTCTGTGCTTTAATGGACAGTGTGCAACAGCAGAAAATAATGGCAGTTATATAATATAAATGAAGACGTTGTTTCATGGTTTACTTTTTTCAAACTTATTTTTCACTTGAGCTTCTTAGTTGCTTGTTTTCCTTTTCAAGAGAATCAATTCGTTTGTTCATTTCAATCATGTACAAAGTCAACTCTTCCACTTTTTCTAACAATTTCCGGTTCATTTCACCAAGCTCTATTCCTTCTTTTTTTACTTCTAATGCAGTAGGAATGCCTGGCAAATGCTTATTGGAGGCAACAAATGTTTCCAGTTGTGACAAGGAGGGCCTGGTATATGATTTGTCGAATACATAATCTGGCCAGTTCGCCTGTAATTGTACTTTTACTTCACTGCTGATTATTTTTCCATTTACACTTAAAGAATAGCCGGTGGCAGGGAATGCTGTTCCAATGCTGACTCTTCCATCTGGGTGTAACATCATTCTATCTCCTCCATTTATTCTAAATATCACTCTGCCTGTATCATTTGATGCCGGGCTACCAATAACGATATCATTACCTCCTAATCTCAATACACCTTTTAATACTCCAGCCTGTGCTAATCCAATTTGAGGATCTGTTCCATCTACCCGCAATACTTCACCTGAACCCAATACATGAAATTTTACAGAAGGTACTAATGTCCCAATGCCAACTCTACCATTGGCAGCCATTACCAAGTCAATAGAATGTGCCGGGCTCTCAAGCCATAATACATCTAATGTGCCCCCCAGGTGATTAAGACTGAATTGGGATGTAGCTGTACTGTTCCGGAATTGGATACTCGTAGAGTTTGAAGCAGCATCATCTTTCAAAATAAGTGGACTTCCTTGTGAAAGAAGCATACTTCCTTGTGAAAGAATCATACTTCCAACTAATTCAAGACGAGCTGTTGGGTTATTTGTTCCTATACCTACATTTTGACCGTTAGTGTTATAAATGGAAGTGCCATTTAGCGACCATAAATTTGTACCTCCAGCATTGACAGCCAGCCATAATGTGCCATCAAAAAAATAAAACCCTGGCGTATTATCAGTTTGATAGATCATCAAGCCTGCAGTAGGGGAGGCAATAGCATTTCTTTGAGCTAGAGTCATTCTTGGGAAAAGCACTCCTTTCGTAGTACTCGTCACATCCAACTGCGCACTCGCATGCGGGGTATTGGTACCGATACCCACGGCTTGAGAAAATAGTTGGGTAGGGATCAGGGCCAGGCATAGCAATAGCTGCCAATAATATTTCTTCATATAACTGGTTTGAAAGTGTAGGAAATAAAAAGATCAATTAATGGAACTCAAATATTGCGGCCGGGTTTGATGAGGTAGCTTCATAAATTCCAACTCCTATTGTCATAATCGCATGCCCCGTATTCATTAGGTACCACCCAGGCTTAAACTTGCTTTCTATCGTATAAGCATGTACTCCGTTTCGGTCGGTTTGTTTATGAAGTATGAAGCGAATATAATCTGGAACAGGCGAGGGCTTTGTATCGAATCTGAAATTGGATAGTCTCCATTCTTCATGTCCACCAACGTCCCCTCCTTTGGAGACACCCCAGTATTGAACATCATTTTTGGCAGAGCGGAAAATAACTTCCTGTTTGTCAAGCGTTGCAATGGTCCCTGAGCCCGAACCTGCAGCAGCTACTGCAGAACTTGCTGGTTGTACCTTCCATTTGCAATCTTTCTCTGAAGCTAATTGTGTAAGACTATAGGTCTTGTCGATATCTGTGCGACTTACATAATTTTCCCCTTGGCCAATCCATAAGTATTTGTACTTGGTTGCACTGTGATCAATCGTAATAACCTTGGATAAGTTCCCAACAGACAATCCAACAGCATCATCATCTGGTGGTGGTGGAGGTGGTGCAGAACTTTTTTTTGCACAGCCGATAAATAGACTGCTTACAAGGACGAAGGCTAAAAACTTACTGTATCTCATAAAAAAAGGGAAGTTTAATGGTTAACGAATTTCTTATGGCAGCAAGGTAAATGGCACCTGATGTAACAGCCTTTTCCAGTTATCCAAAGGTTTGCCTGAATTATCTAATGGTCGCCGCTCATCCCTTTAACCCGCTTTTAACGTATTTGGGAATTGCCCCAGCCGATTGCCCTACTTATATTTGTTTTCTGCAATGAATAAGAATAAGATACACTGGCTGTTGGTAATCGGGGACTGTTGTCGCTGACCATGTTCAATTTTGCTGCTATTGGGCAGGCAAAATTCTATGCGGCAGTGAGTGAAGGGCCGTTAGTGGCAGGACAAACCTTTCAGGTTCAGTATATTGTTGAAGATCCAAAAGAACCTCCACAGTTTCGTATTCCCTCTTTCTCTTCCTTTACAGTGCATGATAGCTTTGATAGCAAAAGCACGGTTATTCAATCGGGAACTGGATTGTTGCAGGTGTATTCCAAGATTGTTGTGTTATCAGTTAATAAGCCCGGGCGCTATACCATTCCCGGAGCCAAAGGATTTATTGATGGAAAATGGCAACAATTCAGTTCAACCAAGGTGGAAATAGTAAAGGATTGGATACCCGCTCAGCCAGGCTATGAACCATTGAATCCAGATATTCCTATTGAGAAGAATTCGGAATTAAAGCCAGGTGAATCTATAGAGAAAAAAATAGCAGACCATCTTTTCATGAGGGCTATTGCGAGTAAGACGCGTTGTTATGTTGGGGAAGGGGTGATGGTTACTTATAAATTCTACTCTCGTATCAATACCACTTCACAGGTACTTAAACGTCCATCCCTTACAGGGTTCAGTGTAGTAGAAATGGTAGATGCTTATGAAAGTAAACCAGATATCGAGATATATAATGGTCAGCGATATTATGTGAACCTGGTAAGAAAGGTGCAACTGTTTCCATTGCAAGCCGGGAAATTTGAATTAGAACCCGCCCAAATCTCCAGTACCGTTCATTTTATGAAAATTGGAAAGGAAGCCAAGAATGGTAGCAGTGACGAACTTAGCCAACTATTACAAAAGAGCGGTACAGATAATTCTTTCAGCATGACGCCTTATGATCATGCAACAACTGTTCAATCGCAACCATTAACACTGGAAGCCATTCCTTTACCCGAGAATGGACAACCAGAAAACTTCAGTGGTGGTATTGGGGCTTTTACACTTTCATTGGTTACACCTTCAGAACCGATTCATGCTGGTGATCTGGTTAAGATCAGGCTTATAATCAATGGAACTGGGAATATTCCCATGTTAATTCCACCTGTGGTCAATTGGCCAAAAGGAGTTGATACTGCAGAGCCTGAGGTAAAAGAAGTTTATAATAAATATGTATTCCCTTTACAGGGATATAAAAGTTTTGAATATTCCTTTACGGCACCAGATTCCGGATCCGTAGTGATTCCAGCTGCCAACTTCCATTATTTTAATCCGGCAACGAAAGCATACCAATCAGCCAATTCAAATCCGGTTACATTGGCTATTCTCCCTGCTGTACAAAAAGCAGCACCTCCTGCTTCAACTGAAACTAATGTTGTTGATGATAGTTCAATACCCCGTCAATTGTATTGGTTTGCTATTGTTGCAGTATTGATTGTAAGTTGGATTGTATTCCAGATAATTAGGGGTAAAGGAAAAGCAACATCTGGTGATAAAGTAACAACAGACACAGTAGTTCATGTAAAAGAAGAGGTTCCTTCAACAGAAGATATTTTGCGAAAAGCGCAGCAGGCTCTTGCTACTAATGATTCAAAGACTTTTTATAGAGAATTACAGGCCAGCTTATGGAAGGTTTCAGGTGACTACTGCGGATTGCCTCCTTCAGAGCAAAATAAATTACGAATCCAGGAAGTGTTGCGTCAAAAGCAGACCCCAAATGAAATTATAGGTAATCTTATTGCAATACAACAGGAATGCGATTGGGCCTTATATACAACAGATGATAGTGACGATTCCGTCAAAGATGAACTTCTTGAAAAAAGTACAGTGTTGGTGAATTATTTCCGGAAATGATAGTGGTGCTTAAGAAGTCAATCATTCGCTATACTTATAACCCACGCCTCTTACGGAATGAAAGTAAATAGGATTACGACTATCCTCTTCAAAGTATTTCCTGAAGTTTAATATGAAGTTGTCGATGGTTCTTGTGGTTGGATAAACATTATAACCCCAAACGGTTTGTAGAATTTTTTCTCTCGGTACCACTTCATTCTTGTTTTCAATAAGCAATTTCAACAGCATCGCTTCTTTCTTGCTTAGCTGTATCAATTCCCCATTTTTATTGACTGCTTCCTGTGCCTTGAAATCTATCTTGTTTTTTCCGAATGTATAAGTGACGCCAACAGTGTCCTTATCCAACATCTTTTTATTTTTCTCAATCAGCTTTTGAACCCTTAGTAACAATTCTTCAAGATTGAAAGGTTTTGTGAGATAATCATCAGCCCTTTCTTTAATCCTAAAACTCTGTCGGCACTGGTATTCTTTGCACTTAATATTAGGATGGGTACTTCATTATTCCTTACACGGATAGTTTCTGTTACATGAATGCCATCCACTTCCGGCAGCATGATATCCATAATGACCAGATCGAAATATTCGTTCTGGACTTTCTGGAGGGCCATATTTCCATCAAATGCAGAAGTTACTTCATATCCTTCCAACTCAAGGTTCAACTTGAGAGCTTCATGAAGGTTCTCTTCATCTTCAACCAGTAATATGGATAATTTATTTGGGGGCATTGCTTTACCTTATTTTAAAACTGACAATGAAATTACTTCCTGAAGGCGTATTGTCTGTCACAAAAATGTCTGCATTATGGTCGGAAGCTATTTTTTTGCAAAGGTACAGTCCCAGGCCGGTTCCTTTTGCGGTACGGGTGGCTTCGTTTCCAATCCGGTAGAACTTATCAAAGATGCGTTTCTTCTCAATATCCGGGATGCCAGAACCCTCGTCACTTACTTTCAGTTCAATGGCTTGGTTAGATTTATGAAGGCTACAGGTGATGGGTTTACCTGCAGGAGAATACTTCATGGCATTTTCAAGCAGGTTATTAAGCAATATGGTCAATAGCAGAGTATCTCCTGTGAGTTCAATATCGTCTTCCTTTTCCAATTCCCATTCCCTCAGCGGGAATCGGGATTTGAAATCGGTGATGGTCCCTTTTACCAAATCAGACATGTTCAGTTCTTCCTTTGAAAGGGAATAGCTACTTCCTTCGAGTTGAGAAGAAACGAGAATGTTATTGGTAAGGCTATTGAGGCGGTTAGTTTCCTGTATGGTCATCAGGATCAGTTTCTGCCGCTTGGTTTCATCGAGTTGATGTTTCTGTAAAGTTTCCAGATTAAGTTTAGCAACGGCGATAGGTGTTTTCAATTCATGTGTTACCGCCATCATGAAATTCTGTTGCTGCTGTTGCGTTTTCAATTGCCTTCTTACAGCACGGTAAACAAAGCCGGCACCCAAAAGTATCAATGCGAGGAAAGTAAGCCCTTCAGCAATATATTTGGTAGTATTCCTGTCCTTTTCCTGTTCCAGTGATAAAGTTGCTTTTTCTATACTTTCTCCAGTGGTTTGGGCATGGATTTTTTAAGTCGTCTAACTTAGTGCATGCATCTCGCGGTTTTGTTTTTCAAGTGATATGAACCACCAAACAAGAGCTGCGATGATGTAGAACAGGAGAGTCCAGTATACCAATGTGGCGACTGCTAATTTTCTTTTATCTGTATTGGCCATGGAAAGGCTTACTCGGTTACTTTTTCGATGCGGATACCTGCATTCATCATATTCTCAAGTGGATCTTCCCTCATCAGTTGCTTTAGAGTGAAAGTGTATGTGCCTTTCTTTCTGAAAGGGGCTGGTTTTTCGTTTAACAGCAAGCGATGTTCAAATATATCATCCATTCCTTTTCCTAACCATCCCTTTTCATCACTAGCCAATAAAAGGTTACGGCGGTTTACATATATAGAGTCGCCGGGAGGCTGTACTCCAATATTTAACCAGAGATTCTTAAAACGATAGGCATCGGTATGGCGTAACACAATATAAATCCTGTAAAGGGAAGTGGTATCGCTAATATCAAATTGGATAGTAGGTTGAAAACGGCTATCCCAGGCATGATTTGGAATGGCTACATTTTTTTCGAATAATCCATTGGTAGTACATGAACTGATACCGATAACGGCAACCAGGAAAAGGATAGATAGTTTTTTCAAACGTCGGCTATTTTTACAAAAATAATAATCCGGAGGCATCAGAGAACATTCAATATCTGTTCTTTGGCTTTTTCCAATTCATCTTTCATCATTACCACGCATTTCTGGATGGAAGAATCGTAGGCTTTTGCCCCGGTGGTATTTATTTCCCTTCCTATTTCCTGAAGTACAAAGGATAGCTTTTTGCCCTTTCCATCTGCTTCTTCATTAAGGATGTCCTTAAAATAAGTAAGGTGGTTACGTAAACGAACCTGTTCTTCTGTTACATCTATCTTCTCTATATAATAAATCAGTTCCTGTTCCATACGGTTAGGGTCATAATTTTCTTTCCCTACATTTTCTTCCAGCACTTTAACCAACCCTTCCCTTATTTTCTGTTTACGAAGTGGCTCCAGTTTAATAACCTCATCTTGCTGAAAAGCTATATTGTTGATACGGAGCAATAGTTCTTTTTCCAGACTCTTACCTTCTTCCAGGCGATGAAGATTCAGGTCTTCTATGGCAGCGAATACTACTTGTTTGAAAAGATCCCATTCCTCATCTGTTAATGTTTCACCGGTTGGAGTAATAACTTCCGGTAATTTCAGTAGGGAGCTGAGTACTTGTGAGGGATCGAGATTCAATTCAGCAGCCAATGCAGCAATAGGTTGATAATAGGCTTTAGCCAGATTGGTATTAATACTTACTGGTTTTGCACTGCCACTTTCTTTCAGGCTGATAGTACAGTCTACAGTACCACGTCCGAGTTTTTCTGATAGCAGCGTACGTATTTCAAATTCAAACGGTTTCAGGAAGGCGGGCATTTTCAATGATAACTCGAATTGCTTTCCATTGAGCGACTTAATATCTATCAGGAATGTTTTATCCCCGATCTTCTGTTCTGTCCTTCCAAATCCGGTCATTGATTTTATCATAAAGTACAATTTGATGCAAAGTAACGAATAGTTTGAAGTTCGGCATTGTTCTTACCAGAAGGGGTTTGGAAGGTAGCGGAATGAGTTTATTATTTTGAAAAAGCTTGTTTCTCTTCGGAAAACACAAAAAAAAATCTCCTGGTGAACCAGGAGATAATATGTGGATGGGTTAGTAAGTACCGGGAAATAAATTTCCCTACACAATATTAAATAATATTTTTTCTATATTAAAAATTTTTTCTAAGAATTTTATTAACATTTATGAATTGAATTGTGGAAAATCCTTTTTCGACATTTCAAATAATGGTTGTAGATGTTGTTTATTATAAATTCAAAACCGATTTATTTTTTTATTCGCTTCTATAATTTTCCTGTTTTTCATTGGTAAATTTTATGATTTATCTATAATGAAACTGATTTCGACCTATAACTGCAATGGTTTTTTCATTGGGAGAACTGATTATTTTTTAGCTTCTCAAGTACTTTTACATATGTATTGAGATTGGGGTATTGTGGAAAAATAGTTTCTCATCCCTGTCTGTGTATTACTTTTGTCGAAACAGCATTTATATGAAATTCCCAGCACCCGTAGCAATAGAATGGATTGCCAATCTTATTGGAGCAACTGTGATAGGTAATAAGGTGGCTATGGCAACAGGTATCAATGAAATCCATAAAGTAGAATCAGGTGATCTGGTTTTTGTAGATCATCCTAAATACTATGATAAGTGTATACAATCGGCTGCCGATTTCATAATTATTAATAAAGAAACTAGTTTCCCCGAGGGAAAAGCCTTGTTGGTGGTGGAACAGCCATTCGAAGCCTATCTGAAAATTGTAAGACATTTTCGCCCTTTTATTCCAGCAACCAAGTTAGTAAGCGATACTGCTCAAATTGGTGAAGGAACCTATTTGGCACCAGGAGTATTTGTTGGACATGATGTAGTGATTGGAAAAGATTGCCGCATTCACCCCAATGTGACGATATTGGATAATTGTGTAATAGGCGATAGGGTCATCATTCAATCAGGGACTGTAATTGGGAGTGATGCCTTTTATTACAATACAAAAAAAGACAGGGAAGTTTGGTACCGTAAAATGGAAAGTTGCGGCAGAGTGATATTAGGCGATGATGTTGAAATAGGATCTGGATGTACAATTGATAGGGGAGTAAGTCATGATACAGTGATTGGTCGTGGTACTAAAATGGATAATATGATTCATATCGGCCATGATTCCGTTATTGGTAAGAATTGTCTTATTGCTGCCCAGGTGGGAATTGCAGGTGCCGTTGAAATTGGAAACGGTGTTGTTATGTGGGGACAGGTTGGAATCAGTAAAACTCTTTCTATTGGTGATAATGCAGTTATCAATGCACAAAGTGGTGTGCCATCTTCTCTTGAAGGCGGTAAAGTCTATTTGGTACGCCAGTACTTGATGCCAGAGAAAAGATGAAAGAATTAGTTTGGATAAAGAGGATTCCGGAATTGTGGGAGAAGGTGATGGGGAAGTGATTAAATGGAACATTTTACCGCAGAGGCGCGGAGACGCGGTTTATTGAATAAAGTCTTATTGATTTTGAACTAAAGAATCAAAGGGCACAAAGTTTTACGAAGATGTTCCTACTGATAAAACGTATTTAGTGAAATAAATTCAGACTCCTTTGTGGTCCTTCGTGTTTTGAGTCTTTGTGGTTCAAAATAAGATTGAGTTTACCACAAAATGCGTCTCCGCGCCTCTGCGGTAAAAAAGATTATTGGATTAAGCTTATTCGTATTCATAATCATACGGCAACCCCTCCGCCAGTTTCTTCCAGGCCCAATATCCAGTATTGATAACATCGGATTGTTCATAGAAGTAACCGTTCTCTTCTATTACAAAGCCATTACCCAGATCTAATAAAGTTATCTGGTATCGGGTATTGAGAGGTAGTTTAAATGCTTCGAGGAATTTCTTATCAGGTAATACTGATTTATAACTAACTCTGTAAGTGCCTTTCCATCCAATAGTTACATCTCCTGTGCTATCTGCCGCATAATCTGCAGTATTGTATATATCGGTTAGAAGCGTGCTTTTTGAATTATTAGGGCCATCCAATTTTTCAAGTATAAATCCATCTTCTGTAACAGTACTATCAAATAATGAGCGCATGAAATGAAGTCTGGAGCCAAGGTAGGTTCGTGCCCTGTTTTTTAGAAATTGAGTTTTTACTTCAGCTGTTGTATCTATTTCTGCAAAAGAGGATATCCGTAAACTGGCTGATATTGCTGCTATAATCGTATGAAAAAGAATCTAGCTGATACCTTATGGAATATCCCAATGCATAATTATAAACAATGAGGTCTTCCTTGCTGGTAACTTTCAACCTTTTTTTTTTGAATAGAAGAAATGAAGTACTTCTGGATTTTGAATTTGCAAAGGGAGGCATTAGGTGGTTCCAATAAAGTTTTCCATGAAGAAATTGCCATATTTATTCCAACCATCTGCTACTTCATTGAGCAACAACACTTACTTCAGTCATTGTTTTATCTTCTTTCACCAATTCAACAATGAGTGTATCAGTAGCCAATTGATTATTGCTAATCCTGAATAATTTTCTTTCATATCCTGTATAAGAAACCACCAGGTCGTAGCCGCCACCAGGTAAACGAAGGAAGAATAATCCATCATTATTAGAAACAGAACCATAGGTGGTATTAGGACAGAATGCTGAAGCACCAGCTAAAGGCATCTTGCTTGCTGAATCCACTACTTTACCTAATAACGGGAAATTTTTTTCCTGTGCTGTTAAAAATAATACAGAAAGAAGGCTAAGGAATAGGAAGACGGTTTTTTTCATATAGAATGCTATTAAGCTAAAACGCCGTATCTCAGGCGGTAGTATACCTTCAACTACTTTGCCAATTACAAGGGCTGAACCGGATTAAGATAGTTTTTGCAGGCTTTTGTGATACTTTCCTTGAGAGGAGTGCAGTAAAAACCCGGTAAAGCGGCGAGGATTTTACTATTGTTAAAATTAGTGATGCTTTGAGCCACTTTTGCTGTTTCGCGTGTAAGCAAAGGTTTCTTGCCTGAAAAGAAGGCTTTTACACTTTCAATACGCCAGGCGATAGCACCCATTAATGCTGTTGCTTTCCGTGTTGGCTTCTTTTTATTAAAACCGTCAGCTATAGTATTGAATAATTCACGGAAGGCAATATTTTCTCCATTCAATATGTATCGTTCACCAGATATATCACTTTCCATTAATAATACAGTTGCTTTAGCAACATCTTCTACAGCAACAAAACCATTGATGCCATCAGTATACCAAGGGAATTCCTGATATACGTTTTTAAAAATGGCGCAACTGGATTGATTCCAATCTCCGTAACCGATAATAGTACTTGATTTACTATTGCCACATTTAATCCTTCACCCATACCTCTCCAAACTTCCATCTCCGCCTTGTATTTGCTGATGGCATAATGGGTATTGATATGGCTGTCGGACCATTTTTTCCCTTCTGTCACTTCTCCACCTCCAGCTGTTCTTCCGATGGCAGCAACTGAACTTACATGAACTAAACGGGCTATATTATTATCGATAGCAGCATTAACTATGTTAGCTGTTCCTTCAACATTTGTCTTATAAAGAACACCACGGTCTTTTTTGTGAAATGAAACCATGGCAACGGCATGAATAATAGCATCCACTCCCTGAACAGCTTCCTCAATAGCCACCATATCAAAAAGGTCGCCCTCTATCCATTCCACTTTTTCAAATACTGTTGCAGGAATAAAAAACGGAAGGGTTGATTTTCTTCTTAGTGCAGTAACAGCATAGCCTTTCTCCACCAGTTCCCTGATGATATAAGCCCCGAGAAACCCCGTGCCACCTGTTACCAATACTTTTTTGATGTTACCCAATAGTTGAATTTCGCCCGCGAATATAACGCTAATCGCCAAGCTTATGAAGAACTAGGGTAATCGTAATACCTCTTTCCTGTTTTTTACCTAAAGCCCCCTCTGCTACTTTTTGAGCCTGTATGGGAGAAGGTTTTAGTCTTAGTGGTTGTCCCAACTGCTCATATACAGAACAACTTACTGCATAATTGATATCGTTACCTATCAGATCCATCAGTTTGAAAGGTCCCATCTTAAACCCGCTTGCCTCCAGCAACCTGTCGATAGTTTCAATATCTGTCACACCATTTTCTATAAGATGAAGTGCTTCCAGATAAAAAGGACGTGCAACATGGTTTACAATAAACCTGAGCATCCTTACAAAGAACCGGAGTTTTACCCAATTCTTTTGAAAAGGCAATAAGCGGGGTATCATTTGATCATTGATGAATGGGGTCGTAATTACTTCTACCAATGGCAGTATGGTTGCTGGATTGAAGAAGTGAAGTCCGGCCACCCTTTCAGGATGTTGCACCCCCTTTGCAATTTCAGTTACCGAGAGAGGAGGTATTTGTTACGAATAGGGTTTCACTGTGATTGACTTCAGCCAGCTGGTTAAAGAGGGCTATTTTCCATTCTTTCTTTTCAGCAATAGCTTCAATAATTATATCTCCGATACAATGGTTTGTATCTGACACAAAATTCAAGTGCTGTAAGGCTATATGTTTCGTTTCTTCTGAAATTTTATTGCGGCTAACCAGCTGCGAAAGGTTTTTCTCAATAATGTTTTCCGCTTTTACAAGTGTTTCTTTATTGATATCGAACAAGAAGGTCGAGAATCCTTTTTGTGCACAAAGCTGAGCTATACCTGCACCCATAGTACCTGCACCACAAACACAAACGGTATTTATTGAAGAGGGAGTTGACATGGGATAAAAGTACGATTTTGAGAATAACTGGGTGCAGGCATCTTCTACTTCTTCCACGGGTTATCACCCGTGGATACGAGGATTGAACCCCTTCAGGGTTCTGCGTACGTTACTTCAAATTTTCTATTTTATTTTTATGAAATGCTTGCTTATGTACAGCCAACCCTGAAGGGGTTGAATATCAATGACCCCGGGTGAAACCCGGGTAGCAACGAAGCAAAGACTTTCATAACCACCAACTTCCTGCTTTTAAAAACCGGTTGCACCGGGGACATTATTATTCAACCCCTTCGGGGTTGGCAGCAAACATCACTCTAAATATCTTTCATCAAAATCAATTTCATTTTCTCTTAGTAATCCCTTCATTTCATCTAGCGAACTTACATCTTGATGGTGCGTTTCTTGATTCGCTACATAAGTCATCAGATTTTCTTTTTAGCAAGTTTTATATCTTTACCAGATCTGCCAGGCAATAGACGGGTGAATATTTGTGATTATGTAAATGATCCAAGCAACATTTTATTTATTTTGTAAGAGTGGCAATTCTTATTTCTTAATAGTTCTGCTATATAAGCAAATAGCTTTTCACGCCCAGATTTAATCAAAACCCTTTGGCGGTGTTTAGTGCCAATAACAATTTGAAATAGTATTTGTGTGTAAGTGCTGATAATATTGCATTGATTAGACACAAAACTATAAATCACATCTACAAAATCCTCTTATTCACAACCATCAATTCTTTATTCATCTATTATTTAGTTGTAAGTATTCTTTGCCTCCAAAAAAAATAGCAACAGAAACCTGTTGCTATCACTATAAAATTGAAAAGTATAATCGTTATGTTGCTGATGTAAACTGTCGTAAGAACTCTCACATCATTTTCACTGAACAGTCGAATATCGGTGATGCCGTATTTCAGCAGTGCAGGTCTTTCAATACCCATACCGAAGGCGAAGCCAGTGTATTTATTGGGGTCGATGCCGCAATTGGTGAGTACATTCCGGATGTACCATACCGCAACCTAATATTTCTAACCAACCGGTACGTTTACAGATGCTGCATCCACTTCCGCCGCAAATCCGGCAACTGATATCCATTTCCGCACTTGGTTCGGTGAATGGGGAATAAGAAGGACGGAACCTTACTTTTACATCCTTTCCATACATCTCCTGAACGAAAGTAGTATAGAGTTTGTTTCAGTCGGCGAAAGAAACATTCTCATCTATATATAACTTTTACCCGGTGGAAGAAGCAATGGAACGGGCACGAGGTTTCATTCCTATAAACACGACCGGACAATGATTCGTAGTGGCAATTGTCCTTTCTCCATTTCCCTGATCTGGATATTGCTGGTATGGGTACGTAATAACCAATCTGGATTCTGTTGTATATAGAATGTATCCTGCATATCCCTTGCAGGGTGATGTTCGGGAAGGTTTAATGCAGTGAAGTTGTGGAAGTCATCCTCAATTTCCGGTCCTTCAGATACAGAGAATCCCAATCGTTGGAAGATGGAAATAATCTGGTTACGCATAAGACTTATTGGGTGACGACTACCCACAGGTATCGGGTCACCAGGCAGGGTGCTATCGATACCAGGCTCATTGCTAGTACCATTGCTGTCTAATTCCAGTTTCCAGTTCTCATAACGCGATTCAGCATACTGCTTAAACTCGTTCAATAACTGACCGAATTCTTCTTTTTTTCCGAAGGCACATTCTTCATTTCAGTCATCAGGGTTCTTTGATCCCCTTGGTTCCCGGGGATTTAATCCTATAAGCCTCAAGGGTTTCTCAGCTTGATTTCCTATAGCGGGCAATTTCCTCGCTTGTATTGCTCTATCTTTTCTAACAACTGATCCATCGGCGAAGATAAGAAGAAGACCGGAAATCGGAAAGTCGGAGGAAAGTCCGGAAGTAATACAAGTCCGGTAGTCAG
>JADKJI010000014.1 GCA_016721085.1 Chitinophagaceae bacterium | reverse complement strand
CCGAGGCGGAAGAATCCATCAACGGCGCTAACGATATTGGTTCCACCTGACTGATTTTTTATAGTCACCAAGCCTCCTATCCTGTTCTGTTCACCAAAATTCTCAGAGAATCTTCCAACAAAAAAATTGGTAGGGTCAGAGCCATTATAGCCACGCTGCCTTATAGCCAATACACCTGCATTTCTTTTTGTAGATCGGTATACCAATCTTCCTCCTGCTTCAATAGGAATTGGGTTGCCCGAATCATCCAATCCAATCCTTCTGCTGAAAAATGGACGAATTCGCATATTGCCTCCTGATAGGTCTTCATTAGGTCCCACCCCTACCCCGAACATGGATGCATTTTCCAGGAAGAACTGTCTTCTCTCAGGAAAAAACACAGAAAAGCGGGTTACATTATTCACCTGACGGTCGGCATCTGCCTGTGCAAAATCGGTATTGACAGTAAGGTCCATAACCGTGTTCGGATTGATGGCCCATTTTATATCTCCTCCTACTTTCAGAGATGTAACTGTTGGTTTCTGGGATGCAGGGAAATTATTATAATGATCGTAGGATGACAGGATATAAGGCTGAATCCTGATATTGGGTTTTGGTGGTGGTGGGCGCAGATTGGTTAGCGAACCTGCATAAGCCATCCGCATAAAAGTAACGGAACGTGGATAAGGAGAAAAAGCTGTAGTCTCGTTCGACAATCGCCTGTTTCGATACATATTAAAACCCCAATATTGCAAGGAATCGCCATTCTTTGGATACCTGAATGTTTGCCAGGGAATAGCTATTTCAGCGTACCAGCCAGAATCGGTTCGGGTAGTTCGTACTTTCCAAAGACCATCCCAATCCAGATCGTAATTGATATCATCGAACGACAAAAGATCACGCTGTACCCCGTACGCGTTTGTATAAAAGGCCATGGCATTTCTATGGTCATTAAATCCATCAAACGAAAATGCCAGATGATCGTGCTGCCGGTTATTGAAATCCCTTTTGAAATCGGTAGCCCTGATAGCCTTTTTGCCAGCTGAATCATAACAAAACACTCCGAGATAAAGGAATTGTTTATTGTAAAGAGCTTTTACATTAGTATAAAGTCCCGGAGTAGTCCCCTGATTGGGTTCTATCTGAATAAAGGAAGGTGAAGGTTTTGCTGATTGCCAGATAGCCTCATTCAATTGTCCGTCTATACGCAGATTACCAGACACAGGAATAGCTTCCAGGGTTCTACGTAAAGAATCTGGCTTGAATATAACCGCATCCTGGGCAAGAGTAGAGAAACCGCTACAAAGAATAACCAGTAAGAACCTCCATTTCATTGCCCCAAAATACAGAGAATTTCAATTGGCATTACTAAAAAATGGCGAACGGTTTTTATTGAATGATAAATGATTACACGAACAGGTATTACCACATTACGGTATTTTTTAAAGTAGGCCTTACTCATACCTTTATCCCTGAAAGAAACGATAAATCAGAACTTTCCTTCAAATATTTGGCGGGGTATAATCAGGATACTTTCCAGGGTATCCAAAGCGCAGGTTCGTCCTGCGCTTTTTATTAATAAATGGCGGTGTATCTCAATTGGGAAATTTACTTATCTTACCCTTAACTAAAACTACTGTTATGGAAGAACAAGAACAAATGATTGCAGGCCTTCTGGCAGTTATATTAATTCCGGCACTGATTATTGCGGTTATCAGCATCGTATCAATGTGGAAAGTGTTTGTAAAAGCCGGTCAACCCGGATGGGCTTGCATCATACCAATATACAATTGGTATATCATGATTAAGATTGTTGGGAAACCAGATTGGTGGTTGATAATGATGTTCATCCCCATTGCCAATCTTGTATATGCCATTTGGGTTACAAACCTCCTTTCAAAGAGTTTCGGGAAAGATGAGGGCTTTACAGTTGGCTTATTGCTTTTGAGTTTCATTTTCTGGCCTATACTTGCCTTTGGTTCTGCAAAATACCTTGGACCTTATGGCGACCCTGCAAGATTCCAGGCCATGCAACAGCCCAATTTTGATTTTGAAAATAAAGGGTAATTAAGCACTACCAAATTTGAAATAAAGAAACCCCGGCCATTAAGCCGGGGTTTTGTTTCAGGGTAAGGATTGGGCACGAGTTTATCAGGGAAGGGTAATTTCTTTTTCACCATTAGCCCATTTCAGTATGGCTTTATTATCACAATCACCATTTCCGAAATTTATATAGATCGTTCTGTCGTTGATTCTGATTTTCAATAATCCTTTTACGATCCATGCACAAGCAACTGGTTTTATTAAAGCTGTTTCAGTGTTCTTTACTACTACATTACCATTTGCATAAGAAGTCTTATTCCTTCCTTCAATAGAGTATACATCATCTCTTACAGTGCGGGTATCCATTCCACTCAATTGAGTTACCACTTTTGCACCTTCATATTTGAAACCTCTTCCATTTGGCCAGGTAACTTTACCATCGTCAACAAGGATAGCATATTTATGTACTCCATTTTCTGTGAGGTTAGTAATTACTTTTTTACCTTCAATATGAGCCCTGTTTACATAGTAATCTTTAAGGGTAATGGTCAATACAGCACCGGTTTGACGAATTGGCGCACTGAAATGCATCACCACTATTCCTTTACGGAATTTGCCATCACGACAAACACAGCCATCACCATAATTTATAGTAAGTGTTTTTGGGAAAGTACTATCATTTGATACTTCAAATGTGGTACATGGTCCGATCTTGAATTTAAGGTCTTCAAAAAGGTCTGGGCGAATACCGAGTCCTCCACCTGCAGCGGAACCAGTAACTTCAGATCCCATATTTGGGGCAGCTTCCATGTCGGCACCGGCAGATAAGCCTATCTCAGCAATATCATCATACTCAGCATCTGCATTCGTGTTTTCTTCACTCATTGTAAGAACTTCCTGGTCGTTGGCAACAGGAGTTTGTGTGCTGTTTTCTTTTTTACAAGACACAAGTGTAATCGCTGAAAATAATATCATGGCGGTTACAAAAAGATTGATTTTCGATTTCATGGTTAACATTTTAGGGTTGCGGAATATTCGTTCATTCGTTTTACAGTATTAAGAAGGATTACAGGCAGGAAGGTTTAATGGGCTGTTAAAAGATGGGAAGAGACAACCCTTTCGGCTTAAAATTCATCCCTGTTTCTCAGGCTTTTAGGCTTCAATAAAAAAATTCCAGCTTCCCTGCATTACCGGTAAATTAGCGGTCTAAAAAAACAAAAGATGCGGGTAGACCTACGTTCCGATACTTTCACACAACCCACTCCGGGGATGCTTGCTGCCATGAATTCAGCTGTAACAGGTGATGATGTATTTGGTGAAGACCCAACGGTAAATGCATTGGAAAATAAGGCTGCTTCCCTATTCGGGATGGAAGCAGCGTTGTATTGTCCAAGTGGCACTATGTCGAACCAGATAGCTATAAAAGCCCATACCCAACCCGGAGATGAAGTGATTTGTGATAAGACATCACATGTCTATCTATATGAAGGTGGAGGTATTGCAGTGAATGCAGGCTGTCAGGTGAAACTACTTGATGGTGATTATGGACGAATAAAAGCAGCTCAGGTGTTAGAAGCCATCAATCCTGATGATGTACATAAACCGGTATCCAGATTAGTTAGTCTTGAAAACACGGGTAATCGAGGTGGTGGTAGTTGTTATGAATTAGCGGACATAAAAGCTATCCGTGAGGTATGCGATAAAAGCAATATGAGCTTACATCTTGACGGGGCCCGATTATTTAATGCACTAGTAGCAACCAATGAAAAGCCTGCCAGCTACGGAGCTATTTTTCATAGCATCTCTATTTGCCTTAATAAAGGATTAGGTTGTCCAATGGGCTCTATTCTTTTAGGTAATAAGGAATTCATCAAAAAAGCAAGAAGAATAAGAAAGGTATTTGGTGGTGGCTTGCGACAAGCGGGCTATATGGCAGCTACAGGTATATACGCGCTCGATAATCATGTTGAAAGGTTAGCAGAGGATCATGCACATGCAAAAGCAGTTGCAGCAGCAATTCAGAAAAAGAGTTTCTGTGCCCGTCTATTTCCAGTCAGTACCAATATTCTGATATTTGAAACTGCCACACCATTTACAGGGGCTGAAGTAAGCAAGCTATTTGCTGGATATGATATTCATGTAATAGCCATGTCTCCTACTCAGGTTCGGTTGGTATTCCATTTGGATATAACTCCGGCAATGGTGGATCATATACTTACTTCTATTTCAAAAATGTGAAAGATGCTTCGTGTAAGTTTTTCACCGCAGAGACGCGGAGACGCAGAGGAACGCCCCCTGCGTCTCCGCGTCTCTGCGGTATAAATCTAAACCAAAAAATTAACAAAAGCCACCCTCAAAAACAGTATCCTAAAATTCAAAATTAATCGCTTGCGACAGCCCAACAGAAAAAGCAACCTAAAAATTATCTCAACCTTAATAAAAGGACTATTCAGCGTATCAATCTTCGGTTGCTTAATAATCCAACTCCTTAGTCATAATGATTTGTTTTTGGATCGATAAATATTTTCTTTAACGCGTATAATATTGAACACCTACCTTTACCAGTTTTGCAGCATCGAATGAAATTGATTCCATTCCAGCATCGGGGGTAACTGTAGTAACCAGACGTATCATCCCATTCAAATCTGCCACTTCCACTTTTAATGGATTACCTGAAAATTTCCCTTTTATGGTTACATTATTCCTGAAAGGGTTTATGAGACGCATCTCATGACTATCCTCTGAACCGGTTATTCTAATAGAGGCTATAGTAGAAAAGAAAGGTACATAACCCGGCTTCTCCATATGCAAACGATAGAAATACAAACCTGGTTTTACATCCTTATCAGTAGCCGACATTTTTCCAGAGAACCCTTCAGCAATGGTGAATGATTCGATAGCGCTGTATTTAATACCATCTGCGCTTCTTTCCAAATGACATGCTACTCCTTGTTCCATTTCAGCCAATACCCAGTTAATAACAGTAGATTGACCATCTGTTGTAGCCTGGAAACTGATAATGCGAACATTCTTTACAGAGAAAGGAGAAAGAGGACTTGCGATGCTGGCTGATGAAGATAAAATTCCTGATAATAATAACAATACAAGAGTATAAATTTTCATAGTACAAGATTTCTGATTAGGTATTGGGTTTACTATTGGGATTAAAACGAGAGGGTAAAGTAGGGTGCGTTCCCGTTAAATAAAAGAACTAGGTATAATGTTTTTTTAAAAATAAAAGTAACCACTTAGTGTTCTGTAAGAATTGTGCGGGGTTTTAGTAAATTGCGGATATTTTCAATATATGTTACCCCACAACAACCCAAGCACCGCTCCTTCATGGATGAAATTAAAAGCTCATTCAAATTCATTTGGGAATCAATCAATAAAGGATCTTTTCTCAAAAAATGAAAACAGGTTTACCGAATTCTCTATCAAACAGGAAGATATCCTTTTTGACTATTCAAAGAATAGCATAACCGTTGAAACACTGCAACTTCTGACGCAATTGGCTGAAGAATGCGGACTTAGCGAGGCCATTAAAGCACTTTTTAATGGAGAGAAGATCAATGTTACTGAAAACAGGGCGGTGCTGCATGTGGCATTGCGTGATTTTTCGGGCAAACCGGTAATAACAGACGGGAAAGATGTTATGCCTGAAATAAAGAAAGTATTACTTCAGATGAAGCATTTCTGCCAAAAAGTGCATTCTGGCGAATGGAAAGGCTATACAGGAAAACCTATTAAGCAAATAGTCAATATAGGTATTGGAGGAAGTGATTTGGGGCCGTTCATGGTGACTGAAGCTTTGAAGCCTTATTGGGTGTCGGGCATATCCACCTATTTTGTATCGAATGTTGATGGAACACATATAGCGGAAACAGTTAAGAAGTTAAATCCGGAAGAAACATTATTCCTGATTGCTTCCAAAACTTTCACTACACAGGAAACCATGACAAATGCCTTAAGTGCCAGGGCCTGGTTTCTTGAACATGCAAAAGATGAGAATGCTGTAGCTAAACATTTCGTGGCCCTTTCAACCAATGAAAAGGAAGTGGTGAAATTTGGTATCGATAAAGCGAATATGTTCGAATTCTGGGATTGGGTTGGTGGTCGATATTCTTTATGGAGTGCAATTGGTTTATCCATTGCCTTAACTATCGGCTACGACAATTTCGAATCTTTGTTAAAAGGAGCACATAGTGCTGACAAACACTTTAGAGACACTCCTTTTGAAAAAAACATACCCGTATTGATGGCGCTTATTGGTGTATGGTATACTAATTTCTTCGGCGCTGAATCGGAAGTGATACTCCCCTATGACCAATACCTGCATCGCTTTGCGGCTTATTTCCAACAAGGAAATATGGAAAGCAATGGCAAGTCGATTGACAGGAATGGAGAGAAAGTATCTTATTCTACAGGTCCTGTTATCTGGGGAGAACCAGGCACCAACGGACAACACGCTTTTTACCAGTTGATTCATCAGGGTACTGTTCTGATTCCCTGCGACTTTATAGCACCTGCCATTAGCCACAATCCATTAGGCGACCATCATGTTAAGTTGCTCTCCAACTTCTTTGCTCAAACGGAAGCGCTGATGAATGGAAAAATAAAAGAGACTGTCATTGCAGAATTTCAAAAAGCGGGAAAACCTGCGGAAGATTATAATAGCCTGGTGCCATTCAAAGTGTTTGAAGGAAATCATCCAAGCAATTCCATTCTAATCAAAAAGATAACTCCGTATACTCTTGGACAACTGATAGCTTATTACGAACACAAGATTTTTGTACAGGGTATTATCTGGAATATCTATTCCTTCGATCAGTGGGGTGTTGAATTAGGTAAACAATTAGCCAATACCATATTACCAGAGTTGACTAATGATGAACCAGTATCGGGTCATGATTCTTCCACTAATGGACTTATAAATGCCTTTAAGGAAATGAGGAAGTAACTCACTTCTAAATAACTAAAAAAAGAGAGCTCTTTTTTTAGAGCTCTCTTTTTTTTATCATTTCACAAACTGTTGCGTGAAAAGAATATCTGGTTTCCCAGTTATTCGTACCGTGTACGTTCCGGCTGGAAGCACACTGATATCAAGAGATGATTTATCTGAGTTAATCTGTCTGTTTAGGACTATTCTTCCTTCAGTGGACAATAGTTGTACTTGCAAAGGCAAGCGGGCTATTGAACTATTTACTTTTATAAACAACTGTTGTTTAGTAGCACTTATATATTCAACAGCTTTTCCTGAATTCCTTCTGTTGATTGTTACTATGGAAGAATAACTTGATTTGCCATCAAGGTCAACTTGTTTCAAGCGATAAGAAAAATTGGTTTTGGATGCATCCACAGCTTTATCAGTAAAGCTGTATCGCTGGGTTAGTGTACCCGCCTGATTCGCTTGAACCGTTCCTATAGTTGAGAAAGAAGTCTCTCCATTCTGTTTACGCTCCACCTCAAATCGTTTATTGTTTTGTTCTGAAGCTGTAGACCAATAGAGAACATTGTCTGCACCTGATGTTTTTCCTTCAAATGATAAATATTTTACTGGAAGAAGGAAAAGAGTAGCAGTATAAATTCCCCTGCCATGTGTTGCAGCCAAAAGGGTCCTTGTACTGCTTCTGTAAGTAAGCATATCTACCCTAACATTTGCCAAACCAAAATTATTGGCGGTCCAGGCTGTTGCCCCTCCACTTAGGGCAGTCGTTGAAAAAACACCTAACTCTGTTCCCAATACAACTCCTGAAATAGCATTAGGCGATAAGGTAACACCTGTTGGCAGGAACATTCCCCAACGAACTGGGATATCAGGCAGGTTGCCTTCAACATTTGTGAAGGATGTGCCGCCATCGGTACTTTCATAAACACTTACCACACCATAGTTAGAGAGAGTCACCAAGAGATGGTTGGCGTTACCCGGTTCAACATCTATTGAGGAAATATAAGCTCCGGCTGCAGCACCTGGAAGCGCTCCGGCTGCAGTTGCAACAGGTGCTGTATTCGCATTATCAACACGAACTAATATAGGTGCTAATGTAAAGTTGATATCATCAGTTAATCCAAACCAAACCCTGTTTCCGGTAAGGGTATCTACTTTCAGGGCAGATACTTGTCGAACACCAAAAGAAGCTACTGTAACCTGGCTAATCAAAGGGGAAGATCCTGGAACATTTGTAATACCAGTAATGATATCATATCGCCCGATTGAATCAGCAGAATAAAGCACTTTTGATTTATCATCAAAGTCGGTTGGATTTATGAAACGGGCATCCTCGTCAAGGGGATCACCATCAATATCAAAATCATAGAAACCATACCAGTTTGTTCCACTATTCTTAGTAAAAGCATATTGAAGTTTAACGTAAGCCAGTTTTTGTATCAATCCATCTACCTGATCAATATGTGCAAATGCACCATCTCCGCCAACTACTGTTGAGGCACTGGCAATTCCAGCGGCATTCAAACGTAAAGATCCATTATCCTGAGTACCACCAATGATGTAATTGGTGCTTGAAGGATGAATGTCGGCAGAATAATATTGGGTGATATTGAGGGAAGTATTCTTTGAACTAAATGTTGGTAAACCAGCTGAATTTACAGCACTGGAATAAAACACCCCACCGTCACAACCAAATACAGCGCTTGAAGAACTGGTTCCTTCATAAAGGGCAATATGCTGGTCGGCGTGTACATATTGATTTCCTGAAAATATCCCCTCTGCTCCTGTCCAATTGGATATTTGTGTCCAACTGGTTCCCTGCATTATAAGAGCGAAGTAAATCAACTCCTCCAATTATCAAAGTGTCATCAAAATTAGGGTCAACAGCTATTGTAAGGTCGTACCATGCCTGGCTTCTGGTAAATGTATTATTATTCCCCTGGTCATAGATGGTAGGAACCGGAATAGCACCCGCAGCCGTCCAAGAGGTACCACTATTATCTGTTCTGCGAATTTGTGAAACATCATTCGACCCTGCACCTTGAAACAATGCATAAACTCTTGATGCGTTTGAAGGAGCTGTAGCGAGTTCTATTCTCCAAAAGGAGCCGGTTGGAGTAATATCTGTAAAGGTACCTGCATTACCGGTATTGGCTAAATGAACAGATGCATCTGAACGGAATATTTTTCCGGTTGTAAATACACCTACAGTGGCATACACATCACCATTTGCTGCAATTTCAACATCATTTGCATTTAAATCAACTGAAGTGCCACAAGAACCTGTTGATGTTCCAATAACTCTAGCCCAACTAGTACCTCCATCAGTCGATTTCCATAGTCCACCACGATTACAAAAACGACTTCTGCAAGCAGCATACACATTGCCACTATTATCTACAACTATACGCTGAACATAATCAAAATTAGAGGCGTTTGCAGCAGGCGATGTTGTAAAAGTTAATATTGACCAGGTGAGTCCATTATTGGTACTTTTATAAATCCCAATTCCTCTTGAATCATCCAGATTAAAATAACCCTCTCCCGTTCCCGCATACATGATATTATTTGAACCTGGTCTTGGGTCTTGTGCCATAGCGCTGATAGACAAACTACCCAATAAGTTATTGACTGGAGTATAGCTAGGTGATGCGTTTTTAAAATTTGTGGTTCGGAATATTCCTCCTGAAACACCTGCAACTAATACTGTATTTCCAGTTGCATCAGATTTGTCAAAAAGCAAAGTCCTTACCCTGCCACCAATATTGTTAGGTCCTCTTTCAGACCACACCATTGATTGCGGGCTTTGGGCGCTGAGGGTCATAGCTTTCATTCTTTCAGCACCTTCAATAAGTCTTTCTTTGGGAATACTATTCAATGCCGGATCTCTTGTCATGTTGAAGTTTTGCTTCATCAGTTGATCCATTGCATCCGATTCAGCTTCTTCATTCTCTTTTGCAAGAGAAACATGAACCGGTTTAGTTACAGTTATCAGGTCTGTTTTTTTCTTAGGTAAAAACAGAAACATTACTGGAATTATAAGTACCAGTAGTAAGAGGCTTTTTTTCATAGCAGATGTTTAATGGTTTTGGCTAATAGTAAAGTTAGAAAATACTCTCTGATGTTTGGTACTACGAGTTATCCTCAATTGTTAATACGAAAAAACCCTCCGGATGGAGGGTTTTACTATCAAAAATATCTTTTTACCATTTGTCCACTTCTTCAGTTGCATCGGAAGAAGCTGTTGGCGTGCTTGGCTCAGAAACAACTGGTGCTGGTGCTGCGCAGCGGCTGGAGCAGGACTGCTATATTCAGCAGCAGATTCTCCTCCCATTTCACCACCTTCTTCACCTTCCAATTGGTCATGGTTGAATGCATCAAAATCGAAATCTGGCATCAGGTCGGTCTTCACATAATCAACAGCTTCAGTTAATGCCTTCAGGAATTTATTGAAATCTTCCTTGTAAAGGAAAATCTTGTGCCTGTCGTAACCGTTCTCGTTGAATTTTTTTCTGCTTTCCGTAATAGTGATGTAGTAATCATTTCCACGGGTTGCTCTCACATCAAAGAAATAGGTTCTGCGCTTACCGGCCCTGATCCTCTTGCTGTAAACACTTTCCATTCTTTTGTCGTTGTTTTCGTACGCCACAGTAGTTAGTTTTTTTTCAGTTTACAATTCTTGGTTAAAAAGCAGTCACAAATATTAAGATTGTTTTCGAATCAGCAAAATTTATGATTAGTTATTTAGAAGGATAATATGCTGAAAAACACAATTTAAGGCCATTCTTTGCCTGTCAGGATGCAGAACTTTCCTTTTCCTGCCTCTGTTGCTCGTACAAAAACCTGTAATATCCGTCCATTGCCAGTAAGTCCTGATGGGTGCCCCTCTCAATAATCTTCCCTTCATCAAGCACTATAATCTGGTCAAACTCAATAAGCGAAAATATGCGGTGTGTTATTATTATAGCTGTTTTATCGTGAAGAAAGCGGTTCAGATTGCTCAATATGTCTTTTTCAGTCTTAGTATCTACTGCACTGAGACAGTCATCAAATATTACAATCTGGGGATCTTTTGCTAGTGCCCGGGCAATTGAAATTCGTTGTTTTTGTCCACCGCTTAGTGTCACTCCCCTTTCTCCTATTCTGGTATCGTATTTTTCCGAAAATCCATCGATTTCCTTTTCCACACTGGCAAAGGCCGCTGCTTCATGAACCCTTTTCATATCAGTAGTTTCAAGCCCAAATGCTATATTCTCAGCAACCGTATCACTGAAAAGGAAAACATCCTGTGGCACATAACTGATCTGCCTTCTTAATACTGAAAGATCCAATTCTTTTAATGGTTCTCCATCAATCAATATCCTGCCTTCTGTTGGATCATATAATCGCAATAACAGTTGGGCAATGGTTGTTTTACCACTACCGGTATGTCCAATAATAGCCACCTTAGAACCAGGCTTTATGTTCAACTGGAAGTCAACAACCGCTTTTATTCCTGTATTTGGATAAACAAAACTTACGTTTTCAAATTTTATATCACCTGAAACCTTGTGTGCAATAGGTTTTTCAGCAACCGGTATGGCTGGCTTTGTAAGTAAGAATTCATTGATCCTTTTTTGAGAAGCTGCCGCCCTTTGAATCATACTGGCCGTCCAGCCAATAGCACTAACTGGAAATGTAAGCATGTTCACATACAACACAAACTCTGCAATGGTGCCTACTGTTACCCCATGCTCTTCCCTGATTGCGTATAGTCCACCTACCATGATTGTAACCAACGTACTTAATCCGATAAGTAAAGACATAGAAGGGAAATAAATGGCTTCCATCTTTGCCAATCCAAGGGCATTGTTCTTGTAGTCTTCGCTATTCTTATTGAAAAAGAATTTCATCGCCTTTTCCTGTACAAAAGATTTGATAACCCTGATACCTGAATAGGACTCTTGTGCATTTGTTGTAAGATCAGACAACAAAGCCTGTATTCGCTCACTTTTCTTGTGAATGATATTGTTCACATAATAGATAGTAATAGCCAATAAGGGAAGTGGCGCCAAAACATAAAGAGTAAGCATTGGTTGGGTACTCACCATGAAATAGACACTAAATCCAATGGTTGCTGCCAGATTGATAAAGTACATGAGGGCCGGTCCTGTGTACATCCTTACCCGGCTAACATCTTCAGAAATACGGTTCATCAAATCACCCGTACTATGTTGTTTGTAAAAATTAGTATCCAGCAACTGATAATGCTGGTATACCTCATTCTTCTGGTCAAATTCTATATGCCGGCTCATAACAATAATAGTCTGCCGCATCAGGAACATAAAGAAGCCACCTAATAAGGCGAGTCCCAGTAATGTAATACCACAAAGCAACACCTTGCTTCCAAACCCCATTTGCCTGGAACGTATATTATCGGTAACTGCTTTTACTAAAACATCATATCTCGCTTCTTTAACTGCAACGTTTTTTTCCAATTTCTTGAACTCCTCACTTTCTTTCTGCTGTAACAACTCAATCTGAACTGCATCGAGTACAAAACCTGTAAGCTGTGGTGCCAGTATCCTGAAATAATTGGAACAGATAATAAACAGGAATCCCAAAAGGAACCTTTTCCGGTATTTCCAGAAGTACTTATTTATCTGTTTCAGATGTTTCAAAAAGGAAAAATTTAGGCGAAGTTAACAAAGCCATCTCTTTCTAACATATAAGAAAAGGATAAAAGGAAAAGAGATATTTTTGGGCATTAATATTCTTTTATGGGGATAACAGCACAACAGATAAATGAAGCTCATGATCGTATTCGACCCTATATTCACAGAACACCGATCTTCACCTGCAATACCATTGACCAATTGGCAGGGGCTTCTCTTTTCTTCAAATGTGAGAACTTCCAGAAAATCGGAGCTTTTAAAATAAGAGGTGGAATGAATGCTGTTTTATCATTGACCCCGGAAGAAAGGTCCAAGGGAATTGCCACTCATTCATCAGGCAATCATGCACAGGCTATTGCATTCGCAGCCAGACAAACAGGGGTAAAAGCCTATATAGTGATGCCGGATAATTCTCCATCAGTAAAAGTGAATGCCGTGAAAGGATATGGAGCCGAAGTACATTTCTGTGCACCTAACCAGGCGGCTAGGGAAGCAACGCTGCAAGAAATTGTTGACAAAACAGGTGCAGCCTTTATTCATCCGTACAATGACGACAGGGTTATTACAGGGCAAGCTACGGCAGCAAAGGAATTAATTGAAGATTGCGCTGCACTTGATTTCATATTGGCGCCAGTAGGTGGCGGAGGTCTTCTGAGCGGTACTGCATTAAGCGCTCATTATTTTTCTCCTTCAACAGGTGTTTATGCTGGCGAACCTGAAGGCGCAGCAGATGCTATCCTTTCTTTCAAAAGCGGTAAAATAGAAAAAGCACCATTCGTTGATACGATTGCCGACGGATTGCTTACCACTTTAGGTGATAAGACCTTACCGATTATATGGACGTATGTGAAAGACATATTATTAGTTAGTGAAGATGAAATAAAAGCTGCCTTGAAATTGGTTTACGAAAGAATGAAAATAGTAGTTGAACCCAGCTGCGTAGTACCATTAGCTGCGGTGCTAAGAAACCCAGAAATCTTTAAAGGAAAAAAAGTTGGCATCATACTTAGTGGTGGAAATGTAGACTTATTGAAGCTATCAGGTTGGATGAGTTAACTCTTTTCACAATATATTAGGGAGACAATAAATACAATTACTTTATTGCCTCCCTTTTATTTATACAACTGCTATATATACAATTATCTCTTTTGTTGTTGATCCCTCTATTAATTCAAGTCTGTTGCCGGCTACCTTTATTTGATCTGAAAGAATATAACTTTCCGTTATTGATGAAGACTGAAAAATCTTGATTTTGTACAGGGTATTTTTATATCTGTAATCAATTTCTACAAAAGGCCATTCAAGAGGAAAGCATGGATTGAAAACTAAAGTATCCGCTTCTCTTCGCAATCCAATTATATATTTAATGATCAACTGATACATCCAACCGGCTGAACCAGTATACCATGTCCATCCCCCCCTGCCTTTATGTTTCTCATTTGCGTACACATCTGCAGCCATAACATAAGGTTCCACTTTATAAGTTGCAACTGCTTCCGCACTATCGGCATGAAGGATCGGGTTTATGAGTTGGAATAATTCCCAGGTCTTCTCCCTGTCTTCCTTTGCAGCAAATGCCATAATAGCCCAAATGGCAGCATGAGAATATTGTCCGCCGTTTTCCCTGACCCCAGGAAGATACCCTTTAATATATCCTGGATTTATCCCTACAGAATTAAAAGCCGGATCTAATAATTGGATAAGCCTAAGATCTTTTTTAACCAGATGTGAATACAAGGACGTCATTGCCATATCCTGTCTTTCCTTTTTGGCTGCTCCCGAAAGTACTGACCAGCTTTGTGCAATGGCATCAATTCTGCATTCCAGATTATCTTTAGAACCTAATGCGGATCCATCATCGAAAAATGCACGCAAGTACCATTCTCCATCCCATCCATTCAATTCAATGGCTGTTTGTAGAGATAAAGCCTGGTTTCGGCAAGTCAAGGCAAAATCACTATCTGCTTTTCGTTCAGCAATTGGAATAAAATGTTGTAGTATATGATAAAGGAAGAAGGCCAACCATACGCTTTCCCCTTTGCCCTTATTGCCTACCTTATCCATACCATCATTCCAATCACCTGATCCAATTAAGGGCAAAGCATGTTCCCCAAAATGAAAACTTCTTTGAATAGCCAATACGCAATGATCGTATAAGGTGGCGGTATTATAACTTATAGCTGGCAAATCGTAAAAGGAATCTTCATCGGGATGCAGAACTCTTCCAGTAAGAAAACTTACATTCTCCATCAAGATTGTTTCGTCTCCTGTCACTTTCACATAATCTGCAACAGCATATGGTAACCATAACAGATCGTCTGAACAACGTGTTCTAACTCCCCTGCCTTCTGGTGGATGCCACCAGTGTTGAACATCTCCTTCAGTAAATTGCCGTGAAGCACATAGTAAAATATGTGCTCTTGCCATTTCTGGCTGGGAATGAAGTAAGGCTAATACATCCTGTAATTGATCCCTGAATCCAAATGCACCTCCGGATTGATAAAAGCCACTACGAGCCAGAAAACGACAGGATAAGGTTTGATAGGTTAACCAACCATTAGCCAGCAAATCGAGTGCTTTATCGGGTGTTTTTATTGTAATGGTTTCATTTACATTTTTCCAATAGTCAAGAATCCGTTCTAACGATTGACTTACTGAAATGGGATCAGTGAAAGCCGCAATCAGTTTTTTTGCTTCCGGCAAATTCCTTTCGTTACCGATCATGAATATCACTTCTTTCCTTTCACTATCAGCTAAATCGAATTTCACCTGCAGCGCTCCGCATGGATCCATAACAGCACCTGTACGCCCCGACAGCTTTTTCCTGCCTAAGGCAGAAGGCATGGATAGATTCCGATTCCTTCCAATGAATTCATTGCGGTCTGAAGTATAGGAAAATCCAGTTCCACTAACTTTAAAAACAGTTACTCGTTCCGCAAAAGCTGTATTATACCTGTTTCTGAAATACAATGAACCATTATCTGCATCCACTTCAGAGAAAATATGCATATTGGTTTTAGATCGAATATCACCCAGTATCATTTCCAAATATCCAGTAGCTGAAAGCTTCTTATCAAAACCAGAAAGGTTTTGAAGACTGAGTACAACAAACTTCACAGGCATATCCTTATCAACAAAAACAGTCATTTCAGAAGATATCCCTTCCTCCAAATGTTTGAATTTCGAATATCCAAAGCCATGAGTAACTAAATAGGGTGTATTCCCTGCAGTCGGAAAGGATGATGGAGACCAGTATTTCCCCGAATCCTCATCTCTTATATAAAAGGCTTCTCCTGCTCTGTCACTTACAGGATCGTTACTCCATGGTGTTATCCGGTATTCATGAGCATTCAAGGCCCATGTATAGGCAGCTCCTGATTCAGATAGTACCGTACCGAAATTCTTATTAGCTATAACATTCACCCAAGGAGCTGGGGTTGTAACCGGCTTCCTGATGATCATCTTATATTCATTTCCACTGGAATAAAATCCCCCGGTACCATTATCAAATAACAGGTCACTCTCTAATTCCGGTAATTCATTTGAATAAGCTTGCCGACTACTCTTAATCTCAAGTAATGCAGGTAGCATTTTTTCAGAATGATGCCTGTTAACCTGATCCTGCAATGAACCGTTGTTGTCGTTGATAATTACCCTGGCAAGGCTTTCAAATAGAACCTTGTCTTCCTGACTTAATTGATCAGCGGTTTTTATAAATATCTTACCCGGCGGACTATACGTCTTATGGTTCATTTTATCCATTGACAATAATCCTGGAATCTCATCATGCAGAAATTGCCTGTAGGAGCCGTATACTTCATTCCAGATAATCAGGTCAACAGAAAGTCCTTTTAGTTGCCAATATGCATGCGCTTGTACCATCTGTCTTACCAACTCCATACTCTCGGCATTGTATATCTGCAATACAACAATCGGAAGATCTCCCGAAACTGAATGACTCCAAAGCCCTGACTGTCCTCTGAAATTTCCCTTAACTACAGTTGATTTAGCCCTTAGATACGGTTGAGCATAAATGATAGCAGATGCCAGCCTGTCGTACAGTTGCGAATCAGCTTCCGTAGCATTTATTTGGCGCAATAATACCTGGCTATGTGTCCATGCCAATTCAAATGCCCTGTTCTTCAGATGCGAATCCCTGTATTTATGGAGCAGATTTTCACAGGCAGCTTTTGTTTCAGCTACTCCGTAGATAAGATCTATAGTTGCTACCTGATTGGGTTTAATGGTCAATCTATATCTAATGGAAAAAATCGGATCCAATACAGCGCCTTGTCCTCCTTTGAGCAACTCATTATCAAGTGCCGAAGGGTTAGTAAGGTCTCTCCCTCTTCCAATAAAAGCCATACGATCAGATTCAAATGAAATTGCTTCTACTTTCACTCCATAGGCATCCATCAAGTGAAAAGCCCATGGCGGCTGCTCTTCTTCCGACCTTGGTCTACGTGTAGAAAAAATAGCTTTATGCTCAGGAGCGATTATTGTTTCAACAAACAGGTTGCTGAAAGCAGGATGCGCTTCATCTGAACTTTGGCTGGCAAGTACAATCTCCGCATAACTGGTCACTTCAATCGTCTTCACCAGACCAGTCTTATTTGTAATTCGTATCCTTCTTAATTCTGCATCATCTTCCGGAGAAATGACTATTTCTGTTTTTGTATCTATACCATAATCTGATCGCTTAAACTCAATATGGCCCTGTGAGAAAATAGCCTGATACCCTTTAGGAGGATGAAGTGTAGGCTGATACGTATTAGACCAGAATTTACCAGTTGAAACATCCTTTATGTAGCAGAATATCCCTTTATCATCAATGGTAGCATCTTCACGCCATCTTGTTATTGCTATATCTTCCCATCTGCTATATCCTCCACCTGAATTATTTACCATAACCTGATACCGGCCATTGCTTAATAATTGGATTTCAGGAACCAATGTATGTGGTGTATTTATATCCCTTAACTGGATATTTGCTTCAAGCTTTGGTTTTTCAATTAAGTCAGGTGTATGTGCATAGAACAAGGTGGCCCTTGGTATCTTCTCCTGAAGCAATAATAATGTGGCCTGGAATCGTAACTCTAATGAGAACCTACGTTGCATGGGTTTATTCAATAACTGATAGGCCATCGACAAGAATCCCATACCCTGATGGTGTACCATATATGAATGGATGACACTGAATTTTTTGCCACGAGGCTGGCGGCTGGCTGTATAATCGATGGCTTCATAAAAACCATACTGGCCAATGAACCCGGAATCCGAAAGCTCCATAAGGTTATTGCATGACTTCACAGGAGCTACCATCAAAGCCAGCATTGATGCGTAGGGGGCAATAACTATGTCTTCCTCAAGACCCCTCATTAGCCCTAAACCAGGGATACCGAATGCCCTGTATTGATAATTCATATTTGTATCTACTGTATTGTAGGCAGACTCAGATATTCCCCATGGTACTTCCTTTTGATCTGCATATTCTATCTGGCGTTTTACAGTAGCTTTTGATGTTTGGAATAACAAAGTGTTTTCATAAACAGGCATCACCAACTGAGGCATAAGATATTCAAACATAGATCCGCTCCATGACAACAGAATTGGATCCCCTCCAGAGTTTGTCAATAATCTTCCGAGAGCAAACCAACTTTCCTGCGGCAATTTACCTTGAGCAATGGCAACAAATATTCCCAGTCTTGCTTCGGAAGCCAGAAGATCATAAAAACTGTCATCTCTTCGCTGATCATCCACATTATAACCTATTCGAAGAAGATTGGTTGATTTATCAAAAAGGAAATCATAATTCACTTCACAAAACTGATTGCACTCATCGGCTAACTCTGTTACCGATTTCATTTTCTCACCAGATCGGCTGATGGCCAACCTCAAAGCAGTTTCCAAATCAACCAACCAATTCCTTTCATCTTGAGAAGTGGATTGAGCCAAATACTTTTCCACTATCGGCAAATGAGTGAATGACATATGTAAAATCGAAGACCATGAGGGAATTTCGTCCAATGAGTTAAGTAATGGAAACTGGCTCGGAACAGGAAGTAATTCAATCCATGGAGCATGAAACTTCAAATCTTCAATACTATTGTTTAGCTGATGATACAGCCTGTTTGCCCACTGAAACCATAAATCATTTTCTGATATTGTCGGTTTCTTTAAATAATCGCAAATATCATTTAACCGTACCAACTTCAGATATTGTTTACTTAATGAAGCTACTTCGTGCTCTTGTATTACAAGCTCTGCTCCAAACTGCGAAATTAATATTGAGCTATATCCCTTTTTTGTAGCTGCCAGTATGGGAATCGTCGCTTTTAATCCTTCAAATAATTTTGGATTTAGAATTGGTTCATAGGGTAATGTAAGAAGACCTTGACGAAGGGTAAGAGTATGACCCATCAAATTGCCACTGTCAACTGTAGATACATACCTTGGATTTAAAGGTTGCAAGGTTAGTGTATCGTACCAATTAAGAAAATGGCCATTATATCTTTCCAACTTATTCATGGAAGCTGCTGTGTTTTCACAACGCTTCAAAAGGACAGAATTACTTATATACCCAAAATCATATGCCACAAGATTTGACAAAAGGGAGAGCCCAATATTCGTAGGTGATGTTCGATGTGCAATTACTGCAAAGGGCTGTTCCTGAAAATTATCGGGAGGCAACCAATTATCTGCTACTGTTACAAAGTCCTCAAAATAAGCCCAGGTTTTTCTGGCCGACTGATTCAGAAATTGAGCCTGATCGATTGAAAGTTTATTTGTTTCCTTCTTTTCAGGCATACTTAATCGAAATGCCATTGCAGGCGATAGTATCCAAAGCACTAAAAATGGAAAGGCAACAAGTATACTGGCACTTGAAAAATAAACAAGAAATCCTGTAACAAGTACTGAAAAGAAAGGAACCACCCACATGTTTGCATAGACCGACAAATAAGTATTAGCTGATACCTGAATAGCCGAAGGCGTCCATTCAAGCATTTTTCTTTTCGACACAATCATTCTCCAGTTTGTAAGTAAAACTGCATGCGTAAACCGATACGCTTCATAAGGAAGTACAGCCATTGAAAAAATAAACCGGATGATATTATCTCTTAAGAAAATCCATATTTCTGCAATATGAGCCTGCAATGTGATGTCTCTTGGTTTATGTATGAGATTCCATGCGGCCATTGCAACAGTTGGCAACATAAGTACGACTGTTACAATCAATGTCCAAACCCATGGGAATGGAAGAAAAAACCAACCAGCAATTAATAAGGTTAATAACGAGGAAGGCAAAAGGCTTCTCCGAAGATTATCAGAAATCTTCCATCGGGATAGTACAGATAGTTTGTTTTTCGTAAGCTTACCTTCACTGTCTGTAATAACAGGTAACATCCAGGCCCCTACCTGCCAATCTCCTCTTATCCAACGGGAATGTCTTTTTATTGTTGTTAAATACTGTGAAGGATTCTCTTCATAAAGAAAAACATCACTAAGCAATCCTGACCTGGCATAACAACCTTCCAGAAGGTCGTGACTTAAAATCCTGTTTTCCTGAAAAGCATGTTCAACAGCTTGCTCAAATACTTCCACATCATAAATACCTTTACCGATAAAAGAGCCTTCTCCAAATAAATCCTGGTATACATCACTTGAAACCCTTGTATATGGATCGATACCAGCAACATCTCCTTGCATTCTCAAATAAAGAGATGATGTTTGTTTGGGAAGTGCTGTTGCAACTCTTGGTTGTAATATTGCATATCCTTCCGTAACCCTTTTCTTTTGGAAATCATAAATTGGCCGATTTAATGGATGCGCCATAGTGGCAACAAACTTCCAAACAGCTTCCCTTGGCAATTGAGTATCGGCATCTAAAGTGATTATGTATTTTATAGAATGCAGAACAGCCGTATTACCCACTACTTCACTAAACAACCCTTCTCTTTTCCCTCTTAAGAAAGTATGAAGCGCTGCCAGTTTCCCTCTTTTTCTCTCATAACCCATCCATTTTTTTTCTTGCTTATTCCATGTCCTTGGTCTATGGAATAAGAAAAAGACATCTTCATTTACTAGTGGATATTTCCTGTTCAATGCCTGTATACCTGCCTTTGCCTGCAATACCATATCCTCATCACCTGGCATAGTTTCTTTATCAGCATCCAAAAAATCTGTCAATAATCCGAAATGAAGATTCTCACCAATATTGGCCAGATAACGAATTTCCAAAGCTTCCAAAAGTTCATCAATGGACTTTGCATCACTAAGCATTGCTGGTACAATAATAAGTGTGCGATATGCTGAAGGAATTCCTTTCGAAAAATTAAGTCGGGGAAGTAATTTGGGTTTTACAAATAAGGTAGCCATCCAATTCACCATCGATATCGCTAATTGGGATGAACAAGAGACAAATAAAATACCAACTATTAGTAACTGCCACCAAAGCACAATTCCATTTATGTACGATAAATGAAACATGCCAGCAGAAAATATAAGAGTAAGAACTACGATGGAAATGATATAAATGAAAACCGGCATCCTGCTTATTTTCCTTGAAATACTTTCCAGTATTCCAAACTGACACTTAACAGCTGTCTCTAATTCTATCACTCCCTTATCAATCAGGTAATAGCCTATGTGCAGCCATTTGCTGCTTACATTGATATCTTCACTTGCTTTCTTTGTTAGGTCAAGTGCTTTTTGAGCTACTTCTGTTTCCGATATGTTAGCTGCATGGGCAATCCTTTCAACAACATGTCGATAACGGTCACGGGTGGTAAAATCCATCAGTGAATATTCACCGCTTGTATCCTGCTTAAGGATGAATTCCACCTGGCTAAGGTTTTCAACGAATATCCTCCAGTCTGTAGCCCCAATAAACCGCAGGGTGCCGATACTATTTCTCACAGAAACCTGATCAGTTGCCTGCTTTTGATTTTCCTGACGAACCAGATCGTTACTGTTTATTCCTTGTCCCGACAATTGCTGCTCCATCCATGTTAACGGTAATGCTAATGATGGGCCCTTCCCTTGCAGTTTCCTTGTAAAGGCTGCAACAAAGGGACTATCCAATACTGGAAGCGAACGAGCCATGTCGGCAATGGTGAGGATCAGATTCCCTGGCTCTTCTTTTACAACAAGCATCATTTTATCGGCCCAATAATCGGCCATATTCTGATCTATCATTTCCAGAGCCATTTTCCCTGCAACCCTTCGTAGGTTTTCAATAACAGCTAAGCGAAGCATTATGGGAATAGCCCATAACTCACCGATGGTTAAAACCGTTTGCTTTTGATAATTGGCAATAAAACTGGAAAGTCCTTTTGCATCGACCCTGCCATCACTATGCGAAATGATCTCTAATACTATATCGTACACTCTTGGCATACCAGCAGAAGCACCAGAAGCCAAACAAGGTAATCCTTCACTATACCCTTTCGGTAAATGCTTACGGGCAATCACCACCTGCTCTTCAATAAGATAAAAATTATCAAGTAACCATTCCGCTCCGGGTGTAATATTCTTACCTGACCGTATACTTTCCACTAAGAGATTCCTTACTTCCAACAAAGTAGTCTCGTTTGAGTCTAGCCTCTTTATTAATTGATCCGATGATGGCTTATTTAATAACTTATGTGAAGACGCAACTATTTTACCATGCCTGTCTAACTGATCCGAATTATACAATTCAGATCGGAAAGGCATTTCACTTGCGTATTGCCTCAAGGCATTACCCCTTTGGAAATATGCACGTAACCGGGTCAGTATATCAAAAACGGAACCTGTAGTAACTTTCATAAATGAGAAATTTGATCCGTGTATTGTATATACACGAAAAGGCTGCATGTATAAATGGTAACAGTCCATTTTAATACACAGACTAGAGTATATTCAAGGAAGTGCGTTGCCAGAAACCCTCTACAAGGAAATAGTGAACTATAGAGGCGACATTAAACGTAGACAATTGGAATGCAGATTTGTATTGTTATTCAAGAAATGAATAACTATTACTACAAATCACAGCTTGTAAGTTACCGAATTTAAGGCAGGGCACCTTGATTTATTTAGATTACTGCGCCAGAATCCATTAATCGGATTGCAGTGAAAATAAACCTGAGAACATGCATTTGCTCAGTTTTATTAGCCATCATCCTAAAAAAATGGCCTTTTATTGCCATAAAGGAGATCGAAATTGATAATTCTCAGCAGATATGCTGAGAAATCTCATTGTCCTGTTATAGACTACCAAGCACTTTTGTAACATGGCCTATTATGCTTGCCAAAGCCAGGCTATTATTAACAAAATCAAATAATTGCAATGAAAATTGAACAGCTTTATACCGGATGCCTGGCTGAAGCAGCCTATTATATAGAAAGTGAAGGGAAGTTGCCATCATAGATCCATTGCGTGAAACCAAACCCTATATTGAAAGGGCTGCTAAGGATAATGCTAAAATCAAGTATATCCTGGAAACACACTTTCATGCAGATTTTGTAAGTGGCCATCTTGACCTATCACATAAAACAGGAGCAACAATTGTATTTGGTCCTACGGCTTCACCTTCCTATCCTGCATATATTGCAAAAGATGAAGAAGTCCTCAAGCTGGGAGCTATATACTTGAAAGTATTACATACACCCGGACATACTCTTGAATCCACTACATATTTATTGATTGATGAATCGGGGAAAGAACATGCCATTTTCACTGGTGATACACTTTTTATTGGAGATGTTGGCCGTCCAGACCTGGTACAGAAACTGAAAGCAGAAGTTACTCCTCAATATCTGGCCAAACAGCTATTCGCCTCTCTCCGCAATAAGATAATGCCGTTAAAAGATGATGTAATAGTTTATCCTGGACATGGTGCCGGAAGTGCTTGTGGTAAAAGCATGAGTAAAGACACAGTGGATACACTAGGTCATCAGAAAAAATTCAATTATGCACTAAGAGCCGATATGACTGAAGAGGAATTTGTAAAAGAAGTAACCGATGGATTGGTAGAACCCCCACAATATTTCCCTGCAAATGTTTTGATGAATCTAAGAGGAGGTGTTGAAAGTATTGATAATATAATACAAAGAGGAACACAACCCTTATCTGTTAAGGAATTCCAGACAGTCTGGGAAACATTAGATGCATTGGTTATCGATACAAGGAAGAAAGAAGCATTCGCCAAAACACATATTCCCGGTTCTATTTTCATCGGCTTAGATGACCAATTTGCTCCATGGGTAGGTGCTTTAGTAACCGATCTCGAACAGCCAATATTACTCATAACTGAAGAAGGACGAGAAGAAGAAGCTGTAATACGACTTTCAAGAGTTGGCTATGATCATACCATGGGATTCTTAAAAGGTGGATTGGATGTCTGGATTTCAGCCAAACAAGATGTTGATTCATTGGAAGAATGCGAGGCTCTTGATTTTGCAAAAATGTATTCATCTGATAATAATATTAATCTGCTTGATGTTAGAAGGAAAAGTGAGTTTGATACAGTGCATTTACTAGGTGCAGTAAATTTCCCTTTGGATTTTATCAACAGAAATATGTCTATGCTTGATAAGTCAAAGAAATATTATATCCATTGTGCAGGAGGCTTCCGTTCGGTGATTGCCAGTTCCATACTAAAATCGAGAGGATTTCATAATCTGGTAAATATCAAAGGAGGATTTAAGGCATTAGCAGAAACCAACATGAAAAAAACAGAATTCCATCAACAGAATACCGCTTTATAGTTTCCCTTGCTTTTTAATTCCAGCCGACCCTTACCGGTCGGCTTTTTTTATTCCTATCTTTAGTGACCTGTGTCACCGGCCGCATCAATTGCCTCTCCTATTTTTGTATTCTAAAATCAAGATAATGCCAACAATAAAACTTACAACAGAAAAATTCAAAGAATTAGTTTTCGATTATACCACAGAAAAAGAATGGAAATACAAAGGAACACTTCCTGCCATCATAGACTTCTACGCTGACTGGTGTGGTCCCTGTAAAATGGTGGCCCCTGTTTTAGAAGAACTCAGCGATGAATTCGAAGGAGATGTATTTATTTACAAAATAGATACGGAAACAGAAATGGAACTTTCTGCCGTATTTGGCATCCAAAGCATTCCCACTTTCCTTTTTGTACCATTAGAAGGATTACCAATGATGCAACCCGGTGCATTACCTAAAAAAGCGTACAAACAAATTATTGAGGAAGAACTTCTACCAAAGAAAACGGAGGAATAGTTTATTTGTATAGGAAGATTAAGATTCAATTTATTTAAAGGACTTTGTCACAGACAAGTCCTTTCTTTTTTCAACTATTGGTTTAAAGGGGCCGTATTTATGCTGGTTTTCAGAAAATCCATCTATAAATGGTCCAAATGGAAAATCAACCGGTTTTTTTGAAATATCGGGCCAATCATGACGCTGATCTAGTTCGGGTCTTGGTTGGCTGATAACAAAAGCAGCAACATCCCATGATTCCTCATTTGTTAGCGAAGGTGCATTATGGGATGCCAATTGAAAAGGCATGCAATTTTTTATATAGCCAGCAAAACTGCTGATACGGAATAGCCCTGCCCCATTATTAAAGCTCTTTGCACCCCATAATGGAGGGTAAATGTATTCGATACTATCAGAGGCAAGCTGTCCTTCACCATTTTTTCCATGGCATGACTGACACTTTGAAATATAGATAGCCCGACCATTTTCTGCATTTGCAGCCCTGTCAAGAAAAGGTAATTTTTCTATTCCGCTCCCAATTGGTTTAACCCCTTTCTTTACATCTTTCCCCAACCATTTTATGTATGTATAGATCGCCTTGAATTCTTTGCTATTACTATCTAATGCCCATCCATTCAAACTTCTCTCCATACAATCTGATACCCTTTTATAAATGCTTTCTACCCTTCCACTCCTGTCCCTGAATTTTGGATATGTAGAATAAACGGCTCCATAATTATTCGACCAGGCTTTCTTCCCTGCATCTAAATGGCAATTCTGACAATTCATTCCATTAGTTAAATGGGCAATTGAACCTCTTGGTCCGAAATACCGGGACGTATGTGCTATCAATTCTTCACCATAAATTATCAATTGTCGTTCTTCTCCTGTTGGCTGTGCTTCTATATACAAACTTGGCCCGTTCCAGGAGCTATCCTGTATTGTATTTGAACTTTGGTAATTTGAATTTACAATTGAAGGCATGGAAATGAATCTGGCAATCATGAGAACCACAATGCCGATTATAAGAAACAAGAGTAAACTGGATGTGACAGATTTTCCCATAAAAAATGGCTATTGCAATATACAATAGCCACTCGGATTTAAATTAAGTGTTGTTATTTATCCTGAGAAACAGAGCAGGTTTCATCCAGGCATCTTTTGGGACGCAGAAATCCTGTTGCAAATATGATGGCTCCAAATGCAATGGCAGGCCATGCCCCTTCCTTGAAATAAATTATACCCGCTCCGGTAAAGAAGGCACCCAAACCCCATCGCAATATTCTGCTAAACCAGATAACTAATCGGGTATCAGCTGAATCCTTTGATATGTTTGAATGTGTTTTCATCTTTATTCTTTTTCGGATTTTATTTCTTCAAACTCAACAGTCTTATTAGATGGCACCTTCATAGATCGCATCGGAACGCCACATGCACCACCGCTACATCCAATATTAGCAATTGCCATCAGCATCAGTAATCCTCCGATTACAGCATACGGCACTTCATGCACCATAATACCCTGAACCAGTATTACACCTCCTAACACCAAACGCAGGGCCCTCATAAAAGACCAGTTCATCAAGTATGCTTTCATATTCTTATTTGTTTAATTTATTCTGTAAACTATCCCATGGTCCTCCGTTATACGCTTCCAATCCAGCTGCCGCTAAAATGGATTTACCCATTCCGCTTCTTGCACCACTTCTGCAAACGGTAATGACAGGTTTCCCCAATTTCTTTAATTCAGCTGTTTTTGATTTCAGCGTATCCAATGGAATATTGCGGGCACCTTTAACACTACCCGACCTGAATTCACCTTGTGAACGCACATCGACAATGATAGCGCCTTTACTCATTAATTCCTTGAAATCAACTTTCGGTCCGAACAATAACTGTAATAATCCCATAGTATTAGTTTATTAATTGTTTCAAATCATAAATACCACCGCCATTATACACTTCATCAACACCGGCCTGCTTCAATATCATTGTTGCCATTCCACTTCTACCCCCACTTCTGCAATAAACCACCATCGGCTTTGGCAAGGATTTGAATTTATCAATGCTTCCCATTACCTGATCAAGTGGAATATTCAATGCACCAGCAATATGCTCTTCTTCAAATTCATAGGGATTCCTTACATCTACAATGCAGGCTCCTGGGGTTTCTAAAACATCTTTAATTGTTTTCATATTATGTTTCTTATATTTTACTTATTATAAAAGTGTACTTGGACATACATAATTTGTCAGCTTAAACAAACCACTATCCTTTATTGCTTTAAAACCACCGTTGATATCAATAAGATTTGTAAAGCCTCTTGCCCGTAAAGTTGAAATGAATATCATGGATCGGTATCCGCCTGCGCAATGAACATGATACGTTTTTGAACTATCAATCTTACTCATGCTATCGTTTATAAAATCTAGCGGCAGGTTTTCAGCATCAATCATATGTTCACTTTCAAATTCACTTTTCTTCCTTACATCCACTAATGACACAGTACCCTTTTTTGTTTCTGCGGCCAGTTCTTCAGCAGTAATTGAAAGAATGGAATCCGTTTCTTTACCGGAATTTTGCCAGGATTTGAAACCACCTTTCAGATAACCGATTGTAAAATCGTATCCTACTCTGGCAAGTCTGGTTATAACTTCCTCTTCACGTCCTTCGTCGGTTATTAATAAAATCTCTTGTTTTATATCAGGGATCATAGCACCAACCCAGGGGGCAAAATTGCCATCGATACCAATGTTAATAGCATTCGGTATGAACCCTGCTGCAAAAACCTGTGGGGCTCTGGTATCCAATATCAAGGCGCTGGTTTCATTAGCAGCCGCTTCAAATGCATCTGGAGATAAGGCATGTTGACCTCTTTCTAATACCTTATCTATACTGTCGTATCCCTTTATATTCATCATTACATTCAAAGGGAAATAAGAAGGAGGCGCTACTAATCCAGTTGTAACTTCCTTAATGAATTCTTCTTTTGTCATATTTGCCCTTAATGCATAATTGGTAGCTTTCTGATGGCCCAATGTATCAGTAGTTTCCTTACTCATATTTTTTCCGCAGGCACTTCCTGCACCATGAGCTGGATAAACAATGATATCATCTGACAAAGGCATTATCTTTTCACGTAAGGAATCGAAAAGATATCCTGCTAACATATCCTGTGTGAGATCAGCAACTACTTTCTGCGCCAAATCAGGTCTTCCAACATCACCAATGAATAATGTATCGCCACTGAAAAGGCCATTTGCTTTTCCATTCTCATCAATCAATAAGTAACAAGTACTTTCCATTGTATGACCTGGAGTATGTAATACTTTCAACCTAACCTTACCTACTTTTAATTCCTCTCCATCTTGTGCTATATATGCATCGAATACAGGTTTGGCTGTTGGTCCATAAACAATTGTGGCTCCTGTTTTCTTTGCCAGATCAAGATGACCACTAACAAAATCTGCATGAAAATGTGTCTCGAGCACATACTTAATGTGTGCATTATTTCTTGCTGCCTTTTGAATATATGGCTCAACTTCCCTTAAAGGGTCAATAATAACTGCCTCGCCTTCGCTTTCAATATAGTAAGCTCCTTGCGCCAGACAACCCGTATATATTTGTTCAACAGTCATAGTCAAGATTTATATTATGGATACAAATATGATATTATTTAGAGTCCTTTTGTGTGACAGGCATCACCTAACACAATCTTTTAACTTTGCAATTTTCAGGTATCGAGTTGTGGTTACAATGACTTAGTATTTGTACAGATTAATGACCGCCTACTCCTGGGAATAACAGTTCTTTTATGATTATGTAGATACCCATTACTAATACGAACCAACCGAAACTTTTTTTGAGTGCAACCGGTGAAACTTTTTTACTCATTGAATTACCAATAAAAATTCCAGCAATAGCAAGTACTGTAACAATAATCAGCAATTTCCAATCCATAATATGCTTTCCTAAATCGCCAGTAAATCCAATAAGCGATTTTGCGGCAATAATTAACAGAGAGTTTCCAACGGCTTGTTTCATTGGAAGTTTACTTAATAACACAAGCGCAGGGATAATTAAAAACCCTCCTCCGGCACCCACAAGTCCTGTAAGCATTCCTACAACCGCACCTTCTAATAGGATCACAGGATAATTAAAGACTTGCTTTTGTTCGATTTCATCTTCCTTATCCTTTTTTGTTCGGATCATAGTAACGGAAGCCACTACCATCAAAACTGCAAAAGTAACATCAGCAGCAAAGATTTCGTAAGGGTAAATGATCCAAGAGTAAAATATGGGAAGGTATTGCCGGAACAATGAAGGAGCGCGTAGCATAAACAGCAATTATGGAAGGAATACCAAATATCAGGGCTGTTTTAAGATTCACCTCTCCCTGGCGATACTTTGGTACCGCACCTACTAAGGAAGTGGCGCCCACAATAAAGAGAGAATAGGCCGTTGCCAGCACTGGTTCAACACCAAAAAGGTAAACAAGTACAGGAACCGTAAGGATAGAACCTCCACCACCAATTAATCCTAGTGAAACTCCAATAATCAATGAGGCTATGTATCCTGCTATTTCCATTTAGTTTATTTGCTGGCAAAGATGAGCTTACTGAAAAGGATGGTCAGTGATTAAAATCACCCAAAGTCCAGTTATTCAATCGATAATAAAAGTAGGTTTTATAAAAGGTAAACGCAAAACAAGAGGTTTGCCTGCATTTGCCGGGGTTTTATTTTCAAAATAACCCTCAAAAGCATCCAAATCTTCAAAAAAGAGGCGATCTACCCTGTTTATTCGCTAAGTTTTTGACTTTCACCATAATTATTTAAAAAACATTGCGAAATCATTTTGTCATTCTCCTGCTTGAACTTATTTTTGCGCCGGAGAGATGGCAGAGCGGTCGAATGCGGCGGTCTTGAAAACCGTTGACTGTCAAAGGTCCGGGGGTTCGAATCCCTCTCTCTCCGCTTCAAAGCATAAAAGCGTGTAAGTCAAAAACTTACACGCTTTTTTCGTTTTTGGGGGGTTGTATCCTACGGCAAGATGACATCTCCCGAGATGACATCTCGGGAGATGTCATCTCCCAGGATGTCAACCTATCGTACGCTACAACCGTGTTTTAACACTGATTCACAACCCTTTCCGCTTGTTTGAAATCAATTTTAACCTGAAGAACCTAGTTTCCAAAATTCCTTTTGGCTAAACCTCCTAAAAGTCATAATTTACCATCAACGATTGATAACCAAAACCCGCCTTTATGAACAAAAAAAGTAGCTGATATTTTACTTCGAAGGGGAGTCATATCACTTCAGTCTCCCCAGACACATCCGTACTTGAAGCTCTCAAAATTATGGCCGATCAAAACATCGGATCCGTTATGGTTATGAGCAATGGTAAATACCTTGGATTGGTTACAGAAAGGGACTACTCCAGAAAAGTTGCCCTTCAAGGAAAATCTTCCACTGATACTTTGGCGAAGGAAATCATGAGCAATAATCTGCCAAGAGTTACACCTGTTGATCTGGTTGAATATTGTATGCAACTGATGTCTGATAAGAATATCCGCTACCTGCCAGTTTTTGATAATGATCTGGTAATTGGTATTGTTTCTATCAATGACCTGGTTAAAGAAACTATCCTGGCTCAACAAGAAACCATTTCACATCTGAAAGATTATCTGCACTCCAGTTTATAATTTCATTCCAATTTATAAAGAAGAAATCCCGCTTAGTTGCGGGATTTCTCGTCTTCAGGCTTTTCTATAACTATAGAGAGGTCGGAGGCATCAACAGTTATCGGCATCAATCCCACTTTCACTACCACTTTCCTTCCTTTCAATTCCATCACCTCTCCTACTTTATGACTTTTCTTAAGCAACACTTTTATTCCGGGAACTATATCTCCTCCTATCTCTTCATATTTCGATGTTACTTTCTTCTTTACTTTTTCTGAAGCCTGTTCCTGCTGTTGCCTGAACAAAAGTATCTGTAATTGCTTCATCAGCTCTTTCTTATCATCAGAATGTGCAGCCCGCTTCCAATCATTTACAATCTGCTTTAACTTACGCTCCATATCTTTCAAATATAAAATCCGGTCTTCTGAAACTTTATTCTGATGCTTCAGCAACTCTACTTGCTGACGATGCTTTTCCTTATCCAACGTAAATTCCATCTCCTTCTTCAATTTCTCATTCTCCTTAAGTTGCTGATTGAGGGTCTTGTCCTTCTTCTCTAATTGTTGCAAATCCTGCTCAGTCCTATTCAGCAATTTATCCAAGCGGAAATGATCATTGTCCACTAATTGACGAGCTCTGTCAATCAGTCTTTTTTCCAATCCAATTCTTTCCGCTATAGAGAATGTATAAGAACTTCCTGGCTTACCGATATTCAATTTATATAAAGGCAAAAGGTTCTTTTCATCAAAGGCCATGGCACCATTCAATATTCCTGGTGTTTTGCCTGCCATCACTTTGAGGTTTAAATAGTGAGTGGTGATTATTCCCTGTGCATGCTTTTTTACCATTTCTTCCACTATCACTTCAGCAAAAGCCCCTCCCAAATTCGGATCACTACCACTTCCTAATTCATCAATGAAGAACAGGGTTCTTCCATTCGCATTCTCAACAAAATGTTTCATGTTCTTCAAGTGTGAACTATAGGTGCTCAGTTCAAATTCCAGACTTTGGGTATCACCAATATGAATCATCAATTGTTTATAAATACCCATTTCAGAAGTAGGATGTACCGGAACCAATAATCCACTTTGTAACATCAGTTGCAAGAGTCCAACCGTTTTCATGGTTACAGTTTTCCCTCCGGCATTGGGCCCTGATATTACCAGTATTCGGTTCTTATCGTTCAGCTCAATTCTGGTTGGAATAGTTGGTTTCTGATTCTTCTTATTATATAAATACAACAAAGGATGATAGGCATCTACTAAATGAACCTGTGCTCTGTCTACCAACAACGGAAAATGACCATTTACATCCACTGCCAACTTTGCTTTTCCACGAATGAAATCATATTCACCCAATATGTCATGATACACTTTTAACAGAGGGGCGTATACAGAAAGCTGCTTTGTTAAATCCCGCAATATCCTGTACACTTCACGGCTCTCATCTGTTTCCAATGAATACACTTCATTGTTTAGTTCAATAGTTTCTTCCGGTTCTACGAATGATGTCTTGCGCGTATCGCTTTCCCCTAACAGAATTCTTTTACTTGTCTTTTGAATTCGGCAAAAACGGCTACTACCCTTCGGCCATTTAAAAAGGCTTCTTCGATATCTGCTACATAACCCGATTTCGTCCATTTCTGTATTACCTTATCAAATATCCTCCGCAGTTCATTCCTTTTTCGGAACAAGCTCATCCGTATCCTTGCTAAATCGTCTGATGCGGTATCTTTTACAGTACCGTTTTCATCCAGAATAGCATCTATTAGCGCTAATATGTTTTTTTCGTAATGGGTTGTTGAAATAATGCGGGTTAATGCAGGATAAGCAGTTCTTGCTTCGGGATTGAACCATCTAAATAGTTGCTGCATACTGTCGGCCAGCCTTCGGATCTGCATCAATTGCTCGGAAGATAATACGGCTCCAGGTATAGAAAGCAATTTGATATCCCTTGAAATATTGAGCACAGGATCATTTGGAAAATACTGTCCCTGCTCCAAAATGAGCTTATACTCATGGCTTTGCCTCAATTCTATCTCTATATATTCCTTTCTGGTATGAATTCTTAGTTCCTTTGCCTTGGTTCGGGCATACTCTGTTTTACAATGCTCCACCAGCAAATCTTTCACTTTTTCAAATTCCAGCTGCACCAATGCAGATTCAGGGAAAAATTTAATCATTACGTCACCCTCTTTATGCCCGCAAAAATAGTGATACTGCCCCATAATAAGGACAGTAGGGAAAAGATGCGGTACTCAACCTTTTTATTAAGTTTTTGTTTACATCTTTAAGAATAGGGCTCCCGTATATCTATGCTGTTAAGGGGAAGATAAAGCTGATGAATTGTCGGCTTCCTGTCAAAACAGACCTTCTCTGGTAAGCTAATTTGCCCGAAATTTGAAAACACCATATAAAAAAATGAACAGTATGAATATAGTGATGTGCAGCTTGCTCATTTCTTTCACATCGATTGCCGCCTGTGCGCAACCCGAAAAAACAAGTAATAATATGAATACATCCAATGCAGCTATTTCAGGGGCTGCCATTTCTCATCCATTAGGAATGAAAACAGATACAGCTACTTTCGCCAATGGCTGTTTTTGGTGTACCGAAGCCGTTTTCCAGCAATTGAAAGGAGTACTTAAGGTTTCTTCTGGGTATACAGGAGGACAAGTAGAGAACCCAACTTATAAAGAAGTTTGTAATGGAACTACGGGTCATGCTGAGTGCATCCAGATAGTATTTGATCCTTCCCAGATCAGTTTTGATGAATTACTGGAAGTGTTTTGGCAAACTCATGATCCTACCACATTAAATCGTCAGGGTAATGATGAAGGCACTCAATATAGAAGCGGTGTATTTTACCATAGCGAAGAGCAGAAGGAAAAAGCGATGAAATACAAGGAAGCCCTTGATAAAAGTGGTGCCTTCGACCGTCCTATTGTTACTGAAATCACTGCTTTCAGTAAATTTTTCATAGCAGAGAACTATCACCAGGATTATTATAACCAAAATGGCTCACAGCCTTATTGCACTTATGTAATTCGTCCGAAACTGGAGAAATTCCAGAAGGTGTTTAAGGATAAGATTAAGCATTAATCGGAGTTGTATGTTTTAAGTTGTAGGTAATAAGTTGTAAGTAGTAAGTTGTAAGTTTTATGTTGTAAGTTTTGAGTCTGATGGCGTAAGCTCCTTGTCTTATAATGAACATTGGTTTTAGCAGTCACATACTTAAAACTTACTACTTACAACTTAGAACTAATCACAAATAATATTTGAAATAGAATTATTGTTTTACGATCGCCTGCTGCAATTGCTGCGCTCCAGTGCGCACTGTAGCTATATACTGCCCTGAAGGCAATTTATCCCATCCATTAACAAGAAGCGTATTAGTTCCTTCGGTTACTTGCAATGATTGCTGCATAACAACTTTACCAGAAAGATCAAAAACCTGCAATGTACTGGCTCCTTTTGCTGGAGCATCAATACTAAGGGTAGCTGATGATTGTATTACTGAAGGATACACCTTGAATGATTTTGAACCATTAGCCTTAGCACTGAAAGCAAGTATATTGCTGTATTGCACTTGCCCGTTTTTAGAAGTCATTTTCAATCTGTAAAAAGTGTTTCCTGAAAGTGTTTCATTATCAGAAAAACGAAAACCGTTTTGACTTTTTGATTCTTGAATCCAAACTTCTCCAATAGAAGAATAGACTCCTGATTGAGTACTTTTTTGAATGGTTATTGAACTGATATTATTATCTGTAATCAAATCCCAGTTAAGATCTACTTTCTGGTTTCTTTCAACACCTCTGAAAGCCAATAATGCTGGTTGTGCAAGAAATGAATTGGCATACGTGAACTTCTTGAAATATACACTGCGAAGACGTTGCTGAGTGGAAGTAGCAAGATTATCAGCACCTACCCTAACAGTTATCTCATTTTTATTGGCATTCACGGTTGTGAACATTGCCTGTTTAGCTGTAGTATCACGACCTGGATAATCGGTGTTTCCTACATTAGTACCTATCGCCCATCCTGGTCGGTAAGTAACCGCTAATTCACCACCTAATAAATTATAATCTACATATCCACCAGTCATAAGTGTTATCTCATCGAACTCATGAATAGTGCTGGTTCCATCAACATCCACACAGGTTGCAGGAATTTCTAGCTGGTTCATCAGTAAAGCGGTACCCGCCTTATAAAACTGGAATTTCATTTCCACATATCCTTTCGTTTTACCCGCAACATTGATAGTTGGTTGCAGGGCTTCCAAATATCCACCAGGAGCATCAAAATCGGAAAGGGTTACACCTGCCGATATATCCGTAATGGTTACACGCGCATCTACGCCTGTCCTTACATTCGGATAATAATAAACTGCTCCGATAGTCTTATCGGTTCCGGAAATAACAGTGCCGGTATTGAATACATAATCTGGTTGGGCTAAACTACTGAAGCTGAATAAAACCAGTAGCACATATAAGAAGAACGTAAAGAGGATGATACGTATACCATTCGTTTTCATAAAGCTCATTTCAAAGGGTTAAGAGTCGTGATGCGAATGGTCCTTCGAGGTTATTTGGATGGCTTTATTCAGGGGATATTAGCGAAAGGGAGGATGTTGGAGAGGGTTGATTTGTACGATCTGTATCTGAATGCCAAACTATCAGTAATTTTTGGGAAATGCAAGCCCCACAAGGGTTTCGGCCGATTTTCCCGATTTTTCAGGCTGGAAATCAATTGCTTAAAACCGAAATTTTTTTGGAAATTTTCTAGTCAGAACTACGGATTTTTACGATTGCCCCTATCTTTAATATATAGCTATACTAATTATGAAGAATATCTTTTTACTGTTATTACTACTGCCTTTGTCATTCTTTGGACAAACCAGCCAGGTTCTTAATGAAAGGCAAAGAGCGGAATGGATTGATGAAACCTTAAAAGACAGGTTGAACAACCTGTTACCGATGTTGATGAAAGACAAAGGCATCGACATGTGGATTGTAATAAGCAGGGAATACAATGAAGATCCCATCATTAAGACAATGTTACCTGCCACCTGGCATGCAGCCCGAAGAAGAACCATTCTGGTTTTTTCCAAGCCAACTAATGATACATCATTTGAAAAATTAGCAATAGCAAGATATAATGTTGGAGAAACCATAAAGGCATCCTGGGATATGCAACAATTCCCAAATCAATGGGATCAATTGATAGATATCGTTAAAAAACGTAACCCCAATAAGATCGCACTCAATTACTCCAACGCTTTCGGACATGCCGACGGAATTGACCATACTGAATATCAGGAAATACTAAACCGTCTTCCTGATAATTACAAGAAGAAAGTGGTGAGTGCAGAACCTCTTGCTGTAGCCTGGCTCGAAACCCGCACTGAAAGGGAAATGTGGGTGTACCCACAACTAATTAGTATCACCCACTCTATAATTGAAGAAGGCTTTTCAGAAAAAGTTATCACTCCCGGTATAACCACAACCGATGATGTTGTTTGGTGGTTCAGAGATAAATTCAGGCAATTAGGACTTGATACCTGGTTTCATCCCAGTGTAGATATTCAAAGAAGTGATTCCTTATCGTTCGACCATCTCCGCTCCTTTTCAGATCGTCCCAAAGACCAAGTGATTATTCCTGGAGATCTGATACATGTTGACATTGGTATCACCTACCTGCGCTTAAATACAGATGTTCAGGAGCATGCCTATATATTAAAACCCGGTGAAAAGAATGCCCCAACGGCTTTACTGGAAGCATTCAAAAAAGGAAACAGGGTGCAGGATATTCTCACCAGCCAATTCAGCAAAGGGAAAACAGGAAACCAGGTTTTAGCAGACGCCCTTGCTCAATGCAAAAAGAAAACCTTGCCGGCGTAATTTATACTCATCCTCTGGGCTTTCATGGTCATGCCGCCGGCCCCACCATCGGCATGTGGGACAACCAAGGCCGCACCGAAGGCAGTGGCGACTACCCCGTAAATTACAGAACCGCCTATTCCATTGAACTAAACTGCGGTAGCTATATTCCTGAATGGAAAAAAACAATACGGATAATGCTGGAAGAAGATGGGTATTATGATGAGAAGGGGTTTAGGTATATTAATGGACGGCAGGAGGGGATGTTGCTGATACCGAGAGTTAAATAATTTGAAGATTTGGGAATTTGAAAATTTGAAAATCTGGCTACTGGCAGTATAATTAGATTTAAAATTGTATTGTTTCCTGAATTTTTATATCTACCAATAAATTCTGCTCGAAGAAACTCTTGAAAACAGCTTAAAGATTTTCAAATTCCCAAATTTTCAAATTTTCAAATTCTCAAATTTTCAAATTACTTCCTCACCCTCCTCAACTCCAACAAATTCAACCCATTCGGCTTAAACCCTTTTACATTCGGTTGAACCAAATGAATTACCTGATCGTACCATAAAGGAACAACAGGTGCCTCGTCGATGATGATACGGTCCATATCTTGATATAAGCGATAACGAATAGAATCGGAAGTGACTAACATGGCCTTCTCGTAAAGATCATCGAAGCGTGAGTTTTTGAAACGGGTGTAGTTGGGAGGTGCTGGATTTTTACCATAAAAAACACTGAGGTAATTTTCTGCATCGGGATAATCAGCAATCCAGCTGGCTCTGAAAAACAAAGCTTTTGATTGTGCTGTTTGTTCCAGCAACAAACTTTTGGAATTACTTCCACTTCTACTTTCAATCCAATTTCTTCTAATTGCCGGGCGATGAAATTTCCCAGATCGGCATATATAGGTATCGTCAATAATTTTATTGCAGGCCCTTTCTTATCATACATTGCTTCTTGTAGTAAGCTCCTTGCTTTATCTGGATCGAAATGATATCCATGAACAGCACCTGTATCAAATGATGGAAGTCCAGCAGGTACAAAACCGCTTTCTGCAGCCGTACCAATAGAGTTCCTCAAATAGAACATCAGCTTCTTTCGGTCAAAGCCATAGTTGATTGCCTGTCGTATTTTCTTTAAACGTAGAGGACTTTGTTTCACCAGCTCATTTGCAGTATCGACTACTATACCTAGATATTCAGTATTCAGATAAGCATGCTTCTGTAATTCAATCTTCCCTTCCCAGTCTTTTCTTAATTGGCCTTTCTTATTAAGAACTTCGTCTTTAAATGATGGATCAATATCGTTGAGAAAATCCAGCTCCCCTTGGCGGAACTGAAGAAACTCTGTTGCCCTACTGTCATTGAAACTTACTTTAACAGCATCAAGATAAGGAAGTGATTGCCACGTTTCATCTCTTTCGAAATAAAGATCATTCTTCAATAGAATAAGGGACTGTCCTTCTTCCCATGATTTGAATTGAAAGGGGCCAGTACCACAAGGATGACTCCTGAAATCTTTTCCGTAAAACTGTACCACTTCTTTAGGAACGATAGAGCAATATTTATTGTAAAGCACGCCAAGTATTGGACTAAATGGTCTTAGCAATTTTAGTTGAAACGTGGAATCGTCAATGGCGGAAAACCCATTTGTAGTGTCAATCCTGTTATTGAAAATCCATGCTCCGGGACTCGCGGTTGCAGGGTTTACAATCCTTTTAAAACTATATACCACATCATCTGCAGTCATTTTTCTTCCTTTTCCCATCTGGGAAACCTGCGTTATCATGAAAGAAAACATCAGTACGTAAATGAAATCTATAAGTCATCAGATCTTCACTGATATCCCAGCTTTTAGCCAATGAAGGTTTAACCTGAAGATTGGAATCGGTCTCCACTAAAGAATTATAGAGTTGATTTACCGCCCAGAGGATGGATTGATTTTTCGCAAAAGCAGGATCCAATGAAGCTATTCCTGTTGGTTCGTTATAACGGAAAACCTGTTTGTTTTCCTTATTGCCCGTAGAACAGGCAAGAAAACCCACCAGAAAAGCTGTGAAAAAAACGATATTTTTTATGGATTGGAACATTTATTTATCAGAGTACCACTAAATTAGCGAACTAAATAATAGCTTCACGCAAACAGGTATCATGAAGACGTTTTTTTCACATTATTATTCTCGCTCACCCTATTTAGCCAATTATCTTCCTACTCTCAACCTTTGAATCAAAAGGAAGTGATGACACATCAGGATACGCTTCGTGGCTCCATTAATGCTGAAAGGGATTGGTGGAACGTATTACATTATGCCATTGAAGTAAGCCCTGACTATATAAATAAGACCATTGAAGGTTCAAATACTATAACATTCAAGGTAGTGAAACCAGGCTCCATGATGCAGATCGACCTGCAAGAGCCAATGGTATTGAATAAAGCCATTTGGAATAAGAAAGAACTTAGTTTGAAGCGTGAAGGGAATGTTTACCATTTGCAGTTCCCTACTACTTTCAAAGCTGGACAGGAAGTAGTACTCAATCTGTCATATTCAGGTTCCCCAAGGGTGGCTAAAAGAGCACCTTGGGATGGAGGATGGATTTTTACAAAAGATAAGTTTGGCCGTCCATGGATGACAGTAGCCTGTCAGGGATTAGGTGCCAGTGTTTGGTATCCTTGCAAAGATCATCAAAGCGACGAACCAGATAATGGCGCCACAATGGGTATAACGGTTCCGGATACCCTGGTGGCTATTGCCAATGGCCGTCAATTACCAAATACAGATCCGGGAAAACCAGGTTTTACCACCTACAGATGGAAAGTAGTAAATCCGATAAATAATTATACTCTCATTCCCTATATAGGAAAATATGTTCATTGGAGTGAAGTATATCCAGGAGAGAAAGGTAATCTGGATTGCGATTATTGGGTATTGGATTATGAACTGGATAAAGCGAAGGAGCAGTTCAAGCAAGTATCCAAAATGCTAAAGAGTTTTGAATATTGGTTTGGCCCCTACCCTTTTTATGAAGATGGTTATAAGTTGATACAATCTTCTCACCTGGGAATGGAGCATCAGAGCGCAGTAGCTTATGGCAACAGGTTCCAGAACGGTTATTTAGGAAGAGATCTTAGCGGAACTGGCTGGGGCAATAAATGGGATTTCATCATTGTCCATGAAAGTGGACATGAATGGTTTGCCAATAATGTTACAAGCAATGATATAGCGGATATGTGGATTCATGAAGGCTTCACCAATTATTCCGAAACTTTATTCACCACTTCAGAATATGGCGTTGAAGCTGGAAATGATTATGTTATCGGTACCCGCAAATTAATCGCAAACGACATTCCCATCATTGGCAATTATGGAGTAAATAAGGAAGGAAGTGGCGACATGTATTATAAAGGGGGAAATATGCTTCATACCATCAGGAATGCCATAAATGATGATGAGAAATTTCGCCAGATATTGAGAGGCATCAACCTCAAATGGTATCACAAGACTGTTGACACAAAAGATATCGAAGATTATTTCTCCAAACAATCAGGTATTGATTTCTCCAAAGTATTCGACCAATATTTACGAACTACAAAAATCCCTGTTCTTGAATATAAAATCGAAGGCAGTTCTATAAGTTACCGATGGACTAATTGTGTAAAAGGCTTTGCATTGCCTTTAAAGATAACTATAGGATCAACCATGAGTTGGATAAAACCCACTGAAGAATGGAATTCTGTAAAAACTGAAAGAAGCCCAGATTCAATAACAGTAGACAGAAACTTCTACATAACCACAAAAAAAATCACTCTCTAACTCATGTGCAATATGGAACTTTTCAACCCTATTAAACTTATTGAACTTTAAGAAAGATGAGTACTATCAGGAGGCAAAGCATCATATCTTCAGGAATCGTTTACTTCGGCTTTGCCCTGGGGTTTGTAAATACCTATCTGTTTACAAGGGAAGGAAGTGGATTTACCGGAGCTGAATATGGTTTGACTGGCGCCTTTATATCCTTTGCCAATATCATGAGCACTTTTTCTCTGATGGGTATGAATTCCTACATCTACAAATTCTTTCCCTATTATAAGGATAATCTCGAGCCCAGTGAAAATGATATGATGACCTGGGCATTAGTATCCAGTTTGCTTGGCTTTTTAATGGTGATGACTGGAGCATGGATATTCAAGGATTTGGTGATCCGAACATTCGGCACCAACTCTCCTGAATTTTTACAGTATTACAAATGGGTATTCCCTTTTGCATTTGGACTTACACTCTTTGCTTTGCTGGAAGCATTTGCCTGGCAATTGAAAAAATCAGTACTTACCAATTATCTCCGGGAGGTACAGTTCAGGCTTTTCACAACTGTCCTGATCATTTTATTTTATTGGGGAGTTATAAAGGACTTTGATCTTTTTATCAAAGTCTATGCATTTACTTATATAGCACTGGCTCTTATTCTTTTTTCAACCTTGCTTTTCAAAAAAGATCTGAATTTCACTTTTTCGATAAGCAGGGTAACCCGAAAATTCTATAAGAAGATACTCACATTAATATCTTTAATATGGGGCGGCAATCTTGTCTTCACCATCTCAAATGTATTTGATAGCATTGTAATCCTTGCAGTGATGCCCGATGGTTTAGCCTTCGTTGGTATTTATACATTGGCACAAAATATTGCCAGCCTTATACAGGCGCCACAAAGAGGTATCATATCGGCATCATTGGCTTCTTTATCGCAGGCCTGGAAAGACAAGGACATGAAAAGAGTTGACCGGATTTATCACAGGTCATCCATCAACCAGATAATATTCTCTACTGCCATGTTCTGTTTGATTTGGTTGAATTTCACCGATGGTGTTTTCACCTTCCATCTTCAAAAAGAATATCTGGCTGCGAAAGATGTCTTTCTATTTATAGGCTTGATGAGAATTATAGATATGGGTACAGGTGTAAACTCACAAATCATTGGCACCTCTACATTCTGGAGATTCGATTTCATTTCAGGGATCATCTTACTGGCTATCACTCTACCCTTCAATTATCTTCTCACAAAACATATGGGAGTTATAGGGCCGGCTATTGCTAACCTGGTAGCCATGACTATTTATAATGCCATCCGCTATCTGATACTGTACTTAAAAAAGTGGGAATAAGAAATAAGTAAAAAGTCAAAAATCAAAAGTAAAAACAGAGTAAGATGCCTGTCTGCACGCTATCAGGGTTTATTGCAATAAGCCAATCACTCTGCCAGCACCGGCAAAGGTTCTTGTATAATATTCTTCAGAAAGATCACTGATGGTAACACCATTGCTTGTTGAAGCATGCGCAAATTTATTATTTCCCAAATAGATGCCAACATGAGAAATTGCTTTACGTTTGACCGTTTTGAAAAATACAAGATCCCCTTCCTGTAGTTGACGTTTTATGATATGGCCACTAACCATATACTGCTCTTTAGAAGTTCGAGGCAGATTAATATTGTACAAATTGCTCATAAAGGTCTGAACAAAGGCAGAACAATCGATACCTGTACTATCTATTCCTCCCATCCTGTATTTTGTTCCATACCAGCTTTCCAAAAATCTCATCAGCCTGAAATCCTGCATGCTTTCAACAGGAACATCCAATAAGATGGCATATTTAAGCTGTAATTGCTCCACATTCAATTCAGGTCCCAATAATCCATCTTCCTGTGCAGATGAAATATTCCTCCCCTCAACTTTAGACGAGGACACAGTTTGTGATGTATTCCCATTCTTAAGACTGATATTCTCTATAAAAACCGGATTTGTCTGCTTTGGCTTGTTGGAAGTAGACGAATTGTCAGCTGCAGAGCTTGTATTGCGCTTCAACACACTACAACTGGTTAGAACTAATGCCAGGGGTGCTATAAGTAAGAGTTTTTCAAGTGGAAATGAATCTGGACAAAGATAACAAATACAAGGCCAGATCTTGAATGTTCCAGAAGTTCCAGATGTTCAAGAGGTTCCAGAGGGCCTATGTTTAACACCAAAACCAAAGGCATTTTTTAGTAATGAGTCTTCGAACTGGAAACTTTTTGAACCTATTGAACTCATGGAACCTCTTGAACCTGTTAGATGTGGAAATTTTGTGTTGTTAAATCCCTCCAATACTAGAGATTTGTTCCTTACTTGCAACTGAATATCAAAAGGAGGTTTTCCCATCATGTCGAGGTTTTCACATTTACATTGCCATACCCAATTTTCATTGTTGGATGGAGCTGCATCCATCCCAAGTTTGTATAAGAAAGCAGTAAAAGATAATATGCCCGCTATCGCTATCACCGATCATGGAAATATGTTCGGCGCTTTCGAATTCGTTGCGGAAGCTTATAAGCATAAAAATGATGACGGTTCCCTGAAAGTGAAGCCTATTGTTGGATGCGAAGTCTATGTGGTAGAAAACCGGCATATCCGCACTTTTACCAAAGAGAAAAAAGATCATCGCTATCACCAGGTACTTCTCGCAAAGAATAAGATAGGATACCAGAACCTGATTAAACTGACTTCACTTGGTTATATCGAAGGTCTGTACAGCAAATACCCCCGTATAGATAAGGAACTGATCGAGAAATATCACGAAGGATTGATAGCAACCACTTGTTGCATCGGTGCTCATGTGCCCCAATGCATCTTACACGATGGTGAAGAAAAAGCAGAGAAAGAATTCAAATGGTGGCTCGATATTTTCGGAGAAGACTATTACATAGAATTACAGCGACATAATATAAAAGAGCAGGAACCCATCAACCAGACCCTGCTGAAATTCGCCAAAAATATAATGTACATGTAATTGCTACTAATGATAGCCATTATACAGACAGGGACGACTATAATGCCCACGATATCTTACTTTGTATCAATACGGGTGAAAAGAAAAGCACCCCGGGCTACGACGATTTTGTGAATGATGACGTACATCTGAAAGACAGACGCTTCAAATTCCCAAACGATCAGTTCTATTTTAAGACATCGGAAGAGATGGCTACCCTTTTCAAGGACATCCCCGAATCGATTGATAATACAAACAGGATCGTAGATAAGGTAGAAGTCCTTAATCTTAAGAAAGACATCTTACTACCGGCCTTCCCTATCCCAAAAGAATTTCAGGTGCATGCAGACAGCAACCTGAACCAATGGGAGTTCCTTCGCCATATTACAATGGAAGGCGCTAAGGAAAGATATACAGATATTACTCCTGAAGTACAGGAACGGCTCGATTTCGAATTGTTCACCATCAAAACAATGGGTTTTGCCGGTTACTTCCTTATTGTAAGTGATTTCATTAAAGCAGGAAGGAATCTCGGTGTATTTGTAGGCCCAGGTCGTGGTTCCGCCGCCGGAAGTGTGGTGGCTTATTGTATCGGTATCACCAATATCGATCCGATGAAGTACAACCTACTGTTTGAGCGTTTCCTTAACCCAGACCGTAAGTCAATGCCCGATATTGATACGGACTTCGATGATGAAGGAAGACAGAAGGTAATCGACTATGTTGTAAATAAGTACGGACAAAACCAGGTAGCCCAGATCATCACATATGGTACAATGGCTGCCAAGATGAGTATAAAAGATGTGGCTCGTGTAATGGATTTACCTCTGGCCGAATCCAATGCCCTGGCAAAACTGGTTCCAGATCGTCCGGGTATTGAACTAAGAAGAGTACTTCACGCTCCACTAACAACAAAAGAAGGCGAGAAATCGCTGGAAGAAAAAGATAACGTTGGGCCAGATGAACTGGAAGGCGTAAAAAAGCTTCGTGAAATCTATAACAAGGAAAATACACTGGAAGGACTTGTGCTTCATGAAGCTGAACGCCTGGAAGGCTCTGTGAGGAATACTGGTATACATGCGGCTGGTATCATCATCGCCCCCAGAGACCTTACTGAATTGATTCCTGTCTGTGTTGCCAAAGACTCTACTTTGTGGGTAACACAAATCGAAGGAAATATCATTGAAGATTCAGGCGTAATCAAGATGGACTTTCTTGGTCTGAAAACACTGACCATCCTTAAGAATGCCTTACGACTTATAAAGGAAAATCACGGAGTCGAAATAGAAATTGATACTATTCCACTCGATGATGAAAAGACGTTCAAACTATACCAGCATGGTGATACCATCGGTACATTCCAGTTTGAAAGTCCGGGTATGCAGAAATACCTCCGCGACCTAAAACCGGATAAGTTCGATGACTTGATTGCGATGAACGCCTTGTATCGTCCAGGTCCAATCGGCTATATCCCCAACTTCATCGATCGTAAACACGGAAAAGAAAAGATCACATACGATTTGCCGATAATGTCGGAATACCTCGAAGAGACCTACGGTATTACGGTATATCAGGAGCAGGTAATGCTTTTAGCCCAGAGTATCGGTGGCTTTAGTAAAGGTGATGCCGACGTACTTCGAAAAGCAATGGGTAAGAAGCAGAAATCGGTGCTGGATAAAATGAAGGGGCAGTTCATTGCTGGTGCTACGGCAAAAGGACATGAAGCAGAGAAGTTAGAAAAGATATGGACAGACTGGGAAGCATTTGCCCAATACGCATTTAACAAATCGCACTCCACTTGCTATGCATTTGTAGCATATCAAACAGCCTACCTAAAAGCCCACTACCCTAGTGAATATATGGCGGCTGTTCTCAATAACGCCGGTAGCATTGAAAAGATCACCTTCTTCATGGAAGAGTGTAAGAGAATGGGACTAGCTGTATTAGGTCCGGATATCAATGAATCGAAAAAAGGATTTGCTGTAAATAAAGTTGGTGCCATCCGTTTCGGATTGGGCGGTTTGAAAGGTGTTGGTGAAGCTGCAGTAGACAGCCTTATCGAAGAAAGGGAAAACAAAGGGCACTTTACTTCCATTTTCGATATGGTGAAACGCACTAATCACCGAACTGTAAACAAAAAAACTATTGAAAGCCTTATTTATGCAGGGGCATTTGATTGTTTTAAAGAAATTCACAGGGCACAATATTTCAATATCCCACAAGGAGAAATGAAAACAGGTATTGAAAGAATCATAGCCTGGGGGCAAGCACAACAATCCATCACTGCAGGAAATTCAAATACCTTATTTGGAGATCTGCCTTCTGTTATGGAAGTGCCTCAACCAAAGATTTTGCCTTGTGAAGTATGGACATTGACAGAATTGCTTGATCACGAGAAAGAGGTAACTGGGATATTCATGAGTGGCCATCCCCTTGACCATTTCAAATTCGAAATATATCACTACGGAATCACCAGTATGTCCGACTTCAATGAAATAAAGGAGGCGGTAGCATTACAGGCAAATCCAGGGAAGGCATTGCGGTTAGCCGGACTCGTTACAGATGCCCAGCACAGGGTAACCAAGACGGGACGGAATTTTGGATCTTTCACACTTGAAGATTTCAGTGGCAAGAGTGAATTCATGCTTTGGAGTGATGACTATGTGAAATTTTCAAATTATCTGGAGAAAGGGAAAAACCTATTCCTTACCGGACATTTTAAAAACAGATGGGGTAAGGAAAATGAATTTGAATTCAAGGTTACCACTATCATATTATTAGAAAGTATAAAGCAATTGCTAACCAAGCAACTAATCATTTCTATTGAAGCGCGTCATTTAAGTGCTCCGATGGTTGAATTCTTTGACAAAAACCTGAAACTCCACAAAGGCCGATCTGGCATCAAATTCCAGATCCGCGAACCCAAAAGCCAATGTAAAGTGAGTCTTTACAGCATGGAATCGGGTTTTGAGATGAATGAGGAAATGGCGCATTTCCTGCAGGAGAATGGGGAGTTGGAGGTGCAGGTCGTAAGTCAGTAAGAAAGTTTAATATGTTCAATAGGTTCCAGAAGTTCCATAGGTTCCATAGGTTCCTAAGCGTAAAACCCAAACAAAATAGTAGCAATTAGTTTTGGTTTTACACTTAGGAACCTATGGAACTTCTGGAACATTTTGAACATATTGAACTTAATAATGTGCCGTTTTAACAGTCTCTCAGCGCTAAAAGTGACAAGTTTTGCACAACTTTATGCCACCGTAGCGGGTTATTAGCAATGGCAGTAAATTTGCCACTTCCTATTCACAAGCAAACAACTCAATAAAAAATTAAATTTTAATCATCATGGCATTAGAACTCACAGATTCCAATTTCCAGGAGAAAGTGATCAGCTCCGATAAATTGACAGTAGTAGATTTTTGGGCAGAATGGTGTGGCCCTTGCCGCGCTATAGGTCCGGTAATTGAAGAATTATCAAAAGAATATGATGGTAAGGTAAACGTTGGAAAAGTGAACGTTGACAATAACCCTCAATTATCTATCAATTATGGTGTTACCTCTATACCTGCTATCCTTTTCATAAAAGGTGGTAAAGTAGTTGATAAGCTGGTTGGAGCACAACCAAAGACTAATTTTGTAAAGAAGATCGAACAACACAAATAAGTTGTTTAAATAATAAAAAAGGCGCTCACCATCAGGTAAGCGCCTTTCTCTTTTTATATCTTTTACCTACGACAGAAGAATGCCAGCAATAGTTGCTGAAAGGTAAGAAGCCAACGTACCACAGAAAAGTGCTTTCATACCAAGTTTTGCAAGATCCGCTCTCCTTTCAGGCGCCAAAGCTCCAATTCCACCGATCTGCATACCCACAGAACTGAAATTAGCAAAACCGCAAATGGCAATGCTGGCAATCAAAAGGCCCTTATCAGTCACTGGTTTTATACCGTGGTGAGTCATATTATCAAATGCCACAAACTCATTAATTGTCAGCTTTTGACCCATTAATGTAGCAACTGTATCAACATCCTGACCTGGAACACCCATGGCCCAAGACATTGGATAGAATATTTTTCCGAAAATCCAGTCCAACGTAAGTGCATAATCCAGGTTTAATGCACCACCTAATTTACCCAGCAAAAAGTTGATAAGAGCAATAAGTCCTAAGAAACCAATCAGCATGGCAATAACGTTTACAGATATTTTCATGCAGCGGCCATAAGACTGGCTGCCAGCAGGTACTCAGCCCTGGCACCAAAACTTACATAAACAACAAGTATACCGCCTGCAATACAGGCCAAACTACCACTCATACTCGCCAGCAACTCACTCATTGTCATAGTAGACAAATAAGGACGAATCATAACTTGCGCCTCAACTTGTCCCACAAAAGCACTTGCCACATTGCTAAGTGCCTCAGCACCACTCACTCGCATCACCCAATTCATGGCTTTTGCAATAACGGAAACAATTCGTTGCATCACTCCGAAATGGTAGAATATGGCAACTAAAACGCAAACCAGGATAATTGTAGCCAAAACACTGAAGCCGAACACAAAAACACCGGGTGTTCTGTAAGGAACAGCTGCGCCGGAAGCATCCTGAGCCACAAGTCCTCCGTATACAAATGAAGCACCTTCTTTAGCAAATGCCTCGATATGGGTCATTTGTCGGCCCATCCATGAAAAAAAGGACTTAACGAAAGGAACTTTAAAAATTAGTAAGGCAATAGTAACCTGTAAAAGGATACCGCTGATAACCAGCCTGTAATTAATCCTTTTCTTGTTATTTGATGCAACCCAAGCCAAACTGAGTATTAGGATAATACCTATAAGACCCTGTAACCTTTCCATAAGTTCTTTTTAAAATTTTGGTAATTTAATCATTTTAGGGAAAGTCGGGGGCTGAATAAAGAATTGATTAAAAAAATGGAATTCGAACAGTTGCTTTCCCAATATCCTTGTCTCATTAATCACAAATTTCCAACCTGCCATTTCTTGTTGAAGAAATAAGGTTACAAATGCTTCAAAATGATGCTTTTTCAAATATTTAGGGTAATTGGGGAGATTAAAAAAAAAGTTTGACCGTTACCCCGCAAATTTTATATTTGTAGACGGTTATTTGTATCAAAACTAACATACTAAAGCTTATGAGGAAATCTCTACTCCTTGCTGCATTCATTGTATCTATACTGAATACGATGGCTCAGCAAACCCCGAATGGTATTCGGGTTGTGACGGGTGAACTTATCAACAAAGTTACATCACTTAAGAACCTGAAACCTGATCCTTCTCTTAATCCTCCAGTAAGCCGCGACCTTACCGGTTTGGTTATTAAAAAGACCTGGAAAGAAGAAGTTAAAGATTTTGGTACAAACGCTACTGGCGACCCTGTTGTACAGAAAGATTTTTACAATCCCAAAAAACTTACCAATGGTGCTGAAGAAGGTCCATTAGTTGGAACCAAAGTGGTGCAGAACTATGATGGTATGGGATTCACTAACGTAGCACCTGCCGACCCTTGTTTAACACAGGGTCCAAACCATGTTATTCAAATGATCAATGGTAGCCAGGGTTCTTATTTCCGTATCTGGGATAAGACCGGAGCTAACGTTGTTGCTCAAACGTATATGTATCAGGTGATCGCAACTCCTGGTTATACAGGTTTTGGTGACCCTATCGTATTGTACGACCAGTTCTCAGGAAGGTATTTCCTTTCTGAATTCGGTGCTTCAGGTGGCGTTACTACTTATGCCAATACCCTGATTTTCGCCGTATCAGCCACTAACGATCCATCAGGTGCCTGGAACATCTATAAGTTTGTAGACAACTCTGCATTTATCGATTATCCTCACTATTCTGTATGGCCTAACGCCATCTTCGGTACATCTAACGATTTCAATACAGCAGGAACTGCTTATCTCGGATCATCAGTTATGGCATTCGACAAAAATGCAATGATTGCCGGTGCAGCTAGCCCTACAATGATTCGTACACTGCCTTCTTTCTTCTCTACAGGTGTAACACCAACATCTAAACCAAGAACGATGGCTCCTATCAGTATCAGTGGTCCTACCGCTCCTGCTGACCCAAATACCGGATTCTTCCTTTATTATCACGACGATAACCTTACTGCATCAACTACAGACGTTGATAGCGTAGGTATCATCAATATGAAACCGGATTTCACTACGCCTGCTAATACAACAATAACTGTTGGTGGACAAATGACTGTAGCAGCGTTCAAATCACAGGTTTGTGCTTCCCGTGCCTGCGTTCCTGGCGGCTCTGCTTACGATGCCATCAGTGACCGTTTCATGCATAGGGTTAGCTATCGCAATTTTGGAACTTATGAAGCCATAGTAGCCAACCATACTGTAGATGCTAACTACCCTGTTCTACCAGCAAAAGCCGGTATCAGATGGTATGAACTGCGTCGTAGTGGTGGTGCCTGGGGCGTTCAACAACAAGGAACTTATGCTCCTGATGCAGATGGTCGCTGGATGGGTGGTATCAGCATCAATAGCAAAGGACAAATAGCTCTTGCCTTTAACCATAGCGGTTCTGGCAAATTCGCTTCAATATATTTCACTGGACGTAACAGTACCGACCCAGCAGGTCAAATGGTGTATGATGAAGGAACATTGCAAGTAGGTTCTGCTTATGGTACTTTCTCTAACAGATGGGGTGATTATAACGACCTGGAAACAGATGTTACCAATGACTCTCTTTTCTGGTTTACTGCCATGTATGGTGCTGCTAACTGGAAAACAAGGGTTTCTTCCTTTAAGTTAGAGCCACTACCAGCTTTAGATGCCCGTACAATCGGCATCATTTCACCAGCAAATGGTTTAGCACAGTGTTCAAATACTATAACACCACAGGTTACTATCAGAAATGCTGGAACAACTACACTTACAAGCCTTAATATCTACACTAAAATAGATAACAACCCTGTAAGTGCTCCTTTTGCATGGACAGGTTCGCTAAATATTACTCAATCGGCTAATGTTACCTTACCTAATATCACAACAACAACGGGTGCTCACACACTTAAGATTTTCGTAGGTGAGCCAAATGGCAGTTTGGATGAAAACAACAATCAAATGACACAGCCAAATCAAGCTTTACAATACTTGCACCTTTCCCAAGTCCTTTAGTAGAAGGCTTCGAATCAACAACCTTCCCTCCTGCTAACTGGAGGATTATTAATCCTAATTCGGGTTCTGTAACCTGGGCAAGAAATACTTCCGCCAGAAAATCAGGTGTAGCTTCTGCATTTATGGATTTCTATAACTACTCAAGCGACCTTCATGAAGATTTCTTACTTTCTTCAATATTGGATGTAAACTCTGCCGACTCTGTAATCCTTACTTTCGAAAGAGCTTACAAACCATATAGCACATCAGCATCTTTTGCAGATGGTTTAGCTGTTGTGGTTTCAACAGATTGTGGAGCTACTTTTACTGAGGTTTGGAGAAGAGAAGGTACCGCCTTGGCAACCGTTGCAGGTACAACTACTTCAGGTTATGTTCCTGCAGCAGCTGATTGGTTGAGCACTCGTTTGGATCTTAAACCTTTCATCGGCTCTGCAACAAGTGTAACCGTTGGATTTAAAGCTATCAACAGATTCGGTAACAACCTTTATCTGGATGATATCAATATCAGAACCTTCCGCTTACCTTTCCGTGATGCCTTGATCAGAACTGTAACAGAACCAGCAGGTCGCCTTTGTGCACGTACATTGGTTCCTCAATTAACAATTGGCAATCAGGGTCGCGATACATTGAAGAGTGTTAAGATCATGTTCCGTATCGGTACCGGTGCTTTGGATTCCATCAGTTGGACAGGTGCATTACCAAATGGCGGATCTGCACTGATCAATTTCGCTACTTACAATAAGACAATCACGTTTGCTACAGGTGGTAACTACCAGTTCATTTCTTATACAAAAGAACCAAACGGATTGACTGATGAGAACAATCTGAATGATACAACCAAAATTGGTCTTACCATTTTTGATCCTCAGCCAGATCCGGTGAAAGAAGGTTTTGAACAACCTACCTTCCCTCCTGCCAACTGGTCTGTTGCATCTTCTGGAAGCGGTTATACTTGGGAAAGAAGTGTAAGAGCTGCTAATGAAAAGACAGCTTCTGCTACTATCCGTAACTACCGTTTCAACAGCAATGGAAGAAAAGATGACCTCTACTCTCCATTGGTTCAAATTGGAAGTCCTGACTCAGTTTACCTGAAATTCGACGTAGCTCACGCTACCGCACAATATCCAGGAAGTACTGGTACACCTTTAGATACGCTGGAAATCCTGCTTACTTCAGATTGCGGTAAAACATTCCGTTCTGTTTACAAGAAATGGGGTGAAGACCTTACTACAGTAGACAAGAACTTCCCACAAGTATATCCAAATACTGATACTGTAGGATTCTATCCTAATTCAGCTTCACAATGGCGCAGAGAATGGGTGGATATCAGCAAGTTCGTAGGTGCCAACAGCAAGTTCCAGTTTGTATTCAGAAGTAGTAGTAACAAAGGAAATAATACATTCCTTGATAATATTGACATTTCTACTATAACTTTGCCAGCGCGTCTGAAACAAGCAGGTTATATGATTACTCCGAATCCTTTTGAAGGAAGCTTTGTAATCCGTCACCTGTTACCACCAGCAAATCTGAGAGGGTTGCAAGTAATCAATTCAATCGGAGAAACTGTAGTATCAAGGACGTTCAACGGTAACGCAAGCAATTATATTCCAGTAGATCTTAGCCGTTATTCAAATGGTTCTTATCAAGTGAAACTGGTTTACGATAATAAGGTAATTACAGAAAGAATTATTAAGAGAAGATGATGAACGCTATTGAAACTATTATTGAAAACGAAAAAGACGAATCACTTAGAATAATAGCTCAAAAAGTAATTAACCAGAAACGAATCTCTAAACAAGACGGACTGCTCCTTTTCGAAAGGGGCAGTCTTTCTTTTTTAGGAGCACTGGCTAATGCAGTAAGAGAGCGATTACATGGTGACCGTACTTATTTCAACAGGAACTTCCATATTGAACCCACTAATGTGTGCGTATTCTCCTGTAAGTTCTGCTCCTATTCCAGACTCTATGCGCATAAGGAAGAAGGCTGGGAATTAAGCACTGAACAGATGATGGACATCGTAAAGAAATACGATGGTAAACCAGTAACTGAAGTACATATAGTAGGCGGTGTTCATCCGAAAATGAACCTCGATTTCTTCGCAGACCTTCTCCGTAAAATAAAGGCTCATAGACCCGATCTTCATATCAAAGGTTTTACAGCCGTTGAATTGGATTATATGTTCCGCAAAGCCAAAATGACTACAGAAGAAGGACTTCGATTCCTTAAAGAAGCTGGACTTGATTCATTGCCTGGTGGTGGTGCAGAAATTTTCGATGAAAAAATAAGAGAGCAGATTTGTGCCGACAAGGTAAGTTCAGAAGGCTGGCTCGATATTCATGGTACCGCTCATAAACTGGGAATGCATACCAATGCAACCATGCTATACGGTCATCTGGAATCTTACGAACATCGTATCGACCATATGGATCGACTTCGTTCATTACAGGATGAAACGAAAGGTTTCAACACCTTCATACCACTAAAATTCAGGAACCATGATAATGAAATGAGTCATATTCCTGAAGTATCAGTAATTGAAGATCTCAGGCTGTATGCAATTGCAAGATTGTATATGGACAATTTCCCTCATCTAAAAGCATATTGGCCAATGTTGGGTCGTCAAAATGCCCAACTGACCCTTTCATTTGGAGTAAATGATATTGATGGTACTATCGATGATTCAACAAAAATCTATTCAATGGCAGGCTCTGAAGAACAAAACCCAGCCATGTCTACTGCCGAACTGGTAACATTGATTAACCAGGCAGGAAGAAAAGCCATAGAAAGAGATACACTCTATAATGAAGTAAGGGATTATTCAACAGTTCCATTGCAGGAATTAAGCGCTAATCCCGAATTGAATTAATAGCCTATTTTAATTGCCCCGAAGCCCATTGAAGGGCTGCTAATGACTTGTAGAATTTGGTTTTGGTCTCCTGCAATTTCTGTTGCAATTCCAAAACCTTATTCTCACGGGTATTAACAATAAACAAACTGCTTTCACCAATTTCAAATCGGGCAAGCTCTCCACTCAACAACCGCTGATAATTCACTAAAGCCTGTTCCATTAAGCTAACCTGTTGACGAAGAGTATACGTTTCGTTATAATACACAGTTATCTTGGTCTCTATATCGCGCTGTGCCTGATTTCTCTCCATCGATGTTTCGGCTACTTTAAATTTAGTTTCACGAAACCCACCTCTTCCCTGCGACAAACGCAATGGCATACTGAAATCAATCCCAAACTTATAATTGTTCTCTAAAAAATTGGTGTTGACATTTTTAAAGACATTATACCCTTTATTCAAAAGATTTGCTTTCGCATCCAACTTTGGTAGCATTTCCTGAAATTTCAATTGTTGCTCCACCCTAAGCCAATCCAATTTGTACGAAAAGGTTTTCAATTTGGGATGATTTGAAAGTGCCACTGACAATAACTCGTCCATTGCTGGTATCATTACCGTCTGCGTACTCTTTTCCCATAAAGTATCGGGAATAGCAGCAACAGGTAATTTATAGGGGATATCATTTTCAAGCCATAGAAAGTTTTATAATTCAGTTCCAGCGTTCTGGAATTTCATAAAAGCCTCATTTCTCAGGAGAAGGAATTGCTGTAATTGGGCCAATGCTTCAACAGTGTCAATTGCTGGACGATTCCCTTGTTGGTATTCAATAGATGTGAAACGCAATCTTGCTTCGCTAAGGGCAATAGTTTTATCCAGAATTTTATATACCTGATACTCTTTAACCCAATTCCAATAAGCACCAATACCTTCATATAAAAGGTCATTGATGATCAGGTTCCTTGTAGCAAGATTTTGTTGCTGATAAATTTTTGCCTGCTTTAGTATAGCCCTTCTTTTATCGACAACCAGATCTTTCAGTAATGGTACACTTACACCGAGATAGCTTGTTTGTCCTAAAGTAGCTTCGCTGGTTACCCTCGTACCTGAAATCTCTTCCAATCCTGCATAAAGTTCAATACCATACCATGTTGGTATCTTCAATTCCGGTTGGTAATAACTATAATAAACATCTCCTCCGAATTTTTTCTTTTCGAATGAAGTAGTCAACAATGGGTCGAATCCAGCTCTGGCTCCGGTAAGGGCTGCCGCTGCTCTCTGAACTGAAAAGTCAGCCTGCTTTACTACAGGATGGTATAAACGAACCAGATTCAGGAATTCATTTTCAGACAATACCAGCATCGATGCTGTATCCGATTGACCCTTGGAAGGGACACTGAATACCAGCAACACAAATAAAATTGAGGAGATGAACCGGAAACGTTTCATAATATTTGAGCTAACGCGTTTTATTTTTTTGTTGTTTCTGGTTTATTTTTCGGCTTATAATAGTCTGGAGGAAACCCATTGATATTACGCCATAATTCATACCAAAGTGGAACATCCTTCAATAAGGCAAATCCAGCAGCACCCGTACCCATTCGAAGTTCTTTTGGCCAGGGCTTCTCCCCTTCTGCCTCTGTAACTAATAACCTGAACAATCCGTTTTCACTAACAGAAGTCTCTACTGCTACAACATTACCCGTAAAAGTACCGTATGAAGCAGTAGGCCATCCACTGAATACTATAGCAGGAAAGCCATCAAACAAGAACCTTACTTTCTGGCCATTTGCCACTAATGGTAAGTCAACTGGCTTCACAAAGAGCTCCACCGCATATTGCTGATTAGTAGGAATAATCTCTACCAGTTTTTCTCCTTCCTTTACAATTTCATTCAAACCGGATTTACGGGCCTGTACAATCTGTCCATCTTGCGGAGCTTTTACATAATACTGCCCGCTACGGATATTGTAATTCATATACTGGTTCTCCAGTTTTGATATTTCCCCTTCGCTTGTTGCAATTTGAGAAAGGGATTGAAAACGGTCACCCTCAGCTTTTGATATCTTTTCCAGATACTGTTGCTGCTCGCCATTCAATTCTAATTTAATACGCAAATACTCTTGTTGCGCATTTGATAGTTTAACAGAAGCACTTGTCTTTTTTGCAGTAGCATCCTGAACAGCTTGATTGCGTTGCTCCAATTGAACCAGGGAAGCTAACCCAGCATCATACAAATTTTTCTGTCGCTTGTATTGCTCCAGCTTAATTTTAAGGTCATTCGATGCTGCCTGCAAATCATTACTATCCCCTTGAATCTTTAATAACTGTTGCGACAACTTATTATTAAGTTCACTTATCTTCAGATCTCTTGCTTGTTGTAATGCGTCAATTTGCTGTGCTACTGTACCAACCTTACCTTTATAACCACTTACCGCATCTTTCTTTGCATCTAACTGTTCCCTTGTTCTTTGTAATAATGCTGGATCCAGATAGTCATCTTTTATTTCAGCAAGTTGCAAAATAGTATCTCCCTTTTTTACAAAATCACCTTCTTTCACAAACCATTTTGTAATCCTTCCTCCAATAATAGTATTAAGCTCCTGGGGTCTCTCCTCTTGTCTCAATGTGGTCACTTTACCCCGCGCCCTGATATTTTGTGTCCATGGCAGGAAAAGGATAAGCATTAGCACAGTAATTATTCCCCAAAACCAATATTTGATTTTTGAAACACGTGCAACACCATATACAGAATCAAAAGATTTAAATCTTGTAATATTATCAGTTGCTTTTTCAATAGTATTTTTAACTCCTTGCATTTTCCAGAATTTTTCAAATTAAAGATGGCTATCAGATACCACAACTCCATTTTCAAGGACAACTACTTTATCACATTTCACAGCAAAAGACTTATCATTGGTTACAACAATCACGGTAGTAGTTTTCAAATCTTTTATCAGCAGATCCTGCACCTGCTGTACATATTTCTCTTCCAATCCAAGGAAAGGTTCCTCCAATAACAGCAATCTGGGTTTACCCACAAGCGCTCTTAGTAATAGGATTTTTGTTACAATTTTCCCTGGAAGTCTTTTTCCTGTTGGATGCAATTGAAGGGCAAAACCTTCAGGCAGAGATTCGATGAAATCTTTTAATCCAACTCTTGCTGCCATTTCCATCACATATTTAACGGATATATCCTCTCTTCCCATTGTTATGTTTTCCAAAAGGGTTCCTTCGAAAATATCAAGGGAATCAAACAAAATACCCGTTTGCAGCCTCAGCAATTCCTTATTATAATTGGGAAGCGAAATGCCATCGAATGTAATTACACCTTCGTAAGGCTGGTAAGTTCCAGTCAATACTTTCAGCAAAGTGGATTTACCAGAACCATAATTTCCACTGATACATATTTTTTCACCAGCTTTTACTTCAAAGGATAGGTTTTGAAGAACATTTCTATTCTTATCATATCCAAAATTCAGGTTATTCACCTGCAAACGCATACCCATCGATGTGTCTGTCTCGGGAATATAATCTCCTGATTCTTCCAATGGCTTATCGGTCAAATGACCAAGCTTCTCAACAGATGTGAGTACATCATAAACTTTATCCAGGTTGTTTACAAGCTTTTCTACTGCACTCATAACTGTTATGATTACGATTTCTGCAGCTATGAACTGACCGATATTCAATTGCTGATCCAGCAACAGAAAAGTTCCCACTATAAGCATGGCTGCAGTTATCAGTACCTTGAATGCTATAAGGCTCCAATATTGTAATAAGAGAATTTTAAAATGGCTTGTTCTAGCTTTCAGATACCCATTAACCTGTTCATCTGTTTTGTAAAGATGAAGATTTGAACTACTCGAGAATTTGAAAGAAGAGATTACTCTCGCCATTTCCTGCAACCATCCAGCCACTTGGTACTTATAATTACTTTCTTCAATACTGGTCTCTAATCCCTTATTGCTGGTAAAACGCAAAATGAGGAAAACAATCAGCAATAGCGATATACCGAAAAATATGAATACCGGATGGTAAAAGGAAAGAAGTATAAGGCCAAAAAGTATCTGTATTGTGGCCAGAGGAATATCAAGCATCAGTTTCGCCAGGCTTTTCTGAAGGGATACAGTGTCAAAAAATCGGTTCACCAGTTCAGGTAGATAATACCTATCTACGCTGCTCAGGTTCAGCTTGGGAAGGTTATATGAATAGAGGAAAGAATACCGCACAAAAAGTTGCTGTTGTATCTTCTCAATAATCTTCATCTGGTTCACTTGCAGCAATCCGGTAATAAAGACCCCAGCTACAACAAAAATTATCAAAAGCACCAATGAAGTGGAGATGGCACCACCTACTACAAAACTGATAATTGATTGAATACCGAGGGGGAGTGATAATTGAACTAACCCGCTAAAAATGGCATAGAAATAAATAGCAGAAATCTCCTTTTTCTCGAACCTTAGAATATCCAGAATACGCTTGATTGCTTGGGTTTTCATGCCAATTGATAAATTAAAAATGGGTTAATTCAAAGAAAGTTACTAAAACTGCAAACATTCCTGTCGAATGTTTGAACCTACTCTTTGTTGCCAACCTTTAACAAAACGGTCAGTAAAAAGTTGTGCAAAGTTGGCGAAAATATTATGAAAAAATGTTAGAGGTTTCTTAACATTCAGGTAGACTTATCGGTATGTGCATTGCAAGTCCACCTTCTGAGGTTTCTTTATACTTAAAACTCATATCCCTTGCGGTATCCCACATGGTTTTAATAACGGTATCAAGCGATACTTTGGCAAAATCTGGAGTGCTTTGGAGGGCTAGTTGAGAGGCGGTAATGGCTTTTATGGCTCCCATCGTGTTCCTCTCTATGCAGGGTATTTGAACCAGTCCCCCAATAGGGTCACAGGTCAATCCTAAATGATGTTCCATTGCTATCTCGGCTGCCATCAAGGCTTGTCTTTGCGATCCTCCAAGGGCCTCTGTGAGCCCTGCAGCTGCCATTGCTGATGAAACGCCGATTTCTGCCTGACACCCACCCATAGCTGCCGAGATGGTGGCTCCTTTTTTGAATATGCTTCCTGCTTCAGCAGCTGTTAACATGAATTGCAAGATCTTTTCTTCATTATCCCCATCACAAAATGCGACAAAATAATGCAGAACAGCGGGAATAACCCCTGCTGCCCCATTAGTTGGAGCGGTAACTACTCTGCCAAAAGAGGCGTTCTCCTCATTTACAGCTAAAGCAAAACAGCTCACCCAATCCAGCGTATATTGGAACCCGTTTCCCCCATCCTTAATGGCTTTTATCCAACTATCGTAATCAGTATAAGGTCTTCCTGAAGTAATTTCTTATTTAAATCGGAAGCCCGTCTGGTCACTTGCAAGCCACCTGGCAAAATCCCATCGGTATGACAGCCCCTGAAAATACAATCCTTCATCACCTGCCAAATGTGTAACATCCCCTTTCTTGTTTCATCCTCCGTTCTCCACGAATGCTCATTCTCCATTACCACCTCACTTATGCTTAGTCCTGTTGTTCGGCACCAATGTAATAGATCCTCCGCCTTATCGATAGGAAATGGCAACTGTACTTCCTGTAGCGAATTGCTTGTTTCTCCTTCTTTAATTACAAAGCCACCACCTATAGAATAATACGTTTCAGCAATTGCTTCTCCATTCTGAAGGGTAACTAAAAAACTTAAAGCATTGGGGTGAAATGGTAATGATTCTGAAAAAAAGAATTCGATATCTTCCTGAGGATTAAAGACCACTTCATGTTTTCCATGAAGCAAAATCCTCTGCATTTTTTTGATATCCTCAATACGGTGAGTAATACTGTTGACTTCGATTGTTACAGGGTCGAGTGATGCCAATCCAAGCTGTACAGCTATATCGGTACCATGCCCTACACCAGTTTTAGCAAGGGAACCATAAAGCAAAACTCTAATGGAAACAACTTGCGAAAGAATGCCACGCTTATCCAGGCTCTCCGAAAAACGTTGAGCGGCCCTCCAGGGTCCTAATGTATGAGAACTGGATGGGCCTACGCCAATCTTAAATATGTCAAATACCGAAATGGCTTCGTGTGGCAAGACCTGAAGATTTGAACAAAAGTAGCTTAAAAATAGCTATGCTTTTATTTAGCAAACAGTTATTGAAAATCGGTAAGAGTAATATCGAAAATCAAAACGGAACCACCTGGGATGATAATATTTCCGTTACCATCCTTTACATCTGTGGTACCATAACCTAGTGTTGGAGGGATATATAGACGGATCTGGCCACCTTTCTTAACGAGTGGCACTCCTATTTTCCATCCTTCAATAAGTGATCCCAGAACGAATACTGCACTGTTTTGAGAATCAAAAACAGTTCCGTTGGTCAATTTGCCAGAATATTTTATCAGTACGCTGGAGCAAAGTGTTGGAGAAGAACCCGACCCTGGATTCAATATCTCATAATACATATTACTACCGTGCTTGGTAGCAGTAATGCTGTTTGTTGTGATATAATTCAAAACAGCTTGTTCTTCACTCGATGGTGCCACTTTATTGGCCAATTTGTAAGAACATCCAGTATCACTTTTGATACAACTCGTAGCAAAAACACTCAAAAACAACAAAACAGCACTTAAAAGCCTCATATTCAAAATTTTTGTAAAGATAAACATTGTCTCCAAGACATCATAGCCTCTCCTAATGCTGCATCAGGACTCTCTTGCTTTTCGGGCTTCTTCCCTGGCTTTTATTTCCTGAAACTGCTGCTCTTTCATATCCCATTGATGCTTTTTGTAGAAAATGGCTACAAACCCCGCAATCAGGAGTATTGCCACAATAATCACAACAGGACTTGTTTCCGAATTTGCCTCCGCTTCGGCCCTTTTATACCAGAACCGACCCGAAAATAAGGCCACCAGAACAGGTACGGCAAATAATAGGCCTACCGGAATGCCGATTAATAACTGACGGAAAGTCTTCCTTTCCTTTTCCTTATTGGCCTCCCAATATTCCATAAAAACCCGCTCTCTTTCACTTAGCATTGCTTGAATTTTAATGACTTGATTAGACTCACAAAAATAATATCCTAAAGGCTTCGTTTGTTAATAATCATTAAATTGTGTCTAAATCCATCTCATCTTGAAAATATCAGGTCTACTAACCAGCTTTTTATACCAGAACAGGAAACTAAATATTCCGGGCATCGGACAGTTCACCATACCTGAAACGGTGGCTATTCCTGAACCTGAAGACAAGAATTTCGCTGAATTCCTGCAATATGTGCAGTTCACTCCAAAGAACATTTTACAGCCCGATACTGACCTCATAGACTATATCAGGAAAGAAACAGGCAAGATAAAGCCACTGGCCGAATCTGATCTGGAATCTTATCTGGCGGATTGTAAATCCCTCTTGAATATCGGGAAACCCTTGTTTCTGGAAGGTATAGGCACCCTGCAGAAGAACAAGATCGGTGGCCTTGACTTCCTGGCTGGCCAACCATTGATGGAAAGGGTTGAATCTCATGAACCCGAAAAAGCGGCTCCAAAGCATGGCGACAGGAAGTTCCTGTATAATAACGAGTATACCAATCAGTCTAATCAAGGCGGTAACCTAAGAAAGCTGCTAATTGTTGGTGGTGCATTATTCGGATTAGCAGTAGTAGTTTGGGGAGGGTATCTTTTGTATGCAAGAAATGTAAACCAAACCGATAATACAATAGTTACAAGTGTAACAAACCCTGAAACCGAACCTGACACAACTAATACGCAACAACCACCGGTTATACTCCCAGATTCTTTGGCGAAAGATTCAATAAAGCCAGCAACTCCGGTACTCCCAGATAGTACTTCAGGACAGTCACCATTGGTTAGCTACAAATTCATCTTACAGACAACTTCGAAAAGATATATAGCAGACTCAAACTATAACAAGATTAAGAATTCAATACCAGATGTACATCTGGTGAGTAAGGATTCTTCTACCTACCAGATTTATGTAATCAAGAAATGCTTGCCTTCGGATACTACGAAAGAAAAAACCAATCTCAATAACTGGTATTGGGGAAGGAAAGAGATGAGAGTAAGGATTGAATTGTAATTACCATGTTATACGATGCTGCATATTGGATCAAACACTTAAACTTAAGTGTTCATGTTGAAGGTGGGGCTTTCAGGGAAATCTACCGCTCTCCCATAGTTGTAAACAAAGACTCACTTCCCATCACTTTCAATAACTCAAAAAATTCCAGCACCAGTATTTATTTCCTTTTGAAGAAAGAGCAGTTTTCTGCCTTTCACCGCATAAAAAGCGATGAAATCTGGCATCATTATACTGGAGGTACTCTGGAGATTTTCGAAATAGATACCAATGGAAAAATGATCAGACACCTTTTAGGAAAAGAGGCTGAAAAAGGGGAATCATTTCAATGCATCATTAAAGCAGGTAATTGGTTCGCTTCAAGAGTTGCAAAAGGTGAATTCGTACTTTCTGGCTGTACAGTATCGCCCGGATTTGATTTCGAAGATTTCGAATTAGCCAAGAAAACTGAATTGACTTACTTATATCCTGAACATGAGAAGCTGATTAGCGAGCTTACACGAATTTGATTTTATTTATAGCCTCCTTCGTTGAAAATCTTTACTACCGCTGCCATATCATCTTCCGACCTGCATCGATTGCCATTCTTACTCATCCATGCAGGTAATTTTCCATCGCCATCACCCAGAGCTTCCAGTAAACTGGATTTATCTTTCTTGATTCTGATTGGAGCCCTGCCCGGCTTTACTATATAATATGTTTCATTAAGGATATATTCCTTTTTAAGTCCCTGGTTAAAAGCAGTTGATTCCTTAATAGATTTACGATTCATCTTCAACAAGGAAGTTGGCCCATCCTGCAACACCTGATAAAAACTGTTCTCATCATATCTTTCAAAAGCAGGAAATCCGCAACGAAACAGCAATTGCTTGGTATCGGAAGGCATCAACACAAATTCCTTAACTGGATTCACCACAGAAAGTATCTGTCCATCATGAAGAAAAATCAGTTCATTTCTCAAAGCATCCAATTTCAGCAAGAACTTATCAGCCTTTGATCCATCTTTCATATAAATAACGCCCTTGCTCCAATCATCAATAAAAAATGGAGACCCTTCAACGGATTTATCTGCTGCCTCCCTGTATATATTACCAGTAACATTATCGGAAATGAATACTTGTGAATTTGAAAGGAATGGTATTAACAGTAAGAAAATGGCCATTGATTTCCGTATCATATATAAAACCTTTTTAGAATATTATAGAGAGTTTTCTTGCTCAGAACGCTGCTTCTTTCTCTTAAGATAAAGATACAAAGGAACTCCACTTAATGTTAAAAGAAGTCCTAAAGCTGCGTTAATTACAGGCGATTTTCCCGATATATAATTATTGATATCAGTATAAATTGTCATACCGAAATAAAACAAGGAGAAAGCGATGAATATGATCGGCACCCATGGATATCCCCAAACCTTATAAGCCCTTGGCACTTCAGGTTTCTTTCTTCGCAAAATGAAAATTCCATATCCTGCAAAACCATAAAAAATCCAGGTTGTGAAAACAAACAGGTCTGTAAGCATATCAAAAGAACCTGTGATAACAAAGAGACAACTCCAAATAGCATGAAGCCATAAAGCATTACCTGGAGTATGGAACTTCGGATGCACTTTACCTGCCCATGAAAAGAAATGATTCTCCTCTCCCATGGCATAGGTGATTCGGGCGCATGGAAGTACGTTTCCATTAATAGCACCTAAGGTGGAAATCATAACTAATAATGCTATCAAGCCGCCTCCTGCAGTTCCCATCACTTTATCAAGTGATGTAGACGCAACCAGCGGCGACTGTCGCATTTCATCTATATTCAGCATATAAAGGAATGCCTGATTGGTCAGCACATACAAGAGTATACAAATACCCAATCCGAATAATAACCCTCTGGTGATATTCCTTTGGGGGTTTCTTATTTCACCAGCTACCATTCCTAAATTATTCCAACCATCATAGGCTGCAAGGGCTCCAGAGGTGGCGGCTATAAGTCCACCAACCAGGGCCCAGCCAGATAATTGTATAGTTGAAGATGGTGTTACAAAATTGGCACTATTACCTTTCCCAGAGAAAAAGATCAACCCAACAAGCACAAACAAAACAATAACTTTTAAGGCCGTAAAGAAAATCTGGAAACTGCCACTTGCTTTAAGGCTAATATAATTGAGAGCCGTAATTATCAAAATGACTCCCATAGATAATGATTTAACACCGAAATTTTCTAAAGGATACAATTTGCCAACAAAAGGAATGGTGAGAGCCCATGAATGCTCAGTAGCCGCATCGAAACGAGGCAGATAAATAAAATATTCAGCGTATTGTGAAAATACAAATGCAATGGACGCAACAGCAGCGGTATTAATCACTACAAATCCAGCCCAACCAGAAAGGAATGCAAAAAAATCACCATACATGTGCCGGAAATAGATGTATTGTCCACCAGTTTGAGGTAACACAGAACCCACCTCAGCGTTGATCATGCCCCTGAAAAGTGAAATGATACCCGCCCCAACCCAAACCCCCAATAAGAGTAAGGGAGACCCTAACTGTCCAGCCATTGTAGCTGGCTTCATGAATATACTGCTGCCAATTACAGCACCTACAACGATGGAAATACAAGCCCATGTTCCTAATTTTCGTTGCAACTGTTCCTTTGGCGGCATAGTGTAGTTTGGCTGGATAAAAGTACTAGCTCCCAAGATACCGTTTCTGGTGAATCCGTTAATGATTTCTTTAACAAAATTTCTATCCACACCCCTCCTACTTAAATCATTTTAATAAGTACCTTTCACAAAACAACTGAAATGCGAAAAATAATATCTCTAGCCATGCTGTTCGTACTCTTTTGCAGCATTGCCCAGTCTCAGAATTTTACGGTAAGTCCTGAGAAACCAAAACCAGGTGATGTATTGACGATTACGTACGAACCTGCCGGTGATATTGCTAATACCCTAAAACCAGTGGAAGCACTTTACAATATGTTTTTGGGTACTAAAAACAAAACCGATGAAATTACAATGACCAAAACAGGCAGCAAGTATCAGTTTACATTAGCAACAGATACTGGTGCCCTTTTTGTGTATTTCGGCTTCTCGGCTGATGGTAAATACGACAATAATTTTAATAACGGATATTGGGTGCAGTTATACGATGGTGATAAAGTAAGGAAAGGGAGTAATTTGAAATTAGCTATCTTCTATCAAGGATATGGACCACAAGTTGGAGTGGAAAGAAACAATGAGAAGGCATTAAATGCTATGGATAAAGAGTTTGCCTTATATCCGGATAATCTGAAATCAAATGCCAGTAATTATTACAGGCTACTAGGCCGGGTAAAGAAAGATGCCGCACCCGCCATTATACAAAAAGCAATTGAGAACAAACTGAAAGAAGGACTTAAATCTGAAGACGATTATACCCAGTTGAACCAATTATATCTGGCAGCAAACCTTCAACAACAAGCATTGTTTATTGCTGATATCAGAAAAGATAAATATCCAAAAGGGAAATGGAAAATTGATGAAGTAATAAACAGTATTTATGAAGCTACGGATATAAAGGAAACTGAAAAGATATATCAGGAAATAGAAACCAATATCAAATCAAACCCTGATTGGGCTTCTGAAAAAGAAAACCTTAGTTTTTATCAGTATGTATTGGCTTCAGGGTATATAAAAAACAAAAAGTATGATGAGTTCAAGAAAATAGCAGAGGCGCAAACCGATAAATCGATGCGGGCTCGCTTATATAATTCTGCCGCCTGGGAAATGCAAGAAGCCAACGACAACCTTCAGGAAGCTGCCGCTTTTGCAGAAATTGCTACTTCGGAAACAAAATCTGAATGGTTGAAACCAAGTTCTCCCAAACCTGATAATCAGACTACAAAAAACTGGAAGAAAGGACTGGAATGGAATTATGCAATGTATGCAGATACTTATGGTATGGTTGAGTTTAAAAGAGGGAATTATAAAAAAGGATTGACCTATGCAAAAGAAGCCGCCATTACTATAAACAAAGGAAAAGACGCAGATCAGAATACTACTTATTCCCTTCTTGCAGAAAAAGTACTGCCTGCCAAGCAATTGAAAAAGGAAATGGAGCAATTTGTAAAAGACGGTAAGGCTTCTGGAGAAATGAAGAATATACTTCAACGCCTCTATGTAAAAGAAAAAGGAAGTGATGCCGGATTTGATGATTATGTTGCTGTATTACAAAAAGAGAATTATACAAGAATGTTAGCAGAATTGAGAAAGTCGATGCTTTCTGAAACTGCTCCAAGCTTTGCACTATTAGATATGTCTGGTAAGAAGCTAGACATTGCCGACCTTAAAGGCAAAGTAGTAGTGGTTGATTTCTGGGCTACCTGGTGTGGTCCTTGCAAAGCCTCCTTCCCTGGCATGCAGAAAATGGTTAATAAGTATAAGGACAACCAGAACGTGAAATTCATTTTTGTAGATACATGGGAAAAAGGAGAAGAAAAAGAGAAGAATGCTTCTGAATTCATTACATCAAATAAATATAGTTTCCATGTATTGATGGATAATGAAGATAAAGTGGTTTCTCAGTTCAAGGTAGAAGGTATCCCAACCAAATTCATCATTGATAAAAATGGTGTTATCCGATTTAAAGCAGTAGGTTTTGATGGTAACGATGACAAGCTTGCGCAAGAACTGACTGCCATGATAGAAATGGCGGAAACAGAAAGCACCAAGAAAGCATTCTAATAGTTAGGCATATAACTAAAAGGACTTCCTCATATGGAAGTCCTTTTATTTTTGGGTTATCTCTATTTACAGTAACTTTCGAAAAATGAATACAATGAAAACGATTGCATTATCAATTACTCTTTTTCTTTTGTTTGGAGCATCAGTTGCACAGAAAAAAGTTAGCCTCTTCAATGGCAAGGATCTTACTGGTTGGACAATCAACGGTACAGAGAAATGGTATGTTGAAAATGGATTGCTGGTATGCGAAAGTGGTCCGGATAAGCAATACGGGTATTTGTCTACTAATAAATCATATAAGAATTTTGACCTCACGGTTCAATTCAAACAGGAAGCTAATGGCAATAGCGGTGTTTTCTTTAGATCCTCCATTGAAGGAGTAAAAATTAGTGGATGGCAAGTGGAAGTAGCTCCTATCAACCAGCATACTGGCGGTATTTATGAGTCATACGGTCGCGGATGGCTTATACAACCGAATGTAGCCCATGAGAAATATCTCAAGTCTGGTAAATGGAATACCCTCCGTATAAAGGTTGTAAATGATCAGGTTACAACATGGTTAAACGGACATATGATGGTAGATCTGAAAGATGAAAAAATTGGTAAAGGAGAAGGGTTTCTCGCATTGCAGATACATGATGGTGGAGGAATCAAAGTAAAATGGAGAAAACTCAAGATTCAAGAACTCTAAGCAGTATATTTTCTACCTACTCACCCTAGTATAGATACAAAAAACCGGGAGTTTCTATGGAACTTCCGGTTTTTTATTCCCCAGTTGCAACCGGGCAGACTTAGAGGTCGTCATTATTGCAGTCAACGAATACGTACCCTCCCCTTATTTATGTCCCGTTACCCATGTAACAAACCGTCAGGCAAGTCTTTGGTATTCTTACCAGGGACTTTCTTTAGTTTAAATAGTTCAACGGGTTCCATAGGTTTCTAGGTATAGCTTTCTAATTAATTGTTGACATCGCTAAAAAGGAGTTCTTTTCACCGCAGAGACGCGGAGGCGCAGAGAATAAATCTCTGCGTCCCTGCGTCTCTGCGGTTATTTTATTATTTAGGAGAGAAGCGGAGGCCTCCTTTAGTTTGTTTTAAAGACTTACTGGAGAGAATTATAATACGCAACTAGTTTTATGAAATCAGTATTATCTCTGAATTTCATTTGCTGTTCTGAGATATATTTTTGTATTTCAGATTGATGATCAGGAAATTTCTCTGCAACAAGCAATTTATCTTGTGGCAGTAATATCATGGTTTTATTATAAACTAAAAAATACTGCGGTTCATCTTTCACTCTTCTGTAAACAATCTTGGTTGCAATCTGAGGTTCTTCTGAAATAATTTTTAGATGCAGCTTTACCAAATCCGTTTTCCCCTGAACCAATACCTGATAAAAGGTTTCTTCATTTGCTGATTCATAATTTGGATACCCCTTCCTAAAAACCATTGAATCTTTGTTACCACCAACTGAAGTATACAATACAAAATCTTTCACCTTGCTTTCAGTAACAAAACTGCTTCCTTGAAACTGAAGGTTTATCTGATTTTTTACTGCATTGAATTTTATCTTGAATTGACTAGCTACTCTTCCACTTGAAAACCTGACTACGCCATCTGCCCAATCAACTAACACAAATGGACTACCCCCAACATCATGATAAACAGATTCACCCAAACTACCTGTGTTTTCTGTTGTTTGTGCATTACCGATTAATGAAGCTGCTATTAGAAATCCTGTTATCACACTTTTCATTTTCATCATATTTTGTATAAGGTAGTCTTTTTTGCCTAAAGCTTAAGGCCTAAGGCCCAGGGCTTATTCTGAGTTCGAACAAAACACCTGTCTTCGACGAAAATTTGTTCAGTACACTGATTGAGCCTTAGGCCCTAGGCCTTAAGCTTTAGGCAAAAATCCCTCACTCAAAAAACACCGAACAAGAATAAGGCGCCACAACAATCCCATTATTCATAATTTTTCGTTGTCCGCCAGTTCTTACCTTATTATTCAGTATATATGCCTTCCAGTTACTACCCTGATCAGTCAACTTCTTTTCTTCTGCAGTTCCGTTGTAAACGACTAATATCTTTCCCCATGAATCCTTAACAGCCTGACCATCGAGTGTATATGCTACTATGCCTTCAGGAATATTTTCAATGAACCGAAGATTATTCTTTATATCACTTGCATTCGTCATCCTGAATGCCGGATGTGCTTTTCGCATGGCTACAAGTGCTTTTATATACGCAAATACATCTTTGTTAGTTGTCTTCAAATCCCAATCAATAGCATTGATACTATCTCCAGATTCAAATGAATTTTCCACCCCGTTTTTGAGCGGAGGAATTCAGTACCAGCAGGTAAAAAAGCAATTCCTTGTGAAGTAAGAACAATTGACAGGGCTAACTGATGCATTGATTTTCTTGTATCAACAGAAGCATCCGGACAAGATATCTTTAATTTATCCCATAATACATGGTTATCATGGCATTCACAATAACTGATAAACTGATAAGGTTCTTTGGTATAGGGCGCTTTTGAATAATTCACTTTGTCGTACGAAACTTGGTCATGTTGAACTGCGGCAACTACACCGAATTTTACTGAAGCTTCCATACCTTTTTTCCCACTGGCAAAGCCACGGTCACTGTTTTCAAAACACTTCCTTTTATTCCATCTCTCAAGTCATCACTGAATACAGCAATCTTGTCGAGCTTCCAGGCATTTGCTTTCAATGCCCTTACGGAATCAGGGCAATGGCGATGAACCTGCGGTCCATCCTTCACCATATAAGAGTATGTCCGGTTTTATTTTATGCAGTTCCCGCGAAATCAGGTTCATGGTTTCAATATCATGAACACCCATCAGATCAAAACGGAATCCATCAACATGATATTCCTTCACCCAATACAAAACGGATTCAAGCATGAATTTCCTCATCATAGCACGTTCACTAGCCGTTTCATTGCCACAAGCAGTAGCATTAGAAAAATCACCTTTTGCATTCTGCCTGTAATAATACCCTGGTACTAACTGGTTCATATATGAAGTTGCGCCAAACATTGTATGGTTATATACTACGTCCATCACTACCCGCAAACCATTCTGGTGAAACTTCTGCACTACCTGCTTAAATTCCCTGATCCTGACGGTTCCATCCTTTGGGTTAGAAGAATAAGAGCCCTCCGGTGTATTATAGTTCAATGGATCATATCCCCAATTATATTGAACACTATCGGGTTTCGCTTCATTAACAGAAAAATAATCGTAGAAAGGCAAAAGGTGTACATGAGTTACGCCAAGCTCTTTAATATGATCTAAGCCTGTAGACTCTCCATAACTGTTCTTAGTACCTTGTTCTGTAAGTCCAAGGTATTTGCCTTTATTTTTTATGCCGGAATGAGAATGAATACTGGCATCCCTTATATGCAATTCATATATGATAGCATCTGTCTTGTTTATAAACAAAGGACTTTTATCTGTAGTCCATCCATTGGGGTTTGTAGTTTTTAAGTCTGCCACCTGAGCCCGTTTCCCATTCACCCCTACAATTTTTGCATAAGGGTCTGGCACTTCATTCATTAATTTTCCTTCAACAGTTGCCCGGAAAACATAATACAGCCGGTTTAGATTTTTATTGATAGTAATATTCCAAACACCATTTGCTTCCATTTTCATTTCATGAATTGAAATTGGATCACCTCCTAATCCATTTTTATATAATAGCAATTCCATTTTGGAAGCTGCAGGTGACCAAACTTTAAATGTGGAAACGGCTGGTGAATATTTCAATCCCAGATCTTTCCCTCCATAAGAAGGATAGGAAGCATAGTCTGGAGCTTGAGCAGCAATACAGGAAAATATCATAACAAAGCTAATTGTCAAAATCGCTTTCATACTAAGGAAATTTACATAAAAGTACTCCTTAATTGCAAGTCTGCCTTAGTACAGGTATAGAAACAAAAAAACCGGGCAAGCCCGGTTTACGATAAAAGGTTACGATCAAAATTATTAATGGAAAAGACTTTTTTAATTATCGTTTGGACTAAAGAAAAACGACTCTTCACTTAGGATATGTGAAGGCGGTACAAATGCGAAAAATGATTTTTGGATGATGTCTTCAATTGAATTCAGGTATTCTACACCAATCTCTGGTGTCTTGTTGGCAAATTTCCAACTCTGAATTTTCAATAAAGCGATTTTGCTAGCTGATGAGATATGATTCTCTGAAATACGGAACTTGTCTGCCAGATAATCCTGGTCATTGCTGTTTACAATCAGGCGGGGTTTCATAGTTACTTGATTTTCGTTTTCTAAGGGATTGGATATTTAATAAACGCCCTCTTCAAAAGAAAATTGCCCGACCCGATTGTTTTCCTGCTTAAAAAATCTTTCGTAAAAGTCTGTATATCAATAGTAAAATTACGAGTAAAGGATAACACTTGCCCTATTGAAGTCTCTTCCTTCTTTCACCCACTTCACGCCAGGTGGTAAGTATTATGTTCTGGTCTTTTATGGCTTTTCGTAAGGCTGGATCCAACATTGCCAGCATATCCCCTTTTCGGGAAGGACCTGAATCTGATATTTTCTCAAATATGGCCGAAGGAGCTGTACAATGCATAATTACCATTGTCAATCCAGGCTTAAGTGATTTCAATGCTTCAATATAGTTAGTCGTTTTTAAGGCCCTAAGATTATCATCTGTAGGTACTATCCCCTTAGCAACAGTCCATCCATAACTAGTATTATGTAAGTCATCCAAAACAGGTAAGCCTGCTGCCCATAATAGTTTACCCAGGGATTGTATTTGCTTTATCTGTGCATCGGGTAATTGGCTTTGCGATTTTATTACTGTTGCATGCCCTGCCGGAAACATTATTGGAATCTTATACTCCATCCCTACTTTCATATATCTTTCCATAAAGGCTGCAGAAGCAAACAATGTTCCCATATGTGAGTCGAGATGCGTAGGTTTACAGCCCATTTTCAATGCCCTTTCTATTTGAAGCCTTATCTCCATCTCCACTTCATCGGCAGTAGCATGTTCCACCACCTCTTCCACACTAGGCCATAATGCACCTTCTTTATCAACCAATCCTGGTGATGATTTTATGCCACTTAAAGGAGACCATCTATAGTCCCTCCATTCTGAAGTAAGTGTAAGATGTAATCCGGCATCTATTTCCGGATGCTGCGAAAGATAATGCACAAACCCTGGCACCCAGGCACAAGGCATCATTACACTACAAGAGGTAGCCACTCCTTTTGTCATTGCAGCAATAGCCCCTTCATTCGAATCCCAACTCATACCTACATCATCAACATGCAGTATCACCACTTTTGCCCCCTTAGGAAAACCCAATTTTTCAGCGTAGGTACTATCTATTGCTTGCGCATTAGCGAGAAGACTGATTAGAGAAAATGATAATACTTGGAGGATGTGTTTCATTTTGTTTGCTTGATGCTTTTCTGCCTAAAGCTGAAGGCCTAAGGCCGCTCTAAGCTAACGCAGAGCTTTAGGCCTTAGGCTTAGAAATGAATTTAATATATATAAGGTTTCGAAAAAAATCTATATTGAAAACTGGTCATTGTGCGGACTACCAAATTAAGCTTTAGGCCTTAGGCCTTAGGCATTAAGCGCCGCAGGCTTTAATAAAAAAATTCTTGCACTCCCCCATTATTATTTTACATTTATGCTTCACATTACTCAACTGTATAAACTCGCCTTATGGGAGATTTCCAAATCAAGAAAAACCCGAAACAATACGATGCTATTATTGTTGGTTCGGGTGCCGGCGGTGGTATGGCCGCTTATGTATTAGCTAAAGCAGGATTGAAAGTATGTCTGCTCGAAGCAGGCCCTCTCTACGATCCCCGATTAAACCAAACACAATTTAAAAACCCATGGGAATCACCACGTCGTGGTGCGAGTACCAAATTCCGTCCCTTCGGAGATTTTGATGCTTGTTACTGGGGTTGGGAAATTGATGGCGAACCTTATACTAAAGCTCAGGGTACCCAATGGGACTGGTGGCGTGCCCGTATGGTGGGTGGAAGAACCAATCACTGGGGAAGGATTTCCTTACGCTTTGGACCAAAAGACTTCAAAAGAAAAAGCATAGATGGCTTAGGCGACGACTGGCCGATAGGCTATGAAGATATAAAGCCATATTACGACCGTATAGATAAGATGCTCGGTGTATTTGGAAGTAACGAAGGATTGGAGAATGATCCAGATGGTATCTTCTTACCACCTCCAAAGCCAAGGCTACATGAGTTAATGATAAAAAAAGCTGCTGTTACTGCCGGAGTAAAAGTAATTCCATCCCGTTTATCCATTCTCACAAAAGCATTGCCTGACAATAAGGATCGTGGGGAATGTATCTACTGCGCACAATGTGGTCGTGGCTGCAGTTCACAGTATGCCGACTTCTCCTCCTCTTCTGCGCTGGTGAAACCTGCAATAGCCACTGGCAATGTAGATATTTTGCCTAATGCAATGGCTCGTGAGGTGTTAACCAATTCAGAAGGAAAAGCAACTGGCGTTTCTTATGTTAATAAGGACGATATGATGGAATACCAGGTAAGTGGCCGTGTTGTAATTGTAGCAGCCAGTGCCTGTGAATCTTCAAGATTATTACTGAATTCAAAATCTGCCAGACATCCAAACGGACTTGCCAATAATAGTGATGTAGTAGGCCGCTATCTTCATGATAGTACTGGAGCCGCAATGGGTGGTGTATTACCACAACTCTTCGACCGCAAAAGATATAATGAAGACGGTGTTGGTGGAATGCATATTTATTCACCATGGTGGCTTGATAATAAAAAGCTTGATTTCCCAAGAGGATACCATATTGAATATTGGGGAGGTATGAGCCAACCTGCTTATGGATTCGGGTTTGGAATTGAAGGCATGAACGGGAAGTATGCTGTACATGGACAGAAGAAAGAAGCCGGTGGCTATGGTAAATCTTTGAAGGAAGATTTCCGATTCTTTTATGGTGCCGGCGTTGGTATGGCTGGCCGTGGAGAAGCTATTCCAACTGCTGATAACCGTTGTTACATTGACCCGACTGTAGTTGATAAATATGGTATCCCTGTGTTGCAATTCAATGTGAAATGGAGTGATCATGAAGTGAAGCAAGCAAAACACATGAAAGAGACATTCAAGGAAATCATGCATCAGATGGGTGCCATTACAACATGGGGTGATAATGATGGTCCTGAGAATAGCTATGGTCTGGAGTCTCCAGGTAAAATCATACATGAAGCAGGGACAGCCCGCATGGGCAATGATCCAAAAACATCAGCCCTGAATAAGTGGAATCAGGCGCATGACTGCAAAAACCTGTTTGTTGTTGATGGTGCTGCATTTGTTAGTCAGGCAGATAAGAATATCACCTGGACAATCCTTGCATTATCACTCAGGGCTTCTGAATATATCATTGAAGAAATGAAAAAACAGAATATCTAATTCGTACCACATCACCAATTAATCATCTTATTAAAGTCAATAATATGGATAGAAGAAAATCGCTTAAAGCCATTGCCCTGGGAACACTATCCGCCGGGGTTCTGCTAGATGCGTGTAAGCTGCCAGAAAAGAAAGAAGCTGAAAAAGTAACGCCACCTTCAGATGGTAGTAATGAATTCAAGCTGGATCGTAATAAGGATGAACTGGCTTACGAAAGAACTTTGGTTGGAAAGAAGTTTTTCAATGAACATGAAATGGCTACAATCACAGTATTGGCAGACATTATAATACCGAAGGACGAAATCAGCGGCAGTGCTTCAGAAGCAGGCGTTCCTGCCTTTATCGACTTTATTGTACAGGATATGCCCTCCCATCAGGTACCTATGCAGGGTGGCCTTCGCTGGCTCGATATGCAATGCTTCAGTAAATATGGCGCCGCATTCATCAACTGTAACGATACACAAAAAATGGAGATGATTGATGCAATTGCCTGGCCTGAAAAAGCAAAACCATCCATGAAACAAGGTGTTGCCTTTTTCAACTTGATGAGAAACCTTACAGCCACTGGTTTTTATACCAGTGAAATAGGCGTGAAAGACATCGGATATGCAGGTAATGTTCCAAATAAATGGAATGGAGTTCCCGATGAAGAACTGAAACGGCTTAACGTAGCCTACTCCGACTGGGAAAAACAGAACTGCGCTAAATATGATTAACAAATAAAAAGAACCTCACAATAGTGGGGTTCCTTTTTTAATAGTTTGCAGCAACAGCAATATTGGATTTAAAACGAAGATGAAACAAGTTCCCCCCGATTCATAGATTATCGAAGGGAACTGTTTTAATTATTTATGAAGTACGATGGTACCCAGTTTCACTTCCCTACCCCTCTGTACCTGTACATTTTGAATCAAACTATCCATATAACCATTTGTACCATCAATCAAAACACTATAGGTTCCAGGCTTTAATCCCCTGATTTTAAATTCCCCTTCATGATGGTCAGGACGTGCGAATGTTGTATCAGTACCATTAATGGCGGCAATAATACCATGTGATTTTACCGGACGAACCTTCCCTTCTATTTCACCTGAGCTATGGTGACCAAAAGGTTTCAATACTGGTTTCAACCAATAATCACCATTTTTGAATTGAATAGACCTTGACAAATCAAAGTCGAGATACAATTGGAAATTATTGGATGTAATGGAATCGATATCCTCATGCTTGATGTTCAGGAATATGAAATCCTGATTATTCCTGAGCTTTAAAGTATGTATAACACTATCAACCATCACTGTGTTATTAGTTCCCAAAACGAATTTGATTCTTTCAATTCGTCCTTGTGGAATATAACCAGATGCAAGTAAGGTATCTACTCCATTCTGCAACTTCAACAAATCGTACACACCTGCGTTAATGGAAAGCGTATCCCATATATCACACTGAACTCTTACAGAATCATGGTCATCATCGCAACCATGATGATCATCATCATCTTCCCTGCCAGCCTTATCGCAAGTATCAACTTTAACCAGAATGCCTCTGATGTCGATATTCACTTGTTGGTAATCATTGGGACCATCCAGCAGATAAACAGATAATTTAGATTTTCCTGCAGGAATTGATGCCGTATCGCTCGAAATATTTTTCTGGCAAGAAACCACAAATAGTATAGCGCCAAAAAAAGCAAGAGCACTAACTAAAAAGAGACGGGATTTTTTCATAATAAATAGCTTTGATGTTTAATCGTCAATTGACTAATTCCAAAAACAATGCCATTGTAATAGTAAATTGTCCACAGTAATTCTACGATGAACCAAAGAAATAAGGCTAAAAATAAATCACACTTAATTGATACCCAATAGATAAAGAATATTACATTTTGTGAATAACCAATAAAAAACCGGGTTATCTGAAATCAAATTCCAGCACAACCCGGTGTAAAACTTATCAAGGTTCTATACTATTATCAGGAAACCTCTTCTTTAATTGTTTTATTATACTCTTCCTGAAGCTTCTTCTGAATTTCAAATGGAACCATATTATATTCATGGAAGTTCATTCTGAACTTGGCTCTTCCCTGAGTTATGGAACGAAGAGAAGATGAATATTCATGCATTTCAGCCAGTGGCACCCTTGCCAAAATCTTGGTGAAATGGCCTTCACTATCCATTCCTTCAACAATCGCCCTTCTTGTTTGAAGATCGCCAATTACTGAGCCGGTAAGATCATCAGGGCTCAATACTTCCACATGATATATAGGTTCGAGAATCTGTGGGTCAGCTTGTTGGAAAGCCTGACGGAAAGCTTGTAAACCGGCAATCTTGAATGAAATATCATTACTATCAACCGGATGCATCTTTCCATCGTATACACATACTCTCACGTCCCTTACATAAGATCCTGTAAGTGGCCCTTCATGCATTTTTTCCATCACTCCTTTGAATATTGAAGGAAGGAACCGTGCATCAATGGCACCCCCTACGATACAATTATAATAAACCAACTTTCCACCCCAATCCAGGTCAATGATTTCTTTTCCCCTTACAGGAAGGTTAGCAGGTTCTGGCATTCCTTCATGCCATGGTTCAATACGCATGAAAACTTCACCAAACTGACCAGATCCACCTGATTGTTTCTTATGGCGGTAGCTTGATTCTGCCATTTTTCGGATTGTTTCCCTGTATGGTATCCTGGGTTTATTGAATTTCACTTCTACTTTAAAATGGTGTTCGATTTTCCATTTAATTACAGCCAGGTGCATATCACCCTGACAATGGATCAAAGTCTGTTTAAGTTCTGGTGAGAATTCAACAATCACTGTGGCATCTTCTTCTCTTAATTGATGAAGAGCCAGCGAAAGTTTCTCCTCCTCCCCTTTCTTAGCTGTTTCTACAGCAACAGTCATATTCGGTACTGGGAAAACTATAGGCTGCAATTCTATATTCTTACCTTTTTCATGCAGCGTATTGTTTACATGTGTGTTTTTCAATTTCAATGTAGCTCCAATATCGCCAGCAACCAGTTCAGTAACCGGAGTGCGTTTATTGCCTTCCACAACAAACAACTGATTCAACTTTTCAGACACACCTGTGTTTTCGTTGACCAGGTCCATACCACTTTTCACAATACCTGAATACACTTTGAAATAAGACAGCTCACCAACATGAGGTTCTGTAACAGTCTTATAAACAAAAATGCAAGCGGGCCCTTTCTCAGTGCAAACGAGGGTATCTCCATTGGTTGTAAGCTGTGGTGGCATTTCATTACCACTTGGACAAACATTGTCAATGAAGCTCATCAAACGGCCACTACCCATATTTCTTTCAGCAGACAAACAGAAAAGAGGAAACAGGTCATGATGAGTCATGGCATTTTTCAAACCAACCCTCATTTCATCCTCATCCAATTCTCCCTTATCAAAATATTTTTCCATCAATCCTTCATCGTTGCTTGCAATTGCTTCAATGAGTTCCTTATGTAAGATGTCAGCTTTTTCTTTTTCATCATCTGGGATAGCGCATTTTTCAGGCTTACCACCAGTATCATGAAACTTATACATAGTCATACGAAGCACGTCAATGATTTCATGAAAACCAGCTCCTTGCTGACGTGGATATTGCACCACCACTACATTATTTCCAAAATGATTCTTTGCTTCTTTCACAGTTTTATCGAAATCAGAAGAATCATGATCCAGCTTGTTTGCAGCGAATATCATCGGCGTCTTGAACTTTTCAGTATACTCCCAAATGATATCAGCTCCCACTTCCACACCAGCGGCAGCATTCAGCAGCATTATACCAGTGTCGGCTACTCGTAATGAGGAGATCACTTCCCCTACAAAATCGTCATATCCCGGAGTATCGATGATGTTAATCTTATACCCTCTCCATTTACTATGCAATAATTTTGAGAATATAGAATTACCTCGTTCCTGCTCCAATTCATGATAGTCACTAACTGTATTTCTTTCAGCAACTGTACCTCTGCGGGTAATGATGCCTGCTTCAAAAAGCATACTCTCCGCTAATGTGGTCTTGCCGCAGCCGGCATGGCCCAACAAGACTATATTTTTTACATGTGAAGTATCAAACTCTGCCATGACAAAAAAGTTTATGGTGAATAAATTGTTTTAAAGGCACCACAAATCTTCATTAAGTAAAGCAATTTATCTTATGAACCCAATTAGGTCATAAGGTGATTATTATCAGTGAGGAAGAGCTTTTGCTTAAGAGAAATAAAATCCTGTAACGGTCGTGAAACCGATAGTTGATACATGAAGAAGTAGTACCGTAATTAAGGACTATTGCGTTCGGTTCGTGAAGAGGTCGTACTCGTGTCGAATGTCTTGTAAAGTGTTATCAAGACTTGTGTAAGCGTCAAAAAGCCTTTCGTGATCAAGTAAGGTAGATTCAGAAATACTGCTTTCAGTCTGCGCTACTTCCAATAAAACTTTTTTGTCGTGCTGTTTGATGGCTTGCTTCAGATCGTGGATGTTGATCAGTTGAATGTGAAGCTGATTGTCGAGATGCTCGACCTGGAGGAGATCTTCTTTGTGAGTGTGGCCTTTGGCCTTTTCCTGGAGCTGTTGTTTCATTTGATGAAACTCATCCCTCAATGAACGCAATGTCTCCCTCCAGGCATTGCATTCCTGCGAAAGCTGTGCGACTTCGGTCGTAACCATGGGAGAAAAATTTAAATAGTGAAGAAATAAAGAACTCGTCATTCATTGTACTTAAATGACTCTATACAATTTACTAAAGAATATCCGTAATAATAAAAAAATATGTTTTAAAATATGCACCTACTTCGCACAAGAAGCGGATCGCCGTTGTAACATTATAAAGGGTATGAAATAAAAAAGGGCCAGTAACAAATACTGGCCCTCACGATTATTATTTTATTGGTTATTGAAGTTGGAACGGAATACTGATCCTTTCCTTATCAAGTACTAATTGTATGAAATACTGCCCTTTGGCTAACTTAGTAAGGTTTAATAAGTTGGCGTAACTATTAATAGTGGTTGTAAGTATTGGTTTACCGCTACGATCGATAACTGTTATCGAAACCGGTTTTTCAGGCAGTTTTGAAAGCAATACCCAAACCATACCATTACCCGGATTCGGAGTACATCTTACCCTGATTCCCTTGAAACCCCTGTCCTTTCTGCCTTTAGGCAAGAAGTAAACAGAATCGGATTTCTTACTGCAACCCAGGTTATTCCTTACCTCCACTGAGTAATACCCGGCCTTCTCAGGCTCAATGGTTCTTTCTTTTCCCTTTGGTATTTCAGTACCATTCCAATACCATTGATAAGAATCAGACTTTGTTGTTCTTAGCTTCACATCATCCTTAAGTATCATTGGTACCGGTTGCGGTGCAATACTAACTTGCACCACATCTGTAACTGTTACCATACACTTTGTAACGGCTACTTCATAAAGAGTTGTGGCCTCAGGTTTTGCTATCGGACTCTTAATTGTATCATTAGTAAGACTTATTGCTGGTGACCATTTGTAATTCGCTTCAAACTCACCCGCATCTAATTGAACCGATTGCCCTTTACAAACTATCTTGTCAACACCGGCATTTGCCACTGGTATAGTATTAGGGATATATACTTTCTTTGATTTCGAAACCGACATTCCATTACTTGCTGTTACTGTTAACCTCACAGCAAAAGTATCAGACTTTGTATACGCATGAACAGGATGCTGTTGGGTTGATGTTTGGCCATCCCCAAAATCCCAACGCCATTGCATCAATTGCTGTCCGCATCTTGTGGTACTGGCATCGTTGAACCTTACTTCCACTGGCAAACAGTTGCCTATAACATTTGCTGTAAATGTTGGTGCTATGGGGAATACTGTCGCTACATGAATAGTATCGGTAGCTATACAACCTCCTTTATCTACACGAACAGAATAATCACCATCGTCAAAAACCATGATCTGTTGTGTTGTTTCTCCGGTACTCCACTGATAATTGGCTCCTGCATTTCCAGCATCAAGTGTAAGATAATCACCAAAACATATGGTGGTGTCTTTTCCAAGATTGAGTGTAGCAGAAGAAGATTGAATCAGTAATCTTTTACTTTTTGTGATACTATTACCTGTATTGTCTGTAATGGTTAACTTAACAATATACTCAGCATTTTGTGTATAGATATGAGTAGGGTGTTGCTGTGTAGATGTTTGACCATCACCAAAATCCCACTGCCATTGCTGAATGGTTACCCCACACACTAATGAACTATCCCTGAATTTGACTTCAGAAGGCAAACAAGGTCCTGTAATTTGGAAACCGAATTTTGGAATCAGAGATGGCTTTACAACAACATTTATAGTATCACTTGCTGTACAAGCACCATTACTTATTATTACACTTATCTTTCCTGAATTGTATACTGAAATTGTTTGTGTGGTTTCGCCTGTACTCCAATTATAACTGGCCCCAGGGTTTCCTGCATTAAGTACTAACTGCGAAGATTCACAAACAGATGTATCATTCCCTAAGTTAACAAGAGGTCTTGGAGATCCTTGAATTATCACTCTCTTACTCCTTGTCATTGAAAAACCAGTTTCATCCCAAATAGTCATTCTTACAATAAATGTATCGGCGCTATTAAATACATGTACAGGGTGTTGAAGTGATGATGTATTTCCATCTCCAAAATCCCATTGCCTTCTTACTATCTGATGAGTAGGACAAGATGTAGAACTGTCTGTAAACTTAACCTCTACAGGTAAACAAAGACCATTACCATTTACCACAAACCCATACTGAGGATATATCTGAGGCCTTGGATTGATTCTTATTGTATCCGATTTTTCACAAGTACCTTTTTTAACTGTAACAGAATACTCATCTGCAGTCGTAACCTGGATGGTTCTGGTAGTTTCTCCTGTGCTCCATAAATATGTGGCACCCACATTCCCCGCATCTAAAGTCACAACTGTTCCCTCACAAACCGCAGTATCTCTTCCCAGATTAACCTCGGGAGTAAGATTCACTGCTATATAATTGGTCCTTTTTAAACTATCTGTCCAACCTAATTGGGTTCTTACCACCAGTTTCACCGAGTACTTACCAGGGGTAGTATACGTATGAACCGGATTGGCTACAGATGAACTGGAGCCATCACCAAAAGTCCAATGCCAGTAAATAACAGGATCGCCTACAGGTGGAAAAGAGTTATCGGTAAAACTTACCACCATAGGATTGCAACCAACAGTATGGTCAGCAGAAAAGGCTGCATGACAGGTTGGATTTGATGGTTGCTGCCCATAAACCAATGGGGGAAATACGATAAATAGGATAGTTAATAAACGTACTACAGTTCTCATAGGGTGCTCTTTTTGGATTTCGGGAAACGGATTAGTTTTTAATGGTGTAAAAACTGTGCCATAGTTTATCTTTACAGTCCCCAAAAAATCGGGTTTTTAGCGTTTCCCTCTACTAATCAAGGTGATATCACAACATACCATACAACAGATTCAAAGTCGCATCGACATCATCGAGATAGTGGGTGACTTCGTTAAGCTCAAAAAGAGGGGGGCAAACTACATGGGACTTTGCCCATTCCACAACGAAAAATCCCCATCCTTCACCGTCTCTCCTTCCAAGGAAATCTATAAATGCTTCGGATGCGGTAAAAGCGGAAATACCATCAGCTTTTTGATGGAACATGAAAAATATTCTTATGTTGAAGCGCTTCGCTGGTTGGCAAACCGCTACCAGGTGGAAGTAGAAGAAACGGAAACAAGTCCTGAGTTCAAACAACTGCAACAGGTAGCCGACAGTTTATACATCATAAATGGGTTTGCACAAAAATATTTTGCAGAGCAGCTGTTCTCATCCGAAGAGGGAGAAGATATTGCCATAAGTTATTTGAAAGAAAGAGGATTCAGGGAAGATATTGTCAGGAAATTCCAGATCGGATATTGCTTACAACAAAGGGACGCTTTTTCCAAAGCTGCAGTAGCTGCACAATTCAATCCGGAACTATTAGTAAAAACAGGATTGGTGGTTCAAAGGGAAGAATCCCTTGTTGACAATTACAGAGGGCGTATCATTTTCCCTATTCATAATAATACAGGTAAGGTAATTGGGTTTGGAGCACGTATCATTGGAAAAAAAAGACCGGGCGCCAAAGTATATCAACACTCCAGAAAATGAAGTATATGTAAAAGTAAGATCCTATATGGTTCCTATTTTGCAAGACAGGCCATCGATAAAAATGATGAATGTTTGTTGGTGGAAGGATATACCGATGTGGTTTCCTTACACCAGGCTGGTATTGAAAATGTGGTGGCATCAGGTGGTACTTCTTTAACTACTGACCAACTTAGGTTAGTAAGAAAATATACCAATAACCTTACTATCATCTATGATGGAGATAATGCTGGTATAAAAGCGGCATTAAGGGGACTTGATATGGCCCTGGAAGAAGGGTTGAATGTAAAGTTGGTATTGATTCCCGATAAGGAAGATCCGGATAGTTATGTAAATAAGGTAGGTGCTGCCCAATTCCGTGAATTCGTTGCCAACAATAAGAAGGATGTCATCCTTTTCCAACTGGAAGTCTCTTTGAAAGAAGCGGGTGATGATTCTAATAAGAAAGCGCAGGTGGTAAACCATATGGCTGAAACCATCGCCAAGATCAATAAGGCGGAAGATTTCACCAAGCAGCAGGATTATATTAAGCGTTGTGCCCAATTATTAAAGATTGAAGAAAGCGGATTAAATAACCTAGTAAACAAGTACCTGAGAGAGCGTGTTACAAAAGAAGAGAATCGCGCTCAACAACAGGCAGCTAATATTCCCCCACCACCTGAGGAAATTGGCGGATTCGATGATGATACTATTGGCCTGATCAACAGAGATGAATTACATGAACGTGGGCTGGTTCGATGTCTTATTGAATTTGGATTGAAAGAGTGGGAAGAAGGAAAAACCGTAGCCGATCATATATTCGAAGAATTTGATGATTCTGCATTAATGGATAATAAGAAGCTGGTGCAGATGATGGATATGTATAAGGAATGGTATAAGGCAGGTATTGAACCAACACAGAAGAATTTCCTTTATCACGAAGATCCATCCATCAATTCAATGATTATTACGTTGATGGACTTCCCATACGAATTAAGCGCTAACTGGAAAGAGCATTTCGAAGGCAAGATTGCTGTGAGGGAAGAATTGTATAGGGAAGAAACTTTGTCGACCCTCATCTATCTCAAGCTTAGGAAAATAAAGAGGATGATTGAAGAAAACCAATCTGATCTTGAAAAGCCTCATACTATGGAAGAGCAGATGGTGCTACTCCAAACCCATCAGCATTTGAAAGAATTGGAAGGAACGCTGACAAAATTAGCGGGCACGGTGATACTTCGATAGGCATTCCTTTGATATAGTTATAAGTTGTAAGTTTTAGGTAATAAGTTTGATCCCAAAAGTCCAGAGTTTTCATTCCCGCTTTCCCGTTTTACCGGCAACTGTATTAGTATTAATAAATTTAACCGCAGAGGCGCGGAGACGCAGAGAAATGCCCCCTGCGTCTCCGCGTCTCTGCGGTTAAAAGCCTTTTTAACGCAAACTATACCTCACCCTTATCCAACAACATATCACTATAAGAAACCGCAATCAAGTCTTCCTGCTTTATTCCAAAGGCCTCCATATATTGATTGCATTGAATATTCAATTCCTCACTACTTAGGTCTCTGATTAGATTCCCAGCCTCGATTTCAACAAAGTTGCCTAGCCCTTCAATGCTGTCAAGATGGAACTTGACATTATCGATATAATAGATTTCTCGTTTTTTGGCTACAACAACCTTAACTCCATTTGCAGCGGTAAGAATGGCTTTTAATGTAACGGGATCACTTACGGGTAACAATTTGAAGTAAGATTGCTTTGGGCCTTCCTGATTTGTCCTGAGGTATTGAATGAGATTGTTTTCGATATTGCCTTCCCTGAGTTTAAGCCGGCCATTCGGAACATTGAAATAAGTGTCTGTCTGGTTATCGACTCCTTTAAATACAGCTTTCTGATCTATCAGAATTTTACGGATTTCATCCATCCGGTTTGTCCTTGCTTTAATTTCGATATTGATATGTGCCAAAAGAAAAAGGGTTTACTGCAAAGATGCAATAAACCCTTTTTTCAGATAAAGTATTTTTATACTGCCAGAGCCACTTCACGTTTTGAAACGCGGCTTGCCTTAACGGTCTCTTTCTTTGTAAAACGCATGGCTGTCCATACATGATCCAAAGTAATCTCTTCCACTCCTTCAAAACCAGCATCACAAATGCATTGCCAGTTACAACTTTTGTTGAGGTCGGTAACGATTTTAGAAGATGATTTAGGAAAAGCGATCCAGAACTTTGCTTGAAGATGAAGTGCAGGTAACACTTCTTTCATAATGCCATTCAATTGATTAACGTTGATAGCAAATACCAATGCAAAATCAATTTTCCGCGCTTTAAGCAACGGTGTCACATTTTTTGAAAACGACAGTTTCACAAACTGCTTCTCGATTGAGGAAGGAAGTCCCTGAATAAGAATATTTTTCTCATCACGGAGCTCAAGCTTTTCTAACAGGTTTTGAGACATGCGAGAGATTTTGGTGAAAGCCTAGGGTTAAATAAAGGAACGGGACGACAAAGGTACAAAATAGCAATCAAGGGGGGAAACTTTACAGCAAAAAAAAGCCTCCCTTCCTGCCAGCTAAGCAGTAAGGAGGCTGTAAATATTGAGCAGGGACAAGTTTTTAACTATTTCCCTCCCTGGTTCATTGGTTTGTAATATTTGAGGGCTTCAGGCATCATGGCCTTTAGTTTTTCTATCCTGGTTGCTTCGGTAGGATGCGTACTAAGCAATTCCGGGGGCTTTTGAGATCCGCTGGCTGCCTTCTCCATTCTTTCCCATAAAGGAATGGCTTCCTGTGGGTTATAACCTGCAAGGGCTGCATAAATCAGTCCCAGTTTATCAGCTTCTAATTCGTGTTTTCGTGAAAAAGGAAGCGTTCCCCCTACGGTTGTTCCAATGCCATAAGCACCCATAAAGATGTTACGGGCCTCTGGCGACTTATTGGCTACAGCCACTTCCAGGGCCACTCCACCTAATTGCTGAGCGGTAGCCTGACTCATTCTTTCATTACCATGTTTGGCAAGAGCGTGAGCCACTTCATGCCCCATAACAACCGCTAATGCCGCTTCATTTTGAGAAATAGGCAATAGTCCTGTATATACTACAATCTTTCCGCCAGGCATGCACCAGGCATTCACTTCTTTTGAATCTACCAGATTATACTCCCATTGATATCCTTCCAACTCTTTTGCCAACCCCTTGTCAGTGTAAAATTTTGTAATGGCAGCCGACAAACGCTGTCCTACCCTTCTTACCATTTCAGCATCCTTGCTGGTTGCTGAAGCCACCACTTTGCTTTCGGTCAGGAATTGTTTGTATTGGGTGGCGGCCATGTCCTGAATATCCGATTCTTTAAAGAAACTCAATTGTTTTCTTCCAGTAATCGCATTTTGGGAGCAGGATGAGATCAAGAGTGAAAAACTCACTAAAACAGCTACTATTTTCATTGTAGAGGAGGTTTTAAAGCAATAAGACAATCATTATACCAAATAAGAAGACGAATCACGTTACCCAAAAGTGGGCAGCAGTAATTACAGAATGTTTAACTAATTGTGAGTTGGATTATCGGAGATTACGACCCCTGCGGTTTCGCCGGTCGCGATACTTTAGGATAGGCACTTTACTTTCACTGCCTTTCAAAATTCGACCAATATTCTTTTGATGGGTGAGTACAACCATTAAAGCCACTATTACGGCAAAGACCCGGTAGGCAACATTATCAACATTAAAGATGACAAGTATAAATACCGGAAAAGCCAGACTAGCCATTATTGAGCTTAGGGAAACGAAACGTGTCAGATATAACACCAACAGAAATATCCCCACGCAACAGATAGCTGTCCATGGTGAAATACCCAATACTAAACCGAATAAAGTAGCAACACCCTTACCACCCCTGAAATCGGCCCATATAGGGAAGATATGCCCTAATACAGCAGCTAAACCAAGTCCGATCTGGAACCCGGTCCTTGCCATCTCATTATCAACATAAAAAGGAATCAGATAACAAAGCTTAACGGCTGCAAGACCTTTAAGCATATCTACAAGCATTACGAATGTGCCCCAGCGGGAGCCTAATACTCTGAAGGAATTGGTAGCACCAGCATTTCCACTGCCGTACTCCCTTATATCAATTCCAAAAAATGCTTTGCTTACCCAAACGGATGTGGGTATGGAGCCTATTAAATAAGCGACTAATATGAGCAAAACCTCTTTCACGATCTGTTGGTTGTAGTGGAATAACAAATTTAAGGAAAAAGGACATTCATAATCACTAACACCTGTTAAGGTTTCAATTCTTTCAATTCAAGAGAAATCCACCCGTTTTTCTGCTTTTGTCCGCTGATAAACAAATTGTTCTGACCTGCCTCTTCTTCAATAGCAACTCTGTCACCGGCCAGCAATCCGCTCATTATGATAACGCCCCCTGGTGTCAAATGTTGTTGTAAAGTGTTCATCTGCAACAGCAATACGTTCTTATTGATGTTTGCAAGCAGGATATCGAATTTTTCTTCAAATGCCAGATGATCAGCCTGTTGCAATGCAATTTTGTCACAACCATTATCAGCTATGTTTTCTTTAGCATTGTCAATACTCCAGTCGTCATTATCGATTGCCAAAACAGATGAGGCTCCTAACTTTTCTGCCAATATCGCCAAAACACCGGTTCCGGTTCCAAAATCGAGGACCGTCTTACCCTTGAATGATAACTCTTCCATCCATTCAACCATCATAAAGGTTGTAGCATGGTGACCTGTACCAAAACTCATCTTCGGTGTAATAACTATATCGTAGGCCACTCCTTCTTTGGGTTCATGAAAGGAAGCCCTTATGCCACAGAAATCCCCAACATAAACGGGCTGAAAATCCTTTTCCCAGGCAGCATTCCAATTCTGTTCCTTTATCAGCTCTTTTGAAAACGATAGCTCCTGCAAAACTTCTTTCAGGGCATTTTCATCAAACTGATTTTCTGGAATAAAGGCATGAAGCAGCTGAGGCAATTCCTCAAAGCCTTCATAACCCAACTCGCTAAGGGTGGCAACTAAAACATCTTTTGCTTCCTGTTCAATGCCTGTTATGGTAATCTTGATATAGTTCATAAAAAAAGGTCTGCAGCAAGCTACAGACCTTGATTGATATTTTAAGATATATTATTCCTGATCTGGCTTTCTATCCTGACGAGGCTCAATGCGAGGTCCATCGGGACGTGGAGCTCTTTGCGGAGCTGGTACAGGTGCAGCACCACCCTCAGGCTTTGGCATAAGTACTTTACGGCTCAGTTTGTATTTACCGGTCTTCTCATCGATACCGATCAATTTAACTTTTACCACATCGCCTTCTTTCAATACTCCGTCCATGCTTTCAAGGCGCTTCCAGCTGATTTCGCTGATATGTAACAACCCTTGTTTACCAGGGATGAACTCAACGAATGCACCGAATTCCTTGATGCCTTTAACCTTGGCTTCGTATACTGAACCCACTTCAGGGATGGCAACAATACCTTTGATCCAGTTAACAGCCTTATCCAGACCTTCTTTAACTGGTGAGAAGATACTTACTTCACCCTGGTTACCTACTTCTTCAATATTGATAGTTGCACCTGTTTCACGCTGGATTTCCTGGATGATCTTACCCTGTGGTCCGATAACAGCTCCAATGAATTCCTTGTCGATAAACAGTTTCACCATTCTTGGTGCATGTGGCTTCACCTCTTCGCGTGCCGCAGCAATAGTATTGTACATGGCATCGAGGATATGTAAACGACCTGCTTTTGCCTGGTTCAATGCCTGACGCATTGTATCCATGCTCAAACCATCAATCTTGATATCCATCTGAACACCACAAATACCATCACGGGTACCAGTTACTTTAAAGTCCATATCTCCTAAATGATCTTCATCACCTAAGATATCTGTAAGGATAGCAAACTTGTTATCTGAAGAACGGGTGATCAATCCCATTGCTACACCACTTACGTGTTTTGGAATAGGAACACCTGCATCCATCAATGCCAGTGAACCGGCACAAACAGTAGCCATAGAAGATGAACCATTTGATTCAAGGATATCACTCACAACACGTACAGTGTATGGGTAATCATTCCCTGGCATCATCTGCTTCAATGAACGCATGGCAAGGTTACCATGTCCTACTTCCCTTCTACCAGGTCCGCGGAGGAACTTGATTTCTCCTGTAGAGAATGGAGGGAAATTATAGTGAAGGATGAATTTAGAATAATCAGAAACGGCTGCACTTTCAACCAACAACTCATCTAAAGGAGTTCCTAAAGTAACCGTTGTAAGAGATTGTGTTTCACCTCTGGTGAATAATGCGGCTCCGTGTGGAGAAGGGAGTAAATCCACTTCCATAGCGAGAGGTCTAACCTGATCGAGCTGACGACCATCCAAACGGATTCTGTCATCGAGCATCATATTACGAACTACTTCCCATTTCAGGTCTTCGTAGTATTTCTTTGCGAGTTTCTTAGTTGCATCTTCAGCTTCTTCACCAAGACTTGCTACTAATTCCTCTTTTAATTTATCGTAGGCTTCATAGCGCTCATTCTTTGAAGAAGCCGCTTTTGAAATCTGATATACTTTATCTTTTGCGAAAGCAGCTACTTTGTTTTGTAACTCTTCGTCAACAACAGGCTTCTTATAATCACGCTTACCAGTAACACCTACTTTTTCACGAAGCTCTTGTTGTGCGTGAATCTGCAGACGGATAGCATCATGTGCTATTTCCAATACTTTCACCAGGTCTTCCTCACTACATTCTTTCGATTCACCTTCAACCATCATCAGGTTCTTTTCAGTAGCTGCGATAATGAAGTCCATATCGGCTGTAGCCAGTTCGGTACGGCTTGGGTTTACAACGTATTCACCATTGATACGGGCAACACGTACTTCAGAGATGATTTCTTTGATGGGCACATCAGAAACTGCCAAAGCTGCTGAAGCTGCTAAGCAAGCCATTGCATCAGGGAGTACTTCCTTATCACTTGAAATAAGGGTGATGATCACCTGTACTTCGCAATAATAATCTTCTGGGAACAATGGACGCAATGCGCGATCCACTAAACGGCTAACGAGAATTTCAGAATCAGACAATCTTCCTTCACGCTTGAAGAAAGATCCTGGGATACGTCCGGCAGAAGCGAACTTCTCCATATAATCAACAGAAAGAGGGAAGAAATCCTGTCCTTCTTTAGCTTCTTTATTTGCTACAACAGTAGCCATCAAAATAGAATTACCCATACGTACGGTAACGGAACCGTGGGCCTGACGGGCAATTTTACCAGTTTCAATAGTGACCATACGGCCACCACCTATATCGAAACTTACACTGATAGGTTGTGATAACATGATTTTTCAATTTAAGGTTCTGCAATTTCAACCCAGAAAAACAGGTATGGAACTGGAAAAAGAACCCGGTTTATAAACAAATTCGATGGGAAATGGGGAGCTATCAAAAACGACAATTCCCAACCGTAAAAAACAGTTGGGAACGGCGTTCAGATAGTATATCGTATCATTATTTTCTTAATCCCAGTTTCTCAATCAATGCACGGTAACCTTGAAGGTTATGTTTGCTCAGGTAAGTAAGCAAGCGTTTACGCTGACCAACAAGCTTCATCAGGCCACGGTGTGTACCGAAGTCTTTTTTGTTTTGCTGAAGGTGTTCAGAAATGCGGTTGATACGTTCAGTAAGCAAAGCAATCTGTCCTTCAATTGAACCAGTATTTGCGGCTTTACCACCAAATTCTGTGAAAATACCTGCCACTTTTTCTTTAGTTAAATAAGGCATCTAAATTTTTTTTTAAGCATCCAAAATTAAAATCTACTAAAATCGGCTGCAAAGGTAGGCAAAATATTTTTGAATTAGTCTTGCCAATTGGGGATTTTTTTGGACTTTGGAAGCGAATTTCATTGAATGTCATACCGTTTCGCCATTATAGGTTGTGGGCATATCGCTCAAAGGCATGCCCAGTGCATTGCTTCCATAGGTCAATTGGCAGCCGTTTGCGATGTCGATAGTGCACGTGCTCAGGCACTTGCAACTAAATATGGAGCCCTTCCCTTTACCGAAGTTAGTGAAATGCTGAAAAGCCAAAAGCCCGATATTGTGGCGGTTTGTAGTCCAAACGGATGGCATGCCCCCCATTCCATAGAGTGCTTACGAAGCGGTAGCCATGTTTTATGTGAAAAACCACTCTCCATAAATGTTGCTGATGGCACTGAAATGATTCTGGCGGCAAAGGACGCCAATCGTAAGCTATTGGTTGTCAAACAAAACCGCTTTAACCCTCCTGTTGTAGCCATTCGGAAAATGCTCGATGAAAATTCACTGGGGCCTATTCATAGCTTTGAAATTAATTGTTTCTGGAACCGGCCTGCCGCTTATTATGGAGGTGGGTGGAAAGGCAGCCTGGAATTGGATGGAGGCACCCTCTTTACCCAGTTCAGTCATTTTATAGACCTGCTTTATTGGTTTCTGGGTGACCTAAAATCCTGTATCGGGAAAAGGGCCAATTTTCAGCATAAGCGAATGATTGAATTTGAAGATACCGGCGCGGCCTTACTTGAAATGGAAAACGGAGCCATGGGCACGTTGAATTATACCATTAACACTACCGGGAAGAACATGGAAGGCTCCATTACCTTATTTGGGGAAAAGGGTACAGTAAAAATTGGTGGCCAATATCTAAATGAACTCGATTATTTCCAGGTAACTGGTATAGAAGCTCCAGTACTTGCCGCCAGTAAACCGGCGAACGATTACGGCTTTTATCAGGGAAGCATGAGCAATCATGAAAAAGTGTATGAACAATTAATTGAGGCTATCAATAACAGACAACATACATTGGTAGAAGCTACCGAGGCGCTTAAAACAGTTGATATGGTAGAGAAAATATACCAATCCTCCCCTCTTCGCTCGTTCTATTTATAATACCCGATCAAAACTATGAAACGAATTGTCTTTACGGTAACCAATGACCTCTGCTTCGACCAGAGGATGATCCGTATTGCCAGTTCATTAGCAAATAACGGATATGCGGTTACTCTGGTGGGAAGAAAGAAAAAAGCCAGTCCCCCGCTACAAGCCCAACCCTTCCATCAAAAACGCCTCTCCTGTTTTTTCGAAAAAGGGATGCTCTTTTATGCCGAATATAATATCAGGCTCTTTTTTTATCTTCTTTTTACCAGGGTAGATATCATTGGCGCCATTGATCTTGACACCATCCTCCCCTGCTATTTCGTATCAGTCTTAAAAAACACAAGCCGTATTTATGACGCTCATGAACTATTCTGTGAGATGCATGAGATTGTTTCTAGACCCCGCATTTACCGATTCTGGAAAAGGGTGGAAAAATTTGCAGTTCCTAAATTTAGCATAGGCTATACCGTTAATAAACCAATTGCAGAAGAGTTCAAAAGAATGTATGGAGTAGATTATGAAATCATCAGGAATCTGCCGGTTTATTACGAACTCAGCGAAACAACAAAAAAGGAAAAGTTCATCTTATACCAGGGAGCGGTGAATGAGGGCAGAAGTTTCGAAACTTTGATTCCGGCTATGAAATGGGTAAATGCTCCATTGATTATTTGCGGAGATGGAAACTTCATGGAACAGGCCCGAATTCTGGTCAAAACTCATCAACTGGAAGAAAAGGTGATATTTAAAGGCATGCTATTGCCGGAAGAGTTGAAATCAATCAATTCAAAAGCCTGGGCCGGGGTCACATTGTTCTCTTCCGATGGGAAAAGTAATTATTATTCACTGGCAAACCGGTTCTTTGATTATATACAGGCTGGGATACCCCAATTATGTGTTGATTATCCAGTTTATCAGGAAATAAACAATTTGCATAGGATAGCTGTTCTAACTAAAGATCTAAGTCCTCAAACACTAGCCCATCATTTAAATGAATTACTCCAAAATGAATCATTATACGATACTTTAAGGCAAAATTGCCTGAAAGCCAGAACAGTCTTCAATTGGCAGGAAGAGGAAAAGAAACTACTCAGCTTTTATAAAATTAAATTCGCCTGATTTGCCTGAAAAGTATTTGCATATTGTTTGTTTGGATGTTCCCTACCCTGTAGATTATGGTGGCGTTTTTGATTTATTCTATAAGATTAAAGCGCTACATAAAGCGGGGATACGAATACACCTTCACTGCTTTGAATATGGAAGAGGTGAACAACCCGAACTGAATAAGTATTGTGAAACGGTAAGATATTATAAGCGACAGGAAGGACACAAAGGTTTCTCCACCCGCTTGCCTTATATTGTTTCATCCCGCATCAATGAAGAATTAAATAAAGATCTTTTAGCCGACACATATCCTATATTACTTGAAGGAATTCATTGTTCTTTTCCGGTATTGGACGAACGTTTCGCTAACAGAAAAATCATTGTTCGTCTTCACAATACTGAATATTTCTATTATAAACAACTTGCCAAAAGCACCAACAATCTGTTCCGCAAAGCCTACTACTGGCATGAAAGTTATCTTTTAAAGAAGTATGAAAAATTGATTGCGGAGAAAGCAACATTACTGGCTGTTTCAGAACAGGATCAGAAGCATTACAGGGAAGAATTCGGAGCAAAGAAAATTGGTTATCTGCCGGTATTCCTTCCTTTTGAAACTATTGAATCAAAAACAGGAATCGGATGCTTTTGTTTATACCATGGAAATTTGGGGTAGCTGAAAATGAAAAAGCGGCTATATGGTTATTGGAGAAAGTATTTAATGATGTAAAGATTCCTCTTGTTATTGCCGGTAAAAATCCTTCCTCTCATTTAGAAAAACTAGCTCATCAACAAAATCATACCTGTCTTGTTTCAAACCCATCCTGGGATGAAATGCAGGATATGATTGGAAAAGCACAGATAAACCTATTGCCCTCTTTTAATAATACTGGTATCAAATTAAAACTGTTGAATGTGCTGTTCAATGGTAAACATTGTGTTGTAAACGATGCAACTATTGAAGGAACAGGCTTAGAGGCTGCCTGTCATACAGGTACATCAGCTGCAGCTTTCAAAAGTTTGTTAGTGCAACTATATAATCAGCCATTCGCTGAAGAGGAAATAAAACTGCGTAAGAATTTGCTCGAGACGGCTTATAGAGCAGATAGCAATGCAGCCAGTTTGATTACATGGTTATACTAGCATTGTCAATAACACGACCTCTTTCTGTCCTTACCATCCTGGCCGGATATTTATTCACTACAATATAATCATGGGTAGCCATTACAACGGCGGTACCATAATCCCTTGAGATTTGATATAGCAGGTTCATAATCTCATCTGATGTTTCAGGATCGAGGTTTCCTGTAGGTTCATCTGCCAATATCAGTTTTGGTGAATTGAGTAAAGCACGGGCTACATCAATACGTTGTTGCTCTCCACCACTTAATTCAAATGGAAATTTGAAACCTTTTGATTTTAGTCCCACTTTATCCAACACATCATTTATCTTCTCATTCATCAGCTTTTCGTCTTTCCAGCCAGTAGCTTTCAACACGAATTTGAGGTTATCGTTTACATTACGGTCGGTGAGCAATTGGAAATCCTGGAATACCACACCGAGATTACGGCGAAGAAAAGGCACTTTCTTCCAGTCCATTTCACGGAGATTGAATCCCACAACTGTTCCTTCCCCTTCTTTCAGGGTAATATCGCCATAGAGTGTTTTAAGCAGACTTGATTTACCGGTACCTGTTTTGCCTACGAGGTAAACGAATTCACCTTTATTGACAACAAAGTTCACATCCTGCAAAATGAGGTTATCGCCTTGATAGATATTGGCGTTTTTTATTTCGATGATGGGTTCTTGCATGAGACTGTAGTTGTGAAAAACAAAAATAAGTAAACGAGTGATGGATAATTCCAGTATTAACACTGTGTTGAAAAAAAGAAAGCCTCCCGAATGAGAGGCTTTTTGTGATCCCGCTGGGACTCGAACCCAGGACCCATACATTAAAAGTGTATTGCTCTACCAACTGAGCTACGGAATCTTTCACCACAAAAACCGAAGTTACTGCGGCTCCCCAATTATTTTTGGGAGTGCAAAAATAAGCCAAAAAGATATTGAACCAAATTTTTATAAAAATAATTATCTAACAAATGTGAATATCGTCCTTTTAGAAAGGTGTAAGTGAGTTATTTTTGTGTATAATATATATATCATGTCATATTTTAAAGATAAAGTGATCGCAATCACGGGAGGAAGTGACGGGATTGGAAAGGCGATGGTGGAGTTTTTTATTGAAAAAGGGGCTAAAGTGGCTACTTGTGGAAGAAATTATGATAAACTCTACCAGCTTGAACTAAGTCACTCAAACGTATTATTACATACTCTCACTTGCGATGTAAGCAAAGAATCAGATTGTAAAAGGTTTATTGAGTCCACTTTAAAAACTTTTGGGAAGATAGATATCCTCATCAATAACGCTGGAATCAGCATGAGGGCGTTGTTTAATGAAACAAGTCCGGATGTATTAAAAACAGTGATGGATATCAATTTCTGGGGCGCCGTTTATTGCACCAAATTCGCATTGCCTTCCATTTTGGAGAATAAGGGAACAATTGTTGGAATCTCCTCAATTGCAGGTTACAGAGGCTTACCTGGAAGAAGCGGTTATTCTGCTTCTAAATTCGCTCTTCAAGGTTGGATGGAAGCTTTAAGAACAGAATTACTGCATAGTGATGTAAATGTGATGTGGATCTGTCCTGGTTTTACAGCCTCGAATATTCGAAATACTGCATTGAATACAAAAGGCCAGGCACAAGGTGAATCTCCAATGGATGAAGGAGCGATGATGAAAGCGGAGACGGTGGCAAGATTAACGGCTGAAGCAATAGAAAAGAGAGAAAGAACGGTGGTTATGACTTTTACAGGTAAAAGAACTGTATTCATGAATCGTTTTTTCCCTTCTTTGGCAGATAAGTTGGTTTATAAATTTTTCTTTAGAAATGGTCAATTGACAAAATAGGTGGCTGTTGCAGTTCAGCTATAGCTAATTCCTTAATTTTATCAATAATACCTGTTACATCCACGAATGGCCCTTATTACCCTAACATCAGATATCGGTAGCCAGGATTACCTGTCAGGAGCTGTGAAAGGCCAATTACTACAGGTGGATCCTTCCTTTACGCTTATTGATATCACCCATGCCATTCCACCTTTCAATTACCCGCAAGCTGCCTATGTATGCAGGAATGCTTTAAAGCAATTCCCACCATTTACATTCCATATCATTTTAGTAAACCTCTTCGATAAATCGCCCGACCAATTGTTATTGGCTTATCACAGAGACCAGTATATACTTTGTGCCGACAATGGATTACTCACAATGATATTGGAGGAAAAACCTGAGATGGTAATTGGATTGCCTTTACCCGCAGGAGCCATCAGAAATACCTTAACCTGTTCCGCCGTTATGGGAAAAGCTATTCAACAGCTTCAATCAGGCTTAAGTCTTCAGCAAATAGGTATTCCAGACGTTTCCATTGTAGAAAAGAACCATTTGCAACCGATGTTAAGTGATAACTGGATTGAAGGCCAGATCATTTTCATCGACAATTTCGAAAACATCATCGTCAATATCACCCGCGAGCAATTTGAACAACAACGGAAAAGCCGCAATTTCCGGATCGTATTCAAGAGAGATGAAGTAATTGACCGTATCAGTGAAACCTATGCTGATGTACCTGAAGGCGAGAAATTGGCGCTTTTCAATGCGGCTGGCTATCTAGAAATCGCCATAAACAAGGGCAATGCTGCCGGCCTTTTCGGTCTCCAGGGCTTTTCGGAGCAATCGCAGAATTTGCAGAACAGGTTGTTTTATCAGACGGCACGAATACTGTTTGAGTAGGTTTGATAAGTTCCAGAGGTTCCAGAGGTTCCAGAGGAGGGTCCCAAAAGTTTAAGGTTTAAGGTTTAAAGTTTAAGGTTTAAGGTTTACGCGTTTAAGGGTTCCGAAAGTTTGAGACCCACACTTATTACTTACAACTTAAAACTTATAATTTTCTCCAATAAACATTGAATGTCAAATACTTACAATTAAATGTCTTAATACCCCCTATTACATATTCATTCTATTTTTCAAATTACAAGCGCCAAACTACTTCCCTTCTTCCCAACTTCCTTACTTCCTAACTCCCCTACTATCTTTCGGACTTCCAGACTTTCGGTCTTCCGGACTAATAACTCCCGACTTCAGACTCCCGACTCCCGACTTGCCTCTTCTTCCGGACTAAAAATAAGGCATCTCCGAAAATCAGAGGCCGCGGACTCAAATATCAACCTCTCCAAACATCAGACCCTTCGGACTTCCGGACTTTCCTTCTGCCTAAAAACCTTATTCTCAGCGTCTTTTTTGATTTCCGAAATAGGCTGAAAACACTATCTTTGCCAACTCTTAAAAAATAAACAACACGCAATGAGAGCATTGGTTAGCATTTTTACAGCCCTATTGATTGGTATTTCGCTGTATCAGCTTTCGTTCACCTGGTTCGTTAACAAGCACGAAAAAGAGATCGGTGAGAAAGCGGTGCAATACATTAAGAAAACGTATCCTGCTGCGGAGCAGAAGTATCCTGGTAACAAGGAGGCTCAAGACATTTACAAAGACTCTCTTACCTATTTGACGAGTGCTTATCGTGACAGCCTTTTGACGGCGTCAAAAGATAAGACCATCACATGGTGGGGACAGTCTTATCAGAAGTCAAAAGAAAGTGAGTTATTGTTAGGTCTCGACCTTCAGGGGGGTATTAACGTAACCATGGATATTGCTCTTGATGGTCTCGTTAAAGGATTAGCTAACAATCCGAAAGATCCTCAATTGCTCAATGCCATTGCTGAAGCACAGAAATTAAAGTTGACCAGCGATCAGAACTTCATTGATCTTTTCGCTACTGCTTATGCTAAATTGAATCCGGAATTGAAACTTGCTTCACAGTTTTCAAACACAAACAGGAACAAGTTAGGCATCAATGCTTCGAATGAGCAAGTTATCAGCTACATAAAAGGTGAAGCCAATGGTGCGATGAGCCAAACCTTCCAGGTATTGCGTCGTCGTATCGATAAATTCGGTGTAGCACAACCGAATATCAACCTTGATGAGAACCGTGGTATCATCACTGTTGAATTAGCAGGAGCTACCGATCCTGAAAGGGTTCGCAGATATCTTCAATCTACCGCTAACCTGCAATTCTGGGAAGTATATACCCTGAATGATCCAGCTATCATTTCTGCCTATCAAAATGCTGATAAAGCCCTTGAAACTGTACTTTATGGTACAAAGAACCAGGCAGCTGATTCAGCTACACTCAAAACTATCGACAGCCTTCGCGCAATGAAGGATTCCGTTAGCCTCGCAAAAGCGGATGATTTGAAGAAAGCATCTGATAGTGCAGCTCAGGCAAACAGGGTTAATCCTCTGTTCCGTGTTTTGAATCCAGCACAAGCTTATACCGATAAAGAAACAAACAGAAGCTCTTTCGGTCCTGCTGTAGGTTATTCACTTATCAAAGACACCAGTAAGGTTAACCAATACCTCGCTATCCCTGCTGTAAAAACAATTTCCCTGCTAATTCAAAATTCCTTTGGGGAAAACAAACCCGTGATGACAATGGAGTACTTTCACAAGTGTTGCAACTGTATATCATAAAGACAGTGCCAGGTCGTGAAACAGCAGAGTTAGAAGGAAATGCTATTGAAAATTCTTATCAGGATTACGATCCGATTGGAAACGTTACAGTGAGTATGAGCATGACCACTACTGGTGGACAGAAGTGGGCTGATATGACTGGAAGAAACGTAAACAAGCCAATCGCTATCGTTCTGGATGATATTGTTTATTCTGCGCCTAACGTAAATGGTAAGATTGAAGGTGGTAATTCCCAAATCACCATGGGAAGAGGAACCGGCAAACAGAAGAACTTGATTTTGGAAGAAGCACAGGACTTAGCTAATATCCTTAAATCAGGTAAGTTGGAAGCCCCTGCAAAAATTGTTCAGGAACAAGTGGTAGGTCCTACCCTCGGTGCTGAAGCAGTAAAAGGTGGTATCAACTCATTCACTATCTCTTTCATAGTTATTTTCATCCTGATGCTGGTGTATTATAATACAGCCGGTATCGTTGCAAATATTGCATTGATCTTAAACCTGCTCTTCACAATTGGGGTATTAAGTTCATTGAATGCTACTTTGACTGCTCCTGGTATTGCGGGTCTGGTACTGACCATTGGTATGGCGGTTGACACAAACGTTATCATCTTTGAGCGTATTAAAGAAGAATTGACCCGAGGTCTCACTTATAGCGAAGCGGTAAAAGCGGGTTATAAACGTTCTCTGCCTCCTGTATTGGATGCGCACGTTACCACCTTCCTGACTGCAGCTATCCTGGCTTATTTCGGATTAGGTCCGGTGCTAGGTTTTGCAACTACCCAAATGCTCGGTATCGTGTTGTCTCTTTTCTGCGGTATCCTTGTATCTCGTCTTATCACCGACTTCTATACTAACAAGAACCGTCACTTCACTTATTTCACTGCCCTTTCAAAGAGGATCTTCAAGCATGCAAGCTTTAAGTTCATCGAATATCGTAAGATAGCTTATGGTATTTCTGTGGTAGTTCTTATACTTGGTGTTGGCGCTATTTTCAACGGATTCAATCAAGGTGTTGAGTTCAGTGGTGGACGTAGTTATGTAGTTAACTTCGGAAAGCCAGTAAATGAAAATGATGTTCGTAAAGCTTTAGATACCAAATTCGGAAAACAGACTATCGTAAAGACGTATGGTTCTAACTCTAAGTTGGATATCACTACTGACTATATGATCGAAGCACAGGGTACTACTGTAGATACTGCAGTTAAGAATGCCTTGTACGAAGGTCTTAAGCCTTTCCTTCCAAACGGATTGACTTACGCTGAATTTGCTACCATTAAATATGTAGAAGGTACAAAGAAAGTTGACCCTACTATTTCGGATGACTTGAAAGCGGGTGCACAATGGGCTACCTTCTGGTCATTGTTAATAATTGCTATCTATATCTTCATCCGTTTCCGTGACTGGAGATATTCATTGGGTACTATCATAGCCTTGCTGCACGACGTATTGGTAACACTTGCGGTATTTTCTTTCCTTAAGAACATTGTACCGTTCCCATTAGAAATCGACCAGCACTTTATTGCAGCGATATTGACGGTAATCGGTTTCTCGATGAACGACACGGTAATTGTATTCGACAGGGTTCGTGAATACAGTCGCACAATGAAAGGGGCAACCAAATCAACAATCATCAATAAAGCGATCAATGATACACTTAGCCGTACTATCATGACATCCTTAACAGTGTTCCTCACTATCCTTATCCTGTTCCTGGTAGGTGGTGAAGTAACTAAAGGATTTGCCTTTGCGATGTTGATAGGTGTTATTACTGGTACATATTCTTCCATATTTGTTGCCGCTCCAATCCTGGTGGATTTAGCGAAGAACAAACCTTTAGGAGAAGCTGATCTTATTCATCACCAGCCTGATAATAAGAAGAAGGCACCAGTTGCTAAAAAAGCATAATTCTGATTTCAGGATAAAAAGCAAAGCCTGCAGTGAAAACTGCAGGCTTTTTTTATTCAAACAAAAGCATGGAGAAATGGACAGAGGTAGCAAAAGAAACAAAAAGCTGAATTCAATTATCAATATCGCTTAAAGTCTATTTTCAATCCATGAATTGCTTTCATGAATCTATAATTTTATTCCATTCTGGTCAATAGAGGTACAGGTGGTTAACCAACCATTAACTAATTGATTCCAGTAACAGACTGAAAGACAAATCGTTAACCTATGTTAACGAGAGAATAACAAGCCTGTAGCGTTTAATAACTCAAGAGGCAGCATATTTGTTCTTTCAAATAATATGCGATCAAAACTTGTAAAATGGATTGTACTAAGTGCCGCAATACTAGCTGCAGGCATCGTTATCATACAATTATACTGGCTGAATACCATTTATACATTCGAACAAAAGAACTTTAATGTAAATGTTGTAAAAAGCATAAGAGGCATATATGAAGATGTTGACCTAAGCAGGAATCTGGATATACCTCTTCAAAACCTAATTGAACATCCTCAACCAGATTATTTCCTTTTTAAGTTTGACACTAAGCCTTCTATTGACTCACTCTCCTATTATCTAAAACAGGAGTTAACCGATTTTGATGTACTTACTGATTGTTTCATGGCTATTCATGAAATGGAATCAAACAACTACAGTTCCACAAGATATTTATCAACAGTTGCTTCCAGATTCGAGGCAGATACAACAAAAAACCTTCAGTTCTTCAAGAGAGATTTCCAGTATATAATTATTTATTTTCCTCACAGGCAGAAATATGTACTTGGACAAATGAAATTGTGGTTCATCAGTACAGGTACCTTGATAGTGGTGCTGATTGCAATGGCCATAAGCTTGTTCTATTTTTACAGGCAAAAGTTCCTTGTAGAGATTCAGAAAGATTTCGTGAACAATTTTACTCATGAATTCAGGACCCCATTAGCTGTAATTAAGATTGCTGCAGATGTTCTAAGGCAGCAGGATATTCATACCAAACCCGAGAAATTACAAAACTATTCAAGCATCATCCAATATCAGACCGATCATTTGCAAAGCCAGGTTGAGAGGTTGTTGAAAATTGCAACCAGCGAAAGCAGGGAGTTACCTCTTGAAAAGAAGGAATGTAATATTAAAGACATAATCGATCTTTCATTAAAACAACTGCAACCTTTAATTGAGGGAAGCAATGCTATAATTGAAATAAAAACAGAAAACCCTCAGGAAACTGCATTATTAGATGCTTCCCATTTCCAATTGGCAATTGTAAATCTTATTGAAAATGCCATAAAGTATTCGAAACAACCGAAAATCATTATTGAGATCGGCGAAGAAAATGGCGATAATTTCATTTCAATTAAAGACAACGGAATAGGAATAGAAAAGAAATTCATGTCAAGGATATTCCAGAAGTTTTATCGGGTGCCAACTGGAAATGTACATAATGTAAAAGGATTTGGTCTTGGACTGAATTTTGTAAAGAAAATCATTGATGGGCACAATGGAAAAATTGTTGTGAACAGCGTGCCAGGTATTGGAACTGATTTCAGGATATTATTGCCAAACCGCTAAAAATTATCAAATGAAAAAAGCAAGAATCCTTTTAGCAGAAGACGATATTCAGTTGGGATTCGTCATAAAAGACAGTCTTGAAGAAGCTGGCTTTGAAGTAACCCATGTTCTTGATGGACAAGCAGCGCTTGATACATTTGATAAAGATGGGTTTGATATTTGTCTTCTTGATGTAATGATGCCCCATAAGGATGGCTTTACAGTAGCAAAAAAGATAAGGCAACAAAGCGATGTAATTCCTATACTTTTTATCACTGCCAAGATAATGGAAGAAGATAAGCTTAAGGGTTTTCAAACCGGAGCTGATGATTATATCACCAAGCCTTTCAGTATGAAAGAACTGGTAATGCGCATAGATGTGTTTTTGAGAAGAACAAAAAAGCTACACTCAGAGAATCAGGAACTATATCGAATTGGGAAAATGCAATTCTCATATACCGATCTCAAATTCGATACTCCTTTAGGCGTAGCCTCCTTAACACAACGGGAAGCAGATTTATTAAAATTTTTATGCGAACATCCAAACAGGGTACTAAAACGCGAGGAAGTGCTTTTAAATGTTTGGGGTAAAGACGATTATTTTCTTGGACGCAGTATGGATGTTTTTATGGCCAAACTCCGCAAGCATTTCAAAGTGGATCCTGAAGTAGTTCTGGAAACCATTCATGGGGTCGGCTTCCGGTTTAATGTAAATACTATTTCTACAGGTTTAGTTAAATAAAACACCGGCAACTTAAGTTTTCACTTCGATTGCCGGTGCTTACTATTTGAATCGATTTCTTATACTGAGAAAGAAGTTCCGCAACCACAAGTTTTGGAAGCATTCGGGTTATTGAAAACAAACCCACGTGAATTCAATCCATCCTGCCAGTCAATTTCCATTCCCATCAGATAAATGCCGTGCGACTTATTCATTATGAAAGGAAGTCCCTGGAATTCGTGAGCCTCATCAGCCTCTTCCTTTTGATCAAAGCCAAGTACATAAGTTAGGCCAGAGCAGCCCCCACCTTTTACGCCAATGCGTAATTGATGAGTAGCATCAAATCCTTCGGCGTTCATCAAACGCTTGATTTCAGTAACTGCTTCGGCAGTAAAAGAAACAGGGGAAGTCATTGTCAATTCCATGGTACAATAATTTTCTTTTACAAAAATACGATAAAATTCAGCTATCAAAACACTCCAAATGCGTAAACAGCGTTTATTCCCTGTTGCGTAAACAGGGTCTTTACTCCTGCGCACCATTAAATTAGGTGGTTGCATCAGGATCAATCCTTAATTTTGTACCAAATCAATATATCTCAATGAGCACTACTGAGTCAATTATCGCGTTTTCGATTGCCGCTTTACTGGGTGGAGGACTAGCTTTCCTGTTCTGGAAACAAAGAAAAGAAGCGAATGCCGCCCTTGCCAGAAAAGAATCCGGAACTATGGCTCCCCCATCAACCAATATGCAATTACAGGCCTATGAGAGGCTTATTTTATTGGCAGAAAGAATTTCCCTTCCCAGCCTCATCAACAGGCTGAACCAACAAGGAGTTGGCCTCAGAGAAATGCAATCGATCCTTACACAATCCATCCGTCAGGAATTTGATTATAATATCACCCAGCAGATATATGTCAGCGCAGAAGCCTGGGAAGCTATAAGGAACCTGAAAGACCAAAACTTGCTTAATCATAAACCAGGTGTCTTCATTTCTCCCTCCAGATGCAAGCGGATTGGATTTGAATAAAAGTATTCTGGAAATGATTCACCAAAACCCAAAAGCCTCTCTGCATAGCGTTGTAAGTGAAGTACTGAGTTTCGAAGCCAAGAAACTATTGAGATAGATTGAGTCTCTCCATTCTTTACATTTCAATACCTGCTTATGTCTGACAATAAGAAATTAACCGACAGCGGCATAGAAATCAAGCAACTTTACACTCCTGAAGAAATTGCAGGTTTAAAAAGTTTATCAACTGATTTACCCGGACAATTCCCATTCACACGAGGTGTTCAGGAAGATATGTACAGGGGCAAGCTTTGGACGATGCGCCAGTATGCTGGTTTTAGTACAGCGGCAGAAAGCAATAAAAGGTATCATTATCTGCTGAATCAAGGTGTGAGTGGATTAAGCGTTGCCTTTGACCTTCCAACTCAAATTGGATATGATAGCGATCATGAATTGGCAGAAGGTGAGGTTGGAAAAGTAGGTGTTGCTATTGATAGCATCGAAGACATGCAGACCTTATTCCAGGGTATAAAACTGGAAGAGGTGTCTACATCAATGACCATTAATGCAACGGGTTTTATACTGCTGGCATTTTATGTTGCGCTTGCAAAACAACAGGGAGGCGACCTTAAGAAGATTACAGGAACCATCCAGAATGATATACTGAAAGAATATGCGGCCAGGGGGACTTATATATATCCGCCAAAGCCATCCATGCGTATCATTACAGACATCTTTGAATATTGCGCCAGCGATTTACCGAAGTGGAATACTATTTCCATTTCAGGATATCATATAAGGGAGGCAGGCAGCACGGCTGTTCAGGAAATTGCATTCACACTAAGTAATGGGAAAGCCTATGTAAAAGCTGCTATAGAAAAGGGTCTTGACATAAATGTATTTGGAAAACGACTCTCCTTCTTTTTCAATGCGCATAACAACCTGTTTGAAGAAGTTGCCAAATTTAGAGCAGCCCGACGTATGTGGGCCGGAATAATGAAAGATCTTGGAGCAACTGATCCAAAAGCGATGATGCTTCGTTTCCATACTCAAACCGGAGGAAGCACGCTTACAGCACAGCAACCGCTAAATAACATTTCACGCGTTACACTTCAAACACTATCGGCCATACTTGGTGGAACACAAAGCCTTCATACAAACGGATACGACGAAGCACTGAGTCTGCCAACAGAAGAAGCCGCCCGTACCGCCCTTAGAACACAACAGATTGTTGCGTTTGAAAGTGGAGTACCAGATACTGTAGATCCATTAGCAGGAAGTTATTTTGTAGAGGCTCTTACCGCTGAAGTGGAAATGGCTGCAAAACAATTGATGGATAAGATTGATGCCATGGGAGGAAGTGTAAGTGCTATCGAAGAAGGGTTTATGCAAGATGAAATTGCCAGAAGCGCTTACGACTACCAGCGTCAAATAGAAAGAGGAGAAAAGATAATAGTAGGCGTCAATAAATTTCAGGTGAATTCAGACACTCATTTCCCACTACTAAAAGTGGATGATACCATAAGGGCTGAACAGATTGCAAGAATAGATTCTTTAAAAAGCAATCGTGATCCTGCAAAATGTGATCAGTTATTGCAGCAATTGAATGATAAGGCCAGTAGCAGTGAAAACATAATGCCAACTGTTATTGAAGCAGTGGAGCACAAATGTACATTAGGTGAAATAGCTGATGAACTCCGTAGCGTTTATGGAGAATACAAATAATGCTGCTTCAAATTAGAATTTGAAATTCCAGGTAACCGAAGGCAGTATCGGGAAAAGGGATACCTGACGGGCATCTATTTTCAAGCTACCATCAAAAGGACTTCCTGTCTGATCAAAGTAGATGAAATAAGGATTCATCCTGCTATAGCTATTATAGATGCTGAAAACCCAATAGTGCGTGAACTTACCGCTTTTAGGCTGTTTTGGCGTTAGGGTAGCAGATAAGTCTAACCGATGATAAGAAGGCAGCCTGTATTGATTCACCTTACTATATTCCTGAGTAAGCACTCCATTAACGATGTAGAACCGTTCTGGAAGTGTGGTTGAATTTCCGGTACCATAAACGAATACCGCTGAGAACTTCCATTTCTTATTGAGGTCGTACATACCAACAACACTAAGGTCGTGGCGACGATCGTATTTTGCAGGATACTTCTCTCCCCCGTTCAATTGAGGGAATTTCCTCCAGGTCCAGCTTAAAGTATAACCGATCCATCCGGTAAATCGACCCCTCACTTTGTTGATGAATATTTCGGAGCCATAACTCCAACCCTTACCAAATACAAAATCTTCTTCCGGATCTTTAAGGCTTTGCGTATACCCTTCCTTATACTCAATCTGGTTCTGCATATCCTTAAAATAGACTTCTAAAGAAGTCTCATACATATTGTCTTTGAAATTCTTGAATAATCCAGCGGCATACATCCAACTGATCTGTGGTTTCACCCTGTAAGTACTGGGCACCCATAGGTCTGTTGGCAAGGTAGAACCTGCATTACTTACCAGATGGATATATTGGAGATTTCGGGTCACAGAAGCCTTTATTGAGGTTTCATCGGTTAGTGAATACCGCAGTGTCATCCTTGGTTCGAGACCACCGTAATTCTTTATGGGTTGTCCATTGGAATAAACTGTACTGTCCGTTTTATTTCCATCAATATCCCTATTATAAATAGTATAAGGCCCTAACTGTGTAAACTGGCTATAACGCAATCCTGAACTAAGTTTCACATCATCACTTATATCCCAGTCGTGCTGAACATATAAACCAGCTTCACCTGCAAACTTTACGCTTTCATTATTGGGATCAAAAGTGGTGCTACCCTGACTTCCACTAACAATATTAGGAGTGAATTTATGATAGGTATATAATCCTCCGAATTTCAGCTTATGCTGAGGGGCTGGAAAATAGTCGAAGTCCACTTTCGCTGTTGCATCCCTGATACCTGAATTCAGTTTGATATTGAAATCGTTTTGGGAGCCTCCAAAGGAGAAATAATAGTCGTTATAAACTAAAGTGGTATTGGCGAACAGTTTTTATTGAAAACGTGATTCCATCTAAGTGTAGCTGTTGAATTTCCCCATGGAATATTCGCTTTGAAGGATCTGTTTGAATTATTAAATGTAAAAACATCCCGACCAAAATAACCACTAAGATATACGCGATCTTTTTCAGAGAATTTATAATTCACTTTTGCATTGAGGTCATAGAAATAATAACCGGAACCATAAAAGTCACTGGTCTTTGGAATAAAAGGGGTGGCTATAACATCAACATATGTCCTTCTTGCAGAAACCATGAAGGAAGCTTTGTCTTTCTTTATGGGTCCTTGAACCGAAAGCCGGGAGGCAATAGCTCCTATCCCACCTTCCACTTCATATTTCTTCATATTACCTTCCTTCATCGAAACATCGAGTACGGAAGATAAACGGCCCCCATATTGCGCAGGCATTCCCCCTTTTATAAGGGAGGTGTTCTTTATGGCATCTGAATTAAATATAGAAAAGAAACCGAACAGATGTCCGGTATTGTAAACTATAGCATCATCGAGAAGAATCAGGTTCTGGTCGGGTCCACCACCCCTAACATACAATCCCGTATTTCCTTCTCCTGCGTTCCTGACACCGGGTAATAGTTGCAGGGTCTTAAGCAAGTCGACTTCACCAAAGATTACCGGGACAGATTTCAGTTGTGCATTACTCAGGTCGAACTTACCCATTTGGGCATTCTTCACATTACCATCACGTCTTTTGCTATAGACCACTACTTCCTGCAATACGGAGCGTTGTAATAACTGGAAATTGAGTTGAAAGCTGGAATCCAAATTGATTGAAATCTGTTGAGGCTGATACCCCGCAAAAGAAGCAATAATCTGGTAAGAGCCCTTAGGCAGTGTTATTGAATAGAAGCCATATTGGTTACTGGTAACCCCTTTGCCATTAAAAGAAATGGAAGCGCCTATCATAGTTTCACCGGAGAGTGAATCTTTGATATAACCACTGAGGGTATATTTATTCTGAGAAATAGAGAACAGACTACCCAGTAAGCACAAAAACAGGAACAGATATTTCATCGATAAGGTTTCAACAAACCAGAAGGCGCATGGTTCACCATACTGGTTAAATCAACTATTTCTTTTGGGAAAAATCAAGAGAATCTTCCAGACTACCACAGTCGGGCATTTTTGCACCGAAATAAGGGTTCTGTATTTCCCTCTCCCCACTCAACCAATAGGCTCCTTTATTATTAAAAGCCATGGGACAGTACTGATAATATATTTTTTTACCATCATATTTCACTGTACGGGTGAGGTCATAAAGAACGTTGGTGATCATTTCGAATTCCTTGCGTTTTGCTTCAATATCGGCTTCCCCTAAAAGTCCCTTGGCTGAACCGCTGATGGTAGCTGCATAATTCTTTGCAGTTTCCTTAATCAGGGAATCCGCTTTCATATCGTTCACTTTTAAACTATCAGCTGCCACCTGAAGGGCCACCGCGGCCTTATTTATTGCCACCGTATCGTCTTTAAAAAGACCTTCTTTAATATCGAGGTAGGCCGTCAAGAAGCGCTGAATACGACTGGTTAAAAGGGCCTGAATTAGCTTCCTGTGTAAGTGGCTGGTCCTTAGGGCCGCGATCCACTTTCTCCTTATTAAAAAACAGGAAATAGGCACCCACAGCAAGGGCTACCAACACTAATAACAACATAACTGGACGCTTCATGTAGTTCAAATTTGGTGCAAAGGTAAAAGATATCTGCTTTCAGCGGAGATTTGAGTACTTTTGCGGGGCTTTTTTTAAGGCTGGTGCTTTATGCTTGATGCCTAAGGCTTAAGGCCTAAAGCCTAGGGCTTAAAGCAGAGAATATCCCGGATGTTTTTGTTCATTACGAGAGCCACATTTCGAAGACTAAACTTTGTACGGATTACTGAATTTAGCATTAGGCAAAAAACTTAAAGCCTAAGGCCTAAAGCCCAAGGCTTAAGAGAATAGCCAGGAGGTTTTTGTTCATTACCATAGGCCCATTACGAAGATTACTCATTGGACGGACGACAGAATAAAGCCTTAAGCCTTAGGCCCTAAGCATTAGGCAAAAAAAGAAAAGCAAGAAAATAATTAAAATATTAGAAAAAAATGCTCGCAGGATTGACAAACGTGCTTTTTGAATTCGGATCAAGGGTGATAGTGGAAAATGCCACCTGGCATATACAACCCGGAGAAAGAATCGGACTTATTGGATATAACGGAACTGGTAAATCAACATTACTAAAAGTGCTGGTGGGTGAATACCAGGTTTCGGGAGGTACCGTTGAGCGTAGTAAGAATACAAGTATTGGCTACCTGCACCAGGATCTGCTAAGTTTCGATACAAATGATTCCATAGAACAAGTGGCATTGGGTGCTTTTGAAAGAGTGCTTCAATTGGAAAAAGAATTGGAAGAGATTGGAAAGGAATTGGAGAAAACTGGCGATGAAAAAACATTGCATGAGTACACCGACAGGCTTCATGAAATGGATACGCTGGATGGTTATACTATTCATCACAGGACAGCAGAAGTGCTCCAGGGTTTAGGCTTCGCCAACAGCGACCTGAAAAGACCTTACAAAGAATTTAGTGGAGGTTGGCGAATGAGGGTATTGCTGGCTAAGATGATCTTACAGCAACCAGACTTACTGTTACTCGATGAGCCTACCAACCACCTTGACCTTCCTTCCATTGAATGGCTGGAAAAATATCTGCAACACTATCAGGGTTCAGTAGTGATAGTAAGTCACGATAAATTCTTCCTAAACAGGATGGTGAATAAGATCGTTGAAGTATATCAGCAACAGCTTAATATCTACAATGGCGATTTTGATTTCTATGAAAGGGAAAAAGCCATAAGGATAGACCTTCAGCAAAAGGCATTTGAAAACCAGCAGGATTATATCCGTCAGCAGGAAAGATTCATTGAACGTTTCAAAGCTAAAGCCAGTAAGGCGGCACAGGCACAAAGTATCCAAAAACGATTGGATAAACTCGATAAGATTGAAGAAGCAGAATTGGAACGTCCGAATATCAAGATCAATTTCAGGGTGGACAGAGTTCCTGGAAAGGTTTTAGCGGAATTAAAGGAGATCACAAAGTCGTTTGGAGAAAACACAATTGTAAAAGATACCAGTGTAGAAATTAATCGTGGCGATAAGATTGCACTGATTGGTGCAAACGGAAAGGTAAGTCTACCCTACTTCGAATCATTGCCGGTGTAGAAAGCTATGAGGGCGATAGAAAATGGGGACATAATGTTGAAGAGAGTTTCTATGCACAGCATCAGTTGGAAGCCCTGAACATCAACAATACTATACTGGATGAGATGAAGGAATGTGGCAGCCAGATGTCTGAGCAAGAACTCAGAAACCTGTTGGGTTGTTTCTTATTCGGGGGTGAAGAGATAGATAAGAAAATTAAAGTATTAAGCGGAGGAGAGAAAGCCAGGGTGGCATTGGCAAAAACAATTGTAAGCAAGGCCAATTTCCTGATGCTCGATGAGCCTACCAACCACCTTGATATGCATTCGGTAGAATTACTGGCAGATTCCTTGACGAAATATGAAGGCACTTATATTTTCGTTAGTCACGACCGATATTTCATATCCAAAGCCGCCAATAAAATTTGGGAGATAGAAGACCAGCAGATAAAGGAATTTTCTGGAGGTTATGAAGAGTGGGTTGCCTGGAAAGAAAGAGCTGCAAAGCAAGCTAGTGCCAATGCGAAGAATGCCGCTGCCAGTAAGCCAGCCCCTGTTGTTGCTGGCACCTGCACCGGTACAAAACCTAAGCAAGAGAACAATGCGCCAACAGCTATCAATAAGGAAGTAAAAAGAGTTACAGCGGTTCCAGAAACAGTTCCAGCAACTGGAAGAAAAAATCGCCTCTCTTAATAAACAACAGATAGAGTTGCAAGCATCTCTTGCCAACTCCAGAAGTGTATTCAGACAGGAATACTTTCCAAAAAACAGAAACCGCTTTTATAGCAGCAGGGAAAGAACTGGCTCAATGCAATAAGGAGTATGAAATAATATTTGAAAAAATCATGGACCTGGAAAGCAAACAATAAAGCCACACCATTTTTTATAATACAAACGTATTGATTTAATATAAAACAAGCCCTGATAAAGGCTTGTGTTTTTATTTAATTCCCTCATTTACTGATCTATTCTTCCCTATACATATAACATGAATTCTTAACATTTGAAGGATAGCATATCCCCTTTCTTTTAAGTACCTTCAGTCTTTAATTGATCTGTTGATGTACCGCCTTATCTTTTCTATCCTTCTTCTTAGTTTATCCGTAGCCAGCTATTCACAAAGCAACCAACGTCCAAAAATTGGTTTGACATTGAGTGGAGGTGGCGCTAAAGGACTTGCTCATATTGGCATTCTCAAAGGCAATAGATTCTGCAGGTTTAAAAATTGATTATATCACTGGTACCAGCATGGGTAGTATTGTAGGCTCCTTTATGCAGCGGGCTATTCAGGAAAACAACTGGATACTATTGCAAGAAAACTGGACTGGGATATATTGCTAAGCAATGCCTCTTCCCTCAGGGCCCTTGTAATGGAAGAAAAAGAGGAATATGGCAAATACGATATTGAACTTCCATGGCTGAATCATAAATTTCATTTGCCCAGTGGCGTATTGGAAAGTGAAGAATTATGGTTGAAATTTTCCGAACTTGTCTTTCCTGTTTATAATATCAAGGATTTTTCAAGATTTTCCATTCCATTTAAATGTATTGCAGTTGACATTGCCAATGGAGAAGCGGTAGTTTTATCTGATGGTGAAATAGTTTCAGCTATACGTTCAAGTATGGCTATCCCTTCAGTATTTACAGCTGTAGAAACAAAAGGAAGAAAACTGGTTGATGGTGGAGTAGTCAGGAACTTTCCCAGTTAAAGATGTGCGACAGATGGGGGCCGATATAGTTATTGGAAGTAATGTATCCACTGGCTTATTGCCCAAAGAGAAAGTGAACAATGCCATACAGGTATTGATGCAAATTGCTTTCTTTAAGGAAGCAGAAGATACAAGAAGAGAGATAGCATTAAGCGATATCTATATTCCGATTCCAGTTGACAATTATACCTCTGCCAGTTTTAATAAAGCAATAGAAATCATTGAAACAGGTTTAAATGAAGGAGATAAATGGTATCCTGTTTTCAAACATCTTGCTGATAGTCTTAATGCTATTTATGGACACCAGGCAATCACAACAGACAGATTACCTAAAGTTGATTCAATAAAAATAACCAGTATCGATGTAGAAGGGCTAAAGAATACAACCGATGATTTCTTTGTCCATATGATGGGTTACTATAATAATCGTTATTATACTCCTGAAAAACTTGGAAAATGGTAAGGAAAGTATTCGGCACCCGTTATTACAACCGCATACTTTATTCATTGGAGCCAACTGGAAACAACGAAGCCAGAATTCATTTCCAGGTTGAAGAAAATCCAAGAAGCTTTGCCAAACTTGGATTACATTATAACAAGTTTACAGGCATTGGCATAATAGCCAACCTTACTACCCGTAATTTCTTTTCTCCCCATTCCAGAAGTTTCCTTACGCTGAATCTTGGTGAACGTTTCAGGGCGAAAGGGGAACATCTTCAATATTTAGGAAGAGGAAAAAACATTGCTGCTTTATTAGGAGTTCAATATGAATATTTGGATATCCCAACTTTCACGAGTTATAAAAAGGACGGATTATACAGACAGAACTATTTTACATCTTCTTTCAAGATGCAATATTCAAGCAATCGGAAATTCACTAGAATGGATAGTGAAATCGGTATTGTTTTTAACCAAAAACCAGAAGTTAAAGTATTCGTAAACGGACAAGAAGTAAATCCTGACTCCTTAGGAATAAAATACAATAACTATCAACGGTTTTCTTTCAATTTTGAAACCTACTCTCCTATTGGCAAAAGAGGTACATTCATTACCCAATTCCAGACAGGTATTAATTTCAATTACGACCAAAATATCTTCAATGATTTTGTAATTGGTGGAATGACGAGAATGTTCCATAACCAGATACTATTTGCAGGGCTGGAAGAAGGAAGCTTTTTCACTCCAAGTGTAAGTTCATTACAATTGGGCTTGAGGATGAATATCAGCAACTCTTTATATGCCACAGCAAAAACAAATGCTTTGGTAAATAATTATATCAGCCCCGACAATCATCTGCAAAGGCCGAATTTCCTATCTGGTCATGCCTTATCGATGGGATATAATTTCGCCTTAGGCCCATTAGAGATCAGTGCCATGTATAGCGACCAGTCGAGAAAATTCTCAACTTATATAAACCTGGGAATTCCTTTTTAAGAAAGGCGGGCTTTAAGGAAATCGCTTACCAGATAGGAAATCAGTTTTCCTGTAGTTTCCTGCTTCCTGCTATCGGTAAGCTGGGTAGCCCCTTCACAAATATGCAAATAAGCCACTTTACAGTCCACTGCTGTGAAGTTCATGTATTGTCTGGCTAGCAATACCGGTATGCCTGATGGTGTCTGAGCACTGCTTAATACACCTTCAATGGCATCAAGATCCAATTCCACACCGGTAAAATTATCTTCTGTGAATCCCGTTGCATGCGCTACCGCTTGTATGAAATTCCTTTTTTCGTGAATGAAGATATCTTCATAGGTTATTATATCTATAAAGGGATTGTTGACAATATCGAGCCAAACATTCTGGGGTAGATAATTTTCATGAATACCTATGATGCAATATTTCTGCAGGAATCCATCTTCTTCGGCATACCTGAAGCCATTGCCACTATGACGTCCTTCAGATGGACGGAAGTCACTATGCGCATCAAGGTTCACTGCATTAATTTGGGCTAATTCCAGCAAACCAGCTTTTAGCAATCCTTTTGATGCGCCTTTAATAAGCGGGTAGGCATTATTGTGACCACCTCCAATTGCTATTGGAAGTTTTTTATATGATGTAATCAGTTTTGTAAGAGCCTCCACTTCTTCATCGATAGTATTCACGGCATGGCGATAGGCATCGATTTTTTCTTCGTGGCCATGGGCATGTTGTTCGATAAGATATTTCAGATCGCCAAAGTCAAAATGTCCGAGTAATAATATAGAATCACCTGAAAGGAAATCATTGCTTTGTAAATTCAGGAAAGCAGAAAGGAAAGGAACCCAAACCGAATCGGTTCCCCCTATTCCCGCGTTGGCCCTTACACCAATATCTTCAGGAATACCGAATACTACAAACTGTATAGAAGGGTTCTGAAGTGCCTTTTCAAGTTGCTCTCTTGTATTTGGTACATGTACATGTTCACCGATTTTAGTTTCGAACCTGCGAATACGTGTCAGGGATAAAACATCCTCCTTTGTGTAATACCGGAAATGCTGCATATCGTTATTTAAGAATAACAATATAGTGAAAGTATATTATTCTGCCGCCTCAGTGGCCTTAGGTGGAAAGATAAAATGAAGTGGTTTTCTAATATAATACCTACCCAGAATCCCGAGGAACTCAGGGTAATCCTTTAGTTGAATACCTCTTGATCTTACAGCCATCATAAAAGCCAGGGAAAAACTGATCAGGAAATTAAAGAAACCTATTCCAAATACACCCAAAAATACCCAAACCAGGAATGATGTATCGATATGCTGTCCCCATAAACCATAAAGGCCAATAGCCACATTGCCAGCCGAAATAGTGATATGTCTTATATCAAATGGAATAGCAAAAATTTTGACGATAACACCGGCCATTCCTAAAAAGAAACCCAGGGCAATATTACCAATAATGGCACCAGCATTTTTCTCAACAAATCTTGCAAAAGTCTGAAGGGTATTGGATGCAAAAGTAACTTTCAGTAAAGGGTGTTTAATCAGCCTTTCTCTTATATGGCTGAAATACATTTTATTCTGGATATATCCTGAAATCAGACCGCTAATAAAGAGGAACACCCCTGTGAAGCAGGCATATAACAAGGCTGGACTTTGGAATGGGTGTTGATCTTTCAATAGTTTCATGGCAGCATCCCCACCTGCAATCTTAGTTCCAGTAAGAAAATCATAAAGCCAGGCCATCAGGAATGTAACCGGGAACACGATTACCAGGTTTCCAAAAAAGGAAGCGAACTGACTTCTGGAGACTTTTGATACTGTCACAGCCAGATCATGCAAATCTGGAGGACTATCCTGCTTCTTAAGATCCAACGTAGAAGCAATAGCGCTGGCTGTAAAGGCCGGTTGCTTTGTAGCAAGTGTTGTATGTGTTTGTTCAATAATGAGAAATCCTGCGCTATAATTGATACTATATACAAAGCCCTGCCAAAAAGGAGCCCAGTGTAGTGTGGTCAAAAGGTTTTTAAATATTGCAATGAAGCAGATGATGAAACCACCCCACATGGAACTACCAATCATTTGCCTATATTCTGCAGGAGTGCTGGTAATATATTTATCCCCCTTAATCCCTTTGTGCTCCGCAATTCTATAAGCCAGGTATCCCATTCCCTGCGATAATAATTCCCGAATACTGTTCTTTCTGTTCTCATTTCTTACCAGTCCCCTGAAAAGATCCACCAGTCTTCCAGTATCAAAATGATGATCCCTGTCCAATGTATCGAGTAGCAATTTCATCCTGTCCAGCCTGTGCTTTAGCATCACAGCTATATAGGTCTGGTTAATGCTGGTTCCTTTGTCGCTTTGATATTGGTTAATTGTATCCAGATTTTCTTCGCAAAGAATAATCATATTCTTAACCTGAACAGCCTGTTCAGTAATCAATTTCTGATCCTGATGGTTTTCCAAAAGATCTTCCAGTTCATGAATTTCATAATTCAATTGAATGAAAGGATTTGTTTCCTTCATAGCTTGGGGAAGATACCTTGTAATCTCTTTTTCGAGTCCCAGTTGGGTAACTTGAAAAGATAATAATTTTAGGGATTTAAATAAGTGAGAGGGCAGGTGAGAATCCTGTTCAGGGTTTTTTATTTCCAGCAAATCAAAGAAACGAATCCAAGTCTCCCTTTTAATTTCAGCTATCCAAAAACAATCTGTTTTCCTGTAAAACACTGTATTAATAACATAGAGAAAATCATTATCAGGGATGAGGGCAGGTATGAGCTTATGCCGGCAGCGAGAAAAGAACTCCTGCCAGAATCCTCTCGCCAGTGGGATACCACTTTCAGTAATAGCCGTATCAAGATCGGTGGAGTTTAATTGTAATAGCAAGGCCAGCTGTACCGTATTTAACAAGGAAGGTGATTGCTCCATCACTCCTATCATATTCTCCATACTTTGCTGGGGACTTGAAGCACCTTCTTTTCTTAGAACGCCAAAGAATGAAACCAGAAATTTCAAACCTGATGACCTGTCAGCAATAAGGAATTTATCCGGGTCAGCTAAATAAGTATCCAGAAAAGTCTTTTTTTCTTTCGAAGTAAACATTCAGGTTTATATTTAAAAGGACGAAACGATTTAATTAATCCACTCACCTCTAATCATTACTTTCTCTACTGGATTGGTTCCAAATGCATAAGGAAGGTAAGCAAGTGATGGCAATTGTGGTGTTATAATCAGGTTAGCAATTTTTCCAATTGAAATACTACCTACTTCTTTTTGCAATTCCATAGCGAAAGCCCCATTAATTGTGGCTGCATTGATTGCTTCTTCCGGAAGCATTTTCATTTGAATACAAGCAAGAGAGACTACCAGGTTCATATTCCCACTCGGACATGAACCGGGGTTATAATCTGAGGCCAATGCCACAGCACAGCCTTCTCCTATCAAGTTACGTGCCGGAGGGTAATTCATTCGTAAAAAGAAAGCGGCACCAGGCAGTAAAGTTCCTATTGTATCTGAAGTAGCTAATGTGGATATTGCTGCCTGATCCATTGTTTCAAGGTGATCTACCGATAGTGCTCCAAGAGCCACACCTTCCTGAACACCACCTGACAAGTGGAGTTGGTTAGCATGAATTTTTGGTTTCAACCCGTATTGCTTACCCGCTTCAACTATCACCGTTGTTTCTTCCTGCGAAAAAAAGCCTTGTTCGCAAAAAACATCTATATAATCAGCCAGTTTTTCAGCAGCAATAACGGGAAGCATTTCATTTATGATAAGATCAATATATCCCTGATGGTTCTCTTTGTATATTTCAGGATAAGTATGTGCTCCCAGGAATGTTGCTTTTATGCTCAGGTTCGATTGTTGCTTTAATCTTTTGATAACACGCAGCATCTTCAATTCACTTTCTACCGATAAACCATAACCGCTTTTAATCTCGATGGCACCAGTTCCTAGTCTGCTCACTTCATCAAGGCGTTTTAAAGCCTGCTGGAATAAGACTTCTTCAGAGGTAGCGGCCAGTTTCCTGGCCGAATTCAGGATACCCCCACCCTTTGCGGCGATTTCAGCATAGCTGGCACCTTTCAATTTATCTACAAATTCTTCTTCCCTGCTGGCGGCAAAAACAATATGCGTATGACTATCACACCAACAAGGCAGCACCATTCCCCCTTTTGCATCAAAACTGTTTTCGGGTATCACATTTTTGGAATGATTTAATTCCTCCATTGTGCCATAACCTACAATCATACCATCCTCAACAATCACATACGCATTATTAATACATGGCAATACAGCCAACTTATCCCCTCTTAGCAATTCATTACTGCTACGGGTGTTTACGAGGTTGCCGATGTTTTTTATGAGGAGGGAGGGCATTTTGAATGATTTAGTGCAAGATAGGAAATAGCTCTTTGCCTAAGGCTTAAGGCTTAAAGCCAAAGGCTTTATTTTGTAATCCGTACGGAAATCAGGCTTCGAAATTGGATATTCGTAATAAACCAAAACATTCGTCTGTTCTCTGAATGAGCCTTAGGCCTTAGGCCCTAAGCTTTAGGCAAAATACATTAGGCTTTATTTTGTAATCCGTACGGAAATCAGGCTTCGAAATTGGATATTCGTAATAAACCAAAACATTCGTCTGTTCTCTGAATAAGCCTTAGGCCTTAGGCCCTAAGCTTTAGGCAAAAAGCATTAGGCTTTGTTTTGTAATCCGTACGGAAATCAGGCTTCGAAATTGGATATTCGTAAAAAACCAAAACATTCGTCTGTTCTCTGAATAAGCCTTAGGCCTTAGGCCCTAAGCTTTAGGCAAAAAATCAAGCATTAAGCTTCTTAAACTCCCTCCTAAACTCATACTGCAGATCTTCATGGAGAGACTCTATCAATTGCTCAGATTTCTTTATCTGAGTATTGTATAGGTTTTTAATGACCGGATTTTGGTTTATGGGGATACCGGAATTCTTTAGTGTGGTACAGAAATACAGGCGAAGCTCCAATTCAGTTTCTGTGACATTGCTATAACGGCAATATTTATTTATGATTCTTACGATTTTGCGTAGGCTTTTTTTAGCAAAATACAAATGAGAGCGATTGATCTCAGAAAAATTATCATCTATCTCTTCCTTAATTCCCTTTACAAAATCAGCCTCCTGGTGAGCTTCAAATAAGAGATAAGTCAATAGCTCCTTATTCTCTTTCTTGAACCTACTCAGACGCAAACAAAGTTCTACTAACTGCGCCGGTGGCAATTGTTTCAATTCTTGTTTGAGTTCCTGTACTGAAGCGGCTTTCATTTTATTGTTTCGGGTTGCGAGTTATAGGTTGCGGGTTATAATGCGTAGAGTCCGAGTTTATATAATTGGCTGATGGGTTTGTTATCCCAGAAAAGCTCAAAGTCTTCTAATCCCGTCTTTTCATAATCAGCTTTTATATCTGCCAACGTAAGTATTACTTCGTTCTTGATTGACAGTCGGGGTAATAAAGTGGCCAGCCATTCTCCCTGAGGCAAAGGCACAGAAACTTCGTGAAGTTTTTTGCGCGTATGGAATTGCAAAGAGGCCATTTCCCTGCTATTGCCTTTTTTACTTTGTGTGAAAACATTCACGTTTACCAACTTTCCAGTCCAGATAACTTTGGCCGCCGGGCGAAATGGCAATAGTTCTTCTTTCAAAGCATTTACAATATAATCTGGTGCCACTTTTGTTTTTGGAACCTTGAATTCAAACCATTTATTGAGAGGATCGTCCAATCCTATTCCTTGCATAAAATTGAACAGTGATTTCTTCAATCCGAAACTGAATTGTTCATGATCGGCTCCTGTTGGATCATTGTGCTGAATATCATTGTTGGCAAAACTTCCTATTACATCTGTTTGTTTGGTAACCTTGTATTTTTCGGGCTCCATACCTACTGGACTATGCGCTGTCATAGTGAATAGATGCCAGAAAGCCGACTGCATAACCCCTGCTTTAAAAAGCTGCCTTACCATTTCGAGTGAATCAATGGTTTCCTGTTCTGTTTGTGTAGGAAAGCCATACATGAGATAGGCATGCACCATAATTCCAGCATCCGTAAAATTCCGGTTTACTGAAGCTACCTGAGATACGGTAATACCTTTCTGGATGAGCTCGAGTAGCCGATCTGAAGCTACTTCCAATCCACCTGAAACTGCAATACAACCAGAAGCTTTTAGCAAGAGACAAAGATCTCGGGTGAAGCTCTTTTCAAACCTGATATTCGTCCACCAGGTGACTGTAAGATTCCTTTTCAGGATTTCAATAGCCATGGCCCTCATCAAAGCAGGTGGGGCTGCTTCATCTACAAAATGGAAACCGTTTTGTCCGGTTTGCTGAATGAGTTGTTCCATTCGGTCGCAAAGCAGTGATGCTGCAACAGGTTCATAAAGTTTTATATAATCAAGTGAGATATCGCAGAATGTACATTTTCCCCAATAGCAACCGTGTGCCATGGTGAGCTTATTCCATCGGCCATCGCTCCACAAGCGGTGCATTGGGTTCACCACTTCTATAGCTGAGATATATCTATCCAGTAAAAGTTCACTATAATCCGGAGTACCCACTTCTCCCTGTTTATAATCACGAACAGCAGGATTGTTTATATACTGTATACTACCATCTTCGAATAGAAATGTTCTTTTAAGTTCTTCCTTTGGTTTATTGTTTTCTATATACAGAACCAGATTCTCCAATGGGGCTTCCCCATCGTCTAAAGTGATGAAGTGAAAAAAATCAAAAACTCGCTTATCACTTACAGATCGCAGTTCTGTATTTGCAAATCCCCCTCCCATTGCCACTTTAATATCTGGATGAAATTTCCTCACCCATTGAGCACATCGAAAGGCTGAATAAAGATTTCCAGGAAAAGGAACTGATATAGCTACAAGATGCGGTTTAACAGCACGAAGTCTTTCTTCAAAAATCTTTACAAGTAAAGTATCAATGAAAGTGAGAGGTTGTTGAAGACTTTCATAAAGTTCATCAAAACTATTGGCAGAGCGGCCCAGTTTTTCAGCATAACGACTAAAGCCGAAATGTTCATCCACAGCCTCTTTAATGAAATCTGCAAGGTCTTCCAGATACATTGTTGCAAGGTGCTTGGCTTTATCCTGTATACCCATTGAGCCAAATGCCCAATTCAAATCATCGATTTGAGCAAAGCGTGCGGCTTCTGGTAAAAAATCTCTTTTTGCAATCAGATAGGCCATAGTAGGGTTCTTCCCTTGTAAAAAATGAACCACAGAATTGATAGTGCTGATGTAGTCATTCTTCATCAGCTTGATGCGGGTAGCATTTTCAGAAAGGGGTTTATTATTTTCTTCGGCGAAAGCAAACAAGGCGTTTAGTCCTTGCTCGGAAAAAAGTTCCAGGGTTACTTCCAAGCCGAGATCCGATTGGAATGAAGAAACCCCTTTAGTATTAAAAAAGCCTTTTATATACGCTGTTGCTGGATACGGCGTATTCAACTGAGTAAATGGAGGAGTCAGTAAGTAAACAGTGTTTTTCAATTCAATTCCAGAAATCTAAATGATAAAATCAATTCGGGCTCAAGATAACCCAATTAAGGCAAAGCTGCCTATGGATGCTATCATAAAAAAGTACTGCCCATGCTAACAGTCTTAGGGCTAGTTTACAAATTCAAAACAATAAAATAAAATTTGCAGACCTAATCTGGGATTTCAGTTATTGTCCAGTTTCTGGACCTCCTATTCCATAGTATGATATAATCCTTCCCATGTAATAGTTTATAATTTCTGTACCCGTTGAAATACGGCAAACGTAACCAACCGTAATTATAGATTTCAAACTTGAAAACGAAAGGTTGTGAAGCACTAATCTTAACTGGTTGAAAATTGCGGCCATCATCACTCAGGTAAACAGTCTCTTCTTTGTTACTTACTATGCTTAGTGCAATCCAGCTGGGATCGTTTTCAGCGTTTGAATTCCCCGCTCCTGTTCCTGCTGGAGGGGTTACACCGCCTGGCAATGGCACTTTACCTGGAGGTGGTGGTGGAGCCCCCCTTCCTTCAGCTTTTGCTTTCTGCCATCCACTGGTAATGGCATTTAATCTATCTTTTTTTGCAGGATGGGTACTGCTTGATTTTTCACTCGCAATTGCCTGCATGGCAGCAATCGACTGCTCGAGAGTAGCACCGAATTTATATAAAGCATACCCCGAGAAAGCATCTGCTTCAATTTCTGTAGGAATTGTACTTCCTTTTGAACTTACTACATGGTTATAGTAATGGTGCCCCATTTCATGGGCCAGAATACTTATAGAGGCCCATTTAGTACCTGCGTAAGAATCTACACTTTCCAAAAAGATATTATCATATACAATCCACCTTACATTTCTTATTACGGTTGCATAAGCATTATTGATTCCATTCTGTTCCTGTAACTGGAAATTTTCTCTCCATTTTACAGAATCGAGGATACTCTTTACGATAGAAGAAGCCTCATATACGGATTGGAAATTACTCCTGAGGCTGGTAGTTCTTGGTGGAATCTTATACCCGCAGCTATTAACTTGCTGCGAATAAACAGCAAAAGGAATACTAAAAGATCACAACAACCATTAAGATGAAAATCAACTTCATTGTACAAGGTTTTTTGAATAAAGGGTTCGCTTTTGAAAAAAAGGTTCGTTTGTTTTACAGAAATCAGGCTCCTAGTTCCTTTAATGCTTTTACTAACTGATCAAGTTCCTTTGGTGTGGTATAAATGTTTGGCGTGATCCTGCAACCATGAACATTTGCATAATCGATGGCTACGGTATAAATTTTATATTTCGTAAAGAGTGTTTCCGCCAACACTGCTGGCTTCATATCCTTAATACCAACATTGGCAATACCACAACACCTTGCAGGGTCTTCGGGAGTATTTACAATTACTCTGGGCAAATTTCTCACTTTGGATGTCCAATATTGTTGAAGAAAGCGAAGTCTTGCTTCTTTTCTTTCCACTCCTACTTTATTATAAAAATCAACGGCATCGGCAATAGTAAGATCGGTTGCTACCGGATGGGTACCTATATGATTCAACCGGTAGATATCATCGTCTTTACGGGTGTCGCTATCAGCAATCAAAGGCCAAACGGAAGCGATGCTTTCCTTATTCACATACAGGATGCCGGCACCTAACGGAACACTTAACCATTTATGGAGACTGGCTCCATAGAAATCGCAATGCAGGTCGGGAATAGAGAACTTGATATGAGCGAATGCATGTGCCCCATCCACCATCACCTTCACCCCTTTGCTGTGGGCCATATCGCAGATCTTTCTAACTGGGAGAATATGTCCTGTGATATTGATCATATGCCCAATCATCAACAGTTTTGTTTTTGGCGTAAGTGCTTTGGCATAGATTTCAACGATTTCCTCATCAGAAGCTGGATGGTTTGGAACAGAGACGATGCGGTTCAAAACACCGTAACGTTTTGCAACATGCTTAAACATATCAAGCATGGCTCCGTAGTCTTGCTCTGCCATTACGGCCTCATCACCTTGTTGCCAGTGGATACCACCTATTACCAAGTCAAGTGATTCTGTAGTATTTCGGGTAATGATCAGTTCATCAGTTGTACAACCCGCCACTGCAGCCAATTTTGCCGCCATAGCTTTTTTATTATCCCATTGAACGGTTCTCATGTAGTAAGAACCCTGGTAATTCACTTCCCTGATATGACTGATATAATTTTCTAGTGTTTCTTGTGGAAGGAAGCAATAGTAGCCGTTTTCGAGATTGATATAGTCGGGCTTTATGCGATAGCCTTTGCGGATACCTTCCCAGAAAGATTCATCGTCTGCCAATTCTTTAGGCGATTTGTCTTCAAATTTTGAAAGCCATGAATCAAGTTCGTTGGTACCGGGAACGGTCACGAGTCCCAGAAGGGATATGTTTTTGATGAAGCTACGTTTGTCCATGCCCTAATTTACAGGAAAGCTGGGAAATGGGGGAAATTTTGGTTGTGTTTTACAAGGGGAGATGACATCCCCCCCCCGGATGCCATCCTGGGGGTAGGATGACATCCGGGGGGGTGGATGTCATCCGCGGAGTTGTATAATCTTAACCGGACATAATTTAGCCGCTTTTTCATTTATCTCCCTCTCCTCCTCCGATACTTGTACCGACCAAAATCCCCGACGTTCTCGGGAATCAATCAATTGGCTGCGGCCATCCTTTTTCGACATCTGCCATCTATGCGGAGCTACCTCAACACAATAGTTGCAGCCAATACACTTCAGTCTCTGTTGAGTAATAGTAATCATAAGGAAGGTTCTTCGGTTTCTGCCGATACAATTTTATAGAGTTTATCGGATGTTCGTATTGGGGTATCTATGGGGAATGCACATCTGTCTCCTTTATTTGCCATTTCCTTCGCCCCATCATCATTAACGTGTAAAGATTGAACTGTTGTCTCAATTACTCCAGTCTTATTACCCATCACTAAAACCCTATCTCCTACTTGCAAGGGAAAAGCTTCTATTATGAATTCAGCAATCTTTGATTTTGGATAATAATGATGCCCTTTGCCTATATAAATTTTTCTCGTTTTTGCTTTTGATCCAGATGCATTTGTCCACTCCCCTAATTCTTTCCCAAAAAGATAACCTCCCCAGTAACCACGATTATACACTTCTTCCATCCTGATCATCCATTGGTCAACTTTATCCTGAGAAAATGTTCCTGCATCTACTGCATCGATTGCTTCCCGGTAACATTGGGTTACAGTCTTAACATAATCTGCACTCTTACCCCTTCCTTCTATCTTTAACACTGTTACACCAGCATCCATTAACTGGTCAATGAAGCCGATTGTACATAAATCTTTGGGCGACATAATATATTCATTGTCGATTTCCAACTCATGTCCATCTTCCTGATCAATTACTGTATACTTTCTGCGACAATTTTGGACACAGGCACCTCTGTTTGCCGAAGCGTTTTGGGTATGCAGACTCAGATAACATTTACCTGAAACGGCCATACAAAGAGCCCCATGTACAAATACTTCGATAGCAACCAGGTTTCCTGAAGGACCGGTTATATTCTCTCTTTTAATGCCATCAACAATTGCTTTCACCTGTCTGATACTTAGTTCTCTTGAAAGCACCATTACATCAGCAAAGACTGAATAAAATCTGACAGTTTCAAGGTTGGTAATATTTAGCTGTGTTGAGATATGAACTTCCATAACTACTCTTCTTGCTTCAGCAATTACAGCATGGTCTGAAGCTATAACTGCAGTAATTTTTGCTTCTACCGCCGATTTCAGAACAGCTTTTACAAGAGTTAAATCATGATCGTACACGATGGTATTCATAGTGAGATAGGTCTTCACATTCTTCTCACTACATCTCTCACTTATTTCCTGAAGATCATCTAAAGTAAAATTCATTGTGGCTCTTGCTCTCATGTTCAATTGTTCCACCCCAAAATAGATGGCATCGGCTCCTGCCTGCAGGGCAGCCTGAAGCGACTCCCAATTACCAGCAGGAGCCATAAGTTCTACAGTATTTATTTTTTTGGATGTCATAGAGCCTGCAAAAATATATTGCAGGACCTTTCGGAAGTATGAGTTTCGTCAACCGAACTATAATTGCGGGTTACGAGTTGCGAGTTGTGGGTTGCGGGTTTTCAATGTCGTAAACCCTTACTTTCCAAGAGTTTCATGAAAATATTGAAACCTACGATTTCAAAAACCTTTAAACATTTTCAACCCCCGACGCGTCGGGGAAACCAATTGAACTAATTCAACTTATTCAACTTACTAATCTATGGAACCCAGATAATATAAACCAGGTACAGCAATATCAACCCAACAGCCATCAGTACCAATCCAGCTACCCTTTTCTTTTTGAGGAAGAATAACATAACCAAACCAGTCAATGAAACAACCACCATCAAAACCGCAGAGATGTCAATCAACAACGACCAGGCTTTGCCTGAATCTCGACCTTTGTGTAAGTCGTTCATGACACCAAAAGCTCCTGTAGTTGTCTCACTAAAATCGTAGACACCATCTTCACGATTGATGAAAACATCTGCTGTGTAACCCGGCCCATTGAATGAAACTGTACATTGGTATTCGTCTGTAGTGAATTCGGTCATGGCACCTTTTACGTTATGAGTCTTTCTCATGAATTCAACGATCTCCAATCTGGCTACGGAAGCACTATCGGGAGTATTTACCCATTTTGGATCAACCTTGCCTTTTTTGGATTGGGTATGCTGTTGACTGGTAAACCATTCTGTATGGTTCAATGTAAGTCCAGTCACCGCAAAGAAAAACAATACAAAAAAACTGATCATCGAAAGATAGATATGAAGCCATCTTGACCAATTTGAGATGTTTCTCTTAAATATGAATCCTTTCTTATAGCTCTTTACGGGGAGAGTTTCTGGTGCCATCTGACTCAATTGTTTTCAGTACCAATCTTTCTGTAATCAATAGAAGCTGAATTAACTTCCGTATTAGAAGGCAGGGTATATTGAACAGCTTTATTCTTACAAGAAATTTCCTGTTTTATCAATTGATAGGTTCCATGTTCCCTGGCCACTTCAATATATATAGTATAGTTATCCTGCTTCACATATTCTCCTTTATCGTTCTTTCCATCCCATTTCAATGTATATGCTCCTGCAGCACGGGTGGCGCTACTTATGCTATAAACATCTGTAGAACCATTAATATAAGTGTCCTTATTTTTATGAAACCATTCTTTCAAATCAGGGAGCCATCTGGGTTTATTAAACCATAGAGCAACGGTGCGAACTGTCTGCTGCTTACTGTCTTCAACCCATACCGCAACAAATGGCCTGCGTGATCTTCCTTCAAAACGCATCAGTTCAAGATTAATAGCCACTTCATAATCCGTTTTCCAGGATTTCTGTTTGGGATCAGCTGGTTTACTAATTTCAGATTTTGCTGGACTCATGTTTTTTTCCATCAGATTCCATCCATCGCTTTCAATTCTATCTCCATTGGCTGTTATGATAAGATATTCTGTGCCAGGAATTGCAGAAGCCAGTTGCCTTGCTTCATCTGTTGAAACAATATTAAAAGCTGTTGCTAATGCGCCTGCATCAATTGCAGACTCTGAAACAACGGTAGCGCTTATGATAGCACTAACGGGGCGGGCAGTGCGAGGATCCACAATATGAGAAAACCATTCCCCATTTATAGAATATCCTCTTCTATAATCGCCACTGGTAGCAATTGCTTTCCCTGATATTTCCAAATTTGTAATCGGAAAATCGTTTTCAGCTGAAGCTCTTGGATTACTGATAGATACGAGTTCCTTTCTATCACCAACGATTACCATGTCACCACCAATATTTACAACTGCAGCTTTAAGACCTTCAAGCTCCATCACTTTTTGAGCCACCTTATTGATTATATATGACTTCACAAAACTATTCAGCACCAATGGCACTGAAGAAAGATGAATGGCAGTGTTATTTTCTGGATCCAATTGCCAATGAGGTTGTTTCACTAACTGAACAGCAGCTGATAGCTCTTTCTCTGCAGGTAGTTGTTGAATTTTCTCTGCATTTTTCCAAACTCGAATAGCCTCTCCCGCTGCAGGGTCAAGTGCTCCATTGGTTGCTTTACCCCATTTTTCAAATAAGGATAACACTTCAAACAGTTCTGGAGACAATTTCACGGCTACCCCATGCGACTTTTGCCATTGACTGAATTCACTCAAAGGGTCATAAGTACTGAGGATAGATGATAATCTATCTATTTCTTTCAGGGCTATATCCTCTGCTACATCGGCTTGAGACTCCGACGCAGACAACACTTTCATTTCAAAAGAGGTGCCCAGTACATTTTCAAAACTAGAAACATATAAGGCAGGTGCGGTGGATTTTACAGGGCGGAATGCCAAGACTACTATTCCCAAAAAAGCCATTGCAAGGATGCGGAAAAGCCATTTCATGTTAAAGAGGTGGTTTTTATATAGATGGAAAGATACAAATTACCGTCTTTCGTTTGACGACAGTTATATTCAAATCTTTCGCTATACCACGTTCTTACATCATAAAAATATGTTAGGAGTCTAAAATTGCGGATACAACTTTAGTTTCGACAAGTTCCCAATTGGATTTGTAGCTTATTTACTACCCAGATAATTCAAAGCATGGCATTTTATAATGTCAGGTCCTCCTGCAACCAGGTCAGCTTCCACCCATTGGTCGGGACGAATCCTTCCTTCATAAATTCGACCATGCCTATCGGCTTCCTGGCAAACAGTAAGTACCAGCATAGCATTGTTTGAAAGCTTATAAGTAGCGTTAGCAGTGGTAAGTCCGGCTGTGGGTTCTCCAATAACAGCCACATCGTCCCTACCCTTGAATGCCATGGTTATGATTTCACCAGAGCTTGAAGTATGAGAACTAGTAAGGTTACTTCTTACATTCTTACCCTGATAGGCTATCCCGTTCTGATAGATGATGGGTACTTTCTCCTGGTTCCGCACAAAATAACCAACGGTACCATTTCCTAACAGAGGGCCTACACCAGCGAGCATGGGCCAGCAATTGCCTCCGGTATTCTTACGGAGATCAATAATCCAGTTTTTCACTTCAGGTCTATCGAGTGAGGCGATCAATCGTTGAAGACTATCAGCAAGATGATTACAGATACCTTCATCGGTTGTATTGATCCATGGCAATGTAAAATAAGCGATACTGTCGTTAATAATCTCACCCTTTATTTCACCCACCATGTTCTTGAGGTCGGGCATAAACCTGACATAAGAAGTATCATTATTATATTCAGCTGCTTTTATGGCGGGCATAATGAAACTATGGTTCTCTTTCATCTGACTGAAGCACCATCCGATGGTTTCGTAAGCGTCTTCACAAGAAAGGCTGTTCTGCAATCTCTTTTTGGCCGCATTAAAAAGACTATCCCAGGCTACGGCATCTTTACGGTAATAATTCTTTTCCATCAATCCAAATACTTCATTCAATAAGCGACCTGCATTTACAATACAGGCCTCCTTTGTACTGTTGGGAAACACCCCATTATTGGTACCAAGGGATGGTTGTCCTTTAGCGATAGCAACCGCCAGCAACAGTAAAAAAGTGGTAGTTAAGCGCATAGGCAGTGATTGTTGGTGTCAATTTAAAAAGCTAATGAGATGCAGGAGGTGTACCATTCCATAAAAATTAGGATTTTTTTCTTCCCCCTTTATGTTTGAATTGAAAATTGTCAAAATTTAACCTTGTTTAAGGCATTTACTTTCTTTGAAATACCTTTGCTTCACAAATTTCTAACTGTATGAAAATCTACTTTAGCATAATTGCACTAGTATCTGGTTTGCTCTTTCTTAATTCCTGTGATTCTCCCAAGGAAAAAGACGTGAAATCAGAAACCCCAGCAGTATTGATTGACGGTCATCCAGACTGGATCATGCAGGGAAACATATACGAGGTAAATGTGCGCCAGTATACTCCTGAAGGTACTTTCAAGGCATTTTCAGCCAGTTTGCCCCGCCTTAAAGAAATGGGGGTACAAACCCTTTGGTTTATGCCGGTAAACCCAATCAGCAAAGTAGATAGAAAAGGGGCTTTAGGAAGCTATTATGCAGTTTCAGATTATTATGGAATCAATCCAGAATATGGAACTATGGATGATTTCAAAGCTTTGGTTAAGCAAGCGAAAACTATGGGATTCAAAATCATCATAGACTGGGTACCTAATCACACAGGGGCAGACCATTATTGGCTGAAAACAAATCCAGATTTCTATGTTACTGATAGTTCTGGAAAAGCAGTATCCCAGTTCGACTGGTCGGATACTCGAAAATTGAATTATAATAATACGGTTATGGCCGACAGTATGATTCAGACTATGAAATACTGGCTCACAGAAACTGGAATCGATGGCTTCAGGGTGGATGTTGCCTGGGGACTGCCTGATGAATTCTGGAAAAAATGTATCCCTGAATTGAAGAAGACTAACCCGAATATATTTATGCTTGCTGAAGCAGATGGGGCACAATACCATAATGATGGGTTTGATGCCTCATATCCCTGGACTATATTTCATATGATGAATAAGATTGCTGCAGGCGAAAGGCCAGCTTTTGCCCTTGATAGTGTTATTAAAACAATGGATACAACATATCCTGCTTCGGCAATACGTCTTTATTTCACGAGTAACCATGATGAAAATAGTTGGAACAAGGCTGATTATGCAACAATGCCCGGGCCAATACATGCTCCTTTTTCTGTTCTGACACAAACATTGGCGAGAAGTGTACCTCTAGTATATAGTGGACAGGAAGAACCCTTCCTGGATTCTATAAGTTTCTTCTATAAAGACACTATTAGTTTCGGTAAATTCCAGAGAGCTCCTTTTTATAAAACATTGTTAGAACTCAGAAAAAGTACTCCCGCCCTGGCTGCTAATGCCTCTTCACGGAAAGTAGTTGTGGGTGATGAGAAAGCACTTTACGCATATGTACGCGAAGCTGCTGGAAAAAAGGTATTGGTAATTCTAAACCTGTCTGCCAAAGAGCAAACCATAACTATAAAGGATCCTAGTTTACTTGGAGAACCAATGAATGTATTTATGGGTTCAAAAGAAAAACTATCAGACAAACCATGGAATATGGAACCATGGGGATATGTCATTTACGTCTATTAAAAATAAAAACCTAACTATAAGAAAATGGATCAGCGGGACTTCCTGCTGGTCCATTTTGCTATTGCAACCAGAAGTAATGAGATAGCGAGAAATGCGAAGAGCACTCCTACCCCATTTATAAGCGCATCTTTATATCCTAACACTGTTACGTCAACAAAAGGATAGGGATATTCATTAATGATGGCACCTCTAATCAAAATATAAACCATATATACCAGAGGATATATTAACCAAGGGAAAACATGTTTCCATTGCAAATCCTTTTTAGGTACAAATGCTAACCAATATATGAGGAAGCCAACTGGAACGATGGTGTGAAGGAAAAGATCAACAACATATTGAGCTCCTTGTGGATCCCAAAGCCATCTTAAAATGAGGTTATAGATCAGGCCAACAATTACTATATAAACCGTAACTGCAGTTAGCGTTTTTGGTTTTGAAAAAAACTGTCCAAGCTTCGAACCTGGATTCAATAAAACATAAGAAGTACAGACTCCAACCAATGTATTTGTAAGGATAGTGAAATAACTTATAAACCGAAATGTAGTCATCCCAACTGAATCAACTCTGGCTCCCAAACTCAAATAGTATTGAAACAATACGGCAAACCAGGAGCTGATGAAGAGGATGATGAGGAATAACTGTTGGGATTTATTTGGAGTTGTTTTCATTTTTTGAAATTAAAAAGTCAAAAGTAAAAAGTCAAAAGTGAAAAATCAAAAAACGATTACACTTGAATTTTAAGTAAATTACTTAGTTAAAATATTTTTTTTGCCTTTTGACTTTTTGCCTTTTGCTTTTGCCTTTTGCCTTTGCCTTTGCCTTTGACTTTTGACTTTTGATGATTTTGACTTTTGACTTTTGACTTCAGACTCCAGACTCCCGACTCTCTATCAAGTCCCACAAATTCCCATACAAATCTTTAAACACTGCCACAGTTCCATATTCTTCCACTGATGGAGGTCTTACAAATTCAATCCCTATTGATTGCATGTTTTCATAATCCCTGTAAAAATCATCTGTAAAAAGAAACAGGAAAACCCGGCCTCCGGTTTGATTACCTATTCTTGAAGATTGTTCTTCGTTTGCTGCTTTAGCTAGTAATAAGCAACAGGCACCATCTCCTTTTGGACGAACGAGCACCCATCGTTTAACATCACTAAGTACAGTGTCTTCCACTAATTCAAAGGAAAGTTTCTTTGTATAGAATTCTATAGCTTCATCATAATCCCTAACCACCAGCGCTATATGCGCAATATGTTGTTGCATTTTTTTTACTTTTTACTTTTGACTTTTGACTTTACTCCGGCAAATTCCTCAAAAGAAAATCCCTAATATTCCCTCCCATGATTTTTTCAATGGAAGGTCTATCGAAACCCACTTTTAGTAGAGCATCTACAATAGCTGGAAAACCTGTTACATCATAACTTGCTTCAATAGCGCCATCGAAATCGGAACCCAAAGCAACTTTATCAATTCCAATTTTATCAACTGCATACCTGATACTTTTTGGCTGTAGCTGTTGCATCAGTACCGCAAACGGCTGTTTCCCAGAGTCCGATACTTACCAATCCATTCCTGCGTCCTATTTCAAACAAATGCTTATCAGTAAGATTTCTTACATTATCACATACTCCTTTCACACCGGTATGAGAAACGATAATAGGTACATTACTATTAGCGAGTATATCATCAATCAATGCTGGAGAAGCATGAGCAAGATCGATGATCACTTTCTTTTCTATCATCTTTTTTAATAACTCTTTCCCTTTTTCAGTTAGTCCGCCCTTATTAACCCCATGCGCCGAACCTCCCCATTCGTTATCAAAAAAATGGGTCAGTCCTATATAACGAACTCCAGCTTCATAAAAAGCATCCAGATTGGCCACATCTTTTTCAAGACAATGCGCTCCTTCCAAGCCAAGCATACCAGCAGTTAAATTGTGATCTTTGGCCCTATCAGCAATGAATTTTTCAAGATCCATTTTTGACCTGATTACGCGAAATATTCCATTTGACCGATCGGCCGTTTTTTGTAATACCTCGCATTGATGAAGGGCTCTGGATTTCATACTGAACCAATCGGAAGGGGCTCTTAATTGAGCAAAACTCAAAAGAGCCACATTATCTGTTTCGTCGGTATTCTTTTCAATATTAATACCCCTGGGTGTCTTACTTACAATAGTAAACACCTGAAATGCTTCATTGGCTTGTTGCATCCTCACTATATCAACATGCCCGGTGGTAGTTTTTTTCAATAAGTCTCTATCCCAAAGAAGGGCATCGCAATGCATATCAGCAATAAAAGGGATGGAATCGTACCATACTATTTTAGGAACAGGGCCTGAATGAATAGTCTTATTCATTTTCCTGTCTATATAACCAGGCACTAATACAAAAAAGCCAATGGCCGCAAAAAGGACTACAAAACCAGCAATTCTGAATATTTTCTTTGCCATAGAAGTAGCAGATATTTGGAGGAAGATACATAATTATGGCATTTTGAACTCGTGCCATAATTTGGATCTCGGAATTCAGCAGCAAATGCCATATATGTAATCATTTAATTTTCAACAATTTAATTCCATCAGTCTACACCAATGGGTTACTTTTTCTCATTAACGGTATTAAGTGACGATTGCCAGTCTGAAATGGAAAAAACTAACGCACACTTGCCTTCTTAACCACTATCAAAAAACAGCCAAATGGTACAAAAGACCTACTACAAAACCAAAGACTATTGCAAAGTAAAATTTTCATTCGCGGTTGAAAACGCAGAGACCGTTGAAATTCTTGGATTGAACAGCGACTGGCAGAATTCAGTAATCATGAGCCGTAAGAAAGACGGTAGTTTCACGGCGGATGTGAACCTTCCTAAAGATTCTCAGCACGAATTCAAGTACAGGGTAAATGAAACACTCTGGCATAATGATCCGGATGCGGATAGTCAGGCTCCAAATTCATTTGGAGGAACGAATAGCGTTATTTCTCTTTAATTAGATAGATACACTTTTTATAAGAAGGCCTTCCTGTTTGTTCAGGGAGGTTTTTTTATTGGTGAAGGTTTCTCGCAAAGTCGCAAAGGAATGCATCTTATTGAGTTAACCCTTGATTCCAATTTAAGGGGCAAAGGGTCGCTGCGCGACGAATACATTTAACCGCAGAGACGCGGGGGACTTTCCTCTGCGCCTCCGCGTCTCTGCGGTGAAAAAATAAAAACCCTCATGATTTACCACTCGACCTTCATTTCAACCACTTTTCATCAAAATGGCTATTTCTAAAAACATACTGTAACCTAATTGAAAGTGCTGCGTCATATGTATGTAAGCAGTGAGGAAGAAAATGAGGAATGAAAGAAGTAAACAAGATCATTAACAATAAAACACTTTTTTATGAAAGGTAAGTACATCACAACCCAGATTCGCATTGCAGCGATGGCTGGAGTTAAAAGGAAATAATTGTCGAGGTTCAGTCGGGAAGTCCGGAAGTCCGAGGCGTTTGAATCTTGGAAGGTTTGAATTTTATAGTCCGGAAGAAATACAAATACAAGTCGGGAGTTGCAGAAGTCGAGAGTCGGGAGTCGAGAGTCCGGGAGCTAAAAAGGGGTAGAAAAGGAGTAGAGAAGATTATATACGAAAGTACTCCCAACCCCGAAGGGGTTGAATAATAATGACCCCGGGTGCAACCCGGGGAGATAGAGAGAGCGGAAGACCGGAAAAAAGATCACGACAAAATATAAACCTTATCACGTGAGTAAGTCATCCAGAAGGATGACTTTTTTTTTACAGTTCAGAGTAATCAGGAAATCATTTCTTGATTTTTCGCAGATATCTTGAACGTTCTAATAATAATTTGAAGTTATCGGGATTAGTGATTACATCATTATGCTCTCGAGAACTATGAACAAAAAGGATCTGTTGCTTTTTGGGGAAGTTGGGTTTCGGGGATTGTTTCTTCAACTAATCTGAATTCTATATTCTCTCTTTTTAATTGGTTCATGAGAGTATCAGAGACTTCATCTGTACCTCCTCCTTTGTTTGTATACCAATGAACAAAAGAATGGTTTTTGTCTGAAAGTATCCAAGGTTTGAATTTATCCAGTTGTCCATATAAACCATCAAATAATAGGACTTCCTGAATGGGCAAGCCTCCCTGATGAATAATATGTGCAATAAGCCGATAGGCGCCACTATGTCCAGCAAGTATGATATTCCCTGAATGCATTTGATTTTTGATTCCTAACATGGGTCTCTTACTATATATAATATCTTCTACTAATTTCCTGAACATACCTTCCTTCTCTAATTTACCCCCATAAGAATCAGGGGCATTCTTTGACGTTTCCGGAATAATTAATAATGCATTTCTTTTTGATGCTATGAATTGGTCAATTAGATTGAAGACCCCAACACTGCTATCGATAGAGTTATACCAACCATGAAACCAAAAATCAAGTCAATTTTCAGTAGGTTTAAAATGCGGAGGTACTACAATTAATACTGAACTATCATCATAATGGCCAGAGTAAGGAAAAACCTGATTTTGATAAGTATGTCCCGATTTCCGTAATGAATCTGGGAATGAAGTATAGGGAGAAGTATATCTGTATATGATTTCCTTTTCAAAATAGTTCTTTTGAGAGAAAGCCGGCAAGACAATTGAGAATGTCAAACCAAAAGCAAAGAACCTACGCATAGAGCTCATTTAAAAATTATAAACTTTTGATGACTTCATCGATGAATTATTCCAGAAACCATCTTCTAAGCTACTTAAAAATCGATTTATCAGTAGATATTACTTTACTTTTAAGCGCCATTTGGTAAGACAAAAACACAATTATTTTCTCTAATCATATTGCCAAGTCTTAAAGATGAAATCATTTTTATTAAAAACACTGATTGTACTTGTATTTACCCTGTCATTCAAAACTGCAATGACACAGAAAAATACTCATACATTCAGAGTCATCTCGTTCTATACAGCTAAAAGTGATCTTGCCCATATCAGTTTTGTTCATGAAGCCAATAGATGGTTTTCAAAAATGGCCAGTTTACATGGCTTTACTTACGACTCTACTGATAATTGGGATAATATGAATAGCCCCTTTCTTACCAATTATGATGTGGTGGTTTTTTTTGATACAAGGCCCGATAAGCCGGAACAACGTTTGGCCTTTCAACAATTCATTGAAACAGGTGGTGGTTGGATTGGATTTCATTTTGCCGGGTTCGCATTAACACCTTCTGATTTCAACCAGGATTGGGACTGGTATCATAACACTTTCCTTGGAGTAGGATCATACAAAGGAAATACCTGGCACCCAACTCCTGCTTATCTAAAAGTTGAAGACAGAAAGCACCCAAGTATGAAAGGACTTCCTAAAGTATTTAAATCTGCACCAAATGAATGGTATAGTTGGGAGAAAGACATCAGGGAAAATAAAGACATAAAAATCTTACTCAGCATCGATCCATCCAGCTTTCCATTAGGCAATGGGCCTAAACAATATGAAATATGGCATGAAGGATACTATCCTGTTGCATGGACAAATATCAATTACAGAATGCTTTATATGAATATGGGGCATAATGATATCGATTATGATAATGGAACGAATAAGGAGCTTTCGTTTCAATTTGATAATGAGATGCAGAATAAATTCGTGTTGAATACGGTGCTTTGGTTGGGGGGAGTCCGGAAGACGGAAAGACCGAAAGTCCGGAAGTAAATACAAATACAAGTAGGGAAGTTAGGAAGGAAGGTAGTAGGGAAGGAGAAAATACAGCTCTTATTGTCCGTTAATATATAACGGCGAAAACACAAATAGTATCTGCATTGAAAAAAATAAAACTTCTGATTCCCCTGCGGTCATTCTTATTCCCCTTGGGTTGGTCGAAACCCAAATTAATGGTACTCCCTTACTTACTTACTTCCCTACCTCCTTACTTCCCTACTACCTACTTCCCTACTTGTATTTGTATTTTCTTCCGGACTTCCGGTCTTCCCGACTTTCGGACTTGACTCCCGACTCCCGACTATTTCTTTTATCCCTTCATCATAAGTTGTAACTCTAAACAATGGAAACGCTGTTTCAAACTTATCGCTACTGAACAAGTAATCGTTTTCATTTTGATAGAGCATCTCTTTTGATTCACGGAGGACTCCTATGAAAATTCCGAGTATGCTCATCAGGAATTTTGGGAGTACAGTATACTTAGGAGGCACATTCATAAGAGCGGCAGCCTTTTCAATAAATTGTTTGGCGGTAATGGTATGTTTATCGGTAGGGGCATGCCATACCTGATTATAAGCTTCAGGTGTGTTTCCAAGCAAAGCAGTTGCTTTTGCAGCATCAGGAGTATAGGTTACACTATGTAATGTATCAGCGCTGCCAAGTAATTGTGCCGCTTTCTTATTTTTCAATTTATCAAATACCAGCACATTCAGAAAACTGGTAGCCGTATTAGGTCCATAGAAATCTGCTGAACGAATGATCATGGCTGTGAGAGCACCTGATTTCACTTCATTCATGAGTTGTTCTGCAATCGCCCTTCTTACTTCTCCTTTTTTACTGCAAGGGTTATAAGGAGTTGCTTCCGTCATCCAACCATCAACTTTACCATAGGCATACACATTATCAAAGAAGACCAATTTTGCCTTATGCTTTTTGCAGGCGTTAATAACATTCGTCATGACTATTGGCCATTGCACTTTCCATACTTTGATATCATATTTTAATCCAGCTGTCAGATATACTATTTCTGATCCTTTTACCGCTTCATCAACTTTGGCTGCATCGAGTAAATCGGCAGGAAACAATTCATCGGTATCGTTCACTTTTCGGGGATTCCTGCTTACCAGGCGAATCTTATTGGTGTATTGGGTAAGGTCTTTGGCCAGATGAAAGGCAATGATGCCATTTGCGCCAAGTATGGTTTGCATTGTTTTATTTCAAATTTAATCATTCCATAGCTACCCTTTCAGAACTCAGGAAGCCCTCAGATTACAATTTATAGGGTCAAAAAACGTTTTAAGACACAAACTTATTCATAACCCATTAAAAACCTGCTTTTTAGAGGACTATGAATAATGGAAATTTCGCCTTATTTTACCTCAAATCCTTTGTCGTGAAAACCCTCACCGCCCTACTATTGCTGTTATTGGCCAGCGTATCAATGATAGCCCAGCCGAATGCTGATTCTTCAGTGGTATTAAAACCACAGAAAGACAATATCATTACGGCTAATACCATCCTGAAAATTGAAAATCTGGGGATCAATATCAATTCAGATCTTCCTGAATTAAGACCTACTATTTCTGCGGATGGGAATACTCTTTTCTTCATTTGTGAGAATCATCCTGTAAACACGAAATACAATTCTGTGCCTAATTCACAGGATATCTGGTATTCCAGAAGAGATGAGAATGGCAAATGGATGGAGGCACGACATTTGGCGTATCCATTAAATACAGTTCAATACAATGCCGTTTATTGGATTTCTCCCGATAATAACCGAATTCTATTAAGAGGTGCATTCTTAAACGGTGCCTTTAACGGAAAAGGAGTTAGTCTAAGTTATCTTCAAAACAATGGTCGCTGGAGTGAGCCAAATATGCTCCGTATAAAAAATTACGAACGCTACGACAGAGGAAGACAATCAGGTGCCACAATGGGACATGATGGACAGACCCTCTTCTTATATATGACACCAGAAAAAGGAGGAGAGAATAATGATATATTCATTTGCTTTCTTGAGAAAGATGGAAGTTGGTCTGAGCCTAAGAACCTAGGCAAGACAATCAATGCGCCAGAAACAGATGAGATGACACCTTATCTGGCATCGGATGGAGTAACCCTGTATTTCAGTAGCAACCGGCCAGGGGGGTTAGGAAATAATGATATCTGGATGACCAAGCGTTTGGATAAGACCTGGCAGAAATGGAGTGTGCCCGAAAATTTGGGTGCCCCTATAAATACACCTGACTGGGATGCCTTTTTTACGCTTGATGCTGGGGGTGAATATGCTTATCTCACTACCAGTCTTAATACATATGGGGAAAGTGATATTGTAAGGGTAAAGCTTTTGGAAAAAGAGAAGCCGAATCCAGTTGTGTTGGTTAGCGGTAATGTTTATAACGCCAAGACAAAAGAACCAATAAGCGCTTCTTTAGTATATGAAACATTACCTGAAGGAACCGTTGCAGGAAATGGTGTATCTAATGGTGGTGATGGCGCTTTCAAAATTGTATTGCCTTATGATAAGAATTATAGTATCAGGGCCACTGCCGATAAGTTCTTCGCTCAATCAGAGAATCTGAACCTGGATTCACTTATTAAAGCAGGCTATAAGGAAATCCATAAGGATCTATATCTGATGCCGATTGAGATAGGACAGGTAGTAAGACTGAACAATGTGTTCTTCGATTTTGATAAATGGGATTTAAGGCAGGAATCGAATCTCGAGTTAGACAGGCTTGTTCAGATGTTAAAAGAGAATCCAGCGATTGAGATTGAGATGAGTGCACATACTGATAGTAAGGGTACTGATGAGTATAACTTCAAGCTAAGTGATAACAGAGCCAGGTCGGTTAGTGACTATTTGATTTCAAAAGGAATTGCCACTGAAAGAATACAGTCAAAGGGCTATGGAGAGACCCAGCCTGTAGTTCCAAACGATACGGATGAAAACAGGCAATTGAACCGAAGAGTTGAATTCAAGATTATTAAAAGCTAAACAAAAGGCCAGAAACAGCTATCGTTTTAGAACTGAGGCAGATACAATGAGGAAAAAAGAGCTGTACAATTGTTATAATTAATTGGTAATGAATGCAAAATAATACGGGTATTCCGCAAATTATTTGTTACCTTTGTGCCGACAATTTGAGTTTGTCGCTCTTGTAAGTGATCAAGCAACTGGTTGATTTCAGCCTTTTCATTAACACCTGCTCCCACTCAAGTTTTTTTTACTTTTTAAAAAATTTGTATGAACCTTTTTGTTTCCAACCTGGGTTTCGGTTTGCAGGACGAAGATTTACGTAAGATGTTTGAAGGCTTTGGTGCCGTTTCTTCAGCTAAGATTATTATGGATCGTGCCACTGGCAGAAGTCGTGGTTTCGGATTTGTAGAAATGCCTGATGATGCAGCAGCAAAAGTAGCTATCACTTCATTAGATGGTACTTCCAGCGATGGTCGCGCTATCAATGTTACAGAAGCCAGACCAAAAGAGACTGGTAGAGGAAATGGTGGCGGTGGTGGCAGATGGTAATTCCATCTTCCCCAAACACTTGATTTCCCGTTTTATCCATTAAAAATTCTTAGCGCATGACTCCTGAGATGATCGAAAAATTTCTCAATAACCCGGCCAGGAAAAAAGTCCCGGTTAACATTCATTTTAAGCAAAGGAACACTGTAAAAGGAGTTTTCCTTCGTACCAATGATTACAATGATTTAAAAGCCAAAAATTTCTGGCGTATTGTTTCCGATTCCAAACTGGAAGAATGGGAGCGCACACAGGACAATACTTTAGCTCGTATTTTCAATGGAGCAGAATTCACACGATTAAGCGAAAATTAAGTCACCCGATAACCCACATTCCGATGTTTACTTTTACCTGGAAGAAATACCTACCGGTAATTCACATTTTACTGAAAAAGGTGTCGCGCGAAACGCAGACCCTTCAAATGAATGAAACTGATTTCAGACGTGCCGCTGGCGGACGTAAAATCAAGTTCTCATTTTCTTCAATGCAAATTAAGAATGGCAAAATTGTATCTGGCTCTACCCTTTCACCGGTAGCTAAGGAACTTGGCGCCCTTTTGCAGGAAAGCGATATCACCCGCTACATGATTCGTGAATTACACGTTGAGTTTTCATTAGACAATAGTTTCCTATTGACTATTAAAGATGCTACACCAGTAGTTCTTTCTGAAGAAGAAGTAGCCGCCGCTGAAGAAGCTGCAGCAGCCGGAGAGTAAAATATCTGTTCTGTTTAAATAAATTGTCCCCTGAGGAGAGTGATCTTTTCAGGGGTCTTTTTTTTTAGTTCAATAGGTTCCAAAAGTTTAAGAGGTTCCATAGGGTTTACTAGTTGGTAAGAGTATTGAATTGTTTGCTTTTTTACCGCAGAGACGCGGGGACGCGGAGGGTTATCCCTGCGTCTTCGCGTCTCCGCGGTAAAAAAAAATCCTGAACTCTTGACGAATCCAGGACATAAATTATATTGATTTTGATAATAAAAAACTCGAAATGTAGAAAGGAATTTTAGAATTCAACATTCTCAAATTTTCAAATTATCAAATTTTCAAATTGTACTCTTATCGACTAATAGCAAATCTAGAACTTCCCTGATTTGAAGATCGGTTACCACCACTACGATTAGCCGAAGGACGGCTTCCTGAAGGACGGTTACCAGAAGGTCTGCTTCCGCTGCTTCTATTATTACCATAGCCTCCGCCACTATTACCATTTCTTGAAGAATAGTTTCCTTCTCTTCTTGGTGGTTTATCGTCGGCGATAGGTTGTACTTTTCTTTCGAATTCTGGAGTTGGACTAACAGGGATGGTTTGCCTGATCAACTTCTGGATATCCTGCAAGAATGGTCTTTCAGCAGGTTCACAGAAAGAGATAGCGATACCTTCCGCTCCTGCCCTTCCTGTTCTACCAATACGGTGAACATAGGTTTCAGGAACATTCGGTAATTCAAAATTCACTACATGGGTAAGGTCGTCGATATCAATACCACGGGCAGCGATATCTGTTGCCACCAATACACGTGTGCGTCGATTCTTGAAGTTTGATAAAGCCAGCTGACGGGCATTCTGTGATTTATTACCATGAATAGCCTCAGCAGGAATACCAGCCCTTATAAGACTAGTACAAAGCTTATTTGCAGCATGTTTCATTTGCATGAATACAAGCACTGATTCAATAGAACTGTCTTGCAAAAGATGTACAAGCAACGATAACTTATCCTGACGTGGAGTAAAGTATACGGTTTGCTGTATGCGCTCTGCAGTAGAAGAAACCGGAGTCACTTCCACATATACAGGATTAATCAATAAACCGGCAGCCAATTGCTTGATCTCTGTAGGCATAGTAGCCGAGAAGAACAATGTCTGTCTTTTTGCAGGGAGTTTTGCCACTACCCTTTTAACGTCGTGAACAAAACCCATATCGAGCATACGATCGGCTTCATCCAACACGAAATAATTGATATCACGGAGTGATAAAAGCTGCTGCTGCATCAGGTCTAATAAGCGACCAGGAGTAGCTACAACAATATCAACGCCAGAGCGAAGCGCCATTACCTGCTGGTGTTGTGATACACCACCAAAAATGACAGTATGTTTTAATGGTAAAAATTTACCATATGCTGCGATACTTTCACCAATCTGAATAGCCAGTTCTCTAGTTGGAGTTAGAATAAGAGCGCGAGGATTTGTTCTCTTCATGCCTTGCTTATATTCAGCAAACATCCTTTGTAAAATAGGCAAAGTGAATGCAGCTGTTTTTCCGGTTCCGGTTTGTGCCCCACCTAATAAGTCCTTACCTTCTAATACCGGTGGAATCGCTTTTTGCTGGATAGGTGTAGGAGTTGTGTAGCCTTCTGCCTGCAATGCTTGCAACAGCGGCTCAATGAGCTGTAAATCTGTAAATAACACGAAATATGTTTTAATGAAAAAATTGTGATAAGGCTATCGGAACGCCCGATACATTATCCGCCTTACGTTAAGCGATCAGTAAATTTGAGGAGAAAAGATCACTACACAAATGAAGAAAGCACTAACATTAAGAAAGACAAAGGTAGCTTTATACAGTCCTATTTCCTAATTTATTTGGATTTTAACAGCTTATTAGTTGAGTACAAGCCTATTGTATTGGATAATAATTTTGTACTCAATGCTGATTCGTCAACTTTATAAACACCTTCTCTCCCAACTCTAAAGCATTGCGGAATGCATGAATAATTAATGATTGCTGGTTTACAATAACTGTTAGAGCATAATAACTGCCCCTGAACTGGATATCAATTATATCAGCACATAGTTTTGATTGTGATTCATCACAAATTTGAAGTTCATCCGGACGCAACAAAAAATTCATTTTTTGCTTATTTGAATCCATTGAAGCAAATAAGGCTTTTGCGTTCTGATCATTAAGCACCATGTACTCACCAAACAAACCAGCTGTATATTCATTTACCGGAGTCCTGTAAATACTTTCAGGATTGTCTACCTGAAGAAGGCTTCCGTCTTTCATCACTAAAATTTTATCAGCCCAGGATAACAAATCGGTAGAATCATGAGAAACCAGAATACATGAAATCGACAATTGCTTACCGATATCGCGAATTACCTCTTTAATAGTTGCCTTATGTAAGGCATCAAGGTGAGAAAAAGGTTCATCAAGTGCCAGCAATGATGGAGAAGTGCTTAATAATCTGGCAAGAGCAATCCGTTGTCTTTCGCCCCCAGAAAGCTGGTCTGTTCTTCTATTCACAAGGTGACTTATCTGGCATACATCATATAATTCCTTTGCTTCTTTTTCAGTCAACTCGTTCGCATACTCCAGTATCTCCCTCACCCAATAGTTATTCCTCAATTCAAAAAACTGTGACAGATAAGCGATGCGCGAATGACCGGGTATTAATTTCTCCAAAGGGCCCAAAACTCTTTCGCCCTGTAATAGAATTTTCCCGGAATCTGGTTGCACAAGTCCTGAAATCATTTTCAATAATGTTGTTTTACCAGAACCGGTTTCACCTGCAATAGCCAATTTCTCTCCAACTAATTGCTTAAATGAAAGTGATTTAACTGCAGTGTTATGAAGTATCGATTTTGATACTTCATCAACTTCTAACAATACGGAACTACCAGGTTTATTACCCATTAAATAAAATGTTCATCTGATTGAAGCTCGAAGATATGTATTTTGAATAGTTCCTGATACTCATGAAATTATTTCGTTTGCATTCTGTAGCTTTGAAATCAAACCTATAATTATGAAATCAATTGCTATCACTTTGCTTATTTGTGGATTCTTAATGGATGCCAATGCTCAACTGACAGATACGAAATGGAAGAACGTTATGAATATCCCTCAACCCACTGATTGTATACTTCAATTTAAAAAAGATACATTACTTCTTTTAGTAGCTGCAGATGGCTCTTTGGTTGAAACAATGAAATATTCTATTAATAAAGATACCCTTAAGCTTTACAAGCTTAGTGGGTTGAGCCCTTGTACAGAGGATATTGTAGGACTTTACATATTTGCTATTAAGGATGATAAAATGACAATAACACCTTCATCAGACGAATGCTCCGACAGGGCTGAAGCATTTAAGCCTGAAGCATGGATCAGGGAAAAGAATTAAAATAAAAAAGCGGATTGATTATCCGCTTTTTTTTATTCTTATAGATGAACCTTGTATTTCTCCATTATTCCAGGCAACAGATCGAATCTGTATTTGATATCATGATTTTTTTCTAATCTCTTAAAATCATCCGGTTTGGGATGATTCCCATTTTCAAATAAACTAGCCAGATCTTTTAGATAGTCTTCATGTCCGCCAGGAACATAAATGTCAATTGTTTTTGCAGGCACAGTTCCACTATTCCAAAACGTATGCACCAACCCTTTAGGTCGAAGATGCCACCCTCCGGCTTTTACTTCTGTAACAATATCTCCTGTCATAATAAAAACGGATCCTTCCAACACCCTGCATATCTCATCAATGTTTTGGTGCAAGTGTGGAGGCGCACCCAATTCCCCTGGCTGAATGATAGTTTCGGAAGCACCAAGATGTCCTGAAGTCTGCGATTTGTCAAACTTGAATACTACTTCCATCTCACCAATGCGAGCCTTGTTGCCTTCTCCAGGTGGTATATAAATGGGGCCTGAACTTTGGTAATCATTTGCTGCAGATAACACCGAAGGGAGTAAAAGCGATGATGCGCCTAATAGACTTAGTTTCTTTAAAACTGATCTTCTGTTCATATTTGTTGGCATAAGGAATAATTTATGCAACAAATATCTAACACAGTATAGTACAGGAATAGTACAAATGCGACAAAATAGAAAAGATCAGACCTTAATACCTGCTTGTAGCCTATAAGGAGTTTGCACCCACTGCTCTTCAATCTGTGTTGGGTTCACACCAGCAAATTCTTTGAAATCGCGAATGAGGTGCATTTGATCGAAATAGCCACAGGATGCAGCAATTCGTCCCCATGAAATTCCAATATTTTTCTCTTTTAATCTATATGCCTTTGAAAATCGAACTAGTCGCGAATAGAATTTTGGAGATAATCCAATTCTTTCTTTGCATTGGCGTTCGAACTGGCGTAGGCTTAGGCAAGATAGTAAAGCCATTTCCTCTACCGTCATATTTCCATCCATCTTTACGAGTTCCTTTAATGCATTATCAACAGGTAATGACTCTTTAAGCTTTGCTGCCTTTTTTATAAGGAAAGATTCAATGTAACCAATGATAGCCATTCGACTGGTTTCATTTTTCAATTGTTCATTAAGCAATATAATATCTGATCCGAATAAATCGGCTGCATTGAGATCTACATCAAGCATCTGATGCATAGGAAAATGCAGTAAGCGATGCATACCTCCGGGATGAAACACAACACATACCATCAGGTGCTGGCGCCCCATCTCAATATTGACTCTGCTCGTTTGCGGTCCTACCAATAATGCAGCCGCCTTTTTTTCAAACCCATTACTCCCTTCCTTCTTTATATGGACAGGGTCATTAATATAAAAGTAAAGGCAGTTATTGGGTATTGGAGGGAAAGGACAAATAGGTATGGAGGCTTCTTTCGGCAACTCTGCTTCAACCAGCATGATATTGCTGATAAAACTTTGGAGGATGGGGTGTGGTATGAAGAAGAGTTGGCGCAAGATTAAGTCAAAAGTAAAAAGTTAAAAATTAAAAATTAAAGTCAAAAGTTATAAGTTAAAAGTCAAAAATAGACTCCGATTGAATATTAAGTCAATATTTGTTTAAACTAAAAAATTAATAACTTAATTATTCAAAACTTCTATCGGACTTTCGGACTTTCCGCATTCCCTTCCCCCGGGTTTCACCCGGGGATACGATGATTCAACCCCTTCGGGGTTGGGAGCAAAATTCCGTATACATTCTTTACAGACTCCTGACTTCCGACTTCGGCTCCCTCTTGTTTTGTATTCTCTACTAGCGCTTCTTCCCAGGTTTCACCCGGGTCATATTCAACTCCTTCGGGGTGGGGCAAATTCCTTACATACTTTTCTGACTCACGAGTCCTGATATCGACTAAGACTGTATTTCTTCCGGACTTTAAATTTCAGGCTTTCCAAGTTCCAAACGCCTCGGACTTCCGGACTTTCCGACTTTCGGTCTTTCGGTCATGCAACTACTCCCTCAAATTCCCTCTGCAAATTATCAACAGAATAATTAATGATATCATTATTTGGCACCGACGATTCTTTTACCGGAACTCACTTCAAATATTAACTTGCCATTTATCAATTCATAAGAGGAAGTTAACATAACGCCTTCGGTTTCAAAAACCGTGTATAGCTTATTACCAAATAAATAATCATTTAATTCTACACCACCACCTTCATCTGTAATATACCATTGCTTTGAAGCATCTTTCAAACGAAGTATATAGTCTTTTGTCATTGGCATCTTGTCTGAAAGATATTCTGTTTTCCAATTCCAGGCAGGAACATCCTTAATCTTTGTAATATTCAAAACAACTTTTACACTATCCCTAATTGCACCATGTTTGTACATATACATCATACCACTCCATTTTCCAGCACATTTATCAGGAAATGATTGGGCATTTGTGTTTAATACACACAAGGAAACAAACAAAAGAATGCAGATATGGAATTTCATTAAAAAAGATTTACTTCTCCAAAATACCCAATTCTATTTAGAAAATATCAAAGCATTCTTGCTCAGGAAGAAAATAATTCACAAAATACTTACAGCAGTTATATCAAATAGATTTAGCAGTAACTTTAGTTTAAACATGAAATAATGAGAAAAGCGGTACTGTTCATATTGTGTTTCTTTATACTTTCAAATAGCTTCTCGCAAAAGTTTGAAGCGAATTGGAATTCCCTGAATAAAAGAGGGATTCCAGGCTGGTTTCAGCAAGATAAATTCGGCATTTTCATTCACTGGGGGGTATACGCCGTTCCTTCCTATGCACCGGTGATACCCAATAGTGGCTATAGTTATGCCGAATGGTATTGGTACCGTTTACCAGAAAAACAGAAGGATTTCATCAATTTTCATGAAAAAAATTACGGAACGCAATTTGAATACCCTCAGTTTGAGAAGCAATTCAAGGCGGAACTATTTAATCCTGCGCAATGGGCTGACGTATTCAAGAAATCAGGGGCTAAATATGTAGTCCTTACCTCAAAGCATCATGAAGGCTATTGCTTATGGAACAGTGCAGAAGCCGACAGGGATTGGAACCGACCCTGGAATGCAGTTACAGGCACTCCAAAGAGGGATTTACTGGGCGACCTAACAAATGCTGTTCGTGCTGAAGGATTGAAAATGGGCTATTATTATTCTTTGTATGAGTGGTTCAATCCGCTTTGGCAAAAAGATAAGAAGCGTTTTGTGGAAGAACATATGATTCCTCAGTTCAAGGATCTGGTGACAAAATACAAACCATCAATCATATTCTCAGATGGAGAGTGGGATTTGAGTGATACCGCCTGGAAGAGTCCGGAATTATTAGCATGGCTCTTCAATGAATCTCCAGTTGCAAAAGATGTGGTGGTAAATGACCGTTGGGGCAGTAATACCCGCGAAAAGAATAATGGTGCCACTTACGCCACATCTGAATATGGCAGTGGTATGGATGCATCGGTGGTATGGGAAGAAAATCAGGGCATTGGCCATTCGTATGGTTATAACAGAAATGAACAATTATCAGATTATAAAAGCAGCCGCGATCTGATTCTGATGTTAAACGATATTGTTTCCCGTGGAGGAAACCTCTTATTGGATATCGGCCCAACAGCTGATGGACGCATACCAGTTATAATGCAACAAAGACTTATTGATATCGGAGACTGGTTAAAGATTAATGGTGAGGCAATTTATGGCACTACCCCATGGAAACAACCTTACCAATGGAGTGAAGGTTATAAAGCCACAAAAAAGGATGCCAGCTATATGGCGGATTATAGCATTGCAAAAATGGTAGTTCCTAAAAAGGACACAGCTTATATTGAATGCTTCTTCACAAGAAAAGGAAAGGATTTGTATTGTATACTTCCTTCCTTCCAATCTAAATTGCTCTTGAAAGACATTACTTTACCTGCTGGAACGGAAATGAGTATTCTTGGCATGCCCAAAACAACAAAACTGAAACAGGAAGGTAAAAATGTGTTTATTGATCTCAGTGGAATAAAACCGCCAATGGTTTCACCTACCGGAATATTCGTAGTTAAGTTCAAAGGGGCTCTTTAGAAAATAATTTGAAAATGTGGAGATTTGAAAATTTGAAAATGCATGCCTCAGCAGCGGTGCGTAGGTGGAAATAAAATAGCCAATACAATAACCGCAGAGACGCGAAGACGCAGAGGAAAGCCCCCTGCGTCTTCGCGTCTCTGCGGTAAAAAAAATACCCTTTAGAGGGTATATGTTGTTCTTCCCGCTATGGCTATTTTTAAATTAAAATGTCAAACAAATCCAGCCATATAGCCGCTCTCCTACCTGTACTATTACTTTTGATGGCTGCTTGTAATTCAAATGAGCCAAAAGCAGGGGTTACAACAACGGAAATAAAAACCGCAAAGCTATATTGTTCCGATAGCCTGCATCCAGAAATGCCAGCAGGTGATATTGTTTTTATAAATCCTGATAGTATAATTCATTCCATCTCCACAATTGATATTGGAAAAGATACAATTAAATGGTTCACATACGAAAAAGATGCACTTGATAGCAGTAAATATGTTTCAATTGAAATAATATCAATGGCTATAAAGGATATAGATCCTGCCGGACTTGAGGTTACTGAAGGTGATCTTGATATGAATGACGGAAGCAAGCTTCATACTACTGGCTTTTTCATAAGGGCAATAAATGAAGAAAAACGATTTAAGAGTACGGAATATACATGCAAGAACCAAAGTGGAACAAAGACCGACTATGATGCTCATACCTGTAATATCTCCACTACTAATATAGAAATTGCAAAACAAATGGTAGAGAAGATAAAACCCTTACTTGCTAAAAAACCATAGACCATCATACCTTCTGATCATGAAAAAAAGGGCCGTCACTGACGGCCCTTAATTTTCAATAAGATTTGAATTAAAATATGGGTTTGCGGTTAAAGAAAATCAGTTTTTAATTGGTGAACTTGTGTCCTGCATTGACCCAATTGGTAATAACTGCTTTTTCTGTTGTGGTTAACAATGCCTGAGGGCTGATTGGCATTTTCTTTAAGGTATAAGTAACGCAAGAATTATTAATCTGGCTCCAATATGTAACGATATTACAATCGTTGTCGAAATTATATCCTGCGGCACTTCCTCCATTCATATGGCAACCGCTTCCACTACTACATCTTGTTGTGATCAAATTCCTAACTGCCGCAAATAATGGCCCTGAAGCTGATGCACTTACTGTTACAGTTTGGGTTTTTGTACAACCGTTAGCATCTTTAACCCCCATCAGATAACTACCTGCCGTAAGTGAAGGAAAAACATTGCTGGCTTGATAAGCCCCTCCATTCTTATTGTAGGTATATCCAGAAGAACCTGCTGCAGTAATGGTGATACTTCCATTTGCAGCTGGGGTTGAACAAGGAACTACATTAGTAACTGCTGGAGTTATTGTAATATTTACACTTGTACAAGTACTGGTAGCTGAAAGGGTAACAGCTTTAGTTCCTAAACATCCATTTGAATTTTTGGCTGTAATTGTATAAGTGCCTGCACCCAGATTACTAAAAGTACCGCTTGTTTGATACGCACCTCCATTCACGCTATAAGTAAATCCAGTTCCACCTGTTGCAGATGCTGTTATTGAGCCATTCGACTGCCCTGTTGATGGATTCACCTGAGAAGTAGTAACAGTTACAGTTATACCTGCACATGGGTTAGTTGCTCCAAGTGCAACTGTAGTAACGCCTGTACATCCATTTGAGTTTTTTGCTGTGATTGTATAATTACCTGTTGCCAGGCCAGTAAAGGTTCCGCTGTTCTGAAATGCACCATTGTTTATGCTATAAGTAAAGCCAGACCCACCAGTTGCAGACGCAGTAATAGAACCATTGGACTGTCCTGTTGTTGGATTCACTTGAGTGCTGGTAACGGCTACTGTAACTCCTGCACAAGGATTTAGGGTACCAATAGTAGTTTGAGTAAATCCAAGGCAGCCAGCAGCAGTTTTAGCTGTAATAGTATAATCACCTGGAGCTAGATTGTTAAAAGTGCCGGTACTTTGGAATGCGCCTCCATTTAGACTATAAGTAATACCAGAAGCTCCAGTAGCAGTAGCTGAAATAGAACCGTTTGATTGGTTGGCAGATGCATCTACTTTTGTTGCACTAACGGCAATAGTTATACCCTTACAAGGATCTAAAGACCCAATTGACACCATAACTGTATCTGAACACCCAGTTGAATTATGGCCTATGACACGGTATTCTTTAAAAGGAGCCAAGCCGGAGAAATAGCCTGTATCTATAAATGGTCCTCCATTTAAACTATACTGGAATTGTTTACCTCCAGAGGCTGAGACCGTAATGGAGCCATTCTCACTATTTAGTAAGGCATCAGTTCCAGTAGCGGTAATGGAAAAATGGATTTCTTCACATGTTAATGACATGTCGTGCTTGCAGCCAATAAAGTTTGAGATTACAAAAAGCATGGCCACAAGAAGTAGAATGATACTTCTTTTCATTTCAGGTTGGTTTTAATAAAAATGACGGTTACTTAGTTTAATCGATGAAGCCAATTATAATGCCAACGTCATATTATTAAAATTTAGATATTCACTTGGGGATAAGTTTTATCAACCAACCTCATTCAACGTAAATTATTAGCTACAAAAGAGTAGCTCTAAGATGGAATCATTATGAAATAAAATGTCAGAGTTATAAAACTGCAAAGCTATTATTGAAACCGGAGAAACTAAGATCATTAAATTGATTACTACTTCATTTATTTGAAATAAATCAAACTCAAGAAAACTCAATAGGAAATATTCGTCACCGAGAAGATTGCAGTTATTATATTTGCAGTCCATTATTAGACTCCGTAGCTCAGTTGGTAGAGCAGCTGACTCTTAATCAGCGGGTCCAGGGTTCGAGTCCCTGCGGGGTCACTTTCTTAGTCTATTTAACAAATAAGCTTATTACCCATTTACCTCTAATTTCATCTTTACACGTTATTCTGCTTTTTAAAGGACTTGAAGCGGCTTTATCTTTTATTTGTAGTAGTAGTTTATCAAGTTCATTTCTTGAAATGTATTTCCCCTTTAACATTACAGCACTTATTTTTTTTGTATTGCTAATATCAATCAACGGGTTTGCATCCAGTAAAAGCAGGTCGGCAAAATACCCTTTGCTTATTTTCCCATATTCATTACTCTTTTTGAAATATGCGGGGCCATTTATAATACTGGCTTGTAAAGCTTCTAAAGGAGTTAATCCGTATTTAACCAAAAGGCCCAGTTCGTCATGAAGACCTACCCCAGGATAATCGAAAGAGTTAAGATAACCAGCATCTGTTCCTGCAATTATTGTAACCCCTGCTTTTTGAAGTAATGGTAAAAGGGAAGCTGATTTTTCAAAAACCTGATGTCTTAATGCAATAGCTTCTTTTGAATCTCCTGCAGCCCTTTTAATCCTCCAGAAATAAGTGTTCTTAAGACCTTGGCCAAGATATTTCAGATAGTCATCATTCCAATGATTTTCCTGATCCATATAGGCTGTTACTCTGCTAATCGATAAAGTAGGTACCACTGCAGTTCCTTTTGCGGCCATTCTTTTGTACACTTCCAATGCATACTTTTCATCAAATTGCTGCAAGACCAAAGGCATTACCTCTTTTGAGGTTAGTTTTCCTTCCAAAATATTTTGAGCAATAGTTGCTTCTCCAGTAGCTCCAGCCTTTAAAACATAACCCATATGTTCAACAGAAGACAATCCAGCATCCACTACCTGATCCATTGTGAGTGCATAAGGAATATGTCCTGATACTGGCCAGCCTAACTTCCTTGCAGCCTTCAAACCTTCAAGATAGAGAGCAGGCTTAATGGTATTATCCGTAATCTTTACAAAATCTACATTAAGTCTTTTCAATGAATCTAAAGCATACTGCAGTTGCCTGGAATCACCAATTTCCAGGTCGCCTACCCATATTGAATTAATACCTTCCAACTTGGGCCCTGAAGTGAAGATAGTTGGCCCGAATAAACGGCCTGCATTAATTTCATTCCGCCATTTAATGACTTCAATGCTTAAATCTGCTGCAGCATCTCGTACTGCTGTTATACCATGAGCAACAAATAAGGGAAGCAGGTTCTTATTCTCTTCAATCAGGGAATCACCTCCTCCAAAATGCATATGCATATCCCATAATCCTGGTATCAGGAATTTGTCCTTTTGCATTTATAATTTGAACACTCTTCGGATAGACGTTTTTATGTGAAACTATGGCCTCAATCTTTCCCCCCTTTACAAGTACATCCTTATTAGTTACTAAACGGCCATCGCTTATTTGGATAATGGTGGGGTTGGAAATAACAAAATCAAATTTTGCCTGGGCATTACTTACTACAATTGAGATAAGAAGTAAAAATGATAGTTTACAGAATTTCAGCATGCCTGTTTTCCAGAAAATTACAGTATTTAATACAAGTCGTAAAATGAAATAATAAGAAATCACCGGCACTCCAATATTTGCATAACGGATTCCTTTTTCCGCTGCGACACAGGAACCTGGCTACCACTTTCCAAAACGAGCATTCCACCATCGGTCTTATCATATAACCGTATCTTATCAGGATTCACCAGAAAGGAATGATGAGTGCGAATAAATCCTAATGGTTCCAGCATAGAGGCATATTCCTTTAAATTTCTGGATACAAGAATAGGTTCGCCGTCTTCAAGAAAGAACCTCGTATAGGTACCTTCGGCCTCACAGTAAAGAATGCTTGCTATTTTTACAAAATAGGTGTTCTCGATATCTTTCAGCACTATCTTCCTCTCTTTGGATTGTATACCCGACAATTGCTGTAATAAAACTTCTACCTGACGTTTGAGAAACATATTATTTACAAGAAGAATTGCCTTTTCCATACTTCTTCGGAAAGCCTCCGGATCTACGGGTTTCAATAGATAGTCGATAGCACTAAACTGAAAGGCTTCCAATGCGTATTTATCATGTGCTGTAACAAATATCAGTTGGAAAGAGGGGGAAATCAATTTCCGCAATAAATCAAATCCAGTACCATCCTCCATTTCAACATCCAACAATACAATATCAGGAGAAAGCTGGTCTATTTTTTCAATTGCAGAAGCCACACTACCTGCTTCTTCAATTTGAGTAATACCCTCACAATACACTTTCACCAAACTCACTAATCCTTTTCTGATAGGAGCTTCATTATCTACAATAAGTATTTTCATAACAGTGATTTTAAATTATACGCAAAATTTCATTCAGATGCCACAGCATCATTTCTATATAGGGCTGGTAATAGTATCTTAACCTGAACCCCTACCCCATCCGAATTATTTTCAATTGTAAATGAAGCTTTTGTTTTTAATTTGATATTGAGGAGATAAATCCTGTCTCTTATCATTTGCATAGCCCTTGAGATATGGCCATTTTTTTCGACAGGCGAATCTGCCAATCCCCTGCCATTGTCTGTAATAAATATTCCAAGATGCGAGCCTTCTTGCTTAAAAGCAATTGACAAATGACCTTTATATCCTATTCCCTTGAATCCATGTTCAATACTATTTTCAACAAATGGTTGCAAAATCATGGCAGGCAGCAGTGTTTCTGCAGGTTCAAGATTAGCATCGGCTTTGATACTATAGGTGAATTTATCAGGGAACCTGGCCAACTGTAATTCCAGATACTCATTAAGAAAATCAGTTTCCTGTTCAATTGTCACATAGTCCTTATAGGTACTTTCTAATGTCTCTCTCATTATATGAGAGAATTTTGAGAGATTACTAACTACTGATTGGTTATTCCCTCCTTCCATTGCCATTGACTGGAGTGAAGCCAACGCATTGAAAAAGAAATGGGGATTAATTCTTGCCCTGTTCAATCGCTGTTCAGCTTCCAGCATCTTTTTCTTATTATTTAAAGATTGTTGACGGATAAAAAATATGAGGCCTACTAATGCCAGAAGACCAGCGATGGCAAGCAAAATATATATTCTTTTTTGTTGCGCTAATTCCTGAATTGTTTTTTCATTCTTAGCCTGATTATATTTTTTCTCCAGCTCATTAATCACTTTCGTTCTTTCAACATTTGTCAGACTATCCTGTATCTCAACATACGCCTCCAACGACTCTAATGCCACTTTATAATCATCTCTTCGCTTTGCAATCTGGTAGATGAGTGCATATGAATTTGCTATCGACTCAGGGTTTTTACTCATTTTTTTTATCCTCAGGCTGGAATCGGCAAACGCCTGGGCTTCTTTATATCTTCCCAATTCCATTAGCACATCTGCTTTGTCGCCGAAATTAGTTGCTTTCAATCCATCGGTACTCTCAGGAGTAAAAGTGGCTAAGGAGCTATCAAGATAGCTAAGAGCCAAAATATAGTTACCTCTTTCATGGGCATAGCCATTCATCAGATTATATCCTTTTCTTAATATTGAGGCATCATTGATTTTTTTACCGATCGACAGCTGCTCCCTGGTTAATACTTCCCCTGTATCGAGAAATTTAAAATCTTTAGTATCCTGAAAATACCAAAGATATTTACCACCGACCTTATATAATAAATTGGCCTTTTCTGATGGCACAGTTAGTTCACGAATAAATGGTAATGCTTTGCGTGCGTAGACGATTCCCTTAGATGACTCTTTCATCCTGTTGAAAGTTTGGGAAATCATCAGTAGACAATCAGCTTCTTCATAATTGTCTTTGTATTGATCAAGAATAGCCAGATTCTTTAAACTAATAGAAAGAGCGGATGGATAATCTCCCTTATTATGATAAACTGCCGCAGCAATTCTGTAATAGTTTTGATATGAAATATCAGGACATCCATTGCTGGAATAATATTTTGCTGCTTTTTGCAAATAATATTCAGAAGAATCCAATTCTCTTAGATATCCGAAAGATTCAGCTAGCCATTCATAATACTTTGGTAAACAACCCTTATTTTTTGAATTCTGTAATTGTAACTCAGCATCTTTTCTTTGGTTGTCAGTTGATTGTCTGGCTTGTTGTTGAAGGGGTAAAAATTCTGGGCAATCGCAATTCTTTTGCGACCAACTTGTAAAAGGTGCAAAAAACAAACCCAACAATAAAAGGGATAGTGTGGAAGGTTTAAATTCCTGAAGCATTCAGATACAATTGTTTATCCAGTCTAAAATAATTCATCTGTAAGAGTGAATTATGAAAAACTTATCCCCTGAAAGTTAATTACTTCATTTAATGTGCTGAAAGCTGCAGTTATTGGTTAAAAGCTGGCAATTATTGGTCAGATGGCATCAATAAAAAATCCCCCGAATAAGTTCGGGGGAGAAAGGTGTAATGGTTAATGGTATGATTAAGGGTGGAAAGAATACAAAGCCGCTACCTCGGTAGGGGTAAGTGTACGGTTATAAGCCCTGAAATCATCAATTTTGCCATTGAAATTCTGCCCTGAAAATGCTGCTCCAATTAATCCAATCGGACTAGGGCCTGAGTACGAAATTTGTGTTGCATCACCATCATAAACTGCACTATTATCTTTAACGCCATTAATATAAAGGTCCATATCATTAGCTCCTCTGGCGTTTATCACCAAATGATACCATTGATTAGCGGAAAGTGCCACAGAGCTTAATAATGAATTCCGGCTATTTCCGTTCATAGCACCACCATTACCAATATTAAAGGCTAGTTTATTTGGTGAAGAAATAGACATCTGGAGCCAGGATCCAAAATAAGAATTAGCTGTGCGATCTGATTGGAAGAGGGACATAACAGCTTCCGGAGTAGGCGTATTCAGCCACAGCGAATAAGAAAAAGGGAATGTCTGGTTTAACCCTACCACTTCTGTTCTTGCATTAGAACCATTAAGAACAAGTGACCTGTTTGCCCTGTCGAAACGGTCAGAACCATAAGCAAGATAGCCAGCTTCACCGCCATGGTTATTATTCCCACTGGTATCGCGGGTATTGCCATTAAACAAGTAATGAACTGCTTTACCTGAAGCCGGTGACATTTGCTCTTCGGCCGCATTTGGAACTGGTGGAACAGGAGTAGGTTCAGTAGTAGATTTTTTGCAAGAGACCATAAATAACAACAAAAGGGACACAGAAAGGGTTAGCGATTTGATTTTCATACAAATTGGTTTTTGGTTTTAATAAAGGATATTCATTCGGATAATATTCACTATCCGATAGCTAAAGTAAATAGTGGGATGGGCATATTTTTGCCTGATAAGCAACTGCGTCTTTTGGATTGATATTCGAGTTGAAAGACCTGATATATGTACCCTTGCCCATATTTTGCTGAAAACATAATTGCAACTATATTGGGGCACCAAACACCAACCCTTAGCTATGAGCACCCATCATCAGGAGGAGAAAAACAAATTTCAACTAGAAAGAATCGCACTTTTTTCAGATGCTGTTTTTGCCATCTCAATCACTCTTTTGGTAATTGAGATAAAAGTGCCTGTAATTCCTTCAGGAACTGAAAATTTCTCTGAAGAATTCAATCATGCCATATTACATATGGTACCGGAATTCCTTGGATTCTTCATCAGTTTCATAGTAATCGGACAATATTGGAAAGCGCATCATACTATATTCGGCTATCTGAAAGATTATGATCGCAAACTGATTTCACTTAATACCTGGTTCTTATTAAGTATCGTCTGTATGCCATTTACTACCGGTTTAGTAAGTCGCTTTATGCAGTTCCAGCCATACATGTATTATGTAATCAATGTAATTGTTACCGGCCTCATACAGGTCTTACTATGGCGCTATGTAGTAAAACATAAGGAGTTCCAAAGTGAACCTATTCCCCAGGGCATCATAAAATTCAAATATGCAAGTGCCTGGGTAGTCGTTATTTTCTTTCTGCTTTCATTGCCAGTTAGCTTATTATTCGGAGGCGCCATTGGAAGGATGTTTCTTGTAACTGTATTCATCTTCACTATTCTTAACAGACGATATTACGATAGGAAGTATAAGATTGGGGAGAAGGTTTGAGGGGCTGAATGCTTGAAGCTAGATGCCTTTTGCCTAAAGCTTAAAGCCTAAAGCCTAGGGCTTAGTTTGGTTATCCGTACAATGATTAGGCTTCAATTAAAAATCCTCGTAGTTCTCAACGCTCCCGTACTATAATTGATTTAAGCTTTAAGCCTTAGGCCTTAGGCCCTAGGCAAAAGCATCAAGCATCTAGCATCAAGCATCTAGCCTCCAGCTTTAACCACTTCAATTTCAAAAACCAATACACTATTAGGAGGAATCTTGGGTCCACGGGTACGAATACTATAAGATTGACCAGAGGGGATTACGATTTTTATCTTACCTCCTACCTTGCAGGCAGGAAGGGCTAATTGCCAACCTTTGATTAGTCTGGTTAAGGGGAAAGTTGCGGGAGATGTTTTTGTTTGATCGAATACTCTTCCGTTGGTCAGGAGATAGCCTTTATATTTTACAGTCAATGTATCGGTTACTTTTACCTGTGCACCTGTTCCTTCTGTTAGGATGGCATAATAAACCGATTCGATCTGTTTCAAGCTTTCCAGTTTACCGGATTGCATGGCTTGTCGTATTATTTGTTCATCTCTGGCACTTTGATCGAGACTATCAATATTAGAGAAAGGTAATAATACCGGAGGCTTTGATTCTGTAGCACTCAAAGCTACCCAGCCAATAGATTTCTGAATCCAAAGCGGTTCTCTTGAAATTTCAATTTTGTTCTTTTTAGAATTGGTGAAAAAGGCACCGGCAGATTGCTGAAAGCCCCATTTACCTGCTACTTCACAACTTCCTATCAACTTCCATTTATTAGTTTCAGGAAAATGGATATAGCCGCTATATATAGTAAAATTTTCCGCCGAATCAGAAGCCGTAGCAATGTATAACTGATAGGTCTCTTTCAATTTCCAGTCAAAATTCCAGGTAAATTCTCCTTTCTCTATTTCTACCCCTAGACCTGATGCAATTACAGTAGCAGATTTAGGAAATTCCATTACCACTTCCCTTTTCGATTTATGTGACTCAAGGTATACTGATATGCCACCAAGCTGCACACCTGCCTGAAGCTGTTTCTTACCTTGAATACTTTGTATAGAAACAGTGGTTAACAGGCCGATTGCCTTCATCGAATCTGGCAATGAAACTGTAATAACAGAATCCTTTGACCCTGCCAATACAGAAAGCCAGGACATAAAAAAAACAAAAGATGTAAGAGCTCTTATCATATCATTAAAATAAAATTCAATTAATGATGTTGTCTGCGTTTGATGATACCACCAGAAGCTTCCTTAATAGTATTGGCTATAACAAATGCATTTGCGTCTACTTCATATACCAGATTTTTCAACTTTCGCAATTCGAGTCTGGTGATTACTGTAAAGATGATATCGCATTCGGAGCTGATCTCGAATTTTCCGGGAAGGAATCCTCTTTCTCCCTTATACACAGTGATACCTCTTCCTAAATTGTTTACCAGCTGGTACTTTATCACTTCGCTCTTACCAGATATTATGGTAACACCCGTATATGCTTGCAAACCTTCTACCACATAGTCGATACTTCTGGTAGCAGCAAAATAGGTAAGGATTGAATATAGAGCTGTTTCAGGTCCGAATTTCAATGCAGCAATACTGAAAATGAGGATATTGATTCCAAGAATGATTTCTGTGATAGTAAATGAAGTTTTCTTCAGTGTATATAATGCCAACACTTCAATCCCATCAAGGGCTGCTCCTGCGCGCATGATAAGACCGATTCCGATTCCAAGAAACACACCACCGAAAATGGAGATCAGCAATTTATCCTGAGTAATCATGAAATTAGGAAGTAGCAGTATAATAGCTTATTAAAATAAGGGGGATATTAAGAACTATTATAACCAAAGCAAGATTCAAGTCGTATAACTCATGAAGAAGTAAGGATACTCCGGTTATACCACCATCAAAGAAATGGTTGGGAACAAGAAAACCTTTAAGTGAGAATCCAGCAATAATAACTCCCAGTATAATCCAGGCGAAATCCTGCACTATTTCCAAAGGGTCTTCTTTTGGATGCTTGGTAATCGAAGCTGCCAATTGCGTCTTCAATTCCTGTAGGTTTTTTTGCTTATGGCTTTCCCTTTCACGAATGGCTGTCTGAGTAAAATAGCTATGAGAATTAAGAAATTCAATCTGTTTCAATTCCCATTCAGCCCTGTTCTTAACCAAATCATGCTTTTTATATTCATGAAACAGGCTTTCGGCAGTCTTTTTATAATCATCAGTCCCCAGATAGAACAAGTCTGCATCACAAAGTATCTGGCTCAGGTGATCATGAGGAGTCTGGGGCAATTTTGTTGCCATTATTATTCGGCAAATATGGTCTATTTGCTCTTCGCTATAATTATAGTCGGGAAGGTGTTTTCTTGCAATTCTGCAGGATATCTCTTCATGGTCGTGATGATTCTGAATAAAACCCACATCATGGAAAAGAGCGGCGGTCTTCAGTAAAATCAGATCCTCACCAACAATTTTTTCGGATATAGCCAGATGCTCAGCCGCAGCAAGAACATTTATTGTATGGTCCAGATTATGATACGTAATATAAGCCGGTAGCCCGTTTTCTAATTTCTTGATGATGTAGGAATACGCCTGATCAAATTGCATAACTAAACTTTAGAATTTGGGGTGCAAACAAAGTAAATAGCCTAAAAAGTCTTTCCTGATTGAAGATGAACAAATAACAAAAGTCAGCAATAATTTAAGTCAACTCAGGAAAGCAGGGGGAAGATAAAGAACTATTTTGAATTTCATCCATGAATTAAGGCTTTTTTGCTGTAAATCAACCATTTAACCAGCATTAATGAACGCAACTTCCCCATACAAACTACAATTGGAATAGTAGTAGCCTATTCAGTAAAGCGAATCAAATAGTTATGGCAATAAAATGTAAAACATTTTAAATAACGTGTGAAATGTATAAAAGGAGAATACAATGCTGTAATAATAAGTAACAGCAATAGCTCCATCTTTACCATGCAAGTCACTCTCAATCAATCATTGCTTATTAGCCTTTCCATTTTACTAAATAACTAAGACATGAAAAGTAAATTCCTAACCAGCTTCCTCATTACAATTCTATTTCTATTGGTAGCGCTTGTGTCTCCGGTACAAGCAGCCTTACTCAGGCCAACAAGAGACAGTATTCCATCCAATGAAGAAGCGAGGGCAAGAATTCTTACACAACGATTGGAAGAAATTAAATCAACAGACAAAACTACTCTATCCGGTTTCGAGAAAAAAGAGCTCAGAAAAGAAACCAAGGATATCAAAAAGGAAATAAAAAAAATGAGCAATGGTGTTTATATTTCAATTGGAGCTTTAATCATCATTATTCTATTACTTATTCTTATACTCTGATACTGTCTTTTATATATTTTGAACCGTACCCTTTAACCTGGTGAATAATGCAGCAATAACCTTATCCATTGCTGTCTATTTTCCGGGGCTCTAATCCATCTTTACAATAAACTCAAAAAAGATTGTCACAAAATATACTTATAGCCATTCAAGAGAAATTGAAGTACCCACCGTTACAAAAAATGGATGCTAACAGGCGGGATACTGAAACAAGTGAATCAATAAAGGAAGATCACTTCAGCCAATCAGCAATCCCTTCTGTACTTACTGCATTGTGCCAATACTGCAAAACGGATGCTGGAATAGAATCAATAATCGAGAATAATTCTTCAAGTCAATGGTTAACAATTGTACTCGGGAACAAAAAACAAGCTGTTATTGGAAAAATTGCCGGTTATTCAGAAGAAACTCCATCAATTGTTGAAGATAAATTGAATGCGATACTCAATACTGCAATTTCAAATATCAAAGAAATGGCTGGTGAGGGTAAAGATACCCAGCTAATAAAACTCTATCTGGCTCGACAACGAAATAATATTCTACCCTATCTGCCTTCTGCATTACAGATGGGAGAGTTACTCGATGATTCTACATTAGATGACAATACCCACAAAATGGGTGGCCCACTTTCAAGTATCATCAATGCATTAGGTAACCAATTTTCTGATGGACAGGTTACCAAAGAATCATCCTTATAATTTTCGTCAATTAAAAAAGCAAATCACAAAAGAAAGTAAATTATTTATTATGAAATCATTAGTATTATTAGCATTCCTTTCGTTATGTATCCTCCCTACTTTAAGCTCGCAAAATCTTAATGTGGGTATTAAAGGTGGACTGAACCTTTACAATATATATAATGATAATGGAGCCAAATACGATAACCTTACAGGTTTCCATGTTGGTTTATTAGGACATATTCATTTAACACGACATTTAGCATTGCAGCCTGAGGTTGTCTATTCTGCTCAGGGAGCTAAGTATGATTTTTTGGGAGAAACTGTAAATGTAAAGCTTGGGTATATAAATGTCCCGCTCTTACTTCAATATATGTTTGATAATGGGTTCCGTATGGCAGTAGGTCCTCAAATCGGGTTCTTGTTAAATGCAAAAGACTGAAACAAATGATAATGATATAGATATCAAAAGTAATTTAAAGAGTACCGACCTGGGGGTAGCAATGGGTCTGGGTTATATTATACCCAAAACGGGATTGGGCGTAGATGCAAGATATAATCTTGGATTAAGTAATATTAATGAAAACGGATCCATTAACTCAATGAATCGCGGATTCCAATTTGGAGTGTTGTATCAATTTAGCCACAAATAGCCTAATCTCTGATTCTTACAATGGCCAACATCTGTTGGCCATTTTTTTGTATCCTATAGTCAGATTGAACTGGATTCGGTTTTATAAAGAAGTATTTGTGCTTGAATGATTGTAGCTATAACCTGAATACATCCCATAATAAAAAAAAGTACATTAAACGAAAGGTAATTCGCAATTAATCCGCCGCCAATTATCGCTATTCCTGTCACTATCTGGCTTTGTCCACTTGCCAATCCCCATGCGTAAGTATCATTAGTGCTGTCTACATTCTTTGCATATAGTGCATCCCAGGTTGGTGTACCCATTGCTTCAGCAATACCTAACCCTGCTTGAACAAAAAACAGTTGCCAGGTATTGGAAACGAAAATATAACAGAAGGTAAATAATGCATTCAAGGCATACCCTGCCACCATCACTTTGGCTTTATAGGGTCTTCCATTAACCAGTTTCCCAACCAAAATATAAACCAGTCCGGTCACTATAAGAAATGACGCCCAAGCTCCCGTAATATCAAGAATATCCCCACCTATCTTTTCAGTAAAAATGGCCAGTAACGGCCCCAGCATACCCTCTCCAAAATACCAGATATTTGCACCAAGTAGCAAGGTCTTGGTGGTTCGGGAAAGATGCATTAAAAATCATTTAATAAATAAAAATGGGCTTAGAGTCTATTTTAGACTTTTTCTAGTTTGAAAGGTTTAAACCAAACATTTTTATTTTTCGTATGTAATTATAATTATGACAGTAAAGTCACTATTTCTTGGCTTTTTAATACTTGCCTGTCAAAAAAATACAAGCAATATTCCTCCTGTTCTTCCAGTAGACCCTGTTCCATCTGGGAAAACATGGCTGGCCTTAGGTGACTCCTATACAATTGGACAGGGCGTTACTGAAATTGAGCGATTCCCCTATCAGACAGCACTATGGTTAGCTCAAAATGGGAAGGCAGTAACTATACCGGATTATATAGCTACAACAGGATGGACAACAGGCGTACTAACAAATAATGTAATCAGCCGTAACCCATCACAATATGATATAGTGAGCTTACTCATTGGTGTAAACGATCAGTATCAAACACATGACACTACTGGTTATCGCCAAAAATTCAGTTTTATTCTGGAAAAAGCTATTGCCATTGCAAAAGGAGATAAAGACCACGTATTTGTCTTATCCATTCCTGATTATAGCGTTACTCCTTTTGCAGCTTTCAATGATACTGCTAAAATCAGAAAGGAAATTGACTTATTCAATAATATAAACCGTGAAGTAACTAATCTATATAAATGCAATTATCTTGACATTACTGAATCCACTCGAGAAGCGAAAACAAACCGGAACCTATTAGCTGCAGATGGCTTACACCCTTCGGGAATTGAGTATAAAAAATGGGCCGAGCGGCTTGGCCCATTAATTCTTGGCACTTTAAAATAAGTTTGAAAATATACTATATACAAAGGTTATTTTGAAGGAATGCCTTCCTTTACAAATATGGCTTTTACATCAAAGCTGCTATCAGCCATCAGCCTTCTGATATCTTTTGCTGTCCAGTAACATTCATAATATGCAGAAGAAAAATACTTCTCTTCAAAATAATAGATAAATGAAGGAGAGTCTTTCATTTTTTCTGACACACCCCAACACTTTACAGTATCCTTATCAACTATTTCTATCAAGGTCAGTTGCCACCAATTACTTTCCTGAGCCAGGATGGTATTATTTATATTAAGTGCATACAACCCCTTCCCCAATTGCTTAATAGACATATTCCTTCCCAGGTCGAACCATACAGAATCCTTTTTCAGAAATTCAAGTGTATCTGAATTTTCTCTATAAGGATATCCCATTGAAAGCATACCTCCTCCCCTGACTTCATAGATCGCTTCTTTTGTAATAATATAGTTTCTTGCTGTGTCAATTGGCTGGTATGTGGAATCATAGTGCTGGTATCTTTCTGATTCATACCCATAGCCTAACTCTTTTAGTTTCCCAATCCCCAAAATCTTTGGCCAAACTCCTTTTACAACTTTTGCGGGTCGGATATTATCTGTAAATATTAAATACTTCTTCCCTATAAACACATAGTTGCTATCTTCTGTTGTAAGCCATTGTCCCTGGAGGATTTCTGGAAATCTGGCTTCATCCTTTACATCTATTGGTAATGGTTGAGGGAAATTTTCAAGAGAGCAGGATTGGGAGAAAAGTATACAGAGCAATCCCAGCAACTTCCCACAAATGTGAAAGAAAGTTACATTAAGCGGTTTCATACCTTTTCATTTTAAGCAAGGTATGACACCCGAATTCGCTGATACAATGACAATAATCAGTAATACTTATGTCCTAATCCACTCCCATTCGATTAAGAGTTAAATGGGACATCCAAAACGGGAAATCAAGCAGATTCAGACAATGAAATGAAAAAGTAGTTAAGAAAAACATATAAGATAAGCATGGCTATCGCCATAATCATATCGAAGCGTATCGATTGTTTGTATTTTCCCTTTTTTATAAGACTCAAAGAATACACAGTACCCGTAATTACAATGAAAATGCAAAACAAGGTCAACCCATGAAGTGTATCCACCAATGTAAAAGTAGTTGATTCTGGAAGGGATGAATCTATTATACATTTATTACCAACAACAGCAAACAAAGCCCCAACACTTAACCCAAAACGAGAATCCATACTATCAGCATGAATGAAGAAGCAGATGAATGCTATCAGGAAGGAGATATACATACCCAGGAACATCTTCCAGAAAAGGCCTTCTGCATCCCTGAGAATACTCAATCTAACCCTGAAGGCACTGTATTCAACATGTGGTTTAGCAAGACTTTCGTCACCAAAGGATGTTTCATATGCTTTTACACCGGTGCCAATGATACAGCTATCGATAGTCCAACCCCTTAAAGTAAATCTGGGGTCATAATGTTGTCCAACAGTATCAGGAACAAATATCAGACTGCGTGAATCAAACTGTGAGTTTTCTATGGAGAGTCGAAGAGTTTGACGGTCAAAAGGAAATTTATCGATCTTCCAGGAATCCTTCATCACACATTGCAATTTCATTTGCATCGAAATCACTTCACCAGAGCTATCGATGGTAAAAAATGATTTATCGACAGTTTTTGCCTGAGGCACTTCCAGATTATCGTAGAAATTAAAATCACGTCTTTTATACTTCAACCATATCCAGAAATTGGCAGTAAACTCCTTTTGCTTAAAATCAACGTTATGGATGCTTACTATATAAATACCGACTTTGACAGTATCAGGCGCCTGGTCTTGAGCAACAGAGTTGAATACAAAGCCAAAAAGTAATGCAAGAGAAACAATGAAGGAAGTAATGGTCTTTTTCACAATTATTGAGATTAGCTTTTTGAAAGATACTGCACCATATTCTAAACGACAAGTATTAACTGAATTTCTTTCGGTCTTCCGGACTTCCTGACTTCCGGACTACACAGCTATTATTTTTTTATTCCTCCCAACCACCCTATTTTCACAAAATGCCAGCAACGCACAAGCATCTCCTGGAATTATTGGCCTGTATAGATCTGGAAGAAAAAGAGCAGGTAAAGCGATTTAGTCTAGACCAACAGCATACGCTAAAGAACCTAAAAGCAGAGGGATTAGCACTGCATCCGCTAATCGTTACCCGAAAGAATTTCGGTTATGCCGATTACCCCGAAATCAGCTTCCGGCTGGCTTTTCCACCAGAAACCAATTTATTCAAAGATGGTGCCGCAATTGAGTGTTTTATTACTGGTGAAGAGCCGATAAAGGGTATTTTACTGAGTCTGGATGGAAAATCTGGTGAGTTCCGCCTTTTTGCTCCTGATTTCCCTGATTGGATTGAAGAAAACGGAGTAGGTATCAAGTTGGCACCAGACCAACGCACCACCCAAATAATGAAGACAGTGTTGAATGAACTGGAAGCAAATAAAAACCAGCTCCAACTCTTCGAACAACTTCATGAGGGTAAGGAATCGTCAGGAAAATCACTTAAAAATATTGATCTGGCTTTTCGCAATAACCGATTGAATGAAAGCCAGCAGCAGGCAGTAAAGGCCGTGGTTCAAAATGATTCCATTGTTATAGTTCATGGTCCACCAGGCACCGGAAAAACCACCACACTCATTGAAGCTATAACTCAGTTGATAAAGCAAGGAGAGAAAATCCTGGTTTCTGCGCCAAGCAATACTGCAGTAGATACTATTGTTCGAGGATTGATAACTGCAGGGGTAAAGGTTTTAAGAGTAGGCAATTCAAGCAAGGCAGATGAAGAAGTATTTCCTTATACTCCAGAGGGCAAATTATCGAACAGTAAACAGCAGAAAGAGATAAAGCAACTCAAGATGCGGGCGGAGGAATTCCGTAAAATGGCATTAAAATATAAGCGAAGTTTCGGAAAAGCTGAAAGGGAACAACGAAATCTCTTATTCAAGGAAGTAAAAAGCATAAGAGCCGAGATAAAAAAGCTTCAGGCATATAATGAAGAGAAGTTATATACAGAAGCGGATGTTATTGCAGGTACACCCATTGGTTTATATGATGCAAAGACAAGTCAGTTGAAATTTGACAGTCTGGTTATAGATGAAGCGGGACAATGCATTGAACCCCTTGCCTGGTGTTTGTTCCCATTGGCCCAGAAAATTGTACTGGCTGGCGATCACTTACAATTACCACCAACAGTATTGAGTGAGGAAGCTTTAAGAAAGGGTTTCAACCGATCTATTCTTGAAGTAGCCATCCAATCACTGAAAAACGTTTATCTGTTAAATACCCAGTACCGAATGAGGGAGTCGATTGCCGGATTCTCTAGCGATTATTTTTATGAAGGATTGCTTTTATCAGCATCACATCTAACAAATACCGGACAACATATCACATTCATTGATACAGCAGGATCAGGCTACCAGGAAGTACAAGGAAATGATGGAATGAGTTTACAGAATAAGGGGGAATTGGATATAGTACTAAAACTAATGGAAACTGAAACCCTGAATCCAAAACCCACAGCCTTCATTTCACCCTATTCAGGACAAGTAGCTGCAGCGCGGGAAGTATTGCCAAGAGAAATGCGGATAAGCACCATCGATAGTTTCCAGGGACAGGAAAAAGAAACAATTATACTTTCTTTGGTAAGAAGCAATGACGATGGCATCATAGGGTTCTTAAAAGATTACCGAAGGATGAATGTGGCAATAACGAGGGCTAAAGAGCAGCTTTTTGTTATTGGGGATAGTGCTACAATTGGAGCGGATCCGTTTTATAATTCGTTTTTGGGGTATGTGGAGAGGATAGGGGGTGTATAGGACGGTGTGGGAATTTCAGATGTGAAAATGAGAAAATATGAGAAAATGTGGAAATATGGAAATGTGGAAATGAACAGCCAATACAATAACCGCGGAGACGCAGCGACGCGGGTTTAATTATGGTTGCGTGTTACGGGTTGTAAGTTGCGGGTTCTAAATGTTGAAGACTCTAACTTAATACTTACAACTTACAACTTTTGACTTTTTACTTTTGACTTTTGACTTTTTACTTTTTATTCCCCCTCCTCAACAGCGACGAAATCATCTCTTCCAAAACCTGCTCATTATGTTCATTGGTTCTGAAACGGGAGAAAACAATATTCCCTTTCTGGTCGAGGAGGAAATTTACAGGGGCAGCTCCCCTATTATCAAGATTGCCCTTTTTGCGATCAGGGAAATCTTCGATTGGAATAAAGCTGTAATGACTTGATTTCATGAAGGGGACTACATAGGCGTTTTGTTCTGGGACTATGTTTATCCCGACGTATAGAAAGTCCTTATTCCTGAACTTTCGAACTACATTTTCAAAGTGGGGGAATTCTCCACGACAAGGTCCGCAGCCGGGAAACCAATAAGTGATCAGAACCACTTTGCCTTTACAATCATCAAGGGATATAGAGCCATTACCTATATATTTCTTAAGGTCAAATGGAGTGGCAGGTTTTGACATGGTATCCCGAACGAACCAAATATCTTTATCAATTTCAGCAATTGATTTATTTAGTTTTGAGCCATACTGTAGCAATGGTTTATATAAAGCTGGATCAGGTTCGCTGGCATAAAATAATTTTAGTTTCTCATAAGCCACAGCTGTTTTACCTGAGGCATCGAGAGCTTCTGCCTTCAAAATTTCAGAGGCAGGTTTGGACATAGACCAGTTCTTGATAGAAGTTTTTTCGAGAATTGCTACAGCTTTGTCTGCATTCTTTTGGAAAGTTGCACTTTAGCATCCTTAACATTCTGAGCAGTTTCGAGGCTATTGGTCCATGATTTCTTACCTGATTCATCCTTGCTTCGCTTAATCATCAGTTGGCTGATAGAAACTGCTTTTGCTGGGTCTGCAATCAGAAGCAGATCAAAATAATTTTCCATACCATATCCAGCCCATCTAAGGTCAGCCGATAAAAAATCTTTTTGAAGCCGTTCGTACAGAGCGATCTTTTTTACAGTATCAGTTTCTTTAAAGGCCAACCAATACAAAGATTGCGCGCCACGTTCTGATTTTGGAAACCGATTGGCTACTTCAAGACTTTGCTTTCTATACTCATCTTTATCGGTATCACTGAAACTATTGGCGTAATAAAAAGCATAGGCAGCATTTTCAGGATCAGCATCTCTGGCTTTTAAGAGGTAATTATTAGATTCCTTAAAATCACCCCACCTGTCTGCATCAAGTGACAGATCAAAAAAAGCATCAGCTGCTTTTGGGTTAATAAGAACAGCTTTAAGTAACCAAGGCTTTGCTTTTGGACTCTCATTCTCAGCTAATGCATGTCCGTATGCAAAATGAAGCCCGAAAGAATTTGGAAATTTCCGGCTCCAGGTTATATATTGTTTTTCTACAACTACAGAATCCGCTCCCAGGGCTTTTATGTAGGCTTCGTGAGCGGGAATGCTATCCGGAAATGATTCAATGATTCTTATACATTCGGCAACTGACAATTCTGGCTTTTTAACACCTTCCTGAGCTATTGTTGAATTAGTGAACAGGAGAAATAAGGAGAGAGAAGAAAGAAGGTGTTTAATCATTTGGAGCTCTTATTTGGGAACAAGTTAGGGGATTTTGTGGGGTTGGGGAGGATGACTTCTCCCGGGTTGACTTCTCCCGGGAAGTCAACCTGGGAGATGACATCTCCCGAGATGTCATCTCGGGAGATGGACTCCTCGTGGGAAAAAAACCACAAAAAATAAGAAAAAAACGGTTGTATCTATCTTGGTTCCACCAACAAGAAATCCAGAAAAGCCAAATTGGAACCTTTATTATACTTCAGGGTGAGTAAATTCAATCCTGCTGTTGGAAATACAATCTCCCCACCGTTGCTTGTGTCCAATTATGCCAATTGCCGGTATTTTCTGGAAGATAAAGCTGGCAGGCTTTCTTCCCATTCAACCACAATTCTGATTTATTATCCTGATACCCATAGATTGTTATAATCCGATACTTGCCTGGCTTGTTAACCCATACAGTATAGTTGGTCCATTCACCATCCGATTGCCAACCGATATACAATTGATTAACTGCAGGATCCACTTTATTGGGATGATTGAAATCGGCCCAGTCTTTTGTGTACGAAATATCCACTCCCTCATTCTCGCGAAAGAATGCAGTATATGCGGTTACGCCAGGCCGCCAGTGTCCTTCAGTTCTGTTCAACTTCGAACCTTCGTTTTCAGGACTGGTATCATGATAAGCCACCCCTTCCCCACCAAAATCATAAAAAGCCAGTTCCACTCTGCCAGGGATCATTTGAGGCCCTCTGTTATAGACAGAATCACGGAAGGGCTTACCCTTATACTCTTTTGGCAATTGTGCATACGATTTTGTCTCACAAGCAAAAAGAAAGGCAAAAATGAAAAACAGCCCTTGAAGACTTCTATTCATATAGCTTTTTAATTGAAATAAAATATTAAAATTCAATGCTATAGGAACATTTTTAATCAGAAAAAAGCATACATCCTGCTTCCCAATTTTCTTTCAGTAAGTTAGTTCTCCAATAGGATTATTCAATATGAATTTTAGAAGAGCCATTTTTTAGGTACATTTATTATGCCTTCAACCTCTATTTCTATGAGACATCTCCTATTGCTTACCATAACAGTAATCACCTTTTTTTCCTGTAAAAAATCGTCAGAAACACCTGTAGTAATAAACTCAGTTACACCAATGAAAGATGGTGCTGGTGCACCAGTTACTATACTCGGAACCGGATTTGGAACTGATTCAGCTGCCTGCACTGTTCTTTTCAGTGGAAAACCTGCCACTATAGAATCCTTTTCAGATACAAAACTAATAGTCAGGGTGCCATCCAATGCTACTAATGGCAAAATAGAAGTTAGAGTAAAATCACAATCTGTATTTACGGCAAATGATTTCATATTGCTATCAGGAATATGGAACCGAAAATCTGATTTCCCGGGAGATGGCAGGGCTAACCTTGTTTCATTTACAATCGGGAATAAAGCATATGTTGGCCTTGGAGATTCTAATGGCCCATTTTACAATGACTTGTATGAATATGATGCCTCAACAAATAGTTGGACAAAAAAAGCAAATCTGCCTGGGCCTGGTCTAAATAGGGCAACAGCAGTTGCTGCTGGAGGAAAAGGATATATAATTTGTGGTACAGAACCAGGCAGTATTATTAAAAATGATTTATGGGAATATAATCCTTCCAGTAATGCCTGGACAAAGAAAGCTGACTTTCCTGGGAGCAGGACGTTTTTATGCTGCTGGATTTTCAATAAACGATAAGATATATTTCGGCACAGGTCAGGTTCCTATTTCAGGAGGAAGCAGTTTACTTACAGATTGGTGGGAATATAACCCTGCTACTAATATATGGACATCAAAAACTGAGTTACCATTTGGATCTTTAATTATGCCACATGCATTTTCAATCGGTTCAAGGGATATTTGGGAGCTTCCGAATTTTCATCCAACAGCTTTTGGGAATATGAAGCAACTACAGACAGCTGGAAAAGCCTTTCTAACTATCCCGGAAATAAAAATTTTTATTCCTCATCTTTTACAATAAATGGTAAAGCATATGTTGTTGCTGGAACAGGGAACGAATGCTGGGAATTCGATCCAACCAATAACACATGGACGCAAAGAACTTCTCACCCCTTCAATAGAGTTGCTGGAATAGGGTTTGCTATCGGCAATAAAGGCTACCTGACAACAGGTTCATCATCTACTTATCTGGATAAGGATACCTGGGAGTTTTCGCTGCAATAAATAAAACAACAATATTTTTTAGAAGGAGTTTATTTTGAATTCGCCATTCGCTGAACGGAATATAATAATAGTACAGCAAGAATTGTCATTCCTATCAGTAGAAAGATGCCTGAGTACATGAAAATTCGCAACATTGGATACACAGGTGCCATAAGATCCGCAAAAGCAATAGTTGGAGAAGAAACAGCCTTAACCCCTTTCAATATTCCAGCAACAATCAACGATAGCCAGAAAACCATCAGGCTTGATTGAGTTACCCAATATCCAATCCGGAAATACCTATCTACCCTATTTGATTTTCTTTTATCGACCTGAAGCATATAGGTAAGACTTGCCAGCAATATCATTGAATTGATTCCAATAGTAGTTCCCATTGCATGAGCCACGGTTATATGCGTTCCATGAGTATAAATATTTATGGCAGGGATTGACATCAATAAAGCTAACAACAGATTCAGGAACACCCAGAATTCCGCTGCAATCAATAATTTGTATGTAAGCAAATGTCTTAGTCTTTCCCTTTCATTCAGTTTATTCCTGAATCCCTGTATGATACTTAAAACAAGAATCCATTCTGTCATTGTTATACCATAGGCAATATCCCGAATCCATGTGGCAGTTGGAATATTATAGATATGGTGGCCCCAATTAAATATAAGATTAGTCAACCCTAGAAAATAAGAGAAGTAAGCTTTCTTTGAATGTCCAATTGATTCATCACCACTGATCTTTACCATCAGATAAATGGCGGTACCATATACCATCTGGTTCCATGCTCCCACCATAGAACCGTTCGATTTCCATTGCACCGTCATTTCCTTCAGGAATGAATTTCGGAACCAGGGAATCTGCCAGAGTTGTTGTTCTGAAAAAGTGAAGAAGAAAAAAAGTATGCCGGTAAACCACATCCAAATATATACTGGCTTATCCTTTAGCTTTTGGATAACATCCATATAAAACCCAGCTAATAAAATTAGCCATGCAACTAATAATAGCAAATTCAATTGTGGAGGGAATTCCCAATATTCTCTTCCTCCAAAATAGCCCATGAAATAACTGATGAAAATGGCAACAATTCCCATTAACCAGATAATTGCAAAAGCGATCTTCCAATTGGCTATTTTTTTTGATAAAGGAAAGTTTCCTTCACTATAATACATTATCCCAACCACTGCAGCGGTTATAATCCAAAACAATGCGGATGAAACATGAACAGGTCTCGCTTGTTGGAAAGGAAGCCATTTGGCAACAACAGGTATATTTAAAAAAGAAAGAATTGAAAGGACACCAAATACAAGTGAAAACGACAATAAGATTAAAGAAGCTATAATTATTATTTTATATGGGGATCTCATATTATTTCTTATCTATCTGATAATTACCATACCAATTCACCTGATCTTTGGCTACCCTTGATCGACCACTTTTATCAACCCATGTAAGGAATGCCAACAACTTATTTACTTCTTCATCTGTCAACTTTAAATCGGGCATACGGGCGGTTCCTACTTTAATAAAGGCTGCCGCATAAGCCGCTCCTTTTGTGCTATCAGAAACGATATTTGTAAGATCAGGGCCCATATAACCACCTAAACCATATAACTGGTGGCAAGCCTGACAGTTTTTTGATTGCCAGATATCCATCCCGGCTTTTGCCAATTCAGGAGGTTCTGCTGCAGGGGCTGTGTAATTATATACCAGAAAGGAATAGCCAATATACGATAAGACAAGAGTTATGAAAATCGTTCTTACCATTGGTCCAATAGCTTTTAAAAGCCGTAAAGCTATTTTGAGGAGACTGGCAGGAATATGAGGATAAACAACAGGACTTATGACAAAAATCAGTTATCCTACCAAATCAATAGACTTGACAGGATAATTTATAATGAATATACTCCGGGTACTTCTTATTGGTAATAATAAGTTGTCTTATTAGCTGGGTCACCAATTTGTAATTGGAAAGAAGGTCTTGACAACTGGTCGTATTGGTAGGAATACTGCAACTGGTCGGAAGGAATTGCAGCATAAACATTAACTTGTTTTGTTACATTATTCTTCGAGCTGTACTCCGGCCATAATTCTCCATACTGAAAATAAGCAAGCTCATCCTGGAACATAGGATTCAATTTGTCATCATATTCCCATTGATACGTCAAAGCGACTTCAAAACTTCCATTGGCATCATCATCCTGATACAAAGCTTTACTGATTACATTACCATTTAGATCATAACCATATACCTGATAAGTTGCCAATCCGGGAACACCATTGGCTGATGGTATATAATGGCTGCTTTTTGAAATCTTGCCGTTAGTGCCATACTCATAAACTGTACTATCAAGTAATAATAAGGAGCCACCATTATTTTTCAGAATAACTGAAGAGCTGACTCTATTTGAACTGGCATCAGCATAATGGATAATTGTATTGACCGATGAAGTATCTGGAAATGTTCCAATTCTGATTATGCGTTGGAGATTATCCCTATTAAATTGTGCTGTGCCTTGTATAATATCAATCGTACCATTGTTCCTTTTTATCTTAAAAGTCGATTTAATACGAAGTATCAGGTCATTTGAATCATATTCAAATTCCCGTATATAGTAATCGAAGTTATCAGGCAGAAAAGTAGTCACAACTTTAGATAGGCTCTTATTACCTTCTGGAGAATTCCCTCCATTTGAATCCACGGAGGTTTCTTTTTCACAGGAAACAAATAGGCCTGCAAAAAGTGCCAGAACTAACAGCTTTTTCATACTCATCTTTTTAGGGGTTATTCTTGGTATGTAGCTATTTAACGACATTTAATTGGCAATGGTTGGGGAAAATTAAAAAAATATTTACAATGTATGTTCTGTTCTAGTTTCCACTGACATTCACTTTCTCTGGTAAATAAAGCATCACTTCGGGATGCATTGTATATAACCTGAAAACAGATCCATCGTTTACCAATATGCCACTTGAACGGTTATTCCCTACAATCGGATTATTGGGGTACTTTTTCCAATGTATAAGGTCGTCTGAAACCGCTACATTGGTAGACCATTCATGCCAATCCTTAAAGGCTGTGGCATGGTAATACCCATAATAACGGCCTTCAAATTTTACAATCTGGTTCATGGCAACAGCAAAGGCATCATAGGCCTCTGGTCCTTTTTTCAACACAGGTTCATCCTGTATATTAGTCCAAACTTTAGTGTCGATTGAAGTTGCTAACCATACAGCAGAATCGTTTCTTTCATAATACAAATACCATTTATCTTTTTCCTTCCAAACTGTAGGGGTGCCATAAGGTCCAGATGGAATAGGTTCCCCTGAAACAAGCCGCATGTCGAGGTTGCCCCTTTCCTGCCAATGAATCTTATCTGAAGATGTCATTAGATGGGCTATATCATTCCTCCCCTCTGCAAACATGTAATACAAGCTATCCACTTTTATTACAGACATATCTTCCACCCAGGCAGAATCATATATAGGATTACCTGGGAATCTTGTCCACTTTATGCCATCTGTTGATGTAGCATATCCAAGGAACTTGACGCTGTCTTCATTTCTATATCCGGTGTACCATAAGTTATACAGGCTATCTTCTTTCAAGATATATCCTCTTTCACGAATGAGGCTATCCCATGTATTGGTTCCTGTACCACTGAATACCGGATTGTTTGGTGACGCAACAAAATGCACCAAAGAAGAAGGGAATTCAGGTGTATCCTTATTGTCGGCGTTACAACTCTGTAAAACAGTTACAAACAAGATTGCCATTAATAGAACGTAGTGCTGTTTTAAAGTAGTAATCATAGATTCAAGATACAAATTTTACAAAAGCAAACTTTCCGGATTTAATTCACCGAAAGAATCAATAGAGATTCCTCATCTTTGCCAGCATCTAGACAGGTATGGCGATAAGATTTTCATTGGAACATCAAAAAATCGGGGATAAGACAATCAGTCTATATATCCCAGACCCCATATTGATGAGGGAGGAATATCTATCCAAAAAGAAATCGGATCCAGGAACCGATTTTCCATATTGGTCGCAGCTTTGGCCAGCAGCTACAGGACTTTCTATTTTCCTTGACAAACACCCTAACTATATAAAGGATAAAAAGGTATTGGAAATAGGAGCAGGTGTTGGGCTACCCTCTTTTTATGCAGCCTCTATTGCAAAAGAAGTAATAGCAACGGATTATTTACCAGTAATAGTGGAATGCCTGCAAGCATCTGCCCATTACAATAAATTAAGCAACTTCAGTACCTCATTATTGGATTGGAATTCTATATCTACTGTTCCTGTTACCGATGTTTTACTGATAAGTGACATCAACTACGACCCACTTTCGTTTGATATTATTCAGGAAGTGATTGAGAAATTTATTGATCAGGGAACTATTGTACTATTAGCAACTCCCCAGCGATTAATGGCGAAATATTTTTTGAATAGGTTGGAGGATAAGTGTATTTATAAAGAGGTAGTGGTGGTGGAAAAGGAAAATGGGGAGGTGCCGATTTCTGTATGGGTGTTAGGTAATTAATATATTTTACCGCAGAGACGCGGAGACGGAGGGGAGAGTTTCTCTGCGTCTCCGCGTCTCTGCGGTAAAAAATCTAAAACAAATACATTTGCCGGTAAATCGGGAAAGCGGAAATGGTTTTAAATACCCTCATAGATTCATTCTCTTTAACTCCTTCACCGCATAATCACAAGCCCTTGCAGTCAAAGCCATATAGGTAAGTGATGGGTTTACACAAGAACCAGAAGTCATACAAGATCCATCTGTAATAAATACATTCGGCACTTCATGCATCTGATTGAACCCATTCAACACAGAAGTTTTTGCATCACGCCCCATTCGAGCCACTCCCATTTCATGATTGGCATTGCCGGGTGATGAAATAGCATTACTTACACGAAGATTTTTAAAACCGCCAGCGGTGAGCATTTCTTGGGCAGTAACACTCATATCCTCATGCATCTTCAATTCATTTTGCTTGAATTCACAGTCAATATTTATCATGGGTCTACCCCATTGATCTTTCTTGTCTTTATTCAAAGTCATCCTGTTTTCTGAATAAGGTAAACATTCTCCAAATCCATATAACCCCATTACCCATTTGCCAGGTTCGATCATAGATTCCTTTAGTTCAGCACCAATTCCATCACTACTTTCATGACGCCATCGGGAAGCGCTTCCACCAAAATGATAACCTCTCAGGAAATCAGCATCTTTCTTTTTTACATTTCTAAATCGAGGAACATAAATATTTGTTGGTCTTCGACCCCGGTAATAAGAATCCTCATACCCTTCTACATCAGCCGAAACTGACAATCCTTTATGGTGATCCATCAGGTTTCTTCCTACCTGATCACTTCCGTTACCCAACCCATTTGGGAAACGGTTGGAAGTAGAATTCAATAATATAAATCCAGTAGCGACTGTTGCTGCATTAAGGAAGATGATCTTTGAATAGAACTCAATCACTTCCTTTGTTTCCGTATCAACAATCTCAACACCTTTGGCCCTTTGCTTCTGTTCATCGTAAAGCACTTTGTTCACTAATGAATAAGGTCGTACCGTCAGGTTTCCAGTTGCATAAGCCGCCGGCATTGTACTGGCATTGGTACTGAAATAAGCGCCAAATGGACAGCCCCTGTGACAAAGATCCCTTGCCTGACATAGTCCTCTACCCTTTACTGGTGCAGTAAGATTGGCTGTACGACCAATTATTACCTGCCTATCATCAAACTTCTCTGCAATTCTCTTTGTGAAATCTTTCTCCACCATATTCATTTCAAAAGGTGGTTGAAAAATTCCATCAGGCAAATGAGGAATATTATTTCGTTCTCCACTTACACCAATGAATTTTTCTACATAATCGTACCAAGGGAGCTATATCCTTGTATCGAATAGGCCAGTCAGCTCCATGTCCATCTTTCATGTTTGCCTCAAAATCCAGATCGCTCCATCTGTAACAGGCCCTTGACCATAATAAGGATCTTCCTCCAACCACATTCGCCCTTACCCAATCAAAACGCTTGGTCTCCTGATAAGGGTTTTCCTGATCGTTTATGTAATAGTGCTTATTATCTTCTTTGAACGACCAATGTCTGGCCTGAACATAGTGCTTCTGCTTATCCTCTTTCGACAGTGTTAATCTATGCGGGAAGTTCCACGGGTCCATCGTTGCTGTCTTATATTCCGGATGAACAACAGGCGCCCCCCTTTCAAGTAATAATACTTTCAATCCCTTCTCACAAAGCTCTTTTGCAGCCCATCCCCCACTAATACCTGAACCAACTATGATGGCATCATAAGTATTTTCCTTGATAGCTTTATTGTTTATATTGGGTTGGTCGCCGGGCATGATTTGTTTTGTTAGCAGGGAAGATTGGAAGAAAGAGTTACAAATGTTTTTTAATGGCTTTTGGATAATCGGCAAAGGCGAGTTCAGGTTCTGCAATTTCAGGATGCCATAGTTTTTCCCACTCAAAACTATAATATCCCTTAAACCCATCCTTTACTAAAAGATCTACAGCTTCAAAAATAGGTACATCTCCAGTTCCTAAAAATGTATATTCCAGTTTATCTCCAATCAATTTGGCATCTTTAATATGAGTATGCTTTATATAGTGCTTCAATCTGCCGTATGCAGCTGTCGGAGACTCTTTAGTGATAGTCCACATATTAGATATATCCCAAATCAATCCCACTTGAGGATGCGCCGCTGTTTTCATAACATATTCCAAATCATCTATACGAACAAGGTCGCCATGAGATTCCATCAATATATTCACTCCTGAGCCTTTTGCATATTCTGCCAGATACACTAGTCCTTTTATTATCAGGTCAATGGTAACCTGCTTCTCCTGACCTTTTATGAAATTATTTGGGAACACTCTTATATTCTGGCATTCGATATCATGTGCCAGATCGATGAAACGTTTCGCATCATCCAGATTTTTTTGCCTTTCTGCCCCTTCTGCAAAATGTAATGTAGCAGAGGAGCCGAGGTTGGCAAACTTCAACCCCTTATCCTTCATCATTCGCAAAGTGGCGGCCCTATTGTCTGAAGAATTGAATTCTGGACATAGAGGTAAATCCAACTGTTTCAATATTCCTCTTAACTCAATCCCTTTATAACCATGCTTGGCAGCGAATTCTATTGTTTGGGGAAAGGTCCAACCCGGACAACCTAAAGTAGAAAATGCCAGGTGCGCTTTCTTCTTATCAACTGAAAAGGATTGTCCAGCCATTGCTGCTGCTACTAATATGGCAGATTGCTGCAAAAAATCGCGACGGGATGAAGTATTCATAGCTATGCTATTTCTCACAATTTACAGGTTAAATACAAAAAATCAGTTCCTTGATAATGTTAATATGATTATGCTCATGATTTGTCTTTTTTTGACCCTATCAACCGATTGAGTTGGTGAAAGGTTATAATTCAGCAACAAGTTGTTCAAATATAAAAGATGGCAGCCACCCGTATTCTGTAATTTTGTGCCTCCAAACAAGCTCCCATCATGAGAAAAACACTCTTAGCACTAGTCTGCTTTTTTACCAGTCTTCTGGTAGCTGGACAGGCGCCAGTAAAACAAGTGGCTCTAACCAATTTCGATCTGCAATCTTCTGCAGTCATAAAAGAAAATGGTGCAGTATTATCGAGCCCCAATTATGTTTCTAACAATTATTGGTTCCCTGTAAAAGTACCATCAACTGTTTTGACAGGACTGGTAGCAAATAAAGTGTATGCTGATCCGTATAATGGAATGAATAACATGTTGATTCCTGATGCATCTGATTCATTTAATAAAGCATATAATCTTGAGAAATATAGTTTTCTTCCCGGAGAACCCAATCCCTGGAAAAAGCCTTACTGGTATCGTACCGTATTCGAAGTTCCTTCTTCCGATAAAGGCAAACTGTTTCAATTGATCTTTAAGGGCATCAATTACAGAGCCATGTTTGGTTGAATGGTGTACAGATATCTGATTCATCAAAGATGGCTGGAATGTTTGCGGAATACTTTTTTGATGTTTCGGATAAAATCAAAGCAGGTCAGAAAAACGTATTAGCAGTCAGGATTCATCAATTGGATGATCCGGGATTACCAGCACCTCCACAATTGGAAGCTATGGGAGATTTCTATCTCAATGGTGGTCCTACTGGTGATATCGGTAAGAATGTAACCATGCTTTCTTCTGTGGGTTGGGACTGGATACCTGAAGTACATGACCGGAACATTGGAATCTGGCAACCTGTGTATCTACGGACTACAGGAAAAGTTATAATTGAACATCCACATGTAATTACAGATTTACCAAATCTTCCAGATACAAATCTCGCAAAGCTCTCTTTACAGCTGTCGTTATCGAATCATTCAGACAAAGCGAATTCAGGAAAGCTTCGTATAACAGTAAGTCCTGAAACATTCTCAGGTCCTTCCTTTACGGTGGAACAAACTATTATGGTTGAAGCAAACAGCTCAAAGGAAGTGACATTGAATTCAACAAGCATAAAGCAGTTTGTATTAAATAATCCTCGACTATGGTGGCCGAATAATTATGGGAATCCAGACTTATACAGGATGAAGATTCAGTATCTGTCCGGCAATCAGGTTTCTGATGAAACGAGTTTTGCATTTGGGGTAAGAACAGTGTCTTCATCGGCTTCCACCGTTAATGGATGGGTTAGACGTGAATTCTTTGTCAACGGTCGCAGGGTGCATTTAGTGGGTGGTGCATGGGTACCAGATATGTTGTTGAATCGAGATTCACTTCGTTTGGATTATGAACTGCATTTATGTCGCAATGCAAATGTAAACTTAGTGCGAATCTGGGGAGGTGGCTTAGGCGAAACAGACGATTTCTACGAAAGCGCCGACAGATATGGAATGATGGTATGGCAAGATTTCTGGGTTACTGGTGATACTCATGGCGAATTCAAAGGATCGCCTGATTATCCAGCTGATGGAAGCATCTTTGTGAAGAATATCATCAGCACCATATTACGAATTCGCAACCATCCAAGTCTGTTAGTATGGACTGGTGGTAATGAGGGACATGCCAGAAAAGAATTATACGATGCTATGAGAGATAATGTGGCTTCATTAGATGGCACAAGACCTTTCATACCAAGTTCTTCAGGATATGCGAAACAACCAGCAGGATGGAATGGTTCCTGGCCCGATAATAAACCAGCAGGTGTTTATAGTGGTGGCCCTTATTCATGGCAGGATGCAGCAGCCTATTATAAACTGGCCAATGCCGGAAAGGACTGGGTATTCAAAGATGAAACAGGACTTCCCTCCCAGCCTCCTTATTCATCTTTACCTAAAATAATTCCAAACCTGGTTCCTGACCCAAAACTACCTTATCCACTGAACCATACCTGGGGCTATCATGATGCTGCTACAGGAAACGGCCATTATGAATTGTATTATGAAGCAATGAAAACAAGGTATGGTACACCAACCAGCATGAAAGACTTCAGCGATAAGATGCAATTGGTGAATGCTGATGGATACAGAGGAATATTTGAAGCCGCAGGACATATGTTAAATGATAATGGTGGAGTGATGCTTTGGAAATTGAATGCAGCCTTCCCAAGTGTTGTTTGGCAAGTATATGATTGGTATCTGCAACCAAATGCCGGATACTATTTTATGCAAAGAGCTTGCGAACCGGTTCATATTCAGCTAAATCTTGATGACTCTATGGTTGCCATCATCAACAGAAGCTATATTCCCCAAACTGATCTTATGGTTGAAGCTGAGGTTTTTGATATAAATGGAAAATCACTTTTCAAACAATCTCAGAAATCATCATTAAAAGGCAGTGATGTAAAAGAAACAATTTCACTTGCAGGTATTTTAGCATCACAACAAGGAATACTTTTACAGTACTGCATTTAAAAGATAAGAATGGAAAGACAATTTCGAGTAACACATTCTGGCTACAGGCAAAACATGATTATACTTCCATGACTTCAATGAAGAAAGCCACTGTGAAAGCTACTATACTTAAAACTGAAAGAATCAAATCAGATATCAGTTATACCATCCAATTAAGCAACAGTTCCGATCAACTCGCTTTCTTTCTTAATCCTCAGATAACCATTTCCGGGGAAGAAGTAATGCCAGCCTTTTGGTCACATAATTATATTACACTAACGAAGGGTGAATCTATAGTTATAACGGTTAAATGTCCCGCTGTTTTAATAAATGGCAAATCACCTAAACTGTCAGTTTCTGGCTGGAATGTAGCATTAACGGAACAATACGTTCCATCAAAGTAGATCTACGATATTCTATATTTAGTTTGATTTAATACAGTGATTTTCACATTACTACTAGCAGAAAAGCCGCATCATTCAGATGCGGCTTTTCTATTATATTTCGATGAATGGCCGGATTTCTACGACGGATACTTCGGAAAATACTTGCAAGCCCAACAAATAATTGCAAGCTTGCATTCGAAAGTAAAAGGAACTATCTATTACTTTCTCCTATCCAATCTCCCCTGAAAAGTCTGCAAGAAATTATCCGTTGAAAGGCCACGTTACATTTGATCGTTAAATCTTACCCAGAATGAAATCGTATCGTGCCCAACAAAGTGAAGTCGTTATCACTTTGCAACAACAAACAGTAAATAGCCGCTTTTTATTAAAAGTGTTGCTTATTTCCCTCTTATTATTATCTATGCTGCATACGAGCTCAAAAGCTCAGTGTATTGCGCCAACCTTACAATTCAGCAATCCACAACTGATCAGTGGTTCTGATGGCGTTATTGGTGCAGTATATCTTTTCCCAAAAGTAATACCTGGTGTAGATGCTCATATAACTATCATGGATATGCAAGGTGGTGCAAGTCTTGCTGAAATCGACAATACAACTGGCGCAGGTTACTTCGATGCCTTCCAGCCTTATGTTTGGGCTGGTGCTAATGACACTTCTTTCATTGATTGGAAAATAACATTCAAACAAGTAGGAACTCATACTGATACCACATTAGGATGTTTAGCAGTTACAGCCATTGACGTTGATGGAGATAATTCGCAATTGAAAGAGTTTGTTGAGGCAGCTACCCCTGGTAGCTTCGCAGTAGATCCATTTACAAACCTTGTAGTTACTTTTGATGGAGTAAGAAGTAAAGCAGAAGGTAAAATCACTACTATTCCTTTAATTGATACTAATGCGCGTCAGGCTATGTTCCAGATGAATTTTACAAATATTAATTCATTGTTATACAGGAATGGTGCTATCACTACAGGTGGAACACAAATAAGACAAACTTGTATATATTTTGCACCTTTCTTCTTCCAGAACTGGATCACCTTACCTGCGAAATTGTTATCATTCAATGCAAAGGAATTAGCTAAAGGAACTGCCATCAGCTGGGTTGCAACTAATGAACAAGATACCAGAGACTATTATATTCAAAAGAGTACTGATGGAAAGAACTGGAAAGAAATAGGAATTGTTGCTGCTAAAAAATTGTCAGGTAACAATAGCTATTCATATACTGATTTCGAATCAAATTCTGGAATAACCTACTATCGTTTACGTCAGCTCGATATTAAGGGTAGCAATATTTATTCAGGTATTATAAGAACTGGGATTGCTTCTGAAAACGGATTCAGCATAAATCATAATACCATATTCAGCAATCGCATAAACCTTACTATCAATGCTATTGAGAATACTGAATTAATGATTGAAGTTTATGGAGTAAATGGACAGCAAGTTGCCCGTCAAAAGGTAGCGATGCATTGTGGCAGTAATCAGAATAGCCTCCAGTTACCAGAAAATTTAGCTGGCAATATGTATATCTTATCTGTAAAGAATAATATGGGTCAGGTAGTTTACAAATCTAAATTGATAAAAACGACCCTGTAATTTAAACGCTTACAGATAGTTATTCAAATATGTAATAGAGACCAACAAAAATCATTATAAGGGCAATGGAAGTCAGCCCATAGAGGATATGATAATAATATTCCGGGAAGGGGTTGGTTACAGAAAGTAAACAACTGATGAAACCGAGGAAGGCACCGATGCCAAGCCAGATGAAACCTGTAAACTGCCTCTTTGCACAGCATTGTTTTTTGTATTCCTTAATATGTGCAAGGATAGATTCAGGATCGAGTCCTTTAGCTTTTAACTGCTCTTCAATAGCATGTGGCTCCAATTTGGCCATCATCCATTCGCGGATGGCATTGGCATCAAGGGAAGTGGCATAAGACATAGCAATCGTTTTTTGGCAATGAATAACGGAAGACCGGATTAAACAACACTTTAAAATAAAAAAAATATTTGAAAGTGGTTGTATTTTTCTGGAGATGACATCCACCCCACCGGATGGCATCCTGGGGGTAGGATGACATCCGGTGGGGTGGATGTCATCCGCCTGGCTTATATTTATAGCCTAAAATTGCGAAAATGTCCAAAAAACTGCTGTCTTTCCTTCTTTTTGCCCTGCCTCTCACTGTTTTAGCTCAATCATCGCTGTCGCCACTCACTGTCAATAAGATCATGCGCGACCCCATCTGGATCGGCAGCTCCCCTTCCAACCTGCAATGGAGCAACGATGCCCAATCCCTTTTCTTCAGCTGGAACCCGGATAAAGCCCCTGCTGATTCCACCTATTTTATCAGTCCAACAAATAAAACCCCATCGAAAGCCAGCATCGCCCAAATCACAACCAATAACTCAACGGGTAGTTATATATACAACGATACCAGGACAGCATATTTATATAGCAAGGATGGCGACATCTTCTTTACAGATATCAAATCCAATAAAACAAAAAGGATTACTCAGACTGTTGAATTCGAATCCAATCCAGTATTCAGTTTTAGAGGAACAAAAATTGTTTACTCCAGAAACCAGAACCTCTATGCATGGGATATCGCTTCTGGAGAAACATTACAACTCACTAATATTAGAAATGGGGAAGCAGCTCCTGCCGGCCCACAAGGTGGCAGACAGGGAAACGCTGGTGGAAGAACATCAGGTGGTTCCTCAAACCAACAGGAAGACTGGCTGAAGAATGACCAGCTTCAGTATTTCGAAATACTTCGTAGCCGTAAACAAAAAAGAGAACAGTCAGAGGCTTATAACAAGACTCTACCAAAGCAAAAAGAATTACGCAGTATTAATATAGAGGACAAATCCTTACAAGGCTTGAATATCAGTCCTGATGGAAGATTCGTAAGTTACCGCCTCTTCCGCCAGGCGGGAAGCTCAAAATCAACTATAGTACCCAGTTATGTAACTGAGTCTGGTTTTACAACAGATATTCCAGGAAGGACTAAAGTAGGATCAATCCAGGGCAGCTCAGAACTTTATATTTATGACAGGGAGAAAGATACACTTATTGCTATTAAGACAGACTCAATACCAGGCATCAAAGATCTTCCAGATTATGTAAAAGACTATCCAAAGCAATTAGAACAAAAATCAAAGAACCCAGTAAACAGAGCCGTTTCCTTCGGTAATACTACCTGGTCACCTAAAGGAGGAAATTTGGTTATTGAAGTTCGTTCACAGGATAATAAGGACAGATGGCTATTGAAATGGGATACGGCCTCTACAAAATTGGGACTGCTCGACAGACAACGGGATGAAGCCTGGATTGGTGGTCCTGGTATTGGCTTCGGTCGCACTATCGGCTGGATAGATGATGCCACCCTTTGGTTCCAATCTGAAAAAACCGGATACTCACATCTTTATACCATCAATGTAAATACTCTTGACAGGAAAGCACTGACTTCTGGCAATTACGAAGTTCAGCAAGCGCAGTTAAGTATCGACAAGAAATACTTCTACATCATTACAAATGAAGTACATCCCGGAGAGCAGCATTTCTATCGCTTAACAATTGCCGACCTTAAGAAAGAGCGAATCACTACAATGACGGGGGCTAATCAGGTAACCATTTCACCAGATGAAAAATACCTCGGTATCCTCTACTCCTATTCTACCAAACCCTGGGAATTATATCTTCAGGAAAACAAACCAGGCAGCAAAGCGGAACAGATTACCAATAAAGCACAAAGTGATGAATTCAAATCTTATTCATGGAGAGACCCGGAAGTAATCACATTTACTGCGGCAGATGGTGCGCAGGTATATGCACGCATTTATAAACCAGCAAATCCACATCCCAATAAACCAGCAGTATTATTTGTTCATGGAGCCGGATACTTACAGAACGCCCATAAATGGTGGAGCAGTTATTTCAGGGAATTCATGTTCAACAATATGCTTGCCGACAATGGATATTATGTGATGGACATAGATTATAGAGGAAGCGCCGGTTATGGTCGTGATTGGAGAACTGGCATCTACCGTCATATGGGAGGAAAAGATCTGAGCGACAATGTTGATGCCGTAAATTATCTGGTAAAAACTTATGGAGTAAATCCAGCGCATGTTGGATTGTATGGAGGTTCTATGGCGGATTCATCACCTTAATGGCAATGTTCAACAAACCAGATGTATTTGCTGCCGGAGCTGCATTAAGGCCGGTAACTGACTGGGCAAACTATAATCATGGTTATACAGCTAACATACTAAACGAACCCTTTACAGACAGTTTAGCATATAGAAGAAGTTCACCTTTCTATTTTGCAGAAGGATTAAAAGGACATTTACTGATTTGTCATGGCATGGTTGATGTAAATGTACATTTCCAGGACGCTGTAAAATTATCACAACGCCTTATTGAACTAGGAAAAGATAATTGGGAACTCGCTCCTTATCCAATGGAAGACCATGGATTTGTAGAACCCAGCAGTTGGACGGATGAATACAAGCGAATTTTTAAACTATTCGAAACAGTACTCAAGAAATAAACGGCACCCCTTTTATGATAGAGCAAACAGAATTCATTGTTTCAGAATGGCATTATCACGAGCCAGACGAACCCATTACGAATGAAAACGATATCCTTTGCCGCAGTTCATTGGATGTAATGCGAAAAAGGTCTTCCACCAAGAAAGGCATTGCCTTCAGGATCAGCAGCCGATTCATGTATCAGAAAAAAATGATACTGGATTATGCTGGCGAGAACTCTTATGTGATAGACTTTGATGAAGTAATTGACAAAAGGGAACTGCAGAAAATGATCCGTAACTCCTTCACCCAATTCAGTGAAAAATTTGAATTGAGAAGAATAGGTACAGTTCTGGAGCATCGCTCCGTAATGCCATTGGATGAATCGCTGATAGATTTCGATGCTATTCTTCCTTTACTCGAGTGATCATATCATTTATAAGTGAAAGAAGCTTTCTTGTCTCCTATCATCACTTCAAATGTGCCGGGCTCAGTAACTGTTTTAAGTTTTGCATTTACAAAAGCGAGGTCTTCTTTTGATATTACAAATTCAACCTTCCTGCTTTCCCCAGGTTGAAGATTTATTTTCTGGAAGGCTCTTAGCCTTTTCATACTTGGGGTAATACTTGCATAAAGATCACGGCTATAAAGTTCAACTGTGTGTTTCCCTGAACGATTGCCAGTATTTGTAACGGTTATCGAAACCTTGATACTTGTTGCAGCTGTTAGTGTTGAACTACTAAGGGTCAACGCATCGTATCCAAAGCTCGTATAACTCAATCCAAAACCAAATGGATATAATGGATCATAACCAGAGTTTATATTGTCATTAAATACTTCACGGATTTCTTCTGTAGGTTTCCTGTCGTATAATACTATTTCTCCCATACTCTTCGGATAACTGAAAGGCAATATGCCATCGGGATTATAATCGCCAAACAATACATCTGCCACTGCTTCTGCTGCTTTTTTCCCACCCCAATAAGCCATCAATATACCTTTCACTTTGGGCTCAAGGGTTGTAATGAATCTTGGGCGACCTTCTGTCAATACAAGAATGACTGGCTTACCAGTAGCAACTGCAGCTTCCACAAGAGCTATCTGCTCTTTGGGTAAAGCAAGATCACGTGTATTACCTGGACTTTCGGCATAAGCATCTTCTCCAATGCACACTACAATAGCGTCAACAGCAGATGCTGCAGAAATCATTTTATCGATATCATAATTCAAAGGATTATCAAATCCTTTACCTGTAGTGGTAACCACATTTCCTGCGCCTAATTTTTCTGATAAAGCCTGATAAATAGTTTTACTATCTGCAGGATACCATTGCTCTTCTTTGCCTTGCCATGTATAACTCCAGCAACCATTGAGCGCACTGATACTTTGGGCGGATGGGCCTGCAACAAGAATTTTTGTACTCTTAGATAGAGGAAGTATGTCATCCTTGTTTTTAAGAAGTGTCATACTTTCATGAGCAGCCTCCAATGCAAGTGTTTGATAAGAAGGCTTACCAAAATTTGGAACTGCTGCAGGTTCTGGATATGGATTATCAAACAATCCTACTTTATATTTTAATATCAGGATTCTTGTAACTGCATCATCAATACGACTCATCGGTACTTCACCTTTTTTACAGCTTCTAACAATAAACCATAAAATGAGTAATCCATTGGCACCATGCTCATATCAATTCCTGCATTGATAGCTTTTGCAACAGCTTCCCTGGGTGTTGCTGCTACATTATGCCTTGTATGAATCCTGATAATATCTTCCCAATCAGTCACAATCAATCCTTCAAAACCCAACTCTTTTCTTAATACATCAGTGAGCAGGTATTTACTGGCATGCACAGGTTCTCCATTGATTTCACTTGAGTTGATCATGATGCTGGATGAGCCAGCTTTAACAGCTTCACGGAATTGAGGAAGATAATACTCACGCATTTCTATTTCTGGCATATAGATGGGAGTTCGGTCTTTACCATTGCGTGAATTGGAATAGCCGAGATAATGTTTCATGCAACTGGCAACTGCAGTAATATTCTTCAATCCATCTTCTTCGTATGCTTTGATAGCTGCCACTCCCATTGTCTTTCCAATATATACATCCTCACCATATGTCTCAGGGAAACGAGACCATAAGGGTTGTCTGCCGATATCAAGAACAGGTGCAAAATTCCACCGAACACCTGATGCCCTTAATTCCAAAGCAGTAACTTTTGCCATTTCCCTTACCAATAATGGATTCCGGGTAGCTCCCATTCCTATATTCTGAGGAAACAGGGTTGAATTCAATGTGTATGTTTGTCCGTGCATACCATCAAGTCCATAAAGGATCGGAATCTTTAACCTGCTTTTTCCTGCCTCATCCTGCATTTCAGTTAATATCTTATTCCAGGTTTCCACAGAAAGAGCGTGAGCAGTAGTATTAAGGATTGATCCAACATGATACTTCTGGATAGCATCTTTCAATGCAGCAGGGTCCAATGCTCCGTCCTGATTGGCACCACCACCCTTAGCAATAACCGCCAATGTAACCTGCGTCATTTGACCCACTTTTTCTTCAAGAGTCATTTTCTTCAAAAGAGATAAAGCTTTTGCTTTTTCGGCAGGAGTTTGAGAAAAACCAATAAGATTGAAAACGCAAATGAGTGAGAGAAGAAAGAGCTGTTTCATAAACAGAGATTTAATTCATTAAGGCGAACATAAGGTTCTGAAAGTCGTTGGCGAAAGTAGAACCTTAAGTATCAGATAAACGAAGAAGGACGTCAGCCAGCCGAATGATTATGCTCAGCAAAACATGTATTCCAGTTTCTATAGGAAATGTCAGTTCTCAAAATGAACAAACAGATAAATACTGTAGCTTAGTAAAAAATAGCACCTTGAGATACAAACTTTTAGCATTTCTATTATTCACCAGTACCATAACTGCTTTTGCACAAGAAAAAGCTGTTGCTCCGCATTCTGGAAACCCTTTATTCCCTGGATGGTATGCCGACCCGGAGGGCTCCATTTTCAAAAACAGCTATTGGATTTATCCAACTTTTTCAGCTCCGTATGACAAACAGGTTTTCATGGATGCTTTTTCATCAGATGACCTGATTCATTGGAAGAAACATCCACGAATCATTGACACAGGTTCAATAAAATGGGCCAGAAGAGCCATGTGGGCTCCTTCGGTAATTGAAAAGAAGGGAAAATATTATCTGTTTTTCGGGGCAAACGACATACAAAGTGATAAGGAATATGGAGGAATTGGTGTGGCTGTTGCTAATAACCCAGCGGGTCCTTTCAAAGACCATTTAGGCAAGCCATTAGTTGATGCATTTCATAATGGTGCCCAACCAATCGATCAGTTTGTATTCAAAGATGCTGATGGAAAATACTATCTGATTTATGGTGGCTGGCGGCATTGTAATATTGCCCAATTGAACGACGATTTCAGTGGATTTGTAAAATATCCGGATGGCACAACTTTCAGGGAAATCACTCCACCTGGTTATGTAGAAGGGCCATTCATGTTCATCAGAAATGGAAAATATTATTTCATGTGGTCTGAAGGCGGATGGACGGGTCCTGACTATAGTGTGGCTTATGCCATTGCCGATTCTCCGTTTGGGCCTTTTCAGCGGATAGGTAAAATATTGCAGCAAGATCCGGCTATTGCAACGGGTGCCGGGCATCATTCCGTAATTCATACCCCAGCCGATAATTGGTATATCATATATCATCGTCGTCCGCTCACTGAAACTGATGGTAATTCCAGGGAGACTTGTATTGAGACTATGTATTTTGATGAAAAGGGGTTAATAAAGCCGGTGATTATTACTCGTGAGGGTGTTTTAGCGGAAAAAATTGGGAAAAAACGGTAGGATTTGGGTGTTTTCTCTTCAGATGTCATCTCCCGGGATGACATCTGAAATTTAGTTGACATCTGGAAGGAGATGTCTTTTCCGAGATGTCTGGGAGATGACATCTCGAAATATGTCGCATTCTTACCACCAACCACCCCTCTCCCCACCCCATCTTTACTTTCAAATACCACTCAACATGAAACGTAAAGAATTTCTTGCAAGCACCTTATTGGCTATTCCAGCATTAGCCTTTTCAGAGAAAACATCTCCTCAAAAAAACAAGGCCTCAACAAAAGACCCATTTATTGTCGGCGCTGGCAAATCAAGATTCGGAGAGAAAGTATTATTCCTTGGTGTTCACCCAAATGATCTGAAGATATCTTCAAAAGATACCGGTGGACAATTATCAGTATACGATTATGTTGGACTTGGCAAAGTGGGTCCTTCTCTTCATATTCACTTTGAACAGGATGAAATATTTACAGTAATTGAAGGCAGTTATCGTTTTGTTGTAGGTGATGCCACACATATTCTACATCCAGGTGAGACAATCTTTCTCCCAAGAAATATTCCGCATACCTGGATTCAACTAACAGATAAAGGTAGAATGATCTATTTCCTTCAACCTGCGGGTAAGATGGAAGAATTTTTCAGTATCATGAATAAATTCAAAGAACGACCCAGTCAGGAAGAAATGGATCGCATCCATAAAGAACATAATATGAAAGTGGTGGGGCCACCGCTTACGCTCTAATACAGCTTAATGCTTTATTTAGGCCTAATGCTTAAGGCCTAATGCTTAAGGCTTATTTCTGTCTCCGATACGGAGCCTTTATCTTCGTACAGTGAATGAACTAAGCTTTAGGCTTTAGGCCCTAGGCCTTAAGCATCCAGCTGTTAGCATTCAGCATCTAGCATCCCACATGTTATTAAAAGACTTCATACCTGCTATCGACGTACGTGAGTATGTACAGCTTTATCGAATTGTTCATCTGCAATTTGGTAAAGAGGATGCTATTCCATTTAAAGCCTATCCTCCACGACCAGAACATTGTCTGGCATTTTATCCATTCGATACTGAAAAAGTAGAATACCAACAATCAGGACGCATTGTTGAAAATTTACCGGTTGTTTTATATGGACAGTTTTCAGAAGTAACTAAGCGGATGATTGGAAGACAGTTCCTTGTTTTCCAGATAATCTTCTTTCCGGGAGCGCTTTATAGACTATTAGGAATTCCTTCTACTGAAATCACTAATGAGTACATGGATGCAGAAACAGTATTTAGCTCAGATATCAGGAATGTAAATGAGCAACTTTTTGAAGCAGGTGATTATCCATCTATGGTTAAAATCGGTGATTCCTTCGTTAGAAAACTAATAAGTAAAAAATCATCCCCAAGATTGGTGATGGACGATGCCATTTCTTCTTTCCTACTATCCAATATCGAGGTAAGTATCGATCAGCTGGCAAAAAATTCCTGCTTGAGTCTTCGACAATTAGAAAGAAAATTCAAGGATAGAACCGGTGTAAATCCAAAATTATATGCCCGCATCATTCGTTTCGACAAGGCATTTAGAATGAAGAATTCAAATCCTACAATGGATTGGCTACGTATTGCCATTGAATGTGATTATCACGACTATCAGCATCTGGTAAGAGATTATAAAGACTTCACTACTTTATCCCCTAACGCTTTTCATGCTATTGAGGATAAAGCACCGGAAAGAAAATTTGGTCTGCATGAAGGGTTTTATAAATAGTGCTCCTACATTAATCTAATAGGCATAAACACTTAGTTATAAAATCCAGCAGTAAACCTTAAACAAAAAGGGTTGCAATTGCCTAACAAACTAACTTTACAACACCTTATACATTATTAAAACTTGTTTTTATGAAAAAATTATTTGCACTTGCCCTTTCCATTTTATGTATTTCATTCAGTTCATTTTCACAAACAACTATCAAACCTACCATTGGCTTAAACATCACCGACTTTTCCAAATCAGATGATGGAACTGCAAAAGGAAAAGTTGGATATCAATTTGGTGGAAGTATTGCCTTTGGCAAGAAGTTCTATATTGAACCCGGAGTATTCTATGTAGGGAAATCAACAGCCTTCACTATTAGTAATCAGACAAACAATGAATTCAAAGCAGATATAAAAGGCGTACGCGTACCAGTGGCCCTTGGATTAAATGTACTTGGGAATGAAAAATCTTTTATTTCAGTGAGAGGTTTCGGTGGCGTTTCCGGCTTTTTTGTAACATCAGTTGGCGATGATGTAGACAAAAGCGAATTGAACTCAACAAATTGGGGCTTATTTGCTGGTGCCGGTGTTGATTTATTCAAATTTTTCGTAGATATGTCATACGAATGGTCATTGACAGATATTCAAAAGGATGTATCTGCAATCAATATTGGAAAATCAAGAACGTTTTATATTAGTGCGGGATTAAGAATTAATCTATAAGAAAAATCAAAAGTAAAAATTCAAAAGTAAAAAGTTAAAAAAGAAGCAATTGGAGTTCCGTATTTTTTGAAAGTATGGAACTCTAATTGCTTCTTTTTCTTTCCACAATAAATAATTAAATAGATTTCACCCAACTTACAGTTACAAGTAATTGTCCTGTATGTCGCATGGTATGTTCAGCAGCATGAAACAATAATCCAATTACTGTTGAAGGAAGTTTTTTTCGTCCAACATACCTAATAGCAGTAATTTGTTTCTCATCAAAACCAGATAGGTCTGATACTGACTTATCAATTGTACGAATAAAACTTTGAAGCATAGTATCAAGATCTGTTTCATCAGTCTCCTTCCCTTCTACAGATAAATAAGACAACTGAGCATCAGTAAGAGGTAATCCTTTGGCATAGGTAAACAATCTATCAAGTACTCCCGTCAAGTGCTGTAAATGAAATGCTACTGATGCCATTCCGGCTGGCTTAGCCCAAAGACTGGTCGAAGGAAAGTCCTTCATATATAAAAGCACCTCTTCTCTGGCCTGTAATAAAGCATGGGCAACAGGTTGAAGTAAAGGGGGAACCTCATTAACAGGGCCTCTTAGCCAGTATTCAGGCATGGTACTCATATTAAAAATTTACAGGTAAAGATACTAGCCGTTAATCAATGATAAACTGTGTACAATTGTTCTCTTTTCCTTTTAACAAGTTCCCTATTTTTACAGCAATAAATCATAAATACTATGTGGTTACTTGCAAAACGACAACTGGCTATAATCTCATCATTACTTATTATCATCAGCTGTAACCCTGCAAAATCGGGTGATACTACTGGTACTTCAACAGGTACAGACACTTCCATTTCTCCTGTTGAAAAGAATAAACCAAACAGTGATTACAAACCTGCTTTTGAAGGACAAACCCGTATCAGGGGAGTAAAAACAAGCACAGCGTATCAAGTGGATCTTTTAGCCGATAGCCTTGGTCATCCCTGGGCAGTAATACCAATGCCCGACGGCCGGTTACTCGTAACTGAAAAATCAGGCTATTTACTCCTTTACTCAGCCACTGGAGATTTATTGAAAAAGATCACTGGATTGCCGAAAGTAGATGATGGCGGACAAGGTGGTTTACTTGATATTGCGCTTGACCCTGCCTTCAGCACAAACAAAACTATCTACTGGACATTTGCTGAAAAATATGGAATAGGAAATCTGACTTCAGTTGGAAAAGGTCAATTGAGTGCTGACGAATCAAGTATCCAGAATGCAACCGTTATTTTCAGGGCAACACCTGAATTAAAGAGTGAGTATCATTACGGCTCCAGACTAGCATTTGATAAAGACGGATACCTGTTTGTAAGTACAGGCGAAAGGTCAATTCCTGACGGAAGAAAGCAAGCCCAGTGGTTAAATGCAGGCTTAGGTAAAGTATTCAAGATTACACAAGATGGTAAACCTGCTCCTGGAAATCCATTTGCTACTCAGGCGGATGCTAAACCAGAAATCTTCTCCTATGGACATCGTAATCCTCAAGGCCTCGCTATTCACCCAGTTACCGGAGATGTATGGGAAGCTGAATTTGGTCCAAGAGGTGGTGATGAGTTAAATCTCATCAAAGCCGGCAAAAACTATGGCTGGCCTATCATCACCTATGGCATTGAATATGATGGCAGAAAATTGGGTGATTCCATCCAGCAAAAAGATGGCATGGAACAACCCGTTTACTATTGGGATCCAGTTGTTTCTCCAAGTGGCATGGTTTTCTATGCAGGCGACGCTATTCCTGAATGGAAGAACAACCTATTCATCGGCGGATTAAGCAGCACACATATCATTCGTCTTGTAATTGAAAACAACAAAGTTACAGGTGAAGAAAGACTGCTGGAAGATAAAAAAGAACGATTCCGTGATGTAGCATATGATAACGGGATGCTATATGCGGTTACGGATAATGGGAAGTTGTATAGGGTGAAGAAGATAATTTGAAAATTTGGGAAATTTGGAATTTGAAAATTTGAAAATCTAAAGGTAACTTCATAATAGATATTTAATTATCTTTTAAATATAAAATATAAAAATAATTAGAGTGCCAATAACCAGATTTTCAAATTTTCAAATTCCCAAATTTTCAAATTTTTGTTCCAACATACCTCTTAAAACTCTCCAATATACTCTGCCACCCATACTGCTGTAACTCTAAACTATTTTGGCTCTCTGCTTCAAAACTTTCTACAAGATTTGTACCTGAAGATATTGGCGTGAAGTCAATCTTTACTTTTCTCCCGTCTTCGAGGGAATAACCGATGTGTTTGTGTAATTCTATTTCTTCAAAAGTTCCGCGTAAATCAAACCCCATTGAGCCGTCTTTCGCTTCCATTCTGGAAAGGAAAGAACCACCTACTTTAAAATCACTTTCAGCCCGGGGTGTATGCCAGTCTTCCGATGCACTGTTCCAATTTACTATATGGGTAGGATCGGTAAAGTATTGCCACACCTTTTCGAGCGGAGCTTCAATTGAAACCTGCACAGTAATTACTTGTTTGAGTTGATCTGTCATAAAATAGCAGTTAATGAGTTCTTTGTAAAAAGGATAAATACATATCAAATATCTGCATTTCCGTTATAAGTCAATCAAGTATTAAATAGCTGATTACTATATCCTAAGATCGCAAGAAACTAAAAAGATATATTAATTGATTTGTTGAATCAGGTATCAATAGCAATCAGAGCCCTTTAACGAACCAAATACCGTCAAAAAACTGTATCTTCGCGGCCTTTAAAATTATAGTTATGAAGCTAGAGGACCTATTACTCCAAAGAAGCGAAAGTCATTGCGAATTATGCAAGTCCGACACTAATGTAAGTCTGTTCGAAGTTCCAAAGGCTCCGCATCGTGATGCAGATGGTTGTATCATGATCTGTGAAAAATGCCTGGCACAGATAGACAAAAAACAAGAATTGGATTCTAAGCATTGGCAATGTCTTTCAGAAAGTATGTGGAGTGAAGTTCCCGGAATTCAGGTTGTTGCCTGGCGCATGCTGAATCGCTTACGCAATGAAAGCTGGGCAGCAGATAATCTGGAAATGCTTTATCTGGATGATGATAAGATGGCATGGGCAAAAGCAACCGGCGATCATGAGAATGATGCCTCAGTTGATTTACACAGAGATTGCAATGGAGCTCAGTTAGTAAGCGGCGATTCTGTTGTATTAATAAAATCCCTCGATGTAAAAGGATCTACCCTTAATGCCAAATTAGGAACAGTAGTAAAAAATATCAGGCTTGTTGAAAATAATACGGAACAGATTGAAGGAAGAATTGAAGGGCAGGTGATTGTGATATTGACGAAATACGTTCGCAAGCAGGCCTGAGAAAGTTCAATAAGTTTAATAAATTCAAGAGGTTCCATATTTTCCATAGGTTCCATAAGTTTCAAGGTCAAACTTCACAACAAAATATAAATAGTTTGTTAGTGTTTGTGACCAAGAAACTTATGGAACCTATGGAAAATATGGAACCTCTTGAACTAATTAAACGTTTGGAAGATAGAGAAAGGGTGACATCCGCAAAAATTCCTAACTTCCCTATATGCACTCAAACTCCATCAACCGCCGCCATTTTCTTCGCAATAGCTCAGGTCTTCTCGCCCTAGCTTCCATAAAAGCCAGCGGACTTCATCACTTCAGCCTAGCTCCCGCAAAACGTGTTGCGCTTATCGGCACCGGCTGGTATGGTAAGAGCGATCTGTTCCGGCTTATGCAAGTAGCACCGATTGATATTGTAGGATTATGTGATGTGGACAAAAATCAACTATCAAAAGCAAACACTCTAATCCAGGATAGAGCAAAGTCCAACAATAAAATAGGGCTTTATGGCGATTACAAAAAGATGTTGTCGGAACAAAAGCCAGATATCGTTTTAATAGGCACCCCCGACCATTGGCATGCCCTTCAATCGATTCTATAAAAGCTGGTGCACATGTATATGTACAAAAACGGATAAGTGTAGATGTACTGGAAGGCGAAGCAATACTAGCAACAGCAAGAAAATACAACAAAGTAGTTCAGGTGGGTACCCAAAGAAGAAGTACCCCGCACCTAATGGAAGCGAAAAAAAATATCGTAGATGCCGGTCTATTAGGTAAAGTACACCATGTGGAAATTTGCTGTTATTATCACATGAGGAATAATAGCAATCCTCCCCTGCAGACTATTCCCGACTATCTCGATTATGAAATGTGGACAGGTCCTGCTCCCCTTCGTCCTTATGATGGCCTTCCTCATCAGGGTTGGTGGCGTGCCTTCATGGAATATGGAAATGGCATAATGGGTGATATGTGTATCCACATGTTTGACGCCGTTAGATGGATGCTGGGATTGGGATGGCCAAATAAAAATAGCAAATCTGTCTATGCAGCTTGGAAGACCTCTAAAATATGATCCACTTAAAAAAATAATTCCTGGAGATGAAGAAGCTACCAGATTATTACAACGTCCCTATCGCAAACCATGGGTTCACCCAGCTCTCAGTCATATTTAGTCCTATAGATTTTAAGGGAAATAAAATAATTGACTTGTGACGCTTGTCACCCCCTTAACTGACTTGCATAAGAAATTTGAAGTGTATTGACTATCTAATTTTGCATCGTTTAGCGTATTTCCCAAATACACACAAACTGTCGTATCTTTTAGATTGTATTAAAACGTTTGCAATATGCCACAAACAAAAACTTCCTACAAAGTAAAAGTTAACGGATATGAATTTGAATTTGATGATGCTGAAATAGCTTCAGTCGATTTTATCAGGAAAACAGGAACAGAAGCATCCATCATCCATAATCACCAATCAGCAATAGCCTCACTAGCAGATTCGGATCTCACAGGGAAAAAATGTAACATTGAACTTAATGGTTGCTCTTATGAAATAGAAATAAAAGATGAGCTTGATATCCGGCTTGAGCAGATGGGATTCAACTCAGTTTCCACCAAACATATAAAAGAAGTAAAAGCCCCTATGCCAGGCTTGGTGCTTGAAATTGCAGTTACTGAAGGACAAGAAGTAAAAGAAGGCGATCGCTTATTGATATTATCTGCCATGAAAATGGAAAATGTCATCCAGATTCAATCTGCAGGTAAGATAAAAAAGGTTTATGTAAAAGCAGGACAAGCGGTAGACAAGGGACAAATAATGATTGAATTGGAATAAGTACCCACTCTCAAAAAATCAATTTCTTCGAAACTTGAATTTTCAATATGAAAAAGATACTAGTTGCAAATCGTGGTGAGATCGCTTTACGAATCATGAGAACCATTCGGAAAATGGGCATTAAATCTGTAGCTGTTTATTCAGTTGCTGACCGCATGTCGCCTCATGTACTTTTTGCCGATGAAGCAGTATGTCTTGGAGAAGCTCCATCTGCCGATTCCTATCTTAACGGTGAAAAGATTATTGCTTTCTGTAAAGAGTTAGGTGTTGACGGCATTCATCCCGGCTATGGATTCCTTAGCGAAAATGCTGATTTTGCACAAAAAGTTACTGATGCTGGAATTACTTTCATAGGGCCTGGTCCTGAGGCTATGAGAGTAATGGGTTCAAAACTGGCAGCAAAAGAATGCGTAAAGAAATATAATATCCCGATGGTTCCAGGAATTGATGAAGCCATAGAGGATATTTCAAAAGCGAAAGCAATAGCAACAGAAATCGGTTATCCTATACTGATAAAGGCCTCTGCTGGTGGTGGTGGTAAAGGAATGCGGATAGTAGAGAAAGAAGCGGATTTGGCTTCCCAAATGGAAAGAGCCATCAGTGAAGCAAAAGCGGCATTTGGAGACGGATCCGTATTCATTGAGAAGTATGTAACCTCTCCAAGACATGTTGAAATTCAAGTGCTCGCAGATAATTTTGGCAATACTATTCATCTCTTCGAAAGGGAATGCAGTATCCAACGCCGGCATCAAAAAGTAATTGAAGAATCTCCAATCTCAATATTAACTCCGGATTTACGTAAAAAAATGGGAGAAGCCGCAGTGATGGTTGCTAAATCCTGTAATTACTCAAGCACAGGCACTGTAGAATTCCTGATGGATGACAAACTTAATTTCTATTTTCTCGAAATGAATACCCGCTTACAAGTTGAGCACCCAGTAACGGAAATGATAACAGGAATTGATCTTGTAGAAGAACAGATAAAGATCGCCAGAGGAGAAAAATTGGGAATTAGTCAGGAAGATTTACAAATAAATGGGCACGCAATTGAACTTAGGGTATATGCTGAAGATCCGTTAAACAACTTCCTGCCCTCTATTGGGAAGTTTGAAAAATACATTCCTCCAGTTGGTGACGGTATTCGGGTGGATGATGGGTATGAACAAGGAATGACAATTCCAATCTTCTATGATCCGATGATAGCCAAATTGGCTGTACATGGAAAAGACAGAACGGAAGCGATTCAGAAAACACTGGCAGCTATAAAAGATTACTTATCGAAGGTTTTTCCACTTTACCCTGCTCTTTCGCACATATCTGTACTGGAACACGAAGCCTTTGTAACTGCAAGTTCGATAACATTTTGTGAAGAATTATTATACACCTGAAAAAATCGAGGATAAAGATCGTTCCAATGCCCGAATCGCAGCTATAGCAGCCATACGGTTCTGGCTAGATAAGCAACAACAATTGAAACCTGTTGAAAACAAATCAACCAGTTGGAAAAGAAGACTGGCACATTAATCTAATTTTATTCAGATACAGAAAAAATCAGCAATGAAAACACCGTCAGAAAAATTAAAACAGAAAATAGCTGAAGGGAAATTAGGTGGAGGAGAAAAAGAACCGATGCACAACATAAGAAAGAAAGCCACAGCCCGTGAAAGAGTTCACCTA
>JADKJI010000013.1 GCA_016721085.1 Chitinophagaceae bacterium | reverse complement strand
TAATAAGAATTACTATGAGAACCTGGGAGTGGATAAAAGTAAAATGGCTTTTACTCCTTACGCTGTAGATAATGCAAGATTTACTGAAGCTGCTAACTCATTAAAACCTCAGGCAACATCTTTGAGAGTACAAATTGGGTTTGCTGGTTGATAGGAAAATAATACTTCTATTCGGGTAAGTATATTAGTAAAAAGAGACCTGTTGATCTGGTAAGGCTTATTCCAAAATAGCCAATGAAAATATGGCTCTTGTAATGGGAGATGGCGAACTGAGAGGAGAAATGGAAGCGTTGATTGCTGCTGAGAAAATTCCTTCAGTATATCTTACTGGTTTCATTAATCAAACGGAGATAGTAAAAGTATTACGCCATTGCTGATGTTTTTGTAATGTGTTCAGATATTGGTGAAACATGGGGATTGTCTGTTAATGAAGCATTGAACTTCGGATTGCCTTTACTTGTATCTGACACAACAGGTTCATCATTAGATCTTGTAAGGAACGGAGAAAATGGATTTGTTTTTAAAACCGGATCAATCGACGAAATGGCTGAAAAGCTGAAAGCGCTTTTAAAGGACGATATATTTAATACAAGGGCTATCGATATTTCAAAAGAACTTGTAAGCATCTATTCTTATCAAAAAATAAAGGAAGGGTTAGATCAAATTTTATGAGAGTACTAGTTGTAAGCGATCTTAGTATTGCCGCAGTAGCCAATTCTTTGTGTGAGCCTTTGCTGAAGAAGGTCATGAAGTTGTGGGATTCGACTTGCCTGTAGCTATAAGCAAATATGTAAAGCTTGGGAAATTCGGAAAGAAGCTACATACGTTTTTACCAGTTGAAGCCTGGGGAAGAAAAGGTAATCGTGAACTGGCTGTGAAGTTCAAGAATTTCAGACCAGAGCTTGTATTAGTAGTGGGTAACTGTCCGGTGAATTTCGGGATACTGGCATTTATGAAATCAATTTCACCCGATTCCAAAATAGTTTTATTCTGGCCCGATACCCTCATCAATCTGGAACAACAACAGCTCAATGCAGCATCTTTCATTGATGTGGCTGCAGTTTATAGTAAGGCTTGTGAGCCCTTATTTTCAAAAATGGGGTATGGAAAAACAGCCTGGGTGCCATTTGCAGGTGATTTGAATTTCCTTAAAGGGAAAGTAGCAATAGGAAGTTCATTCCTTTATGACTTATCATTTATAGGAGGATGGCGCCCTGAAAGGGAATCTTATCTTTCTGTGATTGCCGATAATTTCCCATCATTACGAATTCATGTACAGGGTTTCTACTGGAAAGAAAATTGCAAGGATAAAAGATTATTGAACAGCTTCAGCCCAACACCATTACTCGCAGGTGATTTTGGCGACCTGATACGACAGTCGGCCATTAACCTCAATGTAATTGATGATACTAATTACCCCGGAGCCAATATGCGCTTTTTTGAAGTGCCGGCAGCAGGTGGCCTGCAATTATGCTCCTCTTGTCCAGAATTGGAAAGCCAGTTTACCGATATGGAAAAGATAATTTTCTTTAATGGTCCTGACGAGATGGTCTCCAAAATAAAATGGATAGTGGAACATCCTGAGCAGGCTGATGTTATCAGGAAGGCAGGGCATGAATATGTAAAAGAAAATCACACCTATAGAAACCGTATTAACCAGCTTATAAGTATATAAAACAATGGCAAAAATTCTTATTACAGGCGGAGCAGGATTTGTTCCAAGTTCTCTGGCAGACCAACTTCTTTTGAATGAATCAAATGAGGTTATCCTAATTGATAATTTATTGACTGGATACCAGCGTAATTTACCCGATCATCCCCGTTGCACATTCATAAAAGCGGATGTGAACAATTATGAGGATGTGGCTCCTATCATGTCTCGTTATGGATTCGACTATGTATTTCATTATGCAGCAGTAGTGGGTGTTTTGAGAACACTCGCTAATCCGGTTCATGTATTGGAGGATATCAAAGGACTTCAAAACATTTTCATCCTTTCCAAGAATACAGGAGTGAAAAGGATTTTTTATTCCTCTTCATCTGAAGTTTATGGGGAGCCGGTTCATTTGCCTCAGCATGAATATGAAACTCCATTGAATTCACGTCTTCCTTATGCTGTTGTGAAAAATATTGGTGAATGTTTTTGCAGAAGCTATCAGCACGAGCATGGCATTACCCTATACTATCCTGCGTTCTTTAATACCTATGGTCCTAAACAGAGTGATGATTTTGTGATAAGTAAATTCCTTAAACTGGCAATGGCCAATAAGGATATAACTATCTACGGTGATGGTAGTCAAACACGTACTTTCTGCTATATAGAGGATAATGTGACTTTCACGAGAAAGATCATGGAAGAGAACCTTTTTGTAAATGATGTTGTAAACGTAGGTAATGATAAGTTGACCACTATTAATGAACTGGCATCTACCATTATAAAGATGACTGGTTCCAGTTCAAAAATCATAAATCTGCCACCGTTGAAAGAAGGTGATATGACACGTCGTCAACCGGATAATACAAAGATGCTGGAAGTACTTGGCCGTCCATTACTTTCTCTGGAAGATGGATTAAGTAAGATTCTTGCCAAATAATAAATGGCTGATTCAATAAAGTATATGTGTAAAAAATATAATCAGTAAGCGTGCAGTCTGTTTCAGGTATGGGGCGGTTATTGATGTTTCTATCCGCACTGGCCTTATTTGTGTTTTTTCAGTTTTTCTGGGGGTATCCATTCCTGGAAAGCTTCTCTATTGGCATGAGTGTGTATTTTATTCTGGATTTTGTAGATAAAATTGGACGGAGGTTAGTGATCCTTGATATAATAGTGATTCTCGCCGTTGTAACCTGGTTACTATTTCCGATACTGGCCTATCATTTCTTCACAAAGGAGAATCCTTTGGTGTATATGTGGCGTCGGTATATGCCTATCAGTTCTGAAGAATATTTTTCCTACGTTTTACCTGGCACCTTGGCGATGATTTTAGGATTACGTTTTCCCAGGTTTTGGAATAAAGGTGAAGATCACAAACACTACATCGTAAGCTTGCGGGAATATTTGTACCTGACTTATGTCGGTGCCTTTTACATTTACTTTTCCGATTTTAAATTTAAGAAAATTACGCTGTTGGTGGTATTCCTGCTTACACTGGCACAATCCATTTCAACAGGAATGTTTGGTACCCTGATTTTCATTTCTGCATTGGCAGCGATCATTCTCTTGCTAAACACGCAATTGAGTTTTTGGAGAAAACTGATTTTCTTCCTGGTAGGTTGTTATTTCGTAATTGTGCTGCAATCAATGAAAGTCGATTTCAGGTCAAAAGCATGGAAGGATAAGGAAGGTAATGTAGGTGCGGCATTCTTTACTGAATTGTTTTGGGAGCATCTGAAAGATCCTTCCACAATCTTCAATGATAAGGGTTTGTTTTATCTCCACTATCGTTTGAACCAGGGTTGGCTAATTGCCAAAACCATGTATTGGGTTCCAGCCAGGGGCTGACTATGATTATGGTAACAGTATCGCTCCTGCCGTTTCTCCCTCTTTGTGCCAAGGGTTTTGTGGCCCAGATAAACCCGAGTCGGGTGGTATCTATAATATGAAAAGGTTTGCTGGTATCAGGCCGGTGGGATATAGTATGAATATCAGCCCTATCGGTGAAGGGTAAGGGAATTTTGGGGTTGTAGGCGGAATCATTTATATGTTCTTTTATGGCTTTTTCCTTAACTGGGTGTTGACTGTTTGTACTAAGGTTGGTAGGCGAACTCCGTCCATACTTGTGGATACCTACACTGTTCCTAGAAGCAGTGGTTGTGGAAACAGATACACTACAAGCTATCAACTCCATAGTGAAATCGGCTCTTTTCATCCTGATTATCTATTGGGTGGCCGATAAGTTCTTTAAAACCAAAATCTGATATTTTTATCTAACAAAATATGAAGACAGCTTTAATAACCGGTATTACGCGACAGGATGGTGCTTATCTGGCCCGCCTGCTGCTTTCAAAGGGGTATAAGGTTATTGGCCTTCTAAGAAGTCTGTCGGGAGCTAATTTATCCCGCTCGCGATATCTTAAGATAGAAGATAAGATTACAATACATGAATGTGACCTGCAGGATTTATCGCAGGTAATAAAATTGATCTCGCTGTTTAAGCCCCAGGAAATATATAACCTGGCTGCGCAAAGTTCTGTCTCCCTTTCATTTGAGCAACCTATTGGAACCATCATTTTCAATATCACTTCCGTAGTTAATATACTTGAAACCATAAGACTAATGGATCCCAAAGTAAAATATTATCAAACATCTAGTAGTGAAATGATTGGAAAGATTGAAAGTTTGCCTATTGATGAGAATGCAAAATTCCATCCATTAAGTCCCTATGCCATTTCTAAGGTGGCGGCACATCATATTACAATCAATTACCGCGAATCATATCAGTTATTTGCTGCCTGCGGTATTTTGTTCAATCATGAATCTTACCTAAGGGGAGATAACTTCTTCATAAAGAAGTTGCTGAAAGGTGCGCTTGATATTGTAAATGGAAAGCAAAGTCATAGAATTCGGAAATCTTGAAACCCGTCGTGACTTTGGCTGGTCAGAAAATACGTAGAAGCCATGTGGCTGATGTTGCAGCAAGAAAAGGCCGATGATTTTGTCATCTGTTCTGGTACTTCTGTAAAGCTGTATGAAATTGTTGAATACGTATTTAAGAAATTGGATATTCCAATTGATAAGATAAAAATCAATCAATCTTTTTTCAGACCTACCGACATACTTGATATTTATGGCTCCAGTGAAAAGGCAAAGAAAGAGCTAGGATGGAATTATGATATGTCGTTTTTTGAAGTACTGGATAACCTGATAGCTGAAGAACAAAGAAATTATGGCACTGTACAATAAGGAAAGGTTCAAAGTGGTTTTTTTCCATAGAAAGCCGCGTACGGTTGGAAATTATAGTGTTGAATTCATTTTCAATGATATCAGAGAGAGGCTGAAAGAAAAGATTGAGCCTGTAGTAGTATTTTCAAAATACGAGAGTTCTGGTCTTTTTAAAAGACTTTACAATTGCGTGGAAGCCTGGTATAAACAGTCTGCTGTAAATCATATTACCGGAGATGTTAACTATCTCGGATTATTTTTAAGCAGAAAGAAAACTATTCATACTATCCTCGATTGTGTGCATCTGGAGACTTCTTCCGGACTAAAATATAAGATTCTGAAGCTTTTCTGGCTGGTAATTCCTGAAAGGAGAAGCCGTTTCATAACCGCCATTTCCACATCTACCAAGAACGAGATTTTGAAGCATCATGCCTGCGATCCGGATAAGATTGTGGTGATACCTGTGGCGATCTCAGATAAATTTGTCAGGAAAGATAAATCTTCAATGCTGTAAAGCCAAGAATATTACAGATTGGCACGGCGCCTAAACAAAAATATACCAAGACTGATTGAAGCATTAAGTACAATCCCTTGTGTTTTGGAAATAATCGGGAAGCATAATCCTGACTATGAAGCCATGTTAAAGAAATATAATATCGAGTATGAGTATAACTGGGGAGTAAGTGATGCCGATATGATTGTTAAGTATGAAAAAGCCGATATCATTACACTGGCCTCTACTTATGAAGGATTCGGAATGCCGATACTGGAAGCACAGGCAATAGGCCGCCCGGTAGTAACCAGCGATGCTTTTTCCATGCCAGAAGTGGCTGGCAATGCCGCTGCTCTGGTAGACCCTTTGGATATAGCTTCCATAAGGACTGCTTTTGAGAAAATTATTTCTGATTCTAATTATCGTAACGGAATGGTTGCAGCCGGATTTGAAAATGTGAAAAGATTCAATCCTGACAAGATCGCTTCTATGTATTTTGATTTATACAAAACCATTTATTCGAAAAACTGATGTGCGGAATAGCTGGAATATTTAACAAGGATAAATCCACCGTTGAATCTTCATCTATCAAAAGGATGACAGATGCAATGCCACACAGGGGACCAGATGCAGATGGTGTTTTTTGTAACGGTAATGTGGGATTAGGCCATAGAAGGCTTTCCATTATCGACTTATCGGTTGAAGCGAATCAGCCTTTTTCGGATACGGCAGGGCGATACAAATAGTTTTCAACGGCGAGATATACAATTTTGCTGAGGTAAAGTCGAAATGTAGTGGATATCCATTCCGTACTAATGGTGATACGGAGGCCTTGCTCGCCGCTTATGAAAAATATGGCATGGCGCCTGGACCTTTGAAGGGTATGTTTGCATTTGCTTTATGGGATTCACAAAAGCAGGAATTATTATTGGTGAGAGACAGGATGGGCGTTAAGCCGCTTTATTACTATGCCGATAACTCAAGGCTTGTATTTTCATCTGAAATAAGGCCTCTTCTTAAAAGTGGGTTTGTTCCGCATGAAATGTCGTACAATGCTGTTCTGGATTTCTTCAGTTTCCAATCAATGGGCACCGGAGAAACAATAGTAAAGGGTGTTAACCAGGTTCCTCCTGGAGGATATATTCGTATCTCAACAACTACTTTTGAAGCGGGTTTATATTGGGATATTACTAACACCAGGGAAGAATTTGATTTTAATGATGAAAAAGAAATTCAGAAAAAGGTATTTAGTCTACTGACCAGCGCTGTTCAACGCAGAATGGTTGGTGATGTGCCTATTGGCGCTTTTTATCTGGAGGAATTGACTCAAGTGCTGTGGTAGCATTGATGGCCCTTTCAGGACAAGGTAAGCCGAATACATTCACGATAGGCTTTAATGAAAAGGATTATGACGAATCTGAATATGCCAATATGGTGGCTAAGAAATTCAATACAAATCATAATCAGGTATTATTGGATCCAAAAGTTTTCCTTGATGACCTGAGGGCAGGCTTAGATGCAATGGATTCTCCCAGTGGTGATGGAATTAATACATATGTTGTTTCGAAGGCCATAAAAAAAAGCGGACTGATTGTAGCGTTGTCGGGAGTTGGAGGTGATGAATTGTTTGCAGGATATCCCTTTTTTAGTCAGTATCTCAAATTAAAGAAACTGGCTCCATTCTGGAATAGTACTGGTGTATTGCGGAGGATGATGGCGCCGGTACTTGCCTCAGGTAAATCTGCCAGAGCTGAGAGAATGCGAAGTATCCTTACGGCAAAGGAAAATTCTATAGCAGGCTTCTATCCAGAATTCAGAAGGATTATTCCAAAATCGCACCTATCGCATCTGATTAAATGTGAAAAAGGTTTTGATACTTCACTCGAACTTCAATTAAAAGAAGCAGTTTCTTCTATAGATAGGTTCCCATATCTAAGCCAGGTTTCTATTGCTGAATATATGGGGTATACTCAACAGACATTACTTCGCGATACCGATCAAATGGGTATGGCGGTATCGCTTGAAATAAGGGAGCCGTTTTTTGATCATGACCTGATAAGTTTTATTTTACAGATACCTGATAAATGGAAATTGGGTAATAGTCCTAAAAAATTGCTTGTCGAAAGCATGGGGGACCTTTTGCCTCCAGGAAATTGTAAACAGGCCTAAAAAGGGTTTCTTTTCCTGGGAATACTGGCTAAAAACAGAATTGAAAGATTTCTGTGAAGAACATATTAATAATATTTCCCACAGAGATTTTATACATGGAGATGCACTGAAGGCAACCTGGAAGAATTTCCTCAAAGGAGATCCTACTGTTCGTTGGATGGAAGTTTGGCTTTTTGTAATTCTTGATTATTGGATGCAAAAAAATGAAATGTAATGAGAAGGATTTTATCTCTTTTGGTTTTTTTGCAGATTTCTATCTTTTATGCTGAAGCACAGAAGACAGGATTTGAAGAATTTAACGGTCCATATGCTGGATGGGCAAATGTTAAGCAACGATTTGGCGTAAAGGCAAATGGCTCTGCTGACGACACAAAGGGACTTGAAAAAGCTTTAGATGAATTAACGGTTACTCTAATGAATTTCAATAAGGATAAGGATCCTTATGTAACCGTTTATTTGCCGGCAGGGACTTATTGCATATCAAAAACATTGAGCCTGAGAGGTAAAATGGGGGTCAACATAATAGGAGAAGACCCCGAAAAGACAATCATTAAATGGGTTGGGGGGGATGATGATACTATGTTCTGGGCTAATGGTTCGGCCTACTTCAAAGTATCCAGGATAAAATGGGATGCCGCTGGAAAGAAGAATATTAAAGGAGTAGCTATACAATGGAAGGAAAAGTGGAATGATGGTAAAACAAGAAGTTTCGCTTCATTGAATATTGAGGTAAGTGATTGTTCATTTGTAGGGGCACTTCAGAATGGTATTATTGGAGGAACATATGGCGGTCAGGGAGAAGATGGAACTGGCAGTAATGATTCTGAAATAACCATAAGAAGATGCTCCTTTTTCAATTGTGCTATTGGTATAGTGATCAGGGGATTTAATGCATTGGATTATTGGGTTTGGGACTGCAGGTTTGTAAATTGTGAGATAGGGTTGAGAAATAAGCACGGGAATTATCATCTTTTCAGATCACATTTTTATAATTCCAAACTTTCAGATATAGTAAATATTGAGGCTATTATGTTTCAGTTAGAGGTTGCTATTCGAAAAATGCCAATCAGTTTCTGGTAGATTCCTTTAATACATGCGCCCTTTCAAACGCATTTTAGAAATAACGTTGTTATAGGCGTTAAAACAACAGCCATCGTATACAGGCATTTTGGAAATCTTGATCTTTCTGGTAACTACTTTGAAGCCGCAGCAGGTTTCAAGGGTGATGATCTCATATTCAATTATAGTGGTCCAGGCTGTGGATTTGATAAACTACTTTCCATCAACAATAATTTCGTATCCCGTTCCTCTTATCATAAACAACCAAGGAAATTTTGAAGTGCCGGTTGGTGCTAATGCCACAGCAATACAAAAATTGATTGATGAGGCTCTTTGCTTAAAGGGAAATAAACCAGTAATACATTTCCCTTACGGTGAATTTCTTATTGATAAACCTTTGAAGATTCCAGCGGGTAGTGATATGCAATTAGTAGGGGAAGGACTGATAGAAGCTTCCGTGTTAAAAAAGGTAAAGGGTTCATTTAGGGCTCTTCCCTATAATTACAATTGCTGGTCCAACCCAGGTCCGGATAAGAGATCTGTCTGTTGCAGGTGATGAAGAGAATGAAGGTTTCCATGCCCGCAATTCACTTTACTGGAATCGACCAGCCCGCTTCTCAGGTTTTGATTGACCAGTTATACTCCCAATGCAAGCGATCCATCTGGGCAGATAAGCTTGATTATACTTATATCGAAAAGAACAATAGCTTTTCTCCGACGGTAATTATATTGATGCAGGTCCCTTTGGTGGCTGCAGAAAAGGAACCATAAACTAACTTATTGGGGTGGCCAGTTTGCCGGGACCACTTTATTAAACAAGGCTTCACTAACAGCGCGCGACTGTTGGTGGGAAGGAGAAGAAAGAACGCCGTTAAAACTGGAAGGCGAAGGCACTCTATTAGTAGATGGAGCAATGGTAGCTCCAAGAGCTATGGATTCAGCTGTTACATTTTCAATCGGAAATTTTAAAGGACGATTGCATTGCCAGAATATTTATCTCGTGGGGCTTACAGGTAAAACCTGACAACAAGGATCTGAATTTATTTCTCTGGAATATAAATTTCCAATACAAACAACGGCCACTTGATTTTATTAAAAAAGGGGCTAATTATAAATTGCTTACAACAGGATTGACTTTCCAATGTTTCAATTCAAAAGATCCTGAATGTACTGGTGATGGTCGTGGAATAGATGATCTTTCTTTGAATGTTGCTAATGATAAAGATTATATCTTAATGATGACAGAATTGAGCAGAAATGAATCGCCAAAATATATGGGCGGGGTAGCGGCAAATGTTTCTGGAATCTATATTTCAAGGGTTACAATAAAATCTTTGCCAGACTGGTTTGAAATTTTCAAAGTAGACATTTGAATACCCTGGCAAAAAACCATCCTTCTCTTCACCGACTGGTTCGATCCCGCTTATAAAGCCGGTGGCCCAGTAAGGTCTTGCGTGAATTTCGCTTTGCAGATGAAGGAAGAGTATGAGGTGTTTGTGTTTACAGGCGATAGGGACTTGAATGATTCAAAACCACTTGCTGGCATTGAATCGGATAAATGGTTGGATTATGCCTCAACATCTGTAAAGGTATTTTATGCCTCACCGGAATTTTTAAGCTGGGGGAATATACTGGCAACTATAAATAAACTAAACCCGGATTTCATTTATCTTAATAGCTATTTCTCAAAGTACTTTGCTGTATATCCATTGCTGATGAAGCGGTTTGCCTCACTTGAGTCAAAACTCATAATGGCACCGAGAGGAATGCTGAAGCAATCGGCCCTTCAATTCAAGGCAGGTAAGAAAAAAATATATTTGACAATATTTTCAATATTGGGATTGCATCGGCAATTGAAATTCCAGGCTACTGATCAAACGGAATTTGATGATATAAAAAAGCGATACCCGAATAATTCGATTGAACTGGTAAGGTCATTCCCAACAACTTTGAAAAAGGAACCTTTACCGGTTACTAAGTCGGAAGGTTCGCTGAACATCATTTTTGTTGGACGAATTCATCCAATCAAGAATCTGGACTATTTATTAAATGCACTTCTTTCTGTAAAAGGCCAGGTAACCTGCACTATTGCAGGTACAATGGAAGATCAGGGATATTGGCAAGAGTGTAAAAAAATCATAGAGCAAATTCCTGCAGAAATTACAGTTAAAAGCGCTGGTGAATTAGCATTTCCTCTGTTGCAGGAATTATTAGCAACTCAACATATTCTGGTTTTACCCACAAAAGGAGAGAACTTTGGGCATGCCATTTTCGAATCACTTATTCTTGGTAAACCGGTTCTTATCAAGCGACCAAACGCCATGGAAAATCTGGCACCTGTAAAAGCTGGGTGGGAACTACCTTTAGATGCACCAGAAATGTTTTCTGAAAAGATTCAGGAAGCAGTGAACTGGAATCAAGTTGAGTATGATTTGTGGAGTAAAGGGGCGAAACAATTGGCACAATCATCAATTGACAATCAGGCATTAAAAATTCAATATAAAAGTTTATTCAGCTAATATGTATATCCTTGGACTAAACGCGTACCATGCCGACTCATCCGCGGCTATTTTTAAAGACGGAGTGATGATAGCAGCTACAGAAGAAGAACGCTTCAGAAGAGTGAAACACTGGGCGGGATTCCCGTCTATGGCTGTTCAATTCTGTTTGCAGGAAGCAGGTATCACACTCAATGAAGTGGATCATATCGCTATCGGTCGTGATCCCATGGCTAAGTTGCAAAAGAAAATGATGTTCCTGTTGAAAAATCCAGGAGGTGGATGGAACGCCGTTCTTGACAGGGTGAAAAATGCCCGTAAAGTTTCTTCTTTGGAAGAAGAGCTGGCAGCACTCGATATCCACGTTTATAAAAGCAGCCTTAAAAATAAGATTCATCAGGTAGAGCATCACCGTGCTCACCTGGCATCTGCATTCTTTGCATCTCCTTTCGAGGAAGCAGCCTTGCTGTCGATAGATGGTTCGGGCGATTTCAGTACTACCATGATCGGCATCGGCAGAGGCAATCAGATTGAAGTGCTTGATTCGGTGGATTTCCCGCATTCAGCTGGATTGTTCTATACAGCCCTTACCCAATGGTTGGGATTCCCGCATTATGGCGATGAATATAAAGTGATGGGATTGGCGCCATATGGAGTTCCACAATATGTAGATAAGCTTCGTGATATCATATTGTTTGGAAAGGATGGTCTCTTTTCTCTCAATTCAAAATACTTCCGTTCAGCCAAACATGGTATAGTAGGTTATGGTGACGATCATATCCCTAAAGTAGCGCCTTTATTCTCTGAATACATGGTGGAGAAATTAGGACCTCAACGCAAAAAATCGGAAGAGTTGAGTCAGTATCATAAGGATATGGCTGCCTCTATACAACGTATAACCGAAGAATTGATTTTCCATATCCTTACCCATTTGCAAAAACGTACCGGTCTTAAAAATGTATGTATTGCTGGTGGTGTGGCACAGAACTCTGTGGCTAATGGAAAGATTACAAGGAATACACCATTCACCAACGTATACATCCCATCTGCTGGTCATGATGCCGGTATTTCAATGGGTGCAGCTCTTTATGTGTACAATCACATATTGAAGCAACCTCGTCAGCCTGCTATCTGGTCGGCCTATACAGGAGCCAGATTCACCAACGATGAAATTGAAACCTATCTGAAATCGCGCAATATAAAATATGAACGCTTGGATGATGATACCTTGTACGATAGAGTGAGCGACCAATTGATTAATTCTGGTGTGGTTGGATGGTTTAATGGAAGAGCTGAATTTGGTCCGAGGGCATTGGGTGGACGTTCTATTTTAGCTGACCCACGTAGAAGCGATGCAAAAGATCTGTTGAATGCAAAAATCAAGAGAAGAGAAAGTTTCCGTCCATTTGCACCATCAATATTAAAGGAATACGTTGGGGAGTATTTTGAAGTGACAGATGAAGTGCCTTTTATGGAGAAAGTGTTTCCATTTAAAAAAGAAAAACATGCCGTATTGCCAGCCGTTGTTCATGCTGATGGTTCGGGCAGATTGCAATCTGTAGATAAAGTAGTGACACCCCGTTATTATAATCTTATTGAAAGCTTCCGTAAGAAAACAGGGGTTCCTGTTCTATTGAATACATCTTTCAACGAAAACGAACCGATTGTAAATTCACCGGAAGATGCATTAGAATGCTATCTCCGTACCAATATGGATATGCTTGTATTGGAGAATTGTGTGATTACGACCCGATAATACTATGAAGATTTCCATTGTAACTGCTACCTACAATAGTTCTGCTACTGTAAAGGACACCCTTGAAAGTATAGCAAGACAAACCTATCCAGATATAGAACATATCATTGTGGATGGGGTGTCGAAAGATAATACGCTTGAACTGGTAGCGCAATATCCGCATGTAAGTAAAACTGTAAGCGGAAAAGATAAAGGTATCTATGATGCTATGAACAAAGGTATCGGACTCACTACAGGAGAAGTTGTTGGCATCCTTAATTCAGACGATCTCTATATCCATGATAAGGTGTTGGAGAAAGTGATGGAGCAGTTCCAGAATCCAGAAGTAGAAGCGGTATATGGTGATCTGCAATATGTAGACCCTGTAAACCTGAATAAGATTGTTCGTACCTGGAAGGCAGGAACCTATACCAAAAGAAGTTTTTATTATGGATGGATGCCACCACATCCATCTTTCTTTGTGAGGAAAAGTGTGTATGACAGACTAGGTCTATTTAATCTGGAGTTGAAGACAGCAGCTGATTACGAAATCATTCTTCGTTTCTTATTAAAGAATAAGATCAAAGCTGCTTACGTTCCAGAAGTCTTGGTTAAGATGCGTACCGGTGGTGCCAGCAATGCTTCCATCAAACAACGCCTTAAAGCCAATCAAGAAGATTATTGGGCCTGGCGTTTGAATGGGTTAAGACCCAATCCTTTTACGTTGTTTTTGAAACCAGCGAGGAAGGTGGGACAGTACTTTCTTAAAGTAGGTTCCAAAGGTTTAAATAGTTCAAGAGGTTCCATAGGAAATACAATAACCGCAGAGACGCAGAGACGCGGAGGATTGCCCCCTGCGTCTCCGCGTCTCTGCGGATAGAAAGAATAGAGAGTCTTCGCGGAGTGACTCGTTGCGCCTTAAATTTTTCAGGGTTCTCCAAATTAGAAACATTCCTTCGCGCCTTTGCGTGAAAAAAAACATAAAAATAAGAAACATGTCTAAAGTGGCTCTAGTAACCGGTGTAACCGGTCAGGATGGTGCGTATCTCAGCGACTTCCTCTTAAAGAAAGGGTATGAAGTGCATGGAATAAAGCGCCGTAGTTCCTTATTCAATACCGACAGGATCGATAGCCTGTATATGGATCCTCATGAAAAAGGAGTGAAATTCAAATTGCATTATGGAGATTTGACCGATTCCACCAACCTTATTCGTATCATCCAGGAAGTACAGCCCGATGAAATCTATAACCTGGCAGCCATGAGCCATGTGCATGTGAGCTTTGAAACTCCAGAATACACCGCCAATGCCGATGGTATCGGTACTCTTCGTATACTCGAAGCTGTAAGATTGCTCGGTCTCACCAAAAAGACAAAAGTATATCAGGCCTCTACTTCAGAGTTATATGGACTGGTACAAGCTGTTCCTCAATCTGAAACCACGCCGTTTTATCCACGTAGTCCTTATGCTGTTGCAAAACTGTATGGCTATTGGATCACCGTTAACTATAGGGAAGCCTACGGTATGTTCGCTGCCAATGGTATCTTGTTCAACCATGAATCACCTTTGAGAGGTGAAACATTTGTAACCCGTAAGATTACGCGTGGTGTAGCCAAGATATCTCTTGGTATGCAAGACACAATTTATCTCGGTAACCTCGACGCCAAGCGCGACTGGGGACATGCCAAAGACTATATTGAAGCTATGTGGCTGATTCTTCAACAGGAAGTAGCGGAAGATTATGTAATTGCCACAGGAGTTACAACTACTGTGCGTGATTTTATAAAGATGGCTTTTGCAGAAGTAGGAGTAACCGTTGAGTTCAAAGGAACTGAAGAAAAAGAAAAGGGCTATATAACTGCCTGCAGCAATCCCGATTATCAACTCCCCATCGGAAAGGAAGTTGTAGCTGTTGATCCAAGATATTACCGTCCCACAGAAGTTGACCTGCTGATAGGTGACGCTACCAAGGCCAACACCCAATTAGGATGGATACCCAAGTACGATCTCCCAATGCTTGTTGCTGAAATGGTAGCATCGGATGTTGAGATATTTAAGAGGGAGAAGTTGTTGAAGGATTCGGGGTATGAGATAAAGAATCAGTTTGAGTTAGAAATGTGAAATTTGGGAATTTGAAAATTTGAAAATCCAGGTCGAATTCCCAGATTAAGCTTTTTGAAACCGTATTGAAGAAAATTATATAATTGAATAATTACAAATTTCTTCTAATTGGTCTCTGGCTGTTTGATTTTCAAATTTCCAAATTTTCAAATTTCCAATTAAAATTCGTGAACTAGTAAACAAGAATGTTGAAAAGTGGGTTCAGTCTTCATCGCCGGTCACCGCGGCATGGTTGGTTCAGCAATAAAGAAAAAGCTTGAAGCGGAGGGTCATACCAATCTGTTGTTGCGGACATCAGCTGAGTTGGATTTAAGGAATCAGCAGGCGGTGGCGGATTTTTTTGCCAAAGAGAAGCCGGAATATGTGGTGCTGGCAGCTGCAAGGGTGGGAGGGATAGTTGCGAATAATACCTTCAGGGCGGAGTTCATTTATGATAACCTTCTGATTGAAGCTAATATCATTCACTCGGCATATATGAACGGAGTGAAGAAATTATTGTTCCTGGGTTCTTCCTGTATCTACCCTAAGATGGCACCTCAGCCAATGAAGGAAGATTATTTGCTTACAGGTTTACTTGAACACACCAATGAACCTTATGCCATCGCCAAGATAGCTGGTATCAAAATGTGTGATGCCTACCGGGATCAGTATGGCTGTAACTTCATTTCTGCAATGCCCACGAACCTGTATGGTCCTAATGATAATTATGACCTCACCACTTCACATGTGCTTCCCGCATTAATAAGAAAGTTTCATGAAGGAAAGCTGAATGGCTCGCCTTCTGTAACTGTTTGGGGCTCGGGTACACCAAAACGAGAGTTCCTTCATACCAGCGATCTCGCAGATGCCTGTTACTTCCTTCTCCAGGAATATAATGATCCTGGTTTAGTGAACATAGGATGCGGTGAAGATGTTAGTATAAAAGAACTAGCCGAACTCGTAAAAGAAATAGTAGGCTACACCGGCGAAATCGTTTTCGACAGTTTAAAACCCGATGGCACTCCCCGTAAACTCATGGATGTTTCGAAGATTAATGGAATGGGATGGAAGGCGAAGATTGGGTTGAGGGAAGGGATTGCGGAGGTGTACAAAGGGAAATTAATGGAAAATGAAAATTTGAAAATGTGAAAATTTACCAGCCGGTAAGCATTTGATTAAATTTTGCTAATGTAATTTTTAATATGAGATGAATGGTGTAATAATTCAATTTTAATAATTTTCATCATTTCGGTTTCAATTGCAATTTCCACATTTCCTAATTTTCACATTTCCACATTACCTCATTTCCTAATTAACCCTCATGTTTTCTTTCTTCAAAAAATCCCCCCCCTCCACCGTCTCTTACAGCGACCTCGCTGTAGATATGCATTCGCATTTGATGCCGGGTATTGACGATGGATCGACGGATGTAGATAATTCACTGGAGTTGATAAAAGGGTTTGGAAGATCTGGGGTTTAAAAGATTTATTGCTACTCCACATATTTTTAAGGACCTCTATCCAAATACTGATGAAACCATTGATGGGGCTCATGCATTACTTACCGCCCATCTGAAACAAGTTCATCCATCTACTGTAATATCTGCTGCTGCAGAATATTATATGGACGATCATTTCAGTGGTTTACTGGAATCGGGTGCAAAACTGCGTACCATAAGTGGAAATATGGTATTGGTGGAATTCTCTTTTGTAGCAATGCCCAGGTGATTATAAGCAGCAGTTATTCCAATTACAGTTGAACGGGTATCAACCTATATTAGCACATCCCGAACGATATTCGTATCTGGGCTCTCAAAAGAAAGTTTATGACGAATTGAAGAATGCTGGCTGTCTTTTCCAAATGAACCTGCTTTCATTGGCAGGATACTATGGAAAGCAGAATCAGGAAATGGCGCAGTATCTTTTAAAGCAAGACTATATAGATTTAGTAGGCACCGACCTTCATCATCTTCGGCATCTGGATGCATTACGAAATTCGCCGGCGGTTTCGAAAGTGGTGCAGGAGTTAGTTCAGAAAGACCGATTAATGAATACGAAACTTATTTAAGTTCAAAAGGTTCCAAGAGTTCAAAAAGTTCCAAAGGCGGGTGTAACAACCCGCTTTTTTTCACGCAGAGACCCGGAGCCGCAGAGGATTTCTCCCTGCGTCTCCGCGTCTCTTTTTTGTTCTTGAACCCCCAGGGCCCAAAAAAACCCGAGGAGGAGCGCGGGGAGGCCCGGCGGGGGGGAACCCTTTTTTTTCCTGGAAAGGCACCCCCCCCGTGGGGCCCCCCCCCCCCTTCGGGTCGTGTGGGTCAAACAAGAAGAATTACTCAAAAACCGCGTCTCTGCGGTTTATGTATTCCCCCCGACGCGTCGGGGGAACTTTTTGAACCCCTTGAACCTTTTGAACTTCATTAAACCTTTCTCCTTCTTTTTTGTAATTAAGCCATGAACTCATTTACCATAAAGGATCTGGAGTGCCTTTCAGGCATAAAAGCCCATACTATCAGGATTTGGGAGCAGCGCTATTCATTCTTGAAGCCGCAGCGAACTGAAACCAATATCCGTTACTATACTGGAGATGAGCTGAAAACGGTTCTTAATATAGCACTGCTCAATAAATATGGGTTTAAGATTTCCCATATCGATAAGATGAATACATCCGAAATTCATCTTAAACTTCAATCGCTTACAGATATACAGGCACAACAGGAAAGACAGATCAATGCACTGATTGGACATATGGTGGATCTGGCTACTGATAAGTTTGAAGCTGATCTGGATATATACATCCAGACAAAAGGCATCGAAAAAGCTATCAATAATCTCTTATTTCCTTTTCTTGAAAGAGTAGGAATTCTGTGGCAGACAAATCATATAAATCCTGCACAAGAGCATCTGGTAACAAATATCATCCGCCAGAAATTGCTGGTAGGAATTGAAAGCGCTACTAACCGTTTCCCAACAGGGAAAACCGTATTACTCTTCCTTCCCGAAACAGAGTATCATGAACTGGGTCTACTCTATGTTTACTATCTGTTGAAAAGCAGGGGGGTGATGGTGTTATACCTGGGTGCAAATGTGCCGTTGAAAGATGTTGCCTATATCTCAAATATTAAGAAACCTCAATACCTCTATACACATATCACATCTGTTGTTGGACAATTAAAAATGGAGAAATACCTGAATACTCTAAAAGAACAGGTACCAGAAATCCCCTTTGTTGTATCAGGACAGTTCGTCCAAAACGTCCACAAAGCCCCTTCAAAAGGCTTTATTTTCAAGAAATCTTTAGCTGAAGTACATGATTTTGTAGCCAGTTTTAGAAATAGTTAATGTTTAAATAGCTGGTTTTTAAAGCGCTACGATTGTTTAATCTTTTTTAGCAAAATATTAAACAAAAATTCTTGGGCCTGGGTAATTATTGTTTAAGTTTGCATTGTAATTCATTAAACACTCTTTGCCATGTCAACGCTAGAATTTAACCAGTTACTGGTTTCAAATGCTGAATTTCTTAAACCTTTTGCTATTACCCTGACTCGCGATAACGAGGCGGCAAAAGATCTGTTTCAGGAAACGTTGTTCCGTGCGCTCTCTAACAAAGACAAATACCATGTGGGTACCAACATCAAAGCCTGGTTGTACACCATCATGCGTAATATCTTCATCAATAACTATCGTCGTAAAGCCAAGCAACAGACGATATTCGATTCTACCCCTAATGAGTTTTTGCTCAATAGCAGTCCTTCTGTAGTGGTGAGTAATCCAGCTGAAAGTAATCTTCGCTTAAAAGATATTCAACTGGCCATTCATAACCTGCCTGAAATTTTCAGGAATCCCTTCCTGCTATATTTTGATGGTTATAAATACCATGAAATTGCAGATATGCTGGAAGAACCTTTAGGAACAATAAAGAGTCGTATTCATTTTGCCCGTAAATTACTGAAGGAACAACTGCAAAAGGTTGAGTTAAACTAAAAATAGTATTCTGAAAAAGATTGTAGTTATTGGAAGCGGATTTGCCGGATTGGCAGCAGCCACCTTCATGGCCAAAGATGGTCTTGAAGTGACTGTATTGGAGAAACAGCCAACACCCGGAGGCAGAGCCAGGCAATTGAAAGAAGACGGTTTCACATTCGATATGGGGCCAAGTTGGTATTGGATGCGTGATGTATTCGAAAGATATTTCGCGAGTTTTGGAAAGAAAGTAGAAGACTATTATACATTAGAACGACTCGATCCATCTTATCGTGTTTATTGGGAATCCGGATTTACGGATGTGCCAGCCAGTTATGAAGCCTTTCGCGAAGTGCTGGAGTCATGGGAGCCAGGGGCCGCCAAAAATTGGATGCTTTTTTGGAAGAAGCCGCATATAAATACAGGGTAGGCATGCAAAAGCTGGTATTCAAACCAGGCTTATCTATCACTGAATTCATTGATTGGGATGTAATGAAAGGCGCTTTGCGTCTCGATTTACTTACCTCCATGAAGAAACATATCCGTAAGTATTTTACTCATCCACGTATCTGTCAGCTGCTGGAGTTTCCCGTTTTATTCCTAGGAGCCTTACCTGAAAATACACCTGCTTTATATAGCCTGATGAACTATTCCGATATAGTGGGCGGTACCTGGTATCCAAAAGGAGGTATGTATAGTGTTGTTGAAGGAATGTATAAGTTAGCCATAGAAAAAGGGGTTACATTCCAATTCAACGAGAATGTAAACAGGATAGAAATACAATCGAACGCAGCAAAGAAAGTGCATACAGATACAGGAGTTTATGAAGCTGATGCCGTAATAGGCGGTGCCGATTATCAATTCATTGAGTCGAAATTATTGCCCGCTTCACATCAGTCCTATTCTCCGGAATATTGGGAAAAAAGACTGATGGCGCCTTCTTGTTTGTTATATTATGTTGGACTCAATAAGCGATTGAAAAGTGTTTTGCATCATATGCTTTTCTTTGATGTTCCTTTTGATAAGCATGCGATAGAAATATACACTACTAAGGAATGGCCAACGCAACCGCTGTTTTATGTTAGTGCTTCCTCTGTAACCGACCCAACTGTAGCGCCCGAAGGATCTGAGAATCTGGTATTCCTGATTCCTGTTGCTGCCGGATTAAGCGATGATACGGAAGCGGTGAGGAAAAAATATTTCGACCTTATAGTAGATCGTTTTGAAAAACATATTGGAGAATCAGTGCGCGATTCCATCATCTACCAAAAGTCGTTTGCCTATACAGATTTTGTAAAGGATTATAATTCGTTCAAAGGGAATGCTTATGGTTTAGCCAATACCCTTATGCAGACAGCTATTTTCCGCCCCTCATGCAAAAGCAAAAAAGTAGACAATTTATTTTATACAGGGCAGCTAACCGTACCTGGTCCTGGTGTACCCCCCAGCCTGATTAGTGGTGAGATAGTAGCAGGAGAGGTATTGAAGATGCTTCAGTATTGATGTTGCTAATTTGATGGCAGTTAAGTGTTTGAGGAATAATTGCCGTAATTGTTAAACAAAATAGTAGATATTTTAGAAAAACTCATATCATAAAGCTGCAAATTCAGTAAATTGATAAACGTATGATGCCATTGTTCCATAAAGTAAGCCAACTCTGCAGCAGGATCACCACCGAGGAGTACAGCACCTCATTTGCCAGCGCCATCCGGTTGCTGCATAATGATTTGCGCATTCCCATTTATAATATCTATGGATTGGTGCGTTTTGCAGATGAGATAGTGGATACTTTTCACCAGCACGACAAGGAGATTTTGCTCAAAGAATTCAAGGCTGCCACATTTGAGGCTATTGAGCGGAAAGTGAGCCTGAATCCTATTTTGCATAGTTTCCAGTTAACGGTTAACCAGTACAATATCAGCCATGATCTGGTAGAGGCATTCTTCAGGAGCATGGAGATGGATCTTCATAAGCAAGCTTACGACGAGAAGCAGTATAACGATTATATTTATGGAAGTGCGGAAGTTGTAGGATTGATGTGCCTTTTTGTATTTTGTGATGGGGATAAGGAATTGTATGCCAAACTTAAACCATCAGCCCAATCACTGGGGGCTGCTTTCCAGAAAGTGAATTTCCTTCGCGATTTGAAAGCTGATTATCATTCCCTGAACCGGACCTATTTCCCGGGGGTTGATTTTTCGAATTTTAACCGCCATACAAAAGCACAGATAGAAGAAGATATTGCCACCGATTTCCAACATGCGTATGAAGGAATACTAATGCTGCCATGGAAAGCCCGTTTTGGCGTTTATGTGGCTTACAAATACTACCTTTCGCTCTTCAAAAAGATACGTAAAACCCAACCTTCACAAATCCTTGAAACCAGGATACGGATACCCAACTATCACAAGGCTATGATCCTGGTAAGGGCTGGCGTGAAGAATCAGTTGAAATTAATCTAGTGATTGTATGATGAATGAAGTACAGGAAGTGATTCTGGTAAATGAACATGACGAACCTGTTGGTGTAATGGAGAAAATGGAAGCACATCGAAAAGGCCTTCTTCACAGGGCGTTCAGTGTTTTCATATTCAACAGCAAGGGTGAAATGCTATTGCAGCAAAGAGCTGCAGAAAAATACCATAGCGGAGGCTTATGGACAAATGCCTGTTGCAGTCATCCCAATCCCGGCGAAACAACCGACCAGGCAGCTTCACGCCGCTTAAGGGAAGAAATGGGTTTCAGCACTCCAGTTAAAAAAATATTTGACTTTTCTTATCGTAGTGAATTCGACAATGGATTGATTGAACATGAATTCGATCATGTATATGCAGGCCTGTTTGAAGGTCCCTTTAAACCTAATCCGTCTGAAGTTAAGGATTATTGTTACAAGAGCATTGACGCGATTGAAGAATCACTCCAATCACATCCTGATAAGTATACCACCTGGTTCCATATTGCTTTTCCCAAAGTGAAAGAATGGGCGGTTACCCATCAATCGGCCAATCAGCAGGTTTTAATTTCTTAATAGAAGTAGTTATGGCGGTAGTATTATATATACTTGTTTTAGTAGGAACATTCGTAGTAATGGAAGGTATCACCTGGTTAACGCATAAATATGTGATGCATGGTTTTCTGTGGTATTTGCATGAAGATCATCACAGGGTGAGGCCCGGGTTTTTTGAAAAGAATGATGCCTTCTTTGTAATATTTGCTGTTCCCAGTTTTCTCTGCATTTTATATGGCACACTAGAAGCTCGTTACTGGCAACAAGCGATAGGGTTTGGCATCATGGCATATGGTGCTGCCTATTTTCTGGTTCATGATGTAATCATTCACCAAAGGTTTAAATGGTTCTCCCGTTCCAAAAGCAATTATGTTAGAGCAATACGATGGGCGCATAAGATGCATCACAAACATCTTGATAAACATGAAGGTGAATCTTTTGGGATGCTTTATGCGCACAAGAAATACTGGGAAAAGATTATGAAAGATAAGGCCCTGATGGCTGCCCAGCAGGTGGAATATGCACCTTCTCAACCTGAATAATGCCCGCTTCTTCTTACGACTATATAATTATTGGCGCTGGAGCTGCTGGACTCAGCTTGCTTTCCCGCATGATAGATGCCGACCTTCTTCGCAATAAGAAATTATTGCTTATTGAAAAATCACCGAAAAAATTAAATGACCGTACCTGGTGCTTCTGGGAAAAGGATCCTGGTTATTTCGAAGAAATAGTCCATAAGAAATGGGAGCATCTCGATTTTTATGATACTGGCGAAGCCATCCCATTACAAATGGCCCCTTATACTTATAAGATGATTAGGGGTATAGATTTTTACGAGCACTGTTTTGCAAAAGCTGCATCTCATCCATCTGTAACTATTGAATATGGAGAGGCAAAGTTTGGAGAGATGCAGCAAAGCGGTCGCAGTATTGAACTAAATGGCAAAACAATTCTTACCGATGGAACCATTGTATTCAATTCCATCTTCAGTGCACCCGCCGAGCTCCAAAAACATATCATCTGCTACAGCATTTCAAGGGCTGGATCATAAAAACAGAAAAGCCGGTATTTACTCTAACAAAGGGACCTTGATGGATTTCCGAATTCATCAAACTCCCGGAGCCAGCTTTGTATATGTATTACCACTTAGTGCCGATAGTGCATTAATTGAATATACCTTGTTCACAGCAACCCTGTTGGAGAAAAAAGTTTACAATGAGGAGTTGAAATATTACATAGAGAACTTCCTACACATAAACGATTATAGCATCGAAGAAGAAGAGTTCGGAATTATCCCAATGACAAATGTCAAATTCCCGTTTATGAACATGGAATTTTTAATATTGGAATAGCTGGTGGACAAACAAAATCGTCAACCGGATATACGTTTCAATTCATTCAGAAACAGTCTAGTGCAATAGTAGCTTGCATGCTACAAGGTAAAGATATTCAGTCCATTAGCCCTGCTCCACAAAGGTTTCATTTTTATGATAGTGTACTCCTTAATTTGTTAGATAAAGGCAACCCCTCCTTGTAAGGAAATATTCTCCCGCCTTTTCCGAAAGAATGAAGCAGCGGCAGTCTTTAAATTCCTTGATAATGAAACCAGTCTGGCTGAGGAAATCAGGATCATGAGGACCCTGCAATTTTTCCCATTTCTCAAAGCGGCACTGCAACAGATTCTTTAATTCTTCGTTTTTAGTTTATTAATCCATGTCAATGAATTTTGGCAGCATTCTTGCTTCATTGACGCATCCGACCTATGTTAAACAGAAAACCATATCATACTTTCAGGTACCTGCTTATAATAATGCTGCTGGCATTATTCACTTCTGCATCTTTTTCCCAACCATATACAGCCAACGACCCAGGTAGTGTTCCGCCTTATAACGGATATTATATGTATGGCATTAACCCTGGTTATTATGGAAATAGCTGGGATAATCTGGCCCTATCAAATATTGCTGCTGGTAATACCCTTGTAGGAGTTCCTGGTGCGGGATGCAAAACATTTCGACTTAATATTCCTGAATACTTCACTAATTATTTTGGATTACGATTTCGCCCTTGCTGAATATGCACATTATTTCAGTTTGGGGGTAAGAGATCAAACGGTTTTTGTCGGGTTTCCTGAAGATACGCATAAAGACCCTGCTTTTATAGTGGATGCAGTATCCATTCCCAGATGTTCAATAACATGTATGATCCCATTTGGGATGCGGGAGAAAATGGCACTCCGGTAAATGATAACAATCTTTACGCGACTTATCTCTATAAGGTAGCTATCCGATATAAAGGCTTTACAAAGTTTTGGGAGATAATGAACGAACCTGATTTTGATGTAGGGGCAAACGCATATAAGGACCCAGGACAAGCAGGTAATTGGTGGGAAAACAATCCTCCGCCATGCGACCTGTTAAATATGAGAGCGCCTATTTATAACTATATCAGGATGCTTCGTATAAGTTATGAAGTTATAAAGTATGTAGATCCTACCGCGTATGTATCAACAGGTGGAATCGGCTATCCTGCTTTTTTGGATGCTATTCTGCGAAATACAGATAACCCGGTAGATGGTACTATAAGTTCTGATTTTCCATTAAAAGGAGGAGCTTACTTCGATGTATTGAGTTATCATAATTATCCAATGTATTATTTGCGCTATTGGAATAATGCTATTGGAGGATTCACATATACAAGACATTCTGATAGTGGTGTAGATACTTTCATCTCTATAAAGAATAAGATGCAGGATGTATTAACTGCTTATGGGTACGATAATAGCACATATCCCAAAAAGCACTTTATATGTACAGAGAATAATATTTCAAGGAAATCGTGGGACGATATGATAGGTTCGGTTGAAGCGCAACGAAACTATGTGATTAAAGCACATGTGAGATCCCAGCAAGAAGATATCAAGCAACTTTATATATATCTGTTGGGTGATTCCAAATCGGAAGCCGAAGCAAATGACCCTTATCAGTTGATGGGACTTTATAAGAAACTGGAAGGAATTGGCCCGCTCCAGAATGGAGGCGTTTATCAGCAACAGCTTTCAGATGAAGGAATAGCAAATAAGACCGTATCTGATATTTTACGTTATTCCAGATATAATGCCAGTCGTACTGCTGCTATGGGACTACCCTCCACTATTGGTGGTGGTGCTTTTACCGATAGTATAGGTAACCATACCTATGTTCTATGGGCAAAAACGGCCACCGATCAATCAGAAGTAGCGTCTGCCACTTATTCGTTTCCTCTGGCAATGAGTGTGTCTCCCTATTTGTATAGAAGGGAGTGGAACTTCTCGGCCACAATGGCAAGTACAAGTATTCCTTTTGAGAACATACCACTTACTGGAGCTCCTATTTTCCTTTCAGAAAATCTTACATTAGTAAAGCTTAAAGATCCTAATAAGGAAAAGACAGTTCAACAACAACAATTAGCACTTCAGTTATTCCCTAATCCAACTGTTTCCACTGCAACTCTTCGTTTCAAGTTAACCCGTCCTTCTACTGTGAAACTGGTTATTACAGATATGCTTGGTCGCGAAGTAAGGGTTGTGAATATGAATAACAGGCTTAGTTCTGGTGTACATACCATCACTATCGAATCTCTCGATAAACTGGCATCGGGTACTTATTACTGTCGGTTTGAGACAGAATGGATGCAGGAGACTAAAAAAATCAGCGTCATTCATTGATATAGCTCAAACTCGGGCTTAAAAAAACATTCATTTTCCATTATTTAGGTGGTTTTCCCTCTTCTTTTAAAGATTCTTAGTAAAAAATCAAAAAATGTGGCTGGTGGGTATTGGAAGTACCCAACCATATGGCTAAGTTTATAACGTAAAACCGATTGAAACGGTTTAATTGAAAGAGTAACACCTAAAACCAAATGAACATGAATACTTTTCGTAGCTTACTATTGATGTCTGCAGCATTGGTAAGTCTTCAGGGATGGGCTCAACAGAAGCCAAAACCATCCGTTAAATCTGTAGCTCATAAATACGGTTGTACTTCTGTAATGGAATCTCCCCGCATGACAACTTTCGATACTACGAAAGGAGCAAGAGGTCTGGTGGACCCTTACTACTTATGGGAAAATGGAAGTACCCTTAAGGTTCGTATTCTTACAGGAAGTCCTGCTATGAAAGCAAGGGTTAAAGCCTATGCAAAAGAATGGGAGCAATATGCCAATATAAAATTCGATTTTGTTGATTATGGTCCGGCTACCATCAGAGTGAATCTTGATGATAAAGGCGGTCATAATTCCATGATTGGAACTATTGCCGAAACAATTCCACAGGATGTAAAAACAATGAACCTTGATACAACCGATTTCCAGACTGCAGAATCAATGCACGGAACGGTAATGCATGAATTCGGTCATGCTATCGGTTTATTACACGAACATTATAGCCCTAAAGCTGGTATTCCCTGGAATAAAGAAGTTGTTTACAAAGAATTGGAACAATCTCAAGGTTGGGATAAGATGAAGGTGGATGTTAACCTTTTCCAGGAGTACAGCATGACTTATACTCATGGTACTAATTACGATAAGTATTCAATCATGCACTATCCAGTATTTGCCCGTTGGACAACAAACGGATATGCAGTTGGTTGGAACAATGTAGTTTCTGCTGGTGATATAGCAATGGTAGGAGCACTGTATCCAAAAGTTGGTAACAGGGAAGGTGAAGTACCTCGTTTTATAGTTACTAACTATACAAAGATGATAGTTGTTAATAGTCCTGAAAAAGGGGGTCTGTTATTGTATCCTTCATTCAACATCAAAACTGCAGGTGCTGAAGGCCAGGTGTATTTCAGTGTACTCTTCTATGATGAGAATGGAGATCCAATCATGGATAATAATGATAAATACAATATCAGTAATGTGGTAGCAACTTATAAGGGATTCAAATTCCTTCCTGGTAAGACGCTGACAGCTAATAAAGCTACATCCAATGACTTTGAATTGTTCCTTCCTTATTCTGAGTTGCCAGTTCCAGCCGGAACAAAGATTCAGGCTATCTTCAAAGCATTTTTGATTGATGGACAGGAGTTTAAGATTTTGTATTCTTCGAATCCGGTGGGGCTTAGTGTAATTAAGTAGTCGGGAAGACGGGAAGAAAAGTCCGGAAGACCGGAAGGAAAGTCCGGGGAGTGAATACAAGTCGGGAGTCAATAGTCAGGAGTCGGAAGTTGGGAAGTAGTTGAAGGTGAATGTTTGTCACCCAACCCCGAAGGGGTTGAATAACAATGACCCCGGGTGCAACCCGGGGGAAACAAAAAGTGCAACCCCTGAACATGGCTACAGATACAACCTCTTGTATAATATAATCAAATAATAAATCTGCCGTACCATTTGGACGGCAGATTTGTTTTATACCGAACATTATGAATAAAAAATTCTGGTTACTGATTCTGACGGTTCTGTTGATTGCACATGAAGGATATTCTGGAGATGGCATAAAAGGGATAAGTCCAATTCGGGGAACAGGAAAAGGGAATGGTGCCTTATGGGTTGTTTCTATTGGTATCAATGAATATGTTTCAACTCAGCAATTACAGGTTATGAATTGTATTTCGGATGCCCGTAAGTTTTCTGATTTTTCTATTTCACAATACATGAAATGGATGGCATGGGATACAGCCGGAAAAGTAAAGAAAGTACATTCTTATCTTCTTACTGGTAATGACGCAACCAGAAAGAATATTATGGAAGCATTGCAGAAGATTGTAGATAGTAGTAAACCGAATGATTATTTTTTATTCAATTTTGCCGGGTTCTGTATGCGGTATACTATTCAAGGCGAAAAACAAACGGTCTTTGCCCCTTTTGGAATGACCAGTACAGATTCATCTTATCTGATTAAAGAAGGAATATCTCTAAAGGTATTAAGCCAATTTTTTACTCTCATACCAGCCAATAACCAATTCTTTTTTACAGAAGCGGGTCCTTCGGAAGGATTCAGGACAGAATTCATAAAAGCCATCGTTGAAAAGAATCCAGTAGCTGCCAGTTTAAGTATGAAGAACAGGGTAGTGATGGTTACAAACACATTGGGGCTTGATAATTTGGTTTGCAATAAAGTAAGGTTGAATCAGGGACCAATGAACTATTATCTGACAAATATTCCTTCAAACCAGAATATGTTTGAATTGTTCGCAGACAAACGCGTGGCAGATAAACTGGTGTATTCCATTCGAAAGAATGAAGTGATTTGCGGCGATTACCAGAGTCCCTATTTCGATATTTATTTTGAGAAGGATTTTCTTGAACCGATGAAAGATATGGTACAACAGGAAGAAACAATGCGGGGAGGAAGAGTGAGTAATGCTAAGGTTGAAGTTTTGCCAGAAAAAAAACCAGGAGAGAAAGTAGCTATTATCATTGCTACCAATGAATTCGCTAGTGCTGAAGATTGGCCCTATCTGAGAAATCCACTGAATGATGCGCAGGCCGTTGGCGATACGCTCACTAATCAATATGGCTATAAAGTAAAGTATGTGATTAATAAGAAGAAGGAGGAAATCACCAATTCGTTGGTCACACTATCAAAAGATTTGAAAGAGGATGATCAGTTGATTATATTTTTTGCAGGACATGGTGATTATAACGATGAGCTGCTTGATGATGGTTTTATAGTGTGTAAGGATTCAAAGCCAATAGCGGCGGATCCAACACGCGATTCTTATCTTAGCTTCAATAGAATGTCAATGATATTCAATAAACTCCCATCCCGCCAGGTGATGGTGTTACTGGATGTATGTTTTGGAGGAACCTTTGGTGATAAGGTAGTGAAAACAATGCAACCTGATAAAGAAGTAAAAGTAAATCCCAACGAGCCATTTGTATCTAAGAAACTACGGCTAAGAACCCGACGTTTCATTTCTTCAGGAGGAAAGAATACTGTACCCGATAAAGACCTTGCTCCACAATTTGGAAATCATTCGCCTTTTGCCGTGCTATTACTAGAAGCTCTACGTACCAAAGGATTAAATAATTATCTCACCAGTTCTCAGATCTACGCCATGCTGCAGGACAAATTGCCTTCGGGTCCATTGTTAGGTGATTTTGGGGAAGTGCAGAGGGGGAGTGAGTTTGTGTTGGTAGGGAAGTGAGATGCAAGTCCGAAAGTCGGGAAGACGGAAAGTCCGGAAGGAATACAAGTAGGGTAGTAAGGAAGGAGAAATACAAATACAAGTTGGGAAGTTATTAAATTAAATTTTAAACCGCAGAGGCGCAGAGACGCAGAGGAATACCCCCCTGCGTCTCTGCACCTATGCGGTTATATTGTTGCAAGCTAAAAGGCTGTATTTCCTCCTTCCTTACTACCCTACTACCTAACTTCCCTACTATGTATCCCGACTCCCCTCCCAAAATCCCCACCAGCACGGATACTCCCCCTCCATTATTAAGTTATATTTGATTACCCTAAAGAAGTTGTTATGCGTTTATTAGCCTTTTTATTGAGTGTGCTGATTATAATGGCAGCCGCGAGTCCTGCGCCGGAGGCGCCACGGAAGCTGGCCCTGGTTATTGCTATTGGCACATACGATCCGTCAACTGGTTGGAACCCGATCAGCTCTATCAACGATATCAAGTATATGAGAGCGGCTTTAAAAGCGCAGGGTTTTGAAGATGGTGATATTGATACGCTTAAGAACGAACAAGCCACAAAAGCAGGTATTGTTGCAGCAATAGACCGACTGATTTCAAGGGCAAAAGCTGGTGATATTATTCTCTTCCATTTCTCTGGTCATGGTCAACAGATTTTTGATGATGCCAATAAAGATGAAACAGACGGATACGATGAAGCATTGGTTCCTTATGATGCAAAAATGAGATATAGTCCGGGTGCTTATACAGGACAAAACCATTACCGTGATGATGAACTGGGAGAGAAACTAAAACAACTTCGAAAAGTTATTGGAAAAGATGGAAGTCTTTTGGTTTTATTAGATGCCTGTCATTCAGGAACAGCAACCCGTGGACAACAAATGAGTGTTACCCGTGGTACTGATGAGAAATGCGAACCAACAGGATATACTCCGCCAGCTTCAGCAACACGAGGAGGTGGCAGTACTGAAGAAGGAGTATTTGATGATAAGACACTTCTCTCAAATATGGTGGTGATCAGTGCAGCGAGTGCTGATCAGTTGAATTATGAAACTAAAGATGCTGATAAGAATGGTGTGGGCGCGCTTTCATATGCTTTCAGTCTGGCATTAGCACAACAACAAGGACCTCTTAACTATAAGATGCTTTTTGAAAAGATCAAGACTTCTATACAAAGCTGGAAGCCATTTCAGAATCCACAGATTGAGGGTAATACAAACCAGCAGGTATTTGGTGGACAATTCATTCCTACAAAAGATATAGTACGCATTACAAAATGGAACTCAGATAAAACCATAGAGATACCAAGAGGCACTGTACATGCTATAGCAAAAGGAGCAAAATTCAGTTTGTATCCGGTTGAAGTAACCGACTTCAAGAATACAAAGCCAGCTGCTACTGGTGAAATCGGAGATGCAAGAATGGTTTCTTCTACAGGGTCTATTACTTCAGAAATGCCTGATAAGACAAAAGCTTATAATATAGTTTTTGAATCAAAGAGTTTCGGTGAGATGAATGTGGTGGTGAAGATCAGTCTTCCTGAAGCCGCAGTAGCAGGAATGATAAAGGGAAAATTACAATCGTATAATTACATTTCTCTTGATAAGGCAAATGCTGATATTGCGGTAACTACCTATAAGGATCCAAAGACAAATGAGCAAAGTCTGCAGGTAGTGGCAGTAAACGATAGCATATTGTGGGAGAAACCCTGGCCTGCAAATAGTAGTAATGTATTGAGTGATGCAGAAACAGATGCTATAAGGGATAAGGTGAAAGAATATTCAAGGGCTCAATATCTCAGAAGCATTTCAACACCTGCTGATGCGAATGTGTTCAATTATGTTCAGATTGAAATTATTCCTGGTATTGTAAAAACTATTGGCGGTAAGGATACTTTGATTGTTTCAAAGACCTTGCAGCAAATGACAAACAGCAAAGGTGATATATGTTTTAAAGAGGCAGATGATAATGCAGCCGAAAATGAAGGCTTTATTATTCGAATAAGAAACTTACATGATTTTCCTGTTTACTTAAGCGTTTTGGATATTATGCCTGATAATTCTATTGGTGTAACCATTCCTGATCCAATGGATGATAACAAGACTGCTGAGGATTATAAAGTAAGTGCAAAAGGTACATATACCACAATGCCGATAAAATTATATCCTCCTTATGGGAAAGATTTTATGAAGATCCTTATCACTTCCCAAGCCATGGATCTTAAAGCCATTCAGCACCGCAGCACATCAAGAGGTGCCGGCAGTTCATTCGAAACATTCTACAACGAAAGCTTTAAAGATGGTGCCGATGAAAGATCTCGCGGACCAAAGATGAGTCCGGTGAAGGTGGATGAGGTGAAGATTGTGGGGTTTACTTACGGTGGTTTTTCTGGCGGGTGGCCGGCGGCCCGTTTTTTTTGCTTTCTGGGTGCTTTGCCCCTGGCCCGGGAACATGAAGATAGTCGCCGTTTCGCGGGAATGATAATTTGAAAATTTGGATAATTTGAGTCCGAGCTCTAAATCCACGATTATATCAAATACATTTTACCGCAGAGACGCGGAGGCGCAGGGAATACATCTCTGCGTCGCTGCGTCTCTGCGGTTATTGTATTATTTAATAGAGACCCTCTGCATCTCTATTTTATAAATATTAAAACTGCATAAATTTATCAACCGCGCCTCCGCGTCTCTGCGGTGAAATGTATTTGATTTAATCGTGGATTTTCAAATTTTCAAATCATCAAATTTTCAAATTCAAAATTGCTAAAACGTTAGCACAAACACCGTCCCTTCTCCTTCCACACTCTGCACCTGTATATTCCCCTTATGTAGTAGCATGATTTGTTTGCAAAGGCTGAGCCCTATACCGCTGCCGCTTTTTTTGGTGCTGAAGAAGGGGATGAAAATTTTGTCTACTAATTCTTCGGGTATGCCTATTCCGTTATCAGCTACTTTGATGATGTAGCGGTTTCCTTCTTTATATGCTGAGAGTAAAATGCGGGGTGTAGGCCTTTCTTTAACCGCATCCATTGCGTTGATCAAAAGATTGATGAGCATTTGCTCAACCAGGTTTACATCGGCCTCCATTTCCATGCCTGGATCTTTCAGGATGATTTCAAGGTCAATGTTCTTTTGATCCAAAGTGGGCTCCATGAGATGGTGGAGGTTTTCAAACAAATCACGAACTAATATCTTCTTAAGATTAGGTTGAGTGATTTTGTTCAGGTTCCTGTATGTTTCAGCAAATCGCAGCAATCCTTCACTTCTGCGTTTGATAGTTTCAATTCCTACTTCAAGATCTTCCAATGTTCCACTGGAATCATTAACCTTTGAATTCACACTGGAAAGTCGATTCTTTAAAGTGTCTGCAAGCGATGAGATCGGCGCAACAGAGTTCATGATCTCATGCGTCATTACACTTAATAGTTTCTGCCAGGCTTTTGCTTCCGTTTCATCCAGCGCTTCGTTTACATTCTGGAAAGCTACCAGTTTGTAAACTTCTCCATCAGTCTGAAAGGCAGTGGCAGACAATACTATCTTGAAATTGTTTTTATCCCTGTTGATAGTTACAATCCGGTTGTCGCCAGATTTTAATTCCAATGTACTATTATACAAGGCTGGGTCCCTTTTCTCCAATGAATGAATGGTTTTCAGATAGGGGATACCTAACATTTTCTTTAGCGATTCATTCATCCAAACCACTTCACCACTGGCGTTGTTGTAAGACAGGATGCCGGTATCAACTAATTCCAATATTTTCTGCAGATAAACATATTGTGTTTCTTTCTCCCTGCTTATTACTTTGAAAGTGGTATTGATTTCATTAAATCCCTGGCGTAAGGATTGAACTTCTAAAGGTGCATGGTTAACATCAAAATACCTGCTGAAGTCCCGGTAATGGATGCTTTCTACGAATTGGTCCACTTCCTGTTGGGCTTTTTGATGGAACTTGAAAAAATCCAATACCTGATAAACCAGTACAGGTGCTACCAGAATAAGATAAAAATAATAACCCTTAGCAATAAGGAAAGCGCCAGTGGTAAGTACTACCATCAGGGCGGCTACCCTTATCAATATTTTCCACTGGTATTGTTTAAACATGTAGAGTTGGTATGATTCCTTTGATATTTATTATCAGATATCGTATTTGCTTAATCGCCTATAAAGTGCTGTTCGGGTTAATCCTAGTTCTTTAGCTGCTTTTGAAATATTGCCATTGTGCTTCTCAATCACTTTTAGGATGGTATTTTTTTCAATAGTGCTTAATTTGAAATCTGCTGATTCTTCTGATGTGTCATTATAAGATTCGATTGGTGAAAACAATAAATCATCTCCTTCCAGAATTTCTGTTTCACACATTATCACAGCTCTTTCAATAGTGTACTGTAGCTCCCTTACGTTGCCAGGGGAATGGATATTGTTTTAGTTTATCTAATGCTGCAGACGATAATTCAAGGGCTGGTTTCAGGTACTTGGTTGCGTACTGCTTCACAAAATGTTTAGCCAATAAAACAATATCCTCACCTCTTTTTCGCAAAGGCGGAACCAGTAATTCAACAGTATTGATTCGATAGATAAGGTCTTTCCGAAAATGAGCTTCATTGGCTAATTCGCTCATCGGAACGTTTGTAGCGCAAATCAATCGTATATCTATTGGAATAGGTTGGTTGGTGCCGATACGCATCACCTGCCTGTTTTGTAATACAGACAAAAGTTTAGCTTGTTGTTGCAAGGAGATATTTCCGATTTCATCAAGGAATATGGTGCCACCATTCGCTGCTTCAAATCTTCCTACCCTGTCTTCTCTTGCATCTGTAAACGCTCCTTTCTTATGTCCGAATAACTCGCTTTCAAATAAGGAATCGGTTAAAGCCCCCACATCCACTTTAATGAAAGGTCCTTTTGACCGGGCAGATCTTTCATAGAGAGCTTCTGCAATTAGATCTTTACCTGTACCGTTTTCTCCAAGAATAAGAATCTTAGCATCGGTAGGTGCTACTTTATTCATCTTCAGGAAAATTTCCTGCATAATATCGCTGGTGCCTAATAAGGATTTGCTTACACTTATTTCTTCTTTTCCTGATGATCCGGCGCTTTTCTTTTTATCTAATAATTCCCTGATAGTGAGCAATAGCTTTTCGTTATGCCAGGGTTTTACGATAAAGTCGGAGGCACCTTCTTTCAAAGACCGAACGGCCAGATCAATATCACCATAGGCAGTAATCATGATAACTTCCACATCGGTAGTCCATTCCTTTATCTTCTTCAGCCAAAAAATTCCTTCATTGCCGGTATTGATGATACTGTTGAAGTTCATATCCAGCAAAATGAGGTCGTATTTTTTTTCCGATAAACGGGCTCTTAGGTTTTCGGGATTCTTCTCGGTATCCACTTCGCGGGCTTCTGTTTTGAGCAGCAGTTTTACGGCTGTCAGAACATCCACATCGTCATCGATCACCAGTATGTTAGCATTCTTTAATATCATAGTTGAAATCTACTGCTCCACAATGATACCATATTTGGTAACAATTGGCACTCAAATTTTTATGAATCAAGGGCTTGGGGGGAGTGTATCAAAACCGTACACCTGTTGTCACATTTCCGTACACCTCTTGTCTTTATTGGAAAATAAATTACTGTAAATCAGTAACCTATAAACTGGCACGGCGTTCTAATGCATATAGGTGTTTTTCTTATGTCTGTAAATGGGCCTCCCCGGGAGATCAGCCACCGGGGAGGTTTTTTAAACTGGTTGAAAACTGAATTTTAAGATGGATAGAGTAATTGAGAAAAAGCGTTGGTCAACAAAAAGACTATTAACTATCGGAGGTATTGCCGCTATTGTTCTATTGATAGCTGCCAGTATTTATTACACTTCGGGTAATTCCCGTTTGAATGTGGAGACTGACCGAATCAGTATCACGGAAATCAAAAAGGGTCCCTTCAAAGAGTATATTCCAGTAAATGGAATCGTTCTTCCAATTACCACTATTTATCTGGATGCGCAGGAAGGTGGTAGAGTGGAGGAGAAATATGTAGAAGACGGTGCCATGATGAAAAAGGATCAGCCTATCATGCGCCTTAGCAACACAGATCTGGAACTCACATTATCTAATCAGGAAACACAGGTGTTCAACGTACTTACCCAGATGAACATCAATAAGAACAATGCATCTCAGAATACCATCCGCCAGCTGAACCAGATGGCAGATGTAGACAATGCATTAGCTGAAGCGGAAAGGGTATATCGGTTGAATAAGAAACTACTGGATCAGAAAGTGATAGGATCACAGGAATTCAAGAAATCTGAAAACGATTATAATTATCAGGTACGCAGAAAGAAATTGACAGAAGATATTCTTCGTCAGGATTCCATATCTGTAAAGACCCAATTGACTCAGGAGAATGAATCGTATCTGCAGATGAAAAATGCCTTGGCTTTGATGCGTAAGAAAGTGGGTGACCTTGTGGTAAGAGCCCCTGTAGATGGACAACTGACTTCATTAGATGCTGAAATTGGTCAGACAAAAAAAAAGGGCAGCGTTTAGGTCAATTAGATGTGACTACAGGATTCAAAGTAAGGGCGGATATCGATGAGCATTATATAACAAGGATATTCACTGGTCTTTCCGGGGATTTCACATTGGGTGGGAAAACATATCTGTTAAAAATAAAGAAAGTTTACACCCAGGTTACCAATGGAAAGTTCCAGGTAGATATGGAATTCGTTGGCAAAATACCAGAAGGTATTCGCAGGGGTCAAACTTTACAGATTGGTTTATCACTTAGTGATGAAACGGAAGCGATATTGTTAGCTAAGGGCGGATTCTATCAAACTACTGGTGGTAACTGGATATTCAAGGTGAGTGAAGATGGTTCTGTAGCCCGTAGGGTAGATATCAAATTGAATCGTCAGAATCCAGATGCTTATGAAGTGCTGGAAGGATTGAAACCTGGCGATAAGGTAGTGACAAGCAGTTATGAGAACTACGGGAACATGCAGGAATTAGTACTTAAAAAACAGTAAAACAGATAATCATGAAAAAATGGGGAACCGGCATTTTGGTTGCCATAGTAGCGGGGTGGATGGTAATATCAGGGATGTTATTGCTTGAAAAGATAAATGCCCAGGTATGTGCCACTGCAGTGAAGAAGGTATTGCCTTCTTCCGATGGGAAATCTGAATTATTTCTCTATCCAATAGAATATTTCATCAGCCAATAAAATAAAAACTCAACTACAGGTATATGAACAACATGATCAAAATAACTGAACTGGAAAAATTCTATCGCACTGAAGAGGTAGAAACTGTTGCCTTGAACAAATTAAGCATCGAAGTAAAAGAAGGTGAATTTGTAGCCGTAATGGGACCTTCAGGTTGTGGTAAATCCACTCTGTTGAATATCCTTGGTTTGCTCGATGATCTTGATAAAGGCAGCTATCTGTTCAATGGTATTGAAGTTGCCAGTTTCAATGAAAGAAAGAGAGCCGATCTGCGTAAGAATAATATCGGGTTTGTTTTCCAGAGCTTTAACCTGATTGATGAGCTCACTGTATTTGAGAATGTAGAATTGCCGCTGATCTATTGTAATGTAAAAGCAGGTGAAAGGAAGAAGCGCGTGGAAGAAGTGCTTGATAAGATGCAGATCATGCATCGTCGCAATCACTATCCTCAGCAATTAAGTGGTGGTCAGCAACAGCGTGTGGCCGTTGCCCGTGCTGTAGTGAACAACCCACGTTTAATTTTGGCGGATGAACCTACCGGTAACCTCGATAGCAGCAATGGTAATGAAGTAATGCAATTGTTGACAGATCTGAATGAACAAGGTACAACTATCATAATGGTAACACATAGTGAACATGATGCGAAATTCAGTCATCGTATCATTCGTATGTTGGATGGACATACAGTTACTGAGAACATACTTGTATAAGTCCAGTATAATATTTTTCTAATCCGCTATCCTCTCTAACCCAACCGTTCCAGTCATCTTTTAAAAGAGCAGTATAGCCATGATAAAGAATTATCTGAAGATAGCCTGGCGCAATCTCCTCAAGAGCAAGGCCTTTTCGTTTATTAATATCGCCGGTTTGGCGGCAGGATTGGCCTGCTTTATCCTTATCACTCTTTATGTTAAGGATGAACTCAGTTATGATAAGTATAACGAGAAAGCTTCCCGGATATTCCGTATAAATGGGGATATAAAATTTGGTGGTAATACCTTGAATCTTGCTGTTGCCAGTGATGCCATGGGGCCTGCACTTAAGAAAGATTATCCGCAAGTAGAACAATTCGTTCGTCTTTATGCATCTGAAGGGTCCAAGCTTATCAAAAAGGGTAATAGTTATATCAACGAAGATTATGTGGTTCACGCCGATTCTACATTGTTTGATGTATTCACTTTACCAGCCATTGCAGGCGATACGAAAACAGCACTGAATGAACCGAATACAGTAGTGGTTACTGAAACAGCAGCCAGGAAATATTTCGGAACAACGGATGTTGTTGGAAAAATGCTGGAAACAAAGGACAGGGACAAGACCTTGTATAAAGTGACTGCAGTTATAAAGGATATGCCAGCCAATTCTCATTTCCACTACGACTTTTTCTTTTCCATGAAGAACGTGGATTATGAGTGGGGTAGTTTCCTGAGTAATAATTTCCATACTTATATAGTGCTAAGTGAAGGCACCGATTATAAAGAGTTTGAAAAGAATTTTGCGAAGGTTTTAGAGAGGTATGCTTTGCCGCAGATTATGGTATATATGCCAAAGATGAAGAGCATGGATGATTTGAAAGCCTCAGGTGATAAGCTTGAGTACTCGCTGATGCCAGTGACGGATATCCATCTTCACTCCAACCGTTTCCCTGAACTGGCGGCTAATAGCAATATCTTATATGTATATATTTTTTCTGCAGTGGCTTTATTCATACTATTGATTGCCTGTATCAATTTCATGAATCTTTCTACTGCCCGTTCTGCCAACAGGGCCAAAGAAGTAGGTATACGTAAAGTGCTTGGTACAGAGAAGAATCATCTCATTCGTCAATTTCTTACAGAATCCATTCTCATGGTGTTTATAGGTTTGGCATTGGCACTATTGATAATATGGGCAGTTATTCCATGGTTCAATACTTTATCTGGTAAAAGCATTTCTCTTATTACTTTATTATCATTTCCAATATTACCATTATTAATAGTATTGCCATTTTTTGTAGGAATCCTGGCTGGAATTTATCCTGCTTTTTTCCTATCCTCTTTCAAACCTATAACTGTATTGAAAGGAAAAATTAATGCTGGTTTCAGGAAAAGCACCTTACGTAGTGGATTAGTTGTTTTCCAATTCGCCACATCAATTGTGCTTATCATTGGAACAGTGGTTGTATACAGGCAGTTGAATTATATCCAAACCACTCGGGTTGGATTCAATAAGGATCAATTACTGATTATTGATGGAACCTATGCATTGGGCCAACAAAAGGAAGCATTTAAGAATGATGTACTAGGATTTTCAGGTGTTAAAGGAGCAACCATGAGTAATTTTCTTCCTATTAATCCTTCTTCCCGAAACGATAATACCTTCTCAAAAGAGGCGGTGATGGATGCTAAGAGCGCTTTGTCGATGCAAAACTGGAAAGTGGATCCTGATTATATACCTGTTATGGGAATGGAAATGGCTAAAGGAAGAAATTTTTCCCGTGATTTTGGTGGTGACTCCTTATCAATGATCATCAATGAATCAACGGCTTCTATTTTAGGATATGAGGATCCTATTGGAAAGAAAATCTATGGATCTAATGGGTCGGATGGTACCATGAATGAAGTATATACAATAGTCGGAGTGGTTAAAAACTTTCATTATGAATCACTACGCGATAAGATTGGTCCCTTGAGTATGATCCTGGGTAAAGAGAACCTGAACAGGGCCGTATTTAAGGTTTCAGCTACCGATATGCAACCATTGATTGCAAAAATCGAAAAGCGGTTTAAAGAGATGGCTCCTGATATGCCATTCAGCTATCGGTTCATGGATAAGGGGTTTGACAATATGTATAAGGACGAACAGAAAGTGGGAAGAATGGGACTATCCTTTGCCATTTTGGCTATCCTTATTGCTTGTTTGGGACTATTGGGATTAGTAACCTATATGGCAGAGCAAAGAACAAAGGAGATTGGTGTAAGAAAAGTATTGGGAGCGTCTGTTACAGATATAGTTACTATGTTATCAAAAGATTTCCTAAGACTGGTTCTAATTGCTGCTGTGTTCGCTTTCCCATTGGCATGGTGGTTTATGCATAGTTGGTTACAGGATTTCGCATTTCGAATTGATATAGGATGGTGGGTGTTTCTTTTAGCAGGTGGTATTGCCTTTTTCATCGCCGTGTTTACAGTTAGTTTCCAAGCCATAAAGGCAGCCCTTTCAAACCCGGTAAAATCATTGCGGTCCGAATAAAAATTAATCAAACAATTAGCCATTAACCTTATTCTATGTTTCTGAATTTTTTAAAGACTGCTTTTAGAAGTTTATTCCGTCAGCGTCGTCATGCGATACTGAACATATCTGGATTGGCCGTTGCATTGGCTGCCTGCATTGTCATATTCCTTGTGATTCAATACGAGTATAGTTATGACAGACATTTGGATGGCTATAAAAGCATCTATCATATTGTAGGGACTGATAAGGATGCCGAAGGGGAACATTATACTACTGGGATATCATTCCCCGCTGTTAAAATGATGCGTAAGGATTATCCTCAGTATCAGTTTGCAGAACTGATGCAGAATTCTGGTGTACAGATCACTGCCAAAAACCTTGATGGCAGTATGAACGGTAAAAAATTCATTGAACCTGCAGGAGTATTTTATGCTGATCCTGAGATAATGAAGATGTTCGAAGTAAAATTCCTGGCTGGTTCTGCAGAAAGCCTGAAAGATCTGAACAGTGTAGTGCTTAGTCGCACCATGGCTTCTAAATATTTTGGTGACTGGAAAGAAGCAATGGGACGTCGCATCAATATGGATAACTTGTCCAGCGATTTTCAGGTAGCTGGCGTTTTTGAAGACTTACCTACCAATACCGATTTCCCTTTTACATTGGTGATTTCGTACGAGGGGTTTATGAAATATAATCCAAGTGGATGGCCATAAACGTTCATTGCTCACATTAGGCTTTATAGGACTTCTGATCATTTTGATGGCTTGTATCAATTTCGTAAACCTGTCTACTGCATTAGCGGTAAAGCGCAGCAAGGAAGTAGGTATAAGAAAAGTAATGGGAGGTAATACAAGACAATTGCAATTACAGGTATTTGCAGAAACTTTTATCGTTGTGTCGATTGCAACTGTACTGGCTTTATTTCTTGCCTGGCTATCTCTGCCATATATCAAATCTATAATGGTGGTACAGGATAAGTTGTCACTGCTTAGCTCTGGAATGGTGCTGTTTGTATTGGGTATCACATTGATCACGGCTTTCTTATCTGGATTGTATCCTGCAATTGTAATGGGTCGCTTCCAGCCTGTGGAAGCAATCAAGAATAAGATCAATACTGCAAAAGTGGGTAGTGTATCCCTTAGAAGGGTTTTAGTTGTACTTCAGTTTTCCTTTTCACAGATACTTGTTATTGCCACCATCATAGCTATCAGCCAGATGAGCTTTATCCGCAATGTTGATCTTGGTTTTAATAAGGAAGCTGTATTGATGATCAGTGGTAATTCAGATAGCGTATCCCATTCGAGAATGATGGCATTCAGGGATGCCTTGCAATCGCGCTCAGATGTAAAGTCTGTCAGCTTCAGTTTTGATGCACCAAGCAGTGATAATAGCTGGCAATCCAATTTTGCTTTTGATATAATGGAAGACAAGGACTTCCCGGTGGCCCTGAAAATGGGGGATGAAAACTATCTGAAGACCTATGATATAAAATTGCTAGCGGGGCGTAATTATAAACGAAGCGATACTGCCACTGAGTATATTATCAATGAGACGATGTTAAAGAAGGTAGGATTGAAAACACCTCAGGAAGCTATTGGCAAAATGTTACGATTAGGGGGTAGTGAACCCAAGCCGGTAATTGGTGTTGTAAAAGATTTCAAATTACAATCTTTAAAAGAAGCTATTAGTCCAATAGTATTAATGCCCCGTACAAGATTCTATTCAAGTACTGGGATCAAGTTAGATTCAAAAAATCTGGCTGCCAGTAAAGCTGCCATTGAAGGCATATGGAACAAGTTTTATCCGGAGTATGTGTTCAATGCCAAATTCCTTGATGATAACATACAGGAATTCTATATCCAGGAAGAGAGATTAAGTACCATGTATAAGGTGTGTGCATTACTCGCACTTTTCATAAGCTGTCTCGGTTTGTATGGATTGATTTCGTTCATGGTTGTACAGAAGACCAGGGAAGTAGGTATTCGTAAAGTATTGGGAGCTGGAGTCAATTCCATATTGTATCTATTCTCAAAAGAATTCACCATTCTTATCATCATTTCATTTGTGTTAGCTGTTCCTGCGGCTTGGTATCTGATGCATACCTGGTTACAGGATTTTGTTTACAGAGTGGATATGGGACCTCTTGTATTTATCGGTGCCTTATTACTGACACTGGTGATTGCATGGATAACTGTGGGGTATAAAGCGTTGAAGGCAGCGTTGGCGAATCCGGTGAAGAGTTTGCGAACGGAGTGAGAGTGAGTTGAGCCCCGCCGCGGCGGGGAGCTTGGTGAGTATATAATTAATTGGAACCAAACTGGAATGGAAGAGTAGTTGCGAGTATCAATTTTAGGTTGATGTTTTTTTGCGAATGAATAGTAAATCAGGAAGGTTAAAAAATTATTAGAGATTACCCCTTCTCCTCCCCCTTGGGGGGAGGTCGGGTGGGGGCAAAAAATGAATCATGCTAAAAAACTATTTCAAAATCGCCTGGCGCAGTATGCTGAAAAACAAAACAGCAACTGCAATAAATATATTCGGCTTGTCGGTTGGATTAGCCGCTTGCATGTTGCTTGTTTTATATGTAGTATATGAAACCAGTTATGATAAATATCAGAAGAATAAAGAAAATTTATTTCTAGTAGGAACAACATTCATAAAAGAAGGGAAAGAAAATAATACAGCTGGTACTCCAGCTATAATGGGTCAAACTATGCAGCAGGAATTTCCAGAAGTAATGGGTTCAACAAAAATTCTGCAGATTTTCACTGAGGATAAGACTTTGTTGCGGTATTCACCTGAGAATTCGGCTCCAAGAACATTTTACGAGGAAAGAGGATATATAGCAGATTCAATGTACTTTAATCTGTTTACTTACAATTTCGTAGAAGGAAATCCTTCACAGGCACTTACTAATCCTCGATCCGTTGTGTTGTCTGAAGAGATTGCTCGTAAGATGTTTGGTAATCAACCAGCTCTCAATAAGAGGATTCTTATCAGTAGCAATTTGAATGGTGGCGATGCTGATTTTCTTGTAACTGGTGTTTTTAAGCCTCAATCAACTCCTTCGCATATTGACGGCCGATTCTTTATTTCTTATACCGGCAGTGCCATTGAAGGGTATGTAAAGGAACAGGGAAGGAATTTTGCTAACAATAATATGTTCTTCACTTACCTGTTTCTAAAAGATGGGTTGGATGCTACTGCACTGGCAAAGAAATTCCCCGCATTCATGAAAAAGTATGCAGGTGAAGACCTTAAGCAAGCAGGCTTTGATAAGAGACAGTATCTGGTTTCAGTATCGGATATACATCTAAGATCAGATATCGAAAATACCGGTACTGCTAGTGGTAGCCTTACATACCTTTATATACTAGGGTCTATTGCAGTATTCATCCTCCTTATTGCATGTATAAATTTCATGAATCTTGCTACTGCCAGATCCTCTAAGCGCTCTGCAGAAGTTGGAGTAAGGAAAGTGCTTGGTGCAGAAAAATCTGGCCTGATAAAACAGTTTCTTGGTGAATCTTTGCTTATGGCCATAATTGCTTTTGCAATAGCAATGCTTCTTGTAAAATTGTTTGCGCCGGTTTTTGCTTTAATAGCCGGACAGCCTATTACATTTTCTTTCAATGCTGATTATTCTTTAGTTATATACTTTTTTATTCTAGCTATAATTACAGGACTTCTAGCTGGAACATATCCTGCCTTCTATCTTTCTTCGTTTAAGCCAGTAAAAGTTTTGAAAGGAAGGTTTAGTAATACGCTTGCCGCTATTACTATCAGGAAGGGATTAGTTGTATTTCAGTTTGTGATTTCAGTGGCACTCATCATATCTGCTACTGTAATACAAAAGCAGATGAGTTTTTTACGGTCAAAAGATCTAGGTTTCGCAAAAGACCAACAGCTTATCATTCCTTTGAGAAGCGAGAAAGCTAAATTGGCTTATTCAGTATTGAAGAATGAGATTTCGAGGAATAAGGAGGTGCTATCTGTAGGTGCTTCGGTTTACTATCCAGGTATATTCAATCCGGAAGACAATAATTTTTACAAACAAGGGCAAGCTGTTACACAAGCAAAGCATACCCGGACAAACCGTGTCGATAATACACTGCTCAAGACTCTTGATATAAAACTATCAGCAGGAAGGTTGTTTTCTCCAGAGTTCACTGCAGATTCAAGTAATGCGATTATCCTCAATGAAAAGGCAGTGGCCGACATTGGATTTGAATCTCCACAAAAATCGGTTGGTCAAAAGATATTTTTCAATTTCAATGGGCAGCCCATCGAACGTACAATTGTGGGAGTGGTGAAGGATTTTAATTTCGAAGATCTGCAACAACCTATTACGCCTTATGCTTTTACATTGAATGAAAGCACCAACTTCAATTACCTTATTGTACATGGTTCCACCAATAGCTTACAAAGCACTATAGCTTATGTTGAAGATATTTGGAAGAAGCAGGTTCAGAACGAACCATTCGAATACAGTTTTCTTGATGCTGATTTCCAAAAGAACTATGCTTCACAACAAAAGTTATCATCGATGGTCAGCTATTTTACCATTATAGCCATTTTGATAAGTTGTTTAGGATTATTTGCATTAGCCACATTCAGTGCAGAACAGCGGATTAAGGAAATAGGAGTAAGGAAGGTGCTTGGTGCTTCAGCAAAAAGCATAGTGACCTTGTTGTCGAAGGATTTCCTGAAACTGGTACTGATTGCTTCGGTAATTGCTTCCCCCATTGCATGGGTTGTAATGAGGAAATGGCTGAACGGGTTTGCTTATAGGATTGATTTAGGATGGAGTGTATTCGCCCTAACAATAGGCTTGGCAGTACTAATTGCATTGTTGACAATCAGTTTCCAGGCAATTAGGGCAGCATTGGCGAATCCGGTGAAGTCGTTAAGAACGGAATAAGGAGTTGTAAGTATTAAGTAGTAAGTAATAAGTTTTGAGTCTGATTGTGTGAGTTTCTTAGTAAATGGATAAGTATTGGATTTATTGGCATCCGACTTACTTAGTCCTACTTTTGATTAGCTTATAACGTAAAACTCTTTCCTTTAAAACATTTTTTATGAAACAAACATTTCATTTATCCAGAATCGCATCATTATGGTTTTTGCTAGTGTTGATATGTGCATTTAGTACAGCCTTTTCACAAGACACCATCATCCTTAAATCAGGTGTAAAAGTGGTTGGAAAGATAAAAAGTATGGAACAGGGTATTGTGAAAGTTGAAGGAAAGAATGGAGTTGAAAGTTATGAAGCCGATGTCATTTCTTCAATGATGTTCTGCACTCCAACAAAAGGGAAAGGTAATAGTGTTGGGAAAGGCGGTAGCTCTAATGGAGGAAGTTCCTCTTCCCAGTCGGGAAGCCCCTGTGATGTAAAGGAAGAAAACCAGCCTGTTGGCTGGGTTACTTTCAGTTGCAATATGTGTGGTGGAGACACTTTTTTGCAATTGTCAGGAGGTGATGGCAAGAATAATAAAATAAACCATGCTTTCTCGAGGACTTTGGATAAAGATGATCATAGTTGGAAAGAAGACATAAAACTAACTCCTGGTATTTATAGCTGGACATATAAGGATACAAATAACAATATCACTTCTGGAAAACTGGAAATAAAGGCAGGAGATATGCAAAAGATTGTATTGTTTGAAAAATGATTTTTAACCAGGAAATGTAGAGATTATGTTTCAGAATTATTTCAAGATCGCGATTCGAAACCTTATGCGTCATAAGGTATTTACAGCAATTAATATTGTTGGATTGGCTACTGGCCTTACCTGTTGTCTTTTGATGATACTACATATTCAGCATGAATTGAGTTTCGATAGGTTTCATTCTAAGAGTGACCGTATTGTAAGGGCGATCATGGAATATAGCATTAATGGTAGTGCTGGAATGAAGGGCGATTATACCAGTACAAAAGTCTTGCCTTCATTCAAGAGAAATTTTCCAGAAGTGGAAAGTGGTGTTCGTGTATCGCACGAAGGACGATTGGTGAGACTGGGGGATAAGGTTTTTAATGAGAAAGGGTTTGTGTTTGCTGATTCTACTTTTTTTGATGTATTCGATTTTCAAGTAATTGAAGGTAATAGAAAGAGTTTATTGGAATCACCAAATCAAATTGTACTTACTGCCACCTCAGCAAAGAAATATTTCGGTGAAGAAAGTGCTGTAGGGAAGACCATTTTAATCGGCAGTGGACAAATGCCCTTTAAGGTTACAGGTGTAGTAGAAGATTGTCCTTCGAATTCGCAGATTGATTTTGATTTCCTAGCCTCGTTTTCTTCATTGGGTACAGCTCAGGAAGAAACCTATTTCAATGCCAATTATACGACGTATCTATTATTAAAGTCCCCTTCCTCATTGGCTACGCTACAGCCTAAAATCACTCCTTTTATGAAAAAGGAATTGATAAATGAGAAGGGAGTTAATGTTACTTATGATTTAGAACCATTCACCAGAATTCATCTTTATTCCCCTTATGATGCAATAGTTCCCAACAGTAATATTGTATATGTATATATAATCGGAGCTATCGCTTTGTTGGTGTTGATTATTGCCTGCTTTACTTATATCAACCTGAGTACCGCAAGGTCTATCGAAAGGGCAAGGGAAGTAGGAGTACGAAAAGTTGCAGGCGCTGGCAGATACCAATTGTTCCGCCAGTTTATAAGTGAGTCTTTTGTACTTTGTTTCCTTTCCTTACTAATAAGTATTGGTTTTGCGGCATTGCTACTTCCTGCATTTAACCAACTGTCAGGCTCTTTCCTTAAGATGTCTTCATTATTCAATTGGCCAATTCTTGGTACAGCCATGTTTCTAGTATTGGTGATTTCCTTATTGGCAGGAAGTTATCCTGCCTTGGTATTGTCAAATTTCCAGCCAGTAAAAGTATTAAAGGGATCTTTCAAAAACACTTCTTCAGGAACAATGCTAAGAAAGTCTCTTATAGTGTTCCAGTTTGTGGTATCAGTATTCCTCATCATTTCAACATTAGTGATTAGCGGACAATTATATTTTATACAGAATAAGAAATTAGGTTATGATAGGGATCATGTGATAGTTATGCCTATCGATATGAAAATTTTAGATAAAAAGGATTATGTGAAGCAGGTCTTGAAATCTAATCCTGATATTCTTGGTGTATCTGTAGCAGATTCAAGTCCTGTAGCTATTATTGGAGGTTATTCTATGGAGAAAGGACTTGTTCCAGGTGTAACTGCAGAAGTAGGGGTAAATGCAGGACAGATTGATGAGGAGTTTGTAAAAGTTAATGGATTAACGATTTTGGCTGGGGCGGACCTTACCCATCAGGATATGCTAGATGCTTCCCAAAAAGACCAGAGCAAGAATTATCATCATTTTATAATTAATGAGACTGCTGCTAAAAATTTAGGTTGGACACCGGAAGAAGCTATTGGCCAGAAGATGATGTTAGGTGAACAGCGGCCGGGTGAGATAAAAGCTGTAGTAAAGGATTTTCATTTTGCTTCATTGCATACCGCTATCCAACCTTTGGTTTTATTTCAAGATGGTTGGGGTTCTGAAATGCTGGTGAAAGTGAATGGCCAGAATCTTTCTAAGACCATGGATTTTCTTGCGGCACAATGGAAAGGTTTTGCTCCTCATCGCCCATTCGAATATCGATTTGTAGATGACGACTACAATCGTATGTACGACTCTGAAATGAAGACTGGCAAAGTGTTTAATGTGTTTGCAGGTATTGCATTGCTCTTAGCCTGTTTGGGTCTGTTCGGATTATCAGCCTATACTGTTAAGCAAAGGGTAAAGGAAATAGGAGTTCGTAAAGTAATTGGAGCTTCTGCCACTAATATCGTGTTCCTTATTTCCAATACATTCCTTAAGCTGGTGCTGATTGCCTTTGTGATTGCTTGTCCAATTGCATACTGGGCTATGAATAAGTGGTTGCAAGGATTTGTGTACAGAATTGATTTAAGTTATTGGTTTTTCATTGTTGCAGGTATCTCGGCAGTAGCTATTGCATTGCTTACTGTAAGTATTCAGGCAATAAAGGCAGCAGTGGCGAATCCGGTGAAGAGCTTGCGAACGGAGTGAGGTTGAGTTGTAAGTAATAAGTAATAAGTAATAAGTAATAAGTAATAAGTGGTAAGTAATAAGTAGTAAGTTTTGAGATTGAAAGTGTGAATTTCCTAATTGTATGCTGGATATCGTATTTAGAAGGGACATACTTATAACGTAAAACATATGACTTATGACTTCTAGGGTTTAGCAGGTACATACTTAAAACTTACAACTTAAAACTTATAACTACTAAAGGGATATTTAAAATTATTGAATCATGCTAAAAAATTTCTTCCTCCTAACCTGGCGGAACCTTATACGAAAAAAAGGGTTTTCCATTCTGAATATATCAGGATTAGCGATTGGAATGTCGGCGGCTATTTTCATTCTGCTATGGATCATTTTCTTTTCCTGCAATTAAGGGGGATATTAGAAATGCTTTGAATAATCCTAATTCAGTGGTGATTACTGAAGCATTTGCTCAGAAAATGTTCGGGTCAGAAGATCCAATTGGGAAAGTGGTGAAAGTTGATAATACCGACGATTTTACAGTGTCGGCTGTTATAAAGAATATGCCTTCCAACAGCAGTTTCAATTTTGAATTTCTTTTGCCTTGGTCATATCTAAGAACTATAGGAGGCGATGATGAGAATTGGGGCAATAATTCCACTACCACCTATGTTAAATTAAAAACGAATGCCTCAGTTGCCGCACTCAATCCTAAACTAAAAACACTTCGTAAAGAATATGATAAGGAGGAGGCCACAATGGAAACTTTCTTGTATCCACTAACCCGTGTACATCTCCATGGCAAATTTGAAAACGGGATTGAGACAGGAGGGCGCATAGATATTGTAAAATTATTCGGAATAATTGCCGCCTTCATTCTATTGGTAGCCTGTATAAATTTCATGAATCTGAGCACAGCAAGAAGTGAAAAAAGAGCAAAGGAGGTGGGAATACGAAAAGTGGTAGGTGCCCCTCGAGCCTCTTTAATAGCTCAGTTTATGGGTGAGTCAATATTCATTTCATTGTTATCAGCATGCTTGGCTGTATTGATCGTATTTCTTACCCTGTCATCTTTCAATACATTGGTTGATAAAAAACTCTTCCTTGATTTCAATAATCCACTCTTCTGGATATATGGACTTGCTTTTGTACTGATTACGGGGTTATTAGCTGGCAGTTATCCTGCCATCTACCTGTCTTCTTTCAGACCAATAAAGGTTATAAAAGGAGGTTTTAAATCTGTTCAGGCTAGTATAACACCTAGGAAGGTATTGGTTGTAGGACAATTCACTTTCGCTATTCTGCTTATTATAGCAACGTTGGTAATAAGGATGCAGATACAAAAAGCACAGGACAGGCAGAACGGATATAAGAAAGCCAATCTTGTTTATCATTTTATGGAAGGGGATGTGCAGAAGAACTATACTGTTATTAGGAATGAATTGATGGCAAGTGGTATGGTGCAGTCTGTTTCAAAAACCAGTGCTCCCATTACAGAAGGTTGGAGCAATACCTGGGGTATTGAATGGAAGGGTAAGGACCCGAATAATAAAACAGTTATCGACCGATTTTGTGCAGACGATGCCATAGTAAAAACTGTAGGTATGGAATTAGTGGCTGGAAGGGATATTGATCTTGCCAATCACCCAGCCGATTCAAACGCTGCAATCATTAATGAGTCTTCAGTAAAGTTAATGGGCTTCAAAAACCCTATTGGTGAAGTGGTAAAAGATATGGGGCAGGAGTGGACGATTGTTGGTGTGGTTAAAGACTTTATACTCACTTCTCCCTATGGATCAACAGACCCATTATTTATTGCTGGGGCGAAGGGTTGGTTTAACGTTATTCATTTACGAATAGCTGATAAAGTAAGTACTGCACAGGCAATTCCGGTAATTGAGAAGATATTCAATAAATACAATCCTTCTTATCCATTTAATTATCGTTTTGTAGATGAGGAGTATTCGAAGAAGTTCGATAATGAAAGGCGTACCGGAAAGCTCGCAACATTATTTGCACTTTTTACAATAGTTATTTCCTGTCTGGGTCTTTTTGGATTAGCCAGTTATATGGCTGAAAACAGAATTAAGGAGATAGGAGTTCGTAAGGTTATGGGAGCTTCTGTTACCAGTATAACAGGATTGTTATCTTATGATTTCCTGAAGCTCGTATTGGTTTCGTTTATTCTAGCCGCTCCATTGGGGTATTGGGGAATGCATACATGGTTGCAGCAATTTTCTTATCGCACAGATATATCGTGGTGGATATTCGGTATTTCGGGTGGTGGGGCTGTTCTCATTGCTTTGCTGACTGTTAGTTATCAGGCAATAAAGGCAGCCGTGGCGAATCCGGTGAAGTCGTTGAGAACAGAGTGAGTAGTAAGTAATAAGTAGTAAGTAGTAAGTGATAAGTAATGAGTGGTAAGTAATAAGTTTTGAGTCTGATTGCACTAGTTCGCTATTCTTGTATTGGATATTGGGTTTATGAGGTACATACTTAAAACATATAACTTAAAACTTATAACTTCTAGGGTTTAGCAGGAACATACTTACAACTAACGTAGAACTTATATAGAGACATTTTAAAAATTGGAATCATGCTAAAAAACTATTTCAAAACCGCATGGCGAAACCTCTTAAGAGGCAAGCTATTTTCGTTTATCAATATTGCCGGCTTGAGTGTTGGGCTGGCTTGTTGTATGCTGATAGTTCTTTATGCAAAGGATGAAGTGAGTTATGACCGGTTTCATGAAAAAGCTCCTCAACTTTATCGATTGACCCGAAGCGAGTTTACTCCGGAAAATAAGTTGGAATATGTTGATGGGAATACCGGAATGGTGCAGGGCCCGAATTTTAAGAGGGAAGTTCCGGAAGTAAAGGATTTTGTACGGGTACAAAGTGAACATTTACCTATAAAGATCGGCACTCACGTATTTGAAGAGGATGCACTGTATACTGATGAGAATTTCTTTTCAGTATTTTCCTTTCCTATGAAATCGGGTGATCCCAAGACTGCTTTGGTTGATCCCAATAGTGTGGTCCTTAATGAAGAAATTGCAAAAAAATTATTCGGTAAGACTGACGTTATTGGTGAAATACTTGAATTGCCTTTAGGGGAAAAAGGTAGTTTTGAACCGTTTAAGGTTACAGGTATTGTTCCAAAATCTCCCCAGAATTCTTCTATCAAGATATCTATTCTGCTTCCTATGAAGTTGAATATGCGCGATGGAAAGGGAGATATGCAATGGTTAAATTTCTATCTGAACACATTTGTCCTGCTTGATGAGCATGCAGATATAGCAAGAGTAGAAACTAAGTTTAAACAGATTTACGAATCAACAGCTGCCACAGAGATAGCCGATGCAAGGAAGCAATTCGATATGAAGAACAGGATGGAATACCATCTCCAGCCTTTGCTTGATATGCACTTGAGTAAGGAATGTCCTCCCAGTAATGGATTAGTAGACGCCAGTAATCCCATCTATACCCGTATTCTTGGAAGTATTGCCATTTTCATTCTCATAATCGCTTGTATTAATTTCATTAACCTTACTATAGCTCGTTCATTAAAAAGGGCCAAAGAGATCGGAATACGTAAAGCAATAGGTGGGGACAGGAAGCAACTGATTATTCAGTTCCTCGGTGAAACTTTCTTCCTTGCATTCTGCTCCTTTCTGTTTGCTGTGATATTATTATTGGTTTTCCTTCCATATTTCAACACGTTATCTAATAAAGCTCTTTCCTTCACCTATCTATTGGATGCAAAATTGGTGATAGGGTATTTTCTGCTCTTTGTTGGTACATCGGTGGTAGCCGGACTTTATCCTGCTTTGCAGATTTCCCGCTTTGACCCGGTAGAATCCTTATATAACAGGAGCCGGATGCTTACTGGAAAGAATATTCTTTCAAAAGGCTTAGTGGTACTTCAGTTTGCATTAGCCAGTTTCCTTATAGTAGCTACTATCACAATTTATTCGCAGTTTAGTTTATTGACTAATCAAGATCTTGGATATAAGGATAAGGATGTTGTATTATTAAGGTCCAGGCATATGAATGCTTCTGAATTGAGTGTATTAAAGACTGAGTTGAAGAAAAGCCCGGATATTGAGCATATCGCAGCAAGGCAAGGTGGTAATTGGTATACCATAGCAAAAGCTGATGGTAAGGATATGAACTTTGCAATGGAGGTTTATGATACATCCTTATTGGCGACTTATCAGTTGCAATTGGCAAAAGGCCGAAACTTATCGCCTTCCTTCCCATCCGATTCAACCCAGTCTATTTTAATAAATGAAGCATTTGCTAAAGAGGCTGGATGGAATGACCCGATAGGGAAGCAAGTTGATTTTTTTTATGACAGTATAAAATACAATGTAGTAGGAGTGGTGAAGGATTATCATTTCGAAACATTATTGAATAAGATCAGACCTATGTTATTTGTTATGCATCCTAAGTATAACTATGGCGAGTTGATAGTTAAACTTAAACCTGGCAACCATACTGCTGCTATAGATTTTATGGAAAAGGTATTCAAAAAGGAGATGCCATTTATGCCTTTCAAATATGATTTCAAGGAAACATTAAACAGGGCTCAATATGAATCAGAGGAGAAATGGAAGCAGATTATACTTTTTGCAGCTTTGCTTACCATCTTCATATCCTGTATCGGTCTCTTCGGATTGGCTACACTTGCAGCAGAAAAGAGGGTTAAGGAAATAGGTATAAGGAAAGTCCTGGGTGCTTCTGTGTCGAGTATTACAACGAAATTATCTGGCAGTTTTGTAAAGCTTGTATTGATTTCAGTAGTAATAGCTTTCCCTTGCGCCTGGTGGGCAATGAATAAGTGGTTGGAAAATTATCCTGTTCGAATCCATTTGGGAGTATCCACCTTTTTACTGGCAACCCTAGTGGTGGTTGGTATTGCCATTGTAACCGTGAGTTATCAGGCGATAAAGGCCGCGGTGGCGAATCCGGTGAAGAGTTTACGGACGGAGTGAGGAGTGAGATGTAAGTGGTAAGTAATAAGTAATAAGTAGTAAGTGGTAAGTAGTAAGTGGTAAGTAGTAAGTAATAAGTTAAAAGTAATAAGTTATAAGTTTTGAGTCTGTATGTATGAGTTTCCTATTTGTATACTGGATATTGGGTTTAGCAGAAACATACTTAAAACTTACAACGTAAAACTTATAACCAATTTAAAAGGCATTTAAATAATTGATTCATGCTCAAGAACTATTTTAAGATCGCCGCTCGAAGCCTTTTCCGGAACAAGGCGTTCACTGCTATCAATATTTTTGGATTGGCAGCGGGAATTGCTACCTGCTTGGTAATAGTTCTTTTCATACAGGATGAACTGAGCTATGATAAGTATAATGAAAAAGCGGATCAGATAGTGCGTATCACCTTTCATGGTAAAATGAAAGGACAGAACATTAATGAATCAACTGTAATGCCTCCCGTGGCACAAGCGTCGAAGGCAGAATTTCCGGAAGTGAAAGAAGCGACAAGAATAAGAAGGGTAGGGTCACCTATAATGAGTTATGGAGAGAAGAGCTTTAAAGAAGATGGCTTTGCTTATGTAGATTCAAACTTCTTTCAGGTTTTCACATTGCCTTTGATTGAGGGTGATGCTAAAACTGCCTTGCTGGAACCTAACAATATCATTATTACGACAGATATTGCTAAGAAATATTTTGGAGATTCTGATCCACTGGGTAAAACCCTTGCAGTAAAAAGCTCCAATTCACTTTTCAAAGTAGCTGGTGTAATAAAACCAGTTCCAGCCAATTCACATTTCAAATTCGACTTTTTCGCTTCGATGTCAGGCTTTGAAGGTTCCCGTTCCACATCATGGATGGAATCTGAATTTTATACCTATTTCGTTTTACCAGTTGGCTATAATTATAAGAACCTCGAAGCCAAACTTCCTCAATTAGTCGATAAGTATATGAGTGACCAATTGCAGCAGGCATTTGGTATGAGCTTGCAGCAATTCCGTAATACAGGAAATGATGTTGGATTTTCATTGCAGCGACTAACCGATATCCATTTGCATTCCAATTTTGCCTTCGATCTTAAACCAGCTGGTGATATTAGATATCTCTACCTTTTTGGAGCTATAGCGATTTTCATGTTACTTATAGCCTGTATCAATTTCATGAACCTTTCTACTGCTGGTGCTTCTAAGAGAGCAAAGGAAGTGGGAATAAGAAAAGTGATGGGTTCACTGAAACCTCAGTTGATAAGGCAGTTTTTGGTAGAGTCGATATTGATCAGTTCGCTGTCCTTACTAGTTGCAATTGTATTGGTGTATGCTTTCCTTCCCTACTTCAATGAAATTTCTGGAAAGCAATTAGGGTTTCAGTTTTCTCAAACATTATGGCTGATTCCTGCACTTATCGGAATCGGCTTGGTCACTGGTATATTAGCAGGTAGTTATCCTGCATTTTATCTTTCTTCCTTCAAACCTGTTGCAGTGCTTAAAGGAAGGTTCTCAAATAGCCGCCAAAATTCATTCTTTAGAAACGGCTTGGTTGTTTTTCAGTTTTTCATTTCCATTTCACTTATTGTAGGTACTACAATAGTCTATAAGCAATTAGAATATATCCAGACTAAGAAATTGGGTTATGATAAGAGCCAGGTAATGGTATTGCCAGAAATGTGGTTATTAGGAGATAGACAGGAAGTGTTCAAGCAAAAGTTATTACAGGATAGCAGGGTTTTAAGCGTCAGTACTTCAGGATATGTTCCTGCTGGTGATTCATATAATAATAATTTTTTTGTTAGTCCGGGTGGTGAATCAAGTGAGATGATAAAGACACTTCGCTATGATGTGGATTATGATTATATCTCCACTTTGGGAATGGAATTGGTTGCCGGACGCAATTTCTCCCGCACTTTCGGAACCGATTCTTCTGCAGTAATCTTAAATGAAACTGCCGCCAAAACTTTCGGATGGGAATCGAATGCTATCGGGAAAGTGCTAACTAACAGGGATAATGATGGAACTGTAAAAATGCTTAATGTGGTTGGCGTTATAAAAGACTTTCATTTTAAATCATTGCATGAAAAGATATCACCCCTTGTAATGGTATTGGGACAGGGAGCAAGTACAATGATAATAAAAACCAAAACAGGGGATGTTTCAGGTTTGATTAGTTATATGGATAAGGAATGGAAGTCGCTCAAGGCAGAGGCGCCCATGGCTTATTCTTTTCTGGATGATCGTTTTAATAATACTTATATGGCGGAACAGAAGACGGCAAAGTTACTAGGTGTATTTGCCCTGCTGACCATATTGGTAGCCTGCTTAGGGTTATTTGGATTATCAACCTTTACGGCTGAGCAGCGAGTAAAAGAAATTGGTATACGAAAAGTTTTGGGAGCTACTGAATCGGGGATTGTTGCCTTGTTGACAAAGGACTTCCTCAAGTTAGTTGCCATTTCATTTGTCATTGCTGTTCCTTTTGCCTGGTGGATGATGAGTAAGTGGCTGCAGGATTTCGCTTATCGTATTGATATAAGTATCTGGGTATTTGTGATGGCTGCAGGCGTAGCCATTCTAATTACTCTGATTACTGTAAGCTTTAAAGCTATTAAGGCGGCGGTAGCGAATCCGGTGAGGAGCCTTAGGGCGGAATGAGAGTTGTAAGTAATAAGTAATAAGTAATAAGTAGTAAGTATTAAGTAATAAGTAGTAAGTAATAAGTTTTGAGTCTGAATGTGTGAATTTCCTATTTGTATAATGAACATTGGGTTTAGCAGGCACATACTTATAACCTAAAACTTACAACTTATAACCTCCCTGGTTTAGCAGGAACACACTTACAACTTATTACTTAAAACTTGTAACTCTTAAAGGACATATTAAAATATTGGAACCATGTTAAAAAACTATTTCAAATCTGCTTTTCGGAATTTGTTTAAAAGGAAATCATTCAGCTTTCTCAATATCGCTGGATTGTCTGTAGGTATTGCTGCGGCTGCATTGATATTTCTTTGGGTGGAAGATGAGCTGACATATAACGAATATTTTAAGGACAGGGATCATCTGTATCAGGTGATGACCAACCAAACCTATAGTGCGGATACCTATACTTTCGCATCAACACCTGGACCCTTATCTCCAACTATTAAATCGGAGATTCCAGGAGTAAAAGCTGCTGCTAGAACTACCTGGGGCGATCGTAGTCTTTTTACAAAGGGAGATAAGAGCCTTTATGGCTTCGGCTTGAATGTGGATTCACCTTTTCTCTCAATGATGAATTTTGAGTTTATAAAGGGTAGTGCTACAAATGCATTCAGTCAGTTGCATTCCATTGTCCTTAATGAAAAACTGGCTCTTAAGATTTTCAATAGCACAGATGTAGTTGGCCAGACCGTTAAATTAGATAACAAACAGGATTATGTTATTACCGGTGTATATAAATCATTTCCGACTAATACACGTTTCGAATCTGTTGAATGGTTAGCGCCATTCGAAGTTTTCTTTTTAAAGAATGAGTGGCTGAAAGAGTGGGGAAATAATGGAGTGCAGACTTTCATTCAATTACAACCTGAAGCCAATGCAGGTCTTATTGCAAAACAGCTTGATAGTTTTATCGTAAAAAGAGGAACCGGGTTAATTGCAAGACCGCAATTACTGGCAGCAAACGACTGGCGCTTAAGAAACGAATTCAAGGATGGAAAGCCAAACGGAGGAAGAATTCGCTTTGTGCGACTCTTTAGTGTCATTGCGTGGATTATCCTGATTTTAGCTTGTATCAATTTTATGAATCTCGCCACTGCCCGTTCAGAGCAAAGAGCCCGTGAAGTTGGCGTTCGAAAAGTTATGGGTTCTGGTAAAGGTATGTTGATAAGACAATTTCTTTTTGAATCAATATTGATGTCGTTCATTGCAGTGTTTTTTGCTACAATAATCATTGCTGTAACACTTCCTTATTTCAATACTTTGGTGGAAAAAGAGATTGCCCTTCAGTTTTTTAAGCCTCTTCATCTTGTATCATTAATCGTAATCGGATTGATATGTGGCATTATAGCGGGTAGTTATCCTGCTCTTTACCTTTCCTCGTTCAATCCAATTACAGTATTGAAAGGATTGAGATTGCCTTCTTCATTTGGGGTTAGTATGGTAAGAAGAACGCTTGTTGTTTCACAGTTTGTGATATCGATTGCTTTGATTATATGTACGCTCGTCATTTATCAACAAGTGATTCATACAAAGAACCGTGAATTAGGAATTAATAAGGAAAACCTTCTTACCGTAAATCAACAATTAATTACCACTCAGCAACAAGGCGATGTAGGATTGCATTTCAGAGCTTTTAAGAATGATCTTTTTGCTACTGGTGTTGTTGAAAATGCTGCTCTGAGTAATAACTCTGCATTTACCGTGGGTAGTAATTCAGCAGATTTTCAATGGAAGGGAAAAGAAGAAGGAAAGCAGGTCCTTATTTCAATGGATTTTGTAACTCCTGAAATCATAGCGACTAAAGGAATGAAATTATTAGCAGGACGTGATTTCTACCAGGATGGTTTAGCTGATAGTACCAATCTAATTATCAATGAAACCATGGCAAAACTGATAAATAAGGACCCTTCAAAAGCTGTTAATGAAATTATAGACCGTGATGGTACTCATTTTACAGTTATCGGAGTGGTGAAGGATTTCATCTATAATAATATTTATGGCACTACGGCCCCCTTGGTTTTTTTCAGCGATGTAAATGCAAACTATACCAATATCATAAATATCCGATTTAAGCCAGAAGTGAACTTTAAAGAGGGACTTGCTAAAATCGGGAACGTATTTAAGAAGTATAATCCAACATATCCTTTCGAATACCAATTTGTGGATGAAGAGTTCGATAATTTATTTAAAGGAGAATCTCTTATTGGAAAGTTGGCTGCAGTTTTTGCGGGGCTTGCCATTTTCATTTCATGTCTTGGTTTGTTTGGGTTGGCTGCCTACACAGCAGAACGTCGAATCAAGGAAATTGGAATACGAAAAGTATTAGGTGCATCAATCGGACAACTTACTGCACAATTATCAGCAAGCTTCCTGAAGCTCGTGATTATCTCTTGTGTTATTGCGGCGCCTATTTCAGGTTGGTTAATGTTCAAATGGTTGCAAGATTATGAATACCATGTTTCCCTTCAGTGGTGGATGTTTGTGATACCGGCATTGGGTGCAGTGTTCATTGCAATATTAACGGTGAGTTTCCAGGCAATAAGGGCGGCGTTGATGAATCCGGTGAAGTCGTTAAGAACTGAATAAGCTGTTAAGAGTTATACGTTGTAAGTAATAAGTAATAAGTTTTGAGTATGATTGTGTGAGATTCCTTTTTGTTAAAGAACATTTGGTTTTAATGGTACATACTTATTACTCACAACTTACAACGTACAACTCTTGCTAAGTTTTGAGTCTGATTGCGTGAGTTCCCTGTTTATATGCTGAATATTGGGTTTAGCAGTAACATACTTAAAACTTAATACTTAAAACTTATAACTAAATAGAACCAATTAAATGTTATCTGCATGATTGCCAACTATCTCCGCATCGCCATCCGCAACCTCTGGAAGAGGAAAGTTTATACAGGCATCAACCTGTTAGGTTTATCTATTGCATCAGCATTCGGATTGTTGATGGCATTGTACCTGCAGCATGAGTTGTCTTACGATCGCTTTCATAAAAATGCAGGAGAGCTTTATAGATTGGAGGCAACTAATTTCTTTAACCCAAAGAAAGACGAAGAGAAGAAGACTGGCTTTTTTGCTTCTTTGCTACCTGCAATAGCAAAAGAGCGGAATATGCTGGTAATGCCAATGGTACTGGGTTCCGATATAAAGGCTGCTTTCCCTGAAGTTGAGAATGTGATGCGGGTAATGGGATCGAGCGATGCATTGGTTTGGATCAACGGGGAAAGTTTTAAAATGGAGGACAAGTCTACAGCAGAAGTGGATGCTGATTTTTTTAAGATTTTCGATTTCCCGCTGGTGAGTGGTAATGCTAATAATGTGTTGAATGGCAAGAACGATGTGGTTATCAGTGAAAAAATTGCTAAGCGCTTTTTTGGTAAGGATAATGCTGTAGGTAAGACTTTCAAATTAGCCAATGACTCAAGTAGAATATATACGATTACTGGAGTGATGAAGGACTTTCCTTCTAATTCGAGTTTGAAGTATGAAATGATTTTTCCAATAGCAGGTGACCCTGGCTATATAGAAGATATGGCAGACCGTAGCAATAATCATTATAAGACGGTGACCTTACTTCAATTCAGGAAGGGGACAGACATGAAGCAGTTCAATGCCAAGCTGGAAACATTTACTCAAAAGTATTTTGCTGAGACTATAAAGGGAATGAATGAAGATGGCCCCGATAAGAAGAAAGAAGAGTTTCATCTTTCTTTGATGCCTTTCGCCCAGGCTCATTATTCAGATAGCAACCCCTGGGGGCATTTTACCAACCTTGAACATATTTATCAACTTATAACACTGGCTTTGATAATTTTAATTATTGCCTGTGTAAACTATATCTTATTGACACTTACTCATACTGTAACACGCTCACAAGAAGTAGGGGTAAGAAAAACTATGGGTGCCGGACGCAAACATATTGTTGGACAGTTTTTGGTAGAAACCCAATTACTAATAACAATTGCTTTGTTAGCTGGCTTTATGCTTGCAATTATTGTAATGCCTCTTTTCAATCAGATAAGTGGTGCTACACTTTCAGCAGCCGATTTGTCAATATCTTTTTTCCTTAAAGGAGGTCTTATTCTTTTTGTAGTACTGGGACTGCTTGCTGGAATTTATCCGGCTTTTGTAATGAGTGGTATGAAGCCGCTAAGTATGATGCGAAAATTCAGCAGTGTGAAATTGAGTCCGCTATTGTCAAGAACATTGGTAGTGGTTCAGTATGCTACCTGTATTTTATTGATAATCTCTTCTATTGTCATTTCTAACCAGATGAGGTATATGAATGCATTGGAATTAGGATTTGATAAGGAACAAGTGCTGTTGCTGGAAAATCCATACGAATATGACGATCCTCAGCGACAGCAGTTCGCTGAACGATTTGCTCATTACACATCAACTGAACCAGCCATAGAAAACGTAACATTTGCCAATTTCAAGTTTGGTAGTGGTTTCAATATGAATGGACATCTCATTAATGGCCAACGGGAAATGATTTTCCAGATTCCGATGGACTATAACTTCTTTGAGTTTTCAAAGATTGGAATGGTAAAGGGACGGTTTTTTGACAGAACTATGCCAACCGACTCAGCACGATTGGAGTTGACAGAAGACCAATTTACAAAAGGGGCTTCATCAGTGAGAAAGCCGATTGTTGTGAATGAAACACTCTATAAATTATTGGGTAACCCACCGCTTAATGAAATCAATAAAGCGATGGGCGCTCCTATTATTGGTGTAAGCAAGGATTTTCATTTCTGGAATGCCACTCAGAAGATACCTCCGGCTTATATGCTTGTCGGCTCGCGATGGGGCTATGCCTTCGCTTATGTAAAGATTAAAAAAGGCCAGCCACTTCCTGATATTATTAATAAGATCGGAGCGAATTGGAATACTATGACCGGTAAACTTCCTATGACGCTGAGTTTTCAAGATGAAGAAGTGAAAAAAGGCTACGAAAGCTTTACCACCTGGTTGCATACAGTAAATGTAGCTACGATACTGGCCGTAATCATTGCTTGTATGGGATTATTTGGTTTGTCTGCACTTTATGCAGTAAACAGAACCAAGGAAATTGGCATTCGAAAAGTGATGGGAGCCTCAGTATCATCGCTTTTTATGTTATTAAATAAGGAAGTGTTTTGGCTAACGCTGATATCTTTTGTGATTGCAGTTCCACTAGCCCTTTATTTCCTCAATGGATGGTTGGAGAATTTTGTATTCCGAATAAAGATTGGATGGGTAATTTTCCTGGTAGCAGGATTAGTAGGTTTATTATTGGCCATTATCGCAGTAAGTTATCATTCGCTGAGGGCAGCTACTTCTAATCCAGTAAAAGCACTCAGGACTGAATAAGGAGTAAAGTTATATATGGGTAATTAAAGAATGTTTATGATGATTAGAAAGAGTGTATATATTATAAGTAAGGGCATATTATTTTTTATGCTAGTCTTTAGCCAGGCTGGATTTGCTCAAACCGTAAGCAAAAAAATTACCGGTGATGTTTTTGTTTGTACTCCTTGTGGATATGATTGCGACAAGGAAGAGTTTTCAGCTGCTGGTATCTGCAAGCATTGTAATATGAAGCTTATCAAGAAGAGCACTATTGTTTTTGGTACTGTTAAGCCAGCAGACATCTGTTCATTCATTAGGAAACACCCAAAAACAATTTTGCTGGATGTTAGAACCAGAGAAGAATTTGCGGGAACTGCCCCTGAGAATTTTGGGAGATTAAAGAATGCTATCAATATTCCGATTCAGGAGCTGGAAAAGAGAATTGACGAATTGAAAAATTACAAGAACACGACTATTCTTGTGTATTGTTCTCATAGTCACAGGAGCCCTCAGTCGAGTTATATTTTAAATCAACTAGGGTACTCCAGTGTTTTTAATCTAAGTGGCGGTATGAGCGTTTGGGAGAATGAAGTAGCAAAGAACAATTGTAGTCAGAAATATTATACCAAATAATTATTAAAATAATCATCCATGATTAGAAATTATTTCTCCATCGCCTTTCGCAGTATTCGGAAGAATAAAGCATTCACGGCCATCAATGTATTGGGGTTGTCTATTGGTATAAGTGCAGCACTTGTCATTTGCCTTTTGGTGCAGTATGATTTCAATTTTGACAATTTTCACAAGGACGGCGATAGGATTTACCGTGCTGTAACTGTATCCACTTTTGCAGATGAATCATATAAGAATCCAGGTATTACCAGCCCTATGGCGGATGCATTACAAAAAGAAGGGACAGGAATTGAAATTGTTGCCCCTTTACGCACAGAATGGCAAATTAAAGTAAGCATTCCAACTACGTCAAGTAATAAACCAGTTGTATTCAAGAAACAGGCTAATGTTGTATATGCCGATGAGAGATATTTTAAAATAATCGAATATAAATGGCTGGCTGGTAACCCAGCAGCTTCCTTGAAGGATCCTTATAAAGTGGTACTGACTAGTTCTATAGCAGCTGCTTATTTTCCCAAAGCGCCTGCATCTGATCTGGTGGGTCGTGAAATCTATTTTAATGATACAATACGTTCTGTAGTATCAGGAATTGTAGCAGACATAGACAAGAATACTGACTTTAATTTCCAGGTTTTTATTTCAAGGGCTACACTGGAAACCACCAGTTTGAAACCAAGAGATTGGCAACAATGGAATAACACGAATTCGTCTTCACAATTGTGGATGAAATTGGCACCAGCTACTACTCCAAAAAAAGTAGAAGCACAGATGCTGGCTTTATTTGAAAAGAACAGGCATAAGGAAGTGGGAGAAACAGGTAAGACAGAGCATCTTTTACAGCCATTGAGCGATATGCATTTTAATGCAGACTATGGGAACTATCATGGCCATATGGGACATAAGCCAACTCTTTATGGATTACTCGCTGTTGCTGCTTTTCTTCTTTTGTTAGGATGTATCAATTTCATCAATCTGACGACTGCGCAAGCTTCACAAAGAGCAAAAGAAATCGGTATAAGGAAAACCATGGGCAGTTCTAAAGGACAATTGATTTTTCAATTCATGAGCGAAACTTTCCTGATAACTTTTATTGCAACAGTACTTTCAGTAATAATGGCGCCATTGATTTTGAAAATATTTGGCGACTTTATTCCTTCCGGCTTGCATTTTAATCTTTTTCAGCAGCCATTAATTATTGTATTTCTGTTATTGCTGTTAGTAATTGTAACTCTGATAGCAGGCTTTTATCCGGCTATAATTCTATCTGGCTATAAGCCAGTAACGGTTTTGAAAAATCAGGTTATTGCATCAGGTGGCAGGTCTAGAAACGCCAATCTCAGAAGAAGCCTGACTGTTGCACAATTTGTGATTGCTCAGGTATTTGTTATCGCTACCATGATGGTTGGTAAGCAAATCAATTACACGTTGAATAAGGACCTGGGATTTAAGAAGGATGCTATCATTACTCTTTCTACCAATTTCTTCGATAAAAATGTAGATAATAAGAATGTGTTCTTGCAAAAGCTAAAGGCCATCCCTGAAATCAGTATGATTAGCCTTAGCAGTAATGCACCAGCTTCTGGTGGTTCCTGGTCCAGTACTATGAAATATAAGGACGGTAAAAAGGAAATCGAAACCGATGTGCAGATTAAGTTGGGAGATACAAATTATCTTAGGCTTTATGATATGAAATTATTGGCAGGAACATACCTTGAACCTAGCGACACCGTTCGACAGATTATAATAAATCAAACCTATTCAAAGGTACTTGGGTTCCAGAATCCGCAGGATGCTATCGGAAAGATAATTGAGTGGGACGACAAACAAGTGCCGATTGTAGCTGTTGCTGCAGATTTTCACCAGCAGTCATTGCGTACACCAATCAAACCATTAATTATCAGTAGTTGGGCCAGTTCCTCACGCACATTTAATATTGCCCTTCAACCTCAAAATGCTGAAGGTACAGTTTGGAGTACAGCAATAGCTAAAGTAGAGAAGGCATGGAAAGAGATATATCCTGAAGATGATTTTGAATACAGTTTCCTTTCTGAAGATATTGCCAAATATTACAACAGTGAAAAGAACGTGGTAAGATTGCTTTCATGGGCAACAGGATTAGCGATTTTCATTAGCTGTCTGGGTTTGCTGGGATTGGTAATATTCATAACTGTTCAGCGTACAAAAGAAATAGGTGTAAGAAAAGTGATTGGTGCTTCAGTGAGTCAGATTGTTTCTTTGTTATCGAAAGATTTCCTGAAGCTTGTGCTGATTGCATTTGTAATAGCAGTACCAATCGCCTGGTGGGGAGCTCATAAATGGCTGGATAATTTTGCTTATAAGACTGAATTGAGTTGGTGGATTTTCTTGATTGGCGGAGTGGTTATGGCGCTTTTAGCTTTGATTACAATAAGCATTCAAACTATCAGAGCAGCATTGGCCAACCCAGTTGATTCATTACGTACTGAATAAATAAAGTAAATGATTAGAAATTATTTTCTGGTAGCCTGGCGTAATGTGATTCGGAATCCATTTTATTCCGGCCTGAATGTATTGGGATTATTGACAGGTATCCTGTTTTTTTTCCTGATTGGAGCCTATGTTTGGAATGAATATAATGTAAATCGTCATCTAAGAAATTCATCTCGTCAGGTATTTTTAAGAAGTGTTTGGAAAGACCCGAACTCTGGTCCGGATATAACAACATTCGGCCCTTTATCAAAACGCTTGAAAGAGAACTATCCGACTCTTGTTGCCAATTATTATCGTTGGGATGGAATTACTTCAGTTGTGAGTAAAGGAGATAGGATTTTCAGGGAGGGTATTCAATTAGGGGATAGCACTTTGCTTTCGATGTATGGATTTGATTTACTGCAAGGAGATAAGGTTACAGCACTTAATGACCCTTTTTCAGCAGTAATTACAAAAGAAGCGGCATTAAAATATTTTAATGCTACAAATGTAATTGGTGAAACACTATCTATCCAAAACTTCAGTGGCGGTAAAAGGGATTTCAAGATTACAGGTGTATTGGATGATATTCCAGAAAACTCTGTATTGGCTTTAAATGATGCCAATCATAATAATATCTTCCTGCCAACTCAATCCTATACATATTTCGGAAGAGGAGACTTTGACAACTGGCAAAATATTATTTTGCCTTCTTATGTAGAATTGAGAGAGGGAGTTAAAGCGGAGGATCTGGCTGGACCCATTCAGAAATTGATTGCAGATAATGCGCCGGTTGCCAGCCAGATGGGAATGAAGGTAGTGCCCATTCCACTTACCGATTATTATCTGCAAAAAGATAATGCATTAGTTAAACGGTTGCTCTATGCGTTATCATTTACAGCTCTATTTCTGCTGTTGATGGCCATGGTGAATTATATAAACCTGGCAGTAAGCCGGTCTGCATCTCGCATAAAAGAAATAGGCATACGAAAAGTAATGGGAGGGGTGAGGTCACAATTGATAGGGCAATTCTTGTCTGAGTCATTTATACTTGTAACTATATCTGTCCTATTAGCTATCATACTCTATCCTTTATTCAGTCCTGTTTTTTCACAAGTAATTGGTAAGGCTATACCATCATTGTCTCAATTTCCACTTGTATTCCTGTTCATTCCTTTCGGATTTGTTGTAACAATTGGATTTCTGGCGGGTATTTATCCTGCTATGGTACTATCAGCCGCTGGTACTGTAGATGCAGTAAAGGGAAAATTTGCCACTATAAAAGAGAAGCTGTGGTTGCGTAAATCACTCGTAGGCTTTCAATTCCTGATGGCTATCGTTGTACTTACGGCAGCTATCATTATCACTCAACAGGTAAATTATTTTTTCAGCCGGAATGTTGGATACGATAAGGAATTTATTGTAGCTGCACAATTGCCAAGGGATTGGTCTCCTGAAGGAGTAGCAAAAATGGAAGCGGTAAGAGATCAGTTCGCTTCATTACCTCAAGTTGCTAATGCCACTCTTTCGTTTGAAATTCCAAATGGGAATAATGGGGGACAGCCCCCTGTATACAGGCAAGGCAAGGATTCGGCAAATGCAATTGCTATGCAAGCCTTGGTAACAGATGATCATTATGCTGATACATATAAGATACCCATGGCTGCCGGTACTTATTTCCAATCGGAAGGCGGTTTTGATTCTTCAAAAGTGATTTTGAATCAAACAGCTGTAAAGGCTTTAGGCTGGAAAGATGATGGCGAAGCTATTGGCAGATGGGTTAGAATTCCAGGATCTCCAATAAATTATCTGGTTGCTGGTGTTATGAAAGATTTTCATTTCGGTTCAATGCAACAGGCTATTGCTCCAAGTATCGTATTTAATGTAAAATCTGGAAATACTTATCGGTATATGTCCTTTAAAATAAAATCAGGTGAAATAAATGAGACAATTAGTAGCATACAGAAAAAATGGTCGCAATTATTGCCAGGTAGTGCTTTCGAATATGTATTTATTGATGATGCCCTGAAGAAATTATATGCTACTGAGATACAGATGAAAAAAGCAACTTATACTGCTACTGTATTGGCGATTATCATTGTGTTATTAGGGGTGGTAGGACTGATTTCATTAAGTATTCGTCAGAAAGTTAAAGAGATTGGCATCCGTAAAGTACTGGGAGCCTCAGTAAGTACATTGATTGGAATTTTCATGAAGGAGTTTATGATAGTGGTATTGCTTGCTAGTGTTGTGGCAATTCCAGCAGCTTATCTGCTTATGCGTGAATGGTTGAACCATTATCAGTACCGTATAGATATGACCCTCTTTCCTTTTGTGATTTCTACCGCGGCACTTCTATTAGTTACTGCCTTGCTGATATTGGTTCGAACATTCAATGCGGCGCGAACCAATCCTGTAAAGAGTTTAAGAACAGAATAAAATTTTGAAAGATTAAAAATTAGAATATGCTACTCGAATTAAAGAATCTGTACAAATGGGTGAATGTTGGTGGAAATCGCAACTTTCTTCTTAAAGATGTAAGCCTGAATGTAAATGAAGGTGAATTTATTTCTATTATGGGGCCTTCGGGTTCAGGGAAATCTACTTTGCTGAATGTAATAGGCATGCTCGACCAGTTTGATGAAGGAGAATATAATTTCCTGCATGAGTCTGTTCATAAACTCAAAGAAAAGCAAAGGGCCGGGCTGTATAAGCAGTATATCGGCTTTGTATTCCAGGCCTATCACCTTATTGATGAACTGACTGTGTACGAAAACATAGAAACTCCTTTACTATATCAGGACGTGAAAGCATCAGAACGAAAGGCATTGGTAGCTGATATACTCGACAGATTCAATATTGTCGGTAAAAAGGATTTGTTTCCAACTCAATTGAGTGGGGGACAGCAACAGTTGGTTGGTATTGCACGTGCATTGATTGCCAAACCAAAATTGATTTTGGCTGATGAACCAACAGGTAATCTTAACTCAAAGCAAGGAGAAGAGATCATGGAATTGTTCAAACAGTTAAACAATGAAGGTGTTACTATTATTCAGGTAACCCATTCTGAAAAAAATGCAGCTTATGCCTCAAAAATCATTCATTTATTGGATGGCAGGATTGAGAAGGAAGAAAAATTATCATAAAACCGAAATCTCATTAGAGATCTATTTATTAAGGAAATGAACGAAAGAATATGAAGAATTTATTTTTTACAGTATTGGGTGTCCTGATAGCAACTTTAATTTTTGCTCAAGAAGGAACCTATAGTTTGAAACAATGTGTAGAAACCGCAATAGCCAATAATATACAGGTAAAACAATCCGGATTGGAAAAGGATGCTGCAGAAGTCAATTACCGGCAGGCAAAGAATAACCGACTACCTGATCTTAGTGGTAGCTATGGCTTTGGTATCAATAATGGTAGAAGCATCGACCCTTTTACCAACGGTTATATCAACCAGCAGCTAAACTCGTCTAATACATCTGTTAGTTTAAGTGTTCCTGTTTTCTCAGGATTGAAGTTACAGAATGCTATTAAGCAAAGGGAGTATGGACTTAAAGCCTCAGAGATGGATTGGCAACAGCAGAAAGATAATCTCACTTTGAATGTGATACTTGCTTATCTCCAGGTATTAAATAATGAAGATTTGCTCGAGCTTGCCAAACAACAAGCAACAGTTACACTTAAGCAGGTGGAGAGGCTGGAAACACTTAACAAAGAAGGGGCAATTGCACCTGCTGATCTTTCTGACATGAAAGGTCAGTATGCATCAGACGAAATAAATGTAATGAGTTCAAAAGCAAATCTGGAGACTTCAAAATTGAATCTCTCCCAACTGATGAACATTCCATACAATACTTCTATGAAATTGGAGCGTGAAGCTACAGTAACTTCTTTAGCAAAACCTGAACTGACGGCTGATGGAGTATACCAAACTTCCTTAACACAATTAGCCACAATAAAGGCTAATGATTTCAGGAAACAAAGTGCCGCATCTGCTGTAAAAGTGGCGGGTGCTGATCACTATCCTCAATTGTCTTTATTTGGACAGGTTGGAACAAACTATTCAAGTGCCGCCACACGAAACACCTTATTGAATACTCAGGAAGTTCCCAGTGGTGATTATGTAACAGTAGCAGGAAATAAGCTTCCTGTGATCACTCAGCAATCCAGTTTTAAATCGGACAAGATATCTTACGGTAGCCAGTATAATAATAACCTTGGTACCTATGCTGGTATTAATCTTCGTGTTCCAATTTTTGCTGCCTTCCAAACAAACTCAAATGTAAAACTGGCAAAGATTCAGGAAAAAAATGTTTCTCTTCAGGCAGATAATGTAAAATGGCAGTTGAGACAGGCGGTGGAGCAAGCACACTTAAATTGGGTGCAGGCTTATGATAGATACCAATTGTTATCAAAACAGGTAGTGGCATTTGAAGAATCATTTCGCGCTGCTGAAGTTCGTTTTAATGAAGGCGCATGGAATTCTGTTCAATACCTTATTGTAAAAAATAATTTCGACCGCTCCCGTGCTAATCTTATTACAACCGGATATGAATACCAATTGCGTACCCGAATCCTTGATTTTTATCAGGGGAAACAAGTATGGTAATATTCATTCCTGCTAAATTGAAAACGGCTGCCAGAATAAATATTCAGCAGCCGTTTTTCTTTGTTCTCTCTGGTTTAGTTTTTCCGGATATTTATCTTATGAGCGTTACTGTTCCTTTTCTGGTTAACGTGTTTCCCTGGTAATCTATTCCTTCTGCCATCCAAACAAATGTGGCTGTTGGTTGTACCTGTCCATTGAATTGTCCGTTCCATCCTTCAGTTTGGTTGGTGCTGGAATACACTAACTGTCCCCAGCGGTTATATATCCTGAAGTATTTCAATTCCTTGATGCCAACTGGTATCACATGGAGTACGTCATTCCTTCCATCATTATTTGGAGTGAAGGCATTCGGTACAAACAGGTCGGCTTTCAGGAATACTTTTACATGTATGTCGTCAGTTGCTTCACAACCATCGGCTGTACGGGCTGTTACCGTATAAGTGATCTCTTTGTCAAGCACAGCAACCGGTTGCTGGGTAGAAGGATTATTCAATCCTCTGGCTGGACTCCATGAATAAGACGTGAATCCGCTATTGTTTACATCTGTTGCTTTTAATTGCAGTGGCTGGTTGATTGTGATCATGGTATCGTTTCCTGCGAACACTTTAACTGGTGCAGCCACTTTTACAATTACCGTATCTGCTTTCAGCGATTGACAACCAGAATTGTCAGTAACATTCAGTATGTACCTATAAGTTCCGGTTGGTGGAGCAATAATTGTTGGTGACGATGTATTGGTATTGCTTAAATATTGAGCTGGACTCCAATTATAGTTGCTACCACCTGATCCATTCAGTTTTCCGTTCACTCCAAAGCATAGGTTGATATCGCTGCCTGCATTTGGTATAGGAGCAGGCCTTACTGTTACTACTACAGTGTCTTTGCGAGAGCATTGTCCATCGGTGGCTGTAAGAATATATTGAGTAGTAGTCCTTGGTGCTGCTAATGGTTTCAAAATAGATGCATTGCTTAGTCCCGTTGAAGGTGTCCATTGGAAACTAACAGCATTTGAGCTTGCATTCAGTAATACAGCTGTTCCTTCACAAATCGTTTGGTCAGGTCCTGCATCGATGATAATTGGATTGAATAATGCTACAGTTATTTGAACAGTATTTATACATCCATTGGCATCTTTGATATAAACTGTGTAGTTGCCATTAATCAAGCCATTGAATGTTGGTGCAGATTGGAAAGTAGTGCCATTTATGCTGTACTGGTAAGGCTGACTACCACCTGTTCCTGCTGCAGTGATACTACCTGTTGCCGTTCCGCAGGTACTTGCTGTTGATATGGCTGTAACTGATGCGCCTGTTGTACCCTGAACAATTACTGTAGTGGTATTGATACAGTTGTTGGCATCGCGTATTGTTAATGTATATGTTCCGGCCGCCAATGAAACAAAATTGTCTGCCGTCTGGAAATTATTTCCATTTATTGAATAGGTATATGGTGCTGTGCCACCATTACCAATGGCATGTATGCTACCATTATTATTTCCGCAGGTGGCAGCAATTGATGTTCCTGTTACTGTGGCACCTGATGCTCCAGTAACTACTGCTGATATAGTGGTGCTACAATTGTTCGCGTCTGTAACATTTATGGTATAGTTACCGGCAGCTAATCCGTTGAAAATATTCGATACCTGATTAGCAGCTCCATTTAAACTGAATTGATATGGGGCAGTGCCTCCAGTGGTTTGGATCGTTATCGTTCCATTATTATTGCCGCAGGTTGCGAGAGTTGCAGTGTAAGTGGCTGAAGGACCAGCTGCATTAAATACAACAACCGCAGTAATGGCAGTACAGCTATTCGCATCTTTAACGGTTATGGTATAATTGCTTGCAATAAGATTGTTGAAAACCGGACTGGTTTGGAATGTAGTTCCATCTATACTGTACTGGTAAGGTGCAGTTCCGCCGGTAGCAGTAATAGTAATGATACCATTCGGATTACCACAAGTAGAAGGATTAGCCGCTACACTTACTGAAGGCCCACTTAATGATACTACTATTGTCTGTGTGCTATTGGTGCAACCATTGGCATATTTCCACAAGTAGCGGCAGCTGATACAGCTGTTATAGATGGTCCGTTACCAGAAGCAACTATTGTTGTTGTAGAATTGATACAGCCATTAGCATCTTTCACATAAACTGTATACGTTCCTGCTATCAGGCTGTTAAATGTATTCGCTGCCTGATAGTTCGTTCCATCAATACTGTATTGGTAAGGAGCAGTTCCGTTTGTTGCAGTAGCAGAAATACTACCATTGTTGTTTCCGCAACTGGCAGCTATAGCTGTAGCGGAAACGGCAGGACCGTTACTGGATGATACAGTCGCTGATGTAGAATTGATACAGCCATTGGCGTCTTTCACATAAACTGTATATGTTCCTGCTACCAGACTGTTGAATGTATTTGCTGTCTGATAAGTTGTACCGTCTATGCTGTTTGGGGGGCTGTTCCTTTTGCTTGGCTGTAATACTACCTTTTGTTTCCACACTGGCGGGGCGCGGCCCTACTGGTACAGTCCTGCCTCCCAACTGTATTGTTCCTGCTACCGTTAAATGTATTCGCTGCCTGATAGTTCGTTCCATCAATACTGTATTGGTAAGGAGCAGTTCCGTTTGTACCAGTAGCTGTAATGCTGCCATTATTATTGCCACAGCTTGCTGCTATTGTAGTGGCAGACAAAGATGGACCATTCGATGAATTGATAGTCTCCGTTTTGCTGGAAATACATCCATTGGCATCTTTAATATAAACCGTATAGTTTCCTGAAGCAAGACCGTTAAAATTATTAGCTGCTTGATATGTACTTCCATCTATGCTGTATGTATATGGGGAACTACCACCAGTTCCAGTAATGGTTATACTTCCATTATTATTTCCGCAGCTTGCTGCAATAATAGTTGTACTTATTGTTGGTCCAGCAATGGAATTAACGGTTACAGGTACAGATGAGATACATCCATTGGCATCTTTTGCAAATACTGTATAATTTCCTGCTACAATATTGTTGAATTGATTCGATGCCTGGTAGTTGGTTCCATCAATGCTATATTGATAAGGTGCTGTGCCACCAGTTGCTGAAACTGTTATACTTCCATTAGGCAGAGAGCAGTTTCCAGCAGTACTTGTTGCTGTGGCTGTTGGTCCATTTGCATTGTTTACAGCAACTATAGCGGTACTGCTACAGTTGTTTGCATCTTTTACATCTATAGTATAAGAGCCAGCTATTAATCCAGCGAAATTATTAGTTGCTTGGAAGGCGCCTCCATTTATTGCATATTGGTAAGGGGCTGTTCCGCCAGTCACAGAAATTGTGATAGATCCATTATTATTTCCGCATGCCGCATCTGCTACACTGCTGCTGAATGTTGGTCCCGTGCTATTGGTGATTACGGAAGAAATGATTTCTGTACAGCTATTGGCATCTTTCACAGTTATAGTATAAGTGCCGGCTGCTAATCCAGTGAATGTATTTGTGTTCTGGAAATTGATTCCGTCAATACTATATTGGTAAGGAGCCGTACCAGCATTTGCTAGTACAGTAATTGCTCCATTATTAGCGCCGCAAGTAGTAGCGGTTACTGTGGCAGTGGCGCTTGGCCCTGCACTGGTTGTTACAATTGCTGTTGTTGTAGCTGTACAGTTATTCGCATCTTTTATGGTAAGGGTGTAAGAACCAGCTGCTAATCCAATGAACTGATTAGAAGCCTGGAAATTGATTCCATCAATACTGTATTGATAGGGTAGAGTTCCTGAGGTTGCTGTGATTGTTATTGAGCCGTTTGATTGTCCGCATGTAGCAGCAATTGCACTGGCTATAGCTTGCGGTCCTGCTGTATTATTTACAATGATAGTGGAAGTATTAATACATCCATTAGCATCCTTGATTGTTATGGTATAGCTACCAGCAGCAAGGCTGTTAAATTGGTTAGAAGCCTGGAAGTTTATACCATCCAATGAATATTGATAAGGCGCCGTGCCTCCAGTTCCAGTTGCGGTAATAGAACCATTGTTATTTCCACAGGTACTGTTTACTGAACTTGTTGTAACTGTTGCTCCTGCAATATCTGTGATGGTTACTGAAATGGTATTGATACAGTTGTTAGCATCCTTTACTGTAAGTATATAAATACCGGCTGAAAGTCCTGTGAATTGATTGCTTATTTGGAAGTTTGTACCATCAATGGAGTATTGATATGGTGCCAGACCATTACTTGCTGTAGCAGTGATTGAACCATTTGGCTGTCCACAGGTAGATGATATGAAACTGGCGTTTACTTGTGGACCGTTTGTATTCACAACAGCTATCGCAACTGTATTGGTACAGCTATTGACATCTTTTATTGTTATGGTATAAGATCCAGCTGGCAAACCATTGAATATATTCCGTAGTGGTGTTTATACAGTTGTTAGCATCTTTTATGCTTATAGTGTAGTTACCTGCTGTTAGTGAAGTGAAAATACCCGAAGCCTGATAGGTAGTGCCATCAATACTATATTGATAAGGTGCAGCTCCGCCTGTTCCAGTTGCAGTAATACTGCCATCTGTTCCTCCACAATTACTATTTGTAGCCGTTGCTGAAACAGTAGCCCCTCCAGTATTCGCTACAATAGCACTCGTAGTTTGCTGGCAGCCATTGGCGTCTTTAATGGTGATGGTGTATGTGCCTGCGGCCAGAGTATTGAATGTATTTGAAATCTGGAAATTAGTTCCATCAATTGAATAGGTATAAGGAGCTGTTCCGCCATTTCCAGTAGCGCTTATAGATCCATTGTTGTTACCACAGGTGCTATTGGAAGCAGTGGCTGTTACTGTAGCTCCTGGAGTATCTGTGATTATAACAGAAGTTGATAAAGAACAACCATTCGCATCTTTGATGGTCACTGTATACGTTCCAGCAGCCAAATTGTTGAAATTGCCTGATGCCTGAAAGTTTGTGCCATCGATACTGAATTGATATGGAGAAGTACCGCCTGTGCCGGTTGCTGCTATTGATCCATTATTGTTTCCACAATTGCTATTGGTACTTGTGGCAGATACCGTAGCTCCATTGCTGTTTGTTATCGTTATACTTATACTGCTTGTACAATTGCTGGCATCTTTTATTGATAAAGTATAGGTGCCTGCAGCCAATCCTGTGAAATTATTTGAAGCTTGATAGTTTATTCCATCAATTGAATATTGGTAAGGGGCAGTACCACCCGTTCCAGTCGCAGTGATTGTTCCATTATTATTGCCGCAAGTGCTGTTGTTATTAGTTGCAGTCACTGAAGCCCCTGCAATATTTGTTATGGTAACTGCTATTCCATTGGTACAGTTATTTGCATCCTTTATGGTAACGGTATAATTGCCCGCAGCTAATCCGTTGAACACATTCGAAGATTGGAAATTTATTCCATCAATGCTGTATTGATATGGGGTGGTACCGCCAGTACCAGTAGCTGTAATGGTTCCGTTTGCATTGCCACAGGTACTGCTCGTGTTACTAGCAGTTACAGTAGCACCATTGCTATTCGTAACAATTACTGTTGTTGTGTTTATACAGTTATTGGCATCTTTAATACTTATGGTATAGGTACCAGCGGCTAATCCGGTGAAGTTTGGCGAAGCCTGGAAGGTAGTGCCGTCTATAGAATACTGATAAGGACTACTTCCTCCTAAACCAGTCGCAGTGATAGTTCCATTAGCATTGCCACAACTGCTGCTGGTACTAGTAGCGGTTACCGTTGCACCAGGAGTATTATTTACAATTACATCAAAAGTACTTGTACAGTTATTGGCGTCTTTTATGGTTATGGTATAGTTTCCTGCTATAAGGCTATTGAAATTAGCTCCTGGCTGGAAATTAGTTCCATCAATACTGTATTGATAAGGAGCCGTTCCACCCGTACCTGTTGCTGTAATAGTTCCATTTGCATTTCCACAAGTACTATTGGTGCTTGTTCCAGAAACAGTTGCGCCAGCTGTGTTAGCAACAATTACGGTTGTCGTGTGTAAGCAGCCGTTTGCATCCTTTATGGTTACAGTATAACTGCCAGCATTCAACCCTGTAAAGCTGTTTGTGTTTTGGAAATTCGTTCCATCAATGCTGTATTGGTAAGGACTTGTTCCGCCATTACCAGTGGCAGTTATGCTTCCATCTCCATTTCCGCAATGACTATTAGTGCTTGTGGCAGTAACTGTAGCGCCAGGAATATTGATTATTGTGGCAGTAGTCGTATTGATACATCCATTTGCATCCTTGATGCTGATGGTATAAGATCCGGCACTGAGTCCTGTGAAGCTATTGCTGTTTTGGAAATTGATTCCGTCTATTGAGTATTGATAAGGACTGGCTCCACCTGTGCCAGTAGCTATAATTATACCATTCGCAATATCGCAACTACTATTTGTTGGAGTGGCAGTAACGGTAGCCCCAGTAGTTGTTAGTACTATTATGGAAACAGTGTTGGTGCAATTATTCGCATCTTTTATGGTTGCTATATAATTTCCAGCAGCAAGCCCTGTAAAATTATTTCCTGCCTGGAAGTTGATACCATCAATCGAGAACTGATAAGGGGTAAGACCACCTGCTCCAGTTAATGTGATGGTACCAGTATTTCCGTTACATGTGGTATTTGTACTGGTACCTGTAATGGTAGCTCCATTAGTATTTACAATCGTAACAATTGTTGTAGAAGTACAATTATTGGCATCCTTGATTGTTATTGTATAGGTGCCTGCAGCAAGAGCCGTAAAATTATTGCTTGCCTGGAAGGTAGTGCCATCTATTGAGTATTGGTATGGTGTAGTTCCACCAGTTCCTGTAGCAGTTATCGATCCATTATTTACACCGCAACTGGCATTAGTACTGATGGCCGCTACAATAGCTCCTGAGGTATTGGAAACTGTAACTGAGACTGTTGAAATACAGTTATTAGCATCTTTGATTGTGATTGTATAATTACCAGCGGACAGAGCATTGAATACGGCACTTGCCTGGAAATTAATTCCATCGATACTATATTGGTAAGGAGATAATCCTCCGGTTCCATTGGCTGTGATGCTTCCATTATTATTGCCACAGGTACTATTTGTGCTGGATGCTGTTACTGTAGCACCATTACTATTACTTACTATTACAGAACTAGTATTTATACAGTTATTCGCGTCTTTGATAGTGATGGTATATGTTCCAGCACTTAATCCTGTGAAATTGGCTGCAGCCTGGAAATTGATACCATCAATTGAATATTGGTAAGGAGCGGTACCGCCATTTCCTGTAGCTGTAATGGTTCCATTTGCATTTCCACAAGTGCCATTTGTAGTGGTGGCACTTACAGTTGCACCTGCTATATTGTTTACTGTTACCGCAACTGTATTGATACAGTTATTAGCATCTTTTATGGTGATAGTGTAATTGCCAGCATTGAGGCCTGCAAACACATTGCCTGCCTGGAATGTGATACCATTTATTGAATATTGGTAAGGTGCTGTTCCTCCTGTTCCTGTTGCAGTGATGGAACCATTCGCAGCACCACAAGTACTACTTGCTGCAACAGCAGTAACTGTTGCTCCTGCAATATTCGTAAGGAGTATCGTAGTAGATTGTACACAGTTATTTGCGTCCTTAATGTAAATAGTATAAGAACCAGCTGCAAGTGCTGTGAAAATATTGCTTGCCTGGTATGTAGTACCATCAATACTATATTGGTAGGGGGCAGTGCCGCCAGTGCCTGTAGCTGTAATGCTTCCGTTATTGCTGCCACAAGTGCTATTAGTTCCAGCAATAGTTATAGAAGCGCCTGTTGTGTTGGCGATAGTTACAGATGTAGTATTGATACATCCGTTGGCATCTTTTATTGATACAGTATAAGTGCCGGCAGCTAATCCTGCAAAATTATTGCTGGCCTGGAAATTTGTTCCATCAATACTGTATTGATAAGGTGCAGTGCCTCCGTTTCCAGTAGCAGTAATTGATCCATTATTATTTCCACAGGTGCTATTAGAACTTGTAGTGCTTACGGTAGCACCTGTTGAGTTTGTAATAGTTAACGATGTGGTACTGGTGCAATTACTAGCATCACGGATTGTAATAGTATAAGTTCCGGCTGCTAATCCTGCAAAAACATTGCTGGCCTGGAAGGTAGTTCCATCAATGCTGTATTGATAAGGAGCAGTTCCACCAACTCCGGTAGCTGTAATTGATCCATTACTGTTTCCGCAAGAACTGTTTGCACTGATGGCGGTAACTGTAGCTCCTGCAGTATTTAGTACTGTAGCAGTTGTGGTATTGATACATCCGTTCGCATCCTTAATAGTAATTGTATATGTTCCTGAACTTACACCAGTGAAAATGGCTGCTGCCTGGAAGTTTACTCCATCAATTGAATATTGATAAGGAGTAGTGCCTCCTGTTCCTGTTGCTGTAATTGACCCATTCGGATTTCCACAAGTACTATTGGTGCTAGTAGCTATTACAGTGGCACCAGTAGCATTGTTTACAACTACGGTGCTTGTATAAGTACATCCATTTGCATCACTTACTACTACTGTATGATTTCCTGCTACGAGGTTTATATAATTGATGGTACCAGTAAAAGCACTTCCATCAAAAGAATAAGTGAATGGTGCTGTACCGCCTGTAACTACACCCAATGTAATAGATCCATTGTTGTTTCCACAGGTAGCATTACTACTGGTAGAATTTATTGCAGAAGGACCAACCGGAACAGCGTTTATTGTAAAGGCGGTAGTAACAGAAATACATCCGCTTGCATTCTGAGCGACTAATGTATGAGCACCAGGAGTTAGTCCTGTATAGCCACCACCTGGATAAATATTGAAAGGACCTCCATCCAGACTATAAGTTAACCCAGTTGTTGAGGAAGTGATGATTGTTGTTCCGCTTGGAGTGGTACAGGTTGGCTGAACAATTGAAACAATTGGCGCTGTTGGTCTCGGATTCACAGTGATCACCAAAGTGGTGGTAGTGGCGCATTGTCCAGCCGTTGGTGTAAATGTATAGGTTGTAGTCGCTGTATTACTCAATGCTGGCGACCATGTACCTGTTATGCCATTGATAGATGTAGTTGGTAATGGCGCTAGTGCAGTACTTGAGCAAATCGCCGCAACTGGATTAAAGGTTGGAGTAATTGCTGCATTTACTGTGATAGTCAATGTTGTCGTTGTTGCACACTGACCAGCAGTTGGCGTAAATGTATAAGTTGTAGTGGTCGTATTATTAAGTGCTGGAGTCCAGGTGCCGGTAATTCCATTTACAGATGTTGTTGGAAGTGCAGCTAAAGCATCTCCAGAACAAATAGCAGCAACTGGATTAAATGTTGGAAGGACATTTGGATTAACAGTTATCGTTAAAGTAGTTGTAGTCGCGCACTGTCCAGCCGTTGGCGTGAAAGTATATGTTGTAGTGGCTGTATTATTTAGTGCTGGTGCCCATGTACCAGCAATTCCGTTTAAAGATGTTGTTGGAAGACCTGCTAAAGCATCACCAGAACAAATGGCTGCAATTGGATTGAATGTTGGCAGCACATTCGGATTTACGGTAATAGTCAATGTCGTTGTAGTCGCACACTGTCCAGCCGTTGGCGTGAAAGTATATGTTGTAGTGGCTGTATTATTTAGTGCTGGTGCCCATGTACCAGTAATTCCATTTAAAGATGTTGTTGGAAGACCTGCTAAAGCATCACCAGAACAAATGGCTGCAATTGGATTGAATGTTGGCAGCACATTCGGATTGACTGTAATAGTCAATGTTGTCGTAGTCGCGCATTGACCAGCAGTTGGTGTGAATGTATAAGTTGTAGTCGTCGTATTATTTAACGCTGGTGCCCATGTACCAGTAATGCCATTCAAAGAAGTTGTTGGCAATGCCGCTAAAGCACCACCGGAGCAAATAGCCGCCACTGGATTAAATGTTGGAAGGATATTCGGATTGACTGTTATAGTCAATGTTGTCGTAGTCGCGCATTGACCTGCAGTTGGTGTGAATGTATAAGTTGTAGTGGTCGTGTTATTTAATGCTGGTGCCCATGTACCAGTAATTCCATTTAAGGAAGTTGTTGGTAAAGCTGCTAATACTCCACCAGAGCAAATAGCTGCTACTGGGTTAAATGTTGGAAGGACATTTGGATTGACGGTAATAGTCAATGTCGTTGTAGTCGCACACTGTCCAACCGTTGGCGTGAAAGTATATGTTGTAGTGGCGGTGTTGTTCAATGCAGGTGCCCATGTTCCAGTAATACCGTTTAGTGACGTGGTTGGTAAAGCGGCTAATGCGCCTCCGGAACATATGGCTGCAACTGGATTGAATGTTGGAAGTACATTCGGATTTACAGTTATAGTCAATGTTGTCGTAGTCGCGCACTGACCTGCAGTTGGTGTGAATGTATAAGTTGTAGTGGTCGTATTATTTAACGCTGGTGCCCATGTACCAGTAATTCCATTTAAAGAAGTGGTTGGAAGAGCGCCAAAACACCTCCGGAACAAATTGCCGCTACTGCATTAAATGTTGGAAGAATATTCGGATTGACAGTTATTGTCAATGTTGTTGTTGTGGCGCATTGTCCAGCCGTTGGTGTGTATATGTTGTAGTGGCTGTATTATTCAATGCTGGTGCCCAGGTGCCCGTAATTCCATTTAACGATGTTGTTGGTAGAGCAGCTAAGGCACCTCCGGAACAAATGGCTGCTACTGGATTAAATGTGGGTACTAGTGTTGGATTCACAACAATAGTAAGTGTGGTGCTATTGGCGCATTGTCCTACTGCAGGTGTAAATAAATAAGTAGTAGTTACCGTATTATTTATTGCTGGTGTCCAGTACCCAATAATTCCATTTAAGGATGTTGTAGGTAAAGGAGCTATAATATCTCCCAGAACATATTGGACCTACCGGAGCAAAAACAGGTGTTATGGAACTTCCTGATGTATTTATATTGGCGGCAGTTGTATTAATACATCCTCTGGCATCTTTTACAGTTATAGTATACGTACCTGCAGCTAAACCAGTGAAGATATTGCTTGCCTGAAAATTGATTCCATCGATACTGTAAGTGATAGCGCCTGTACCTCCATTTACATCAGCAGTAATTGAACCATCACTTGACCCACAGCTTGCAGGTGAGGAACTGGTGGAAACAATTGGACCTGGTAAATTTATCAATACTACCTGCAAGGTCTTTATACATCCATTCGCATCTTTTACATACAAAGTATATGTGCCAGCAGATTTGTTTGTAAAGAGCGTACTTGCCTGATAAGTAACTCCATCTAGCGAATACTGTAGCGGAGCAGTACCACCCGTTGCTGAAGCAGTGATACTTCCATTTGCCTGTCCGCAGGCAGCATTTAAAATTGTAGCTGTAAGTGTTTGTGGACCCACTACGTTTCCAACAATAACTGCCTTGGTGGACATACATCCAGTGGCATCTCTTACAAAAACGGTATAGTTGCCTGGAATAAGGTTTGTGAATAGTATAGTTCCTGAGAAATTTATTCCATCAATACTATATTGTAATGGGGCCGTACCTCCTGTTGCTGTAATGCTGATGCTTCCAGTTCCCAGATTACAGTTTGCAGGAACAATTACTGTGTTGGAGATTGTTGGTGCCTGTGTGTTACTTACAGATATGCCAGTTGTTGAAACACAGCCCCTGGCATCTTTGATATAGATTGTATAAAATCCTGCTGCCAGATTTGAAAAGGTATTACTGCTTTGGTAAGCAATTCCATCAATACTATAACTATAAGGTGCTTGTCCCAGTGTTCCTGTAGCAACAATGCTTCCGTCATTATTGTTACATGTAGCTGCTATGGTGAATGCAGTAACTTTAGGGATAGCTGTCTTAATAATAGTCACCGTTGTGGTACCGAAGCAACCACTTCCATCTCCAACATAAACCGTATAAGTACCTGCAGCCAGGTTATTAAATACATTACTACTTTGGAAAGTGGTTCCATTAATGCTGTATTGTAAAGGGGCCGTACCTCCGGCTCCGTTTGCTGTAATTGTTCCATTATCAAGATTGCAAGAGGTAGCTGTGGCAATAGCAGTTACTGTTGGATTTGGTGCATTGGTAAGAATTATATTCGCACCACTGGTACAGCCTGTACCATCCATCACTCCAACAGCATAGGTTCCTGATGGCAGGTTATTGAAAACACCACTTGCAAAATAGGGCCCTCCATTAATATTATAAGAATAAGGGGCAGTGCCTCCCGATCCAACAGCAGTGATGCTTCCGTTTGGAGCATTACAAGTACCATTGATTTGTGTGGTATTGATGGAAGGTCCATTACTCGATGGAACAACAAAGTATTGTGTTGTTAAACAGGCTCCTGGGTTATCTGGAGGACCAGCAGTAAAGTCGGCATCATCTGCCATGATTATAGGATAGGTTCCTGGTGCTAAGCCAGCAAATGTTGTGCTGTTTGCCCCTGGCGGAAAGAATGTGACCCAGTTGGCCCCACCATCAATACTCGCATGATAGGGCGTATTAACGCCAACCCCTGAAATGGTGATGGATCCATTAGGAGTATTACATGCAGCAGGAGTAACTGTGGCCGTTGCTGTTGCCGCTGCTCCGCTTCCTATAGTTACTATTTTAGTAATTGTGCAACCATCCTCATTCATTGCAGTTACTGTATGTACTCCAGGTGCTACATTGGTGAATTGGTTGGCATTGGTGAACGGACCGAAATCAAGACTGAAAGTATATTTTATGCCACCACCACTTGGCTCACCTTTAAGGTTTTTGATTCTTCCAAGATTTCCTGTACATGCTAATGCATCTCTTACTCTGAAGGTTACATCTGTTGGAGGCGTGCCTGCACCAGTATTGTTTATGGTAATTGTTTGAGAGGCGGTGCAACCATTGGCATCTTTTACTGTAACAGTATGTGGACCTGTGCTTACGTTAATGAATATTCGTATCGACTGATAGGGACCTCCATCAAGGCTATAAGTTAGTGGTGCAACACCACCAACGCCATTTGCAGTTATTACACCATTTGCAGCACCACAAGTGGCATCTGCCTTTGTTAAAGTGAGTGTAGGGCCTGAGGCTGATTGAACTGTAACCTGCCTGGTTACAATACATCCATTCGCATCTTTTACAGATACTGGGTAGACGCCAGCGGCCACTCCTGTGAATATATTATTGGCGAAATAATTGGTTCCATCAATACTATATGTCAAGGGAGAAATGCCACCAGTTGCCGTTGCAGTAATTGTTCCACTATTACTGCTGCAAGAAGTAAAAAGTGTGCTTACAGTAAGTGATAGATTGGATGTGTTTATAATTGTTACAGTTGTAATTCTGGTACAACCATTGGCATCTTTTACATAAACCGTATACAATCCTGTTGCTAATCCGGTGAATATATTACTTGCCTGATAATTCGCACCATCAATACTATACTGTAATGGAGCAGTTCCACCTGCACCTATGGCTGTGATAGTACCAGTATTGGCGTTACATGCAGTTGTTGTTCCTGATGCTGTTATGGAAGGGCCTGCTGTATTTGTTACAACTACAGTGAAGGTGCCAATGCACCCATTCGCATCCCTTACATATACAACATAATTGCCGGCAGCAAGTCCAGCGAATACGCCACTAACCTGGAAATTAATTCCATTGATACTATATGTATAAGCACCAGTGCCGCCACTTCCAATGGCAGTTATTGTTCCTGTATTTGCATTACATGCTGATGTGGTTGAAGTGGCAGTAACAGAAGGACCACCAATGGTTCCAACTGATACGCTTACAATATTGGTGCAACCAGAGGCATCTTTCACTGTTACTGTGTAGGTGCCTGCAGCTAATCCAGTGAATATATTGCTCGTTTGAAAAATAGTACCATTGATACTATATTGTAATGGAGCCAATCCACCCGTTCCAGTTGCTGTGATGATGCCGTTTACATTATTACAAGTAGCTGCAGTTGCAACGGCTGTAATAGTTGGAGCAGGTGAATTTCCAATTGTTACTGAAGTTGTTTGTGTACAGCCATTAACATCTCTTACCGTTACTGTATAGGTGCCTGGGGTTAGATTTACAAAACTTCCACTTGCCTGAAAAATATTTCCATTGATGCTGTATTCCAAGGGAGCAGTTCCACCACTTCCAAATGCAGTAATGCTTCCATTGCTGCTACCACAGGTGGCGGTGGCTGGTATAGCGCTGATCGATGGACTTGGTGAACTTGTTATAGTTATTATTACAACATTGGTACATCCTAAAGCATCTTTAACAGTCAAAGTATAAATGCCACCAACTAATCCAGTGAAAAAATCACTACCCTGATACGGGCCACCATTCAAGCTGTATTGATAAGGAGCGGTTCCCCCGGTAACAGTTGCTTTGATGGTACCATTGTTGTTTCCGCAATCTGCATTGGTGCTAACAACACTAACAGTCGGACCGTTTGAGTTTAATATTGTGATTGTCTTAGTAGTGATACAACCTGCTGCATCTTTAACATAAACAGTATATACACCGGCAGCTAATCCTGTGAAATTCCCGCTGGCCTGATAATTGGTTCCATCAATACTATAAGTATAAGGAGCGGTACTGCCCGATCCTGTTGCTGTAATTGTTCCTGTTGCATTTCCACAGGTAGTGTTTGTTGAACTTGTTGTAATAACAGGACCAGGAATGACGAATGTGGTAGTAGCTTGCTGTCCGCTACAAGCCTGGTTGATGGTTGCAGTAACCGTATAAGTTATTCCTGGTAAGAGACCAGTGAATATACCTGTAGTGTTGGTGCTTATAATTGTTGTGCCGTTATAAAGAGTAAAACTTACAGTAGAGCCTGCAGGTGGGGCTGGATTAACAGTTATAGTGGCACTTGCTGTTAAACAATTGGGTGTTGCAATGAGGCTATATTGGGTAGCAGGGCAATATGCGGATATGTCAAACGAAAAAACAAATCCATCACCACTGGCGTAAAGAAGTTTTTTAGATTCGTCGTAAGCAATGTCGTAAACTGCTTTGCCAGAATAGCCAGGTATATTTATATCACCGGCCGCACCATCATCAAAGTTGCTGCCATTAAATTTATATACTTTAATAACGCCATTTCCATCACCAATAAAAACATTGTTACAAGCATCTGCAATTATACCACCCTGCATCAAGGCAGTGTTAGCTGTTACTAATGGAGTGCCAACTGTATTACCAGTTGCCTTATCAAAGGCTTTCAGGTTTTTACCATCCCAGTAGAAAAGGTAGGAGCTATTGATGGCAAAGATATTCGCCGAGTTATCAATCTGCCCGCCTAATAAATAAGGCCTGTTAGCTACTTCTTGTACAGTGGTAAAACCAGATGCTATATTCCATGCTACGGAGGCGCCGCTATAAGGGAATGTGTTCTTGTATATTCTGTTATTTAATGAAGGATTACCGAATAGCGATCCATATAAGGTGTACATGTCGTTATTCGAAGGATCGATAACAAAATCAACAATATCCTGTGCCCAGCCTGCAGAACCTGTATATGGAATGCCAGTAACATTTAATGAACCAATTGCTGTAGCTGGCGGAGTGAATACGCCAAAGTTGATGTTTGAATTGGTTCCTCCACCAGCAACTAATATTTGCGGAGAGCCATTATTGCAACTCCAAAGCATTCGCCATGCTTCCCTGAAATTAGCATTAGCTGTAGTGATGAAATTGTCGTACAAACCAGTGGTGCTTACCCGGATTACCTGAAAACCTGTATTAGGATTAAAACCCTGTCCCAAATAAATATTGCCTGTAGGTTTCTCTACCATCCATCCACCCCAGTATGTACCAAAACTCCAACTTGGCAAAGTCAATGTGCCACTGAATGTCCAGAGAAGATTTCCCGCAGCATCATATTTAGCCAGTTTATGTACACTTGGGTCGCCGCCCCCAGTTACGTATATGTTTCCAGCATAATCAAAGTCCACATCTTTTGCTTTGCCAAGATTTAAACCTGTTAAGCTACCCGTACCGGTAACGAATGGATCAATTATCAATGTTTTTGATGCGTCATAGCCGGCGGGCATCACGAAATTGATTTCTTTATTGTTTTCGTCTAACTCAAATACCGATTTTAAATTGCTTGATGAAGGCTTGTGAGAGAGAATAGTTTCAGAATAGTAGGAGATAGGGGCTGAAATATTTATATCTCCCAATGGGGAAGAGATAAAGAGACTGCCATCCAACCGTTTTCTGATTCTTTTATAGGAGCCACCAATTTTTAATTGCACAGATTTCAGATCACTGCCAGGATGAACTACAAGACTATATTCAAAACCATGATCTTTATCGTTTGTAAACGAGAATACCAGGTCGATGCCTGGATAAAGATTCTGATAAGTTATTTTCTTAAAAGAGGAAGCTGCTTGTTTCAGGTATCCGTAGCTGTGATAAGCACTGGATTTGTTTTCGGCTATTATTTTTGGTGCAGGGTTAGAACCCATCCATTCCATACTGATAGCGCCATCCTTAACTGTGGGTTTTTCCCATTCATCCTCGGGTTTCACTTTATTACCCTTGCGTTCTCTTTCTTCCCTCTCCCTTTCCATTTCCTCCATGCTTTCCAGGTTCACTTTACGCTGAAGGTGGATCCAGCCTTTTCTTGTAAATAGCACCGGCATGCCTGAACCTTCATAGCCGTATAAAATGGGCCCCATATGACCGAATCCGCTTAAGGTATCTCCATATTGGCCTATATTCTGGATGAATTCTCTTTGAATCCCAAATGGGTCATTAGGTTGGCCGGGTACCGACTTTATCATTGCCACCGGTAAAGGCTGAGCAGTAACTGTATTTGGGAAAGATATACTTAGAAATAGAAAAATTGTAGCTAATAGATTGAAAATTAGCTTTTTAGTGACCTTGGCAGTAAGTATGGTTAAAAATGACATCATTAAACAGTGGCCTTTTGACTCTTAATTGTATCGGGAAAGGGCAGACTGGCCACTAAATACCGACAGGAAATACCGGCTGCTGTTGATCAGCTGCACGGTACGTTCTACTATTGGTGTATGCAGGGGGCGTTAATGTAACCGCTTATGGGTTTTTTTTGCAGAAAAAGTAAACCCACCATTTAGTGAAATGGTGGGTTAATAGTTTCATTGGTACTATACGATGCAGCCTTAACCAGGAATTGGATATGTATGGTGAATCATAGTAGGTTCTGATATAAGTGTACGCTGAAAGTATAACTGTAACCTGTTAGAAGTACCTGATCTTTTGACTGATTATTAAACACCTTCGATTAATGGATAGGGGATAGCAATATTAAGCTCGTAACCTTCTCCAATGGTGGTGATAACTTCAGTGGCTCCATGATAAAATTCTACCCTGCTTTCAATGTTTCGTATTCCAACTCCTTTGGTTGGAATAAGGGAATCATGACCAACTCCATTGTCTTTGATTTTAAGATGCAATCTCTTCCTATGAACGAACAGCTCAATAAGCGCATACGTAGCTTTTGAATGCTTTAGGATATTATTCAATTGCTCCTGAACTATCCTGAATATATTAAGCTGTGCCTTTTCGGTAAGGGTTTTTTCTGTAATATTTTTTTTGTGGAATTCAATCTTTATCGGATACACGGTTATCAGATCTTCTATCAGGCTATGGATGCTTTCAAGAAGACCGATTGTATGCATGTTTGGGCTGGCTAGTTCTCTTGAAATCTGTCTTATCTTTTCAATAACAGTGCTGGCCCATTGCAAAATAATGTTCAATACTTCCATGCTGATTTAGTAAAGCCTGACCCTGGAATTGCATCCAATAGCGCCTGCCCGATTTTGTGTAATTGACGATATCGCAGTTAAAAGGTTGGTCGTGTTTTATTCGTTTCCTCAGGTACTTTAATGTAAGCGGGTTATTTTCATTGCCAAGAAGAAAAGAACCAGTTTCCCTTCCTATTACGTCTGCTAAAGTAAATTCGGTGATATTAGTAAATGCGTCATTTACCCAAATGATCTTTTCCTGATCATCAGTTATTATTACGGCATTTACCGTTTGTCGGGCAATCAGCGACAATTTTCTTTCACTTTCTTCTAGATGTAATTCGGAAAGCTTCCAGGAACTTATGTCTTGTGTAGCCCCAATCATTCTCGAAGGCTTTCCATTTTCATAAATTATATGAGCACTGTCATGTACATGCGCATAATCGCCATTTGCTTTACGAAATCGATAATAAGATTCCCAGGTAGAGCCCTGGTTTTTTTTGTTATTTGTAGGGATGCTATCCAAAACCCTCTTCTTATCATCCGGATGAATACGACTCTCCCAGAAATGTTGTGGAAGCAGCACATTTTCTATCGGATAACCAAATACTCTTTTATGACCTCCATCAATCCAGAAAAGAAGATGACTTTTTAAATCCCATTCCCATAGGCAGTCATTTGTAACTTCTGTAACATATTTGTAAAGGTCGTTCAGTATTTTTAGCTTTCTCTCTGGCTTTAATGGATGAAGGGGAGCCAGTTTGCTTTTAAATGATACTGATAATGTGTCTTTATCGAAATAAGTGATTACATCATACCATTTACCTTGTATTCCCCAGTATTTTTCTATGTTAAGGATTTCAAGTTCAAGAAATAATTTTTGAAAGAATTTATGAAACCTTTCCGGGAACATTTTTCCCATTTCTTTCCAAAGGTTTTTTCCCATTACAGTTCCCGCGCTTTGTCCAGTTATCAGAGCAGCAGCCTTATTCCACTTTATAATCCGCCAGCTATGATCAACTGTTATGAATCCGTTATGGTAAGTTTCCGCAATCTGCTCTTCATGATAGCTATTTGTCACTATCACTTTTCTGGCACTTTTTAGTGCTTTCTTATTTGTAGTAGTCATTTTCCACTTTTTGTGGTTTTCAGAGGGACGGCTGAGTATGGCAATTAATATTATTCATATCCGCTTTTGATGATTGTCTGGATCATTTTGAAACGGCCATCAGGTTTAATGAAACTGGAAGAATGGGCTGGTATGATGATACCTTCTCCGGATGTTAAATGGTGTGATACCTTATCAATCACGATTTCTGCTTTCCCTTCTATTATCTGTGCGAATGTATCAAACGGTGAAATCTTCTCAGTAAGACCCTCTCCACTATCAAAAGACATAATACTGATATTACCAGTAGATTTCTTTATGATTGTCTTTATTACAACTGAATTTGCCATATACTCGATGATTTCTACAATTATGTGGGACTTGGATTTTTCCAGTTCCATATCTTCTGGTCTTTTTATATTTTCCATCTTATTGTTTTTTCCGATTCGGAGGGTCCGTTTTCTTAACAATCAGCTGCATTTCATTCACCAATGCCGTATTTTCATAGTTGAAATTGTTCTTGAAAATGACAAGTGATTCGTTTGCCAGTTCCTTAATCACCTGAAGGTTGTTTCTCAGATTATCATTTCTTCTTTCGAAGTCGCCTATTTTTTTCAGGTAATCCCGTTTTGTATTGTCACTTCCTTGGGGAATTGTCACTTTTAGTTGAATTATCACTTTGGCATTTGCATCAAGCTTATTTAAAGCCGTTTTCTTAAAGGCTTCCCAGGCGCTTAAGCTATCAGGAAGTGAGATTGTATCATTACTTATATAGGTATCCCTTAAAGAAGCTATAGGAGACGCATTGCTTACTCCATCGGATTCTTTATACTGATCTTTAGAAGGAGCATATTTGTAGGCTACAATTATGGTTGACAATATCAGGATAATTGTGAGGAATCGTTGTTTTTTCATGAGTTTGCGTTTAAGAACATCAGTTCTGTGGATACAAAGTTGAGTCTATTTCCCAGATAGTGCCTTACATCAATTTGAATTTCGGTTATATGATTCTGATGATTTTAGGGCTTATAGAGTAGTGGTAAACAAGAAGCCCCTGTAAAAACAGGGGCTTTAACCAAAACTAACTGCTACGAGATACAGTTTTTCCTTATTTAACTACTGTTATTATTAATTTCTGAAGTGAAGGGATATTAATCTTTTTCTGAAAAATCCGGAAAGAGAAAGAAAAAAAAGGGCCCGGATGAAAATCCAGCCCTGATTAAAATCCAATATCCTATGAAAAACTCTAATCAAAGATAATGTCATGTTTTCTGGTACTTGTTACAGCACTTGATAGATAATTTATATAATTCCTATGTTAAGCTGACCTCCTGCGGTTATAGTATTTTTCTGCCTTGTATAACTCTCAGTATAACAGCTATAAGGGCAATAACAAGCAATATGTGTATTATCCCGCCTGCGTGAAATCCAATGAATCCAACTAGCCAGCCGATTACGAGGATTACGGCTATGATGTAAAGTAAGTTTCCCATTTTGTTTGTTTTTTGTGTGATTGTTTTAATGTATGTAGTAGCTAATGATTAAGCACTATTGTCGTTTTTTATTGGCTTTCTTCCAGTTCTTGTGCTCTGGGTGCTGTTTGTTCTCAAAATAGCGTTCATCCCTACTGTTTCTGATTACCTCCTGGTCCCTTCGCCCTTTATAACTACCATACTTGATTCTATAATTATCCGCTTGCTTGTAGGGTGTAGGTTCATTGAGGACCACCTTATAGCCATTATAGACATTGTAGTTGTTGTATCGTCTGGGCAAGGAAGAACGGAATATCCAGTTTCCATGATCCAGGTAGATGTATTGCCTCTTTGGAACATAATAATAAGCGTCGATATCCGGTAGATAATAGTAATCTACATGGTCATAGCCAGTAGGTCCCCACATAGGTTGCGATGTAATATTCGATCCAATGGTAACTTGAATCTGGGCAAAGGATTGAATAGAAAAGAACAAGTTAATGCTATAGTTGAGAAGACAATGATTTTTTCATTTGTTGTTTATTATTTTTGAACAAGCTTTTGGATAGTACTTCATTTCTTAGCACTGGTGGGCTAGAACTGTAGCTGATTAGATTCGGTGTTATGTAAGAATAAATTTCTTGATGTATAAGATAATCAGGCAGTATATTGGATGATTTCACCAGAATATGCTTTTCCTGTAGCTAGTGTAAAGTTGAAGACAATTCTCAGTTTCTTTCTTACAGAATTACGTTTATAGTTTTCACTATTCACACCATCTGCAAGCTTGTATGACTTTATTTAGTTTTCAGTAAGTTGGAATTGCTTGTTGTAACCTTTCAAAGAATGAAGCACTTTCATCTTGTTGATGATCCTTTGCTTCATATTCTCCTGGAACCTTGTTTTAGCAGCTTCTTCATAAGCACTTTTGTAATTAGCTAACGCCGCATCAATATCGCCACTGTTTTCATCTTTCAAGGCTTTTATATATAGAGATACAGATGATTGCCTGTTTTTTTGAATAATAGTTTTTCCAATAAGCAAGATGATGATGATTAGTGTTATTATTGAAGCTATTATGTAGAAAATAATCATATCTAACTTATTGAAATCAAAGAAGTCTACATGTAAAGATGAGTTATTCCAGCCAGTAAACGCTTATATGTTTTGCTGTTTATCTTATAAAATTCATTTAATAGAAGTCTGTAAATGGAATTGTAAGTAAGTTTATAAGTTTTCAAGTGTAGAACGTCTTTTTTCTTTCAGTAGTTTGAAGTGCGAAGGAGTTAAGCCTGTGATTTTTTTGAATTGTGTAGATAGATGCGCTACACTGCTATAATGCATCAGATAGGCAATTTCTGTAATATTCAACTCGTCATAAACCAAAAGTTCTTTTACTCTTTCAATTTTGTGGGTGATAAAGAATTTTTCAATAGTTGTTCCTGTTACTTCAGAGAAAAGATTTGCTAGATAGGTATAATTATGACTCAGCTTCTGGCTTAATAGTACCGATAATTTGATGTTTAATGGTTCTTCTGCATAATGAACCACTTCAATAATGACATTTTTGATTTTTTGAATCAATACACTTTTCTTGTCATCCATCAATTCCAGGCCAGAGCGTAACAAAGAATCCCGGAATAGTTCAATTTGAGACCCTGTAATTGGTTCAAGGATATCCGCTTCACCAAGCTCTACTGTTGTTAAGTGTAAACCAAGCTTCGAAAGTTCTGATTTAACAAGCATCTTGCATCGTATGCATACCATATTTTTTATAAATAGTTTCAAATGACTAGTTTAAGTGAACTAATCAGACGCCTGTAGAAAAGACGAAAGGAGTTTTTACTGATGGGATATTGCTAAAGATACGATATAAAGGGCATTGAACCCTTTTATTAAAGTTTTGCGAATTGTTTCCATCCTTTTGAATTCTTTATCTAATAATTTGGGTTTTCGTTAAATGAATCTGAATAATCAATGGCATGTTTTTTGACTGTTGGTTATTACCAGTTTTTATGTGGCCATATAACTACTTTAATTCTTCAAAAAAAAGGGGGCTGGATAAATATCCTGCCCCGTTTTTAATCCAATATCCTTTGAAAAACCAATTGCAATTTATATTGCTATCAATCGAAACTAAATGTTCTTGATCATTTTTATTACTGATACTGGGCATATAAAAGATGCTGCTTAGTATTACTGATTCATGTCATTGTTTTTAATGCGAGTTGTCATTTATGCAGTGATATGTTTAGAAGTAAATTGCATTTACCATTAACATTTTAAAATTATTTTATGAACACAACAAGTAAGATGCTCGCTGCAATGGCTGTAGGTGCAGCTGTTGGTGCAATTGCTGGAATTATGCTAGCTCCCGACAAAGGCTCTGAAACAAGGAGGAAATTGAAAGAGCAAGGAAAAAGGGTGGCAGATAATTTGAAAGATAAATTTAACCATGGTAAAGAGAAAATGAATGGTATGAAAGAAGATATAGAACAAGCAGTGAAAGATAAAGCAAAGGAATTCGCCTGATCAATTAGAATGACTCGTTGGGTTCAATAGTTTTTAAATACTAGTTTATGGCAAAGAAATTTGTACCCTTAGCACCAGCGGAACTTCCTGATCCCAACAAATACCCTGAAACTAAACCGGCTTTTGAACCAAATGAGCCGATTCCGCCTGAAGAAGATCCCGATAGTATTCCTGACGAAGATCCATTTGAGAATCCTCCTCACGAAATACCGGTTCCAGGTGAAGGACCTTGACAAGATGTTCGCTACACTCTGATCAGTCCTGCCCCCTGTTTTCCGGGTTCCTTTTACAATGGAATAGGAGAATGATGGATTTTGTAGACCATCAGGAATGGAAAAACAATACCCGCCCAATTATTTGGCGGGTATTGTTATTTTAACAGGAACCATTATTTCTGTAAATTCATTTCCTGCCTTTTTTGAATGGGCACTGCACTATGATTAGGAATTTCTTATTGATTGCCATTGCCTTCTTTATTTCGGTTTGTTCGCTGGCGCAGATCAAAATACTAAATACGCTCTGTAATAATCGTACTAATCCAACCGGGATTGAAAAGGGTACTCTTCGTTTCGGTTGGGAATTGGAGTCTTCTCAACAATCCGACTTGCAATCTGCCTACCAGATTCTCGTAGCATCTGATATTACTAAGTTGGATGAAAATAAATGTGATCTATGGAACTCAACAAAAATCAGCTCATCACAATCTGTTTTTGTGAAATATTCAGGTAAGGAGTTGAATCCTGCTTCCCGATATTACTGGAAATGCAGGGTCTGGGATAAAGATGGAAAAGTTACTAGGTTGGAGTGCCCCGGCTTATTTTACAACAGCTTTGTTTACTAGAAAATGATTGGGCAAATGCCACTTGGATTGGTTTCGAAGAATTGCAAGATTCTTTGAAATTAGTGCCAGGCGTTCATGTTCCTCCGGTTGGGAGTCTTGGGAATAAAGCAATGAGTCGTTCTGTAGTCCCTCAATTCAGAAAAGAATTTGCACTCCATAAAAAAATCACAAGAGCTACTTTATTCATCACAGGCCTAGGACATTACGAGGCAACCATTAATGGAAAGAAAATTGGTGAAGCATTTTTGGCACCAGGTTGGACCTATTATGATAAGACTGTTTTATATAACACTTACGATATTACAAAGCAACTGGCATCAGGTGGTAATACGATCGGTGTAATTGTTGGCAATGGATTTTATAATATCAATATGGAAAGATATTATAAACTGGTTATTGCCTTCGGCTTACCAAAAATGATTTGTCGATTGAGAATAGAATATGCTGATGGCGCTGAGCAGAATATTGTTTCCGGGCAAGATTGGAAAGTAACTGCTTCTCCGATAACTTATAGCAGCATTTATGCTGGAGAAGAATATGATGCCCGTATGAGCAAAAGGCTGGAAGCAATCTGGTTTCAACGATACTAAATGGAATAATGCGCTATTGGTAAAGCCGCCATTAGGGAAATTAGTTCCGAATCTGATTATCCTATCCGCCTAATGGATAGTTTTTCAGTAAGAAAATAGTCAAGAACCTGTTGCTGGAAAGTTTATCTACGATTTTGGCAGAATATATCAGGTATTGTAAGCTTTAAAGGTCAAAGGTAAGAAAGGGAGAAACAATCAAGCTGATTCCAGCTGAACTGGTCAATAAGCAGGGCTTGAGTAATCAAGCTGCAACTGGCGCCCCATTCTTTTATACTTATACGCTTAGGTCGGATGATGTTGAATATTGGCAACCACGATTTACTTATTATGGATTCCGGTATGTTCAAGTGGAAGGGGCTGTTCCTTCTGGTGGTAATAGTCAATCAGATCTTCCCAAAATTTTAGAACTAAAAGCTTTGCATAACCGTAATTCCAATCCTTCAAATGGAAGTTTTGAGTGCTCCAATCCACTCTTCAACAAAATATATACTCTCATTAATTGGGCCATCAAGAGCAATATGCAGAGTGTGATCACCGATTGTCCGCACCGCGAAAAGCTGAGTTGGTTAGAGCAGGATTACCTGATGGGAAATTCTATTCATTATAATTTCGACATCTATAATCTCTATCGCAAACTGGTGAATGATCTTATTGATGCACAATATCCTCAAGGCTTTGTTCCAGATATCGCCCCGGAATATGTTGTCTTTGAAGGAGGATTCCTGGATTCACCAGAATGGGGAAGTTCTGCAGTCATTCTTCCCTGGTTATTATACTCTTGGTATGGAGATACTGAGGTATTGGAAAAGGCATACCCGATGATGAAGAACTATGTTGCCTATCTCGCTACAAAAGCAAGCGATAATATCTTGTACCATGGATTAGGCGATTGGTACGATTATGGTCCCGGTTTCCCAGGTGAAGCGCAATTGACACCTAAAGCGGTTACCGCCACTTCTATTTACCATTATGATGTTTTGTTGTTGAGTAAGATGGCTGCGGTATTGAATAAAATGGATGATGCAAAAGCCCTGGCAACACAAGCTGCTGCTATCAAGTCTTCCTTCAATAAAAAATTCTTCAATCCGGTTACAAATGTGATAGCAACTGGTAGCCAGACTTCCATGGCCATGCCCTATATAACGGGATTAGTGGATGATGATAAAAAAGAAGCAGTTATTAAAAATCTGGTCGATTCTATCTATGCCAATAATAAAGCTTTGACAGCAGGAGATATCGGATTCAATTTTTTAGTGAAAGCGCTTGATGAAGGTGGCGCTTCTCAATTATTATTTGATATGAATAACCGTGATGATGTGGCAGGTTATGGATTCCAGTTAAAGAAAGGGGCTACAGCACTAACTGAATCATGGGCCGCTTTGGAAGAAGTATCCAATAACCATCTTATGCTCGGACATATTATGGAATGGTTTTACAGCGGATTGGCAGGAATTTCACAGGAAGAAAATTCAATTGGGTATAAGAAGATAAAAATTCGACCGCAACCTGTTGGGGATATAACTTATGCTAAAGGGAGTTTTCATTCCCCTTACGGATGGGTGAAATCTTCCTGGCGTAAGAATGATAATCTCTTCTTTGCTGATGTTGAAATTCCAGTGAATAGTGAAGGAGTGCTTTATCTTCCGGTTTCCGAAATTTCTATCGTGTATATCAATGGCAAAGTGTTGAAACGATTTAATAAATCTGCTGATGGAAAGACTACTAAAATCGAAATAGGTTCAGGTAAATATCATATTGAAATCATTAACTGATTCAACAAACGACTATCATGTCAAGAAATAAGAAAGCATCAGGATTTAAACTAGGATTATTCGGTATCGGACTCGATGCGTATTGGCCACAATTTGAAGGACTAAAGGAAAGGTTGGAAGGGTGTCTCGACATTCTGGAGAAACGTTTTCAATCAATGGATGCAACTACAGTGAACCTGGGATTGGTTGATACCGTTGACAAAGCCTTTGCAGCAGGAAAGGAATTCAGGCAGGAAGATGTAGATGTCATCTTTATCTATATTACTACTTATGCTTTATCTTCTACTGTACTACCTGTTGTTCAAAAGGCAAAATGTCCTGTTGTTGTTTTAAATCTTTCTCCGGAAGCTTCGATTGATTATACATCTTTCAATAAAATGAATGACAGGACAAAGATGACCGGCGAGTGGTTAGCATTCTGTAATGCTTGTCCTGTTCCTGAAATTGCCAATGTATTTACACGTACTGGTATTCCATTTCATCAGGTAACTGGTATGCTTGAAAACGATTCACAAAGTTGGAAGGAGATAAGTGAATGGGTGGAAGCGGCAAAGGTGATGCATATAATGCAAAACAACCGATTGGGTTTAATGGGACATTATTATAGTGGTATGCTGGATATCTATACAGACCTTACGCTTCAGTATGCTGTATTCGGTGGTCATATGGAACATATTGAAGTGGAGGAATTGGCAAGTTTTAGAAAGGAAGTTTCGTCAGATGAAGTGGAAGAACGCGTTAGTTTATTTAGAAAGGAATTCGATATTCAATCTGATGTTCCTTCTGAAGAATTGGTAAAAGCTGCCGTTACTTCTGTTGCTTTAGATAAACTGGTAGCAAAATACCAATTGGGATCGATGGCTTATTACTATAAAGGGACAGGTAATCAGGAGAATGAAGATGCAATCAGTTCTATCATACTCGGAAATTCATTATTGACAGCAAATGGTATTCCGGTAGCAGGTGAATATGAAGTGAAGAATGCACAGGCCATGAAGATCATGGACAGCTTCGGTGCCGGTGGTTCTTTCACAGAATATTATGCAATGGATTTTAATGACGATGTGGTATTGATGGGTCATGATGGTCCAGGCCATATTGCTATTGCTGAGGGAAAGACAAAAGTTCGCCCATTGGAAGTGTATCATGGAAAAGTAGGTAAGGGGTTATCAGTCGAAATGTCTGTGAAGAAAGGCCCGGTTACTTTATTATCTGTGGTTGAAAAGAAAGGAGGCGAGTTGAAATTTCTAGTGGCAGAAGGAGAATCTGTTGATGGTCCGATCTTACAAATTGGGAATACCAATAGCCGGTATAAATTTCCAGGAGGTGCCCGCAAGTTTGTAAACGACTGGAACAGTCATGCTCCTGCGCATCATTGCGCAGTAGGTGTAGGACATATTTTTTCTAAAATCGAAAAACTTGGTAAACTATTAGGAATTGAAACGGTAAGAGTCTGAACCTTTTATTGTATGCCTAAGTTTTTAAACAAATCCTGATAGTTAGGATTTGTTGGATCAAGTTGCTTTAGTTTTAGAGCTGTTTGCTGCGCTTTTCCTAAAGCATTTGATTTTATATATACAAATGTAAGGGCATAGTAAAGTTCTGATGCATTGGGACTGATAGCAATACCATTTAATAATATTTTTTCAGCATTTGCTGTTTTATTCATTTCGTTTAAAAGCAAACCATAGTTGTAGTACAATTTTGGGTTAGTACTTTTTAGCGTTACTGCTTTTGCAAATGATTTTTCTGCAGCATCATTATTCTTCAACTCATTGTATAAAAGTCCAAGATTGTAAAAAATCCTTTCATTGCTTGGGTCAATGCGAGAAGCAATGAGTAGCTCCTCTAAGGCCTTGTCGTTTTTACCTTGTGTATTATATACTGTCGATAGGTTGAGACGTGCATAATTCATTAGGCTGTCTTTCTTCAATCCGCGTACATAGAACTTTTCAGCATTAGGGTAGTCCTGAATCTTGAAATAGTGATCTGCAATAAGAAGATTACCTATGGCGAAATCGGCCTGATATAAGAGGTAGTTCTGTTCTTCATTTGCGGCAGCACGGAAGGGTTGGTTGAATTGTGCCGGAATTTGTGTAGCAGGTATTGACTCGAAAAGTTCTGCCGCTGCTATTCGTACGCCTCTAACTTTATCAGTTAGTAGTGGTCCAACAGCATTTACCCAATTCACATACTCAAAGGAAGATAAACTCTTTAGTGCCCGATATCGTACCTGTGCATCAGGATGAGTAAGGCAGTTGGTCAATGCTGCTAAACTGTTCTGAGTTGGAATGCTGCCCAGATAATGTGCCGCAGTAGCTTTTACAATATTTGGTACTGTTGTATCTGGAAAAAGTTTGAGAAGGTGTGCTTCGCTCTCAACATCCAGTTTACTGCCTGGAATAAGATCTTCTGCAAAATGATATTTTCTGTTCGGGCCATACCATTTAACTAATGCATCGCTTGCCCATTGCGCAGATTTATTTGCATGACAAGAAGCACAAGCATTTGGAGTTCCATATTTTACGGTGAGATCAGGTCTTGGTACACGGAAACTATGATCATGTCTAAGGTCGTTACCCATGTATACCTTACCTGGCATATGGCAGCTTTTACAATCCAATGCGGCTATACCTTCTGGATGGAAATCATGTGTCGGACTATCATATGTTTTTGTATGGCATTGCAAACAGGTTTCGTTGCTGAATAACACTGGCTTTGCCGAATGTGGATTATGACAATTACTACACATCACCCCTCTTCTAAACATCTTGCTTTGAAGGAAGGAGGTATAGATATAATCTTCATCATCTACCTGGCCATCGGCATGAAAGAATTCTGTTGTAGGAATTTCAGGAATATAATTATCGAGAATTTCATCACTCTGTATTAATGATGCACTGATTTCTGCTTTGCGCGCATGACAAGGGGCGCATGTGGTTAATTGTGCAGTTTGTGAAGATTTTACGGAAAGATGAATATAACTTCCGGTAACCTTTACTCCTTTTTTATATTCATCGCTATTGGCATACTCAATATGTTTCTTGCCAGGACCATGGCAGCTTTCACAACTTACATTTATAGAGCTGTATGTAGTTGCATAACTATCTTTTTCAATGGAATAGTTTTTCTGAAGATTTGTTGAATGACAGGAAGCGCACATGGTATTCCAGTTTTGAGCATTACCTGTCCAATGCAGCCAGTCGTGAGAAGGAATTTTTTGTCCGGCATATTGGTGATACCATTTGTTCTGTTTGGCATCCCAGCTCACACGGGGCACTTGCATACGACCTCCGGGAAATTCAATGAGATATTGCTGCAGTGGAGTGAAACCGAAAGTGTATTTCACTTCGTAGTCGTGGTTCTTGCCATCTTCTCCCTGAGTATTTATTATATATTTTCCTTCTTTTTTAAAGAAGCGACTGGTTACCCCATCAGCCGTAAAAGATACATTATTGAAATTGCCTTTAACAGTTGAATCATTAGGAGGTTGCATTGCCATGAAGTGATGCGATTGTTGCCAAAGCTCATTTTCTTTTGCGTGGCAGGATTTGCAGGAGGCGTCACCAACAAATTCATTTTTAGTATTGCTAACGGATACTTGATCAGGATTATTAGAGTTGCAGCGCTGCAATAGTAGGTTGCTTACCAATACCAGGCAAACTAATGGTCCGATTATTCTTAAATAGGAAGACTTAAGCAATGGAAAGAGAGTTAAAATTTGGTTGTCTGCAATCTAACAAATTAAACCTAAACAACCATTGCATAGGCTTCAAGTTGTATTAGTTGAGGGAAACACCAAAAAAAATGGGAAAACCCTCAGGAGATGTCATCTCCCGAGATGACATCTCGAAACATTTCCGTTTTCCCGCCTTCCCGGCAATGTATTTAGTAACAAAAAAAAGAGCACCAAATGATGGTGCCCTAACTTAAAACTTACAACGTAAAACGTATCACTTCTTTGTAGCCTCGCCCAGAATCGAACTGGGATCTGGAGCTTCGGAAACTCTTATACTATCCATTGTACTACGAGGCCGGAGGAAATTAAAAATTTGAAAATGTGGAAATGTGAAAATTAGCCTTCATTTGTGCGGGTTATTTTTCACATCTCCACATTTTCATATTTCCACATTTGCTACTTAATCAGTCCATGCGCATTACTCGTAAATATCTTCACGGCAATGGCCAGCAAAATTACGCCAAAAAACTTACGTACAGCAATCATTCCAGCAGGACCCAATAGTTTTTGTATGAAATCAAGTGATTTTAATACAAGAAACACTATTATGAGGTTTAATAAGAATGGCAATAAGAACAGTTGGTGCTTCGTAGTTGGCTTTTAATGACATGATGGTTGTAAGCGTTCCTGATCCTGCAATCAATGGAAATGCAATAGGTACAACAGTACTTGCTTTGGCATCCTTCTCTGCTTTGAAGAATTCAAGCCCTAATACCATTTCTAATCCCAATATGAAGATCACAATGGAACCACCCACAGCGAATGATTTCTTATCTACCCCTAATATGTTCAGGAATTTTTCTCCTACATAAAGAAATAGGATCATCAATCCTCCTGAAATCAAAGTGGCTTTGAATTCATTGATATGCCCGATTTTCTGCTTTAGTGATATCAGGATTGGGATAGATCCTATTATATCTATTACAGCGAATAATGTGAAGGATACTGTTAGCAGTTCGTTCAGGGATATTTCCATTAAGCAGAGTTTTGGTAAAGATAATGAGGTTTTGGAGATGACATCTTACCCCCCCCCACAGTACTGTGGGGGTAAAAAACAACTCCCCCCACACAACTTTATTTCCCCACACTCTCCCCCTTCAACTCCAACAAACAACCCCTGCACAAACAATCCTCATACTTGCCCTCTAAAAATGCCCGCTCCTCTATTGTAAAAGTCACACCATAACACTGACACTCAGTGATATTCCCAACCTTGCACTCAAAGCTGGCCCCACATCTCGGACATTTCTTCTCTTCATGTTGACACATACCCAAATTATTAAAGACTTAACCGTATTCCCCCATACCCATTGAAACGAAGCGTATTGAATCCACTCACTTCCGTAAACCGGGCATTGGTGATATTCCTGAGAGATATAAACAATTTCAGATGATTGCCAGCCAGCGCATATTCACCATAGATATCCCATAAAGTATAAGGACTAAGTGATACATATATCGTTTGAAAAGTATTGCTGTCAAAATAAGCATCTTTCCTTTCTCCAGTGTACTGTATTTGAGTTGAAACTAATAACCTACTACTTACTCTTTGCTCAATATTCAAGGCAGCACTGTGTTTCGGGCGACGTAACAGATTGTTATAACTTGTGTCTTTACCATTCTGGTTGGTGCTAATTTCCCCGGTTACAAAAGTATAAAAGGCTTTTATGTTGGTATTCTTAAATGGAGATATGCCGAGTTCCATTTCAATTCCGTGATCTTCCTGCTTATCCTGGTTGATATAAAGCGATTGGAATGTGCTGTTATTAAAGTAGAAGAATATCAAATCTTTTACTTTTCTGTTGAAATAAGTGAATCGTGCCTGAAACTTATCATTATTTCCCAAATATTGTACTCCACCCTCATACGATATCGCTACTTCAGGTTTCAACTTACTATTTCCATATTCAGAGAATAACTGATAAAGCGATGGGGTTCGGTATCCAGATGATATATTAGCAAACAGTTTAACCCTTTCTTTAATCAAATATGAAGGATTGATATTATAAACCATATTATTCCCATACGAAGAATGAAAATTGATTCTGCTTCCCAACTCCAAATTGAACCCTGACGGTAAGTTCAGCACACCGGCTGCATAAACGCCAATCTGATGTTGATTCAAACTATCCTTACTATATACACTTTCGTAAGGACCGAATGAACTAACAGACATATAGGACTGATCTGATTTTGAAGACCTGAAATCAGTACCTGCAGTAAGTTTTATTGTTTTACTTAATGGAGAAGTAATATATATGTCTGCGAATTGCTCCGTTCCTTTATAGTTTCCTTCAGAAAAAATGCTAAAGCTGTTCCTGCTCTTTGTTGAGTCATCTATATAATTCCTGTTTATGGAGTTTAAGTTGTAAAGAAGATGAAGCTGACTTTTTCCCAATTTCCATTCACTCTTCATCCCTGCCTGCCAGCTTTTTTGCTGATAGGTATAATCCAGTTCATCAGTAAATGCTCCTTGATCAAGATCGCCATTCAATTTGCTATATCGAAAATAGGGTTGCAATAGTAAGCTGGGACTTGCAGCAATGCTTAATCTTGTTTCCAGGCTGTTTTGCTTATATCCATCTCTATCAGTAACGGTGCTCCCTGAATTATTCTCAGCTTCATTAATGCCTCTTGAGCTGAAATGAGAATAATTTACAGAATATCCAAAACCACCATTTTGTTTATAAATTCCAGCTTGTGCTTTAGCACTACGATTACTGCCATAACTGAAAAGTGCTGATGCATTGCTTTTGCTTCCAGTTGTTTTTCGGGTAATGATATTTATTACACCAGCAATGGCATCACTACCATACAGTGTAGATTGACTTCCTTTCAATATCTCAATTCTTTCAATATTCTCTAAAGACAGATTCCTGATATCAAAATTGCCGCCAATTCCAGATGGGTCATAAACCGGAACACCATCAATGGTGATAAGGGTATGATCTACACGTGCTCCCCTTAAATAAACACTTTTGTCTTTACCAGGATTACTATTGGCTCCATTAATAAATAGACCTGTCTGTTCTGTTAATACCTGCGACAAATCTTTCCCACCACTTTGTTCCAGTTGCTGACGAGTTATTATCGATACAACTTTCCCCGTGAGTGATGTCTTTACCGGAAATTTGGTGGCGGTTACCACTACTTCATTTAATTGTGAAACACGGCTACTGTCTTGCGCTTGTAGTTGACTGCTCATGATTGCGGCAGCCAACACAAAAAAGATTTTTTTCATTTGATGAAAAATTTTTGTGTGACTGCTTCCAGGAAATAAGGATTGGTGTGCACACCAATGCCAGCGAAGAAAATTAAAGAATGTAAAACATCCCTGAATCTTCAAGCCTTTCACCCGAAAGCTGAATATGGTTGATCAATCAGGCAGGTCTTCTGGCTCATCCCGATCTTCCATCCTTCCCATATGCCGAAACATACAGTGGTTTGTAGTGGAAGATCTTTTCTCCTATTTATAAGGAGGGGTTTTACAGCTACGGGGATAGCGCCGGTCTTTCACCGGACTTCCCTTTTAATCCGCCGAGGCGGAACCTAATCGGCCACAAAACTAAGGATCAAGAATTCTCTAAAAATTATAGTTATTAACAGTTTGGTGAATTGATGGCCTATTATTTGTATAAATAAAATGAAGGATATGTAATATCCGGCATTAACATTTCTTTACGATCGTTGTAATAAACTTTTTGAAAGAAATCTGGTCACACTAAAAACTGCTACTACTTGAAGCAATTCTAAAAACATCCTGCACTCATCACCGATTTTGTCGTTTCATCTTTGATTTTTATTCCGTTACTCCTATCGTTTTCATTGTCCCCGTTTTTAAGATCCGGTTATATCATTTGAATTCCATAGAGTTTATTTTAAAGGATTCCTGAAGCGACCCGCCATTCTACCATTACCTATTACTAAGTCTGAAAAATGCAAATGCATTTTTCCTGAAACCGTATTTTCTGAAAACCACCACCAGCTGCTGCTTTTATCCAACTATTCATCCACTTAAAGTCTTATTTCATGATAACGTTTTGGAAAAAAGCGACCGTACTTATATTATTAACTGTTTCCATTGTATTTGTAAATGCACAAACATCCCTTTATCAGGTAGGTATTGGCGTGGGAGCATATGTTTATCAAGGTGATTTAACTCCTACTCGGGTGGGCTCATTAGCGACTATGAAACCCGGTTTCAATCTTTATGGAAGTCGTCTATTGACTTCCTCCTTATCAGCTAAATTACAATTGTCAATTGCCCGGTTAAAAGGGGATGATGCTAAATACAGTCACCCCGAATACAGGCAACAAAGGAACTTCAATTTCACTACCCCTTTGGTTGAAGCTGCTGCTTCTATAGTTTGGAACCCTTTGCGATCCAATTTTGATGGAATAAGGGGACCGAGACTTACTCCTTATATATCTGCTGGGGTAGGACTAAGCTGGGTTCGGATTAATAGAGACTATAGTAATTTCAATCCAGCATATTTTGGCTCTGAATCATGGGTAGTTACTGGTTTGAATGCCGATATTGCCCATAGAACCCCAAGGCTTTTGCCCGTTATTCCAGTAGGTGCAGGCCTTCAATATGAACTCACGCCCCAATGGTCGCTCACAGCAGATGCTTCTTACCGCTTTACCTTTTCCGATTATCTGGATGGATTCAGTCAGGCTGCCAATCCCGCCCTTAAAGACCGCTATTTCAGCACCTCCATAGGTATCCAATATAAAATCGGATCAGATAGAGGAATAAAATGTCCGGTGGTACGCAACTGAGAGAATGGATGTTTCGTATGGGATTATAAGTCAAAAGTCAAAAGTCAAAAGTCAAAAGTCAAAAGTCAAAAGTCAAAAGTCAAAATTGAAAAATGAAAAGCTCATTAAATAACCTTCTTGATTTTTTATTAGGGTCTCTGATAATCAGACGCCCCGGACTTCCCGGACTATTACTTAGGTATGTTAATGTAGAAAAACACCCCGGACTTCCGGACTTGTATCTCAACCTCTCAAAATAAAAATGAATCAATGAAAAAGTTCTCGCTATTTGTTGTCGCCTCAGTAATCGTTTTGGTTTCTTGTTCTAAATCAAGTGGAGGAGGAACTACCAATCCAGGTGGTTTTGTTCCTGATTGTACTACTGCCAAGACATTTTCCGCAGATGTATTGCCAATCATTACATCATCATGTGCTGTTGCTGGTTGCCATGCAAGTGGCAGTTTTAACGGACCTGGTGCACTTACCAATTTCGCACAGGTTTCTGCTGCTAAATCTTCCATTCGCTCTGCAGTTGCTGCCGGTACAATGCCAAAGACCGGTTCACTTTCTGCTGCACAGAAAAGTGCTATTGTTTGCTGGATCGATGCAGGTGCAGCTAATAACTAATCTATTTCCTCAGTTTTTGAATATACAGTTCAGGTAGGTAATTCTTTACTTACCTGAACTTGTATTGGATTGACATTCCGCCAATATAATTCCTTCCAGGCGCTGTGTTGAAATAACGGCCACCAGCAGCATTCAAATCATGTCCTAAAGAGTAGTGAGCATCAAAAAGATTTTCACCAGTAAAGAAAATGTCGGCTATTACTTTTTTAGAAACTGGTCTTTTCCATCCTAAACGGGCACTTAATAAATGGTAAGAACTCGCGTAATCCGTATTGGCATCATTCAATGCAATCTTATCTGAATAGTTATAAGTAAGATTGGTGTAAACCCCCACTTTCATTGCTATGTCAAGTCCTATTACAATTGCCTGTTTCGGTACACTAGGTAATTTATTACCTGTATAATCAACAGTGCCTTTCTTGAAATCGGAATACTCGAAATCGTAGAATGTATGGCTGACCCATAATAAAGACCTGTAAATTTTCTTTGAAGAAACCGGACTCAACTGATAGCTAAAATATGATTCCACACCTTTCTGCGAAGTGTTGCCTGCATTCACAAAATAATCCCTTCCAAGATTATCTCTTCTTACAACAATGGCATTCTTCAATTGATAATAAAAAAGGTTGATATCGTAATAGAAACGGTTGCTTACCATGTTTCCTCGTGAACCAAATTCAAAGCTGATCCCTTTCTCTGCTTCAAGATCAGTACTAATAATGCCACTAGATGGAAGCAGTTCCGAATTAGTAGGAGGGGAGAACCCTTTTGAAATACTTGCGTAAACTGAAACGCGTTTATTTAATTTTTTCAATATGGCTAATCGTGGTGCAATCTCCGTTGAGTAGTTCCGCTCCTTGGTTAATACTGGTAAACTGCTAAGACGTGTAACGCTTAGTTTAAGTTTGTTTACACTTAATCCGCTTGTAATAATCCAGTCGCCCTTAAACGCAACCGCTAATTGTCCAAAGAAAAATACTTGCCTGTTATTTACATCGTCATCAGTTCGCAGACTATCTGGATTGCCATTTACATTCTTATAGGCTTTTGCATTTGTGAACCCTTGTTGTAATTCGGCCCCGATATGTGCTGTTAAAAGACCTTTTTTGTATTGAAGAAAAGTTCTTCCACCTGTATGTGGTTCAGAAGTACGACTATAATTGAAAATTCCCGGGTTTCTTAATTGGGTAAATGCGCCATATAAGGAAGTGCTTTGTGTTAAATGATCATTGAATTTATAAATGTGATGTACACCTGTGAGGAATGTTTTCTGATAAATGGCAGCTTGGGCCTGCACTGCCCCGGGAGTAGCCCCAACTCTTGGTCTTGCAGCAGTGGGTATACTGTCAAACTCTTTCTGGTTTAGACCACCAGGCGTTTGATAATATAAGTCACTGTAAAGGAAATGAGCTTGCAGTTGACTCCTGTCAGATAATTTGCTATTTACATCCCAGGAAAACACTTTACGCTTCATTTGAGTTTGTGTTCTGTATCCATCACTTCCCTGTTTCTGGTAATTGATGCTATTCTGGAAATCATTACTGCCAGCATTCAGATGTAAGTTGAAATTATAGGAATGAAAACTTCCTCCCATAGCATCTACTTGTAATGATGGCTTCCAATCTGTGTTATCACTATTCACTAATAAAACGCCTCCTGTTCCGGCGCCATACAAACTGCTACCTGGTCCTTTTATGATTTCTATTGATTGCAGTGAATAGAACCCTAGCTGATTGAAGTAACTATCCCCGCCCGGTGTGGTATAGGGAATATCATTATAATACACTTTTACATTCCGTACTCCGAAAGGCGATCGAAGTGAACTACCCCTTATATTGATTCGGTAGCTACCCGGGGAACGTTCTTCCATCCTAATGCCAGGTTGACTATTCAATGCAGGTAATATGCTTATATTACTGAACCGGTTCAATTGAGATTTTGGAATTACGGTAACTGCTGCAGCCACTTCGGTAAGCTTTCGGTTTTGTTCAAAGGCCTTCACTTCTACTGATTGTAATAGATTGGCAGAGTCGGCCGTAGATACCTGTGCACAGATGCTTGAACAGGTACAAACAGCAATACTAATAGTCAGCAGGTTTTTCAATGAAAATTTATTCATATATGGAACTCAAAGGTAAAGGCAAATATTCTTTATCTTCCGCTCATGAAGAGTAATAAGCTGAAATTATTTGACTTCACAATGATTGTGGTGGGTCTGGTTATCGGTATGGGTATTTTCCGTACAGCTGCTACCAGTGCAAAAGATGCCGCCGAACCATCAGTTTATTTTACAGCCTGGATAGTAGGAGGTATAGTGGCTTTTTGCGGAGCGCTTACTTATGCTGAAATTGGCAGTCGTTACCCTATTACCGGAGGCTATTATAAGGTATTCGCACAGGCCTATCACCCCAGTATAGCATTTGCTATCAATTGTATAATATTAGTAAGTAATGCAGCTAGCTTAAGCGCCGTAGCATTGATTGGAAGCGGCTATATCACAAAATTATTACCCGGAACAGGCTGGACCGATATACATAAAGCCTTGATCAGTTGTGGTGCGATACTTATTTTCTATCTCATTAACCTGCGTGGGTTGAAGATGAGTTCAAGAGCACAGAATATTCTGATGGTGATAAAGATCGGTATGATACTGGTACTGATTGCAGCACTTTTCTATCCTTCTCATTATGCACCACAAGCGGTAGTTGAATCTGTTTCTGCTGAAGTATCAAACACTGAATGGATAAGAAGCCTTGGGGTTAGTCTGATTGCCGTTTCTTTCACTTATGGTGGCTATCAGCAAACAATCAACTTTGGCAGTGAGGTTGATAAACCTTCTTCAACTATTCCAAGGGGTATATTTATTGGGATTATTATAATCATCAGCCTTTATCTGCTTGTAAATCTTAGTTACTATAAGATTGTTGGTTTTGATGCCATGAAAGGGGAGCGCGAAATCGCTTATGTTGTAATGGAAAGGGTTTTTGGAAAACAAGGGGCCATCGTATTTTCTGCTTTCTTGTTTTTGGGAGTATTGGCTTATGTGAATGCCCTCTTGCTTAGTAATCCAAGAGTGATGTATGCTATGGGTAAGGACGGATCCCTCCCGAAAATATTTGCCAAGCAGAACGATTCTACACAGGTACTTACCTTTTCGCTCACTGTTTTTGCAGCCATTTGTATAATCATCCTTTTCTTTAGTCAGCAATTCGAAGACATATTGAGCTTCACGATTTTCCTGGATTGTTTTGGAATGATTTTAAGCAGTGCAACCATATTTTGGTTCAGGAAGAAAACAAAGCATCTCGACAATACCGGTATCTATAAGATGAAGCTATTTCCATTGCAGACTATCATATTTATGGCGGCCTATACATTTGTTGCCATCAGTATTGCGATGGATTATAAGAATAACAATTATGCGGCACTTACAGGTATAGGAGTTTTAGTAGCATTTATTATCATCTATTTCCTTTTTGCAAAGAATAAGACGAATTATCAGGACGCATCATTATCTGATCCTGGGAAGCAAGAATAATCAAACCTAGTTTTTACTGTAACTGTATTTTATGGACCAATCATTATCAATTTCCCAAATCATCAATGAACTGGGAGAAGACCGCGAATTATATTTCAATGCAATAGCTCCTCCAATCATTCAAACCAGCAATTTTGCTTTTAAGACTGTTGATGAATTGAGAACTGCCTTTGAAGATGAGATGGGTGGCTATCTCTATAGCAGGGGATTGAATCCAACGGTCGATATACTCCGGAAGAAATTAGCTGCTCTTGATGGTGCAGAAGATTGTCTTGTGTTTAATAACGGGGCTGCTGCCATTTTCGCTGGCGTTATGGCGAATGTGAAAGCTGGCGACCATATTGTTTCTGTTGTAAAACCTTATACCTGGGCACAGCGTATGTTCGATGTTATCTTGCCAAGGTTCGGTGTTACAACAACTTATGTTGATGGAACAAAGATTGAAAATTGGAAACAGGCTACGCAACCGAATACCACTTTCTTTTATCTGGAATCTCCAAATAGCTGGGATTTCCTTTTACAGGATATTAGTGCAGTGGCACAATGGGCGAAATCAAAAAACATAATTACACTTATAGATAATAGTTACTGCTCTCCGTTATATCAACGGCCTATTGAACTCGGTATTGATCTCGCTATGCAAACAGCCACTAAATATATCAGTGGACATAGTGATACTTTGGGAGGCGTATTATCTGGCTCAAATTCTATGATAAAGAAGATATTCGATAGTGAATACCTTAATATTGGGTCAGGTATCCAACCATTCAATGCTTGGTTATTGCTTCGTGGATTGCGGACACTTCCGGCCCGTTTCGAAAGGATTTCGGCAAGTACGCAAAAAGTGCTCACATTCCTAAAGTCGCATCCAAGAATTGAAGAAGTCATATTTCCTCTGGATCCCAGTTTCGCCCAATATGAATTGGCAAAAAAACAGATGCTGGGGGCTTGCGGACTCATTACCATCGTAATGAAGGCGGAAACAAGGGATGAAATCGTAACATTCTGTGAAAAGCTGCGTCATATATTAATGGCAGTTAGCTGGGGCGGACATGAGAGCCTGGCGATTCCAAAATGTGCCTCATTGTATCCTCATCAATTCGATCCAGGAAACCGCGAGCACAAGATGATTCGGCTTTACGTTGGATTGGAAGACCCGGAATACCTGATATCCGACCTGAGCCAGGCCCTGGAAAGCTGAATTTAACAACATTAGTATCTGAAATCATAGGCTATAAAGCCTGGCAGGAGTATTTTTGTTACTCATGACATTTTTGTGACCGTTTATCATAATTGCGATATACGCCCCTTTCATTACAAGTACATTTGATTTATGAAATTTATTGTTAGCTTATTATTGATCAGTAGCTGCATTTTACAGACAGCTACCGCCCAGGAAAAATGGGATCTGCGCCGCTGTGTAGAATACGCATTGGCCAATAATATCTCTGTAAAACAGGCAGATATAGATGCCCGCAGGGCCGATTTGACCCTTAAGCAAAGTCAGTTGAGCCAGTACCCAACGGCCAATTTTTCGTCTAATGCCGGTATCAACTCAGGTCGTTCTATCAACCCTACCACTAACCAGTTCACCCAGCAACAGCTGTTTTCTTCCGGATTCAATATCCAGTCAGGTGTTACGGTTTTCAACTGGTTCAGTATAAAGAACCAGATAGCCGCCAACCAATTGGATGCTGATGCTGCGCGTACTAATATTGAAAAGCTCAGAAACGATATTTCCCTGAATGTAGCAACTGCTTATCTGCTGGTTCTTGTATCTCAGGAACAAGCCAATATAGCCAATGTTGCTGTTCAGCAAACCTTACAGAACCTCGATAATACGAGTAAAAGGGTTGAAGCTGGTGCTTTACCAGAATTGAATCTGGCTGAAATTGAAGCCCAGCTGGCGCGTGACAGTTCATCTCTCATTAGCGCCCAAAACTCAGTTTTGCAAAACATTTTAAGTCTGAAAGCATTGCTAACACTGGATGCTTCACAGTCATTTGCCGTTGATATGCCGCCTCTTGATAAGATTCCAGTAGAATCATTGGCCGAGCTGCAACCAGAAGTCGTTTATGCATTGGCGATGGCTAACCTGCCTCAGCAAAAACTGAACGATCTTAGAATAAAAGCAGCCAGCAAGTTTGTTGAAGTTAGTAAGGCCCAGATGTATCCTTCAATTACTATGTTTGGAAACCTGGCCAGTAACTATGCTAATAATAAAGTACCAGTTGTTTCTGTTACCCCAACAGGTAACTTTAAAGACAATGGTTCCATTGTTACTATTGCAGGGAATAACTATAATGTTATGTCGCCTGAATTCAATACCATCGTCAATACAACCCATACCGCTTTTGGAACGCAGTTAAAAGATAACTTCCGTCAGAATATCGGTATTGGATTGAACGTTCCCATTTTCAATGGCGGTTCAGCAAAAATAGGATGGAAGAGAAGTATTCTTAATGTAAAGAGTCTGGAACTGGTAAAACAACAGGCCGACCTTACATTAAAGAATGATATCTATAAATCATACACAGACGCTGTTTCTTCTATTCAACAATATAATGCGAGCCTGAAAGGTGTAGAAACTGCTGAGAAAGCATATAATTTTGCTGAGAAAAGATACCAGCTCGGATTATTGTCTACTATCGATTTCCTTACTAACCAAAATAACCTGACCCGCGCTAAAGTGCAAAAGGCACAAGCCCAGGTAGATTATGTGTTCCGTTTGAAATTGCTGGAATTCTACAAAGGACAGGGAATAAAATTATAATCGAAAAAAGCATCTCCTAAAAAGAATAATAACAGTTATATGAGCAAAAAAGTAATCTGGATACTGGTCATCCTCGTTGTAGTAATCGGAGGCTTGCTGGGTCTTAAAGCAGCAGGTGTTATCGGTAAAGATGAGGGTATGAAAGTAGCCACTGAAAAGGCAGTTTCAAGAACGATTATTGAAACCGTAAATGCAAGCGGAAAAATATATCCTGAGCTGGAAGTGAAGGTAAGTCCGGATATTTCTGGTGAAATCATAACTCTTCAAGTTGAAGAAGGAGATAGCGTGAAGAAGGGAACCATACTTGCCAGGATTTATGCAGATATCTACACTACTCAAAGAGATCAGGCGAATGCGATTGTTGATCAGCAACAGGCTTCAGTAGAAAACAGTAAAGCCCAGTTGGCAAGTCTGAAGTCTGCTCTTGAACTGGCACAACGTACTTACGATCGCCAAAAGCAATTGTTAGCCGAAAAAGTTATTTCTAAAGCTGAATTCGAGCAGGCTGATAATGCATTACAAGTTGCTAAAGCAAATTATAATGCAGCATTGCAGGGTATCCGCAGCGGACAAGCTGGTGTGCAAAGTGCCGCTGCAAGTTTGCAACGAGCCAACAAAGACCTTAGTCGTACAACTGTATTGGCGCCAATGGATGGTGTTGTTTCTTTGCTTAATGTTAAGAAAGGTGAGCGCGTAGTTGGTAACTCCATGATGGCTGGTACCGAAATGATGCGTATCGCAGATATGGGTATTATTGAAGTGAGGGTGGATGTTGGCGAAAACGATATCCCGAAAGTAAAATTGGGTGATTCTGCCCTGGTGGAAGTGGACGCATATAATAACCGTAAGTTCAAAGGTATTGTTACAAAAATTGCCAGCAGTAGTACTTCAGCAGCGCAAGCAGTATCTACATCAAATGATGTGACCAATTTTAAAGTACATATCAGATTGCTTCCTGAATCTTATAAAGATCTTCTTGTTCCTGGTGCTAAAAAGAATTTCCCTTTCCGTCCGGGTATGAATGCTAGTGCAGATATTCAAACCAAGACAAAAGCGAATGTACTTTCTGTACCTATCAATGCTGTAACTACTCGTGAAAAGAATAGTGATAATGTGGCAAGTGACAAGAAAGACAAAAAAGAAGAGGAAGGATTGCAGGAAAGTGGCAAGACTTCATTAGCTGCCGATTTGGATGAAGTAGTATTTGTATTGCAAAAAGATGGTAAAGTGAAGAAAGTAAAGGTGAAAACAGACATTCAGGACATCAGTTACATCGAGGTTACAGAAGGCGTGAAAGAAGGTGATGAAGTGGTAGCAGCTCCATATAATGTAATCAGCAAAACGTTGAAAGATGGTATGTTGGTGAAAGTGGTTCCAAAGGATAAGCTGTTTGAGGTTAAGAAGAAGGAGTAATCACAGATTGAAATATATAAAAGCCGGAACAACTTGTTCCGGCTTTGTTTTTTACCCCCCACAGTACTGTTGGGGCGAGATGCCATCCTACCCCCCGGATGTCATCCTGGGGGGTGGATGGCATCCTATACCCAGGATGGCATCCGGGGGGTAGGATGACATCCGCCATTATTACTTACTTTTGACCCAAAGTTTTTGATATGCAATGGGGTATTATCGGCAGCGGCAGTTGGGCAACAGCATTGGTTAAATTATTGACCGATAACCACCATCCTATCCACTGGTGCGTTCGTAACGAATCCATAGTTTCTCACCTCGAGAAAAGACATCATAACCCCAACTACCTCAGCTCAGTATACTTCAACACATCCCTGCTCCACCTGCACACCGATGTTGCCGAAGTAGTCAGGAAATCAGACGCCCTACTTATAGCCGTCCCCTCAGCCTATGCCATCGATACCCTTCAGCCTCTCAGCCCTAACGCTTTTGAAGGAAAGCAGGTTTTGTCGGCTATAAAAGGTATTCTTCCGCAAGACAATCTTCTGCTGAACGACTACCTCAAAAAACAGTTTAACCTGCCCCTTTCCGACTATTTTACCGTTATGGGCCCCTGTCATGCTGAGGAAGTTGCTGCAGAAAAACTCTCTTACCTTACTTTCTCTGGATTAGATGCTGATCGTACATCCAATATAGCCTCCCATTTCTCCACCGGCTACCTCAATACAGTTACAAATAACGATGTATACGGAGTGCAATATGCCGCCGTTCTTAAAAATATCTACGCCCTTGGCGCAGGTATTGCCCATGGATTGGAATATGGAGATAACTTCCGAGTGTGCTGATCGCTAACTGTGCCGATGAAATGGCTGGTTTCCTTAGAAAAGTAGGCGTTCAGCATATGGATGTAGGAGTTCATGAAGAAGCCGACCCGGTAAGTCACAAAAAAAGCCCCAATTATGCCGCTTCGGTGTATCTGGGAGACCTCCTTGTAACCTGCTATTCACTCTATAGCCGAAACAGGACATTCGGGAATATGATCGGTAAGGGCTATTCTGTTAAAACCGCCCAATTGGAAATGAACATGGTAGCAGAAGGCTATAATGCCAGCAAATGTATCTTCCAGGTCAATAATTCCATTGGTTTTCAGATGCCTGTAGCAGAAACTATCTATAAAATTCTTTGGGAAAATGTTAAACCTTCAGCTGGGTTCAAACATATTGAAGGAATTCTCGTCTAATATATAGAACTTTAAACCATGCCACTTTCTTTCCAATCATATGGCCCTTATGTTATCCTTGTGATGATTGCCATCCTTTCAATAGGAGAGCTGGTGAAATATCTCCGCCACCGAGGCACAAAACACTCTTCTTAAAAATTTAAGGCTCATCAAAAAACAGGCTGGCAGCAATGCCATCAGCTAATAGTCTGCCTTCCTTACTTAGAAAATATCTATCGGCTGATGATAAAAGCTTTTTCTCCTTTTCAAAAGGAATAAATCCTTTCTTCAATTCAATTGCCGCAGCCTCACCAAATCGTTTCTCTACGGTTGCCATTGAAATACCTTCCATTGTCCTGAGAGCAGTCATTATATATTCATTTAACTGCTGAACAGGGGTGAGGGTCTCTATCTCGAATAATAACTCATTCTTTAAAAGGCTTTGAGAATACAAGGCATTGTTGGCAATATTCCATTGCCTGCTTTTTCCATTGAAGGAATGCGCTGAAGGTCCCAAACCAAGATAGTAAGCTCCCGACCAATAAGCGCTATTATGCCTGCTTCTCATTCCTGGTAAAGCAAAATTGGAGATCTCATAATGATCGAATCCTGCCTTTTCCATCCAATCCATCAATAAGAGGAATTGCCTTGCCTGATCTTCTGAATTCACGGCAGATTTTTCTTTTTTCACTACCATATGATGCAAGGCCGTCTTTGGCTCTACAGTTAGCGCATAACAGGAAAGGTGAGGAATTTGTAATCCTAAAACCGTATCTACATTCTGCTTCCACATTTCATCGGTAAGCCCGGGTGTACCATAAATAAGATCAACAGTAATATTGTCGAACAATTGTCTGGCCGATTCAAGTGCTTTCAATGCCTGCTTGCTATTATGAGCCCTGTTCATCCATTGCAGATCTTCTTCAAAAAAAGACTGAATACCTATACTTAGCCTGTTGATGCCGATCGATTTCCATTGTTGCAAATGTTCGTCTGTAATATCGTCTGGATTTGCTTCCAAAGTAATTTCAGCTGTTTTGCTTACCGAATAATTATGGGCAATTTTTTTCAGAACCTCTTTAAGAAAGCTACTGCTCATCATCGATGGTGTGCCTCCTCCGAAATAGATCGTTTCAACAGGCTGTTTTTCGAGGTAATTTGCCTGAAGCTCTATTTCATTCAATAAAGCCACCGAAAAATCGTTTTCCCCTTTGCGGGAAGTGGAGAAATGAAAATTACAGTAATGACAGGCTTTCCTGCAAAATGGGATATGAATATAAATGCCCGCCATTAGATATGACCAATTTTATGGATATTACAATGCAATTTTGATTCGCTGATATGGCAAAGGTAGCAGTATATAGTTTCTTGTGGGTTTGTGGCTGGTTGCTGATACCTGTTATTGGCTTGCAAGCACAGTTGTCTCTTACTGTTAAGTCGGTCGACAAAGATTCTGCTTTCATTCAAACCCTGAAACTGCAATCCAGCTTTAAGACTTCCACGCAACGCTCCACTTATATAAACAAACTACCTGGTTTGCTTCAGGCTAAAGGATATAGCGGAGCGTCTATCGATAGTTTAATTGTTGATAGTCTAAATACGATCCTGTATCTATACGCAGGGGAAAAATTCACTTTTACTTATTTACATACCGATTCAATAGAGCCCAGGTTGCTGGATGCTGTAAACTGGAATCCCAAACAATTCGAAGGCAAACCGCTTAATCTTTCACAGCTTCAGCAATTACAGGAAAACCTTCTTGAATATCTTGAGAACACAGGTTATCCATTCGCAAAAGTGGAACTTGACAGTATTCTCTGGAAAGAGAATGCACTGGAAGCAAGATTGCGAATTGAAAAGGGTCCCGAATACAAAATCGATAGTATTACTAATAAAGGCACTGCCTCTATATCAAACAGGTATTTACAACGATATCTTACAATTCTTAATGGAAGCACCTATCGAAAAGATGTTTTGCAATCGGTAAGTCGTAAGATCGATGAACTTCCTTTTGTAAAAGAACAACAACCCTGGAATCTCACCCCGATTGGGAACGGTTCTGTTTTGAACCTATATCTGGTCCCAAAGAAAAGCAGTCAGATAAATGTACTTGTTGGCTTTTTGCCAGCTACGCAGGCTGCAACAAATATCTATGAGAATCCAAGGACCAAATTGCAGTTTACAGGAGAAGCGAATATTGATTTGAAGAATGCATTAGGTAATGGCGAATCCATTGGATTGAACTGGCAACAATTGCAAGTGAAATCGCCCCGGTTGAACCTGAGTTATTCCCAGTCTTATCTTTTTGGGTCTGCCTTCGGTATCAATATGGCTTTCGACCTGTTGAAGAAAGATACCAGCTTCCAGACAATCACAATGCAATTAGGAACACAAGTTTCCCTTGCAAAAAACCAGTCGATGGCAGTGTTTTTCCAGAACAGGCAGTCTTATCTTTTACTGGTCGATACAAATAGAGTCATTCAGGAAAAGAAATTACCGGCAGAAGGAGATGTTCGGTCACTCAGTATTGGTGTTCAGTACGATGGCTATACTACCAACTTCAGGTATAATCCTACAAAAGGAAATGAATGGCAGGTTACTTTACTCGCAGGTACAAAAACTATCAAGAAAAACAGTGTGATTGTACAATTGACTGATAAAAATGATCCCAATTTCGATTTCGGAACATTATACGATACTTTTCAGCTGAATTCTTTCCAGTTCAGGTTAAAAGCGTATGCCGCCCATTATTTCCCTATCACAACAGTATCTACAGTTAAGACAGGAATCAATCTGGGTTGGTATGAAAGTCCGAATATTTTCAGGAATGAATTATTCCAGATAGGAGGGTATCGCCTGCTAAGAGGTTTTGATGAAGAAAGTATCTATGCTTCAAGATATGCTACCACCACCATTGAATACAGGTATCTTATTGGAAGAAATTCCTTCCTTTTTACCTTTCTTGATGGCGGATGGGCGCAAAATACCGCCTCTTCTTCGCGTACCAGTAACAGCTATATCGGTGCAGGATTAGGAATGGCCCTTGAAACAAAAGCAGGCATCTTCAATATCTCCTTTGCTGCCGGAAAAAGAAATGATCTTGATTTCAGTTTACGTCAATCAAAAATCCATTTCGGATATGTCAATTTCTTCTAGAAACAGAAATACATTTCCGGCTATGGTAGGGGTGTAATATTTTTGCGAACCGATGCCACAAATAAGTAATAAATACTGGTGTATCATTTTATCGTTGATGTTATTCCCTCTTTGGGCTATAACGCAGACTGGCATTGATTCAGGCAAGATAGTCCAGGACAGTCCCACTAGTCAAAAGAAGCAACCTGCTCCTGTTATCCAGAATCCAGTTCCTCCAACAGACACTCTAAAAACTGTTGCAGATAGTAATATAGTAGTATCAGATTCTCTCAAACCTGCTCCCCTTGTACATCCTTCTGTTAATAAGATGAAGCAATTAATGGAGCAACTGAGGAACCATCCCTATTATAATTTTTGGAAAGCCTGTCTCACTTATTTCACAGGAAAGAAATGATGCAGGAAGCGAAGTGTTCTTTTATCTTCTGCTGGGGATGATTTTTTATTATGCCCTGGTTAGGGCTTTTTTCCCCAAGTATGAAGCAAATCTGTTCACCCTGTTCTTCAGAGCCACCCTCAGACAGCAGCAATTGCGTGAGCAACTCCTTCAATCGCCACTGCCTTCCTTATTCCTCAATATTCTCTTCATCTTATCCGGTAGCCTCTATATCAGTTTTCTGGCCAGGTATGAAGGGGTGCTTCAACAACTTGATTTCTGGATTTTATGGATATATGCTATGGGTGCGTTGGCGGGAATTTATATCGGTAAATTCCTTGTCATAAAGACTATCGGATGGATCCTCCGCTTTACAAAAGCCTCTGACGCTTATATTTTTGTGGTGTTCATGGTCAATAAGATGACCGGCATATTCTTATTGCCAGTATTGCTATTGATGGCTTTCCCGAGTGAGAGCCTTCTGCCTGTGGTTGTAACACTATCGCTCATTATGTTAGTGGTGCTATTGGCCTATCGTTTCCTGATATCCTACCGAGTGGTAAGGAACGAAATAAAAGTAAATCCGTTCCATTTTTTTATATACCTTTGCGCCTTCGAAATAGCACCACTTTTATTGATCTATAAAGTGCTATTAAACATTGTGGAAAGAACTATTTAATTTTGTGAATCCATACGAAAGAATATGGTTAAAAACGGGGCTAAACAGGCGGCTGCAACAGTTGGAATGATTAAAAAGATCTTGATCACACAACCGAGACCAGAAACAGATAAATCGCCTTATTTCGAATTGGCGAGAAAGCATGATTTGTCCCTTGACTTCCATCCCTTTATCAAGTTGGAAGGTATTCCTGCTAAGGAATTCCGTAAGCAAAAAGTTGAGATTGCCGCTTATTCCGCAGTCGTATTTACCAGCCGTAATGCCATCGACCACTTCTTCAGGACTTGCGAAGAAATGAAAGTGAATGTTTCGCAAGACACAAAATATTTCTGCATCACAGAAGCCGTTGCACTCTATCTCCAAAAATTCATTCTTTACAGGAAACGCAAAGTGTTTTATGGTGCCGACGGTACCAATAAAAGCATGTTCGATGTAATCAATAAGCACAAGGAGAATGAGAAATTCTTATATCCCTGCTCAGAAAATCAGCAGGATAATGAGATCGTAAACTGGCTCAAGACTAATAAATGTGAATTCGTAACTCCATTCATGTATCGCACCATCAGTGCAGATGTAAAAGATGTACTGGTAGGAACCGAATACGATATCATCTGTTTTTTCACTCCAAGTGGCGTAAAAAGTCTCTTCGATAACGCCCCCGTTTCAAACAGAACGGAACCAAGATCGGCGCCTTCGGCAGCAATACTTCCCGTGCCGTAGAAGAAGCTGGTCTCCAACTCGAAATCAAAGCCCCACAACCCCAAACACCTTCGATGGTGGCGGCGCTTGACGCGTACCTGTCTGCTTTAAAGAAGAAAGCGTAAGTTGGTTCAAAAAGTTCCAGAAGTTTAATAAGTTCCATAGGACTCACTAGTTGGGAGGTTTAAGAGTTTAATGTTTAAGGGTTTAAGGTTCTTAAGTGTAGCAGCGTAACTAAGCATTATGCTAATGAATTAGTTGTTCAAGAAGTTCAATAAGTTTCAGAAGTTCCAGAGGACATAGCAAAATGCCGCTTAGGTGCGTGTCTTCACGCACCTTGAAAATCGAGTAATTTTCGAATAATTTCCCATTCTATTTGGACTCCCCAATTCTGGTCCCCGGGTTTCTCCCGGGTCATTATTATTCAACCTTGGGGTTGGTCGAACTCCCCAACAACCCCCAACATCGACTAATCTCCTTCCTTACTTCCCTACTACCTAACTTCCCTACTTGTATTTGTATTTTCTTCCGGACTTTTCCCGACTTTCGGACTCTTGACTCCCGACTCCCGACTCCTGACTTCACAACCTCCGTGCCCCGAGTTGCACTCGGGGATACGATGATTCAACCCCTTCGGGGTTGGTCGAACTCCCCAATTACCAACTAATCTCCTTCCTTACTTCCTTACTTCCCTACTTTGTATTTTCTTTCGGACCTACGGACTTCCCGACTTTCGGACTTCCTGACTTCCTAGCCGCCTATCCCCCCGGGTTTCACCCGGGGTCATTATTATTCAACCCCTTCGGGGTTGGTCGAACTCCCCAACTATCGACTAATCTCCTTCCTAACTTCCCTACTTCCTAACTTCCCCTACTTGTATTTGTATTTTCTTCGCGTCCTGACTTTCGGACTCTTGACTCCCGACTTGGACTTCACAACCTCCGTGCCCCGAGTTGCACTCGGGGATAGATGATTCAACCCTTCGGGGTTGGTCGAACTCCCCAATTACCAACTAATCTCCTTCCTTACTTCCTTACTTCCTAACTTCCCTACTTGTATTTGTATTTTCTTTCTGACTTTCCGTCTTTCGGACTTCCGGACTCTGCATTAATATTCCCTAATTTCACATCATTATGCCTTCCCACTCCAACCGCCTCATCAACGAAACCAGCCCTTACCTACTCCAACACGCTCATAACCCGGTAGACTGGTATCCTTGGGGAGAAGAAGCTCTTGAAAAAGCCAGGGCAGAGGATAAACCCATTTTAGTGAGTATCGGTTATGCCGCCTGTCATTGGTGCCATGTAATGGAAAAGGAAAGCTTTGAGGATGAAGCTACTGCCCAACTTATGAATGCGCATTTCATCAATATAAAAATCGATAGGGAAGAACGCCCCGACCTCGATCATATATATATGGACGCCGTTCAGGCAATGACCGGAAGTGGGGGATGGCCGCTAAATGTCTTTTTGCTCCCCAATGCAAAACCGTTTTATGGAGGCACTTATTTCCCTCCCGAACCTGCATTCAATAAACCATCATGGAAGAATGTATTACAGGGAATAGCTGGTTCTTATAAAGAGAAAAGGGATCAGATTGAATCTCAGGCTAATCAACTGATAGGACATCTGGAGCAAGCCAATGGATTTGGAATATATGCAGTTACTACGGCACCAGCAGGACTCTTTACAAAAGAAACAGCGGAGAGCATGTGTATCAATCTTCTTAAAACAGCCGATACTGTGGAAGGTGGTTTTGGAGGGCTCCTAAATTTCCACAAACATTTTCGATAAGATTCTTATTACAACACTATTACTTTTCTGGAAATGAAGCAGCGCTGAAACAGGCTTGTCTAAGTCTCGATAAAATGATCGATGGAGGTATTTATGACCAGTTAGCAGGTGGCTGGGCCCGCTATGCTACCGATAATGAATGGCTGATACCGCATTTCGAAAAAATGCTCTATGATAATGCTTTGTTATTAGGTGCCGTGAGTGATGCGTATAGCCTTACCCGAAATGAAAAATACAGGAAGATCATTGTGCAAACCATGGGTTTTGTCGAGAAAGATTGGTTGTCACCCGAAGGAGGATTCTTTGCAGCCTATGATGCCGACAGCGAAGGGGTAGAGGGGAAATATTATGTATGGGATAAAGACGAGATAGATAAATTATTGGGAGCAGATGCTGAAGTATTCTCTGCATATTACGATATAACGGAAAGGGGCAATTGGGAACATAGCAATATTCTTCATGTTAACAGAAAGGCGATTGATGTAGCCATTGAATTCGGTCTTACTGAAGATGCCTTTTTAGAAAAAATGGATGCCTGTAAAATTATATTGTTGAAATATAGGACTCAAAGAGTGCCTCCGTTACTGGATGATAAATTGTTGCTCAGCTGGAATGCTATGATGGTACAGGCTTGTTGCCAGACATTTGCTGCCACAGGAATAGAAAAGTACAGAGAGATGGGAGTGAAGGCAATGGAATTCATTTGGAGTTCATTCCGACAGCCTGATGGCTTTTATCATAGTTTCAAGAATGGCCAGGCGAGACCTCCGGCATTTCTGGACGATTACGCTTGTTTAGTGCAGGCACTTATACACTTGCATGAAGTAACGGCTGATTCCAGCTATCTCGATAAGGCCCGAGAGATAACGGAAGAAGTAATCAGGGACTTCAGCGAACTGGAAACGGGTTTTTTCTTTTTCACTCCCGCCAACCGGAAAGATATTATTGTACGTAAAAAGGAAGTGTACGATGGAGCTACTCCTTCAGGAAATGCATTGATGGCTGTAAACCTTTTTTACCTGGGTGTTGTTTATGATTTGGCCGGCTGGAGGAACAGGGGAGAGAAAATGCTATTGTCTTTGGAGCAAGCTGTGATTAGGTACCCTGGTTCTTTTGGTGTTTGGGCTGGTTTTCTGCAAGCCCTTATTTACGGAATTCCTGAAATAGCCCTTATCGGGCCAAATTTTAGGGATTTACATTTGGACTTTTTGCGTATTTTCACCCCCCTTCGGGTGTTCCAGACTGCCAGCAAGCCGGATAATAGGTATCCCTTATTGGCAAATAAGCCCGAAACATCCGCCCCACAATTCTACCTGTGCAAACAATATAGTTGCCAAAAACCTGTTAATGAAGTAGATAGCCTTGTAGCGCTCATGAAAAATGTGTAAAACTTAATTATTTTTTGGATACAATATTTTGGTTTTGAACGTCGTTTAATCCCTTGCGAATTCCCTGTATTTGCACTTTTAAAATAAAATTCTAAACTTGTGATGAAGTCGGTAAAACATTATTTTTGCCCAATACCCTTTAAAATTATGAAAATGAAGAACCTATCCGCCTTTGTACTCATCCTGACAATACTCGTTGTCACGGGATGTGGTAAAATAGGTAAAAAGGCATCCAAAGGACTACCGAATGACGGCCAACTTCATGGCGTAGCTCCTGCAAGTAAATCCGCCCAAACAAAACCCCTTGGTATGGTGTATGTTCCACCAGGCACATTCCATATGGGACCAAGTGATGAGGACGTGAATTACGCCTACAATGCCCGTAACAAGCAAATCTCTATTAATGGCTTCTGGATGGATGCCACCGAAATCACAAATAACGAATATCGTCAGTTTGTGAACTGGGTGCGTGACTCTACAGCTGCTGTTAAGATGCAACTTGGTAAAGAAGTGGATGGCCAATTCGCTATTGACTGGGCAAAAACAAAGACTATCAAGTGGGGTGATAAATCAACCATCGAGAAAATCGATGCTATGATCCTTTCTCCGGAAAACAGGGTTTTCGGAAAGAAAGACCTCGACCCAAATAAATTAATCTACCATTCTGAAACTTTTGACCTGAAAGAAGCTGCCCGCCGTGAGAACGCTGGAAAGCCACGTTCAGCGTTTATTGTTAAAAAGGAAGTGCCTGTTTATCCTGATACTTTGATTTGGATTCGTGATTTCTCTTATTCTTACAACGAGCCAATGACTAAGAAGTATTTCTCTCACCCCGCTTTCGGAAACTATCCTGTTGTGGGTGTGAACTGGAAACAAGCTACTGCCTTCTGCGAATGGAGAACACATTACCTGAACTCCTTCCTCGAGTCTAAGAAAAAAGCTACTGAATCAGATTTCCGTCTCCCTACAGAAGCTGAGTGGGAATATGCCGCACGCGGTGGCCGCTCTCAGTCAATGTTCCCTTGGGGTAACTATTATACCAGAAACCGTAAAGGTTGCTTGTTGGCTAACTTCAAGCCTGGTCGTGGTAACTACCCAGAAGATGGCGGATTCTATACTGTACGTGCCGATGCTTACTGGCCTAACGATTTCGGTCTTTATTGCATGGCAGGTAACGTAGCTGAGTGGACTTCTTCTTTATATTATGAAGGTGCCTATAACTTCCAGCACGACATGAACCCAGATATCAGGTTCAATGCCAAGGATTCAGATCCTCCACGTATGAAGCGTAAAGTAACACGCGGTGGTAGCTGGAAAGATGTAGGTTATTACCTGCAGAACAGTACCCGTAACTACGAGTACATGGATACCGCCAAATCTTACATCGGCTTCCGCACTGTGGTAGATTTACCAGCAATGCAACCAAAGCGTTAAAATTTATCTTATAGCAAAATTTTAATTAAGCTTTTACCGTTATTGAATTGATTTAACAAAAAATCAAAACGACATCGTATTCTCATAACCCTAATAAAATCCGTTTTCTAACCTTTAAATTATTAAAACTATGGCTGGAGTTTCTAAATCTACTGAAAGACTGGTGAACGTAATAGTATGTATGGGCGCCGCAATTGTAATCTTTGGTGCTTGGCAAAAAATTACCCACCAGGCCTTGGCTGACTTCTTTTTGACCGCAGGTCTGATAACTGAAGCAGTAATCTTCGTTGTATACGCATTCTTACCGCCTCCGGGATCAGAAATGCACGCTATCGCTGAAGCTTTACCAAAGCTCGCTGGCGGTCATTCTGGAAACCCAGCTCTCGATAAAATGGACAAAATGCTTCAGGAAGCTGATATCACTCCAGCAAGCCTTGGCCGTTTAAGCGAAGGTTTCAAAAAATTAGGTACTACTGTAACTAATATAGCTGAAGTAAGCGATGTAGTTAAATCAACTAACGACTACGCTACAAAAACTAAAGAAGCTTCTGCCGCATTAGATAATATGAAAACAGCGTATCAAAGTGCAGCCACTACAATGGGTCACTTTAATGCAGCTGCTGATAATACAAAACAATTCCACGAACAAGTTCAGGTTCTGACTAAGAACTTAGGTTCTCTGAATGCTATCTATGAACTGGAATTACAGGATACTAACAATCACCTGAAAGCTATGAACAGCTTCTACAGCAACCTGGTTACTGCCTCTGAAACAATGCAGGGGTAGTGTTACTGATGCTAAGAAAGCTCATGAGCAAATCGGTAAATTGGCTAATAACCTGTCCAGTCTGAATACCGTTTATGGTAACATGCTGACAGCTATGCAGGGTCGCTAATATATTACCGGATCCATATCCCGTACCCTTGTAAGCGGACCCCTAAAAACGAGTTGTTTAAACAGAAAAACCTAGATCCATGTCTTTACCTAAAGAGCCCCGGCAGAAGATGATTAACATGATGTACTTAGTGCTGACAGCATTGCTGGCACTGAACGTATCATCTGAAATCCTCAACGCCTTTAAAGTAGTTAATACAAGTATCGCCACCTCAAATAAGATCATCGGTGACAAAAATGATGTAACCTATGCATCTTTCGACGAAAAAGCTAAAGATGCCCAGACTTCAGCCAAAGCTTTAATCTGGAAACCTAAAGCAGATGCTGTAAAGAAATTGTCAGCAGATATGTTCGCTTACATCGAAACCCTGAAGCAAGACATGAAAAAAGAGTCTAAGCTTAGGGTTGAAAATGGAGTTGAATCTTATTCTGAAGATAATCTTGATGCACCAACCCGTATGATGGATAAGGAAGGAAAAGGCAAATTGCTTTATGATAAGCTTGGCCAGTTCCGCAAAAGCGTAATCGCTGTTCTGAAACCAGAAGAATTTAACGACAACCCCACTTTCAAAGCTCAGTTGATTAAGGATATCGCTTCTTTCGAGAAGTCTATTCCAATCGACCTTGCTGTTCCAAAAGGACAAAGTGGTAAGGAGTATAGCAATGATGCGAAAGGTTGGACAACCAACTATTTCCACATGACTCCTACAGTTGCTGCTCTTACTATCCTTAGTAAATTGCAGAACGACGTTAAGAATTCTGAAAGCCAAATGATTGATTATTGTCACCAACAGATCGGTGCTGTAAAATTGATCTACAATAAATTCCAGGCCATCGCACAAGCTAATACCAGCTATGCAATGCCAGGTGATGAGATCGAGATTGTTGCCGGTGTTGGAGCCTTCAGTGATGCTGCTAAGCCACGTATCACAATCGGTGGACAAAGTCTTCCAATCACTGCCGATGGTACCGCTATCTGGAAAACAACAGCCAGTGGTTCAGGTAACAAGGAAGTTGATGTAGTAATCGAATTCAATAAGCCCGATGGTACTCCTGAAAGAGTTACTAAGAAGGTTAAGTATGAAGTAGCGATGCCAGCCGGTGTAGCTGTTTCTCCAAACAAAATGAACGTTCTTTACATAGGTGTTGAAAACCCACTTACTATCACCGCTGGTGTAGGTAGTGAAAAAATCAGCGCTTCTTTCTCTGGTGGTGAAATTAAAAGGGCCGGTGGTAGCCAATGGATCGCCATCCCAAAAACTCAGGGTGAACATAATGTAAACGTGATCATCGAAGGTAAATCTACTCCTGTAAAATTCAGGGTGAAGCGTTTGCCAGATCCAGGTGCTTTCGTAGGTCCTAAGCGTGGTGGTTCAATGCCTGCTGCCGACTTCAAAGTACAAGGTGGTTTGATCGCCCGTTTGATCGATTCGGATTTTGAAGCTCCTTTCCGTGTAGTAAGTTATACAGTAGGTGCATTGGGTGGTAAATATCCTGTTTATCAGATTGCCAACAACGAAGGCAACAGATGGAACGGTGCTGCCGCAACTTTAATCAACGGTGCTACTCCTGGTACAACTATATTCTTTGACCAGATCAAAGTGGTAGGTCCTGATGGACAACCACGTGACCTGCCTCAGATGTCATTCAATTTGAAATAATAATAAACTCAGCGAATAATGAGAAACCGTATTGTTAAATTTTGCTTGCTGGCCGCTGTTGTAGCTATGTGCACACAGGTTGCTGATGCGCAAACAAAAAAGCCAACAAGAGCTAAAAGCAAAAAAACAGTTACTAAGAATAACAATTCTAAGAACCCTGCTTTAACTCCACCTGTAGTAAAAGATACTGTTCCTGCAGTAGTAGTACCAGAAGCAGATCTTAAAATAGAAGCGCCACGTCCTTCTTTAAGAAACGACTACGCCTTCGAACATAACCTGGTGAAGGAAAGAACACCATTGGCTTATGAACATATCCGCGAAGACGATGCTACTTACGTGCAACGTGTATGGCGCGAGATCGATGTTCATGAAAAAATGAACGTTCCTTTCAATTACAAAGCAGAAGGTGATCAGGGTAACCAACGTTTCATCATGATTTTGCTGGGTGCTATTAAAAAAGGTGAAATCACTGCGTTCAGTGCCGCTGGTGGCGACGACCGCTTTACTACACCAATGCAGTTCAAGGAAATCGCTGAATTACTCGTGGGTAAACCACAAGTGAAACAAGTTCCTGACTGGAAAGCTGACCCAGATGGTTCTAAAGGATTACAAAAGATACTATCATCACACAAGAGTTTAATGCAGATGATGCTGTTGAACGCTATTGGGTGAAAGAAGACTGGATCTTCGATAAAGAATCATCACGCATACATGTACGCATACTCGGTATTGCTCCATTGAAAACAGTTCGTAACGATGACGGTTCATTCCGCGCTGTAACGCCTGTGTTCTGGGTGTACTATCCCGACTTGCGTCCAATGCTTGCACGATATGATGTATATAATGGAAAGAACTTCGGTGCCCGCATGAGTTGGGAAGAATTATTCGAAAGCCGTATGTTCGCCAGCCGTATCATCAAATCAACTATCAACAATCCGAATGACTTATTTATAAGTTCATATGTAAAAGATCCAATTCTCGCTTTACTCGAAGGAGAAAACGTGAAGGATAAGATCTTCAACTATGAGCAAGACCTCTGGTCGTATTAATAACATTTGAACCTAATTCAAGGGCATCGTAAAACTACGATGCCCTTTTTTATTGTTGTCATTATTGTAAAATGCAGTTACACAAATAATTATAAGATATCACACAATAAAGTTTTTTAAAAATACCCAGATAATGGTATTGTTATGTGATGTGCTTTTACTATTTTTACAACGGTTTTTCATAGGATATTGGATTTTAAAAACGGGGCTGGATTTCTATCCGGGCCCCTTTTTCTTTTATACCCCTTCCTCTTTATCCTTATGGAAGTGATTCCACACTATCCTGGCCTTTGATAATCCCATCACAGGTTCTAACTCTTCCATACTTAATTCACGTATACGCTTAACCGATTTGAATGTTTTAAGCAAGGTCTCTGCCGATTGTTTGCCAATCCCTTTGATGGTCTCTAATTCGTTTGTAAAAGTGCCGGCACTTCGCTTGTTTCTGTGAAAGGTGATTCCAAACCGATGTACTTCATCCCTGATCCTTCTTATAAGTTTTAACCCGTCACTGTTATAGGGCAACTTTACCGATTCGCTATCTCCAGGGAAGAATAACTCCTCCTCGCTTTTTGCCAGTCCCATGATGGTCATACTGCCCTGTAATCCCAAAGCCTCGATGCTTTCCATTGCAGCCCCTAATTGGCCTTTTCCGCCGTCTATTATTACTAATTGGGGTAAATCTGTCTTTTCGTCCAAAAGCCGCTTATAACGCCTGTAAACCACTTCTTTCATGGTGGCGAAATCGTTATTCCCCACCACGGTCTTTACATTGTAATGCCGGTAGTCTTTTTTGCTGGGCATCCCATCCCTGAAACAGACCATCGCCGATACCGGATAGCTTCCCTGGAAATGGGAATTATCAAAACACTCGATATGCAGGGGAACAATCGGTAATTGCAGGTCCTCCTGTAGCTGATATAGTACCTTCTTCTTTTCTGCATCATCCTTGCCCTCTAATCGCAAAGTCTTTTTCCGCCTCATTTCATCGAAGAAGTAGTTCACGTTCTTTTCAGACAGGTCCAGCAATTGTTTCTTATCACCCCCTTTCGGAACGGTTATCTGTATGCCTTCAACCGGAAACTCGATAGGGAAAGGAACTATAAGCTCATTGGCCGTACTGCTGAAGGTGGCCCTGAGGTTTACTATGGCAAATGCCAGGATCTCCTCATCCGTTTCATCCAATTGAGGCTGAAGGGGTATGGTATGGGTCTGTACAATGGTTCCATTTTGTACCAGCAGATAGTTTACATAGGCGCTATCGCCATCCCTTAGCAACGAGAATACATCTGCATGAAGGAAACGGCTGTTCACAATTACCGAACGGGCACTATAATCTTCAAGGTGTTCGATCTTCTTTTTAAGTATGGCAGCTTTTTCAAAATTTAATTGGCTCGCTTCTTCTTTCATATCCTCTTTGAAATGCTGAATAACCGGTCCCAGATTTCCTTTCAGGATATTCTTCAATTGTACCAGACCATCCTGATAGTCTTTGGTGTCTTGCAACCCTTCGCAAGGGCCTTTGCAATTACCCAGATGGTATTCAAGGCATACCTTGAATTTCCCCTTTTTGATATTGTTGTCTGTTAATGCCAGCTTACAGGTACGTAACTGTATATTGGATCGGATAAAATCCAGTAGTTCTCTCACTTTTCCAACAGAAGTGAAGGGACCCAGGTATTCGGATCCATCGGGCCATTTGGAACGGGTCAGGAACACTCTTGGGAAGGGCTCGTTCTTGATTACGATGAAAGGGTAGGTCTTATCATCTTTAAGATCAATATTGAAGCGGGGCTGGTTCTCCTTGATTAGGGCATTTTCAAGGAAGAGGGCATCCTGTTCTGAATTTACGATAGTGAATTCAATATGATCAATACGGCTTACCAGTTCCTTTGTTTTCCAGGAAGCATTATTCTTGGTGAAATAGGAGCTGACTCTTTTACGCAGGCTTTTTGCTTTGCCTACATACAATAATTCGTTCTTGTTATCGAAGTATTTATAGATACCCGGGTTTACAGGTATGGTATGGGCTATCTGTTGAAATTCGGTGGCATTCATAAAGCTATTCCTCGTTGAAAAGCCTTACATCCCAAATGGCTTTACGGGTGGTTACAATGCTTTTCCCATCAGGTGTCTGACGGTTTTCGGCGATGATGAAATAACTTCTCATTTTCCAGGTAAGCTTCTGGCTTATTATTGTGTCTCCTTTCTTGAACTCCTTTTCCATATAAACCCTGTTTACTTTATCTGTCCCTAAACTGGGTGGAATATATAACACCACTTTCCTGACTGTTGCATCGTTGTTGGTAGAAGTATACATGAAATTGACAACCTGACTGCTTTCATCAACAAATGACGATTCCTTGTAGTTGTTCTGGAAAGAAGCTATTTCCAATTCAGCAGGAAGAAAATCGGCAGTTGATTTATTGAATGCGGCGAGATCTATATAGTTAGAATCTTTCTTATTCTCTTTGCTTGTCCTTAAAAGTATGGCCCTGCAAAGGAATCGACTCTTTTAATATCTTCTTTTATAAGATCAAGCACAGGCAGATAGTTCTTCACAGTATCAGTAGAATCTGTTTTAGGAACTGCTGTGTTTTCGGCAGCAGGGGTATTGCTGTTGCAGGCAGCTGCAATTAAGGTGATGGCTACCAGTAATTGTAAGGTGATTTTCATGGCGTAAAAATAAGTAATTGGAGGGTGGTATAAAACTTTAAAGATGGCTGGTAAGGTAGCTTTCAATGTAAATAGCAACCAGTCGAACCTGACAAGATAAAGTTGTAAACAGAGGTTGTGCGCTACACAAGATGACATCTCGAAAGTTCCACTTACTAAAGAAGCCATTGAATTTCAAAGGCTTTAAAAATTGATGAGTGTGTATATCTCTACAATCAGGTGGATAATTGATGTTGTAAAGCGGAAGTTGTGCGCTACACAAGATGACATCCTGCAAAAACCTAATTGCGGCATGATTATAAACAAAAAAGCCATCCACAAGGATGGCTTTAACTATATAAAATCAGTTATTATCTGATGCTTTTGCTTACAGCCAGTTTGATACCATACTCTTTCAGGAATTCCTTTACAGGGTATTTGTCATCGTAAGTAGAAAGTAACTGGTAGCGGAATTGTGGTCCTACCTGGAATTTATAACTACCTACTTTATAAGAAACAAATGCTTCAAAGCTGCTATTCATATTCCATCTTCTAACCAATGAAGGTTCGCGAGTGTAGTTCTTGTAATCGGTAGAAATAAGATAGTTGTCGCGGTTCAGGATATAAGTAGGCTGTACCGTACCTGCAACAGCCAATTGTAAGCGGCGCTTTCCTAACACAACCAATTCAAGTCCTACAGGTACAGCTAACTGGAAGTATTGATTTTGCAAATTCTTTGCAGAAGTACCTCCGAAGTTGCGCAGGCGGGTGAAATTGGTGATTGAGTCGGTATTAGTGCCATAGAAATTACTCAAAGCAATAGTGGCTCTGTCGGTGGCATTTGAACTATAAGCTTTGATTTCATAACGAGCATAGTTGAACTGCACACCTGTCTTGAAGGTTAGGTTCTTATTCACTTGATATAGGAAAACAGAACTCACTTCAAAGCCCATAGCCGGAGTATGTTTCACCAGGTTATCGATATCACCCTGGATATTCAGTGCAATTGGAATGTTCTTAGCTTCTGAGGCAATATTGGCATTCCTGTTTCCCACCAGGTTACGGTAATTGGTAGTTGGTGTTAATCCTATCTGCCAGCTGATCCTTTTTAATTTTGGTTGGGTCAGTTCGTATACAGCATTTTCCTGCAACCAATTGATTCTTTTTTCGTCGGAAGCCTTATCGTTCACTTCAACATCAGGAATCACTGCAACAGGATTGTTATTGGTAGTGGCTTCCATCACATCTTTCAGATCAGTTGCCACTGTGCTCAATTCTTTTCCTGCTTCATTTTCAATTGAAAGGGTAGAAGCAGGTATAATGGTTGATGCTATCAGCACTTTATCGGATGGATTCGTGGCTTTCTGAATGGCAGAGCTGTTTGAAATGGAAATAACAGGTGCTTTTTCAGTAGTATTATTCTGTGTAATTATTTCGGTTGCTACAGTAGTTTCTTTCATTACAACATTATCCTGTTGTTCCAAAGCAATCAACAAACCGTTTTCATTGCTTTCCTTTGTTGCTGTACGATTACTTTTAACTGATATTGGTGTAAATGGCAGGATTACAGCTTCAGGAGCATTTGGAGCCACTTTAACTGAAGGCTCTGTTGTTGCCTTTTGATTGTTTTTAGTACTGGCAATATTTTTACGGGAAACGTTGGCTAACTGTTCGATGGCGTAGTAACTGATACCTGCGAGAAATACTACCATGCCGAGCCAATACCATTTGCGGGAGCTATGTAATGAAGCGTTGATACCCTTCCATACTTTGTCGGAAGGGTACATTTTATATTGATCAGACTTCTGTTTAATAAGCTGTTCAAAATCAAAATCCTCATTAAAGAAACTGCGTTCCATTTGTGTTAGTGTTTGTACGGGTTGTTTTCATAAGGTCGAATACGGATGGTCTATTATCTTCCAGCAGCAACACGGAACCAGTTGGTTTTTCCGTAGGCTTCATGATGATTCTCTTCTTTATCAACACCTCTTCCAACATCTGTTTAGCCCTGGTATACTGTGAACGGCTGGTACTTTCTTCTATGTCGAGCATATCTGAAATCTCTTTGTGCGAATATCCCTCAATTGCATACAAGTTCAACACTGTCCGGTATCCCATTGGCAACAACCGTATACATTCCACAATCTGCTTTGCCTGAACAATGGAAGGAACTGATTCCTCCCTTACTTGTATACTGGTGGCATGAATGATGTCGACACTTTCGTTAAAGCGTTTATTCTTTTTAAGATGGTTGATGCAAGTGTGAACTACTATGCGTCGTATCCATCCTTCAAATGCGCCCTGATTACGGAAGGTGTGGATCTGCGAGAAAACTTTAATAAAGCCTTCCTGAAGCATATCCTCAGCGTCTTCCCTATTATGGGCAAAACGATAGCACACCGCCAACATCTTTGGACTGTACCTGGTGTACAGTTCCCGTTGGCACGAGGCATCATTTTGTAAACAGCCTTGTAAAATGGCGTCTTCGGTCATAAAAACCGTTTGGTTGCCTGTAATTTAGACAAATTCTTGCATTCGCGTGCTGCTTCCTATTTTTTTTTAATATCGAAAAAAGGCCCCTGGAACTCAGTTCCAGAGGCCTTTTTATGCATTTTAAGGCTATTTGTTAAAAATTGACTCTCAGCGCCGCAATGAAGTTTCTGCCCGGGGCTGAAAATCCGGAAGCGAAATATCGGTAATTGCGGTCGAGCAGGTTCTCTACACCTAATTGTAACTGAGCTACTTGCTTGATGTTGATGGAACCTCTGATATTGAGGGTTGCCCATCCTGGCATTCCATCGGCTGTTGCATATTGGGCATTGTCTTCCCCATCTGCATTATATTTATCCAGTTTTTTCCATCCGTTATACAAAGCAAAGAATTCGGCAGACCACATTTTACCGGCATACTGCAAACTTGTTTTTCCGAATACTGGAGGCACGTGATCCAATGGCTTTCTGGAAACATTTGCCTGTACCAGTAAATAAGAACCATTGGTTTGTTTTTGGTATACTGTAGATTTCTTGCTGGCATCGGTTTCAAACTCCCCTTTCGTATAGTTGATGGTGCTGTATAGCGCAATTGCTCTGTTATGTTTACAGAAACTGCATTGAAGCCATATAGATAAGCTTTGTTCTTATTTTGGTTTGCTAATAATCTGACTCATTACTCCATTATATAAAACTGAATCCTGGCCATTTATCTGGAATGGTGCTTTTACTAAAGCATTTCGAAATAGTGTATAGAACCCTGTTAGTTCCAGCTTTTTACAGATTCACCCAACTTTTGGGCAAATGACAGATCGGTATTGTAAGTGTATTCAGGCTTTATATCAGGGTTAGGGAATATTACCTGTTTTGCAGATGTACTCGATTCGAATATTTTCGCCAGGTCGTCAATATTTGGTGATCTGAAACCAGAAGAAAGCGATACTGCAATTCTTGTGGCATTCTGAGGTAAATAAACCAGACCCAGATTTCCAGTTATTGCGAAATTATTCTGTGAGATTTTTGTAAATGGTAAATTAAAGAAAGAGTTATCTAGAATTGAAGAATGCAATGCGCTGGTCTGAAATCGTATGCCGTCATTCAATATCAGCTTTCCTTCTAAAAATTTATATACATGTTGCGCATAAGCTGCAAAATTATTCATGGTATTTTTCCCATCGGGGTACCTTGTGTCTAATTTTGTAACAGCCCCTGTAGTAAGATTGGTTCTGTCGGCAACAGATTTCAAATTGTTTAATTGTCCATCCACTCCCAATGTGAGCTCGTTATTCTTCCAAACCTTTCTTCCGTCTAATGTGAAAGCCCAAACTTTTATATGTTCCCTTCTGCTGTCGAAGCGGTCGTACCTTCTGTAATCCCTTGTTTGTCGGCTTTCTTCCACATCCTGATAATTGACATTAGCCCTTACTTCATTAAAAAACCCTGAAGTGGCTACAGAAAGTTCGTATGCTCCCAGTAATCTTTTCTGCGGACCATAATACCAATCGGCATACCGTAGTGTTCCATTACGGATATCCTGTAGCCTGTCATAACGGGGAACATTATTTGAATTTGAAAATTGAAAATTAAATGAGTGGCTTACTTTGGTACTTGGCTTAAAGAGAAGTTTTTGTGTGATATCCCATTGGCGATAACCTGAGAAGCGTTGTACTCTGTCGTCGTCATTTGTTACAACAGAATCTATCCCGTTTATTCTGGTCATATACTTTGATCTTCTGCCAAAATCGGGATACTTGCTTGGGTATTTATCACCCATTCTCATATCTCCAAAATCTGAAACAGTATAGGATTGCAACCAGGCCAGTTTCTTACCTCCGAGACTTGCATCGGCATGAAATGTCTTTTCCTCATTGGCCGAACTATACCTTACAAATCCGGCACCTGTTGCCAGAAAATTCTTATCTCCAGATAATTTCGGACTCTTTGTACGCAAGTGAATTACACCGCCCAATGCATCGCTTCCATATAAAGTAGATGCAGGACCGTACATCACTTCTACTCTTTCCAGCATATTCTGGTCAACAGTAATGGCATTTTGAAGATGGCCAGATCGATAAATAGCGTTGTTCAAACTTACCCCATCAATTATCAGCAGTACACGGCTGGCTTCAAATCCTCTTATAACAGGACTACTTCCACCTTGCTGGCTTTTTTGAACAAAAACATTACCGGTTTGCATTAATAAGTCGCCAGTGTTCTGGGCATTAGCAATTGCAATACTTCTGCTGCTGATAATGTCTATTTTCTGAGCAACGTTTTTTTTCTTTTCTGTGAATTTATTAGCAGAAACCACCACTTCTTCCAATTCCTGTGTTTTGATAGTGTCTGTCTTTGTTTTGTTTTGTGCAATCAATGAATGGGTCAGGACAAATAATAAAATAGTGAAAACGGGTTTTCTCATCTTATAAGCATTAGGTAAATAAACAGGTTACTGTTCCTTCTCTGCCGAGATAGAACAGCGGAATAAATAATATTTAGTACCTAAACTTCCGGAGGAGGAGTGATGATTGAATAAGATAAGGAGGCTAATCGGGAAGATGCCTCATTCGGAAACGACTTCTTTATGGATTGGAATGGGATTGGTATTTCTAATGAATTTCGGGTAGGGAATAATATGATATTAAAAAATTGCTGCGCCAGTTCACTATTCTTCTTCTTTTCGCTTTCAGCTTTTCTGATAATGCCCAGATTATTCTTTATCTCTGTTTCTTTTTCGTCAAAAAGACCTGTTAGGATAACTGTATTACCTTCCTGGTGAATTTTTTTAACGTCGAAAAGTTTTCCTTCAACAATTGCCTCTTTGTTCAATTTGTACCATTTCAATTCAGACTGGGATATGGAAATGGTTTGTAGTTGATCATTTTCCAGTTCTTCTTCCATGTGCTTTTGTTGTTGCCATTGGGCCAACTGGAAGTAAACAATAAGCAGGGTGGGTAAGCAGAAAATGCTTAACGCCACCAACACGCTGCTATGTTTACCTATCACCTTCATTTCACTAAATTAATACTTCTCCCGTCATTTGTGAAGGAATTGGTAATCCCATCACTTTCAGTATTGTTGGAGCTAAATCACCCAACTTACCGGCATTAACTTTGCCTTTCCATTCTTTATCTATGATGAAGAATGGTACCAGGTTTAGTGTATGTGCTGTATTGGGAGTGCCATCTTCATTTATAAGATAGTCGGCGTTGCCATGATCGGCTGTAAGGAATACGGTGTAACCATGTTCCAATGCTGCCGTTACCACTCTCTTTACACAAGCGTCAACAGTTTCAACAGCTTTAATGGCGGCTTCCCATACACCTGTATGACCTACCATGTCGGCATTAGCAAAATTGAGACAGATAAAGTCAGCGGTTTCGTTAATTATTTCCGGAACAATCTTGTCTGTTACTTCATTAGCGCTCATTTCTGGCTGCAAATCATAAGTGGCCACTTTTGGAGAAGGAACCATCAGTCTTTTTTCTCCTTTGAAAGGAACTTCTCGTCCACCGCTAAAGAAAAAGGATACATGAGGATATTTTTCAGTTTCTGCAATCCTTATCTGCGTTTTGCCCTGTTGTTCCTGGATTTCTCCTAATGTGTTTACCAGATTATCATTTTCAAATATAACATTCACTCCTTTGAACGTCTTGTCGTACTCTGTCATTGTGGTATAATGCAGCGATAATTTGCTCATACCCTGATCTGGGAAATCGGTTTGTGTAAGAACTTCGGTTATTTCCCTGCAGCGGTCGGTACGGAAGTTGAAACAGATAACGGCATCGCCATCTTTTATTAATGCAATAGGCGTTTTATTGTCTTCAGATAATATGATCGGCTTAATGAATTCATCTGTTACTCCGGCTGCATAAGAAGCCTCCATCGCGGCTACAGGATCTGCAGCTAAAGTGCCACCACCTTTTACTAAAGCATCATAAGCCAGCTTAACCCTTTCCCAGCGTTTATCGCGGTCCATAGCAAAATATCTCCCGGTAATACTGGCAATCTTTCCAGTAGAAACAGCCAGATGAGCTTGCAGGTCTTTTATGAAACCAAGACCACTTTTAGGATCAGTATCCCTTCCATCAGTAAACGCATGAAGAAATACATTTTCCACTCCTTGTTCTTTAGCCAGAGAGGTGAGGGCTTTTATATGATTGATATGGGAGTGTACTCCACCATCACTAACCAGTCCCAATAGGTGCAGATTCTTATTATTGGTTTTGGCATATTTTAAGGCTTCCAGCAATACTTCATTTTTCGCAAATGACCCGTCACGGATAGCTACGTTTATTCGTTGCAGTTCCTGGTACACAATTCTTCCTGCACCAAGATTAAGATGCCCTACTTCACTATTGCCCATTTGTCCGTCAGGTAAGCCTACAGCTTCTCCACAAGTAACCAAAGTTGTATTTGGATAATTCTTATATAGTGAACTTACAAAAGGGGTGTTTGCGTGTTGAATAGCATCGGATGTGGATACTTTACCGAGTCCCCAACCATCCATTATAACCAGAATAACTTTTTTGTTAGCCATTGTCATTTTTCTTTTGAATATGCTGCAAAGGTAATTGAAACCCCGCTAGTTAGTATTTTTTCAACGTAAACTTACTTTGGCATGTTTTTGGCAACTTTAGAACTGTGAAAAATTCAAAAAAAATGAAACCAATGGTAGGGTGGGCGATCGGTCTGGTTTCGCTTATCCTTATCTCATTTGCTCCTGTTTATTCCATTGAAGAAGTGGTAAATGCAATGAAAAATGGTAATGCCAGCCAGTTATCCAAGTATTTCGATGATCGGATAGACCTTACCTTACCTGGTAAAAGCGATAATTACAGCAAAACTCAGGCTGAAATGATCTTAAAAGACTTTTTTGCCACTAATGAAGTGAAAGATTTCCTTATAAAGCATAAAGGTGAGAATAGTGGATCTGAGTTCTGTTTGGGTGTATTGACTACTAAAAACGGAAATTTCAGGACTAAATTCTATATGAAGCATAAAGGCGACCGGCAGGTATTGCAGGAAATCGGCTTCCAGAAAACAGATTGAAAAGGGAACTAAACCCTCTTACTATAAACCCATGACATGATTGTCATGGGTTTTGTTTTTTACCATTTCTATATAGAAGTTATATTTGTGCTATGTCGCTAAATACTGAATTGGTAGATAAATGGATTAAGGATTCCCTTGCTGAAGATATTGGTGATGGCGATCATTCTACTCTAAGTTCCATTCCTGCAGATGCCCGTGGCAAAGCGATTCTTAAGATAAAACAGGAAGGAACTCTTGCTGGTATGGAAATAGCTGAAGCTATTTTCTCAACTGTTGACCCAAGTTCTGTTTTTACTGCTTTTAAGAAAGATGGTGATAGTATGAAGTATGGGGAAATTGCATTTGAAGTTGAATCCCATGTTCATACCATATTACAATGCGAGCGGTTGGTGTTGAATACCATGCAACGCATGTGTGGTATCGCTACCCTTACCGCCGTTTATGTAAATAAGCTGAAAGGCTATTCCACCCGCGTTTTAGATACAAGGAAAACCACACCGTTGTTCCGTTATTTCGAGAAAGAAGCGGTGCGCATTGGAGGCGGATCTAATCACAGGATGGGATTATATGATATGATAATGTTGAAAGACAACCATATTGATTATTGTGGTGGATTGGAACAAGCGATTGACAGAGCTTATCAATATGTACAGCAAAACAAACCCGGATTAAAAATAGAAGTGGAAACAAGGAATCTTGATGAAGTGGCCCGTGCACTTAAAACAGGCAAGGTCGATCGCATCATGCTTGATAATTTTACTCCACAACAAGTTAAAGAAGCAGTAGACATCATCGGAGGCAAAGTGGAAACCGAAGCCAGTGGTGGCATCAATCTCGATACCATTACCGAATACGCAGCTACCGGAGTTGATTTTGTAAGTGTGGGGGCGTTGATACATCAGGCGAGGAGTTTGGATTTGAGCTTGAAGGCAAATACAGCTTAGGGCTATGCTAGATGCTGGATGCTTGATGCCTAAGGCTTAGGGCCTAAGGCCTAAAGCTTTGATTTGAGGCAGAACGGAGTTTAGTTGTTTTATTGGCGAATGAATTTGGTTTAAATTTTTAATTTTTTTATACTAAAATAATTGTGATGCTAAGAATAATGCTAAATACGAAGCCTAAATTTTCGGATTTAGTCAAAACAAAGCCTTAGGCCCTAGGCCTTAAGCCTTAGGCAAAAAGCATTAAGCAAAAAGCATCAAGCATCCAGCATGAAAAAGAACAAACCCGACTCCAACGGATTTGTATACAGTACAGATCCCTCTTTTTCCTTCCAGAATGATAATCAATCGAAGGAAACACTTCCTGCTGCGCGTCAGCCATTAAGGGTGATACTCGAGACCAAACATCGGGCAGGCAAGGCCGTTACAGTGGTGTATGGTTTTGTTGGTAAGGAAGAGGATCTGGAAGAATTAGGTAAAAAATTAAAGACCTATTGCGGCACTGGTGGTTCAGTAAAAGATGGCGAAGCCATTGTACAAGGCGACCAGCGCGATAAAGTGATGCAGTGGTTACAGAAGAATGGGTACACTGCTGCAAAGCGCGTTGGCTAGATTGTTTTATTTATTCTCCTCTTCTTTTTTCAAGATACTTAATGCTCCACTTGGGCATTTCTTTACCTGTTCCAATATGGCTTCAGTAGAAGCAGCTAATGGATCGATCCATGGCCTTCTTCTTGGATCGAATACAGGCGCTAATCCCTTAAAGCAAATTCCAGTATGTTGGCAGATTGATGGTCTCCATACAATTGTGATTTCTCCGTTGGTATATTTTATAGTTTCCTGAGCCATTTTTTATTTACAATCTACAAAAAAAACTGATTTTATAATGAGTGCGCAGCCTTTGTATTCCAATAGATTATAGTGGAACATATTAATGATAAGTTTTAATTGATCATTTCAGCACGGTTTTGGCAGATGATAGAAGGTGTTTATTACAAAATCCTTCTATATAAAATCGAACGCCATGAAAAAACAGCTATTCTTTGTCATAGTATTATTATTCGCTACTATGCTGTCGCAAGCGCAATTAAAAGCAACGGTTCGTTGCGAACCATTCTTTGTAGATATTCTAAATGGTAAAGTGAATGGATTGAAACCGAGTGCGGGTATCGAAGAGATCAAGACGCTGTTTCCTTGTTTTACCGGAACTGAAGCAGAAATGCCCACATCAAAATGTGGTGGTGCTGTTTCCTTCGCCGACAAAGATCTTTACTTCTTCACTGGCCGTGATTATGTTGTAATAGGAGAGAAGTTCAAAGGCAAGTTATCCGTTCCCATCCTTGGTGCAAACCGCAATTCATTATTCAAACATTTTGGTAATCCACTTATCAAAGACACCGACTGGGATGCGTTTCAGGTGCAGTATGGTACCCTGATATTGAAATACAGCAAAGCGGGGAAGGTGAATAAGATTATTTTTAGTACGATGCCTTCGAGTGCGTTGCAGTTATGCGAGTAGTGAATAGTCCGGAAGTCCGTAGCGTTTGAATTTTGAGGTCTCTGATATTTAAGTCCGGTCTACCAGTCCGAGAGGAAATACAGTAAGCCCCCAGTCTGCGGTAAAAAACACAAAAAACTCTCCTCAACCGGAAATTCCGGGCCAACCGCTACCCTCAAAATAAACACAAACGAAAAGGGTTGTTTATGATTAATCATTACGCAGAGCCGTAGGCTCGGGAATTAGCCCAAATCCCGGACGTTTCAATCCCGGGGAATTTGCAATGAATTTTAATCGTGGATATGAAGGTTGGATTGAATTATTTGATTTTGTATTGAGCTTTAATTCCAAAATATTAATTTCTTGATTTCTGTTCACCCCGGATTGAAATCCGGGGCTACAATTTAACCCGAGGCTACGCCTCTTCTGTTCGATTAAATAATACCGGTATAATTTTCGATCAGCATCTCCCAAAATCTGAATTGCCCTCTCTTCTGAAACAGGGTTGTTTATGATTAATCATTACGCAGAGCCGTAGGCTCGGGTTAAATTGTAGCCCGGGATTTCAATCCCGGGTTAGGAAAATTGAACAACCGGATTTCAATCCCGGGTTAGGAATGTTGCAGATTGAATTTTAATCGTGGATATGAAGGTTGAATTGAATTATTTGATTTTGTATTGAGCTTTAATTCCAAAATATTATTCGTCACCCGAAACGGGCAATTAACCGGGCACGCCCCTTCGTCGTGCCAAAAACACCCAAACCCTGAAAACAGGATCACCATAACCTCCGGCCGCCCCCCGGCAGATTGAATTTTAAGAAGGTTAATTGAATTATTTGATTTTGTATTGAGCTTTAATTCCAAAATATTAATTTCTTGATTTCTGTTCACCCCGGATTGAAATCCGGGGCTACAATTTAACCCGAGGCTACGCCTCTGCTTTCCTTATAATTTTCGTACCGTTTATTCGGTGAGAGAAGGGAAGGGAATTTAGTTTTAGGTAGTAAGTTCTAAGTGGTAAGTAATAAGTTTTAAGTAATAAGTAATAAGTTGGGGTCTCCGACATTCAGAACCTTAAACCTTAAACTCTTAAACCTTGAACCTATTGAACTTCTGCAACCTCTTGAACTTTCCTACTGCCCCTGCGCCAAACTATACGCCTTCTTATCTCCCCACATATTCAATAACTCATAAGAGCATACTTTAAAATCAACACTCATCAATTTTGTGAGTTCGAGTATGTCGACCTGGGTGCGGGGTTCATCACCGAGACTTTCAAATCGGCAACGGTATTGGTTTACGATGTTGGTGAAGATGGAGCCTTTAGGCCATACCTGGGTACCACGGTTACTGATGGTTACCAGTTTGAATAGATCACCTGTATGTTGTAATGCTTTTTCCGCTACAGCCATTGGTTGCTCTGCACTCTCAATGAAAAGATCCACACCAACAATCTTTTCTTCTTCCATTTCTTTTGTCATGATAAGTGGGTTCTTATCAAGAATGAAATGGGTGGGAGTTACTGGCATATTAGGTAAGCTAGGTTTTACTCCGTGTTGTGGCAGCTTTCCAAAATTATTTACGATGGCTTCGGCAAATACAGTGGTGTTTACTGATGGAATGGATTTGTCTCCGAAATCACCCGTATGAATTCCGTTCTCTAATGTATATAACAAGGCGTTTTCAATAGTAGCAGCATGTTCCATGAAGCCAAGGTGGCGTAACATGGTAAGTCCACTTAATAAAAGCGCTGTTGGGTTGGCGATATTCTTTCCTGCAATATCCGGTGCTGTACCATGCACTGCTTCGAAGATGCAGATATGGTCCCCGATATTGGCTGAAGGAGCGAATCCTAATCCTCCTACTAATCCTGCACAAAGATCACTTACTATATCACCTTGTAAGTTGGTCAGCACAACTACATCAAATAAATCTGGACGAGTCACCAATTTCATACAAAGGTCATCCACAATCACATCATCAGCTTTCAGTTCAGGATATTCCTTTGCTACTTCATAGAAGCATTCAAGGAAAAGTCCGTCTGTAATTTTCATGATATTCGCCTTGTGTCCGCAAGTAATTCGTTTGGCGTTTTTCTTCTTCGCCATTTCGAATGCATAACGGATTACTTGTAAGCTTCCTGGACGGGTAATAAAACGACGGCTTAGTGCTACGTCGTGGGTAAGCATATGCTCAATACCACCGTAGGTATCTTCGATATTCTCCCTGACTATAGTTACATCGATTGGAATTCCAGCTTTTGAGAAAACGGTGTCTACCCCGTGGAGGGTTTGGAAAACCCTTTTGTTGGCATAGGTGTTCCAGGTTTTGCGGGCGGTAACATTCACGCTTTTTACCCCCTTGCCTTTTGGAGTCTCCATCGGTCCCTTGAAGAGGATACCCAGGGTTTCGATAGATTTCTGGGCTTCCGGGGTCATTCCATTACTGAACCCCTTGTCGAACACCCACTTACCCATATCTACAAATTCATATTCGAGGGGTATTTTACTGGCTTTAAAGATAGAGAGTACAGCTTCCATAATTTCTGGTCCAATTCCATCTCCTTTAGCTACAGCAATTTTCATATTCAAAAGATTTATTTAGTTGATTAGTACCGTTCTGGTGTGCAAATTTAGTGGCCGAAAAACATAATTCCACTCATTTAGTGAACAATTACCTTTTCCCCCCTGTTTTTGACTACCTTTATAACCAATCACTCCCCAAATGGTTTCAAAAATTTCCGAAGGAATAGAAATAAGTGTGGAGACATTTTACCAGCCGGACTACTCCAATCCGGTGTCGGGTGAGTTTATGTTTGCCTATCGCATCCATATAGAAAACCTAAATAATTTCGCGGTTAAGCTTCATCGTCGTCACTGGCACATCATTGAAGGCAGTGGCAGTCAGCGTGAAGTGGAAGGTGAAGGTGTAGTGGGCGTTCAACCTACTTTACAGCCCGGTGAACGTTACCAATATGTAAGCGGTTGCAATCTCCGCACCGAAATGGGCAAAATGTTTGGTACCTACCAAATGGAAAATCTGCATACGATCGAGAAGTTCGAGGTTAATATTCCTACGTTTGAGATGATAGTGCCTTTCAAAATGAATTAGCTGCGCAATTTGAAAATTTGAAGATTTGAAAATCGTAACCGCAGAGACGCGGAGACGCGAGAATTCGCGCTCTGATTAATATAATTTTTCCCTCTCCCCCCCCCCCCCCCCCCCCCCCCCCCCCCAAAAAGACCCCCCAAAAAAAACCCCATTTCCCCCCTTTCCCCCCCCCAAAAAACTTTGGGGGGAACCCCCCCCCCCCCCCCCACGGGGGGACCGAAAAAATTTTTTAAAACCTGTAAAAAAACCCAAAAACCACCCGGCGCCCCCCAAACCCCCCCCCCCCCCCCCCCACCAAACCCCCCCCCCCCCGGGAAAACCCACTCTATTTATTTTTTTTTTTTAATTTTTAAAACCCCCCCCCCCCCCCCCCCCCCCGGCGGCCGCCCCCCCCAAAAAAAAAAAATGTTTTTTTTTTTTTATTTTTTTCCTCCAAAGCCCAATAAAAAATAATTGGGGGGACCCCCTCCCCCCCGGGGGGGGGGTAAAAAGTTTGATTAAATATTGTGAACCTAATTGTTCAATCAGTATTCCTTCGCGTCTACGCGGTTATTTGTATTGGCTGTTTATTTTCAAATTCATCCCGAACTCAAATTTTCAAATTTCTTTCTTCTTCATTGCATTCCTATAAAGCACCCATCCCATCGCCGCAAAAAAAAACTCCCAGTAAATAATAAGCCGTTGTCCACCCAGAATTCATGTAGCCTACTTTCCTGATTAACATCATCAAGGAATTTTCCACCACTACTGGTTCCTGCAAGAAAAGCAATGAGTACTCCTGCAACAGCCCCACCTGCCACTAAACCAGTAGCGAAAAGACTTCCTTTACTAAGCTCTTCTTCTTCAGGAGCAATTTGTTTGTTTTGTTTTTCTTTTCCTTCAATTCTTCAATCCACGGATGGCGCCACCTGCAAAAATTGGAAGTGTAGTTGAGAGTGGAAGATAGGCACCTACAGCAAAACTCAATGATTTTATACCACATAGCTCCATTACAACAGCTAAGAAAGAACCAACAAAAACAAATTGCCAGTCCAGGTTTTTGGATTGAATACCCTTTATTAGTGTAGCCATTAAAGTTGCCTGTGGAGCAGAGAACTTTTCTGTACCAATAGCATGATTAATTCCCTGGCTTACCATTTCAGCGCTAGGTTTATCCAGGAATTTTATAGTAACTCCAATTACAACCGATGAAACAATGGCGCCAATGAACAAAGCTATTTGCTGGTTTCTTGGAGTTGCTCCAACTATGTATCCACTCTTTAAATCTTGTGATGTTGCACCAGCATTGGCTGCTGCAATACATATAATACCACCTACTACAAGTACTAATGGTTCATAAGCTTTACCTGACCAGCCCACAGCTAAGAAAATAAGGCTCGTTCCCATAACTGTTGCTATGGTCATTCCGCTGATAGGATTGTTGGATGAACCAATTAAGCCTACAATACGAGAGGATACTGTAACGAATAGTGCGCCAAATAAAACAACCAATACCCCAATCAATAATTTTTGGATTAGTCCTTCACCTGGTAATATTGGAATGACACTGATCAGAGCTATCAGCCCAAGAGTTCCTAGCCCAACAACCTTTAAGCTAAGGTCCTTTTCTGTACGTAAAATTTTTGGAGCATTATCTTCTCCGATATTCTTGAGAGAGGCAATACTGGATCTGACTGATTTTACTATAGTGGGTAAGGTTTTGCCAGCGTTATTATGCCTCCGGTTGCTACCGCTCCAGCACCTATCAATCGTACGAATGCATAGTAAATCGCTGCTGAGTAATCTCCAAAAGTATGAGTGGCTGCATTCCAGTTTCCTTTTCCTCCATCCTTTGTTATATCTGCGAGATAACCCAATTTAACCAATTGTATAGCAATAGTATCTGGCGGTACAATATAAGAGAGTAGCGGTATTAGGACTAACCAACTAAGAACACCTCCAGCTACTAATACGCCAGCTATTCTTGGCCCGATGATATAACCAACTCCCAAATATTCAGGCGTTATTTCTCCGCTGATTTTTGCAGATGGAAAGAACTTGTTAGTCTGTTTTGTAGCCCAATAAGGGACTTCTGCTATAACATGTAATACTTTCTGAAGGACTGCATACAATAAAGCAACACCCAGGCCCCAAAAAGCAGTCTTAGCAAAATCTCCACCTTTTTCTCCTGCTTTCAATACATCACCACAGGCTGTTCCTTCAGGGTAAGGCAGGTTATCATGTTCATTTACGATAAGGGCCTTGCGTAATGGTACCATCAATAAGGTTCCAAGCAATCCACCTACAATGGCAAGAATCAATATGGTGAGATAGTTGAAATATTCGGCACTATCGGGAGAACTTAAGAAGAGAAAACCGGGTAAGGTGAAGGCTACACCGGCTGCAATACTTTCACCGGCACTACCTGTTGTTTGGATGATATTATTTTCGAGGATGGTTGTTTTGAAGAAGCGTCTTCCTAATGTGATAGCAATAACAGCGATGGGAATGGAGGCACTTACGGTGAGTCCCGCTTTGAGCGCCAGATAAACAGTAGCAGCGCCAAATATGACTCCGAACAGACTTCCTAATAGGATGGATTTGACAGTCAGTTCTTTTACATTAGCCTCGGGCGCAATGAAGGGTTGGAATTTTTTCTCAGCCATGGCAACATGTTTTGGTTTGTAAAAAGGAAGGTACGGAAAATAAAAAAGGGGAACCTTGTATGTGTTCCCCTTTTATACTTGAGAAATATCATTAATTGCCTGTAGATAACATCATCTTCTGTAAACGGCGGGTCAATAAGAATAACAATAAGGCAGCAACCCCCGACATTGCTACAAACAACATAAAGAAATCGTAGGTGTTACTCATCTTATACCCCAGGAAACTGGTGGTCTGTCCATTCTCAGGATACAAGGCACTTAAAGATCCTGCCAGCTTGTTTCCGAAGGCATTGGCCGTAAACCAGATGGCCATCAGCAAAGAAGCGAATTTCAGCGGAGCCAGTTTATTCACGAGAGATAAACCGATAGGCGACAAACACAATTCACCTGATGTATGGATGGCATATAAAACGATCAGCCAGATCATACTCACTTTTACACCTGGCTGTATATTGTTGACTCCATAGGCGATCCACAAAAAGCCCAATCCCACAAATAATAAACCCAGAGCCATCTTGGTGGGAGAAGAAGGTTCGTTCTTTCCCATCTTCAACCACATCCACGCAAAGAAAGGAGCGAATGCTACAATGAATACTGAGTTGAGCGATTGGAACCAGGCTGTCGGTACTTCATCTTTGCTGATATGCGATTTGCCGGATTGGATGAGATAGATATTTATGACAATAACGCTGACAGCAGCAATGCCCAGCAATACCTGAACGGTTCCTCTTAAGGCACTATTATAAGGACCATCAAGGTTTTTAGCGGCAGAGCGGAAACCGGTATAGATATAGTATAAAAGTCCGGCTGATAACAAATAGATCAACCATACGGGTATCTTCAGCCAGGAAATATCTCGATTGGTCTGGCTATCGGCAAAAAGTTAGTGAAGCACCGGTTTGTTCAAAGGCGCTCCAGAAGAAGATCACAAAAAGCAGACAGCGATGATCACCGCTACCTTACTTTTTTCATCTTTCGTGAGTGTTTTATCGGTATAGATCATGAAGGGGATCAATACAAAACAGGCGATGAGCAGATAGAATAAATAAGGGAACACTTTTACATCGGCATAGATCAGTCCGATGGCGATAACGGAATACAAAGCCAATCCGCCAACGGTTACCAATGGAGAGCGGGAGGCTTTGGGAGAATCCTTGGGGATCATTCCCAGTACTTCATTGTCAGGGTCGGTCACATATTTCTTATGGAAGATCACCTGTATCACTACCGATATCACCATACCGATAGCGGCTACCAGAAAAGCCCATTTGAAATCTTCAGGGTTGCCGGTATTACCAACCAGTCCGCAGATGAAAGGACCGATGGCGCCACCAAGGTTGATCCCCATATAGAAGATTGTATAGGCCGAGTCTTTTCTGTTATCGTTGGGTCGGTAGAGTTGTCCGACCATATTCGAGATATTGGGTTTGAAGAAACCATTACCCGCGATCATCATACCCAGTCCGCAAAAGAAGAGCAGGGAAGAGATATCGGGTGCCGTTTTATACATGGAGGCACAGAAGAAAAGGATGATCTCTGAAATGGCCATTACGATACCTCCTGCTATGATGGAGCGTTGGTTACCCCAGTAGCGGTCGGCCATATATCCACCCACTAATCCGGAGAGATAGATCAGGCTGATATAGCTGCCATAGAGATTAGAAGCGAAATCTTTTTTGAAGAGAAGGGCCTGAGTCATGAAAAGAATCAATATGGCCCGCATACCATAGTAGCAGAACCGTTCCCACATTTCTGTAGCAAAGAGAATGTATAAGCCTTTTGGATGTCCTTTAGATGCCGCCTGATTCATGTTGGTTGTTTTGGTTAGCGTTGTTTACTAATCATTGGATTGAGCAAAATAGGAATAATATTGATAGGAAGCTGATACGGTAAACTAAAATTCGTTAAACACGTTTGTAATACCGAAATTCGTGCCCGTAAACGGTATGATTAACCATGAATATTCTACTATTAGGCGCAGGTGGACGAGAACACGCTATAGCCTGGAAACTACAACAAAGCAAAGGAGATAATACGCTATTCATTGCTCCGGGTAATGCCGGAACCGCCCAATGCGGCACCAATGTCCCTCTTGACCTTAATAATTTTGATGCCATCGCCTCTTTCTGCGTTGAAACGAAAATCGAGATGCTGGTGGTGGGTCCCGAAGAACCATTGGTAAAGGGCTTATATGATTTCTTTCAATCCAAACCAGCGGTAAAAGATATTTACTTCATCGGTCCTTCAAAAGAAGGTGCCCAATTAGAAGGAAGTAAGGCTTTCTCAAAAGCCTTCATGGAAAGGCATAATATCCCAACCGCAAAATACCGGGAATTCGACACCAGCAATTTTGATGAAGGCACTAAATATGTAAACGAACATCCATTGCCAGTAGTAATTAAGGCAGATGGATTGGCTGCAGGTAAAGCTGTATTGATATGTCATTCCCATATAGAAGCCGTTGCTGAATTCGAACTGATGCTGCAACAGCAGAAATTCGGCGAAGCCAGCAGGAAAGTAGTGGTGGAAGAATTTCTGGATGGCATTGAATTAAGCGTATTCGTATTGACTGATGGCAAGAACTATGTGGTATTGCCAGAAGCCAAAGATTATAAAAGAATCGGGGAAGGGGATAAGGGATTGAATACAGGGGGAATGGGGGCAGTAAGTCCGGTGCCTTTTGCTACACCCGATTTCATGAAGAAAGTGGAAGACCGTGTTATAAAGCCAACCATCGATGGATTAAGAAAAGAGAATATCGACTACCGTGGCTTTATTTTCATCGGACTCATTAAAGTAAACGATGAGCCCCTGGTGATTGAATATAATTCCCGCATGGGAGATCCGGAAACAGAAGTAGTGATTCCAAGACTGAAGAACGATCTGGTAGAATTGTTCACCGCTGCTGCCCGTCAGGAACTAGATAAAGTAACAATCGATATCGATGAGCGGGCAGCCGCTACCGTTATGGCTGTCAGCGGAGGCTATCCCGGAAGTTATGAAAAAGGCTTCGAAGTATTAGGCCTCGATCTGCCCATGCCCGCCAATAGCATATTCTTCCATGCCGGTACCGGCTTTAAAGACGGCATCGTTGTAACCACCGGTGGCCGTGTTCTCTGCGTAACCTCCTTCGGCGATTCAGTATTCGCCGCCGCCCAGGAATCCCGTCGTGCTTTTAAGCGACTGGATTATGATGGGATGTATTATAGGAGGGATATTGGGTTTGAATTTGAAGAAAATGTGGAAATGTGAAAATGAGGAAATGTGGAAATGCGTGCCCCCGCAGAATTGCGTGGGGAAACAGCCAATATAATAACCTGGCAGCAGTAAAGTCTGCGTAATCTTACTCTTTACTATTAATTACACTCTCGCTGTCACCCCTCCGCCGCGGCGTAGAGTGTCTCCTTATAGATCTCGCCCGTTTTTTTTCACTTCTTTTGGCTGTGCCTGCCTACTAACGAATACCACTAAGTGGCTAAGGGTTTGCGAAAATCGGATTGTCCTAATGACAATACAAAAAGTATATCCTTAGTTTGTTGATTATCAATGTGTGTATTTTTATGAAGAGTGCGTGTAATAGCATAAATTTATAAGTTGTACGTCACCCTAAACGACATCCTGCAAACATTTAAACATCCATGATTTTGCCGACACGACCCAACGCACCAAGTCAGGCACATTGCAGGCACACAAGCCGACACACAAAAGCCAACCTTGAAAAGAGCCTGCCTTGTGCCAACGCAGCCCACCCACCCAGCGGACGGACTTTTTTTCGGCTTCAAATAAATACATCAGCAAATAACTATACTCAACACCAATGCCCACCCACCACCCAAAAGACAATTAAGCCGTTGTTTTTAACTATTTTAACCCTTAATAAATTGACAAGACTTAATTATACATGCCAACATTATACTGGATAGGAAAAGATAAGGTTATCAATCATCACATGGACGTTCCTTTTAAAGTTTTGAAACACTCTTTGGCTTTGACAATGGTACTCAAACAGACGCAGAAACCAAAAGCGGAATAAAATAATGCATGGCGACAATTTAGAAGCTTTAAAAGCTTGTTGCCAGAATACGAAGGACGTATTGACTGTATTTATATTGACCTCCATATAAATACAGGTAATGAAAATGGGTTTCAATGACAACGTTACTCATCCAGATATTAAAAAAGGCTTGGAAAGTAGTTGAAAAGCTGAAGACCTTACAAGACACGATAAATGGCTTTGTATGATGTATCCGGCTAACATTATTAAGTAAATTGTTAAAAACAGAAGGTGTTATTTTCATTAGCATTGAGAAGATGAAATACAATTTGAAAATCTTTGTACAAATATTCGGTTACAATTATAAGTGTGGAATAGTTTCAAGATTAATGAAATCAGGAGGCAATAAAGGAAATTATTTTTCACCAAATATTGATTACATACTTGTTTATGCTAAAGACAAAAGATTTATGCTGACTTTAAAGGTATAATGGATGAAAAACTTGTCAAGAAATTGTATAATCAAATTGAAACAGAAGGAGAGAGAAAAGGTGAGAAATATCGTCCATTTGGACTTTATCAATCATCCTTAGACTCCCGCCCTAATCAAAGATATTACGTTGAATGTCCTGATGGGACACTTGTTATTCCTCCAGGAAATACAATGCCTGTTCAAAAATTGAGCAGCAAAAGTTTTGCCTGATAAAGAAGATGGTTGTTGGAGATGGAGTAACGAAAGGTATATTACAGAACGTAAAAATGGGAATATCGTATTTAAAAATCAACCAAAGCGGTTTTGATTGATTCCGAAGGCAAGCCAAAAATGGAATATTTATACTAAAATATGGTTAAGATAGAGAAGGAAGTGGTCAAACACCAACAAATCTTATTACGACTTTAAAATCGACATAGTGCAAGAGTTATCAGCATTAGGCTTGGAATTTGATTTTTCAAAACCATCAAATCTTGTAGAATATCCTAATTAATATTTCAATTAACAATAAGAATGCAATTATACTTGATTCTTTGCTGGTTCGGGGACTACAGCAAATGCCGTTTTAAATCTTAATAAATCTGATAAGGGTGAACGTAAATTTATTTTGGTTGAAATGGAAGAATACGCCAATAATCTAACTGCTGAGAGAGCAAGCGTATAATACAAGGTTATGGCACAGTGAAGGCTTAGGCGGAAGTTGATTTTTACAAGTTAGGGCAACCAATGTTCTTGGAAGATGGAAATTTAAACGAGTTGGTTGGGATTGAAAAATCGTCAATACGTTTACTACACAGAAACAAAACCCCGATAATAGAAACGAAGGATAAAGACAATGAACATTTTCTGGGCAAACATATTGATACTGGTTATTACTTCAATTACGATGAAGATGGAATAACAACTTTAGACCATACTTTTTTATCAACTATGAAAACTAAAGCAGAGAATATGTTATCTATGCTGACAACTGTTTACTGACAAAAGAATACATGACGAAGCATAATATAATTTTCAAAAAATCCCAAGAGACATAACAAGATTTTAAGCAATGGAACTAAAACCATATCAACAAAGTAATTAGTGACGTTTCTCTGTTTTGGAGCAAGTACAGGAAACCAAAGACGTTAAAGAGGCTTTTTATAATTTTGGGCAACCCACCCAAGAACACCGTTATTTCCGTATGTTGGCACTCGCAATCGAGCCATAAAAATAATATTGAACGAGTGCCTCATATTTGCATAAAAGTGCCTACTGCTGGTGGAAAAACTTTTATAGCTTGTAATGCCATCAAGACAATTTTTGATGCGTTTGATTACGATAAAGTTGGCAGTAGTTTGGTTAGTGCTTTCAATTACTATTTTAGACCAAACAATAAAATTCTTAAAGACACATCACATCCTTATCGTCAAAAATAAATTCACAGTTCGGTAATAAAGTGGAAGTATTTGACAAGGCTGCTTTGCTTCAAGGAAGCGGATTTAACGCTACTTCTAAAAGAGCAGTTGAACATATTTGTTTTAAGTTTTGATAGCATTAGAACAGCAAACAAAGAAGGAAGAAAGGTTTTTGAACTAAAACGGCTCATTGCAATCTTTTGAAAGCCTTTTAGGGAAAGAAGAAGAAATCACTTTAATGAAAGTCTTACAGTTTTTAAATCCTTTGCAATCGTTGATGAAAGCCACCATGCTGAAAGTGATTTGAGTGTTGATATGCTTAAAGAATTTAATCCTTGTTTCATTCTTGACCTTACAGCAACCCGAGAAAGAACAGCAACATTATAAGTTTCATTGACGCCTTGGAATTGAAAAAGGAAAACATGGTTAAACTTCCTGTTATTGTTTACAACCATCAAGATAAAACCGAAGTAATAATTCCAGTTTGCAATTGCAAAAACGTCTGAAATACAAGCAATTGACAAAGAAAAGAAAGGTGGCAAATATATCCGACCTATTGTTTTATTTCAGGCACAACCCAAAAACGGAAAAGACTTTTTAAACGAGGAAGAAGAAAAATCAAATGTGCAGAAACTTAAAGAAAAACTTATTGAGTTAAAAATTCCTGCTGAACAAATTAAAATTAAAACTGCAAGCATTAATGAAATAAAAGGAATTGATTTAATGATAAAAGAATGTGATGTCCGTTTTATCATTACCATTAATGCCTTAAAAGAAGGTTGGATTGTCCATTTGCTTACATCTTGGCTTCATTAGCAGACAAAAGTTCGGCAGTTGATGTTGAACAAATTTTAGGAAGGGTTTTACGACAACCGTATGTAATGAAACACAACTTTCCATTGCTCAATTTGAGTTATGTTTTAACGGCATCTTCAAAGTTCCTTGACACATTAGACAACATTGTAAAAGGTTTGAACAAAGCAGGTTTTAGCGACAAGATTATAAACTTGCCGACCCAGCAATGTTGGAAGAAGCAAAAACAGGACCCATTACAACAGCTTTCAGTTTTCCCGACTACAGAAACGGCAAAAGAAGATATTACTTGCATATTGACACAACAAGAATTTCAGTGCCTCGGAATCCGCTTTACCAAGCACAACTGTTTCTGAAATTGAGCAAACGGCAATAGAGCAAAATGAGCATTTGAAAAACTTTCCAAAGAACGCCTAAAATACAAAGGCTTGTGAAATCATAAGCATTAAAGCATTTTTAAAGAACAGGCTGAGCAAATTATTTACAGTTCTATTTTAAAATCCCAAACGAATTTATTTCAACAGCAGGAAATGAACTGCCATTAGAAAGAAAACCTTTAGACGGTTTTGCTTTAAGTAAAGCCGACACAAATATTGCTTTTGATAGCATTACTTCTGAACTCTATAAGGTTGACTTAGACGAAACAAAAGAGCATACCCCAACATTTGTAAGGCTTGACGGACAAGTAAAAGAAAGCATAATGACTTACATTCTGACCCATCGAGAAAAGGAAGTCGTATAAAAAAACTTTACGAAACGAATAATGGACATTATTGGAAATATGTACCCAATCCCTGACAAAGAAATTGAAAAACATCAAACAGAATTTTAGAAGACTTTAAAGACGAACAGTTTGGCGACTTTGCAAACAATGAATACACATACACAGACAAAATAAAACAGAAAATAAAATCGCTTTCAGAAACTTTTGCCGAAAAGAAATTCAAAGACTTTTAGACACTGACAAAGTTTTATCAAACCTTCATTTGAATTACCAAAAGCATTTCACCTGGCGATACTGCAAAGATATTACTAAATCTCTTTTACGAGAAAGAAGGAAGCATGAATGGTTTTGAAGAACGTGTAATCAATGAAATTGGTAACATGACAAACATTGCTTTCTGGACACGGAATGTTGAAAGAAAAGGTTTTAGAATTAACGGTTTTGTAAATCATTATCCTGACTTTATCATTCAGACAAAAAGCGGTAAGACAATTTTATTAGAAACAAAGGCGACCATTTAGATGCTGAACCCAAAATAAGACTCGGCGGACTTTGGGCTGGTAAAGCTGGTAACAATTATCGCTACTTCATGGTTTATGAAAGACGAACAGTTGATGGAGCATATAAACTGGAAGACTTTATCAATATCATTAAGGACATTTAGATTGGAGGAGAAATTGCGGAAGTCTCTAATAGCCAACGCACCAAGTCAGGCACATTTGCAAGGCACACAAAGCCGACACACAAAAGCCAACCTTGCAAAGAGCCCTGCCTTGTGCCAACGCACGGCAACACTCTACGGTTGGACACAGACCCACATTATAGATGACGCGGAGATAGGGCGAACGTACAACAGGGGGTTTGCCAAAATACGGGCTGATACTTGTTATCTTCGGCATTTGTAATTCTATTGTGCTTCATATCCAGCTCGACATTATCTATTTAGCTTTTTGTTGTTAACTTCATCTTCAGTTTTTCAATCATCATCGGTACCGGGCTGACGGAATACTAATTCCCGTACTTCGGCAAGCCCTGTCCGTTGTACGCAACCCTATTTGATAATTTCGTTCACCTTCAAGTGACTAGACATTCAAGCCAAAGTCTCTAATAACCCACCGCACAGAAGCCAACCTTGCGAAAGAGCTGCAATTGCCAACACACGGCAAACAATCTTTTAATTCAGGCAGCCAAAATACTAAAAGGCAGAAACAGAAAAACCGCCTGACGGCGGCTTTTCTGTTTATATGTATTCACACTTTAAGCATACTATGAAAACCCTCAATATCGCTTACCTTACAAATTCAAACTTTCTTCAAAATTGACACAGTAAATTTGCCCCATGAAATTGTTGCTCATAGAAGATGAAAAGGAACTTGCCCTAAGTATTCAAAAATACTTAACAGGAAAAGACTTTGTTTGCGAATGGGTTGACAATGCAAAAACGGCAATAGACAAAATTTCAATTTACGACTACGATTGCATTTTACTTGACCTTATGTTGCCAGACGGCAATGGTTTTGAAATCTTAAAAGAATTAAAAGACCAAAACAAAACAGAAGGAATAATAATCATTTCAGCAAAGGAAACTTTAGAAATAAGAATAGAAGGTTTTAATCTTGGTGCAGACGATTATCTCACAAAGCCATTTCATTTATCCGAATTGTTGGTAAGGGTTCAGGCATTGATAAGAAGAAAAAACTTTAAAGGAAGTAATATTGTTTCTTTCAATGAAATCCACATTGATATTCTTTCTAAAGCGGTAAAAGTTAATAACAACAAAATTGACATTACTAAAAAAGAGATTGATTTGCTGCTTTACCTAATCGGAAACGAAAACAGGGTATTATCTAAAAGTGCTATTGCCGAACATTTATCAGGCGACATGGCAGATATGTTAGATAACCACGACTTTGTATATGCACACATTAAAAACCTAAAAAGAAATTAAATGATGCAGGAAGTGGAGATTACATTAAATCAGTATACGGCTTAGGCTACAAATGGAAAAATGAATAAAAACTTTACATAAAACATCAAGGGCTTACCTGATTTATTCAGTACTGATTTTAATTATATCGGCTCCAATTTTTTATTACTCAACAGAAAGGCTTTACATCAAAGAAGCAGACGATACGTTACTACTACACAAAAAAGAATTTCTAAATTATGGTGCTTCAACTTTAAAATATGAAGACATACCAGTTTGGAACAGATTTAACCGTAATGCAAAAATTGACAGCGGAAAGCAGGTAACCAACGACACACTTTTTTTTAATTCCTATTATGATACTTTAGATGCAGAAATTGAACCTTACAGAGAACTGAATTTCCCTATTAGCATACAAGGCAAACCATACACCTATTCCGAAAGAATTAATTTAGTAGAAACCGAAGACCTTTTAAAAAATATTGCAATTTTGTTTTTTGCAATTATTTCAATTTTACTGCTTGGCTTGTTCTTTATCACAAAAAAACTTTCCCTAAATCTTTGGAAGCCATTTTATAAAACACTTCAACAAATAGAAAGTTTTGAAATTGACAAAACCAAACAGCCCGACTTTGTCGAAACAGATGTAGAAGAATTTAACCGTTTAAATACCAGCATACAAAAGCTGATTGAAAGAAATACGGTCATTTACAAAAGCCAAAAAGAGTTTATAGAAAACGCAGCACACGAATTACAAACCCCCTTGGCTGTTTTTCAGGCAAAAATTGATACTCTTATCCAGCGTTCTGATGTTACCCAAGAGCAGTCAGAAATTTTAGTTTCATTAAATGAGAATGTTTCCCGTTTAAACCGATTAAATAAAAACCTGTTATTGCTTTCAAAATGGAAAATGATAGTTACAGCGACAAACAAACCATTTCATTATCTAATTATATCCAAAAGAATCTTGACTTTTTTTACCGAACAGGCAAAAGCAAAGTCGTTGATAATAAAATGGAACTTCAAAAAGATTTTGAAATAAAATCAAATCCTGTATTAGCCGAGGTACTCATAAGCAACCTTTTTTAAACGCAATAAAGCATAATATAGAAGGTGGACAAATAAGCATTGCAATGCAGGAAAACAAACTTGTATTTTCAAACAGAGGACAACCCAGCCCTTTAAACACAGATAAGTTATTCAAACGATTTTCTAAATCAAATCCTTCCAAACAAGGCACAGGTTTAGGTTTATCCATCGTTAAGAAAATCGCTGACATTAATAATTGGACGGTTGCCTACAACTATGAAAATAATCTTCATTCTTTTTTCCATTCTATTCTAAAATTCAATCTTTCTTCTAAATCATGTTGCAGCTTTGCTCTATCATTTTTAATTCACTAAAAATAATAACAATGAAAAGACAGCAGTAACAATGGTAATAATGCTTTTTGCAACACTCACCTTTGCACAAAAAATGCAGGAAAAAATGTACCTGCCAATGTAAAATCTATTTTTCAAAAAAAGTACCCAACAGCTAAAGAAGTAAAGTGGGACAAAGAAGGTGAAAAGTACGAAGCAAGCTTTGACCTTAATAAAACAGATAATTCTGTTTTAATGGATGGACAAGGCAACATTATTGAAACCGAAGTTGAAATTGAATTGACCCAGTTACCAAAAGGTGTTTTGGACTATGTAAAAACGCATTATGCAGGTAAGCAAGCAAAAGAAGGGGCTAAAATTACCGATGCAAAAGGCATAGTAACCTACGAAGTAGAAATTAAAGGAATGGATTTGATTTTTGACAGCAACGGAAAATTTATTAAAGAATTAAAAGGGTAAAGCAATGCGGATAAAATTCAGTTTAATATTTTCATTACTTGTATTTACGATTTCAATGTTACAGGCTCAAACTTCGTCAGTAA
>JADKJI010000012.1 GCA_016721085.1 Chitinophagaceae bacterium | reverse complement strand
AAAACGTGATTATTGTTTTCCAACCCAAAATCAAAAAGACAAAAAGAACAATCCGAGCTCAGGAGGTTCTGCAAAATTCATTGATTTTATAGGAAATGAGTTGGAACCCTATATTGATTCTGAATACAAAACAAATAAAACAAAAACCATCATCGGTCAATCGCTTGGGGGACTTTTAGCCACAGAGATTCTTTTTAAAAAACCAGACTTGTTCAATAAGTATATTATCATAAGTCCGAGTTTATGGTGGGACGATGAATCATTGCTTAAAATTCCTCCTGCAATTGTAAAACAGGGCAACAAAACAAAGACATCCATATTCATAGCAGTTGGTAAAGAAGGGTCGGTTATGGAGGGAGACGCCAGAAAATTAGTAGAAATCTTGAAGAGGAAAACAAACCCATTAATAAAAGTTCATTTCTCCTATTTCTCTAAGGAAAATCACGCTACCATAATGCACCAGGCAGTTTATGAAGCCTTTGGGATTTTCAGTGCTACAAAATAATGTTGCAGGTGAATTTTTATTATATTTAATACTCCCAAAACCTTTTCTTATGGCAGTGAGCAAGAAATCACTAAAAACTGTAACAACTGAACCCTTTCTGGGATTGGCTGCTCCTGCAAAAAGAGCCCTGGAAAGTAAGGGAATAACCAACATAAAAAAATTAGCCAACTTCACTGAAAAAGAAATTGCACAATTACATGGAATGGGACCATCTTCTATTCCAAAATTGAAAAAAGCACTTACTGAAGCAGGGTTGAAATTCAAAGAAGCGAACAAAAACGAAAAAGAAACAGCGGCATCTAAAACTTCCGATGTGGATGCTTACATGAAAAAAATGAAACATCCGCTTTTATCAGTTGTAGTTGAATTAAGGAAGATTATAATATCAGTAGATAAGAATATTGGAGAAGAAATAAAATGGAATGCTCCCTGTTTCTTTTATACCGGCCCCATGAAGCCCTTTAACCCGAAAGAATACAAACGCTTCATAGTTGGATTCAATTTTTTCCAGAAAGATTGTATTAGGATGATATTCCTGACTGGCGCTAAAGTAAATGACAAATCCGGACTATTAGAAGGAGATTATGCAGATGGCAGAAGGCTTGCTCACTTCAGAAATTTAAATGAGGTAAAAGAAAAGGAGAAACACTTGAGAGCTGTTATAAAAAAATGGCTGAGCCTTTTAGATAAAGGTTGATTGTCTTAATATTGACGAATAAAAGATCATAATAGCAAGCTTTATGGAACGGAAGTATATCGAAGATAAGGTGTATGAAAAAGTCGACTTTACTGTAATAGGAATTGAATTGGCAGAATATGACAACTGCAAGTTTATTAATTGTAATTTCTCCAATATCAACTTATCAAATATTGCCTTCACAGAATGTGAATTTCAGGGTTGTAACCTGGGTATGGCCAAATTAACAAAAACAAGTTTCCGTGATGTAAAATTCATGCATTGTAAACTGTTAGGACTTCATTTTCAGGATTGCGACAGTTTCTTAATCTCTTTTTATTTCGAACACTGTCAGCTAAATCTGGCTTCTTTTTATAAATTGAATCTCAAAAAAATCCATTTCAACGATTGCATTTTACACGAAGTGGATTTCACTGAAACAGATATCAGTAACGGTAAATTTGAAGTTTGTGATTTTGCAAAAGCTATATTCGACAATACCAACATGGAGAAAGCCGATTTCCGATCTGCACTCAACTACTCCATCGACCCTACGAAAAACAAGATAAAAAAAGCGAGATTCGCATTGCCGGGTGTTATTGGGCTTTTGGATCATTATGATATTGTGATTGAATAAAGCTTAAAGCTTAAGGCCTAAAGCCTAAGGCTTAATTTAGAAAACAACACAAAAATTTAGTACCCTACGAATATCTTTTTTCGAAGCCTAATCTCCGGTTGGATTACCGAATTAAGCATTAGGCCTTAGGCCTTAAGCTTTAAAATAAATAATATGAAAAAATCAAACATTCCTACAACAGTCGACGAATACATCTCCTCCCAACCCAAAGAAGTACAACCCTTCTTAAAGGAATTGAGATCTATTATCAGGAAAGCTGCCCCTGACGCTGAAGAAACCATCAGTTACCAGATGCCTGCCTATAAGCAGGAAGGGGTGTTGGTATTCTTTGGTGGATGGAAGAATCATTGTGGCTTTTATCCTACATCTACCCCAACAGCCGCGTTCAAAGAGAAACTGGCTAAATATACTGTTAGCAAAGGAGCCATTCAATTTCCCTACGATAAACCTCTGCCAGTACAGCTGATAACAGCAATTGTTAAGTTTAAAATAAAGGAAAACCTCGAGAAAAAGTCGCTGAAGTCCATAACAAAGAAAAAGGTCTCCAAAAAATAAGGATGTAACAAATTTCATAACCCGCACGTAGCAAAGTCATGTTCTAAGGGTGTCTATTAGCCTAAATTGGCTCAGACTCAAACTACCTACCAAAATGGGCTATGATGTATATATCACCCGGCAAAAACTGGACAGATGCAGAAGTATCTAATTTTATTTCATTGGAAGAATGGAAAGCAATAGTTGATTCCGATCCAGAAATGCGGCTGGATAATTATGCTGAAACTGTATCCAATAATGGGGAAACAATCCGAATTGAAAGAGAGGGATTGTCAGTTTGGACCTTATTCCCAGGTGATGGAATTGATGGCAACCATGCATGGTTTGATTTTTATAAAGGAAATATAGTCGTAAAGAACCCCACCGACGAAATAATAGAAAAATGATATCTCTGGCTACTTTGCTGCAAGCGGCAGTAGTAGGAGACGATGGGGGCTCTTATTTATGGAAAGAAGAAAGAAAACAAGAAGCGTTGGAAGAAAATATAGAAGCAGTTAAAGAGGAAATAATAATCCCATCAGAAAAAAAAGAAAAGAAAGCCTGGTGGAAAATCTGGCGAGAAAAAATATAATATGTACCCGAACAATAGCGGCATAACCGGTCTCACCAACGAAGAAGCAATTGCATCAAGAGAAAAAAATGGTAGCAATGCTTTAGTCTACAAAAAAGAATACCCCATCTGGAATGCCGTTAAAGGCTTACTTAAAGAGCCAATGGTTTTACTTCTGCTTGTTGCCTCCGTAATATATTTCATAAGTGGCAAAACCGGAGATGGAATTTTTCTGGCAGCAGCAATTGTACTGGTAGCAGCCATTTCACTATTTCAGGATTCAAGAAGTCGTAATGCCTTAGAGAAACTTAAGAACTTCACACAACCTACTTGTAAAGTTATAAGGAACAAAGAAACTGTCGATATCAATAGTGATGAGTTAGTGATCGGAGATGCACTAATAGTTGAAGAAGGCACCTTGGTAGCTGCCGATGGCATAATCATCCAATCAAATGATTTCTCTGTAAATGAATCCATTTTAACAGGAGAATCATTAGCTGTTTATAAAGACAACAGTAAAGACGATAAAAATGTATATCGTGGTACAACTGTTGCCAGCGGTCTGGCCATCACTACAGTGACCGCTATCGGCAATTCTACCCAATTAGGAAAAATCGGTGAGAAATTAGAAAGCATAAAAGAAGAGAAAACACCTCTCGAAATCCAGATCGGGAATTTTGTAAAAAAGATGGTGATTGTGGGAGCAGTTGTTTTCCTGATTGTTTGGTTTATCAATTACTCCCACTCAAAAAATATCCTCGACAGCTTATTAAAAGCACTTACTCTTGCTATGAGTATTCTTCCAGAAGAGATTCCAGTAGCATTTACAACATTCATGGCTTTAGGAGCCTGGCGATTGATGAAAATGGGAATTGTGGTTAAACAAATGAAGACAGTTGAAACACTGGGAAGTGCCACCACCATCTGCACTGACAAAACAGGAACCATTACTGAAAACAAGATGAGCCTGGCAATGGTGTATTTGCTTTCCAATAACTCTTTCAGTCTGCCTGAAATAACTATTGGACAAGAAGAAAAGGAACTGATCCGCTTATCCATGTGGGCCAGTGAGCCAATCCCCTTCGACCCAATGGAGAAAGCATTGCATGAGGCCTATACAAAATATTGGGAAGTTGATGAGAGACCTGATTATAAAATGGTTCATGAATATCCGTTATCAGGACTTCCTCCCATGATGACACATCTATTTGAAAATGGGGAAGGGAAAAGAATCATTGCAGTGAAAGGGGCACCCGAGGCTATAATAGCTGTATCAGACCTTACAAGCCAACAGAAAGAACAAATAACAACGGCAATCCAAACTATGGCAACAGATGGCTTCAGGATTTTAGCTGTTGGAGAAACCAATTTTACTGGGAATGATTTTCCTGCTACACAACAGGAGTTTAAGTTTTCTTTTAAAGGCATGGTAGCTTTCTACGATCCTCCAAAGAAAAACATTGCGGAAGTTTTGCAGTCATTCTATACTGCAGGCATATCTGTAAAAATAGTAACAGGAGACAATGCCGCTACAACAACAGCCATTGCCAAACAGATACAATTCAAAGGCTACGAAAAAAGTATAACTGGTGATGAATTGATGGCATTATCGGAAAAAGACCTGGAAGAAAAAGTAGTATCTACAAATATCTTCACCCGCATGTTCCCAGATGCTAAACTGAAAATCATCAATGCCCTTAAGGCAAAAAACCAGATTGTCGCTATGACTGGCGATGGCGTTAATGATGGACCTGCATTAAAAGCTGCTCACATTGGTATTGCCATGGGAAAGAAAGGTTCAGAAATAGCCAAACAAGCTGCTTCTCTGATATTGATGGAAGATGATCTCTCCAAAATGGTAGATGCAGTAGCAACAGGAAGAAAGATATATACCAACCTGAAGAAAGCCATTCAGTATATCATATCGATCCATATACCCATCATACTGACTGTATTTATTCCTCTGGCATTGGGTTGGATATATCCGAATATATTCTCACCAGTGCATATCATTTTCCTCGAACTCATAATGGGACCTACCTGTTCCATCATTTACGAAAACGAACCGATGGAGGAGAATACAATGCAACAGCCACCAAGACCCTTTACTGTGTCTTTTTTCAATATGAAGGAGTTAACCACCAGTATCATACAAGGGCTAATGATTACAGTAGGAACATTGGCAGCTTATCAATATTCTGTTTCCCAGGATTATAATGAAAACCTGACACGAACTATGGTATTCACAGTACTGATTGTCGCTAATATAGTACTGACATTAGTAAACCGTTCTTTTTATTATTCAATCATTCATACACTGGGATACAAGAACAGGATGGTACCGCAAATAATACTGATAACAATTGCTATCACGGCTTTACTTATATTCATAAAACCTCTTGCAAGCTTCTTTGACTTCGAGACTATGACGCTGCCGCAGTTGTTAGTCTGTATTGGAATTGGCTTATTGTCTGTGATTTGGTACGAGGCGGTGAAGTGGCTGAAACGGAGAAAGACTGGGCTTCATGACTGAGATTAATGGGATTGAAATCAGATTAAGCTGGGATTGAGGACTATGATTTTTGTGATTATTATGATTAGGGATGATGATTAACAATTTAGCTTCTTCCCTACTACCTAACTTCCTTACTACCCTCCTTCCCTACTTCCTAACTCCCCTCCTCCCCCTCACTTCTGAAACACCATCCGATAATCCACCTTTATCTTTCCTTTAGAGATGTCATCTAGTTTTCCCTTCAGGAGTTTACGTTTGAGGGGTTTGAGGTGATCGATGAAGAGTTTTCCTTCAATATGATCATATTCGTGGAGGATGACGCGGGCTGTAATACCATTGAATAATTTGGTGTGGGGCTGGAAATTTTCGTCGAGGTATTCGATGGTTACTTCTTCTTCACGAACAACATCGGCTCTTAATTTGGGGATGCTGAGACAGCCTTCTTCGTAAGCCCATTCATCGCCCGATAATTCCTTTACCTGTGCATTGATAAAAACTTGCTTAATACCTTCATCGCCTTCATATTCCGCCTTGTCCTTCTCATCCATACCTTCAAATATCTGAGTACTGTCTACTACAAAGAGACGTATCGGGCGGTTGATTTGTGGCGCAGCAAGTCCTACCCCATTGCTTTCATACATGGTTTCCCACATATCTTCAATGAGTTTAGACAAGCCGGGATAATCGGGATCTATATCCTTACAAACTGTCCTTAAAACTGGCGCACCATATGCTACAATAGGTAGAATCATTCTTTCATCTTTTTGGGTGGAATTCCGCGGGGCAAATTTATTGGTTTTTCAGGAGAAATGAGAGCCCATTTACCCCTTAGCGGCCAGGTATTCCTGAAGCAGGATGGTTGCAGCTATTTCATCAACCAGGGCCTTATTACGGCGTTGCATCTTCTTCATTCCCATATCTATCATGGCTTGTTTAGCCATTTTGGAGCTATTCCGTTCATCAATCAACTGTACTGGAATGGCAGGGAATTCCTTTTTTAACCTGACTACCAGCTTCTCTACAAGTGGAGTGGCATGGGTAGCAGTATCATCCCAATTAGTTGGATAGCCAACTAATATCAGCTCTACTTCTTCTTTCTTAAAATACTCCTTCAGGAAATTGAATAAGGTGGGTGTCTCCACAGTCGTCAATCCACTTGCAATGATCTGCAATGGATCTGTAACGGCGAGGCCGGTGCGTTTTAAGCCGTAGTCTATGGAGAGGATGCGGGGCAAGAGTAATTTGAAAATTTGAGAATTTGAGAATTTGAAAATATGGGTCCCGACGTGTCGGGATGGAAATTAAACAGCCTCTGCAATATCGGAAATTATCCACTGCGCCTCCGCGTCTCTGCGGTGAAAAAATCTAATTACTTTTAACAAGCAAATCGGAGATCACAAACACCGCAAACACCACACTCGCTATTCCATTTGCCGTCATAAAAGCCAGGTTAACTCTTCGCAAATCGTCTGGTTTTACAACTGAATGTTGGTAGATAAGCATTCCCGCAAAAACAACAACCCCTACCCAATACAACCAACCAAACGAACCGTACCAGCCAGCTGTAATAACCAATAAAGCGCTTACCACGTGCAACAATTCAGATACCCTTAAAGCCTTTGCCTTTCCCAGCATGGCAGGAATAGAATATAATTGATGTTGCTTATCAAACTCTTCATCCTGTAATGCATAAATGATATCGAAGCCGCTTACCCAGCAAATCACAGTCAGGGAGAACAATACAGGCAACAATTCAAAACGGCCAGTCACTGCTAAAAAAGCACCTATTGGTGCCAGTGATAATCCTACCCCTAACACAATATGACATAATGCAGTGAACCGCTTTGTAAAGCTATAACCCAAGTACAACAATAAGAGCAACTGGTGATAAATAGAAACAAAGTGGATTGATAAACCAGGCAGATAACATAAATAACAGACTACTTCCAATCGTAAACCATAACACACTATCTGCCTTCAGTACACCTGCAGGTATCTCCCTTATCGCTGTCCTTGGGTTCTTTGCATCAAAATGCCTGTCGAGATACCGGTTAAAAGCCATGGCGGCACTTCTCGCAAAAACCATACAAAATATAACCAGCAAAAACTTTATAGCAATTTGCTGATACGAAAGCAATACAATTCCTCCAGAAGCTAAATCATCCAGCAAACAACAATTTTGGAAGACTCCACTGTCCCGGGTTAGAATCAATTTGTATTCTTTGCAATCCCAACGTAAACCCAATCAAAGCAAATGGCATCGCAAAAATGGTATGCGAGAATTTGATGAGACTGAGATATTTTTTTACTACCGTCATTTTAACCTTTAATAATTCTCTTTAATAAAACTGTTACGATTTACAAGCTCATAAGTGTTACCACATGAATAACTACTTAGAGAATTTTTTGTTACTTTTCCCCGGAGGAGACGCAGAACTTCCGCCCTGCGGTACAAAACAAACAGCCTATAATTACTCAATAAGTTACACTTCAGAACCTTAAACCTTAAACTTTAAACCTTAAACATCTCCCCAACTTCTCAAACGCTCCTCTGGAACCTATTGAACTTATGGAACCTCTCGAACCCTAAGTCTGACCAACTCCCAGAGCACAATCCCCGCCGCCACACTAATATTCAACGAATGTTTCATTCCCAATTGCGGAATCTCAATACATCCGTCACATTTTGCAATTACTTCTGCATCCACTCCTTCTACTTCATTCCCAAAAACAACAGCCAGTTTATGTATTCCTTCAATCTTATTGAAATCTTGTAAATGGATACTATTCTCAGTTTGCTCCACCGCATACAAAGAATACCCCTCCGCTTTCAATTGCTCCACTGCATCTAAAGTTGTTGGATAGTACTTCCATGCTACCGTATCAGTAGCACCCAGGGCCGTCTTATTTATATCTCGGTGTGGAGGTTGTGGGGTATAGCCACAGAGACAGATAGACTCAAGCAGGAAGGCATCCGTTGTTCTGAATACACTCCCCACATTGTGCATACTCCTTATATTATCCAATACCACTACAATGGGCATCTTTTCGGAGGCTTTGAATTCCTCCACAGATTTCCTGCCCAATTCATCCATGCTTAATTTCCGCATGGCGCAAAGGTAAATGAAAGAAAGATTTCTGCTATTGATTTAGGTTAACGTACAATACGCCTTGTAATTTTATCGCCCCTTCCGGTTGTGAACTGAATCGCATACAGTCCATGAGCCCAATTTGTAGCATCTAAAGGCATTCTATTCAAACCAATATTCAATGATATGGTTCCTGAACGTAACTGACGCCCCAGCATATCTACAATCTGAAATTTCAATACCTGTACATTCCTTGAAACAATAGTAACTATACCATTGCTTGTTATTGGATTGGGGGCTATTGAAATAGTCAAATCAGCATTTGAAACCGGAATATCATAACAAGCCCCAGTATTAGGAAGATTCTTGTCAATCCAATTCATCCGAGCTGCCATCCAGGCTTTCAGATAGGCAATTTCTTCAGAATAACTCTTTGCAATCGGTTCCGGATTCGGCCATACATACTGTCCAAGAATTGGCCAGCGGGTAAAATGCCGCACCTGTGCTTCCGACAACAGATTTACAACTGAATCCACCAGATGTTCCATATGCTCTTGTGAGAGATTAGTTTTACGAAGATCCTTCCAACGACAATATAAATTACCAGCAAAAGCAGTGTCTTGCATAAAACGATTCCACCAGAAAGGAATAAGACCAGCTCCATCACCCGGGCAGGAAAGATTAAACTGGTACGCCCAACCAGACAAGTCACTTCCATTACAGTAATTAGCATTTCTGAATGCGAGATCATAATCCCAAACCGGACCAGCGAAAATATGACCATCCTTACTATCCCTGTCTTTATGGAAGTATGAACTCAATCTGTAACCGTCAACATTCCGGCTCACTTCATTTACAATGAAATAATCTATGAATGAACCTATATTGGCATATTTCCTAACTCCATTAACTGGATCCTGAAAATTTGGACCAGCAAGGGCATTCTCAAAATCATCAACATAGTTCTTTAGATAATTCTGCTGTTCTGAGACTATATTCTCAGGTTTTGGATACACATAAGAGAATTGACGCTTATTATTATTCGTAGAATTAGGAGCTACATAGGAGGAAAACCATCCATTTGGCTCTTTATCTAAGCTGAAAATATATCCACCTGTCAATGCATCACCACTTATATCTGTATTGGCCATCTTGGCTATAGGCACTCTGCCACTTCCCCTTTTTATTTTTTCCATGAACACATACACACCTTTGTAATCACCATTCAGCATCAACTCCACAAATCGACAATTAGCAGCCCAGTGACCCATTTCGCGCGACATAGTATACGCGAGAAAATTCCGCATCAAAGTCTTATCGGTAAATGGAGCATATAATACCCAGTCAGATTCTTTTGGAAGACCAAAGAGAGACTTATCCTGTGCGGCACCGGCAGCATCCCATAATTCAATAGTATAAGCCTTCATCGGGAACATCTGAGATGATTGCCCCCTTATTTCAATCCCCACTTTACCGTTATAATGATTGGGAATATCACTCAGATTATTTCTTGCCCCTCCGGCATTGAAAATAATCCCCATATCAGCCGATACTTTAGGTTCATCCACTATAGTTTGCCCATTGGTATTGATGACAATTATTGGCAGATTAGAAGAGGTGAAATTGACAGTTTGCGCCTTCACGGCCTGAAAGAACAGGAAAAGAATGATAAAAAAGGTCGTTTTTCTCATAAAGACAGCAATCAGTAACACAAAATAAACATAATAAGCTTCCCTATCAAGTTCAGTTGTACAAATCATTTTTTTCACATCCTCTCAACCAGCCCCGAATTGAAGGCAGGCTTCCTTATTTTTGCCCGCCATGGCAAAATCTCCCGCAGATACACCCTTAATGCAACAACACCGGGCTATCAAACAAAAATACCCCGATGCCATCCTGCTTTTCAGGGTTGGGGACTTTTATGAAACCTTTGGAGAAGATGCCATACATGCCTCCAGGGTATTGGGAATCACCCTTACCAAAAGGAATAATGGCGCAGCCGCCTCTTTTGAACTGGCTGGATTCCCGCATCATTCCCTAGACACTTATCTCCATAAACTGGTGAAAGCAGGCTTCCGCGTAGCTATCTGCGACCAGTTAGAAGATCCAAAACAAGCCAAAGGCATCGTAAAACGGGGAGTTACCGAAATGGTTACTCCAGGTGTTGCCACTAACGATAAACTACTGGAACATAACAGTAATAATTTCCTGGCGGGAATACATTTCACAGAAGGAAATGCAGGTATCGCCTTTCTTGATATATCAACCGGAGAATTCTTTATTGCTGAAGGGAATCAGGAATATATCGACAAACTACTACAGACCCTAAAACCTGCTGAAGTCATATTCCAGCGTAGCTATCAAAAACAATTCAAGGAGAACTTTGGAAGCAAGTTCTATACCTACCATTTGGAATCCTGGATATTTGATGAGGCTTATGCAACTGAAAGTTTGCTGAAACATTTCCAAACACATTCTCTTAAAGGATTCGGTATAGAAGAACTTCATCTTGGCATAGTTGCAGCAGGCGCCATATTGCACTACTTAAAAGATACAGAACACCCCAACCTTCAGCATCTCACCACCCTGCAGCGAATTGATAAGGAAGATTATTTATGGATGGATCGCTTCACAGTACGAAACCTTGAATTGATTAGTACAGGGACCGAAGGAGGACATACCCTGCATAAAATACTGGACAATACGGTTTCACCTATGGGTGCCCGTATGCTGAAGCGCTGGATAGTATTACCACTTAAAGATGCCGGTAAAATCAATGAAAGGTTAGATGTAGTGGAATTCTTTATAAAAGAAGCCGAACTGCGTTCCTCCCTTGCTCAAAAGATAAAGGCATGTGGTGATATCGAAAGATTGACTGCACGAATTCCTCTGAAAAAAATAAATCCCCGGGAAGTGATTCAATTAGCCCGTGGCTTACAGCAGGTGGAAATGATAAAGCAGTTATGCTCACAAACCAGCAACCCTTACCTGAAAAGATTGGCTGATGCATTAAACCCATGCACCTATATATGCAATAAGATATTCCAGGAAATAGAAGAGAACCCTTCTGTAGCTATCAATAAAGGTGGGGTTATTAGGCAAGGGATATTGGCAGAACTCGATGAACTGCGTTCCATAGCGCATGGTGGCAAAGAATATCTTGTGTTATTGCAACAGAAGGAAGCTGAACGTACTGGCATCAGTTCCCTCAAAATAAGCTACAACAATGTGTTCGGATATTATCTTGAAGTGACTCATGTACACAAGAACAAGGTTCCGGCCGATTGGATGAGAAAACAAACCCTCGCAAACGCTGAAAGATATATAACTCCTGAACTTAAAGAATACGAGGAGAAGATTACAGGAGCAGAAGACAAGATCCTTACATTGGAAGCTCAGCTATTTGAAAAACTCCTTGCTGAATTACAGGATTATATTTCTCCGATGCAGGTAAACGGAAATGTTTTGGCGATACTTGATTGCCTGCTATGTTTTGCCGGAAACGCAATCTTATACCAATATAAAAAACCAGAACTAACCGACAACAATATACTGGACTTAAAAGAGAGCCGTCACCCAGTTATTGAAAGACACTTACCTCCTGGAGAATCCTATATATCCAATGATATTTATCTTGATCCTGGTTCGCAACAGATTATCATTCTAACAGGACCGAACATGAGTGGTAAGAGTGCCATATTGCGGCAGACTGCCTTGGTAACACTTATGGCGCATATCGGAAGTTTTGTACCTGCAGCGTCAGCCAAAATTCCAATTACAGATAAGATTTTCACCCGTGTTGGAGCTTCAGATAATCTAAGTGGAGGTGAAAGTACTTTTATGGTGGAAATGAACGAAACTGCTTCCATCATTAATAATATTACAGACAGAAGTCTGGTTTTGCTTGATGAAATTGGTAGAGGTACTTCCACTTACGATGGTATCTCCATTGCCTGGAGTATTGCTGAGTTCCTTCACGAATCACCATTCAAGCCGAAAACATTATTCGCCACACATTACCATGAGTTAAATGAACTGGAAAGCAATTTCCCGAGAATAAAGAATTACCACGTTACCAATAAGGAAGTTGGAAACAAAGTGATCTTCCTTCGTAAACTAGCCCCTGGCGGCAGTACACACAGTTTTGGTATTCATGTAGCCAAAATGGCCGGAATGCCTCCTGCACTTGTAAACAGGGCCCATGAAATACTGGTACAACTGGAAGCCTTACACGAAAAAGAATCAGTTGGTATCCCCATCAAACCCACTGGGCCCAAAGTACAACTCTCCATTTTCGACGCCCACACAGAAACCTTCCAACAAATAAGAAGTATGCTGGAAGGAATAGATGTAAACCGGCTAACCCCTGTGGAGGCGCTTTTAAAAATCAATGAGATTAAATTGTTGCTGAAGGCGTGAGGCTTGATGCTTTTTGCCTAAGGCTCAAGGCCTAAAGCCTAGGGCCTAGTTTAGGAATCCGGCCATCGATTTGGCTTCGTAATAGAATATTCGTAGACCCTAAATCACCCGTACAATTACTACATTAAGCCTTAGGCTTTAGGCCTTGAGCTTTAGGCCTTGAGCCTTAGGCAAAAAGCATCAAGCATCCAGCGTTTAGCATTCCGCCCACCCCTTAGCCTCGAATTAGCATATATCAATTAATTCCCCCACACACAATGGTCACATAAAAAATACGTTCTCATGGATAAGTGAATCCCCTTATTCTATTTTGAATAGAACACTTATCAACCCGAATCTATGAAAAAGACAATTTTGCTGGCTTTTTTTGTGCTTTCTATTGCATTACATGCTCATTCCCAAGCTTGTACACCAGCTGGCGATGAAGTCAGTTATGGTACTGGTGATGTTTGGACAGGCTATGTATACGATAACCTCAATCTAACCAACTATAAGGGCTATGTAACGGAAGGAACATCCGGAAATCCCAATTTTGACGAGAATTTTGGTGGCGACAATGTTACTTACAACACTAATGGATGTTCCCTAAACACTTCCACATTCAGCGTTCGTTATAAATTAAGAAAGACGTTCACTAATGGAATTTATGAATTCATAGTTGGTGGAGATGATGGCTATAGGCTCAGCTTAGATGGTGGAGCCACCTGGGTGATCAATCAATGGGTTGATCAATCTTATGCCATATCCTACTATTCAACAACTCTCAATGGCACCTACGATATAGTTCTTGAATATTATGAAAACGGTGGGGGAAACAGAATTTCATTTACTCTCCAGTCTGGTTGTGGTTCTTCTGGAAATCCTGCAGTGTACGGCACAGGTAATACATGGATTGGTTATGTTTATGATGGCACTAGTATGAATTTCTATAGAGGCTTTGTCACAGAAGGCTCTGGTATTAGTCCCAACTTTGACCAAAGCTTTGGTGGAACCAATACAAATTACAATACAAGCGATTGCTCAGTACAAACTGAAACATTCAGTGTTAGATACAGATTACAGAAAAATTTCAGTGCTGGAACATATATCATCACTGTTGGAGGAGATGATGGCTATAGATTAAGCCTTGATGGTGGCGCCACATGGGTTATCAACAGATGGTTTGATCAATCTTATAATGTAAGCTCAACCACTCAGGTATTGAACGGTACTTATAACATGGTACTGGAGTTCTATGAGAATAGCGGTGGCAACAGGATAAGTACTGATATTACCAATTCAACACTTGCTGTAAAGCTTGGATCTGTACAATTACAACTTGAAAACGATAAGCCAAGAATTGAGTGGACTACCCTTCAGGAATCATCTTCTTCCGGATTTTCTATTGAAAAAAGCGATAATGGTAACGACTTCCGGGAAATCGGCTTTCTGCCAACAAAAGCTGTTGGCGGAGAAAGCAATCAGGCATTAAACTATCAGTTTACTGATAAGTCTGGTTCAAAATACAGATGCTTTTACCGAATTGCTATGGTAGACCAGAAAGGCTCAAAAACATATTCAAAAGTGCTGGTTTTTGAACCCAGGCAAAAAGCCAGCATTACCATATTCCCAACCATGATTACAAATAATCGGTTTAAGCTAAGATCTAATTTAGCCGCCGAACAGTTAAATCTTCAGGTTGTGGATTTCTCAGGTCGTAAGTATTATGAGACCAATATCTCAACTACAGGAAATAGCCAGACGCAAGATATCAGCATTCCAGGCATCAGGTTAAAGCCTGGTATGTACCGGGTGATAATCCAGAAAGACAATAAACCCATACTTCAACAAACAGTAGTAGCGGAATAATTTGGAAATCAAGCAGTAGCAGCAAAGTCGTTGTGAGAGATTTTTTTCCTGAAAATGGGAAAACCCTCTATATTTGACTAAACAAAAACTGGCTTATGCGACTCTTCAGACTTGCCCCCGTAGCAGCTTTGCTACTTTTAGCTACCTCTTGCAGACAAGATGATTTAGGGGTTAATTTGATAACAAAATCTGGTGTGGTAATGGACGGCACTCAAGAAGTTCCTTCAAAACCAGGTGCTGGGAATGGTACTATTGACTATACTTATAACAGAACAACCCGCACTCTCAGCTATACTGTAAACTGGAATTCGCTTAGTGGTGTACCCATTGCTATGCATATTCATGGCACTGCTCCAAAAGGTGTTAATGCAGGAATTATTCAAACTTTCTCTGGATTTACGTCTTCCCAAACCGGTACATATACAGGAACATTTTTTGTAGATAATGTAGTTGTTAAGGAAGCTGACTTCTTAAACGGAGTTTATTATATTAATTTACATACTGCACTTAATCCAGGAGGTGAAATTCGTGGTCAACTTACATTCACTAATTAATTCTTCCATACCGACTTTATAAAAAAAAATCCCGCGTTGCGGGATTTTTTTTTGCCATTTCTATTATAAAGGATTACAAAATATCCTTAATCTTAGAAACAAGGATGTCGATCTCCTCTTTCTTATTCTGATGACTGAAAGAGAATCGTACCGCCACCTGATTTGGGTTATTATTTATGGCTCTTATTACATGCGACCCTTGTTCTGCTCCACTGGTACATGCACTACCACCACTGGCACAAATACCATTGATATCCAGATTAAATAACAGCATCTCAGACTTCTCTGTTTTCGGGAAACTGACATTCAAGACTGTATATAAACCTCTTCCGAGTGGATCACCATTAAAGCTAACCCCTGGAACATATTGCTTAAGTTGTTCCATCAGATACAACTTTAACCCGTTTATATAAGCACTATCCCTTTCAAAAGCTTCAGTGGCTAATTCAAGCGCTTTGGCAAAACCGATAATACCATACAGGTTCTCTGTTCCAGCACGCATATTACGCTCTTGTCCACCTCCATGTATATAAGGCTTGATCTTAACATTCTCATTGATATACAAAATACCGACACCTTTAGGACCATGGAATTTATGACCTGCTCCTGTAATGAAATGCACTGGCGTTTTTCTCAGATCTAAAGGAAAATGACCAACCGTTTGAACCGTATCTGAATGGAATATGGCGCCATACTTTTTGCAACATTCTCCTACTGCATCCAGATCGAGCATATTACCTATTTCATTATTGGCATGCATAAGGGTGACCAAAGTCTTTTCGTCGGAAGAGGATAACAGCAATTCCAGATCTTCCAGATCAACATGTCCGTCTGGAAGCAGTTTCACAAAACTTAATGCCACTTCGCCCCTTCTATGAAGATCTTCAACAGTATGCAAGGTTGCATGATGCTCAATAGGTGAAGTGATGATATGTGTACATCCAAGGTCGCGTACAGCGGCATTGATTACGGTATTAGAACTTTCAGTACCACCAGAAGTAAAAAATATTTCTGCCGGATGTGCATTCAGGATTTTCGCAACTGTTTTTCGTGCACTTTCTATCGCCATTCTTGTTTCACGGCCATAGGAATAGATGGAAGAAGGATTGCCGAATTTCTCAATCATATAAGGCATCATGGCATCCAGCACTCTGGCATCCAGCGGAGTAGTAGCCGCATTATCAAAATAGATTCTTTCGTTCATTACTTACAATTAAAAACTCCCGGCAATACTGACCGGGAGCTGCAAAAATCCGTATTTATTTTGATATCTTTTAAGGATTCCTTCTATTGTTTTACATCATGATTCCGAAAGCATGAATTCTCGGATATCCTGCATGAGGCGTAATGCCATATTATTGGCCGTGGTCTCAAAGCTGCTCTCAGCATATATCCTGATAATCGGTTCTGTGTTGGAAGTACGCAAATGCACCCAGTCGGTATCGAATTCGATCTTCAAACCATCTTCCGTATTTATTGGTTGATTCTTATATTTCTTACTGATTTTTTCGAAGATGGATTTACTGTCGAACCCTTTTTCTAATTCCATCTTATTCTTGGAAATATAATAGTCGGGATACTTTGCCCTGAACGATTTACATCCATTCTTATGGTACGACAAAGCACTAAGGAAAAGACCGATACCGATCAATGCGTCACGTCCATAATGTAAATCCGGAACTATTATACCACCGTTTCCTTCTCCCCCAATTACAGCATCCAGTTCTTTCATCCGGTTTACAACATTTACCTCGCCAACTGCTGAAGGTGAATATTGTCCGCCGTATTTTATAGTAATTTCCTTCAATGCTTTTGTACTGCTCATATTGCTAACAGTATTGCCGGTCCTTTTGCTGAGCACATAATCGGCCACTGCTACTAATGTATACTCTTCACCAAACATAGAACCATCTTCACAAACAAAACACAACCTGTCAACATCCGGATCAACAGCAATACCAAGGTCTGCCTTATGCTTTCTTACAGCAGCGCTAAGCTCTGTCAGATTTTCTGGAAGTGGCTCGGGGTTGTGGGCAAACTTACCAGTAACCTCTTCATTCAATACTACCACCTGTTCTATTCCTAATGCTTTCAGCAATTGAGGAACAATCAGGGCTCCTGTAGAATTGATTACATCAACCACTACTTTCAATCCCTTACGATTAATAGAAGGAACATCCACTAATGGATATTGCAGAATAGTATCAATATGTTTTTGGATGAAACTGTCGTTAACAGTTTGAGTGCCGAGCTTATCTACAGGAACAAAAGAGAAGTCTTCTGCAGCAGCTTTCTCCAAAATCTTCTGCCCATCTTCAGCACTTATGAACTCACCTTTTGAATTCAACAATTTAAGGGCATTCCATTCTTTCGGATTATGACTGGCTGTAAGTATGATGCCTCCTGCGGCTTTTTCCCATATCACAGCTAATTCTACTGTAGGTGTAGTAGATAATCCGGCATCAACTACATCAATGCCTAAGGATAATAAAGTGTTTACTACAAGTGATTGTACGATACTACCACTGATACGGCCATCGCGACCTACAACCACTTTCTTATTGTCGCTTGTTTCCAACAGCCAACTTCCATAGGCCGCGGTAAACTTTACAACATCTAATGGAGTAAGGTTGTCGCCAGTTCTTCCGCCAATAGTTCCACGGATACCAGAGATACTTTTAATCAATGCCACTTGTCCAGGTTTATCAGGTATACAAAAGGGGTTGCACTACAGATCGTGCCTTAACCAATAACGGAGTTGCAAGGGATGGTTTGGAAGTTAATACAAACGGAAAAATAGTAAAGAAAATCTGTACTTACACGAAGAATAGTTAAAAACAAGTGCGATGCCAATTAATTGTTGATAAGATACCAGATATACACATTTCAGAACAAAATATCCACGTCGAACCTTCCTCCCCTACTTTTGTAAAAATTTTTTTAGTATGGCCGTGACAGCCAACTGGTTTACTGAATGGTTTAATGCACCTTATTATCATCAGCTATATTTTGAGAGGGATGAAACAGAAGCCGCCGCATTTATTGACAGACTGGTAACCTATCTGAAACCATCTGCTGGATGTCGTATGCTGGATGTAGCTTGTGGCAAAGGCCGTCATTCACGATTTCTTGCAGAAAAAGGATTTGATGTTACAGGCATTGATATTTCTCCAGATAGTATAACATACGCCTTATCACATGAACAAGACAACCTGCATTTTTTTGTTCACGATATGCGACTTCCCTTTTACATCAATTATTTCCAATACGTCTTTAACTTCTTTACCAGTTTCGGATACTTCAGAACTGAAAGGGAGCATTATGATGCTATAAGAACAATGGCCCAATCGCTCGAACCCGGTGGCGTATTGGTACTCGACTACCTTAATGTTCATTATGCCGAAGACCACCTGGTACATAAAGAAGAAAAACAACAGGGAGCAGTTACCTATTTCATCACCAAATGGTTTGATGAAACCCATTTCTATAAAAAAATCGTTATCGAAGACGAAGCTCTTGAAGAACCACTTGAGTTCACAGAAAAAGTTGCCAAATTCAGCTTAGGCGATTTCAATGATATGTTTGCATTCCATCATCTTCAGGTTGAGGAAGTGTTTGGCGATTATTTTCTTGGACCTTATGATATAAAAAAATCTCCAAGGCTGATTATGATCGCCAGAAAACAGTCTCATACTGCTATCGCTCCTTCACCATTATAAATTTCGGAGCTTCGGTAACTTTTATAGTTATACCATTGCCATTTCCTGACCTTTGGACTACATTACCAGTAGATGAATTATCCAAAAGGCTTATTTCTGTAACAGCAGGATCGGCCAGTTTACCTGTTTTTAACAGGTATTCGCCAACGGTAGTTCCATTGTGGGTTGGACAATAAAGAAAGTAGGCTTTTTGAGAGGGGTCGTTCTTATGACGGTATTTGTACACCCATACATTACCAGATTCACTGATGATTTTTTCTGGAATAAAATCGCCTAGCTGGTTTACGAGTGTTGCAATATAATACCAGGATTCGTATGGCCTTTGATCCGAACTATTTATAGAACCTACCAACCCTGCACTTAAAAACAAATTAGGTTGTCCCCCGTTTTCATCATCTCTCATCCAATAAATAATTAGCTTATCGAAGCCAGAAAAGGCAACTGCATTGATTCCTCGCAATAACATTATACCCTGGCTTTGTTGTTCATTATAACCTGGTACCAAAGGAGTAGATACTTTGCTGCTCCTGTTTTTATCGTATCCCCATTCTCCCAATATACATTCAACACCTGGCTGTATCCTATAAGTATAATCCCGCACTTTTGCCAGTCTTTTACGCAAAGAATCTTCTTCAGGACTTGCTCCACCCGAAGCGGTTGAAAACACTTCGCCAGCAAGACGACCTTTACCATTCGTTGAATAATGATGGTACTGTATACCCCCTTGCCATATAAACTTATGATCGGTACGTGATGTCCTTGATATGAAGTCCAAAATTCTAACCCTGTTCGTATCTAACGATGTAAATCCAGCCATCATCAATTGGCTATTCGGATCTGCATTCACAATACCCATCTTCTTACCCAACTTATTCTCATCCCCATCATAATCAGCAGAACTCAATGCAAAATATTCCATCGGGTTACAATACTTATTCCCGACCCAATTGGCGTCTGCCTCATTTCCATTCTCGAATATCTGTATTGTATTCCTTCCACTGAAACGTGGTGTAATGGAACTTTGGATTTCATTAGTATCAACTGCTGTGCTGCCAAAAGCGGCTGCCAAATTCCACAATAGATTTGCATGTCTCTTATAACTGGAAGGATCCTCAGTATCCATTCCAATTTTCGTCACCGGCCTATCATGATTACCATATCCTTTCTTTTCCATCCATAACGGCACACCCAATAGTGAAAGCCAAATCTTGTTCTGGTTAAACCTTACGATACTGTCGTGAACAATATAATAATCATTTGTGCCATTGTTATACCAGCCCGTGCCCACTGGCCTATACAATACATCCGGGAATGTGCTGGTTGTATCGGTATCGTAATGGCTCACGGAAGTGTACATACGCGTATTATAAAAAGGCTTCATCCACTGCATCTGAGAACCATTATACATATTGATACCCAGAAACTCTTTCAATGACTTTGCGGGTAATCGTGTACCACTATAGGTGCTATTTGGAGGAGTTGGAACTTTTCCATAGACACAACCATACATAGCAGCTTCTGTAATGTCTGCTTCCCAGCTATTAAAACGGAACATGATATACCGGCTACTGTCATCAATAGTAAACTTCTTCCAACCCCATTGGGTAATATCCCCTTTTGTCATCATCGCGCCCTTCAATTTCCAGTTTGTCATGGTGCCTGTATAGATCCAAACGCTATCTGATTGCCTCGACCTGTCATATAAATAGACCTCATTAATCTTATAAGCTGTTTGAAGATCAACAACAATCCTGTTCCCTTTTTTCAAAGGGAAGTATTTTGCTGGATCTGGATAGGGATGAGGACTTGTTTGTGGATGATAATCATTTCTTCCTTTGGGGTCGATAAAGGAGTTCTCATCAAAAGATTAAAAGCGGTTCCAAAAGACACTCCTTCATATCCATTTAAATCGTACACCCACTCTTTATAGACTGGAATTAACTGTGGTGAAGTACAATTAACCAGCCCCGACCCTTTTGCTGGAAGTTTTGACACCCCATTATTATTTACACATCCCGTTAAGAAAAAAAGGGCAATAACCGCTATATACTTAAATGGATGCATCATTTTTTATTTTGTGAGCTTTCTTTCTTATTGTTCACTAGCAAATAACTCGCTGTTTCATAAACAGCCTTTGTCAGTTGTTTCATTTCCTGTTTTACAGGGCCGTTCATTACTTCTGCCGAAGGCTTTTCATTATTTATGATAGACACCATTTCCTCCTTACCCGAAGTCAATTGCTCTCGATAAAAATAATCACCTTTCACTACGCCTATAAGCTTTGTATCCGGATTATAGATGAACGCAAATGGACGAAGATGTGCAGTGTCAGTAAGGTTTCTTCCTAGTGTAGTGTTCCTGTAAGGCAGGTTGCAGATACTGGCAATAGTTGGCATTACATCCACTTGACTACATACCAAGGATTCCCTTTTTGCAGGCAGCCAGGATGGAGCATAAAACAATAAAGGCACATGCTCTGCAGTAAGTCCCTTTTCTGTCCAGACTCTTGGAAACATTTCCCCCACTTCTCCAGCTATACCGTGGTCTCCAATAAATACAAATAAGGTATTGTTGAAATACGCTTCCTTCTGTGCGGCATGAATAAACTTCTGGAAAGAATAATCGGTATAACGGAAAGCATTATACTCCTTCAACTTACTATCGTAATTCACCTGGTCACGGAAACCATATCTGTTCAGAGAATCTTCAGATGGTTTCTTTACTTTGAAGTCTGTATCCTCAGGAGGAAGGGAATAAGGACGGTGATTATCGGCCGTTTGTATGATGGCAAAAAAGGGCTTCTTCTCTGCTGAAAGAATCTGGTTGGCTTCAAGGAAGAGGTTTTTATCGCTGATACCCCAAACATCGAGACGTGGAGATTTAAGGTTTTCCTGTTCATATAAATGCAACCCCGGTAGATTATTCATCAATAGTCCCCTGATATTCGCCCAACTCGGACTTCCTCCAATGAAATAATATTTTTCATACCCTTTGATTGATTCCAAAACAGTTTGCTGATCTACTGCTGCAGGGTTGCGACTGGCTGTCAACTGCAACTCAACATCTGGCAATCCTGTGATGGTGGCCCATACTCCCCGGGCTGTACCATAAGTTGGTGTAAAGCATCTTTCAAAAAAAAGACCATTCCGACTCATGCTATCAAAGAAAGGCGTTGTTGCCAGTGGATTCTTCCACATAGAAGCCTTATAGGCGCTGAAGGACTCACAGATCACTAAAACGATATTGGGTTGCTTTGCAGCACGAGTTGTATCTACCGGATAGTATCTTGTATAATTCAAAGATGCCGAATCCGACTTATTCCAGTCGTAATAATCGGCCAGAAATGCAAAGTCTTCCTTTACCTTATTGGGGTCTGGTTTCTTAGCCCTGAACTTTAGAGTGTTGAAAAAAGATTCAAATGGGTTCAAAGCCAGATTTGCTTCAAAATCACTTCCCAGCGCATAGGCATCACTCCATCGTAATGGATATTGATCAAATCTTCCAAAAAGGAAAAAAGCTAAAAGCAGGAAAAAAACTGAATAGCTTACTAGTTTTCTTTTTCTGGAAACGGGAGGAGATGATGCTGAAATTCTCTTATGAAATTTGCGGATAATCCATATCAGCAAGAAGGTGACTATAAACACAAGAAGGAAAAGTCGAACCACAGGATAGGATTGCCAAACCATTTCGGTAGATATGCCGGCATCTTCCAGATAATTCAGTACACTGGCATTAAGTCTTTGTGAGAGATACGCATAATGAGCAAAATCAACTACATAAAAAAATGTCATTACAAATAATACGATACCAATAACCCAGCTCCAGATCTTAAAACTTGTATTATTCTTAAAAGGATGTAATCCGGGAATGCTGCCAATCACCCCTATTGAAAGTAGAAAAAGCGAAACTGTACGGAGGTCAAAACGGAAACCCAGGAATAAAGCCCCCGAAAAGCTGCCAATAGGCTGGCCCTGCTTATTGAAGAAGAAGAAGAAACCCACCCTCATGATAGTAGCGAATACAAGTAAAAGCAAGGCTATCGAAAAAAGCCAGCGGAGCAGCTTGGGAAAAGGGGTTGTAAACTTCATGCAAAAAAGATATTTGGTAAAATTAATAGAATTATTTTTGCAGCCATGCATTTTGCAACCGCACCGCTGCTATTAACGTTCTGGCAACACATTCAACCTGTTGATACCTGGCTGATAACCCATATCAATCAATCGTGGGGCAATGGCTTTCTGGATACTATTCTACCCTTCTTCAGGGAGACTTTGTTCTGGATACCTCTTTACTTTTTCCTTTTGCTCTTCGTTATGATAAATTTTGGAGTGAAAGGCTGGTGGTGGTTGCTGGCAGCTGTGCTTACAATCGCTTTGGCTGATATCATTAGCAGCCAGATCATAAAACAACTCATTTTCAGGCTAAGGCCTTGCCAGGACCCGGAAGTATCGATGCAATTACGCTTTTTTGTCAATTACTGTCCAAGAAGCTCAAGCTTCACTTCATCTCACGCCACCTCATATTTTGCTCAGGCAAGTTTCTATTTTTTCACTCTTAGGAACGTAAACAAGAGGGTATGGCTCTTTTTTATATGGGCCGCCTCCATTGCCTATACCCAGGTTTATGTTGGGGTTCATTACCCTTTTGATGTTTTGTGCGGAGGTTTGCTTGGAATAGCCCTTGGAACAGGAATGGCGAAAATGTTCCACAAACAAATAGGAATACTTAGCTTAGAGTAACAATATAGAGCATGCTGGAAATAATCATAATACTTGGACTTATTCTTTTGAACGGGCTTTTCTCAATGGCAGAAATAGCGCTTGTCTCGGCACGTAAGGCCAGATTAGAAGGCCAGGCGAATAAAGGCGATAAAAGGGCGAAAGAAGCATTGGAACTTTCTACCCACCCAGACAAATTTCTGTCCACAGTACAAATTGGTATCACCTTAATAGGTATCCTTACCGGTATCTATTCAGGAGAAAAACTAAAAAGTAACCTGGTCGACTTCCTGAACCAATTCGAAATGGTGAAGGCTTATAGTAGCGCCATGGCTACCACTATCATCGTTATTATCATCACTTATTTCTCCCTTGTGCTCGGCGAACTGGTGCCCAAACGCATTGGCTTATCAAGACCTGAAACCATTGCGAAATTGATGGCGGGACCCATGAGGATTGTAAGTATCATCACCTATCCTTTTATCTGGTTGTTGACAAAATCGACCCATGTAATAGTAGATATCTTCAATATAAAGGCAAAAGACACTCAGGTAACAGAAGAAGAGATAAAAGCTATTATCAGTGAAGGTACCGAGCAAGGAACTATCGATGAAGCAGAACAGGAAATCATTGAAAGGGTATTTCATTTGGGCGACAGGAATATTACTTCGCTAATGACTCATCGAAGCGATATCATTTGGTTCGATGTGGATGACAATGAAGTTTCTATTAGGGAGAAAATTGTTGGCGAACCTCACTCTGCATACCCTGTTTGTGAAAATGATATCGACAATATCAGGGGTGTGGTATCACTAAAAGATCTTTATGTTACAAATGACCTGACTGTTTTCAAACAATATATGAAACCGGCATTGTTTGTTCCTGAAAACATTACAGCATATACATTATTAGAAAAATTCAAGGAGAAAAAATTGCATGCCTGTTTTATAGTTGATGAATACGGTAGCATGCAGGGAATGATTACTCTTAATGATATTTTAGAAGCCATTGTGGGCGACCTGCCACAACAGAATCTGGAAGATTATGAAATTGTAGAGCGGGAAGACGGAAGTTTCCTCGTAGATGCTCAGATTCCATTTTATGATTTCTTAAGTCGCTTTGAAAAAACCGAGTGGATGCATGAAGGCGAACAGGAATTCGATACCCTTGCTGGCTTTATCTTACACATACTGGAAAGGATTCCAGTAACTGGTGATAAGATGGAATGGAAAGGTTTCACCATCGAAATTATAGACATGGATGCCCAACGTATAGATAAAGTTCTGGTTACTGCCTCAAAGGAAATTATTGACCAGATGGACGAAGCCTAAGTAATTACTACTAGAATTCAAAAACAGTATGCGTATCGGGGTAGTCCAATTTAGTACTCTTCCGTTGTCCTTTAATAATCACATGGATTATACTGATCTGCTTCTCTATTGATTCAAAAAAGATGGAGTTATCTATTTCAATTTTCTTTGGAACCGCTAACACCTGATTAACCTGATAATAACTGAGCGTGGATTGCTCTTCAATTTCATAGCCTATATATTGCAAATTGAGCAGCTTACCATCCACTTTCAATTGAAGATGCTTGCGGATATAATCCGATATCTGTTTTTCGAGCAAAGCCTTATCCTTAGGCTTATAAATATCTACCACAGTATTATTGGCCTTCACTAATGCCTTTTCAAAGTCGTCCGTAAACACCTTACAGCTGATTTCAATGGTCTTCTCAGCCTCATTGTATTCTATCTCCGTAACACTCACAAAAAATGGATGTGGCAACACGAAAGGGGGATTTGTGGAAACGGTATGGGAAGGGGCAAAACTCAGCATCCCCAGCAGGCAAGCCAGAAGGGATACCCCCTTTAACCATCTATAAACTGATGACACCATTGAACAACTAAATTTTTATGTTACAAATGTCTTGTTTATTTTGAAGCCTTTCTAGAAAAAAGCGTTAAATCGGGTCAAAACCCATTTCATCAAATCCGGACGGTAAAAATGCAGGATTTTTGGTTCTATCTTAAAATTGGTTGGGAGCATATCATGAGCTGGGATGCCCTGGATCACCAACTGTTTATTGCGGTATTATCTGTAATATACTTGCTAAAAGAGTGGAAAAAAGTGCTGGTATTAGTCACAGCCTTCACTATCGGCCATTCTGTTACATTGGCTCTCAGCGTTTTGGATGTATTCAGGTTCCCTGATAAATGGGTAGAATTCCTGATTCCCTGCACCATATTCATCACTGCTTTTACAAACCTGTTCCAGAAAGAATTCAGCAGTCGCTCTGTAAGAATCAATTATTTCCTGGCCTTATTTTTTGGACTTATCCATGGAATGGGCTTTGCCAATACGATTCGAATGATGCTGGCTAGCGATCAGTCCATAGGTACTGGATTGTTAGCATTTAACATTGGATTAGAGTTGGGGCAGTTAGTAGTTGTGGCGATTCTGATGATTTTCTCACATTTTATCCTGAATACGTTCAAAGTAACACGGCGCGAATGGGTCATTTTTCTTTCGGCCGGTGTTTTTAGCATAGCTTTGAAAATGGCATTTGAAAGGTTCCCTTATTAAATATCAAAACACAATACGAAATGAAAAAGGTCCTAAGCGGTTTCCTGGTTTTGAGCAGTTTGTTTGCGGTAGCACAAAACACGCAGAATAATCCTGGCTCCAATCATGGAAACAAATTTGAACAATTAGGAGGCATTTTGCCCACACCTAATGAGTACCGTACAGCCAGTGGAGCTCCCGGTCCAAAATATTGGCAGCAAAGAGCTGATTACGACATCAAATGTGAGCTGGATGAAGCAAAGCTCAAATTGACCGGAAGTGAAACTGTGACCTATTTCAACAACTCTCCAAACGAGCTTACCTATATATGGTTGCAGTTGGATGAGAATGAGCATAGTTCAGTGAACAATGCCAACTACCAGAACAGCCAAGGCATGCCACGCTCAATGAGTACGGCCCAGTTGGAAAAGTTTGAAGAAAAAAATTCAGACAACGGTTATGGTGTTAAAATCACCAAACTGACTGATGCTACTGGTAAGGCTTTGAAGTACACTGTCAACAAAACTATGATGCGCGTTGAATTACCAGTTGTATTGAAACCAGGTCAAAAGTTCGTTTTCATTTGCGATTGGAACTATAAGATTGGTGACCGTATGACACAAGGTGGTCGCGGTGGCTATGAATATTTCCCTGAAGATGGCAACTACCTCTTCACAATTACTCAGTGGTATCCCCGCTTGTGTGTGTACAGTGATTTCCAGGGTTGGCAGAATCATCAGTTCACTGGACGTGGTGAATTCGCGCTTACATTCGGAAACTTCAAAGTACAGATGAACGTTCCAGCCGACCATATCATCGGAGCAACTGGTGAGTGCCAGAACTACCAACAAGTTCTTACTCCTGCGCAATTTGCCCGTTGGCAAAAAGCCCAGACAGTAAAGGAACCATTGGAAATCGTAACTCTTGACGAAGCAAAGAAATCAGAAGTTGCAAAAAGCAAGGCTAGAAAAACCTGGGTATTCAAAGCAGACAATGTACGTGACTTTGCCTGGGGCAGCAGCCGTAAATTCGTTTGGGATGGTGTTCCTGCTATCGTTGAAGGAAAGAAAATCATGTGTATGAGTTTCTACGGAAAAGAAGCTTATGGTGTTTACCGTAAGTTCTCTTCGAAAGCTGTAGCTCACACCATCAAAACATACTCTAAGTTCACTATTCCTTATCCTTACCCTGTTGCACAAAGTGTGGAAGCAGCTAACGGTATGGAATATCCAATGATCTGCTTTAACTATGGCCGTACTGAAAAAGACGGCAGCTATAGCGAAAGCACTAAGTATGGTATGCTGGGTGTAATCATCCATGAAGTTGGACATAACTTCTTCCCAATGATCATCAACAGTGATGAGCGCCAGTGGAGTTGGATGGACGAAGGTTTAAACTCTTTCGTAGAATACCTTACTGAAGAATTATGGGATAATAAATTCCCAACGCGTGGTGGACCAGCCTGGACCATTACAGACTACATGAAATTGCCTAAAGACCAATTGGAACCTATCATGTCTAACTCTGAGAACATTGTAGGTTTCGGTCCAAATGCGTATACAAAACCAGCAACCGGTTTGAACATACTTCGCGAAACCATCATGGGTCGTGAGCAGTTCGACTATGCATTTAAAGAATATGCTCGTCGTTGGGCATTCAAACATCCAGAACCAGGTGATCTGTTCCGTACAATGGAAGATGCCAGTGGTGAAGACCTCGATTGGTTCTGGAGAGGTTGGTTCTACGGTACAGATGCTTGTGACCTTGCCATCGATACAGTGAAATATTTCACTGCCGATGTAACAAAAGATCCAGCTGAAGTAAAAGAATCTACATCTATGCGCAGCCTGCCAAAACCAGGTGGAAGCAGATACGATGACATCTCTAAGATCCGCAACAGGGAAGACAAGAACATCCAGTTTGCATCTGATATAGATACTGCTTTGCAGGATTTCTACTATCGTTACAACCGTGATCTGGAGAAATATGACACTACTAAATATGCTGTAACCAATCCAGGTGGTTTCCAGGAAGCATTAGATCCTGCAACCAAAGAAAAAGTAGCAGGTAAACATTTCTATGAAATCACCGTTAGCAATAAAGGTGGTTTAGTAATGCCTGTTATTGTTGAGTTCACTTATAAGGATGGCACAAAAGATATTGAGCGTATACCTGCTCAGGTTTGGCGTCTAAATGAAGGGAAAATAACTAAGGTGTTCATGAAGAACAAGGAAGTAGCAAGTATCAAACTGGATCCAATGAAGGAAACAGCTGATATCAATGAGAATAACAACTCATGGGGCAATATCGCCACTGCCAGCAAATTCACCAGTTTCAAAATGAAACAAGGTGCTGTACGCGGACAGTCGCAAGGTATCAACCCAATGCAGAAAGCTGAAGAGAAGAAGAAGCCTTCATTAAAAATGAACGGCTTTCTATTATATAACTGCCACCCACCTGCTGGCACAAGTTCATAATTATTAATTCAGAAGCGCTTAAGAGACCGGCTTCTTTATCTAAACGCATTCAAAAAAATCGCTTCATCAACTTCTTCTGGAATAATAACTTTCTTTTCAATTTGGTCAATGTATCCATTAACCGTGCCCTTATTTTCAGAAGGTATAATCACATAATTATTATTAGTATATTGAACTACAAGATGAAAATTTTTTTTGTAAGTCATTATAACTCTTCACCCCAATAGACAAAAGGTAACTCTTCCTGAATAAGCTCCAATCTTTCGGATGCGGTAACCCCTCCTTACTATTATTAACAGCTTGTTTAATTGCATTAATAAATTCACTTGCAGAAACAGTTATATCAAGAGTAAAAAGGGCGATGTTGCAATGCTCAACCCTGCAACTGTTTTAGAATATGAATGAATTAAAAAAAGATTTTTGCTCTTATATACTGCTGCACTTTTCATATTTAATTCTCAATCTAATAAATTGAATTGTAAATCCCACATCTACTGGTCCACATAACCACTTTCCCTCATAATACTTGAGCTGGCGCACCAAGATTGTTAAAGTTATGTTGGACCAAGGGGTATCAATATTCAAATCGCTCCATCTCAATTACCAAACCAACTGCAATACCCAAATTAATAAAAAGATATAGCAGCCCAACCACTTTTCCGGAATCATTGAAATTGGTATCCTTATATCTCTTTATTGCTTTTGCAAGTACACTTCGTTTAAAAACTAAACTAATCAAAAAGTAGATTACAAAGACTGAAAAAATCAGAATAAAATAGAGACTGATAGATAAGCTAATTCTTTGCTCAAAGAAAATCGAATTTATAGTTAATAAAATTTCTATTATATTCAAAGCAGCGATTACCGCAATAAAGTTTTTTGCTTTTCCGAACTGGCCAAAGTTATTATTTGTCGTCCCGAAAGATTCAACGGTTTTATATGCAATAAACATTAAAAATTCTCTGCTCATTCCCATTTATTTATTTTATTAGCAAACCAATATGATGAGCGTTTTCCATAGAACATTAATTATTTCTGATGCTGGCGTAAGGCATGGCAAAAGCCGGCAAAGGGATGTAGTTTATAACCTTTGACCGGCCGTCCCTGAATAGAAACAAATATGATCAAACGCAAATTTTCAAAAGATTTTACGATTTCATTAAATATGATGGGGAGTTTCCATAGAAATTGGAGCATGGCACAAGCCGGTCCAAAGGGACACCCTCTGAATTAGCCCTTTGGACATGCTTCGCCAGCATCTAATTATTGGCTTAGACTAACCGATTATCAATTGTTATAAAAAGAAGCCGTTCATTATACAATGAACGGCTTCTTTTTGATCAGTTTTCAAATTAAATCATTCATTCTTAGGCTCTGTTTTCTTTCCTGCATCGCTGGCGCCATCAACTGGTTTATTCTTCTTACGTCCTGTTTCTTTGAGCGCCTTATCCACCAGCCATTCAATCTGGCCGTTGACGCTTCGGAAATCGTCGGCAGCCCATTTCTCGAGAGCTTTATAGACGTCTTCGTCAATACGTAGGACAAAATTCTTTTTCGCGGCCATCAGGAAATTGGATATGGATTATTGATAGAGTGTTCCAGTATTCAGAATGGGCTGGGCTCCTTTCTCACCGCACAGCACTACCATCAGGTTACTAACCATCTGGGCTTTCTTATCTTCATCCAAATTTACGATCTGCTTTCTGGATAATTGCTCCAATGCCAGCTCAACCATTCCTACAGCGCCTTCAACGATTTTAAAACGGGCTGCAACGATAGCTGTAGCTTGTTGTCTTTGCAACATGGCTCCGGCAATTTCAGCTGCATAGGCAAGGTGACTTATCCTTGCTTCCAAAATATTTATACCAGCAGCGCCTAAACGCTCATTGAGTTCTTTCTCCAACAAGGCATTTACTTGTTCGCCACCATCTCTTAAAGTAATAGTTGCATTTTCGTCTTCCATATGATCGTAAGGACAACTGGTTGCCAGGTGACGGATAGCTGCTTCACTTTGAATCTTTACATAATGAGTATAATCTGATACTTCAAATGCAGCCTTATAAGTATCCTTTACCTGCCAAACAATTACGGCTGCAATTTCAATAGGGTTACCCATTTTATCATTCACTTTCAGTTTTGCGCTTTCCAGGTTTTCCGCCCGAAGGGAAATCTTGAAATTGGTGTATAAAGGGATTCACCCATAAAAGGCCGTTCTCCTTAACCGTACCAACATACTTACCAAAGAAAACGCAAACTCTAGAGTGGTTCGGGTTTACCACCATAACACCTTTAAATAAGAATATACCTAGCAAAATCAATAGTATGCAACCAGTAACCAGAAAGGCGCTTGGATCTTGCTTTGAGCTAGCAATCAATGTAATAATACCCGCTAAAAAGCTTACCAATGAAAGTAAAAGGGCCAAATAGCCAGACATCGGTTTCATGATCTTTTCCATATACGTAGTTTTGATGATATCAATTTGATATTAAAATTACATCATAGCTTTTGAATTTCAAAATTTCCTTTGAAAAGTCCGGAAGTCCGATTGAGGAGTCCGGAAGTCCGCAGCGTTTGATTGTTAAAGGGTCTGAAATTCTAGTCCGCTGGGTTTGAATTTTGGAGAGTCCTTATTTTTAGTCCGGAAGAAAATACAGAATACAAGTAGGGAAGTAAGGGAGGAGGTATTTACTTGATGTACAGCGAGTTGGAGAAATAAAATAACATCCCAAAATCCCCGGATTGAAATCCGGGGCTACAATTTAACTCGAGGCTACGCATCTTCCGTTTAAGTAAATAATAGCTGAATCACTATCGATCAGAACCAACAACAATTTGAATTTTCCCTTTCTCGCGAAATAAGGCTCTTTATGATTAATCGTTACGCAGAGCCGTAGGCTCGGGTTAATTTGTAGCCCGGGATTTCAATCCCGGGTTAGGAATATTGCAGATTGAATTTAATCGTGGATATGAAGGTTGAATTGAATTATTTGATTTCTGTTTACCCCGGATTGAAATCCCGGGTCAGGGATATTCAATGCTGAGGTGCGTGAAGACACGCACCTCAGCTGGAAAAACCACTTTATGTCCTCGCCAGAAAAAATTTTTTTTTCTTCCTATTCCCGGATTGAAATCCGGGGCTAATTTAACCGAGGCTACGCCTCTTCCGTTTAAGTAAATAATAGCTGAATCATTTTCGATCAGGAACCCTCAAAAATCTGAATTTCCCCTCTCTCGCGAAATAAAGTTGTTTATGATTAATCGTTACGCAGAGCCGTAGGCTCGGGTTAAATTATAACCCGGGATTTCAATCCCGGGTCAGGATTCAATGATGAGGTGCGTGAAGACACGCACCTCAGCTGGAAAATACTTCATCCTCTTTATCCCCGGATTGAAATCCGGGGCTACAATTTAACTCGAGGCTACGCCTCTTCCGTTTAAGTAAATAATAGCTGAATCATTTTCGATCAGGACCCTCAAAAATCTGAATTTCCCTCTCTCGCGAAATAAGGTTCTTTATGATTAATCGTTACGCAGAGCCGTAGGCTCGGGTTAATTTGTAGCCCGGGATTTCAATCCCGGGTTAAAGCAACATTGTACCATCAAATTTCAATCCCGGGTCAGGAATATTGCAAAACCAGATTTTAATCTCAGGACAGGAATATTATAAGCCATGCACCACAACATCATTTTGTTTGTTTCTTGAACCACAAAGTCTCAAAGAACACTAAGAAACACAAAGGGATTCCTTATTTTATGATACCAATTTTGATCTCGACTTTGCAAATGCTCTTGGTGTGCCTTAGTGCCCCTTGTGTCTTCGTGGTGCAAAATCATGAATGAATTTTAGCCAAAAAAAACCGCGTCTCCGCGGTTATTATATCACAAACTAAATGACTTGTATTTTCTACTTCCCTACTACCCTACTTCCTAACTCCCCTACTTGTATTTGTATTTTCTTCCGGACTATTACTATCCACCTGTACTGCCATCGCGTAACTTGACTTTCTTCTTCCCCGAATTCTTCTTCTCAAAATCTAACACCTCTTTCGGTTTATCGATAGTCTTTTTCTCGGTTGATGGGGCTTTTGTAGCCATTCCATCGTTCTGCATTTTACCAAGTACATATATTTCAGTTCTGGTAAGACTGCCATCTTCTGCATTATAATACTTCCATGGACCGTGTTTTAATGCGGCTCCTTCATTCTTTACCACAACCGTACGGTAGCTTTCCAATTTATCAATATCTTCCACCACAAGGGTGTCATATTCCTTATCGGGATTTAAGGCCTTCCAGCTTTGCTCCAGCCGAAGATCACCATGCATAGAATAATATTTGCAGATGCCGTCTTTAAAGCCCCACTTATAATTCTCAACACCTACTAGGTCACCAGAAAGACTGAACATTCGCCACTCCCCTTCCTTTCTGTTATCCTTATAGAATCCCTCCTCCTCATAGCCAGGCTCCCCTCTCACTGTTTCATAGCGATGGGTCCAGGGCCCTTGCTTTTTGTCTTTCTGATCAATGCAATTAAGGGTATCCCCCCTTGGACTGATTGTATAACTTTTCCACTGGGAATAGCCATTTAAGGAAATCAAGAGGACAAGAACCAAAATACAACGCATGTTTTGTATGTTTATAGTCTTAACAACGTAAACCAGTCTGCTTTATGATGCCAAAATTACTGCAAAACCCAAGCCGGGTTGCAGGTTTAACAGGTTTGATAGTTTTTATGCTGTCTTTCTCTGCCCTGTGTCAGGTAAAACCCACCGCTGCCGCCGACCGCTTGAAAAGTATCGAACAGCGCAAGATGATGGAAAACAAATCGATGCTTAAAGACCTCAAATTCCGCAACATAGGTCCTACTATCATGGGCGGAAGAGTAGTTGATTTGGATGTAAATCCTGAAGACCCAACCGAATTCTATTTAGCTTATGCCTCCGGTGGCCTTTGGTACACAACCAATAATGGCCAAAGTTTCACACCAGTTTTTGATTCTCAGGATATCCTTACCATTGGCGATGTTGCTGTGAACTGGAAAACCCGTACCATCTGGTTAGGAACCGGAGAAGTGAACAGCAGTCGTTCTTCTTATGCTGGTATAGGGATATACAAAAGTAATAACAATGGTAAGTCATGGGAATACCTGGGCTTGCCCGAATCACATCATATTGGAAAAATCCAATTACACCCTACTGATAACAATATAGCTTGGGTAGCGGCTCTTGGTCATCTTTACTCCCCTAATAAAGATCGTGGTGTTTATAAAACATCTGATGGAGGAAAACCTGAAACAAACTTTATACATAGATGACAACACAGGTGCAATTGATTTGGATCTCAATCCAACAAATCCTGATGAAGTATATGCAGCTATGTGGTACCGCACTCGTAGTGCCTGGAATTTTGAGGAAAGTGGAAAAACCAGTGGCATCTATAAAAGCACCGATGGGGGTAATACCTGGCAAGCCGCTTCAAAAGATGGCAGTGGCTTTCCTACAGGAGAAGGCATTGGTCGTATAGGCATAGCCGTATATCCAAAGAATCCGAATGTTGTATATGCTATTGTGGACAACCAAACACATAAGCCAGATACTTCTTCAGCTTTGAAAGCAGATACATCTTATAAATTATCTGACTTCAAATCACAAACCAAAGAAAGCTTTGCTACGTTGGATGACAAGAAACTGGAACAATTCCTTCGCCGCAACCGTCTCCCGGCAAAATATACAGCTGCCGTAGTAAAAGACCTGGTAAAAACAGATAAAGTAAAACCAACTTCAATTTATGACTACCTGAACGTAAACGACGGATTTGTAAATACAGGCATTTATGGATGCCAGGTTTATCGTAGTGATGATGCTGGCAAAACATGGAAGAAAACTCATGATAAGGAAATTGGTATCTACAGCACTTATGGCTATTACTTCGGTAAAGTATATGTATCACCATACAACGAAAACAAGGTGATCATTTTCGGAGTGCCATTACAGATGTCTGTCGATGGAGGAAAAACTTTCAAGAATATTGATAAAGGGAATGTACATAGCGACCATCATGCTATTTGGATTAATCCAAAGAAAGACAGCCATATTATCAATGGAAATGATGGTGGTGCCAACATTACCTATGATGATGGAGAGAATTGGTTCAAGATTAATACGCCTCCGGTTGGACAATACTATTCAGTAACAACCGACGATGCAAAACCATATAATGTATATGGTGGTTTACAGGATAATAATGTATGGTATGGTCCATCTAATAATAAAGAAGATATTGGTTGGATAGATAATGGTGAATACGCATACAAATCATTAGTTGGTGGAGATGGAATGCAGGTTCAGGTGGATACCCGCGATAATCTCACCACTTATGCCGGTTCTCAATTTGGTGCTTATATGAGAATGAACAGACTTACCAGAGGTGATCGCAAATCAATTCGTCCTTCACACGATTTAGGTGAAACCCCACTTCGTTTCAATTGGGAAACCCCTATTTTATTGAGCCGTCACAACCAGGATGTTTTCTATTATGGAACAAACAAATTCCATCGTTCACTGAACAAAGGTGATAATATGGAAGCATTGAGTGGCGACCTTACCAATGGGAAAAAAGAAGGTGATGTACCATTCGGCACCCTTACATCTATTGCTGAATCGCCATTCAAATTCGGTTTGATATATGTAGGATCAGATGATGGCAATATCCATATCACCCGCGATGGTGGATATACATGGAAAAAGATAAGCAACAACTTACCACAAGGATTATGGGTAAGCCATATCACTGCTTCTCAACATGTGGAAGGTCGTGTATATGTAAGTTTCAACGGATACCGTAACGACCATTTCCTTCCTTATCTCTTTGTAAGTAATGATTATGGTGAAACATGGAAAGCCATAGGCAAGGACCTTCCATTCGAACCATTAAATGTTGTGAGGGAAGATCCCAAATACGATAGCGTTCTTTATGTTGGAAGTGATGGAGGTTTATATGTAAGTATTGATGCTGGTAATGGTTTCATGAGCTGGAGTGCAGGATTACCTAAATCTGTACCCATTCATGATATTGCAATTCAGCAACGCGATAATGAAATAGTATTAGGAACCCATGGACGTAGTTTATACATTTCTAAGTTGGATAACGTTCAGGAACTGATAAAGAACACTGAACTGCGTCAGAAAAAACAAGCTGAAGTGGATAAGATGGTTTCCGTTGCAAGCGGTGATCAATACAAGGATTTGTATAAGAGAGAGGGGATTGAAGTGGCTTGTCCGCCGGTGAATGTTGTCAAGAAGAAGAAGTAATTTAATGTGGAAATGAGGAAATGTGGAAATGTTGAAATTAACAGCCAATACAATAACCGCTGAGGCGCGGAGACGCAGAGGAAAGCCCCCTGCGTCTCCGCGTCTCTGCGGTAAAAAAAAGTAAGAATTATAGGAATGTATAAGATAATAGTGCTAGTAGCTTTTTTGCCTTTCAATTACGGCTTCTTACGCCCAGAAAAATCCATTGCAACTATAAAAGCGGAGATGGAGAAAAGCACCAATTCGCCTTTATATGTAAAGGATGTATTGAAGAAAAAATTCGTATTGGATACAGTGAGTGTAGTTCGAATAGGTCATTATAGTGGCTTACCCGATAGCATTGCCTATACAGGTAAAATCGGAAAAGTATATGGGCCATATGACAATGGAAAGATATTGGTACAAGTACTGGCCAAGATTCCAAACACCTTTAATAAAGTAAGCCAGATATTCATCGACACTTCTGTTTATACGTATCGCAAAGCGGATTCTTTATCAATCGATATAATGGTAAAGATTAAGGACAAGAGAGCCACCTTCGAAGAGCTGGCGCAGCTATGGAGTATGGGTGGTGAATCTTATACTTTCGGAGATTTAGGATGGATCGCTTCTGGAGCCTTATTGCCAGAAATGGAAAAAGGTATCAGGAATCATAAGCCAGGGGAAGTATTCAAGGTCTGGTCAAAGACCGGTGTACATATTCTAAAGAAAACAGCGCCTTCTAAACAGGCCACGGGGTTTGCATTAATGATGAGGGTGTTCTTATAAGAAACTTTGAAGAGCTAATTCATATCCTTTCAATCCCAGTCCTGCAATCGTCCCTTTTGCTTTTGCAGACACATGCGACAGTTTTCTGAAATCTTCCCGCGCATGCACATTGCTGATATGAACTTCAATAACGGGAGTTTTTATGCCAGCTATAGCATCGCCGATAGCAACTGAAGTATGCGTATACCCTCCGGGGTTCATGATAATTCCATCAAAGTCGAAACCCACGCGCTGTAATTCATTGATTAACTCCCCTTCTACATTACTCTGGAAGTAATGGAATTCCACCTTAGGGTATATCGCTTTCAATGTATTCAGGTAATCATCAAAGCTCTCCGTTCCATAGATAGACGTTTCCCTTTTACCGAGGAGGTTGAGGTTGGGGCCGTTGATGATTGCGATACGCATGGGGACGAGAATTTGAAAATTTGATGATTTGAAAATTTGAAAATCCTATGTAAGTTCAAATTAAACAAGCAATAAGTTTTTGAATAATTTGAAATTCGTTAATAATGATTTTATTATTCTATAGTACGGCATTTAGGATCAATTTTTCTAATCTGATAATTGGAATCTTACTCCGTTCATTTCATTTTCAAATTTTCAAATTCCCAAATTTTCAAATTAATTGAGTTCCTTCTTTATCATATCAATAAACTGATCAAACAAATACCTGCTATCATGCGGACCCGGCGTACTTTCCGGATGGTATTGAACAGAGAAGGCAGGTTTGCTTTTTATACGGATGCCTTCGATTGAATCGTCATTGAGGTTCAGGTGGGTCACTTCCACATCTGGTGCATTCTTCATGGATGCCGGGTTAACACCGAAACCATGGTTCTGGGTGGTTACCTCACATAAACCTGTAAGAAGGTTTTTTACCGGGTGGTTCAATCCTCTGTGTCCGTGGTGCAGTTTAAAGGTCTCTACGCCACTAGCGAGAGCAATTAGCTGATGACCCAGACAGATGCCGAATGTGGGCTTATTCTCGTTCAGGATGTCTTTCACGGTGTTTATGGCATAATCCATCACTGATGGGTCGCCGGGACCGTTGGAGATAAAGTATCCTGAAGGATTAAAAGCTTTCAGTTCTGCCAACTTGGTAGTGGCTGGGAATACTTTGCAGTAAGCACCTCTTTGAACCATGCATTGTATGATATGTTGCTTAGTTCCGAAGTCCATAACCGCTATACGGATAGGAGATTTTTCATCACCCATTGTATAAGGTTCTTTGGTAGTTACTTTAGAAGCCAGTTCCAATCCTTCCATACTAGGCACCTTGGCCAATTCTTTTTTCAGTTCCTCTACATCCAGTATTTCTGAAGAAATGATGCAGTTCATGGCACCATTCTCACGAACGTGGGCTACCAATGCCCTTGTATCAACTCCTTCGATACAAACTATATTATTCATCACCAGATAGGTCTCGAGTGATGCGTTAGCCAGCTTTCTGGAGTATTGCTCTTCCAGGTTACGGGAGATCAATCCACGGATCTTTACAGACTCTGATTCCACTTCATCATCCTTCACTCCATAGTTTCCAATGTGTACGCTGTTCATGATGATTACCTGTCCGTAATAACTGGGGTCGGTAAATACTTCCTGATAGCCGGTCATACCGGTATTGAAGCAGATTTCACCGGAAGTTGTTCCGATTTTACCAAAGGCCTTTCCGTAATGAACGGTTCCGTCGGCCAGAAGAAGGATAGCAGGGGGTTGTTCGTTATGTATATGCATAGTGTAAAGTAGTAGTAAAACGGTGCGAAATTAAATGATAATGGTTCACTAACAAATTCGACTTGCCCACATTAGTGGTAAAACCCGGAAAAGCACAAAAAAAAGGCTCCGGTAAAACCGAAGCCTTTATAATGAAAGTTAATTTCCATCTTATTCAGCGCTTTTTTCTGCTGTAGTATCTGCCGCTGCGTCATCAGCCTTAGGGGCTTTCTTAGCAGTTGTACGGCTTCTACGTGTTTTCTTAGCACCTTCTTTCTCTTCGCCTTTTCCTTTACCGTAGATTTCGTTGAAGTCTACCAGTTCAATCATGGCAGTTTCAGCGTTGTCACCGGTACGGGCGCCTAATTTCAGGATGCGGGTGTAACCACCTGGACGGCCACCGATCTTATCAGCAACAGTGCTGAACAGTTCTGTGATCGCTTCTTTGTCTTGCAGGTAACTGAAAACCACACGACGTTGGTGAGTGGTGTTCTCTTTTCCTTTGGTGATCAGGGGTTCTACATAAATCCTGAGGGCTTTCGCCTTTGCCAAAGTAGTTACGATACGCTTGTGCATAATAAGCTGACAAGCCAGGTTGCTCAATAACGCTTTCCTGTGGGAAGCGGTACGGCTTAAATTTTTGATTTTGTCTCCGTGACGCATGACTTTAAGTTTAATTCGGTTGTACCGTGTCAGGAATTACAACCTACACATGAATAATTTGAAGATTTGATAATTTGAAAATTTGATAATTCAAAAAGTCAAACTTCACTAGTTAATATTTGGAATCCGTAAGTTGAAAATTTAGGGTTGCCCCATTTTCATCCGCCGCGGCGGATCAAATTTGCAGATTTTCAAATTTGTATTTATAACTCGTCTTTATCCAATCCAAGCTTGCTCAGATCCATACCGAAGTGTAAGCCTCTTTCAGCCAGCACCTGCTCAATTTCAGCAAGTGATTTCTGACCGAAGTTGCGGAACTTCATAAGGTCTTCCTGCTCGTATTGTACCAGTTCGCTCAAGCTGTTGATCTTGGCAGCTTTCAGACAGTTGAAGGCGCGTACTGAAAGATCGAGGTCTTCCAATGGAGTCTTCAATATCTTACGCAGTTGCAGCATTTGCTCATCCACCACGTCTTCTTTCTTATCTTCTTTAGAATCGAAAGTGATGTTTTCATCAGTGATGATCATCAGGTGTTGGATCAGGATGCGGCTTGCTTGCTTTACAGCTTCTTCAGGATGGATGGTACCATCTGTAGAAACTTCCATGATCAATTTTTCGAAGTCGGTACGTTGCTCCACACGGGTATTCTCGATAGCGTATTTCACATTCTTGATAGGTGTGAAGATAGAATCGGTAGGAATATATCCGAATGGTGCTTCTTTCAGTTTGTTATCTTCTGCAGATACATAACCACGACCTTTAGCGATAGTGAGTTCGATATCGAGTTTAGCAGAAGTATCCAAAGTACATATCAGTAACTCCTGGTTCATGATTTCAAAGCTTTGTGTAGCTTCTCCGATCATAGCTGCAGTGAGTTCAGTTTTGTTCTTGATGCTGAGGGATATCTTCTCTTGTCCTACTTCATGTTCCACTTTCTTCTTAAAGCGAACCTGTTTCAGGTTAAGGATGATTTCCAGTACATCTTCAGTTACGCCTTTGATGGTAGCAAACTCATGGTCTACTCCTTCAATGCGGATACCGATGATAGCATATCCTTCCAGCGAATTCAATAATACCCTGCGCAAGGCATTACCGATTGTTACGCCGTATCCCGGTTCCAGTGGACGAAATTCGAATTGTGCTTCAAAATCCGTTGCTTTCTGGAGGATGATTTTGTCGGGTTTCTGAAAATTTAAAATGGCCATTTGTTATTTCAGATTTTAGTTTTACGAATGAAGTTGTAAGTTTTGAGTTGTGAGTTGTAAGTGCTTAGAACTTACAATTCATTACTTATTACTTACTATAAAGTTCCACAATCAGTTGTTCCTTGATATTTTCAGGAACGCTTTCCCTTTCAGGATAAGCCACGAAAGTACCTTTCATCTCAGTTTCGTTCCAGTCGAGCCAGTTGAATTTCTGGTTCTTACCACGGAACTGTGAAGTGATAGCTGTATTGGCTTTATCTTTTTCTTTAATGCTGATTACGTCACCTGGTTTCAACTGGAAAGATGGTACGTTTACCACGTCTCCGTTAACAGTGATGTGTTTGTGAGAAACGAGCTGACGGGCGCCTGGGCGGGAAGGGCTGATACCGAGACGGTATACGGCGTTATCCAAACGAGCTTCGAGTAACTTGATGAGGTTTTCACCGGTTACACCCTTGATACGGGCAGCTTCGTCGAATGTTTTGCGGAACTGGCGCTCGAGTACACCATAAGTATACTTAGCTTTTTGCTTTTCCTTCAACTGAATAGCATATTCACCTGGAGCTTTACGCTTTTTGGATGGACCATGCTGGCCTGGAGGAAAGCTGTTCTTTGTAAGGTATTTACCATTACCTAAGATGGGTTCTCCGAATATACGGGAGATACGGGTTTTTGGACCTGTGTAACGTGCCATAGTCTTTTTTTCATTTCGATTTTTTTAGAAACCGGTGAGCTGATCGGTAAAAAATCGTAAAAAATAAATCAGTCACCTTTTATTAAATGAAAGCTTTGATCCTTTCAAAGCATTATGACGGCGGAATATGTTGCGAATCTGGAACCGATATTGAATGGGAATTCAAAAGCGATCCCAAAATCATTATACCCTTCTTTTCTTTGGAGGACGGCAACCATTGTGTGGAAGCGGAGTCACATCCTTAATCATTGCCACTTCGATACCTGATTGAGAGAGGGCGCGGATAGAACTTTCGCGACCGGCTCCAGGACCTTTTACATAAACATCCACTCTTTTCACACCTGCATCGAACGCAACTTTAGAAGCGTCTGAAGAGGCCATCTGTGCAGCATATGGGGTGTTCTTCTTAGAACCTTTGAAACCCATTTTACCAGCACTGCTCCAGGAAATAACCTGACCATTCTTGTTAGTGATGCTGATGATGATGTTGTTGAAGGTAGCTGAAATGTGGGCATCTCCGTGAGAATCCACTTTCACCACTCTTTTTTTCGCAGCTGCTTTCGCGCTGGGGGCTTGTGCTTTTGCCATAATTGAAACTTAGGTAGTCTGAACTGTTATTAAAAAATCCCGTTTCCGGAACCTGAACCAACCCTCCTCCTGCACCAGGGTATCCGTAGTTGATTCAGAAATTATAGTGCAATATCTTTTTGCTGAAGGCTTAAAGCCTAAAGCGTAAGGCTTGAAACCGACTGCTCAGGCACTCCGAAAGAGGAGTCAAGCATTAGGCATTTAGCATTAAGCCTTCAGCTATGAATTATTTCTTAGCCACTTTCTTCTTACCAGCCACTGTCTTACGCTTCCCTTTACGGGTACGACTATTTGTTTTAGTACGTTGACCACGAACAGGAAGACCTTTACGGTGACGGAGACCACGGTAGCAAGCGATATCCAACAGACGTTTGATGCTCATTTGAACTTCAGAACGCAATTGTCCTTCAACTTTGAACTCATTGGTGATAATAGTACGGATAGCGTTCAGCTCATCGTCATTCCACTGATCCACTTTCTTGCTGAAATCAATCCCTGCTTTTCCAAGGATGTACTGAGCAGTAGCCTGTCCTATTCCGAAGATATAGGTAAGGCCAATTTCGCCCCTTTTTTTCTTTGGTAAATCTACACCGGCAATACGAGCCATATTCTTTGTTTGTTTTTTCTTTTTTATTAGTCCGGAAGTCGGAAAGTCCGAAAGACCGGAAGTTATTTCAAAGTTAAGTGTCCCGACTACTGACTACAGACTCAAGACTCCCGACTTGTATTTTAACCCTGGCGCTGCTTAAAGCGTGGGTTCTTCTTGTTGATTACATAAAGACGACCCTTACGGCGTACGATTTTGCAATCAGCGCTACGTTTTTTAATGGATGCTCTTACTTTCATTTTTTAGTCTTTGAGCTTCGATAGTCAGTTTTACCTAAACCTCTCTGCTGGTATTAAAACTTTTATTACTTACAACTTAAAACTCACCACTTATAACTTACCACTCACTACTTGTACCTGAATATGATCCTTCCCCTTGTTAAATCATAAGGACTCATTTCTACTCCCACTTTATCTCCCGGCAGAATCCTGATGTAGTTCATCCGCATTTTACCAGAGATAGTGGCCAGAATTTCGTGGCCATTTTCGAGTTTTACCTTGAACATTGCGTTCGATAAAGCCTCTACAATAGTACCATCTTGTTTGATAAGCGGTTGTTTGCCCATAATTTTTTAAGGAGCGCAAAGATAGGATTATCAGCCAGAAATAAGAAAAAAATGGGGATATTTTTCCCGCAATTGTGGAAAATGGCTGTCAAAATGCCCGAAAATGGGCTAAATATCGGAGAATCAACTAGGGATTGAGCTCTACTTTGGTCATATCGTAGTAGTGATTCTGGAGATTATGGACGTTCAGGTGCTGGTTAATGTGGCGTTTATCTTCCCTCCACCAGATTTCCATGTTCGAAAAATCACCCCCATGCGGCAAAAGGATCCGGAACGAGTCTTTCATATATTTTACCGTTCCATCGGGGTTTTCCTGTTTGTGAAAACCAAGTTTTACCAATTGGGACTCATCGAGGGGGATGGCGAACAGGTGTTCGGGGGTAAACCAGAATTCCTGCACCTCCGTCTCCACACAAACTTCTTTGTCTTCCTTGTTCAGGTCTTTTACGGTACCCTGCCATTGCTGGCCTTCATACTCAGCCATTACAATATCGCCTGGCTTGATTTCTGAGAACTTGATCATATGGCAATCGTTTTAATACTGGAATTTACGGAAAATAACTTGGATAAAACCTCGATACAACTCCAATATTTATTCTGGGGTTGTGGCGGGGAGGTTTGCTGTAATAATAGTCTGAAATTTGATTGTGTTAGGTCTGGTATTAAGGGGATTCTTCTGGGATTAGCTGGGATTTTTGATTTGATTATTAAAAATCATAAAAACATAAGGGCTGAGATTGAAGGGATTTGTCTGGGATTGGCTGGGAAAATTTATTATGATTAATTGGTAAGATTTTTAAAAGTCTGGAGTAAGGTATATGATTCATAGAGAGCTTACAGGAAAGATAATAGGGTGTGCCATGAAGGTGCATCAGTACTTTAAGAATGGGTATCAGGAGGTAATATATCAACGAGCATTAGCTATTGAATTGGACAAAGCAGGAATTAGTTATATGAGAGAATATGAAATACCCATTTATTATTATGATACAAAAGTGGGTTCAAGAAATATTGATTTTTGGATAGAAGGAATAATTCCGGTTGAAATAAAAGCTTATTCAGAATTAGAAGCTATGCATTTTGCACAAGCATTCAACTATCTGGAAATATGTAAAGTTGAATGTGCCCTATTGATCAACTTCGGAGAATCAAGTCTTAAGTTCCATCGCCTAACAAACAAGAAACTCAATGAACATTAAGCCTTTTATTTTCTAAGACAATCTATAAATCAGAAAAATACAAACTACCCCCAAACAAAATCCTCGAATTTAATCCCTTGATAATTCCACCTAAAATAATCAAGCCTAATTTCTACCCAGCTAATCCGCGATTTAATCCCATTAATCCCAGTCCCAATCCATGTATAATCCTTGATTCTTATAAGGAAAAAAATCCCAGCTAATCCCAGAATAATCCCCCAAATCCCAGTTAGAAATCCCTGTTAGCCTTTAGGACCTTTTTCTATAAGACCATACCGCCCAGCCGTTGAAAAGTAGTGCAAACCCAGTTATCACCAGCAACTGGCGTTTGATATCTCCTATCCCACTACCCTTCAAGACTACCATCCGCATCACATCTATGAAGTAAGATACAGGGTTAAGCTTGGTTATGTATTGGGCCCAGAGGGGCATACTTTCGATTGAGGTATACAGACCACCGAGAAGGATGAAGATCATCATCAGGAAAAATGATACCAGCATCGCCTGCTGCTGCGTGGAAGAATAGGTTGAGATTAATAATCCAAGTCCTAATACAGCTAATAAATAAATAGCAGCAAATGCATAGATAGTAAGGAAACTGCCAACCGGTATTATTCCGTATGCCAATCTTGCTATGATAAATCCAAGTGTTAATACCAGCATCCCCAACACCCAGAATGGTATAAGCTTGCCCAGTATGAAATGGGCTTTTCGAATGGGCGTTACATTGATCTGTTCAATAGTACCTATCTCTTTTTCCCGTACTATATTGATGGCAGTAAGATTTGCTCCAATCATAGTCAGTAATAATACCAAGATGCCCGGCACCATGAAGTATTTATAGTTCATCAGTGGATTGTACCAATTGGAACTCACCACTTCTACCTGGGTATCTGGATTGAATCTTGGAAACTGTACCCATTTCAGTCGAACCTCCCGGTTGAAATCCTGTAATATGGTTCTTAGATACGCACCACCAAGATTCGCTTTCACTCCATTGATAGCATTGAGTGCCATAAACACAGTTATCTCATCTTCCTTTACCAGATCCTTTTCGAAATGAGATGGGATTTCCAATACCAGATCAGCCTCTTCCCTCTCCACTAATTTCAATGCCGCATCATACGAAACAGGATCCCCACTCAGCTGGAAATACCCACCTGCAGTTATTTTTGAAATCAATTGCTGCGAATAAGTGGAATGATCATGGTCCACAATAGCCAACTTGATATTCTTGATCTCATAATCTGCGGCCCATGGCAATACCATTAACTGAATGATCGGCATCACGAATATCAACCGCAATATGGAGGGGTCCCGGAAAATCTGCCGGAATTCTTTCTGCAACAAAAATTTCAATGTCCTCATGCCAGTCTGATTTTAAATTTCTTTACAGCCATTAAAAGGAAGAAAACTAACATTCCAGTCAATATTGCGACTTCCTTTATTATAGAAGAGAAACCCAACCCCTTTATCATTACTGATTTCACTATAAAATAATACCACTTAGCCGGAACTATATTTGATACTGTCCTTAATGGAAAAGGCATATTCTCAACAGGAAACATGAATCCGCTCAACATTACAGTCGGTAGGAATAATGCTATCAGTGAAATGAACATAGCCGTTTGTTGGGTATCTGTGGCAGCAGAAATAAGCAATCCTAATGCCAACGAAACCAGGATGAATAGTATGCTCACTCCCATCAGCAACGGAATACTTCCATTTATCGGCACTTCCAATACGTAAACACTTAATAAAAGAATGCTGATTATATTAACAATTGAAAGCACCAGATAAGGAACAGCCTTGGCTACAACTACTAAGATTGGGCGTACGGGAGACACCAGCATAATTTCCATTGTACCCATCTCCTTTTCTTTAACGATAGTTATTGCTGTCATCATAGTACAAACCAGCAATAGCACCATTGCCATAACCCCCGGCACGAAATTATAAGCTCCTTTCATCTGCGGATTATAGAGCATCCGAAATTCTGCTTTGATTGTATAAGGAAGTTTTCTCTCTTGTGTTATCCTTGCCTGGTAATCCATGATGATAGCACTGGCATAGTTAGTAAGGGTATTCGCTACATTCGGATCAGAGGCATCCGCTATCAATTGCACCTGTGCCTTATTAAGGTGCTTCAACTCTTCCCCAAAAGAAGATGGAATCACTATTATCATCTTTAACTTACCAGCCTTAAAAGCGGGCTCAATCTCATTATAAGAGGTGAGGTTCCTTTCAATATCAAAATATCGGCTGGCATTGAATTCATCCAACAACGCTATTGAAGCTACATCCTTCGATTGATCCAATACTGCAATCTTCGCATTCTTTACTTCATTGGTCAATGCAAACCCGAATATCACAATCTGTATCACAGGCATCCCTAATAAAATAAACAGGGTTCTTCTGTCGCGGAAGATGTGGTAGAATTCTTTTTTTATGAAGGAGGTGAATTGGCGCATGAGGGGAAGAAATTTGAAAATTTGGGAATTTGAAAATTTGAAAATCCAACTACTCAAACCCTATCTAGTTTTCCAAATACAATAATTAAAACATTCATAAATCACAAAATTTAAAATCAAAAGGCCTTTAACAGTCCATTATTATTTATTAATAAACTTGCCGGTAAAAAGCATTTTCAAATTTTCAAATCATCAAATTTTCAAATTAGCAATTCATTCTCCGCGTTTCGCCCCCCTCGCCAACTTCAAAAACACCTCATCCATACTATCTGCTTCATATTTCTTTTTTAGAGCGATAGTAGTATCAAGGGCTTCGATGCGGCCATCAACCATTATACTTACCCGATTGCAATATTCAGCTTCATCCATGTAATGGGTGGTTACAAATACAGTGGTGCCCTGATCGGCTGCTTCATAGATCATGGACCAGAATTCTCTTCTGGTAACAGGATCAACTCCACCTGTAGGCTCGTCAAGGAAAACGATTTCAGGTTCATGGAATACGGCTACCGAAAACGCCAACTTCTGTTTCCAACCTAATGGCAATGATTTCACCAAAAGGTTAGCTTCCTTTTCCAACTTAAGATGCTCCAGGATGAAGGCTGTCTTTTGCTTTATGAAGGCATCCGACTTACCATAAATACCACCATAAAATCGCATATTCTCTTTTACTGTTAAGTCTTCGTACAAAGAGAATTTCTGGCTCATATAGCCAATACTTCTCTTTATGGCTTCATTTTCCTTATAAACATCGAAGCCGGCTACTGTGGCTTTCCCTGATGTAGGCATCGACAATCCACAGAGCATACGCATGGCGGTCGTTTTACCGGCACCGTTAGCTCCCAGGAATCCGAATATCTCCCCTTTCTTAACTTCAAAAGAGATATGGTCTACAGCAATAAAGTCTCCAAACTGCTTGGTGAGTCCTTCTGCTTGTATTACGGTTCCTTTTGTCATCTTCAAATCAATCTATTTTCAATCCGGTTATAAATCATTCAGTCATGAGCGACATGAAACAATCTTCAATATTGGGTTCTTGCTTATGTAATTCCCACCCTTCAATTTTGCTTGCTACCAAAAATTCTTTAAGTATTTCTTCCGAAAACCCTTTAGGGACTACTACGTGATGATAAACTCCAGAGGGATATGCCCTGATAATTTTATCAAATTGATGCAGCTGTCGTAATAATGGCAACATAGCTGGAGCTTTTACGGCCCACAGGTCGTAAGCGAATGCTTCAACAATTGCTTTCGGTGTGTCAATAGCCATAATTGAACCTTTCTGCAAAAGGGCAACCCTGTCGCACATAGAAGCTTCATCCATATAAGGAGTAGAAACGAGTATCGTTATACCTTGTTCCTTCAATGATTTAAGCATCCCCCAAAACTCTTTTCTCGAAACAGCATCAACACCAGTAGTAGGTTCATCCAGAAATAATACAGAAGGCTTATGAATAAGTGCGCAGCTCAATGCCAGCTTCTCTTTTATCGATGTATTGAAGATAGTGGCGAAGAAATTCAGATTCTCTTCAACAGTAAGATCAGGATATAAAGAGAATTTCCCGGGCATATACCCCACTCTCTTTCGTATTGATTTAAAATCTTTCACTACATCAAACCCATCAACTGTGGCTTCACCTTTGTCGGCGAGCAATAAGGTGGTAAGTATCCTGAATAAACTTGTCTTTCCCGCTCCATCAGGACCAATGATACCAAACAGTTCTCCTTTAGTCACTTCAAATGAAATGTCTGTAAGAGCGGTAACTTCTTTTTTCTTACCGTAGGTTTTGTAGATATGTGATATGCTTACTGCTGACATGATGTTTTTCTTCTCCGGTCTTTTTGCCTCCCCGGGTTTCACCCGGGGTCATTATTATTCAACCCCTTCGGGGTTGGGGATGCGTTAATTTAATCTGATTTAACTCCTTCTCCTGACTTCTACTTTCCTTCCTTGCCCGGGTTATCACCCGGGGATACGAGGATTCAACCCCTTCGGGGTTGGGGATACACTAGATAATTACTACCCTCATTTCATTCATCTCCTTATCCTTTCCTTTACTACCCTTCTTTCACTTTTCTCCCCTACTTGTATTTTGCATTTTCTTCCGGACTAAAAATTCAGGGGCTCCAAATTTCAAACCCAGGACTTAAATATCAAACCCTTTCGTACTATAATTCTTCTCCCCTACTTGTATTCTGTATTTTCTTCCGGACTAAAGATTCAGGGGCTCCTACTTTCAAACGCTGCGGACTTAAATATCAAACGCTAAATACATGCAAACTCTACGGACTTCCGGACTATTCTTTCGGACTTTGCTACTTCAATACTACTTCCCCATACATCCCAATCTTCAAATACCCATCATTCTTCACTTTCACTTTAATTGCGTATACCAGGTTTGCACGCTCTTCTTTTGTTTGAATGGTCTTTGGAGTGAATTCGGCTTTGTCAGACACCCATGATATTACGCCTTCATAGTCCTTGTATTTTTTGGCGCCATCATCAACACGAACTTTTACTTTCTGTCCGAGTTTCACTTGTGGTAATTGAACAGCTGTGAGATAAGCACGTAAGGTTATAGTACTGAGATCTGCAATTTTATATAATGCTTTTCCTGCTGCGGTCACTTCTCCTTCCTGGGCATATTTGGTAAGTACCGTACCATTGATAGGATTTACTATCCGTGATCTTTGTAATTGGTCATTCAATTGTTCTGCCCGTTTCGATAATGGCTTTGCCTCACTTAGTATTCCTCGGTTTTGAGTTGCCACTGCATTAAGCTGCACTACAATTTGCTGACGAGTCACTTTCATTTGGTTGCCTAGAACGGTGATCTGATAATTGATATCGTCTAATTGCTTGGTAGTGGCAGCATCTGCTTTCACCAGTGCCGTTACGCGATTTTTTTCCTGCAATAAATTATCCATTTGTGATTGCTGTACTGCAATCTGTTGTTCCAACAAACGTATTTGCGGTTTAACATCAGCAGTCTTATCATTAAGAGCAGTAATTGATGCATCTATCTGTTCTTTTTGCAGTGATATGTTTAGAGCATCTACTTTGCCCACAACACTATCTTTTGCTAAAACTGCTCCTTCTTCTATATTAAATGATAGCAGCTTTCCAGGAATTTCAGAAGATACAATTACTTCGTCTGCCTCAAATGTACCAGTAGCATCTGCTCCGGTATCTTTACCGGCACATGCAATAAAGAGTGTTGGGAAAAATGCCAGTAATAGAAAATGTCTTGCTTTCATATTTTATTTTTTTCCAGTAAGAAGTTGATAATTGATTTGTGCCTGGAGTAACTGAACTTTATGTGTTGTTTTTGTTTGCCTTGCCTGGTCTGCCGCATTCACTTCTCTCAAATAATCACTCGCCGTTATCACTCCATTATCTAATTGCGCTTTTACTGCGGCTACTACCGATTCCCTCAGTCCGATAATTTCATTATCAGTCTCAAGTAATTCCTGCTGCTTATCTATTTCTGACTGCTGCTGACGTAGCTGTGTTTGTGTATTTAAAAGGAAGGCTTCCTTTTGGAGGTCAATTGAATTACCGGTGATATTCAACAATTGCTTATCTCTTTTCTGCGTGTACATGCCACCGATGGACCAGTTAAGCCGAACACCACCCATATAAAAGAAACGGAAATTATTATCGAGGAAATTCAAACCGGGACGGCCATATCCACCCTGAACAAAAAGACTTGCTTTGGGAAGATTGCGTGAATCAATGAGTTTTGCCTGTAGACCTACTGCTTTTTGCTGTGCGGACAGTTGCCTGAGTTCAGGTCTGTCGATAGTTGTATTAGCTATTGCCGGACTATTCGGTGTTATTAATTCAATGGATTCAGGCAATGTTGTTCCGAGGAATAATCCTAATACGCCTAACCACCCCTTTCTGCTGGCCGTTAATTCGATGCGTCTTTGTTTTGCTTTAAGAAGTTCTGCTTTTAAAAGATTCAGGTTTGATCGGAAAGCCACACCATTTTTTACCTGTGCCTCTGTTTTTTGGATTCCATTGTTGATATCTGCTTCTACCAATTCAACTTGCTTTAATTGCTCATCGAGGAAAAGAATACCTAGGAAAACCTGGGTCACTCTTTCTCTGAGCTTATATAATTCCACTTCCACTTTTTCAACTTCGATGGTGGCATTCAATCCTTGTAATTCCTTTTGATTTTTTATTCCTCCTCCGTCGTATATCAATTGACTAACTTCTGTAACCAATTTGTACTGATCCTTACTAAGTGGGTCAACTGTAAAACCTGGAAGGGGGATTTTCAATTGTGTAACATCCGATTGGTAGGTTGCTTGTCCACTAACCGTGATCTGGGGTAAATACGCTTTACCAAGGTTTTCAACGGACAACCCAGCTGTTTGGGCAATTAAACCTCTTTGTCGTGTGATGGGATAATGCACAGCAGCACTATCACAAGCAGCATCAAGAGTTAGCGATACGGGCGACTGAGCTTCCAATTGCGAAGCAGCAAATACGCCCAGAAATAGAAGAATAAACTTGTTAACCATATGGTTAATTTATAGTCAAAAAAAATCAGTTACTTATAGAATCAATTATAAACCTTGGTATTGTCTTTTTTCGTTGCTCCATCACTGCTTTGTATTGCCATTCATCGAGTCCCATTGTTTTCTGCAACATTGGCTTAGCAACAAATGGGAAAACAACCATTGATAATCAAATTAATCAGCAGTTCCATAGGACTCACCTTTTTTATAGTGCCTTTTTTAACTTCCGCTTCAATTTGAGCGAGAAATTTCGAAGGATTGGGCTTGGCAGTATTAGGCCATAACTTTTCAAGGAACATTTCCGGATCCTGGTTGATTTCATTAAGTACGAATAAGGGCAGATAAGGATTATCCATAACCATTGTTATGTATTCATCGCAAAACTTCTCAAATTTTTCAAATAGTGGAATATCGCTATTGAATATTTCGTTGATTTTCGGGAATAACCGATTACCTGCTTCCACAAAAATCACTTCAAACAGTTTCTCCTTATTCTTAAAATAATAATGAAGCAAGGCTTTATTTATTCCAGCTTCATCAGCAATATCCTGCATCCTCGCCCCCGACATACCCTTGCGCACGAATACCTTCTTGGCGGCAGCCAGGATTTTTTCTTCTGTGGAGGTATCAATTTTTTTAACCAATTGGTTTAACCGTTTAGTCAAAATTAGTTTTATTTTTTGAATTACCAATTTTTTTTGCTTAAAGCTTAAGGCCTAAGGCTTAAGGCTAATTCAGAGTTGAAACGGAATTCAGGCTTCGAAATGGGCCCCCGTTATAAATTGAACTATCGGTAGACTACTAAGTAAGCCTTCGGCTTTAGGCCCTAGGCTTTTAGCCGAAAGCTTAAGGCTCGTTCTGGAATTGAAACGGAACTCAGGCTTCGAAAATAGCACGCGTAATAAACTGAACCATTGGTAGCTTACTAAATAAGCCCTAGGCCTTAGGCTTTAAGCCTTAGGCAAAAAGCATTAAGCATCAAGCATCAGGCATCCAGCCTCACTCAGCCCAACTCATCACATAATCCCTATTCTCAATATCCAGGGCTTGTTGCGTGAGCATGAGGGGTCGGAAGGTGTCGACCATTACAGCAAGTTCCTTGGTTTCTTTGGCACCTATACTTTTCTCAACAGCACCAGGGTGTGGGCCATGAGGAATGCCGGCGGGGTGTAGGGTGATCATGCCGCGGGTAACATGCTTGCGGCTCATGAAGTCGCCATCAACGTAATACAATACTTCATCTGAATCTATATTGCTATGGTTATAGGGAGCGGGAATTCCCTGTGGATGGTAATCATATAATCTGGGTACAAAGGAGCAGACAACAAAGGAGTCTGTCTCGAATGTTTGATGAATTGGTGGAGGCATGTGCACCCTTCCTGTAATAGGTTCAAAATCGTGAATAGAGAAAATGTACGGATAACAACAACCATCCCACCCTATCACATCAAAAGGGTGTGTGCCATAGTGCAAACCATATAACATCCCTTTCTTCTTTGCCTTTATAAGGAAATCGCCACTCTCATCAAACGTCTTAAGATCTTGCGGAGCCCTGATATCCCTTTCACAATAGGGTGAGTGTTCCATCAGTTGCCCATATTTACTGAGATATCTTTTGGGATAACGTAATGGAGAGAATGATTCAACAATGAACAAGCGATTATCAGGTGTATTGAAATCTATCTGATAAATGGTGCCTCTTGGCAATACTATATAATCCCCATAACTAAATGGGAGGTTGCCATATAAAGTCCTCACAGTTCCAGACCCTTCATGAACAAAAATCATTTCATCAGCATCCGTATTCTTATAGAAATAAGTAGTCAGACTTTTACGAGGAGCCGCCAACACAATATGGCAATCGCTATTCACTAATACAGGAATCCGACTTTCCAGATAATCGTCGATTGGTGGGATATTGAACCCTTCCAGGCAACGATGCTGAAGCATTTTCTCCTCTGCAATTTTGGGTGACACATCAATCTGTGCTTCTGTCTTTATGATCTGTGTTGGAGGATGGCAATGGTATAGAAGGGAATAATCATTACTGAATCCTTCTGTAGAAAACAATTGTTCGCTGTATAACCCACCATCTGGCTTACGGAATTGCGTATGGCGTTTGTGGGGGATGGAACCGAGAGTATGGTAGTGAGGCATGGGAGGAATTTGAAAATGAGATAATTTGAAAATTTGAAAATGGGCTTATTAATGTGGAGATGTGAATCCCGACGCGTCGGGATGGAAATGAAACAGCCGGCAAGCTTTCCCATTTACTGATTGATCTCTGATTTAGAACATCAACATTTTACACATACACCACTAAAGGTTCTATATAACAATATTAAAATTATGGCAATATAGGTTTGTTTGATATTTTTACTAATTGATAAAAGATTTATGCAATCGAAAAAAAGCCTTAGGCTTTAAGCCCTAGGCCTTAAGCTTCAAGCATCCAGCATCTAGCACCCAGCACAATGACAAAAATAGGATTACTTTCAGACACCCATGGCTTCCTTGATGAAGGGGTATTACGTCATTTCGAAGACTGCGATGAGGTTTGGCATGCTGGAGATTTTGGAGATCTGGCCTTAGCTGATAAAATTGCAGCGGTAAAACCACTAAAAGGGGTTTATGGTAATATAGATGGTCAGGATGTCCGTTCAGTCTACCCCGAGCAATTGGTGTTTTATTGTGAGGAGGTGAAAGTGATGATTCGTCATATAGGCGGCTACCCTCCAAAGTATAATCCGGAAACAAAAAAAGAATTAGCCATTCATCGACCACAACTATTCATCAGCGGTCATTCACATATACTCAAAGTGATGTACGACCCAGCTATTGAATGTCTACATATGAATCCAGGTGCTGCAGGAAAGCAAGGTTGGCATAAGGTGAAGACTTTAATAAAGTTTGCAATAGATGGGAAAGACATACGCGACGCCTCGGTGATTGAACTGGGAAAAAGATAGCTTATTTTCCTTTGAGTAATAAAACTGAAGCTACTTCCTTCTTTCTAAGCCGCGAAACCGGCAAAACTGTCTTATCAAGTAAAACCACTTGCCCTTCATTAAGATAGTTCTCAATATACCTTACATTAACCAGATGGGACTTATGGATACGTAGAAATAGATTTGCCGGCAGCATTTCTTCGTAATCTTTCATCGTTTTTGCACTTACAATTTTCTGGTTATTATTCAAACAAAATCGGGTATAGTTTCCCTCCCCTTCCAGCCTTACAATATCTGAAGTTGAAAGGAAAATAGCACCATTAACAGTAGGTACTGCTAATCTGTATTCCGATTCCTTTTGAGTTTCAAGATTATGAAGAAGGTTCTTGAACAATACATTGGATTGTTTAAGCTGTGATTGCTTATGCATATATCGGTCCACAGCCATCCGAAGCTCCTTAACGTCTATAGGCTTAAGCAAATAATCCAGGGCACTGAATCGAATGGCACGAATAGCAAACTCATTGAATGCGGTAGTAAAAATCAGTTCAAATCTAATTTCAGTTAATTCACTCAACAATTCAAATCCATTCTTTTCTGGCATCATGATATCCAGAAAAACTAAATCGGGATTATATTGCTGAATTAAGGATTTGGCTTCGGGGACTCGGGTTGCCACCCTTATTTGTGTCACTTCAGGAACATGAAGTTCAAGAAGCAGCTGCAATACCTTTGCCGCCGAAGATTCATCATCAATTATCAATGCTTTTATCATGAAATAAATTTACTAAACCAGATATACCTTACAGCATTTGTTTAATCCAATAAGGGAATAAAAATAGTAACTTCAGTACCCTGAGGGATAGCCCTTTCATCCTTTAAATCCACAAAAGAAATCAAGGAAGTTTCCAAACCTTTTGGTTGCAGAATCTGCAATCTTTCTCTAACCAAATCAAGCCCTCTTGATTCATGAGGTAAAAACTTTCCTTGTCGGTCATTTAATTCAGCAGCTCTTTGCCTTCCAATTCCGTTATCAACAACTTGTACTTTTAAATACTCATCTTCAATAATTGAAAAAATAATACTAAGTCGTTTTTCTCCATCTTTTAGAGACAAGCCATGTTTCAATGAATTTTCAACGAAGGGCTGGATAAGCATACCAGGAATCTTTACAGCATCAAGTTCAAATTCATCTACAAAAGAAATTTTATAAGTAAAATCCACCCCCATGCGAAGTTGTTCGATTGAAAGGTATAACTCTAGCTGCTCCACTTCTTCTTCAACAGAAATCAGTGGTTGCTGCGAAGAATGGAGCACCTTTCTAAGAAGGGTGGAGAATTTTGATAAATAAATATTTGCATTGATAGTATCATGTGCCAGTGTAAACTGTTGAATACTATTCATTGCATTGAAAAGGAAATGGGGATTCATTTGAGCCCGAAGTGCTGTAATTTGCCAATTAGCCATATCCTTGCTAAGCTTGAAAACTTCAATTTCTTTTTCACGTGTTTGTTCTTCCGCTGCAATTTTTTCCATTTTGGAAGCACACAAAGAAGCAATAGTTACAAGAATCTGTAAATGCCTTTGCGTATAGAAACCTTTCTGTGAATTTTCACTGTCTATAACCCCAACAACGATATCATTTTGGATTATTGGAACAGCCAACTCAGAATACCTGCTGGCATCATCAATTATATATCTACTATCCATTGATGTATCTCCAATATTCTCCGGAATACCAGTACGACCGACTGTACCAACGATTCCTTTTCCAATAGGAATCTCGATAGGGTTTACGATCCTATCATCGTCATTTGTCTTTGGCCCCCAGGCCGCTTTCTGAACAAGCACATTCTTTGTTTCATCCTTCAAATAGATAACACAATCTTCAAAACCTAATTTGGAAATACAGTTCTTGGAGACATCCCACAACATGTCATCCACTGAATTTTGCTGATTAATAGAAGTAGCGAAAAAATTAGTCACCTGCTCAATTTCCAATTGGTACTGGTAACTAATGACCTTCAACTTTTCAGATTCATTATATACATCTGTAATTCTTTGAGAAGAAGCAAGAGCAAAAAATATCATCTCCCCAGTTAGTGCCAGGTAAAATCCTGTCATACCTTTCAATAACCCAGATTTAAAATAATATTCTTGTACAGCAGCTAGCAAGAACATGCTTATATAAACAACGAAACCAGATAAGATCAATGCCTGGAAACGTGTTTTGTTTTTAATGAAAAAGGCGCTTGCAATCAGAAACAGAGTAGCAAGAAAAATCACACCCAGTAATGTTGACCCAAATGGAATTTCATAATAATCCTCAACACCTATGAGTTTTACAACTGGCAGGTAAATGAAATGAGAAATATTCATGGTTAACACAAAATACCAACTGAACTTCAACCACTTCGAACCTGTCTTAACAGAAAAGGCATCATATAAGAAAATAGTATAGGGAATGGCCATTACTGAAGCGCTGAACATATTGTCTAGCCAGGTAACTTCAGTGAAACTAGTCTTATAATTGTGAGAGAAAATATCGACATACTTATTGCCAATAATAATCAGACCACCTACCATGTAAAGGATATAAAAAACCAACATCCTATCTTTCGTAGACATCCAACTATACACACTGAAAATGATCATCACCAGGAGTATTCCTAGTAGCAGGTGCATTGTCAAAAGATACATGGTTTCAGCCGTAATCATCTACAAGAGATTCAATAATTAATCCTATAAAGAAAGCAATATAAAATTTTTAAAGGATTAATACTATTTGATGATACTACCCTTAAATTGAACAATACACCTGCCAAAAATCACCAATCAATAAAACATTAGTTAACAAAGTTCTTATAAAATTGAGCTGGGGCCTGAGTTTTACTTAACAGTACACCATTTGCAGCTTGCGTGTGTCCAGTATTTATAAGAAAATACCCGGGATAAAATACGCTTTCAATAGTGATAAGTTGTTTCCCGTTTTTCTCTCCTACTTTATTTATAAAGAATTTTGCTTGTTCAGAACCTACAGTACTACCGTCAACATCCACGTTTAACTGATACTCAAGAGTTCCCAGAACCGACCCTCCTGTAACAACGTACCAATTATAATCAGTATCGGAAGCTAATTGAAAAGTATACATCGTTCTGCCAGCCTTTTCGCCAGCCTTCTTCACCAACCATTTACAATCCTTTTCTGTAGAAAGGCTTTTCAAACTATAATCAATCCCCACTTTTGATCTATAAATGAGTCTACCGGAAATCTGAAGGTATTTAACAAATGTGGCATCAAAATCCATAGTCAACACCCATTCCTGGGGCCAAATTTCGCCCACGGGATTGGGAGTGCCATTTCCGTCTCCCTTTTTTGAACAAGAAATGAATAAGAATAAGAGGGAAATAGCTACCATTCTGGAAATGGAAAACATTTTTTGCATAGAAGTCTGTTTATGGTTAAAGAAAAACTGATATAAGTCTTTCTTGTACGAATGTAAATCCACACACCTATCTAAATCAAATCCGCTTATTCACCTGTCAAGTTGAATTACTGAATGGTATTTGATACCACTAAGAGGGTATAGAAAAATAAAAAAAATGCCACCTTACCTATTCCCCGATTACCACTTATCAAATACCAACATACTTTTCACCTTTTCATTTCTCCATCTTTTAAATTACCGTAACTTCAAAAAAAACACTTCCATGCCACCACTCCACCGCCGCGACTGGCTGAAACAAAGCGCCCTTGCCGCTTTTAGTTTGGGTATATCATTAAAACCTATTGCTGGCGAAGATTATCTACCAAGGAACATTGAAGCACCGGCAGGATTACTTAACCTGGGAGCGAATGAAAATCCGTATGGCATATCGCCCATGGCACGTAAAGCCATTATCGATATCATTGACCAATCGAATCGCTATTCATTCAATGTAGCCTCCTTGCAGTCTTTCAGAAAAGAGATTGCAGATTATTATAAGGTTAATGAAGACCAGGTATTAGTGACAGCAGGCTCAGGCGAAGGGTTGAAATTATTAGCCCGTCATTTCAGTAATGGCAATCTGGTAACGGCAACGCCTACCTTTGGCATTCTTCCCAGCACAGCAAAGAAAATAGGCACTGAAGTAATTGAGATTCCATTGAACGAAGGGAAGGTCCATCAGTTGGATCTGATGCTTAAATCTGTTACAGATAAAACAGCCCTTGTTTATATCTGTAATCCTGCAAATCCAACAGCAACTATAGTTTCTCCTTCTTCTTTGAAGAACTTTTGTATTGAAGCTTCTAAAAAAGCAGTAGTTCTTATTGATGAGGCTTATATCGATTTCCTGAATCCACCAGATAATGAATCGATGATCGGATTGATTGACAAACATCCAAATGTTCTGATAACCCGAACATTCTCCAAGATACATGGCATGGCTGGATTAAGAGTTGGTTTCTTAATAGGCGACGCCAAACTGCTGGACAAACTGGATAAACAGTACTTCCAGAATACACAGTTTGCTATCAGCAATCTTTCTATTGCAGCTGCTATGGCCAGTTTAAAAGATGAGGAGCACCGAAAAAGCAGCAGGGAAAAGAATGCGGTAGCGAGAGATTATACATTCAGGGAACTGACCCAATTGAAATACAAAGTGATTCCCTCTTATACTAATTTCATGTTCTTCCACCTTCCTGGTTATAAAGGGGATTTCTCGGATGATATGTATAAGAAGAACATTATTCTCCGATCAGATTCATACCCAGATGGACATTGGGCAAGGGTGAGTATTGGGTTGAAGGGGGAGATGGAGAGGTTTGTTGCGGAAATGAAAGCGATTTGAGAGAAATTTGAAAATTTGAAAATTTGAAAATGAACAGCCGTGATAAAAATGTGAAAGTGTGAGAATGAGGAAATGTGGAAATTAAACAGCCAATACAGGGGAATCGACCTATTTACTCAATAATTAGCAAGTTGTTTAATTTTCACATTTTCTAATTTCCACATCTTCTAATTTGTATCACGGCTGTTTCATTTCCACATTTCCATATTTTCAAATTTTCAAATTATTAAGACATCCCCGGAAACCACGGCCTTCCAATCCCCTCTCTAAACGGCCAAGGAACGGAAGCTAATATGATGATAAGGGCTATAAGATATAACCAGGATGCGGCACTATAATTCGATCTTTTAGATTTACCGCGAGCAATAGTAATCAGGATGATTCCGATTATCATTCCGGTCATGTGCTCAACAGCCCAGAAACGCAATACAGAATCTTTCATCACATTACCGAAACCAGAAGCCTGAATCAACTTCAATCCTTTATCTCCTGCAAACCATTGGTACAATCCCAATAAAAGCGTTGAATGCGCAACAATCAATAACCAAAGACTTGTTTTTTGCAATCCACTGTTCTTTCTAAAAGCCTGAAATAAAGAAACAATCAACAAGAAGAGGATAACCCATCTCAAGAAATTATGTAGATGTAAAAGACCGTTATACATAGCAGTGTTGTTTTAGGATGAATAAATAGAACCTGCACAATATACTACAGGCGCCTGACTTCCATTTCCAATTTTTACCGCTGAGACGCAGAGACGCAGCGGTTAGTTGATTTGGCTGTTTATTATCAAATTTTCAAATTTGCGAACAGCTTATTCTACCCAATCCGCCAAGAACACATTCGTATCCCTAGTTCCTCCATTATTACGGTTACTGCAGAAAAGGAATTTCTTTCCATCATAACTGAACATAGGGAAGGCGTCGAAACCATTGTCGCGGCTGATCTTAGTGAGATTGGTTCCATCTTCATTGATGGTATAAAGGTTAAAAGGGAAGCCTCTTTTATATTCATGATTTGATGCGAAAATGATCCTTTTATTATCAGGCATATAGGCAGGTGCCCAGTTGGCTTGTCCGTAGCTGGTTACCTGATGGGCATTACTTCCATCAACGTTAGATACCCAAACTTCCATATTAGTTGGAGCAACCAAATCCTGGTCTAATAACTCCTTGTATTCTTTTATTTCCTCAGGTGTTTTTGGACTTGATGCTCTCCAAATCAGCTTTTTACCGTTTGGACTAAACCAGGCACCGCCATCATAACCGAGGTGGTTAGTGATTCTCTTTTCCTTACCAGTTTTGAGATCCATGATGTAGAGTTCTATATCTCCATCCTTAGTACTTGTATAAATCATTTTCTTTCCATCGGGAGAGATGGTAGCTTCCGCATCATACTTGGGGGATTTTGTAAGCTGCTTCACAATTTTTCCGTTAAGGTCGGCCATGAATATATCATAGCTGGCATATAAGGGCCATATATACTTATTGCCATACTTTTTCGGTCGGGCACCGGTGGACAATCTGGGCTACCCAGGTGTGTTGAAGCATAAACGATATGCTTATTGTCTTTTGTAAAGAAACCGCAGGTTGTCCTACCCTTTCCTGAACTCACCAATTTATACTCAAACTTCTCTCCAAATGCTGGTACTTTACCAACAAACATCTGGTCGCACATGATACCTTCTTTGGGGTTAGTGCGTTGAAAAATGATGTATTTGCCATCGAAACTAAAATAGGCTTCAGCATTATCGCCCCCTGTTGTCAATTGCTGGATATTCTTAAAATGCTTCTCATCGGGATACTGGAGAGTATCTCCCGGAGCTACCATTGTGCTCGTCACCGAAACCGATCCTTTACGAAAAGCCATAGCGCCTAAAATCATTGCTGGAAGAATTAACAAAACCAATATCCTTTTTTTCATACTGTGCCGTTTTTAGTTAGAAAGCTCAAATTGATGCCGTGCAAAGATATTTTTTACCGGCAATGTTATTTGTAAAAATTTTGTCATAACCACCTATTTAAAATCGGTTAGTTTTGTGCCATGGAAAAGAAGCCATTTTTTGCCTGCTTCCTGTTTATAGTAAGCGCTTTTTTGTTGAGCCAATGTACCGGGGGCGATACGCCCTCCTCTTCGGCCATTTTATCCAAACCGCCTTATAAATCCCTAACTGATAGTATCAGGGACTTCCCAGATAAAGTGGAGCTTTACCTTTCCCGGGGACTTCTGTTATCCCAGAATAACCAGCATCAGTTGGCAAATCCCGACTACCTTAAAGCCTGGCAATTACAGCCTAGTGAAGGGGTGGCCCTTGAATATGCCGCCAACCTGTTATTGATCAATAAAGCTGATGATGCCATATTGTTCCTAAAGGACTGTCAGGTCAAATTCCCTGCCACCTTGGAATTCAGTCGCAGGTTAAGTGAAGTGTATGCCGGAATGGGGCGACGCAAAGAGGCATTGGCTGAATATGAGAAGATGATTGCTCAGGATTCCCTGGATTTTATGGCCTGGTATGAAAAAGGGCTTTTGCTTCATCGTCTGGAGGATACTGCTGCGGCCATCAGTGCCCTGGAAAGATCCTACCGCATTCAGCCATTAAATTATACAGGCCTGGCTTTAGCCAACCTGTATTCTTACCAAAAGAACCCGAAACTTCTGGCTGTATGCGACGATATTCCTGAGAAGAGATAGCACCGGGGAAGTAATCGATGCCATCTTCCTCAAAGGAGTGTATTATTCAGATACCAAACAGTATAATAAGGCCATGCCTTTGCTCGACCTTTGTATAAAAATCGACTGGAAATTCCTGGATGCCCATCTTGAAAAAGGACAGATCTGGTTCGACCAGAAAGAATATAATAAAGCGTTGGAAGCCTACAGAATGGCAGCCACAGTTACCAATACAAATCCGGATGCTTATTTCTGGATGGGGCGTTGTTATGAAGCCCTGAAAGACAAGGAACAAGCCCGCGAAAACTATGAAAGGGCCCTTTCGCTGGACAAGTCGTTTTACCAGGCTGAAGAGGACTGGAAAGATTGGGTGAAAAATAAGCTTTCAGGGAATTTGCCAAAACCTGCTTCTGCCATTACATTTGCAGCAATTAACGGGTCCACGACCAAATACTTATACCATGCCGATCATAGCACCGTCTCTCCTGTCTGCCAACTACCTGAACCTTGATGCCGATTGTAAGATGCTGAACGAAAGTGTGGCAGACTACTATCATCTTGATGTGATGGATGGTCGTTTTGTTCCTAATATCAGTTTCGGTCCTATGATCATCGAGTTCTTCCGGAAAGCCACCACAAAAGTTTGTGATGTGCACCTGATGATTGAGGAACCAGAAAAATATGCGGAAGCTTTCAAGAAAGTAGGGGCGGATATCCTCACTGTACATTACGAAGCTTGTCATCATTTACATAGGAATATTCAGCAGATAAAATCGCTCGGCATGAAAGCCGGTGTGGCATTAAACCCACATACACCGGTTGAATTATTGAAAGATATATTGTCGGATATCGATATGGTTTGTTTGATGAGTGTGAATCCCGGCTTCGGCGGACAATCCTTCATCCCCAATACACTTAATAAGATAAGAGACCTGCGATCAATGATTGATGAAAAGAACCTCCCGGTTAAGATCGAGATTGATGGTGGAGTTACGCTTGATAATGCTCAATCCATACTTGATGCCGGCGCCCATATCTTAGTTGCGGGCAATACGGTATTCAAGTCTGCAAATCCGACTCATACAATATCATTGTTGAAGCAGCTAAAATCCAGATAAGAGCGTCTATAGGATAATGAATCGTAAAACGCTATTCATAATTCCCATTTTAGCAATTTCAATTTTTAGCAGTTGCAAGAAATGTCCTTGTGGCGCTGCCGAAGGTTTATTACCGGCATTTATCGGCTATTCAGAATCCCAAACAGATACGCTTATACTTAGACGGTATGCCAATACTGGCACCTTCAGCCAGTTAATGGATACGCTCCTGATAAACGAACCTTTATTGAATTTTAAAAGGAGCAATGATACGCTAGCACCAACATATAATTCTATTTCAATACCGATGATAGAAGGGAATGATTATGAGATAGCGGTGCCTGCGATAAATAAGACGTATCGCATATCGGGAATAGCTGAGACGAAAAACACAATGACGTGTAATAGTATTTTTTAGTATGGATAAGACGTATTGTGTGAATCCCATGGATGAATACATTATCAATGGTGAAAAGACAAAAGCAATTCCATATGGACGGTTCATTTATCTAAGATGAAAAATAGTTTTTAAATCTACTTTACAAACCGGTTTCTTATAAAAAATTACCCTCTTTAAATCATAGAGGAGGTTGTATAAGGTCTCCAACCTTATAAGGTTGGAGACCTTATACAACCTCTTACCATCAAAAAATGGTATTTACAACCCGAATTATTGAATTTGATTTAACTGTTGGTTCAAACTTATTGTGAAGAACTAAAGATGTAAACAGAGGTTGTGTTTTACACAAGATGACATCTCGGAGGGTCAGAGACAATTTCAATGGATTGAAATTGAATGAATCATAAAATACATCACTGTTAACAACCTACTTTATCTGTGCAAAAAAACAGTTGTAAAAAAGCTTTTCTTATACCTCAATTTTCAATTGAATAGATCAAATTATTACTTGGTTGTATAAGGTCTCCAACCTTATAAGGTTGGAGACCTTATACAACTTTTACAACCTTCACACAACCACTTTACAACTATTTTACAACCAAATTACAACCCACGCACAACCTTCATACAACCATTTATACAACCAACAAACGCATGCACTTTTGACTATTAAAACGAAAAATATCCATTTAATTTATTTCAGTAATCCCGCCATTTGCTCCAGCACAGGTTCAGTTCGGTAGACCCAGTTGGGAGCTCCTTTCGGCCAATCAAAATCAACATCTTTCATGAGTTTATTTAATACTTCCCATCCCTGTAAAGATTGTTCTTCATTATAAAAACATCCAATCCAGGCATTACTTACCAAATCACGTGCAGGAAGCCCCATTCCCCCATTGTACCAGTCAAATGCATCCGGTAACCCTTCAAATGAAATTGAAGTTCGCCTTCGTTTTATATTATCACGGAAATACAAGGCATAAAACCTTACACAGTCCCTCACCCTTTTTCTTATTTGTAATGAATCCTCTTTCTTAGGTGGTTTTATTACCCATTTGATATTGTCGGGATAGAAAGGATCATTACGAGGATTCTTATGTGCAATGCCTTCTGCGCCAAACTGAAATTCCATTGTCTGTCCACTGGCATTTTCAGCACTCAATACCATCGATGTTGCAGTGATACTTACAATTTTGAATTCCGCTTTAATCCCATCATCTAAAACCATTGTTAACCTTTTGGGAGAACTGTTTTCCATCACCACCCACCAACGTCCAAACACGGGCTGACTACCAGGATTCACAACTATTACAGAATCTTTAAAAAGTGCGATTCCTTCTAAACCTACTGAAGACCAATCTGAAGGATTTTCAGCACCAGGTTTAAGAACTCTCCAGGTTTGCCAGAACAGGTCTATAGGATTATTCCGTTTGAAGCCCTTTAACTGAACCATTCCTGTATCCTTCCCATCCACTAGTGTTTCATGAAATACATATGCTTTCTTATCCAACTCCTTAGTCTTTTCGGTATTCTGGCCGCAGGAGTAGCACAGCAATAGGAGTAACATGTATGCTTTTGATGTTGTTTTCATTAGCTTTACTTTACATTCTCAACGTTTTATAAAATAAATATCCTGATTTTCTGTTTTAAGAGTACTCATATTTTCAATTAATTTCGACCGTCGTTTAAAATTATTTCAGGTGAAGTTTCGGCTACTATTGCTCCTTTTGATCCCCTTCTTGTCTGTACTGACCGTTCAAGGTCAGAAAAAGCAGGCAATTGTAGTGGGCAGAATAGTAGACGAGAACGAAAATCCCCTTTCCCGCGCCACCATAGCCCTTTTAGGAAAAACAAGTGGGGTGAACAGTTCCGATTCGGGCACCTTTAGGATTGTTGTCCCGGCCAATAAAGCCTTCGCCCTTATCATCTCCCATCTTGGCTATAAAACAGAACAACGTAATTTCATTTTGAATGAAAACGAGGTGGAACAGATCACGATCAGGATGGAACCTGGCTCCAAGGAACTGGAAACCGTTGTCATCAATATCCCTACTCCAGGAGGTGGCATCGAAAGCCTTATTAAAGTAATTGTAGGGTCCAATAATGAACTGACATCACAGTATACTGTTAGAGGTGGTAACTACGACGAGAACCTGATATATGTAAACGACTTTGAAGTTTTCCGCCCTTACCTGGTCAGAAGCGGCCAGCAAGAAGGGTTAAGTTTCATCAATCCTGAAATGGCACGTAATGTAAATTTCTATAATGGGGGCTTTCAGGCAAAATATGGTGATAAAATGTCGAGTGTACTCGATATTCAATACAAGAAACCTCGTCACTTCTGGTGGCTCGGCTTATATAAGTCTGCTTGAACAAGGTTTACATTTCGAAGGCACAAGTCATGATAACAAATTCAGTTTCTTAATCGGCGTTAGAAACAAAAGCAATCGTAACCTGCTTAGCAGTCAGGAAACAAAAGGAAACTATGTTCCTTCATCATCCGACTTACAGGCATTACTTACTTACCAGATCAATTCCCGTAATAGCCTGGAATTATTAGGGAACATATCTAAAACAAAATTCAACCTCTTACCAGAGTTCAGTCAGCTTACTTCATCAGTATTCTCCCCTTATTTCAGTGCGAATCTAGGATTAGATATCTTTTTTGAAGGACGAGAGGAAGACAAGTACAGTACCAATATGGCCGGTTTAGCATGGATACAACAACCAAGGAAAAACCTGAAGCTTAAGTGGATGCTTAGCCGATTTGAAGATGATGAAAAAGAATCAATCGATATAACCGGAGCATATCTTTTCGGGGACAGGGAATTCGATAAGAGTAAACCAGACTTCGGCATCATAAATAATCCTTTGGGAGCTGGACTTTACCAAACATTTGCAAGAAACAAGCTGAATATTGAAATTTGGAATGCTTCGCATAAGGGTACCCTTGATAATGGAAAACATTACTGGCAGTGGGGAGTAAGTACGGAACAGCAAAAGATCCGTGACCAATTAAATGAATGGGAATATCAGGACTCTGCTGGTTATAACCTTCCCTATCAGCCCGATGCCCTTAACATTAGTAAGGTAGTAAAGTCGAAAGCAAATATAGATGTAACAAGAATCAGCGGTTATTTGCAGGATAATATCCTATTCAGAGACTCAAGTGATGTTACTTTACAGGCTGGAATACGATTCAATTATAATACTCTCAATAAAGAGTTCTTTGCAACACCAAGGTTAGGAATAGCGTGGAAGCCTTCCAACTGGAAACGCGATATCATATTCCGTGGGGCTATGGGATTATATTACCAACCTCCTTTCTACAGAGAATTGAGAAGGTACGATGGTACTATTAACGAAGCATTGAAAGCACAGAAGAGCTGGCAGATAACTGCTGGTATGGATTATAATTTCAAAACAGGCACAAGGGCGTTTCGTTTTACTACAGAAGCTTATTATAAGAAGATGTGGGATGTGGTACCTTATGATATAGACAATGTTCGTATCCGCTATTTCGGAGAGAACAGGGCAAAAGCATATGCAGCTGGTATAGAAGGACGATTATTTGGCGAATTAGTGAAAGATGCAGAAAGCTGGATAAGCGTGGGCTTCATGAAAACAAGAGAGGATCTGGAAAAAGATACATATTACCAGTACAAATTGGATTCATTGAATAATCCAACAGATAGTACACTTACCGAAGCAGGTTGGCTACGCCGACCATCTGATCGCTTTTTCACATTCGGCATGTTCTTGCAGGATTATCTTTCTACCAATAAGAATTTCAAAGTATTCCTGAATCTTATATATGGAAGCAATCTTCCATATAATATTCCAGGAAGCGTGAAATATAGAAATGCACTGATTATTCCACCTTATATAAGAATTGATCTTGGATTCAGTGTTTTGTTATTGGATACTGAAAAGACAAACAGAAGGAGCCATAGTCCTTTCAAGAACTTCGACAATATCTGGGCTTCTTTTGAAGTATTTAATTTGATTGACCGAGATAATACCATTTCCTACTTATTGATCAAGGATTTCACCAATACGGTTTTCGCTATGCCGAACCGACTTACTCCTAGGCTCATAAACCTAAAATTAGTTGCCAGGTTTTAATAGTTTCCTATTACAAGTAGCCCCTTACCACCTGAGAAAAATTCCCAAGTCATTCCTAAAATGAGACAAATTCCCAATCTCATTTTTTTCAACTTATTGATAGCGAGTAATTTAGAAATTGGCATTTGATTCGTTCTTCTATGCCAAAGCGAAAAAAATGAAAACTAAATTCTACCCTTACTTAATGTCCCTTGCTTTGGGACTGGTTATAGCAAAAAATACCACAGCACAAACTTGCACAGGTGAAATAATAAAATTTAATGAAAATTTTGATACGGGCACAACGAATGCTGCATTGCCAACAGGTCGTACCACTTATTCATATAATAGTACCACTGTACTTGCAGATGGTGATTATAAACTTTCAAATAGTTCAAAAGGAAGAACAGAATGGCATGGTTCTGCAGATCATACTGGAAATACTAACGGCCGAATGATGGTTATTAATGCCAGTTATACTGTTGGTGAATTCTATCGTGATACTGTAGTTGGTCTTACTCCAAATGCCTCCTTTTCTGTTTTTCTCTATGTAATGAACGCGAATACACTTGGTACCTGCGGAAGCGGTGCAATTCTTCCTAAGCTCCAATTCATTGTAGAATCTTACAATAACGATGGTAGTTTTACTCAACTCACCACCTTTACAAGCAGCAGTATTCCTCAATCGCAGAATCCAACATGGATAAAGGTGGGTGGCTATTTTAATCTGCCAGCTGGTGTAACAGCAGTAAGATATAAAATTCTGAATAATGCCCCAGGTGGTTGCGGAAACGACCTCGCAATTGACGACATCACTTTTGCTCAATGCGCTTCTTTAGCATTGCCAGTAACAGGTATGAGATTGAAAGCTCAACTACATAATGGAACTGCCCTTCTTTCCTGGTCAACAGTTCAGGAATTCAATAGTGAAAAATTCATCCTTGAAAGAAGTAATGATGGCAAGAACTGGGAAGCAATAAATTCACAGGCAGCTGCTGGTAATAGCCAATCAACTAAAAGTTATCAGTTCATCGATAACAAACCTTTCAAAGATGCATCTTTCTATCGCATTCTTCAGATAGATATTGATGGGAAATTCACCTATTCAAACATTGAAATCATAAAAGCTGGAAATGTAAAAGGAAGTTATGCAATAAGCCCAAATCCTTTTCAAAATCAGTTTTCAATTCAGCTTAGTAGTGATAAAGAGCAAACCGCGGTAGTTAAGTTGGTCGATATGAATGGGAAAACAGTGAAATACACTAACTGGACACTAAACAAAGGATTAAATAATACACAAATACAAAGTTTACAATCATTAAACAATGGTATTTATATGGTCGAAGTTACAGGTACTGATGGGTCAATTCTTGCTAGAACTAAAATGGTTAAGCTTTAATAAACGCTGGCAAAGTAACAATTTCAAATAAATAAAATGGATACAAATAACAATACTACTTTTTCAGAAACACCTAAGGTTATAGCGAAAATATGGGAGGCAGTAGACATGATAAATTCAGAAAAAAAATCTACTCAAGAAGTTATGTCAGAAACATTAAAGATAAATATACGCCCGGTGCCATTTCAATCGACAATTACCATTGAACTTGGTGTAACCCAAAATGAACATGTAATTGTAAGGATGACAGACAAAAAAGGAAATATATTAAGATTGTTTGGATGGCATTTAATTGCCGGAACCAATGTTACGAGCATTTCGGGACTCGCTTCCTTAGAATCTGGTGAATATATAATAGAAGTTATTAGTCATTTAGGCATAAACATTATTTCAAAATCAATTACAAAGAAATAAGATAGTTCATTCTCAAGGTGTAGAAATTGGAATCCTCTGGATTCCTTTTCTTTTTTATCACCACTCTACTTTGAAAGATATTTCCTGTTGGCTTATCTTTGGCCTATGACAAAACTTTCTGTCAATATAAACAAGATAGCAACCATTCGAAACAGCAGGGGTGGAAACAATCCTGATGTAGTGAAAGTGGCCATTGATGTCCAGGAATTTGGAAGTGATGGCGTTACTGTTCACCCCCGCCCCGACGAAAGACATATACGTTATCAGGATGTTCGCGACATCAAAAAAATCATTACCACTGAGTTCAATATTGAGGGGAATTGCAGAGAACAGAAATTTATTGATTTGGTTCTTGAAACCAGACCTCATCAGGTCACCTTGGTACCAGATGTTGAAGGACAATTGACTTCAGATCATGGCTGGGATACTATTCAATACAAAGATTATCTAACAGAAATGATCACGCTATTTAAAAATGCAGGCATACGAACTTCGATATTCTGTGACCCAATTGTTGAAATGGTAGAAGGTGCAAAGAAAACAGGCACTGATAGAATAGAATTGTATACGGAAGGTTATGCAAAAGCGTATGCTCAAGGGGATAAAGAATCTGCCATTGCTCCATATATAAAAGCAGCACAAAAAGCGAAAGAACTTGGCTTAGGTATTAATGCTGGGCATGATCTCGACCTACAGAACCTTGGCTATTTTAGTAAGAACATTCCCTGGTTAGATGAAGTAAGCATTGGACATGCCCTAATCTGCGATGCTATTTACCTTGGACTTGAAAACACCATTCAACTCTACAAAAGGCAATTAGTGTAACCCATTCATCCTTCCATTTAAGCACTAATCCATTTCCAGTGCTATAATTGGCAACAATACGATAGCTTAACTGTCTAAAACTGCTGTTATGAAATCAGTATACTTTTTCCTGCTATCCTTTACTTTCTTTTATAATGCTTCGGCTCAGATTCCATTAAAAGTTTTACCCAGTGGAGGAAATAAAAAAGCGATAGTTGGAGAACAGATTGGCCTTACCACTGTTGTCATTAACTACGACCGACCCGGTGTAAAAGGACGTGAGGGTAAGATATGGGGGCAATTGGTACCGATTGGTTATGTGGACCAGGGTTTCGGCACTGCTCGTAAAGCACCTTGGCGAGCAGGTTCAAATGAAAACACAACTATAGAATTCAATACTTCTGTAACTGTAGAGGGGCAGCCATTACCTGCAGGTAAATATGGTGTATTCATTGCTTTCGATGCCAGCGAAAGTACTTTGATATTCTCAAAGAACTCCAGTTCATGGGGCTCTTATTATTATGATGACAAGGAAGATGCATTAAGAGTTAAAGTAAAACCAACAGTCATTGACAAATCTGTTGAATGGTTAAGCTATAGTTTCTCAAACCAAACTGAAAACAGTGCTACGATTACTTTAAGCTGGGAGAAATTAGCGATCCCGTTTCGCATACAAGTTGATTATATAAATGATCAGTTGGAATCATTCAGAAAAGAGCTGCGAACTGAAAAGGGCTTTATTTGGGAAAGCTGGCAACAAGCTGCAGCCTGGTGCCTAGACAGAAATGTTAATCTGGAGCAGGCATTGCAATGGGCAGATAGTGCCTCGAGCGGTACATTTGGCGGCCATAAGGAATTCCAGAATTTCGTAACAAAAGCACAGATTCAAGGAAAGCTTGGAAAAGCAGATGATGCAGCGCAGACTTTGAAAAAAGGGATGCAAGTTGCCACTATCCAGGAGTTGAACCAATATGGAAGAAGATTGATTTCTCAGAAAAAGAATAAAGAAGCTATGGATGTCTTCAAATTCAATTTAGAGAAGAACCCAAATAAATTCGCTCCATTGGTAGGAATGGCCAGAGGCTATTCGGCAGACGGAGATTATAAGACTGCTTTGAAATATGCAAAAATGGCTGAGCCATTAGCTCCAGATGAAGCCAACAAGAAAAATATAATTGCGATAATTGAAAAATTGAAAGAAGGAAAAGATATCAATCAATAATCTGATCAATTACACCCTAACAGTTCGCAAAGCTTCATCTGTAGTTCTGCACCACGAAGATTTTTTCCAACGATTTTTCCATCGGGACCGATGAGATAATTCTGTGGAATACTTTGTACATGATATTTCTGTGCCACTTCATTGTTCCAGAATTTCAAATCGCTAACATGCGTCCAAGTAAGACGATCATCTTTGATAGCTTTGATCCAATCTTCGCGGCTGCGATCAAGTGATATACCTAATACGGTGAAGTTCTTATTCTTAAATTTATTATAGGCTTCAACTACGTTTGGATTCTCCATACGGCAGGGACGGCACCAGCTTGCCCAAAAATCAATCAGCACATATTTGCCCTTAAAATTTGCCAGGAATACAGGCTTCCCTGTTGTATCGTTCTGTGCGAAAGGAATTGCATCAGACCCAATAGAACCGAATTTCGCTTCATCAATTTGTGTCTTTAGCAGCTTGCCAAAGAAACCATTTTTCTGAGAAACATCCAGTGTGTTAAACCTACGCTCCAATACCACTACATCCTGCTCTAATTCACTTGTTACCAAAACAGTAAAAGGACCAATCGGAGAAGCTTTTTTTGCGATTACAAATGAATCTACAGAATGCTTCACCTTCTCTAAATGAGCTGTATAAGCTACCATCAATGTGTCATCTCTTTTCAAATCTGTCTGTCCACCTATTGTCTGATTCATTTCAGCAAGCTTTTGAAACAGTGGATTAAACAGGTCCTGAAATTCTTTGAATTCATTATGCAGAGGAGAACCTTTCACAACTGCTGCCTGTAAACTAGTAGCATCACCGGTAACAGTTACTATATCGTTACCCATAAACAACATCATCTTCTTTTGAGAGCCATGAAAATTCAAATTGTACATGTTAGGCTCCTTGATAGTCCCTTTTAAAACAAAAACACCCTTCTTAACCAGTGTTCTGGCCAAGGTATCATCTGGATTATTCACATCAGTAAATGTCACAACTTCGTTTTCAGCTAATCCCTTTATAGTTCCAGTTACAGAAAACCCTTGCACAGGCTTTGTTTGAGCCATTGCGAAAAGAGGGAAAAAGAGAAAAATGTACAATAATTTCATCAAGATTATTTTGAGTGACGGGATTGTAAAACGTTCACAACCTGTTGCAAATTATATCCTTTTGCGTTAAGCAAAACCAAAAAATGGAAAAGCAGGTCAGCCGATTCGTTAAGAAAGAGCTCTTCATTATCATCTTTTGCCTCAATAACCAGCTCAACAGCCTCTTCCCCAACTTTTTGCGCTACTTTATTGATGCCACTAGCCAGCAATTGACGAACATATGATTTTCCGTCGGTGCTTTTCTTCCTTAGCTCAATTATGTCTTCGAGGTAATATAAAAAATCATCTTTATGATTCCTTTCACTCCAGCAAGTATCGGCACCAGTATGACAGGTTGGGCCAATTGGATGCGCCTTTATCAGAAGGGTATCTTTGTCGCAATCCAGCAATACCTGTTTTACCATTAGAAAATTTCCACTCTCCTCTCCTTTTGTCCAAAGTCGTTGTTTCGTTCGACTATAAAATGTGACTTTCCCAAGAGTTTCAGTTTTCTGAAGCGCCTCTTCATTCATGAATCCAAGCATCAATACTTTTTGGGTAGTGAAATCCTGTATTATCGCAGGTACAAGTCCATCTGAATATTTCGAAAAATCTACTTTCATAAACTAACATTTAAATCAATCAAATTTTGAATCTGCATTTTTGTCTTTATCAACCTCTGCTCCAGCATCTGCAGGCATTTCGTTTTTTCTTCTAATTGCTCTTAGTGTTCTTTCTAAGGTTTCCTGTTGATGTTCAAGCCTGGAATATCTTCTTTCATCACGCTTGTTCTCAAAATGATTTTTCAAATAAAGAAATATCGCTATCGCCACCAATGCAACAGGTATTACCATATAACTGAATTTGAAGATTCGCTCTTGCAAATATCGCTTTAATTCATAAAACAGCAATAAGCATCATACACGAACCACTATTCCATTTTCTGCCAGATAGTTTTTCAAATCAGGTATTGGTATCTCTTTAAAATGGAAGATACTGGCAGCGAGAGCAGCGTCGGCATGTCCATTCCTGAATACGTCTACAAAATGCTCCATGGTACCTCCACCACCTGATGCAATTACGGGCACTGGTAATATATCTGATAATTTTCGTGTAATATCTAATGCAAAGCCAGATTTTGTACCATCGTGGTTCATAGAAGTCAGCAAGATTTCACCCGCACCTAATTCCACTGCCTGGTAGGCCCAATCGGTACATTTCATTTCAGTCTTGGTGCGTCCTCCATTCAAATAGACATACCATTCACCGTCTGCCTCCTTCTTCGTATCAATAGCCAAAACAACACATTGGCTTCCGAACTCCTTTTCAAGTTCTCGAAGCAGCGCAGGACGTTTAAAAGCAGAAGTATTTACAGATATCTTATCAGCACCATTTTGCAACAAGACCTGGACATCTTCCACGCTGCTAATACCCCCTCCAACCGTAAACGGTATATTGATATGATGCGCAATTTTGTTGACTAGTTCACTTAAAGTTTTTCTTTTCTCAACGGTAGCGGTAATATCGAGAAACACAAGTTCATCTGCTCCCTGTTGTGCATACAACGCTCCCAGTTCCACTGGATCACCAGCGTCACGTAAATCAACGAAGTTGGTGCCTTTTACAGTACGACCATCCTTTATATCCAAACAAGGAATGATTCTTTTTGTAAGTCGGCCTGCACTTTTATTTCCTTGCAACATACTCATGATATGAACACTTTCAATTCTTGTAATTGTATCCTGTTTTCATAGATCGCTTTCCCTACAATTGCACCTTTACACCCAATTGCATTCAATTCATCAAGATCTTTCATTGAACTTACCCCGCCACTTGCAATAAAGAACAGCTCAGGGAACTTCTCAACAATAGATTTGTAAAGAGGAATGGAAGGACCTTCCAATTTCCCATCCTTACTAACATCGGTACAAAATAATTGGCTTATACCATGTGATCGATATTTCTCAATAAAATCATAGATCCATATATCTGTGGTTTCAAGCCATCCACCTACAGCAATCTTCTCTCCTTTTACATCAGCACCTAATAGGAATTTCTCAGCGCCGAATTGCAACAACCACTTTACGAACTCTTCTTCATTCTTTACTGCAATACTTCCAACAGTTGCAAAACGGGCACCTGAATTGAAAACCACTTTCACATCTTCCTCCTTCTTTATACCACCACCGAAGTCAATTATCATTCCGGTCTTACTTGCAATCGTTTCCAATACTTTCCAGTTCTTAACAGCTCCTGCTTTTGCGCCATCAAGATCTACAAGATGCAGCCTGCGCAATCCAGCTCCTTCAAACTGTTTTGCCACTTCGAGTGGATGTTCATTATAGATAGTCTTTTGGCTATAATCACCTTCCGTGAGTCGTACACACTTTCCTTCAATGATATCAATTGCTGGTATAATCTCCATATCAGATAGCTAAGAAGTTTTTAATGATTTGTTCTCCTACTGCCGCACTTTTCTCTGGGTGAAATTGAACACCATAGAAATTATCACGATGCAATGCAGAACTATACGGTTGGATATAATCTGTAGTGGCAATGGTATGCTCGCCCAATGCAGCATGATAGCCATGCACGAAGTAACAGAATGAATTTTCAGGAAGTCCTTTGAATAAGGGTGTTTTGAGATTGTAAATCGTATTCCATCCTATCTGCGGAACTTTTATCCTTTCTGTAGCTCCTGCAACATCAAACTTCAACACCTTTTCATCGAAGATACCCAGACAGTCGGTATCATTCTCTTCGCTGTATTGGCACATCAATTGCATACCAAGACATATTCCTAATACTGGTTGGGTCAATGAAGTTAATAGTTTATCAATACCTCTTTCCCTGAGATATTGCATAGCACTGCTTGCTTCTCCAACGCCCGGGAAAATCACTTTATCGGCCTTACGTAGAAAGTCCTGATCATCTGTAACGGTAGCCTCCACTCCAATACGTTCTAATGCGTAGAGAACTGATTGGATATTACCGGCGTTGTATTTTACTATTGCGAGATTCATTCTTTGCTGGATGCGAAATGCTGGATGCTTGATGCAATACAATTATGCCAGAACTTCATTTAAAAATGTTTTTGTACTTGTTTCTATACTACCAGATTTTTCAAGGGCCTTTATGTAGGCGGTTCCAATAATGGCACCATTGGCATTGGCGCAGGCATTATCGAAACTTTTCTTATCCTTTATACCAAAGCCAACAAGGATTGGGTTCTTCAAACCATACCCTTTTAACCTCTTTAAGTAATTGTTTACATCAGTTAAATTATTATCTGTTCCTGTTGTGGAAGAAGACGATACGGCGTATAGGAATCCGGTACTTAACTGATCCAGTTTTTTAATCCGCACTTCACTTGTTTCTGGAGTAACCAGAAAGATAAAATCCAAACCATACTTCTTGATTACTTCACCATATTCGGTTTCAAATTCGAACTCTGGTAAATCCGGTAGAATCAATCCATCAATTCCTACAGCTGCTGCTGCTGCGCAGAATTTCTCAAATCCGAATTGCAAAACAGGATTCATATATCCCATCAAAATAACTGGAATATGAATTTCCTTCCTGAAATCCTTCAATTGTAAGAACAGCTTTTCAATTGTCATTCCATTCTCCAATGAAATCAAACCACTATGCTGAATCACCGGTCCATCTGCCAACGGATCGCTATAGGGCATCCCCAATTCAATGATATCAGCGCCATTCGACTGTAATGCCTTCATCACCTCTAATGTACTATCCGGTTTAGGATAGCCAGCGGTACAGTACACATTGAGTACCCTTGATGATTTCTTTTGGAACAATTCTTTTAGTAGACTCATTTTACGATTTTTTGCTTATTGCAAGATGCTGGAGGCTAAATGCTTGATGCTTTTAACCCTTTAAACTATTAATTACCTTTGCTTTTCACCTCATCCCCGGCCCTTCTCCTGAAGGAGAAGGGTGGTAGAGTAGGCATGAATTACTTGACTTTACAACTATCCTATTTAATATTTTTTAGCATTTAGGATTTTTTGTAGTACCGTATTAATTTCCCCAAGCAGTTCTAAATTCTTAAACCTCAGCACTTGAAACCCATTCTCTATAAGATATTGCGTTCTGATTTTATCATTCAATTTAGCTTCCACAGAATCATGAATTTCTCCATCCAATTCAATCACTAATTTTAATTCATGACAATAAAAATCAGCGATATAATTTCCTAATGGGTGTTGCCGTCTGAACTTTAAACCTTTCAACTTTCGTCCTCGCAACTGGGCCCACAATACTTTTTCTGCTTCTGTTTGATCTTTTCGCAATTTCTTACCAAAACCAAAAATAAACCCTACTGCTCCATTGTGCAATTCTTCTCTTTTATTAATCATCCTAAAATATCTTAGAATGAAAACTCATAAAATCCTACAAATCCACAATGGGAAAAAAACTAGATACAACTGTATTTTCCTTTTAAATTATCTTACAACCATTTAAACACTTAACCCCTCTCCGCCGCGGCGGAGAGGGGGCAGGGGGTGAGGTCACATTTTACTCATATAAGTCCCGAGATCCTTATCCCCCCTCCCACTCAAACATATCACCACCACTTCCTTTCCATTAAACTTCATCTGATCCAATGCAGAGAATGCATGGGCTGTTTCCAATGCAGGAATGATACCTTCAGTTTTTGCAATATGAAAAGCAGCTTTCAATGCATCATCATCAGTTGCACTTAAGAAGGTACCGCGACCACTGGCAAAAAGATGCGCATGTAGTGGACCGATACCTGGATAATCCAATCCTGCTGAAATACTATGTGGTTCTATTACTTGTCCATCTGCAGTTTGCATGAGTAAGCTTTTGCTACCATGAAGTATCCCTGGTTTACCCAAGGCAGTAGTAGCTGCACTCTTACCGCTATTCACTCCTTCACCTGCCGCCTCAACAGCTACCAATTGAACCGTCAGCTCATCAAGGAAATGATAGAATGCTCCTGCTGCATTGCTTCCACCACCTACGCATGCTAATACATGAGTGGGAAGTTCTGATCCCGTCTTTTCCTTTAACTGCCAGCGGATCTCTTCACTGATCACGCTTTGGAAACGAGCCACCATATCTGGATATGGGTGTGGGCCCACTACACTTCCTATTATATAATGCGTATCATTAGGATTGTTGATCCAGTCTCGTATCGCTTCATTAGTAGCATCCTTTAATGTTCTGCTACCGCTCAACGCAGGAACCACTTTTGCTCCCAGCATTTTCATGCGTGCTACATTGGGAGCTTGCCTTTCAATATCTTTTTCTCCCATGTAAACGATACACTCTATTCCTTTCAAAGCACAAACGGTAGCAGTGGCCACGCCGTGCTGTCCAGCTCCTGTTTCAGCAATAATTCGCTTTTTTCCAAGTCGTTGCGCTAATAATATCTGACCGATTGTATTGTTGATCTTATGAGCTCCTGTATGACAAAGGTCTTCTCTTTTAAGATAAATAGAAGCTCCATATTGCTTACTTAGACGCTGCGCAAGGTATAATGGTGTGGGTCTTCCAACATAATCTTTCAGCAGTTCCCGGAATTCTTTTTGGAATCCTGCATCCTGCATGATGGAAAGATATTTTGCTTGCAACTCTTCTACATTTCGATGAAGCATTTCTGGAATGTAGGCTCCACCGAATTTTCCATAGTAACCATTTCCGTCGGGCATTGTAAACTGTTCTGCATTTGCATCCGCGACAGTAGCAGCAATTCCAATGGATGTATTCGTATTCATCATTATATCATTTAACACTGATTGTGAAAATTCATTTTAAAATCAATTGCAGGAATTTCAGGTCGAGCCACTTACCAAATTTCCATCCTACTTCTTTAAAAAAGGCTACTTCAGTAAACCCGAAGCGCTCATGCAATTTTATACTTGCTTCATTAGTGGCATCAATTCCTGCCAGGATGGTATGCATTCCCATCTCCTTTGATGCGTCAATTACCGGAGGCAATAATAATTTACCGATACCCTTACCTCTGGCTTCAGCAGCTACATAAATGGAATTCTCCACTGAGAATTTATATGCAGCCCATGCCCTGAATGGCCCCATAGAACTGAAGCCTAAAACCTTTCCATCAATTTCAGCAACAAACACCGGAAAGCCCTGCGACTTCTTAGTCTCAAACCATTGAGTCCGCATTTCAATTGTGTGCGGTTCATAGTCATACACGGCAGTAGTGTTTATAATGATGTCATTATAAATTTCAAGGAGACGTGGCAGATCCTGATATGTTGCTTCCCTAACCATGATTTTGACTGGGATTTATTGGATGAGATGGATTAGCTGGGATTGAATACAATTTGATTTGATTTCAAACACTACATTCACCACCTTACCATTTATTATACTTTACCAACTAATATTCTTTTTAGTTTTCTAATTTTTTACTTTTGACTTTTGATTTTTGACCTCATACTTCCCTACTCCCATACTACCCTACTTCCTAACTTCCCTACTTTCGGTCTTTCGGACTTCCGGACTTTCCGACTCTCAACTCCCGACTACCGACTACGGACTTCATGAACAAACTTCCTCACCAACCCCATATCCTTTACCCCCGGACTACTTTCAAATTTACTATTGATATCGACGGCGAATAGGGCTTTGGCTACTGGTTCTTTCGAAAACTCCTTCAATCTTTCTTCATCTCCAGGTTCAATTCCACCGCTAAGAAAAAATGGTTTCCCGATAACGCTATTCTTGATCATACCCCAGTCGAACTTTTTCCCTGTGCCTCCATATCCGGCTCCCATTGTATCGAACATGAACATGTCGCAAACTTCCATATAGGGGCGAATCATCCAATCGGGACTATCGTTTTCGCTCATGCGGAAAGCTTTTACTACTGATACATAGTCGGCAATCTTTTCACAATACTTAGGACTTTCATCCCCGTGCAGTTGAACCATGTGCAAACGACATTCGTCAACCATGTGCAGCACTTCCTCAATAGAGGCATTCACGAAAACACCTACTTTATTGATCGTATTTTCCTTCCGGAGCTGGGTGATGGTCATATGTTTAAAAACATAGCGTGGACTTTTCGGATAAAATATGAATCCTGCAAAAGCCACTCCCATTTCCCCCAATTGAGCCACTTGCTCCGGTTGAGTCATTCCACAAACTTTAATTCGCATTCCTGTCAGTTTTTTTAAGTGTTAAAAGCAGGCCGCGCAATGTTGATTATATTGAATCCTGGCCAACCAGGTGATTCACAAATTCTTTAAACGCTTCTCCAGGGTTCTCCTCCTTCATAAAATTCTCACCAATTAAAAATCCGCTAAAGCCATTATCCCTGAATAATTTAATAGTATCAACTGAACTAATTCCACTCTCAGCCACTTTTACCTTATCAGCTGGTAACTTTTCAGCCATACGCAAACTTCTATCAATATCAACTTCAAAAGTCTTCAGATTTCTGTTATTGATTCCAATAATGGAAGTAGCATCACAAATATGATCCAATTCCGCTTCTTCGTGTAATTCCAATAACACTTCCAGTCCAATACTGTTCGCATAAGAAGCCAGGTCTTTCACTTCCGTTGGCGTTAAGCAAGCTGCTATCAATAATATCACATCGGCACCAAAAGCTTTTGCTTCTGCAATCTGCCAGGGATCTATGATAAAATCCTTTCTCAAAACAGGAATATCAGTTATCACTTTCGCTTGAATTAGGTCATCCAGATCTCCTCCAAAAAATTCGGTATCCGTAAGAATGGATACTGCTGCTGCACCATAATAATTATAATAGCGAACTACAGCTTCTACTTCTAACTCCTTTGGTTTAAACCATCCCTTACTTGGACTCTTCCTTTTAAACTCAGCAATAATACCAGTGCTGTTAGGAGCCAATAGTGCTGTTTCAAAGAACGATTACTGACTTCCCCAGAAAAATCCTTCTTTCTCAAACCTAGAAACCGGACTCATAGGTTTGAATTTTGCTACTTCCAGTCTTTTTGCAGCAATGATCGTATCTAAAATAGTACTCATTGTAATGAAATCAGTTTTATTAATGTTTCATTTGCCTTTCCACTATCCAGACTGTCAACTGCTGCGGCGTAGGCATTATCATAACTTGAATAGGCTCCTGTACTAAAAAGGGCCATTGCTGCATTAGCCAACACTACTGCATTCTGAGCCCAAGTACCTTTCCGGTCAAGAATCCGTTTGAATAATTTAGCAGATTCCTCAACCGAATTTCCACCAGTAATATCAGATGCCGATACATTCCTCTTTCCTAATTGCTGAGCGGTCATCACTTTCTCTCCCTCATGAGTAATCACTTTTGTATCATTCGTCAGCGATATTTCATCATATCCATCCAATCCATGAATGATTGTGAAAGGCTTACCCGTCAATTGCAACAAGTAATTATAAATGCGGGCCATTTCCAAACTATACACACCCACCAATTGATAAGAAGGATTTGCCGGATTAACCATTGGTCCTAACATATTGAAGAAAGTACGAATACCCAAATTCTTCCTGATAGGACCAACCGTCTTAAGTGCTGGATGAAATAAAGGAGCATGCAGGAAACAGATACCTGCTTCTTCAACTTCTGTTTTCAACTTTCCATTATCGCTCTTGAATTTATATCCCAATTGCTCCATTACATTCGATGCTCCACTAATAGAAGTTGCTCCATAGTTACCATGTTTCGCAACTTTTTGCCCAGCCCCGGCAACAATAAAACATGCAAGAGTAGAGATATTGAATGTATTCTTTCCATCTCCTCCGGTACCCACGATATCTATCACTTCATATCCATTCAAATCAACAGGCACACACAATTCAAGCAATGCATCCCTGAATCCCTGTAACTCTTCAATGGTGATACTGCGCATCAGGAATACCGTCATGAAAGCAGTGATTTCATGTTCATTATAGACACCTTTTCCAATTCCCAGCAACGCTTCTTTTGCCTGGGCGGAGGAGAGGGTTTTGTACTCGAATAATAACTGTAATATCTTCTTCATAAACTGGAACTATGATTCGTTTGATTTCTTTGATTCATTTTGATTTTGACTGGGATTATTGACTGGGATTATTGTCTGGGATTTTTGACTGGGATTTTTAGGATTTTATGGGATTAGCTGGGATTTTTTTCTTTGCTACTACCATACTGCCTATCCACCCTCTTCCCTACTTCCTACTTCCCTACTTCCCTACTACCCTACTTCCTAACTCCCCCACTTCCGACTCCCGACTCCCGACTAACGACTCCAGACTACTTCCCCAGCCAATTCCTCATTATCTTCTCTCCCATCGGCGTCAGTACACTTTCCGGATGAAACTGTACTCCTTGTACATCGTATGTTTTGTGTTGCAATGCCATTACAAATCCGTTATCATCTTCTGCTGTTATATCAAGTGAGTCGGGGAAAGCCTCTTTGGCAACCACCCAGCTGTGATAACGTCCCACTTCGAATGTTGAGGGCATATCTTTAAACAGAGGGGCATTCTTAATACCTTTTTCCGTTAGAGTTATTGGCGTTGCAATACCATGATACACTTTACTAAGGTTTACCAGGTTGCCACCAAATGCTTGTCCAATAGCCTGATGCCCTAAGCAAACACCCAATATACTTTTAGTAGCTGCATATTCTTTTATCAATGGCAATAACAATCCAGCTTCTTCAGGTATACCTGGACCGGGTGATAAGATTATCTTATCATATTCTTTCACTTTCTCCAATGGCAACTGGTCGTTACGTACCACATCCACTTTTAGATGTAATATCTTTTCTACAAGGTGTACCAGATTGTAGGTAAATGAATCGTAGTTATCGAATACTAGTAGTTTCACTGTGGAGTTGTATGTTTTAAGTCCTAAGTTTTAAATAGTAAGTTTTGAGTAGTGAGTTTTAGGTTATGGATTCGGCGGCAATGATAGCTTTCTTCAATGCGCCAAGTTTATTATTCACTTCCTGCAATTCACTTTCGGGGTTACTGGCAGCAACAACTCCGGCACCAGCCTGATAAATAAGAGTATTATTTCGGCTCAGGAAAGTACGGATCATGATAGCATGATTGCAACTGCCGTCAAATCCCATGAACCCAATACCGCCACCATAATAACTGCGTGCAGTAGGTTCATTGGCATCTATCAATTGCATGGCCTTTATTTTTGGAGCACCACTCAATGTACCTGCAGGGAAAGTTTTTGCCAACAATTCAAATGGATTACTATCTGGTCTTACTTTTCCAACCACTTCACTTACTAAATGAATTACATGGCTATAATATTGCACCTGGCGATAATGAGCAACAGTAACTTCATCGCATAAGCGACTCAGATCGTTTCTCGCCAAATCGACTAACATTACATGCTCTGCGTTTTCTTTAGCATCAAGAAGTAATCTTGCCGCTTCCGATTGGTCAATGGCATCATCACCAGTACGTTTAAATGTACCTGCAATAGGATGAACCACTGCTTTACCATTCTGTATGATCAATTGAGATTCGGGAGAAGAACCCATCAATTTATAATCACCATAATCAAAAAAGAAGAGATAGGGAGAAGGATTGATACTACGAAGGGCCCTATACACATTAAATTCATCACCAGTAAAAGACTGTTCGAATCTTCTGCTCAATACTATCTGGAATACATCTCCTCTCAAACAACTCGCAATTCCTTTCTTTACTATATCTACATAAGCTTCATTAGTGAGATTGGAAGATTCGATTCCTTTCATTTGGAAAGGGAATACAGGAACATCCTTACTTTTTATAAGACTCTCTACCGCTGGCAAATCAGAATCAATGCCTTCGATGTGGTTTTCGCAAATGTATAATTCATCCTTATGATGATTCAACGCTATCACATATTGATATAAGCGATACCGCATTAATGGAATAGCGGGCACCTTGGTAGCCTTTGTGGAAATTTTGATAGAATCAAAAAACTGAACAGCATCATAAGTGGTATAGCCATATAAGCCTTGTGCAAAACGCGCTTCCTTTGAATCGCCACTTGCTTCAAAACGATTCATGAATTCAAATAACAGTTTAGGAACATCTTGTCCAGCGCCTAATGCAGTACGCTCTGGTGGCAAACCAGGTAATTTAAATTCAATACTATTGGCGGAGGTGATTTCCATTCCTGCAATGGCATTGATACCGATAAATGACCAGCTATTTTCAGCTGCATGGTGGTCGGTACTTTCCAATAAAACCGTATCGCGGAACCGGTCCCGTAAACGGAGGTAGATGCCCACCGGAGTGAATACATCTGCCAGCATTTTTTTACATTTCGTCTGAATCGCTATTTTCTTCATATCCTTCCCTGAAGGGAGTTTTATTTTGAATTCTTTTTCTTTCAGCATTTTGGCCCTTAAGGGGCTAAAAAATAAAAAAGCCCCGACTACTCGGGGCCTAATATGGTAATACAGTCATGACACAGCATTACTTGCCCCGTTCGAGGTTTGTATGCCACCACCACTGTGTATTTTGAAATGTTTTAATCATTGCATGGCAAATATCAGGGCAAAAGTTTATTTGGACAAATTTTTCTCCAGAAAAGGGAATTTGTGGTTCAATAAGTTCCCCCGACGCGTCGGGGTTCAATAGGTTCCAGAGGGCTTACTAATAGCAGTCAGCTTGTGATTCTAAGTTTTTTACAGAGGCGCAGAGGCGCAGGGGCACTCCTCCGCGTCTCTGCGCCTCTGCGGTTATATTCTCAAAAATATGAACTGCTTCTAAATAGTAGGCCCTCTGAAACAAATGGAACCTATTGAACTTTAAAACTTGTAACCTATACTAATCATAAAGTGCTATGCTTCTTCCGAAAAGCCGACGGATTCTCCCCCGCCACCTTCCTGAATACCCGATTAAAATAAGATAGATTATCAAATCCGCTATTGAAGCAGGCATCGGTTACAGATTCTTGTTGAAGTAACAATTTCTTAGATTGATTGATCCGGTATTGGTTTACAAAATCGGTGAAAGTCATACCCGTTACTTTTTTGAAATACCGACAAAAGGCAGCGAGAGAAAGATGAACAGAAGCCGCCGCATCAGCTATTGCCACTTTTCCCTTGTAATTCTCTTCGATAAAACGGTAAAGTGATTGCATTCTTTGCTGTTCTTTAACCAAACTATTGTTGAGTGATGGTTTGGTGTGCAACTCTTCCACTTCATTGGTTGTAGCTAAATCCTGAAACAGTTGTAATAACAGTAATAATTGTTCGAAATTAGAAACGGACTTCAGTTGCTTCAGTAAATTACCGACTCGCTCTTTTGTTTTTCCATAAAATGAAAGACCACTACGACCCTTCTCAAACAGTTGATGAATCTTTTCAAACTCAGGCATTCTACCAAGATCCTTCCCCAAAAAATCTTCCTTCATCTGCACTACCACCTGTTCACATGAAACCGGTACTCCATAATCAAAATTCAGATGGGGAATATTTGGGCCAATAAATACAAGATCGCTTCCTTCATACCTTGAAATATGATCTCCGATATGCCGCGTGCCACTAGCACCCTCAACAAATACAAGCTCATACTCAGGGTGGAAATGCCAGTAATACAAGTCGTTCAAACCAGGAGATAGTAGAATCCTGAAAGAACTGTCCTGATCGGGTATTATCTCCTCAAATTTGACTTTCAACCGAGTATAATTGTACTTAAATATACAATTTTGCTATAATTTTCAATATATATGTCAATACAGTGCAAATAATAGCCATTCCAGTGGTAGTTTCAGGCCCTCCCAATTTCGTAGTTTCGGTATACCAACAAAACGATAGCTATATGAAAGAGTCTACCCCAGGCATGGTACCCACCATGACGCCTACTATGGCCCCTGCAAATGCCCATAAGGAAATTCCGGGCAATCCCTCAGTTGCAAAAAGTGCCTCCCAAAAATTGAACGATAGAAGCAATGGAAAGCCATTAAAAGTATTGTCGGAAGAAGACTGGCAGTTCTGGATACATAACGGATACATTGTTATCAAGAATGCCATACCAAAAGAACAAGCTAAAGCTACAGCCGATTTCTTATGGGAATTTGAAGAGAAAGACCCCAACAATCCCGAAACATGGTATGCACCTCCAAGGGCAGAAATCCAGATGAAAGAATTGACTAATAGCGGTATGGTTGAAGTATACAACCATCAGAACTTATGGAATAACCGCCAATCACAAAGAATTTATGATGCGTTCTGCGATATATGGGGCACTGATAAATTATGGGTAACAATTGATAGGGCCAACCTGAATTTCCCAATGCGTCCGGGATTTGAGTTCAAAGGCTTTATTCATTGGGATTATGATCCAGAAACCAAACCACAGAATGTTCAGGGTGTATTGGCATTAGCGGACCAAACAGATGAGAACATGGGAGGATTCCAATGTATCCCGGAACTCTATCGTACCTATGATACATGGAAACTAACGCAACCGGCAGACCGTAATTATTTCCAGCCTGATACTACAGGATTTGAAAAGGTGAAGGTAAAGATGGAAGCTGGCGATATGCTTATATTCAATAGTCTCGAACCTCATGGTATCCGACCCAATATGTCGGGCAATAAAGTTAGAATTGCCCAATACATTTCCATGATGCCTGCAGAAGAAGACAATGAAGCATTAAAACAATGGCGTATCAATTCCTGGAAAAACCGGATTGCACCCGAAGGGTATGCATTTCCTGGTGATCCAAGAAAATGGGAATTGAATAAGTATGCAACTGCTGAGTTGAGTGAATTGGGGAAGAAATTGTTGGGTTTAGAAAAATGGTAATTTAGCATCATTTCTTTTGAAATTAAAACCGCAGAGGCGCGGAGACGCAGGGAATCTCTGCGTCTCCGCGTCTCTGCGGTTAAATTGTACCACAAATTAAATAGCTTCGGACAATGTCAACAACAAATCAACTCTACACCACATTCCATAATGGCATAAAAATGCCCTTACTTGGATTAGGAGTTTACGATATGCATAATGCCGAAGCAGAAAAAGCAGTCGAAGATGCTTTGGAAATAGGCTATCGTTTGATAGATACGGCCTCTCTATATCGGAATGAAAAAGAGATAGGGAATGCCATAAGAAAAAGTGCTGTTCCCCGGGAAGAGATATTTGTTACGACTAAGTTAGGTAATGGCGATCAGGGCTTCGAAAGCACCTTAAAGGCATTCGATACCAGTATGAAATTGCTGGATATCGATTATATAGATTGTTATCTGGTGCATTGGCCAATCAGAGGCAAGCGAAAAGAATCATGGCTTGCCTTAGAAAAATTGTACACCGAGAAAAGAGTACGAAGTATCGGAGTTGCCAATTATCTTATTCCCTTCCTTGAAGAACTCGACAGCTATGCAACAGAAGTGCCAGTATTAAATCAGGTTGAATTCAGCCCCTACCTTTATATAAAGGATCTGATGGAATATTGCCAGCAAAGAAATATCCAACTGCAATCCTACACACCATTGGTACGAGGAAAAAAATTCAGCGACCCCCGAATTCTTGCAATAGCTGCCCGACATGTAAAGTCCCCCGCCCAAATCATATTACGATGGAATATGGAACACGGTGTTTCAGCTATACCTAAATCATCCAACAAAAACCGTCTACAAGAAAATTTCGACATTTTCGATTTCAGTCTTACTGCTGCCGAATTAAAAGAAATGGACAGCTGGAATGAGAATTACAGGGTGGTAGATAATCCGATGGACTACTATTAAATAAACAGTCCAAGACATTCTGACTACTTCTTATTAAATTGCCTTATGCTTATACAACACAAACTAGTTGGCGGCAAGGGCATTTTTTATGTTGGACAAGACGGTGCCATGCTGGCTGAAATGGTTTACACAAAACCATCAGAAGACAAGATGATCATTGAACATACAGAAGTGGATGATTCTTTAGCTGGTAAAGGAGTAGGCAAACAACTGTTGAACGCTGCTGTTGACTATGCACGTAAACACAATATGAAAATTATTCCGCTTTGTCCATTTGCTAAGTCGGTCTTTGATAAAGTGGTAGAGATACGTGATGTCCTACTTTGATTAGATTGAGATTTCTGACTGGGATTCATGACTGGGATTTATGGGATTAATTTGATTGGCTGGGATTAAATACATTTACATGATAATTTCATTCTTATGTACTTAAATCCTTCCCTACTTCCTTACTTCCCATACTACTACCCTACTTCCTAACTACCTAACTTCCCTACTAAAAAACATGAAAAAGCTCCTACTCACATACTTAATCCTCTTCGGTTCTCTGATTGCATTAGCCCAGAACAGCGGGTATACGCTTATTAAGGCTGCCAGGGTATTTGATGGAGTGACAATGCATAATGATTGGGTGGTGCTGATACAACAGGATACGATTGTGGCGGCGGGGCCAATGAGCTTCAAATTGCCTGCAGGAACCAAGATTATTGAATTACCAAATAGCACTTTATTACCAGGATTGATTGAAGGCCATTCCCATTTATTTCTTCATGCCTATAATGAAACATCATGGGATGATCAGGTATTGAAAGAATCAAGAGCGGAGAGAACAGCAAGAGCCATCAATCATGCAAAAGCCACACTCATGGCTGGCTTCACTACTGTTAGGGATTTGGGAACCGAAGGAGCTGCTTATGATGATGCGGGATTAAAGCAATCCATAGAAAAGAATATTGTACCCGGACCAAGGATGATTATAGCTACACGCGCAATTGTAGCAACAGGGACTTATGGTCCAAAATCTACTTCCGCAGACAACAACTACCCCCAAGGAGCAGCAGAAGTAGGTAACGAAGAGGAAATGCGCAAAGAAGTTCGACTTCAGATTTCAAAGGGAGCTGACTTAATAAAAATCTATGCCGATTACAGATGGGGAAGAGATGGAGAAGCTAGTCCGGCATTTACAGTTGAAGAATTAAAAGCAGCTGTTGAAGTAGCCAATAGCGGTCACAGACCTGTTGTAGTGCATGCCAGCACCATCGAAGGAATGAGAAGGGCCATTGCAGCAGGAGTTTCAACAATAGAACATGGCGACAACGGAGATCTTGCCACTTTTCAATTGATGAAAGAAAAAGGAGTTGCTCTTTGTCCGACTTTGGCAGCAGGTGATGCCATCGAACAATATAAAGATTGGAAGAAAGGTACAGAGGCAGAACCATCAAGATTAGTGGCGAAAAGAAAATCCTTCCAACAAGCTTTACAATCTGGTGTAACTATCTGCATGGGCGGAGATGTTGGCGTTTATCCGCATGGTGATAATGCCAGAGAAATGGAAATGATGGTTGAATATGGAATGAGTCCAATTAATGTATTACGAAGTGCCACTTCCATAAATGCGGGCAGATTCGGATATGGAGATAAGATAGGAAGTATAGCAAAGGGGTTAAAAGCGGATTTGATAGCCGTTGAAGGCGACCCATCCACATCTATCAAAGCAATCCGAATGATTCAACTCGTTATAAAAAACGGAATAACTTATAAAACACCTTTAGTAGAAGGCAAGTAATTACTCAACGGATCCCGTTTAACCGCCATCCGGATTGCCTTAGCAAAAGCCTTGAAGATGGCTTCTATCTTATGGTGTTCATTTTCACCATAGCATTCTATGTTCAGATTGCATTTTGCCGCATCGCTGAATGATTTGAAGAAATGGAAAAACATTTCAGTGGGCATTTCACCTATACGTTCCCGATGAAAAGCGGCATTCCAGACAATCCAGTTCCTTCCCCCGAAATCAATCAACACTTTTGCTTCCGCTTCATCCATAGGTAAAGCAAAGCCATACCGTTCCATTCCTCTTTTATCAACCAATCCTTTTGCAAATGCTTCACCTAATGCAATTCCTGTATCTTCTATTGTATGGTGTTCGTCAATATGAAGATCTCCTTTCGTAATAACTGTCAGATCCATTTTACCATGTCTTGCAATCTGGTCCAGCATATGGTCGAAGAAACCAAGTCCTGTTTGGATATTGCTTTTACCAGTTCCATCCAGATTCAATTCAACATGAATTTTTGTTTCATTCGTATTCCTTTCATGCACCACCTGACGCAATCCCAACTTCAGAAATTCATAGATCACTTTCCATTCACTCGTTTCTAATACAATTGTATTGGCTCTTAAGTCTGCCACCTGATCCTGGATTTCAGCTGCACCTAAAGAAGCATCATTATTTATCCAGATCCCTTTACAGCCAAGGTTTTTCGCTAACTGCATATCAGTAATACGATCACCGATCACATAACTGTTTGCCAAATCATATTCAGGATTGTTGATGTATTTGGTAAACATGCCGATACCAGGTTTTCTGGTGGGAGCATTCTCATGAGGATAAGTCTTGTCAATTAGTACATCACTAAACACTATTCCTTCGTTGGCTAATGACTTCAGAACAAAATTATGAAGGGGCCAAAAGGTATTCTCCGGGAACGATGCTGTACCTAACCCATCCTGATTGGTAGGCATTACTAATTCATACTCCAATTCTTTGGCAACCTTTCCCATATATTCAAATACGCCAGGATAAAATGTAAGCTTATCGAAGCTATCAAGTTGATAAGTTGGAGGAGCCTCATTGATCAGGGTACCGTCGCGATCGATAAAGAGTACACGAGTCATAGTTCAAGTTTTTAAGAATGGAAGTAGGGGAGTTAGGTAGTAGGGAAGGAGAAATACATTATCCTGAATCCCAACTAACCAATTTTTATCTACTAATTATTCAATATTTTTATGTGTGTAATTGTTTTTCCAAACCACGATAATAAGCGTTCAGTATCCTACTAACCTCTTCGGCCAATAATTTTAAATAAGTATTAATTCCATATCCAAGGTCTTTTGAAAGTCGCACAAAATAAATGCATTCATCAAGTGAACCTTGGGCTATATTAAGAAACCTGAGTTTATCCTTAACCCCTATCTTCCTAAAACCTTCAGCAATGTTTGCAGCAACAGAAACAGCTGCTCTTCTAAATTGATTACTTAAACTATACATTTCTGATTTCGGGAAACTGCTAGTGTATTTATAAACCTCAAGCGTAAACTGATGTGCCTTCTGCCACAATATCAAATCTTCGAATGTTTTTGCCGGCTCCATTTTTCCCCGCAAAATATCAAGAATGCAATATTAATCTCCAACTTTACAACCAGTTATTCTAACATTGAATTGTAACTTACAAAGCCAAAATACTTCCCTACTTCCCTACTTCCCTACTTCCCTACTTCCCTACTTCCCTACTTCCCTACTTTTCTTCTCGCTTTTACTTCAGCTGTCGTTACCATTGAAGCTTTATTCCCAAAACTGTTTCTGACATAGGTAAGAACATCGGCAATTTGTGTATCTGTAAGATTATCTTCTTGAGGTGGCATCGGATTATCGTAACGATCCCCATCAATTTCAATCTCCCCCCCTTTCAATCCTTTTAACACTATAGTTATGAGTTGCTTCTTATCTCCCAATATCCATTTAGTTTTTACTAATGGAGGATTCATACGGGGAACTCCCAACGCATCGGGCTGATGACAAGCCATACAAACTTCTTCATATACTTTCTTCCCACGAGCCATTGATGCCTTGAGGGCTGTACCACCTGGCTGCTCTTTAGTAAAAGAAAACCCTGCAAAGCCTAATGCTATAAGCGAAACGATAATTGCATTCTTCATGCCACACAATTGATTCAATGTTTATGATACAGTCTTATTATCCTTTATAAGTGATCTTCCAGATAGTGCCTTTATTATCATCACTTACATATAATGATCCATCAGCACCTTGTGCCAATCCGCATGGACGGTATTGTGCCCTGTTGATATTCTCTCCTGCAAAACCATCGGCAAAAACTTCCCATTCACCATTTGGCACACCATTCTTCATAGGCACAAACACCACGAAATATCCAGCTTGAGGCTCTGGTGTACGGTTCCATGAACCATGGAAAGCGATGAAAGCGCCATTGCGATATTTCTCAGGGAACTGTTTGCCAGTATAAAACAATAAGGCATTAGGAGCCATATGTCCCGGGAATTGAACAATTGATTTTTCTTTCCCTGCACATATCTCTTCTTTTACCCTATCGCCACCGTATTCTGGGTTCAACAATTTTTTCTTCTTATCATTATCATAATAACAATAAGGCCAACCACAGTCTGATCCTTTTTTCACCCTGAAAAATTCTTCTGCTGGATTATTTGCTCCTGCTTTCTGATCAAATAATTCTGGATAGAATTGAAAAAGCATATCACGACCGTGTTGCATTAAGTATAAATCATTCACCTGATTGTTCCAATCCAATCCAACTACATTACGAAGTCCTGTTGCATAACGTACACCTTCAGCATACGTCTGATTGAGTTTATCAACTTTGAATTGCCAGATACCACCGGCTGTTTCCAAAATAGGACAAGGGTTCATACCTGGAGAACCTTTGGTGCGGTCTTTCTCCTGACATACATTTGTAGGTGCTCCTATATTTACATAAATATTTCCTGCATTATCCAGTGTGAGTGATTTTGAAGCGTGCTGACGTTTATTCACTAATCCAGTAACAATTTTCTCTGGCGCATCAGGATTCTCAATTTCTCCTTTTGCATCAATCTTATAACGAAACACTTCTTCATCGGAAGAAGCATATAAATAACCATTCTTAATAGCGATACCAGTTCCGGTGTAAGTGCCAAATTTCAAAGTGTCATCAGCTACTCCATCTCCATTCGTATCTCTCAATCGAAGAATGCCTTTCCCTGTATTTAATCTATCCAACTTTACAAAGACATCGCCATTGCTATGAACAGCGATATGTCGGGCACGTCCAACATTCTGAGCCACTGTGATGGAAGAAAAGCCTGCCGGCATCTTTAAGGGAACATCAAAAGGTACAGGAGCGGTAACCGGACTTGTACTGAAGATAAAGGAAGCCGATATGGCTATCAGAAATACAGTTTTAATAATAGTTCTTAGCATTTGAGTTGAATTGGTAGGTGAGCAATAAAATTATGGCATTTTACAGGAAGCTATTTACGATTTCCAGTTTTTTATAGCTTCCAGCAGTTTTTTGTTTTCTGCAGGCGTTCCGATGGTAATCCGAAGGCATCCTTCACAAAGAATCACTGAGCTCCTGTCCCGAACTACAATCCCTTTTGTAAGGAGTTCCTGATATAAGGCTTTGGCATCTGTTACCCTTACTAAAATGAAATTAGCATCGGATGGATATATATGCTTTACCACAGGCAATGCCTCAAGAGATGTTTTTAGCAACTCCCTTTCTTCCACAATTATCCTGATCATATCATTAACCTGTCCTACTTCTTCCAAGGCCTGCAATACCAGTTCCTGAGATGCCTGGTTGATATTATAGGGCGGCTTGATCTTATTCATTACAGCAATGATCTCTTCGGAAGAAAAAGCCATACCTACCCTCAAAGCGGCCAGTCCCCAAGCCTTACTAAGTGTTTGGAGAATCACCAATTGAGGATAGTCTTTCAACTCTTGAGTAAAAGAACGGTAGCGGCTAAAATTGATGTAGGCTTCGTCTATAACCACCAGACCAAAATAATTGTTTAACAAAGCCTCTATATCCTCTTTCGCCAATGAATTACCTGTTGGATTATTGGGGGAGCAGAGAAATATGATCTTGGTATTATCATCAATTCCTGCTTCTATTGCTGGTAAATCTAATTGGAAGTCATCAGTCAGCGGCACTTTCTTTACTTCCACATCATTGATATCAGCACTCACCTGATACATTCCATAAGTAGGCGGACAGATCAAAACATTATCAACTCCGGGTTCACAAAAAGCGCGGATAAGGATATCGATACATTCATCACTTCCATTACCCAAAAATATCTGGTTGGCAGGAACACTCTTTATCATCTCAAGCTTCTCCTTCACCTTCCATTGCAAAGGATCTGGGTAACGGTTATACCATTTTGTAAGCGGAGAACCAAAGCTATTCTCGTTAGCATCGAGAAAAACGCTTGCCTCTCCTTTAAATTCATCGCGTGCGGATGAATATGGAACAAGCTTCTTAATATTTTCTCTCAATAATTCATTAAGATTGAACATATAATTTACTTTGACTTCTTTTTATTTTACAAACTTTCAGCTCATTCTCCATAGCCCGGTTGCACTCGAAAGATGATTCAACCCTTCAGGGTTGGGAGTGGAAAGATTTATCCCGACTCATGACTACCGACTTCAGGCTCCTGACTTGGGAATAATTCACTCATAATTCGTAACTTATAAAGTCAAATAATTATCCGTACTTCCGGACTCCCGACTTGTATTCCGACTCCCGGACTCCGACTATTTTGATCTTCAGACAATCTCGCTCACGGACTCTTCGGACTTCCGGACTTTTACAGCATTCGCATGTGCCTCGAGCCCCTCCGCCTCAGCCATCGCAACTACAGTATCCGCTATAGCATTCAACCCTTCTTTCGTCAATTGCTGGAATGTGATTTTCTTTACGAAACTATCAACACTTACTCCACTATATGCTTTCGCATACCCATTAGTGGGAAGTGTATGGTTGGTGCCACTGGCATAATCACCTACACTCTCAGGAGAATAGTTTCCAATGAAAACAGATCCTGCCTGAACAATACTCTCTGCCACTAAAGCTGCTTTCTCACAACTCAATATTAGATGCTCTGCTGCATACTCATTCAATAAGGCAATGGCTTCTTTTTCATCTTCCATTACAATAAACTTACTATTGTCAAGTGCTTTTCTTGCCAATTCTTTTCTTGGTAACTGCTCCAACTGGTAATACAATTCTTTTTCAACTGCAATTACAACAGCTACTGAACTTCCAACCAATACCACCTGACTATCTGCACCATGCTCTGCCTGACTCAATAAATCTGCAGCGACAAAAATGGGGTTAGCCGTTTCATCGGCATATACAGCTACTTCACTGGGACCTGCAGGCATATCAATAGCAATACCTTGCTTTTGTATTAGTTGTTTAGCACAGGTAACATATTGGTTGCCTGGACCGAAAATCTTATAGACTTGTGGAATAGAATCTGTACCGAAAGCCATACCTGCTATAGCCTGTACACCTCCACATTTAAATATTTTGGTAATACCTACAACAGAGGCGGCATACAATATGGCAGGATGCAAATTCCCCTGCTTATCGGGAGGCGAACATAGTATTACCTCTTTACATCCTGCTATGGAAGCTGGGATACCCAACATCAATATTGTAGAAAACAAAGGTGCAGTACCTCCGGGAATATATAAACCCACTTTTTCAATACCCACCGATTTTCTCCAGCAGGAAATGCCCGGTTGCGTTTCAATCACTTCAATGGGTGAAACCTGTGCTTCGTGAAACTTCCTGATATTAGAGGCAGCCTGGTCAATCGCGTTCTTCAATTCATCGGGCAACGACTTAATAGCTTGCTTGATTTCCTTATCCGATACTTGCATCTTTCTGACAGATACTCCATCAAACTCCTTGGTATAAGAACGTATGGCTTTATCACCTTTCGCTTTCACCTTATCCAATATCTTCTGCACATTCTTCTCCAATCCCTTTGCCTCCATCGAAGGACGGAGCAAGAGGCTATTCCAATCTTTACGGGGAGGGTTGACTATGATTTTCATTCAAAACTGAAATTAAATTCTAAAAAAAACTGAGATTGATAACTGAGATTAATAACTGGGATTAATAGGATTTTTGGGATTAGCTGGGACAGATATTAAGATTTATAGGATTAATTACCATCTATTGTTCATTAACCTCTCATTCCCTACTTCCCTACTACCCTACTACCTAACTCCCCTACTTGTATTTCTTCCGGACTTTCGGTCTTTCCGACTTCCGGACTTACGGCGGACCGACTCCCGACTCCAGACTAAAGACTCCCGACTCTTACACCACCATCTTCTCAATCGGAATCACCAATATCCCCTGCGCACCTGCTTCTTTCAATTGTTCAATCTTATCCCAAAACTCATCTTCACTTAATACACTATGAACGCTGCTCCAACCAGATTCGGCAAGTGGTAATACGGTGGGACTTTTCATTCCAGGTAACAAAGAAATGATTTCTTTTAGTTTATCATTGGGTGCATTCAGCAATACATATTTATTACGTTTCGCTTTTTTAACGGTGCGAATACGGAATAACAATTTATTGAGAAGTGCTAATTGCTCATCAGAAAGTTTATTATTCTTGATAAGTACAGCTTGACTCTTCAACATGGTTTCCACTTCTTTCAATCCATTCATGAACAAAGTAGAACCACTGCTAACCAGATCAGCTACAACATCTGACAACCCTATACCTGGAGCTATTTCAACAGATCCGCTGATTTCATGGATATCTGCCTTTACATTATGTTGCTTCAAATAATTCTTTACAATAAAAGGATAACTGGTTGCAATCCTTTTCCCTTCCAAAGAAGCGACTCCACCATACACCTGATTACGTGGAATGGCGATTGATAAACGGCATTTACCAAAACCAAGCTCTTCAATGGTTTCTACCTGCTTATTCTTTTCAAGTAATACGTTCTCACCAACAATGCCGATATCAGCTACTCCATCTTCCACATATTGTGGAATATCATCATCTCTCAGGAAGAAAACTTCCAGAGGAAAATTATCGCTCTCTGTCTTTAGTCGATCTTTCACATTCCGAAGATCAATACCGCATTCCTTCAACAATTGTACAGAGTCCTCATATAAACGTCCCGATTTCTGAATTCCGATCTTTAAAATAGCCATAGTAATAGTATTACTTTTCCTTTTATTGAATTAATGCAATAAAAAAAGGGCCTACTGCTGTAAGCCCTCAACTATTGTATACCCACAATACATCGCCGGCCTACCCGATAGGTAAGAAATGATGATGATGTGTATGGGATAATTTTGTCATTGCAGGGCAAAGATAAAGCCACTGAAGTAACCGGCAAAAATTTTATTAGAAATTCGGAAAACCAACACTTGTTTGTTTGCAAAGGAAGTAACTTCCCATAAAATAGGTTTTCCATGAAAACAATGCTTTTGCTGCCAATTCTTAGTACCCTGCTAATGACAACAACCAATAGCTATAGCCAGTCAAAAAAATGGAACTTAGTATGGTCCGATGAGTTCAATTACAATGGCTTACCAGATAGTTCCAAGTGGAATTATGATGTTGGTGGTCATGGCTGGGGCAATAACGAAGCCCAGTATTATACCAAAAACAGGAAAGAGAATGCCCGTGTGGAAAATGGGCACCTTATTATTGAAGCTATAAGAGAACCTTATGAGGGGAAGTCATATACATCGGCACGCCTTGTAACAAAAGGAAAGGGGGACTGGCAATATGGTAAAATTGAAGTGAAGGCCCGTCTACCGATTGGGCTTGGCACATGGCCTGCTATATGGATGTTGGGAAGTACTACCCCATTGCAATGGCCTGATGATGGTGAAATAGACATTATGGAACATGTTGGTTTCGACCCTGGCAAAATACATGCCTCAGTACATTGCAAGAAGTATTATCATAGTATCGGCACGCAGAAAACCGCTAATACCATGGCTCCTGACTTTAATGAAAAATTCCATACTTATGCTGTTGAATGGAATAAAGAGAAAGTGATGATATTCCTTGACGGAAAAGAATATTTCAGTTTTTCTAATGAACATTCAGGCTATCAAGCCTGGCCTTTTGACAATAAGATGCATTTACTCCTGAATATTGCAGTTGGAGGTAACTGGGGAGGAATGAAAGGAGTTGATGAAAAGATATGGCCACAAAAAATGGAAATAGATTTTGTTAGAATTTATCAATAAGCAAACAGTTATCAGTAAAATATATAAAGTATGAAAAAGTTACTCTTCTTATTCTTGCTTGTATCATCTCTTTTTGCAACTGCACAAGATGATTTCAGTTACAAGACGCCACCTAAGGATATACTTGACCTTGTTATGGCAAAACCAACTCCCGGTATTAGTATTGATAGCAAAGGAGAATGGATGCTACTTATGGAAAGAAGCTCTTTCCCTTCAGTAGAAGAATTGGCACAACCCGAATTACGAATTGCAGGCTTACGAATCAATCCAAAGAATTTCGGCCCAAGTCGTAGTGGCTATGCTGTAAATCTGATACTTCGTAACATAAAAACAAGACAGGAATATCCCATCACTGGTTTACCTTCTAACCTAAAAGCTGGAAGTATACAATGGAGTCCGGGTGAAACAAAGATTGCATTCACTCATACAACCAACGATCATATTGACCTGTACATAGCAGATGTAGCCACTCAAACTGCTAAAAAGATAAATACAGCATCACTCAATACAGTTACCGGTGGCAGCTTTAGTTGGATAAATGATTCCAAATTAGTTTATAAGACAGTGCCTGCTAATTACAGGGCCTATCCACCAGCACCACTGGCACCGAAAGGACCTGTTGTTCAGGAGAATTTGGGAAAATCAGCAGCCAGTCGTACCTATCAGGATCTCATTAAAAATGGCTATGATGAAGACCTGTTCGATTATATGGCTACCTCACAGCTTACAATAAACGAATCAGGAACAGAAAACTATTTACGCATTCCTTCAATTTACTCCAGTATCAGTGTTTCACCGGATAAAAACTATCTTCTGTTAGAGATTATCGAAAAACCATTTTCTTATCTTTTCCCAATCAGCGGCTTCCCACATAAAGTAGCTGTAATGGATGTAAAGGGTGCGTTTTTTGGAGAGTTAGTGAAGAATCCATCAGCTGAGGGACAACCTATCGGTTTCGATGATGTTATGAATTTTCCAAGAGATTTTGAATGGAGAGCTGATCATCCGGCAACGATAACCTATATACAAGCATTAGATAAAGGATTAGGTAGAAGTAAATCTCAATACCGTGATGCTCAATTTGCAATAGAACTTCCAGATATTGGCACCCTTTCGAAAGGCTTTGCCCCACCAATCAACAATGGCGATTTATCAAATATGATGAAAAAAAGCAGAGAGCTTTTCAAAACTGAACGTAGGTTAAGAAACGTAATCTGGGGAAATGATAAGCTCGCCTTAGTATATCAGGGAATGAACTTTGACAGGAAACAGCAACTATACGCTTACAACCCAAGTTCGGGTAGCCTGGAACTGATTAATGAAAGAAGTAGTAATGATGCTTATGGAGATATCGGCACTCCAATGACCTCAAAAAACATGTTTGGACGCGAAGTTCTTTTGCAGATGAAAAATGGGGATTTATTACTTCGATCTCAGGGTGCCTCTCCCGAAGGCGATATGCCCTTCATTCAGAGCTTCAATCTTACTACAAAGAAAGGAACACAGCTCTGGAGATGCCAGGCTCCTTATTACGAAAACGTGGTGGATGTGTTAGATGCCGAAAATCTAGTATTTGTAACTTCTAAAGAAAGTAATACAGAAGTTCCTAATTATTATATACGTAATCTGAAAAAAAGGATTGCTCCAATTGCCATCACCGATTTCAAAAACCCTTACCCACAAATGGAAGGTGTAGTAAAACAAAAGATTTCTTACAAAAGAGAAGATGGCATCGACCTTACCGGTGACCTCTATTTGCCAAAGGGATATGATGCAAAAAGAGATGGTCCATTACCTGTTGTAATGTGGGCTTATCCAAGAGAATATAAATCAGCCGCAGATGCTGCACAAGTTCGTGGTTCCAAATACACTTTCACCCGAATTAACTACGGATCACCCATCTTCTGGATCACTCAAGGATACGCTGTATTGGATAATGCAGAAATGCCTATCGTAGGAGAAGGGGATAAAGAACCAAATGACAAATTCATTCCTCAGTTATATCTGAATGCACATGCAGCTATACAAGCATTAGCAAAATTGGGTGTAGGTGATAGTAACAGAGTAGCTGTTGGTGGACATAGCTATGGAGCTTTCATGACTGCCAACTTATTAGCTCATACAAAACTGTTCAAAGCAGGTATTGCCCGAAGTGGCGCTTACAACAGAACCCTCACTCCTTTCGGATTCCAGGCCGAAGAAAGGACTTACTGGCAAGCACCAGATGTATATTATAATATGAGTCCTTTCAGTTTTGCTGATAAAATAAAGACCCCTTTATTATTAATTCACGGAGAAATGGACAATAATCCAGGCACCTTCCCTATCCAGAGTGAGCGTTTATACAATGCCGTTAAGGGTCATGGTGGCACCACCCGTTTAGTCTTCCTGCCATATGAAAGTCATGGATATGCAGGTAAAGAAAACATCCTTCATATGTTATGGGAACAAAACCAGTGGTTGGATAAGTATGTGAAAAAGGCGGAGGTGAGTGGGAAGGGGGAGAGTAAAAAAGGTTTTTAGTAGGTTCAAGTAGTTCAATAGGTTCCAGAGGGACTACTAATAGTAATTATTTTAATTAATAAGATTTTATAACCGCAGAGGCGCAGAGACGCGGGGGATTCCTCCGCGTCTCTGCGCCTCTGCGGTTATAAAACTAAAAAGCTCAGGTTGCCTGCAATTAATAAGCCCTCTGGAAGCTATTGAACTACTTGAACTTTTTGAAACTTACTACACCCTCACCTTCATCCCCACCGGCTCCCAATTCACAATCTTCCTCGAGAAATAACTATCATTTACAGCAAGGCAAGGGGCACAGGCGCGGAAGCCGAATATGGGATCTTCCACTACTGGCTTTCCAGTGCGTGCTCCTTCAAAGAAGTTTTTAAAATGCTCAACGTGATCATCAGAACCTTGAGGAGGTGTATATCTTATGGCAGGTTTGGTAGGCCGCTTTTTATCTTCAGCAGAATATTTAGCATCATACTGCTTCTTCAATTCTTCCTGCATAGATGCAGGATAGGTTGAGAGAGAATCCCATCCTCCAATACCAGGTGCTTTAGCCATTATGCTATGATTCAATGTTATTCCATTCCATCCTAATTCCATCGAGCCTTCACTACCAATCAAACGGGTCATTCCCCTATCACCACTGCCACTTACAAAATTCACTCTTAACTGTACCTGAAAAGCAGGATGCTCAATTGTCTCTGGATAATCAAGAACTGCTGTCATTACATCTGGCACATCCCTTCCATCTTTCCAATAACATAATTGTCCGGATGAATAGATACGAACCGGACCAACAGATCCTGTGATGAAATGAATACCTGTTATAAGGTGAACAAACAAATCGCCAGATACTCCGGTTCCGAAATCTTTATAATTCCTCCACCGGAAAAACTTATTGGCATCGAAAGATTGCTTCGACATTCCAGCCAGATACTTATCCCAATCAACAGTATCTGGATTTGCATCTGTAGGTAAAGTATATTGCCAGGCTCCCAAAGCATCCTGACGATCGGTACTGGCTTCAATAAGATTGATCTTTCCAATTTCTCCAGCACGATATAGTTCTCTTGCTTTTGCGAATTGGAATCCGCTGATACCCTGACTTCCTACCTGCATGGTTTTCTTTGATTGTTTCCATGCATCGATTACTGGTAACCCTTGGGTAAGTTTATGAACCATCGGCTTTTCGCAGTATACATGCTTTCCGCTTTTCAAGGCATCAATTGAGATACGGGAGTGATGGTGGTCACTCGTAGCAATTATCACAGCATCAATATCTTTGCGTTGCAACAACTCTCTGTAATCACGGGTAGTATAGAGATCCTTTCCATACAATTCCTTCATTCTTTCTAAGCGACCGGAATAAAGATCACAGGCGCCTGCGATCTCTACGCCTGGCACTTTCAAAGCAGTTTCAATATCATTATGCCCCATGATGCCTGTTCCAATCACAGCCACCCTAATCTTGTCATTCGATGTATACTTCCTATCGTACTCAATGATTCTTTTTTCAATCCTTTCTTCGGCTTGCAACCTTTCGATTGAACCTGCACCGAAAAACAATGCAGAAGCACTTAATTGCTGGATGAATTTGCGGCGGGATGAATTTGACATGGAAAAGTAATTTGAAAATTTGAAGATGTGGAAATGTGGAAATTATGAATACAACTATTATAGAAAAGGAACAGCCTATTAAACAGTTTCCTAAATTTAAGTATTCTGAACAAATACCAATACGTATTTTTGGGAACCATGAGAATTATTACTCTTTTAGTAGTTACATCCCTCTTAATCCAGTTCACTGCCCATGGACAAATGAGGCGGGAGGATATCTATACCGATTATGTTTTTTATAATAAGAGGCAAAGGTTAGAAAAGGACCTCAGGGAGAACACGGTTGGCAAAACATTCAGTCAACCTATTAATGAAGACAATGAACACCGGTTCGAATCTGCTTGTTGGGCTATAACCCAATTCCAATTCAGGAATGAAACAGTTGAAAATGGGTTCAGGAAAATGTTCCTTTATTATGACAGCCTCCAATACGATACAAAGAGGGCATTGTTAGAAGCTGTGTATGCTGTATATCCAACTGAATTCGCTTCGGACATACAAAAGGTAATTGAAAAGGAATCGCAGCCAAAGCTTTTCGCAATGTGTGCAGTATATCTTTTCAGGAAGAATAATACAGTGGACAATGCGAATAATCTAAAGATAAAAATGGTGGAGCAGTTTCCCGCTTACGACTCCAACGATCTTTTATTGGAATTGGAGAAGTACTTAAGCTATCAGGAACAATTCAGAAAAAAAGCCACTCCATCCTTACAAGACTTATTCAAATATCAACAGCAAAAAGGGAATAAAATTATTTATTCTTTTCAGCGATGGAACAGAGATTATCCCGGTATGGCGATTGTACAAAATGCAGATGGCAGTTTTGTAAGCCGAAGTGATGGACATATTATGATCTTCGAACAACTAGCCCGTTCCGGATCATCATTACCCTATTTTCTAACTAATGGCAATTCACCGCAAGGCATATATAGCATATTAGGAACGGCAGTTGCCAATAACAACTTCATAGGACCTACTCCCAACATTCAGATGATAATGCCTTATGAGGATAGTTTGAAAAAGTTTTTCCATAATGATTGGGATTCATCGATAGTACCAATGACTGCTTACCAACAACTACTTCCGCCGTCTTGGAGAAATTACCAACCACTTACAGAATCATTTTTTGCTGGCAAAATTGGTCGTTCTGAAATAATAGCCCATGGTACAACCATCGATCCTGAATATTTTAAGGATAAGCCATACTACCCGATTTCTCCAACTCTGGGATGTCTTTGTGCGAAGGAGATTTGGAATGTAACCAGTGGCAGACTCCTGGTTAGCGAGCAATTCAATCTTTATAGTGCGTTTACATCCACTCCTGGCAATAAGGGATACCTTATTGTGATAAATATTGATGACCAGCAGAAAGCGGTGAGTCGGGAGGAAGTGGAGGCGATTGTGAGGAGGAAGTGAGCAGAACCAGGTTGACTTCTCCCGGGAAGTCAACCTTCGAGATGACATCTCGGGAGATGACATCTGGCGAGATGACATCTCGGGAGATGTCAACCCTCTGTTTTTCCACCCTAAAAAAACAAGAAAATCCTCACCCAATCCTGGTCTTTCCCCCTCCAGAAATTAATTTCACCCTACATTTAACAAAACTTCCCAATGCGACGCCTTTTCCTCCTTGTTTCCATTCTTTCTTTTGTTAGCAGCAACGCCCAAACAACCATCCAAACAGATGTTCTGGTAGTGGGGGGAAGCACAGGTGGTACAGCAGCCGGACTTCAATCGGCACGCCTCGGCATAAAAACACTGATTGTAGAATCTACACCCTGGCTGGGTGGTATGCTTACTGCCGCAGGTGTAAGTTGTACAGATGGAAATGATGAACTCCCAAGTGGTATGTGGCAGGAATTTCGCGAAGCTCTTTATAAACACTACGGCACCAGAAACCTATTCACCGGCTGGGTTAGTGAAACCTGCTTTGAACCTCATGTTGGCGACAGCATTTTCAAAGCATGGGCCGCAAAAGAGAAAAACCTATCTGTTAAATATGGCTGGCATTTCGACAAAATTCTTAAATCGGGAAACAAAGTAGTTGGAGCGCAATTCATCAATAAGAAAAAGGAACTACTGATTGTAAATGCAACACTAACTATTGATGGCACCGACCTCGGTGATGCCTTTGCTTCAGCTGGCGCCAAATATGATATCGGAATGGAAGACAAATCTTATTCCAATGAATCTATGGCACCGGGCAACTACCTCATCATTCAAGACCTCACCTGGGCTGCCATACTGAAAGACTATGGAGTTGGTGCTGATAAGACGATTGCCCGTCCAGCGAATTATGATTCTACCCTATATTTCTGCTGCTGCACAGATGCCCCTTGCAAAGAAGGAAAACCTTATAATGTTGATGCCAAAAAGATGCTTGATTACGGAAGAATAAAGGGAAACAAATTCATGATCAACTGGCCAGCACATGGAAATGATTATGTCGGGAATTTTATTGATATGGCCCCTATTGAAAGAGAGAAAGCTTTGGAAGGTTCCAGACAAAAAACACTTGGCTTTATTTATTTCATCCAAACACAACTAGGGATGAAACATATCGGATTGGCAGAAGAATTCCCCAGTAAAGATAAATTGGCGCTGATGCCTTACCATAGGGAAGGGAGAAGAGTAGTTGGACTTGTGAGACTTACTTCCAATTACCTTACAGATCCATTCAACCAAAAAGAGTCATTATACCGTACAGGCATATCCGTAGGTGATTACCCAGTCGACCATCACCATGCGCCGGAAAAAAGAGCTCCTGGCATCAACTTTCCCAAAGTGCCTTCATTCAATGTTCCATTAGGGGCTTTGATTCCAAAAGATATTGAGGGATTAATTGTTTGCGAAAAAGGCATTTCCGTTTCCAACATTGTAAATGGCTCTTCTCGTTTACAACCTTGTGTATTGCTGACCGGGCAAGCTGCAGGAGTGCTTGCTGCAAAAAGTATCCTAAACAAGAAATCACCAAAAGAAATTGATGTAAGAGATGTACAATCAACACTGCTGCAATCATATACTTTCCTGATGCCTTATTGCGATGTGAAGACAACTGATAAAGACTGGATGGCGATTCAAAAAATTGGGGCAACCGGAATATTGAGAGGAACAGGCAAACCGGAAGGATGGGCGAATAAAACATTCTTTTACCCAGACACTACAGTAAGTTTTTCCGACCTGGAACTTGGCTTCTATAAATTCTACAAACATTTCCCAACAAACAGAGGGCTAAAAAGCAACCCAGTAACTTATAATGATCTGCTGCTTTTCATTTCCCGCACAGGCAAAAGCATTACCGATTCGCAAAAGCAAAAATTACCTTCAAGCAAAATACTTACAAGAAGGGAAATCGCGACTTTGATTAATGAGATGTTGGATCCGTTTAGGACAGGGGTAAATATTAGCGGTGAAATTCTGGACTGAGATTATAGACTGGGATTATAGACTGGGATTATAGGGATTATCTTGGGATTGGCTGGGATTTTTGACTATGATTCTTTTGATTTGAATGATTATAATGATTCTTTGAATCGGAGTTTCTTTCCGACTTTCGGTCTTTCGGTCTTTCGGACTTTCCGGTCTTCCTGACCTTTAAACAAAAAAGCCTCCCCTAAGAAAGGAAGGCTCTTAAATTTTCTATCGGTTCTTAATTAGAACGGAAGATCATCAACTGGCTCAGTGATATCACTGGCGGAAGGTACATTGTTAGATGCAGGTGCTGATGTATAGCTATTGCTTACTCCACCACCATCTGGTCTTGAACCTAATAACTGAACTCCAACACTCTTAAGGCAAGAGAGCACCCATTGTGCCGTCAGTTTTTGTATACGTTCTCAGATCTGGATTTCCATCAACATATACCTGTTGTCCTTTTTTAAGATACGGTGCTATTCCTGTACGATCAGTCCAATACGCACACTCCACCCAGATTGTTTTGTCCTTCTGGTTACCCTGCGCATCTTTAAATTTCTCGGTATGGGCAACATTGAAGTTGATAACATTCTTCCCGTTCACTGTGTTTGTCACGCAATCCTTTCCCAGGTTGCCGATAACTTGCATTTTGATCATAGCTTAAAATTTAACTCCGAAAATGATTTGAAAGGGCAATTTACATGTTATACTAACCACTACCTCGCCCATACAACCACTGGGGATAAAATTTAGTTGTACAGAAACCCTCTGTTTGAGCTTTTGCGTAACTGGCTGATTTGCAGTATGCCAAAAATCAAAAGTCAAAAGTGAAAAGTCAAAAATGAAACACAGAGGCTTCCCTTTTTGACTTTTCACTTTTGACTTTTGACTTAACAATCCCTTACTCCCTACCTCCCGCTCCTACTTCCAACAATCTTCCAAAAAAGATCGCATTCATGAACAACTTAGTTCCACCTAACCAGAAAGCGCGGAAATTGGGATTGTCGGCGATATTGATGACTTTACCACTTCCTAGTGGACTAATGATCACAGCAGCTGAATTCTTTATGGCATCAGCATTCGATTTACTCACCCAACCACTTTGTAAAGGATTAGACCCATAATAGAATGGAATAGCAAATGGATTCTTTCCTTTCTCTGGAAATACCCGATTGGCCTTGAAAAGACTTACTGTTTTTTGCGTATATCCGTAAGCGAGAGGATTAGTAAGGTCTACTTCCGCACCGAATATGGCACCACTCACTTGTTGAGCACCATTGATCTGCTCCCTATCAACATAAGTCAATCTCGCCGAACTATCTATTGGAGCTTCTGTTTTCTTGAAGGTTATATTAGTAAGTCCATTCTGCGCTGCCCACTGTACAGATTCTTCTGTTGCAATCAATACACCGCCACCCTGTACCCAGGCTTTTAGCTTATCCTTATTCAATTCCCCATAAGATCCTCCTACCATTATAATGGTATTGTATTTGCCCAGATCCACTCTGTTAAACACAGGAATCTCCAAATGGGTAGAAGGGATATTCATACGTTGATCCAATAAATGCCATATCTCACCAGCATCAGTGGCATTTACACCAGCACCTACAATCATAGCAACACTTGGCTTGGCTACCGATAACATCTTACTGCTTCCCAAATCGCTACCACTAATAACATTTCCCGTCTGTACACCATAAACTGTTAACCCATTCTTTTCTGCAATGCCTTTTATGATTTCGTTTACTTTATCTCCCGTAAGGCGCTGCAAAGAGACAGGAATAACAATAGTTCCATAGTTGAACTTATGAGTACCACCACTTACAGCAATCTCAAAAGGGTTACTTGCTACTTTAGTCATTAAACCAGCATCCTGCATTTCATATAAAGCCTTTGGTGCTAACAATTCATTCCACTCAAATAAATAAGCATACGAGTTGTTATCACCCAATAGCTGTCCTTTTGGCATTTCTACCTGATCTAACTTATTACCTAAAAGAGATGCATTGAATTTGGTAGCATTTAATTCTGCATAATTAAGTCCAAATGCCAATGGCATTGTCCACGCAGTGATATCATAAAAAAGACTGTCCTTATAATTAAGTGTCTTATCAAAAATGGCATGTATCAAACGGAATTGTGGTTGGTTGGCAGGCACTACAAATCCTTTTCCCTTGCTGAAATTGCTGCCATCAGCATTCACATCTGCATTGAGTTCATAAACATCTATCTGATGTCTGCGAAGCATCTGGGAGAATACAGCAGCTTTTGTTCCATCATCCTGGCTTCCGAACACAAAAGCTTTACCAGGTGCAGCAGCAGCTTCGGTCATAGCGGATTTGTAAAATTCACGTTGCCAGTCAAGGAATTCCTTACGAAGTACCCTCGCTCCTTCTAATGTAGATAATGTGGTAGTGAATTGATTTCGGATTGTAAAAGGAAAACGCAATATTCCATTGGAAGTCTGCTGTGCATGTCCACGTGAACTGGCTTGCTCAAACAATATACCGATAGCGCCATTCACATCGGGATACGTGGAACCCTTACCGTAATAATAATCATCGTAATTCTCTTTGGTGAAATAGAGCGAACCAATCTTATCTAAATATTGTGCGTGAAACTTTGCCAGCTTACCAGTTAGTTCCTGGTTTTTAGCTGGTGTAATTGGATTCACCCTTGAAGGAACTCCAGGCTGGAAAAAGAAACTGGCATTACTACCCTGCTCATGATGATCGGTAAGTATATTTGGCTTCCAGGCATGAAACCACTTGAGTCGGTTCTGACTTTCCTGATGCACTGCTGGTAACCAATCACGGTTAAGATCGAACCAATAGTGATTAAATCTTCCTCCAGGCCACACTTCATTAAACTCCCTTGAGTTGGGATCCGTCACCAGATTCTTACTCTTATGTTGGTTTACCCAGGTGGAGAAACGTTGGAGTCCATCAGGATTGAAAGAAGGATCAAATAATATAACCACATTATCAAGCAGGTCATCAATTGCTTTTCCCTGAGCCGCTGCCAGATAATAGGCACTCAGCAATGAGGCATTGGCTCCGCTGGGCTCATTGCCGTGGATGGAATGTCCGATCCAAACAACGATGGGCATATTTTCTGTAGCTAATGATCCGGACTTAGTTGGATCTGTCAACTGTACATGTTGGATACGTATCTGTTCGAGGTTTTGAAGATTTTTCTTTGAACTTATGATCAGCAAAACTTGTGGTCGGCCTTCATAAGTGAATCCCATATTTTCCAGCTTCACCCTTTCTGGACAGGCAGTAGCGATAGCTTTCATATAATTCACGAGGCGATCGTGAGTTACATGCCATTCACCTACTTCATGGAAAATGATGTCTTTGGGTTTTGGAATGGCGGCATCGTAAGTAACATCTTTAGGAAGATAATAACTAAGTTCCTGTGCAAAGCTGGTAATACATGTTCCAAGCAAAATGAAAAGCAGGGTGAATTTTCTCATACAGTAGTTTTAAACAGTCTATAAAGCGACTGCTTAAAATTAGGATATTCACCGGGCACTACCCATGAAAATGCTTAGGAAAATTAAAATTCATCTTACTTCTTTATCCAATAGTTAAGGGTATTATTGGGGAACTCGACTACTACCTTATAAAATCCCGATGGATATTTAGAAGTATCTATTGTAGCCCTTCCATCTTTTACTGCCACTTCAACAACTATTTTATATGTATCCTTTCCTCCGGTTCCGAATTGGTTTGTAGAAGTAATCCAAACTATCGCTTTCCCTTTTCCATCCAATACTTTCCAATTAAGGTGCAGCAAATCCTTTTCAGCTACAACTTTCAGCTGAGTGGCCGAGATGGGACCTGTCAACGAAACCCCATCTACTTCCATCAATTGCTCTTTCGAAATTTCAATAGTAAGGAAACGAGCGATCGAAGAGAATATATCAACTATTGCGGGCTGCCCTTCCTTAAAATGGTTATTCAGGTTTTTGGCATTTGTAATTATCCATGTGCCTCTTTCACGATCTGATTGTCCTCCATGATTCTTTCCTGTTTTTGCATCTCTTCCATGATCGGTAGTTATGAACAACTGCCATTCTTCATTGAAATTCTTCTCACGATATTGAATCGCTTCCCATATCCTTCCCGCCTGTTTATCCATAGTAACTATAGCATCATAAAATTCCTTACTATCACCATAACGGTGTCCCATATCATCTGTGAATTCAAGATACACCCAGGAAAGGTCAGGTGCCATTCTTTTGATAACTGATGAAGCGGTATCAGTAACTCTTTCATCAATCAAATGGATATAGTTCGACAATTTATCATGTGGGTATTGAACTGTATCATTTTCTAATCCATCAAAATGATAATCTGGTTGCACAAAACCAGCTGCCGCAGCTTCACTCCCAATCAATTTTGTCCTGTTATCAAGCCAGGTAGAAAATACAGCTGTAGTCTTTTTAGGATACTGTGTTTTGAAAAAACGGAAGAGGTTCCAATAATTATAATTGGGATCTTTTATATCATTATCCCACACATTGTGTTTATTCACCCAGGTACCTGTAAGCAAACTGTTATAGCCAACAGCTGATATTGTTGGAGTTTGGGAATAGCCACCCTTCTCACCACCAACAAATGCTTTTGAATAGCCACCCACATTCCGGATGGCAGTCAAATTTGGCAAATCCAGTTTTTCAATAACATCTGCAGGAATGCCATCTGCTATTATAAATACGGCCTTATGTTGTTTTTGTGCTTCTGCACTTACTATGATAAATGAAAATGTAAGAAGAAAAAATATACGACTCATCCGAAACTGGTTTTAGAAGATAAAAATGCTGAATACTTACAGCATGGGAAATTAATTAATTATTAATGAACTATAGGGTAATGAAATTCCCTTCATAACCTATTGATAGGCAATATCTGGCATAATGTTCCCAAAAGCGAAAACCGGCCATTTCAACAACCCGCATAACGGTTGTATATTTGCGATTCGCAAAAAATCAAAATAAAAAGGAAAAGAGGGAATGAGTCGCAATGGAAAAGTCCTAGTAGCTATGAGTGGGGGTATCGACAGTACCGTCACGGCCCTGATGCTTAATGACGCAGGTTATGAAGTGATAGGGATTACTATGAAAACATGGGACTATGCCGCCAGTGGTGGGGGAAAGAAAGAAACAGGATGCTGTAATATCGACAGCTTTAATGATGCCCGTATGGCTGCTGTACAGCATGGGTTTCCTCACTACATTCTCGATATAAGGGATGAATTCGGTGATTTCGTGATTGATAATTTTGTTGATGAATATCTGGCTGGTCGCACACCAAATCCTTGCGTAATGTGCAATACGCATATCAAATGGAGAGCCTTACTGAAAAGAGCCGATGCGCTGGATTGTGAATTCATTGCAACAGGTCATTATGGTAAGATAAACCGTCACGATAACGACCGCTATTATATCAGTAAAGCAATTGATGAAACAAAAGACCAGAGTTATGTTTTGTGGGGATTGCAACAGGATCTCTTAAGCAGGACTCTTTTACCACTTGGTCCTTATCGAAAAACAGAGATCCGTCAAATGGCATTGGACTATGGCTATCCTGAACTCGCCAAGAAAAGCGAGAGCTATGAAATATGTTTTGTTCCAGACAATGACTATAGAGGTTTCCTGAAACGTAAAGTAGAAGGATTGGAAGAAAGAGTAGCAGGTGGAAATTTCGTTGACAAAGAAGGCAAAATATTAGGGAAGCATAAAGGCTATCCATTCTATACTATCGGCCAACGTAAAGGTCTTGATATCACTTTCGGCAAGCCTGTTTATGTAACAGGAATTGATCCGGATAGTAATACTGTTGTATTGGGTGATGAAGAAGACCTGAACCGTCCTGAAATGCTGGTGACCAAACTCAACTGGTTAAAGTATGATGGAATTACTGACGGAATGGAATCAATTACAAAAATTCGTTACAAAGACAAAGGCACATTAAGTAATCTATATAACCACGAAAAAGGCATCAGGGTACATTTCTTCGAAGATGCTAAAGGTATTGCTCCGGGACAGAGTGCGGTGTTTTATGAGGGGGATGATGTTGTGGGGGGCGGAGTTATAATGAGAGGTTGAGGAAGGTTCCAGGGTTTAAGAGTTTAAGGTTTAACGGCCTGAATAGATATTTAGAGTTTGTTTGAGGAGTTTTTTTAACCGCAGAGACGCGGAGACGCAGGGGCAAACTCTGAGTCTCCGCGTCTCTGCGGTTAAATTTTACAAAACATATTAAACTATTAATAATCAATAACATATACAAGGTCAATAAATAGAAATCCCAGCCTCCCCCCTTTCATAAAACCTAGATTCTCAAGTAATAAAACCCCCGTTTTTACGTTTACTCAACTATAAAATGGCCTTTTTTTGTTGATTGGCAGCTACCGGTGTGTTTTTTACGAATTACAGGTAGCTGGAATTTGAATCCTTTTAGTATGCAAAAACTATTTACTTCTTTAACCTTAGCAACTGTTTTACTTGTGGGCCTTGCCGCTTGTGAAAAGAAAGACAATTATGCAACCGCAGCATTGGAAGAATACCTGCAAATGAGTGTGGGGAAATATATCACCTACAGGCTAGATTCTACCAGTTATATCAACTACGGACAAAAAGATACAGTTGTAAAATACCAGGCGAAAGAAGTTGTGGAAGCCGCTATCACAGACAATCTGGGCCGACCAGGCTGGAGGATTGTTCGTTACCTCAGCGATACAACAGGTACAAAACCATGGACTCCAGTAACTACTATCAATCTTATTCCCGTTCGTGAATCAGTTGAAGTTGTGGAAAATAATCTTCGCTACATGAAATTGAAACTTCCAGTATCGGAAGGATTCAGTTGGAAAGGAAACTCCTTTATTGACACTTACTCAATTAATTCAGAAGTCCGTTTTATGGACGACTGGGATTATACATACGAAAACGTGGACCAGCCTTTCTCTGTTTGGAATAACAAAGTGGTAGAAAACACTCTTACCATAAACCAGATAGATGAAGTGATAGGTGTACCTACTGATCCAAACCTTTACAGTGAAAAAACGTTTAGCAAAGAAGTATTCGGAAAAGGCATAGGCCTTATTTACAGAGATTTCCTTCATTGGGAATACCAACCACCAAATGGTGGAAATCCAGGTTACAGAAACGGATATGGCATCAAAATGGTAATGATAGACCATAACTGATAGGTCCAAAATAGCTCATAGCTCAAAACTGCAAAGGATGAAAAAATTATACCTTCTCATACTCGTTAGTTTTTTTATCGGGAGCAGCGCGCATGCTCAATACTCCAAATACATAATCCAACTAAAGAATAAAGGTGGAACTACGCATAGTCTTTCCAATCCTTCGACCTATTTATCAGCAAAAGCTATCGAAAGAAGAACTCGTCAAAAGCTTACGCTAGATTCAACCGATCTACCGGTTTCTGCCGCATATCTTACTGCCATAAGACAAGTACCAAACGTTACAGTACTTAATGTTTCAAAATGGTTGAATCAGGTATTGATAACCACTACGGATGCTGCTGCACTTACTCAGATAAATAATCTTCCTTTTGTAAAAGGCACATCGCCCATTGCAGCACAAGCAAGACCAAACGATAACAATCCTGTTAGCAGTAAATTCAAGGAAGTAATAACATCATTACCTCCATCTGAAATACGTAATGGAGCTTATGGTACAAGCGGCTCACAAGGCACCCCTGTTTTGAATTATGGTAATAGCTTTGCACAAATTCACCTCCACGAAGGAGAATATCTGCACGACCTTGGCTTTACAGGCCAGGGAATAACCATTGCCATACTTGATGCTGGTTTTTATGGATATAAAACCAATAGCGCAATAGATAGCATACGACTCCAAAACAGAGTACTGGGAGAATGGGATTATGTGATGAATGAAACCAGTGTAACAGAAGATCATCCGCATGGACTTTATTGTCTTTCGATAATAGGTGCCAATAAGCCAGGACAAATAATTGGCTCGGCACCACACGCAAAATTCTTTTTATTAAGAACAGAAGATGCCGCAACAGAATATCCAGTTGAAGAACAGAACTGGGTGGTGGCTGCTGAGTTTGCTGATAGTGCGGGTGTTGATATGATTACTTCTTCGCTTGGATATGCTGATTTTGATGACCCTGTTTTCAATCATAGTTATGCCCAAAGGAATGGTAATACAGCAATGATAACAATCGGGGCAGACTTAGCTGTTAAAAAAGGAATTATCGTTACAAATAGTGCTGGTAATTCTGGCGGTCAGGCTGGAGAAGCAAAATATGTTTCCTGTCCTGCTGATGGCGATAGCGTTTTCACAGTCGGTGCTACCACAGTTACAGGTATTATGGCTGGGTTCAGCAGTTGGGGACCTAACGGAGCGGGAAGAACGAAACCAAATATAGTTTCTGTTGGGCAAGGAACTGTACTTGCCAATACAGCAGGCAATGCATCTGCTGGAAATGGTACTTCTTTCTCAAATCCTTTGGCTTGCGGGTTGATTGCATGTTTATGGCAGGCATTCCCTGAGTTCACCAATATGGAAATCACCAATGCGGTTCAGAAAAGCTCGAGCAGATATTCTTCACCTGATGCACAGTATGGATATGGCATTCCTAATTTCAGATTAGCATATGAGATTCTTACGAAAGATCGTGAAGCAAGAAATATTGCTGGCATTCTTGGAGATAGATGGCTGAAGCCCTACCCTGTTCCTTTTAAACAGGAACTGAAACTGGTACTTAAAGCACCAGTGACAGGTAAAGCGGGTATTCAATTGCTCGATGCATTAGGAAGGTTGATTGAAACAAAAGGTGTAGATATTACTACAGACCAGATATATGTAATTGAATTCAGCAGAGCTCAGGGTCTTCCACACGGTACTTATTATATTCGTTATACTGATGGTAAAAACAAGGAATTGGTAAAGGTTATGAAGTAGTAAAAAGTGCCGCAAACATAGTATCTGCTTTCTTATCATACCCAATGATGGTTTCCTTCTTAACACATTTTACAGGATAGTTTTCCAACAAGAAATCTACTTGTGCTTCATTTTCCTGACGAAATACTGAACAAGTAATATAAAGGAAATAACCACCTGGCAATAATGCTGGTATCAACCTACTTATAATTTTCTTCTGCAGACTGGCATATTCTAATAATCGCTCCTCATCAAATACACAAAGCTGTTCTGGTGTACGGCTCCAGGTACCACTTCCTGAACAGGGCACATCGGCAATAATGAAAGAATATTTATCATCAGGTATAGCTCTTCCCGGGTTACTGAGATCGGCTACAAAAGATCTAAAACCCTTAATGCCGGCTGCATGGAAACGCATCTCGAGATTCTTTAATACAGATGCTCGTATATCCGATACAGTTAATTTAACAGAAGGAAGGTAATCAAACAATAATATAGATTTGCCACCACTGGCAGCACAAGCATCCCAAACACTTGCCATATCCTTTTTGGGGACCTGCTGGAAAAATCGGGTTATCTGTTGCGAACTCAGATCCTGAATAACCGCATCCTTATCTGGTGAAATTGTTTTCTCAAGATTACTGCTATTAGTAAGCGCCAGGCAATCTTCATTTATACGGGTAGAGAATATTCCTGCTGTATCCAATTGATGCTTTACTTTATTCATCTTCCCTGGGCGGGTACGAAGGAATAAATCTGGTTGAATGAAGAATGATTCTGTAAACTTCCTGCTATCGATGCCTTCAGACAGATCCTTTGTCCAGGGGAAAATGGTATCATAAGCAGGCTGACCAATGATTTCCAACTTTTGTTCTATAGTTGCTGTATCTGGCTCAATCCCCATTGTTGTAGCAGCTTCAAGCCACAAAGGACGCATTTCATTTATTATGCCTGGTGTTTGCTGGCTACAAAGCCAAACGCCAGCCAACAACTTCTCTTCTGTTGCTTTACCAGCCCATGCTTTACCCCATCTAAAGGTACAATAGCAATAGTGCGCAATAGCTTTACGGTCTTTGGAACCATACTTCTTATTAGCCGCAAAAAACTTCTTGATAAAGACTGCGAAAGGTTCTTTACCCTTGTAGGTTTCTAAAAGGGAAAGGGCTGTCTGGATATGCGAATGATAATGGCTCACACTGCAAGATAGAATGAAAAAAGCGGCTCTCATCAGAAAGCCGCCTTTTATACGTTTAAATCAACACTTATTTGTAAGTATAGGTATTGTTAGTAACCCCACCCCCTGGTGTTTGAGTGTAAGACGAGGTGGCAGGCTTATTTTTTGTATTATAAGTATAGGTAAAATCAAGCAGAAAACTCGAAGTGCCAGCATTAGCAACATCCTTATAATCGTATTTAGTTGGATTATTAGGGGAAGCCATTGATGGATCACCAAGTATGACAGCTTCACCAGCAGATAAGATCAATGGGTTAACTTTTGTATCATAACCGATAGTGGTTTCTGCTAAAACTTCATCCGGACCACCCAAAGGATCTGCAGATAAAATTTTGAAGGTTACATTGTTACCAGCTGCATCATAAGTATACACTGTTTTAGCGGCCAAAAATGGATCGAGGCCAATTCCAGGGTTTGACAAATACTCATCAACCTGAACAATTTTTCCTGTTCCATCATACACAAAAACAGAGCTATCAATAGCAGAAAATCCCTGTGTAGTTATCTCCATTATTTTGGATTCGTATCTGCCAGAGGCAGCATTATAGTTTACGATAGTTATACTGCTATCGGGTACGCCTGCATTTTTTTCAATAGTCTGGGTTATAATGCCAGCAGCATTACGCACTACTCTTGTATCATTCCCAATATTCTGTCCTGAAGAAGTTCCTGTATAAACAATCCGGATGACTCTTTTTGATGCATCATAAGTATATTCAACTGTATAATTTTCAGATGCACCAGCAGCAGTGATTTTTGACAGCAAATCACCGTTTGTGGCACCGCCACCACCGCCACCATTTCCACCGCTACCTCCCAAATCAACACTCACTTCTTTTTGACAAGAAGCCAGGAAAAACAATAGACCAATTGCAGGTATGATTATCTTATTCATATCGAAGATTGATTTATAATTCTAATAAGGCTTTTACAGGGTCTTTACCGAACAATAGTTGCTCCGGATTTTCTAACAGTTCTTTTACCCTCACCAGAAAGCTCACGCTTTCCCTTCCATCAATAATCCGGTGGTCATAACTCAATGCAAGATACATCATTGGCCTGATAACAACCTGACCGTTCATCGCAATTGGCCTTTCTTCTATCTTATGCATACCAAGTATAGCCGATTGTGGGATATTTATGATGGGAGTACTAAGCAGAGAACCGAATACTCCTCCATTTGTAATGGTGAAGGTGCCCCCTTGTAACTCCTCCATTGACAGCTTGTTATCACGGGCTTTGCCTGCCAGTTCAATTACTTTCTTCTCTATATCCACCATGCTCAGGCTTTCCGTATTGCGTATTACCGGTACCGTTAATCCCCGAGGGGTTGAAACCGCAATTGAAATATCGCAGTAGTCATGATACACCAGTTCATCACCATCTATATAAGCATTTACAGCCGGCCATTCCTGCAATGCATAAGCGCAGGCCTTCGCGAAGAAACTCATAAAGCCCAATCCTACCCCGTGTACTTCCTTGAACTTGTCCTTGTATTTGTTCCTGATATCCATCACCGGCTTCATATCCACTTCATTGAAAGTGGTAAGCATGGCTGTTGTATTCTTTGCTTCTACCAATCGGCGGGAAATTGTTTTCCTGAGATTGGTCATCTTCTCCTTCTTCGAATTCCTCGTAAAAAGTTCAGCTCCAGGTTTACGACCCGGATTATTTAATGCCGCCAGCACATCATCCTTCAATATTTTACCATTGGTACCACTTGGAGTCACCGATTTAGGATCTACTTTCTTATCAGCGATAATAGCAGAAGCTACAGGAGTTGCTTTTACTGAAGCATCAGGAGTTGGTGCCGCTACAGGTGCTGCTTTCTTTTCTTCTTTAGCGGTTGCTGTTGCTGCCACAGGAGCTTTCTCTTCCTTAGCAGGAGCAGCAACTTCGGGCTTAGCAGCCGTTTCATCTACATGAGCAATTACATCTCCAATCTTGATGGTATCCCCTTCTGCAATAGCCTCTAACTTCAATATACCAGCCTTCTCGGCATTCACTTCGAATGTTGCTTTCTCACTTTCCAACTCAGCAATAACTTCGTCTCGGTTTACATAGTCACCGTCTTTTTTTGTCCATTTCAGCAAGGTTACTTCGCTGATGGATTCTCCTACTGTTGGCACTTTGATATCTATCATATATACAGTTTCTTTTTTTATAACCGGGAAGGCGGTAAGTATTTTTTATCCTTATTCAAAGTCCTTCCCTCAATTTTACAACTCATAATTACGTCCCTTCCTTCTAACTGCCCTACTTCACTACCCAATTATTTGACCCGGCTATTTCCCCACGCACTGCTGCGGGGGCAGGCATTTTCAAATCTTCAAATTCTCAAATTTTCAAATTCCTCCTCATATCGTCATATCGAAAACGCCGTCTCCACAATCTCCTCCTGCTCCTGCTTATGCACTTTCGCATATCCACTTGCGGTAGCGGCACTTGGCTGGCGACTGATGACTCCATAATTGATAGTCTTAAGGTTCATCTGCAGATAGGAAGCAGCTCCCATATTGAGCGGTTCTTCCTGTACCCAAAACCAAGTTGCTTTGCTGTATTTCTTATATAAGGCTTCCAATTGCGCTGCTGGCAGTGGATATAATTGCTCTACCCTCACAATCGCAACATCCTTATTATTTCCTTTCTGCTGTTGCTCTGCCAGATCGAAATATATCTTACCGCTACAGAATAAAACCTTACTAACCTGAGCAGGTGAATCTACAAATGAATCGTCTATCACTTCCTTGAATCCACCATTCAACAATTCTGACTCCAAAGAATACGTACCAGGGTGACGAAGATTTGCCTTTGGCGAAAAATTAATCAATGGCTTACGGAAAGGCCATGCTAACTGACGACGTAAAGCATGAAACAGATTAGCTGCCGTTGTAATATTGGTGATCACCATATTCATCTCAGCACACATCTGTAAAAAACGTTCCAATCGGGCACTGCTATGTTCTGGTCCTTGTCCTTCATACCCATGAGGCAGTAACATAGTCACTCCACTCATACGATTCCATTTCTGCTCACCAGCGCTGATGAACTGATCGATCATTGTCTGGGCACCATTACTGAAATCACCGAACTGTGCTTCCCATAATACTAATGCATTCGGGTTAGCCAAAGTATAACCATATTCGAAACCTAACACACCGTATTCACTCAATAAGGAATTATATATCCTGAATTCTCCCTTAGCGGCGTCAATGCGACTTAAACGGGAATAGGCTTCATCAGTATTCTCATCACGCAATACTGCATGGCGATGACTGAATGTTCCCCTGCGTACATCCTGTCCGCTCATCCTCACATCTTTTCCTTCCAGCATCAGGCTTCCATATGCCATCAGTTCTCCTGTAGCCCAGTCAATTTTTTTCTCTGTCTGATATAGCTTTACCTTATCCTGTAATATCTTCTCCACTTTCTTCAATGGCTTGAAGGTATCAGGCCATGTCATAAGGGCATCGAATATCTTTTTGAAGTTCTCGGCACTAATTGCAGTAACCGGACTCTGATCAAAGTCTGTTATTGTAGAACGACGAAGGCTTTTCCACCATAATTCCGGTTGTTGGTAATGGTAAGGAAGAGGATGTTGCTTCACTTCATCCAGACGCTCTTGCAGGTCGCCCCAGAATTTCTTTTCCATTTCCTTTGCCAGTTCTTTGGCATCAGATTCTCCGTTCTCCAAAAGATGTGTTGTATATACTTCCCTTGGATTTGGATGCTTATCGATCAATGCATATAGATGGGGCTGTGTGAACTTAGGATCATCGCCTTCATTGTGACCATGCTTACGATAACAAACCATATCGATAAACACATCGCTATTGAATTCCTGGCGATAGCGTGTAGCTATCTGCACACATTTCACCACTGCTTCCGGATCATCTCCATTCACATGCATTACTGGCGCCTGTATGGCAGCAGCCAATGAAGTACAATAATCAGAACTTCGGGCATCATCAAAATCGGTAGTGAACCCGATCTGGTTATTGATTACAAAATGAATAGTTCCACCGGTATAATAACCATCCAGATCACTCATCTGCAAAACTTCATATACTATTCCTTGTCCTGCTATAGAAGCATCCCCATGTATCAGTATCGGTAATATCTTATCGAAATCACTCTTATACATTACATCCGCCTTGGCGCGGGCAAATCCAACAACTACTGGATTCACCGCTTCCAGATGCGAAGGGTTGGGCATCAGTTTCAGGTGAATCGTTTTTCCATTGGTAGCTTCCAGTTCGGAACCATAACCCATATGGTATTTCACGTCGCCGCTACCCATGGTCTGATCCAGTTTGGCAGTGCCTTCGAATTCGCTGAATATCTGTTCATAGGTTTTACCCATGATATTCGCCAATACATTTAATCGTCCGCGGTGGGCCATACCGATCACAACTTCCTGCACTTCGTTTTCAGCAGCAGTATTGATGATGGCATCAAGGGCAGCGATGGTTGTTTCTCCTCCTTCGAGTGAAAAACGTTTCTGTCCAACATATTTTGTATGAAGGAATTTCTCGAACATAACTCCCTGGTTGAGCTTTTCGAGAATACGTTTTTTTACATCGATGGATAATTCCTTATGGAAATCCTTTTCCATGAAACTGGTAAGGAAATCTATTTTGCGTTGGTCGCTTATATATTTGAATTCGATACCAATATGGTTGGCATATGATTTCCTGAGATGATCAATGATATTCTTAAGAGTGGTTCTTCCCAATCCCAATGAATTACCGGCAAAGAATTCTTTACCCATATCTGCTTCAGAAAAACCAAAGAAGTTAAGGTCCAGGTTAGCACCACGATCTTTTCGTTTACGGATAGGGTTAGTATTGGCAATAAGGTGGCCTTTATTACGATACCCTAATATCATGCGATAAGCATTGATTTCAGCTTTCCAATCAGTAGAACTTGATGAAGCTACAGATTGTGTAGCGGTGGCACCGTTTGTTGGTGCAGCTTGTGCACTTGCGAAATCGAATCCCTGGAAAAACATTTTAAACTCAGGGTCAACACTCTCCGGATTCTTCAAAAAATCCTGATAGAGGCTCTCAATAAATTGAGGGTGCGAGTTGGTAATGAACGAGAAATCCTTCATGTAAAGTGGCAATTGTAGAATGGAAGGCAAATATCGGTTAAAATGCCGTAACTCAAAGTAGCTGAAGGCCTGATAACCACCTTTTTTGGAAAGATTTCCCGCTTACGAAAAGGCGCAAAAATGGCGATGGAGGGGGCAACACAAATTCAAAAAAACCGATATTTTAAATACAGGATATAACCGGGAAGGCGAAAAGTAATTTTCTGATAGAATTCACTGTAAGGGATAAGATTGTTTTTCGCTGAAAATCAATACTATACAAAGGAATTACACAATGTGTCAACAAATGAAAATTAGTTTTTTGATTTTTTGGTAGTTCTGCCTTCAGGGCTTACCTTTGCCTCCCTAATTTTAACAGGGAATAAAAAACATTTCAGTTCATGGCTAATCACAAAGCTACCCAGAAAGATGTACGTCAGGCTACTAAACGCCGCGAGAGAAATAAGTATTATGGTAAAACAACCCGTAATGCGATTCGTGATCTTAAAGCGATCAAAACTGGCACTGAAGCAGGTGCTAAATTGAAAGATGTAGCGTCTATGATCGACAAGCTGGCTAAGCGTGGCATCATCCACAAGAACAAGGCAGCTAACCTTAAGAGCGGTCTTACAAAGAACGTGAACAAGCTGGCTAAATAAGCCGGTTCTAACTTATAAACATAAGCACCCCGTTGAGAGACGGGGTGCTTTTTTATTTTGTAATCGATGTGAGCTTTTAAAAAGTACATTTCACCGCAGAGACGCAGAGACGCGGTTTTCGACTAAATAGTTATTTTGGGTTTTTCACGCAGAGGCGCAGAGGTCGCAGAGAATCTCCGCGTCCATTATGTTTTTTTTGAACCACTAAGACACGAAGGGCACAAAGAATCACGAAGAGATTCCATACTGTATTATATCTATTACAATCTTGTTTATACAGACTCCCTTTGTGTTTCTTTGTGCCCTTCGTGTCTTAGTGGTTAAAAATCCAGAATGAATTTTACTCAAAAAAACGCGCCTCCGCGTCTCCGCGGTAAAATATCTACATCACAAACTGCCTGCAATTAATCAGCCCTCTGGAACTTCTGGAACCTTTTGAACATACTCAAAGTTTCCTCCCCCACCCCTCCGGCCACTTCACAAACCTATCCAGGCTTCGGGCAGGATGACCAATATATGGGCCGGCCAATCCATCGAACTTCCCAATGGTGAAATACTTCCAATTCTTAAAATCGAAGAAATAGAATTGGGAAAGACTTCTAAAATAAATGAATTGAGAAACATCACGCCAGTCGTAGGCTGCAAATGCATCACCAAAAAGAGAAGCCATATCGTATAATTGATAAGTTGGAACTCCCTGAGGATCCCTTGCACTTATTGCAGTAGCCAATCTGGAGCTTAAGAAGAATAGTTGCAGATTACCTGGAAGACCATAGCAATTCTCCATCGGGCAATCCTGCACCTCCTAAAGTTTGTTTCATAACTCCTAACCACGCATGCTGTGGTGAGTTTTGATTATAGGCAACTTGCTGAAAGGCACCACCACTGATTCTGACATAAGAAAGTCCATCCAGAATAAATTCAGCCCCACTACTCCATTTCATAGTTCTTTGACTTGCTGGCCAGCCAAGGGCAATACTATCAATAGAACGGGGTGATACCAAAACAACAGCACTATCGGTATAGCGAAAATCAATACGGAAATATTGCTTCTCGCTGTTTTCAGGATGGTCAAGGTCATAGATATTAAACTCAGTTAAACTAAATGGCATGCCTGGCTGAAATGCAGGGGCTATGTAAGCAGGAGTATGTTTAATTGTTCCAGTGGTTGGTGGAGTCAGTGGTGCTTTTTTACAGGAACTAAGCATCAACCCAATTATCAATAAAGACGAAAAAGTGTTTTTCATATAAATTATTTAATACCATAAAGAATGTATTTCCCAAACCCTTGAAATGAACCGGATGTATTGCCTGTAGGCTGAAAACCATCTGCGCCATACCTGATTTCTAATGCCGCTTCTGTAGCTGTTCGCAGAATATTACTTTGGGCTCGAATCATAAATCGATTTACCCCGTTAAATTCAGGGGACCCAATAGCAATAACTGTAGAATAGTTTGAACACTTTAAAACATCTAAATTGATGAGGAAACTGATAAAATCATCATCACTTATAGTTGTGATATTGCCATAACCACCTGTTGCCATATTGCCTGCAACATTCGTGATAACCACATCTTGCACACCAGTTCCATTTGTACGAAATGAAAATTGAATGATACCTAATGGAACAATATTAAGATTACCCGTCTCTGGTGCATAAATTCCTTGCGTGGGTCCACCAGAAATAATACCAACAGCTTCATTGAAACTATTGGCATTCCCATTACCGAAACTTATACGATCAAAGCCCGCAGTATAGAGTTGAAGATTCCCTGAATTCAAACCAATTCCGAAATCATTATTTGGCCCGCTCGACCAAAAACTTATTTTGTTTCCAAGTCGGTTTGGAAATGAGATGGATGTAGAAGCTGCGGAGCTAAGAGTACCAATCTGAATCTTTCCACCAAATGGATTTAGCGTGAAATCTTTTGGAGTAGGTACCGCAAAAGCGGTAGTTCCACCGAAAGCTTGAATACTTTTACCATCCAATAATACCGTCTGATTAGGATGGTCATTTGCTGATATTTGTAAGCCTCCCCCCGAAAAACCTGTGCCGTAATTAATCCCACTTCCGTAAGCGAAAATATTCCCATTGACCTGTAATTTGTATACTGATGAAGGACTTATTCCAATTCCCACATTACCCGGATAACCAACACCTGAAGGTTTGAATACGAATTCTTTGCTTTACTAGCAATGATCATCAGCTTCGTCTTCACCAATAGTTACAAAATTATTATCTCCAAACTTGAGGAAAGTATTCGACACACCTGTAGTCCAGACATTCCTACCAACCTTAATACTTCACTATCCATATGAAACATTTCAAAGGTTGATTAGTAGCAATGCCTACTCGTCCAGGATTAGTATTATAGATGTCATTGCCATTGGCATTCCAAAATCCAGAAGTAGAAGGATTCCATTCATTATGTGTTGCCACAATATGCCAAAGGCTATCAAAAGATAAATACCGAAACGTAATAGAGCTGTAACTGCTAAGACTGAGATCAATACCTGTTCCTGTATGAATTTGATTTTTGGGTATTGGATACCAGTTGACAAATGCTTTATCACCATTAAATAGGCTGATGTATTGTAAAAGTTACTATCCTTCCATCAATGTCCACCCGTAATACCCCCATTTCAAATACAGTAGCAGGGCCAACAATTGTAAAATGGGAAAAGCGGGCAGTATCAGTGTTAATATTTTCATTTGGTCCATCACTTAATGTAATAGTTACATTTCGAAGAATCACATCTCCATTTATATCCAATTTAGCCCCTGGTAAAGTAGTTCCAATTCCAACATTCTGCCCAAATGAGGAATTCACTATCAACATTCCTAATAAGTAGAAAAAGACCCTCATATAAATTGTTTTATTTCTATTCACTGTAACTAACCATTCCAATTCTACCAAATCTATCTTTGTACTTCTACCTTATTACTCTCTTATCGACAAACAACCATTTAAATCGCCGAACGACATTCCACCCCGTCCCCAAAAAAACCTATATTTGAATAGACCTTATTTCTGAAAATGAACCCTCCTACAAATTACAATTGCATCATTGTGGATGATGATGAGATTGACAGACTTAGTACCCTGTCACTCGTTAGACGCTATCCCTACATCAACATCCTTGGGGTTTTTGATAGTGCCCTAAAAGCATTAGAATTCAGCAAATCCTCTCCACCAGATATTTTATTCCTCGACATAGATATGCCTGAAATAAACGGGCTTGAATTCAGAAAACAATTGAAAACGGTGCCTGCCTGTATTTTCATTACTTCTTATCCCGATTATGCTGTGGATGGGTTTGAACTTGAAGCACTTGATTTCTTAGTGAAGCCTGTTAAAGTTGAAAGATTTGATAAGTGCATGTCTCGATTGCAGCAATTCATGGAAGTAAGACAAAAAGCAGCTTTGCTAGATTATCATCTCGGAGCCGATGCTATTTATATTAAAGAAGGACATGACCAGGTAAAGATTCAATTAAAAGATATATTGTATCTGGAGGCACTAAAAGACTATACAGGCATTATCACCAACCAGAAAAAATATTGCGTTTTAAATAGTCTGGGCAATTTGCTGAAAGAAAAAGACTTCAAGTCGTTCATCCGCATTCATAGAAGCTATGCCGTACAAAAACATTATGTAAGCAGGATTCATAATAGCGAAGTGATTATAAACGATATGGCTATCCCCGTTGGGAAGAAGTTATAGGGAAACATTGGATCAATTAAAAGATTAGCATACATGCAAAAGACACTCATCCTTATTCTATTGTTAAGTTGCATTACCAGAACTGCTTTCTCGCAAACAAATCCATTTGCAGATTCGCTGTTGGTGTTGTTAGAAAAAGAAAAGGATGATACCCTTAAGATAAAACTGATTGATAAAATATCTAGAAGCTATTCTGAAAGCAATCCAGCAAAAAGTATTGAGTATGCAAGAACCGGATTAGCACTTTCCATCAAGACAGATTTCAAAAAAGGGATTTCCCAATTCTATCTTACAATAGGCAACTGCATGACCTATCTGGGAGATTATGAAAAAGCTATGCCCCTATTGGATAGTGCCGTATTGATTTTCCAGGAAACAAAAAACACGAAAGGAATCAGTATGGGCTGGAATGCCATTGCCAATATCTATAAAGTGAAAGGTGATTATATAAAAGCTTCCGAATATTATTTCAAATCTCTTCGATTGGCGGAAGAGAAAAAGATAGTGCTACCCAGGGAATGGCCAATTTCAATATCGGCGGTATCTATCTCGCACAGAACAATACTTCCAAAGCATTAGAATACCATGAAAAAGCATTAGCTTTTTTCAAATCACAGAATGATTTGGAAAAACAAGCCATTGCCCTGAGTGCTATCGGGGGTGATTATGTCTCCATCAAAGATTATGATAAAGCCATTGGATATTTTGAACAATCAAAAGACATCTCTTTATCTACTGGAAATAACCGTCAGTTGGCATTTGTATATGATTACCTGGCCGATCTTAACAGTAAAAAAAGTAATTATGAAAAGGCATTGGAATATTCATTCTTAGCTACCCCTATCTGGAAAGAATTAGCTCCAGGTGGACAAAATGCCATTGTTAACAAAGGGAATATCGGAGGCGCCTATCTTGACCTTGCCATTAATGATTCCCTAACGCAGAAAAGGCATCCGGGGAATTCCAGCTTTAGCCGAAAAGAATTACTGGCATCGGCTGAAAAACACCTGAAAGAAACCATCTCGATGAGCCAAACTATCAACGATCTATATTATGAATCATTCTATGGGTTGATTTTATCGGATGTTTACGAATTACAATCCGACTACAAAAATGCATATTCACTTTATAAAAATATAAAACCGTTGATGATTCACTTCATTCACAGGATATCAAGAACCAGATTGCCCAATTGGAGAGTGAAAAAGAGCTCTCATTACGAGATAAAAAATTAGAGATAAATAACCTGACTATCGCTAACCAGAAAAAACAACAGATTGCATTGGTAACTGGTATTGGGCTCCTGGCAATCATAGGAGGATTATTGTTTTGGCAAAGTCGCACCCGAAAGAAAACCAACACCACCCTATTGCAATTGAATTCAGAATTGGATGAAGCCAATAAGGTAAAAGCAAAATTCTTCGCCATATTGAGTCACGATTTAAGAAGTCCTGTTGCCAACCTGGTCAACTTCCTTCATCTCCAGAAAGAGTCACCAGATCTCTTAAACCAAGAGCAAACAGAACATCACCAGCAACGGATATCTCAGTCGGCCGAATCACTACTGGAAACCATGGAATCGATGCTACTATGGAGTAAAGGGCAAATGGAACAGTTCAAGCCAAGCTCAACAGTTATACCTGTATCCAATCTTTTTGACCATATCAGGAGTTCATTCTCAGAAGAGTCGAATATTCGGTTCAGTTTCCAATCGCCCGACAACTTAGCGGTAATCACAGATATGAATTACCTGCAAACCATAATGCAGAATCTTACAGGCAATGCCATTAGTGCCTTGAAAGACACTCCTAATGCAAGTATTGTCTGGAAGGCCTGGGCCGTGGATGGTAATACTTATCTATCCATCACAGATAATGGCCCCGGTGCTACAGAAGAACAAGTGAAGCCTTTATACGATGATAGTGTTGTACCCAATTCAAGGCACGGGCTTGGTCTTCATATCATCCGCGACCTGGCGAAAGCGATTAAGTGTTCTATTTCTGTGCAGCAGCAGGAGAAGGGGACGACGTTCCTGCTTTCACTTTAGAAGTTATCTAGGTTTAAGAGGTTCAAAGTTTAAGGGTTTAAGGTTCTGAAGTGTTACAACGTTATTAATTACTTAGAGGCTTTGTTTTTAGTTTTTTTACCGCAGAGAACGAGGAGATCGCAGGGAGTTCCTGCCTCAAAGGGACAAGAGAGCTCTGCGTCCTGCGTGTTGTTGATTTGTATTCACTAAATTTGAGCATGAAAAATTGGCTAACCCCTTCTCATTGGTACAACCCTCACTAGTAATTCCCAAATTCCCGCAACACTTTTTCGAGAAAAGCAACGGCACCCAATCGCCTCCCTACGCCGATATCATCAAATGGTGGCAACAACTCGATGCCGCCTCTGGAAAGGTGAAGCTATTGACCATGGGACCCAGTGATGCCGGATTTCCACTGCACTTGGCCGTTGTGGCTAATAACGGAGACTTCAATTTTGAGAATATCCGTAAGAATAATAAACGAATCATACTTATCAATAATGGTATCCACCCCGGTGAACCAGATGGTATCGATGCCAGTATGTTGTTGGCAAGAGACATTGTAACCAATAAGGTGAAACTACCTGACAATGTAGTACTGGCCTTTATCCCAGTTTACAATATCGGTGGCTGTCTTAACAGAAGTGCCTTTTATAGGGTTGACCAGAACGGTCCGGAGGAATTCGGTTTCAGAGGTAATTCACAGAACCTCGACCTAAATCGCGACTTCATCAAAAGCGATTCTAAAGAAGCCCGCAGTTTTGCAGAGATATTTCATCTCACCGATCCGGATATCTTCCTCGATAACCATGTAAGCAATGGAGCCGATTACCAGCATGTGATGACATTACTCACTTCCCAGCATAGCAAGCTGGGAGGAATCATGGGCGATTACCTGCACAAACAAATGGAACCTGGCATCTATTCAAAAATGAAAGATAAGGGCTATGATTTGGTACCTTATGTAAGTTTCGGAGGTAATACTCCTGACGCAGGAATGACGGCTTATTTCGATGGACCAAGATATAGCAGTGGCTATGCCACCCTCTGGCATACCTTCGCCTTCGTTGCAGAGACCCATATGTTGAAACCTTACGATCAGCGGGTAAAATCTACTTATGCATTGATGGAAACCATGATCAGCTTCGCTACCGAAAATTCAGCATTGATAAAAGAACTACGTGATAAAACAAAAGCTTCTACTGTAACACAAAAAGATTTTCCGGTAAGCTGGACTATCGATCGCACCAAATCAGATCTCATTACTTTCAAAGGATATGAAGCAGGAAGAAAACCGAGTGATATTTCAGGACAACCCCGACTTTATTACGACCGCAGCAAACCTTATGAAAAGAAAATACCCTATTATAATTATTTCAATAACAAAACAGTCATAACAAAACCAGATGCTTATATAATTCCACAAGGCTGGTGGACAGTCATTGATCTTTTAAAAATCAATAAAATTTCATTCAGACAATTTGCAAAAGATACAACTATAGAAGTGGAAGTTTATAAAATCGAAGATTATAAAGCAGCTGCCCGTCAGTATGAAATGCATCACCCTAATAGTGATGTGAAGACAAGTACCAGCATGCAGAAAATAAAATTCCGCAAAGGGGATTACTATATACCGATGAACCAGCCAGGGAATCGCTTCCTTATGGAAGTATTGGAACCTTCGGCAGATGACAGTTATTTTGCCTGGAATTTCTTTGATGCCATACTGGGACAAAAAGAAGGTTATAGCGGGTATGCATATGAAGATATCGCTGCCCAGTACCTGAAGGAACATCCTGAATTAAAAGTTAAATTAGACGAACGTAAAAAAACAGATAGCGCCTTTGCAAAAAGTGGCGGTGCGCAGCTTAACTTTGTTTATCAGAATTCACTTTACTATGAACCAAATCACAACAGGTATCCGGTGTATAGGGTGAAAACAAAATAGTATGCGTCAATTTATTTTCTTCATACTGCTTTTGATTATAAGTTCTGCCACCAGGGCTCAGAAGGGAGATACCTTACGCAAATACCTAAACGGAGCATTAGAATATACTAAAGAAAATGATGCCGCTTATGCTGCCATGGCGATTCGAAATGGCGAGTATTGGTTTATGATGGGTGTATATCCAGATACAAGTATTCTTTTAAAAGCCTATTTCAAAGACAAAAAACTTACTGTAAAAGAAGGGCCATTTACTCTTTACTTTCCAAGAGGCAAAAAAGCCATGGAAGGGAATTATACTAATAATATTCAGCAAGGCGTGTGGAAATTCTATTTTCGTAATGGTCAACTGAAAGACTCGGGGATGCTGAAAAATAATCAAATGGTGAATACATGGTATTCATGGCATGAGAATGGGCAGCTTTTCTCTATCGCCAATTATCCATCCGATGAATCCTTACCAGATAAATATAGTCCAGTAAGTGCAATTCGAAATCCAGGCGTACTGTCAGATGAACCTATTATAAATGCAAAGGACGGTGCCTGGATATCATTCCATCCCAATGGAAAACTGAAAGATAGCGGCCATTATAAGCAATCCACCAAAGATGGATTCTGGATCAGTTGGCATGAGAATGGCCAGCTTGAGTCAAAGGGTTTTTATAATCTCGATACTCAGGAAGGTAAATGGGAATACTTCCATAGTAATGGTCAGCCCAGTACTATTGAGACCTATAAAAACAGCAAGGTGGTCGATATGGAGTGCTTTGACGAAAACGGAAAATCAACAGGTTCGTTTTGCAGTCTCCTGAAACCACCGACTCCGATTCTGGACCGTTTTGTTGATTTCAATACCTATATGCTCGACCATCTTTTCTGGCCTAAGGAATTGGATGGCAAGAATGTAACCGGCCTGGTAAAAATAAGTTACACGATTTCCAAGGAAGGCCAATTGGCCGAATTCAAAGTGCTTCAATCGCCTCATGAATTAATAAGCAAGGAAGTGGAGCGCTTTTTCCGTTCTATTGAAAAATGGGCTCCTGCTATTTCACACAACCGTACAATCGATTTAACCGTATTATTGGATATCCCTTTCTACAGATAAATAGTTGTTTTAATATCTATGCGTAGCCTCTTGCTGACATCACTATTTGTTATTGCCGGGACAGCCTCATTCTGCCAAGGGGATGCTCTCCCTATTGTTTATTTTGACAGAAGCTTTGAAGCAGAAAACGATATCAGCTACGCCAGTTATTATGGTACTCCCAAAAAAATACATGGTAACCGATACGAAGTCACATTTTTTACTTTAGATGGCCGCAAGATTGCCATGGGAGAATATCTTGGAAAGAGCCTCAAAAACAGAAGCGGCCTTTTTGTTCGCTATAACAGGAATGGCAATATCATCCTCTCAACCACATATCGAAAAAGCCTTTTGCATGGTCCTTTTTTGCGTTTCTACGACAATGGACAAAAAGCAGATTCAGGAAATGTAAACAGAGGCAATAACTATGGCACCTGGAAATCGTGGTACGATAACGGACAAATAAAAGAAATACGTCATTTTGAAATTGCACATACTTCAAGGGGATTGGAATTCAGCTTACAAACCGATGAATATAAATCCTGGTATCCAGATGGAAGTCTTAAAGACTCAGGTTATTACCGCTTGAACGAACGCTCCGGAGTTTGGGTAGAATGGATTGAAAAAGGCACTATAAAAAGTGTTGGTGAATATCGAAATGATTGGAAACGGGGTGATTGGAAATATTATGATGCAAAAGGCAATCTTTTATACATACGTCGATTCAGAAAATACCGATACGATCTTACTGGGGAAAAAATAGAATTGAAGAAAAACGCGCAGTTATAATCAAGCTTCTGGCGTAACGGTCTCCTTCTTTACTATTGTAGTTTTGTCGAATCCCTTGAATATGGCATTGGCCATGAATACGCATCCTACCAAAACAGCTATACTCAAGTACCCAGCCCATTCGTAGTTATAAATCTTTCCGTCAGGATGTTTCACTACAATATAGCCAGTAATCAATGAAGCGAGTGTAGTTCCCAATTGCTGCATACTGCTATTGAAACTCATAAATCCTCCACGGTGTTCAGGTTTTACCACATTACTGATCAATGCTTGCGAACTCACGCCTCTTCCTGTAGACATGATGAACCAGAAAGAAAACAATCCCAATACAAAATAGAATGGAATAAGTAATTGATGGGTAATCAAGTAAACAGGAATAATGGATAACAGCAACACAAAATTGAATACTTTCAATTTGCCGTATTTATCGGCCAAAGCTCCTAACAAATTGGCTGCCACAAATGAAGATATACCTCCTACCAGATAAATCAATGGGGTTACGGAACGAGGAAACCCATTGTTGAATTCCATGAATGGATTGATGAAAGGGATGATTGAGAAATGGCCTAATATCACCATTCCCGAAAACAACAATGCATTTCGTTGGCGTTTATCTTTTAATACGTTTGTAAGAACATTCCATTTATTCTCTTTTGGACCGCTATGCAAATGGGACGTCATTGGGGGAATGAAATAGACGATCAATGGAATGATGAGGATACCTAATCCACCTACTAATATAAAAGGGGCATGCCAGGAAAAATGATTAGCGAGATACAAGGCAAATGGAACTCCGAATGTAGATGCCATGGCGAAGGCCGACATCACGGCTCCCATCGCTCTTGCTCTTCTTTCATATCCGAATAGATCAGAAACCATAGAAAGAACTTGAGCACCAATCAATCCACCGAAGCTACCTGCCACCAATCGCGACAGCAACAGAAGTGGATAGCTGGGAGCGAACCCACAAGCAATAGTACCAAGCAGGAAACCGCTATAGCCAAAAAGCAATACACGCTTACGATCAAATCCATCTACAAAAAATGCAGCTGCAAAACCTGTTACGGCTGCACTACCAGAATAAGCAGAAACCAGGAAAGTGAATTGTTGGGTATTGATGGAAAAATAAGGCATCAGATAATTACCCAATGGCATCATTATCATGAAGTCAAGAATATGAGTGAAGTTCAATGCCGCCAATAAGATCAATAAAATCCTTTCCTTCCAGGTCATAGCCAAAAATGTATTGGGCGCAAAGGTCGGAATATAAAAGATGGTTTGGCATCGAAATACGGAAAACTCCCCACCAACTAATCACAGCAAAGTCGAGGCATAAAAGAACAAAATCCTTTCTTCTATTGTTATTTTTCGTATCTTATAAGTAATTGCTTGTTATATGTTAAAGAACCTCTTCATCGGGAGTGTTTTTTGGCTCCTGTACCATAATGCTCCCGCCCAGACCGGCATACAGCGGACAGAAAAATCTTCCAGCACTGAACCCATAGTATTGCTATTAGGTGATAGCAGCATACTTCCTTCAGAAGGAAGCATATCTGGCTATCATAGTGATGGTGGAATTCATTATCAGGGTACTATCCGAAAATTCAAACTCCATGGCAGCTGGCAGCGCTGGTATGTAAATAATAATATATTGGAAGAAGGACGATTGGTCAAAGGCATACCAGAAGGAGAATGGAAGGTCTGGTACCCCGATGGCAATCTCCGTTACATAAGAACTTACTCTTATAAGAAAAATGAAATCATCCGTCAGGAATGGAGAAGACCCAATCCAAGAATGAACCTCTACCCCATCACACTTGAATATTTAAAGATAAAAACAAGGTCAACTCCCAGTTACAAAGCGTCGCCAATTTTGAACTCGATGGAGATGCTGCAGATTTCCCAGCTCTTTTCAATGAATGTCTTCCCCATGGACTCTATATGAATTACAGGGAAGACGGTTCAGTATCCGATTCGGGCTATTACAAGAATGGATTGAAAGATGGTATTTGGATAGAATCAACTGATTCAAATAAATTCTGGAAGGGCTTCTATCATAATGGGAATAAGGAGGGGGAATGGAAACTGTACTCGGAGGATAAAGTTCTAGAAGTGATGATGGTTTATAAAAATGGACAGGTGACGTGGAGGAAGAAGATGAGCAGGTAGGAACTATGATTTTTGTGATTTGTGATGATTAAGTATGATTTCAAAGGAATAGAATATTCCTAAACAAGAACAAGAACCCTACTTTATAAAATGCTTGAAGCTGGCGCAAGCGTGTCTAAAGGGTGCTTACAGGATCTAGATAGATTAGGGAATCCCTTTAGACCGGCTTGTGCCTGAATTAGTAAACTTTCAAATCACAAATCATTATTTAATATTTCCTTTTCCTTAGGCAAGCTAAAAAAAATCTTTTCGCAATACATTCTTATTTCTTATCAGTAAAATATTGAAACCAAAACGATTTTTCTGAATCCCTAACATCTTTCCATACTGAAAAATCCGCTTGTACTGCATTAATAAGCATAGCTTCTCTTTCATATAAATAATGAAGGACTACATTAGCTGCAAAATCACTTTTATGATCAGACAATTTATCAGCCCAAAAAGAAAGCGGCTTTTGTTTTAGCTTTCTTTTTAGTTTCTCAGTCATATTAATTTCAACATAGTAACCGAAATTATTAGGTTTGTTTTTATTGAAAATGTTGGATGTCCTAAATTTAATTTCATATTTAAGCAAGTCGTTGTCAAACAGAAGATTTTCATTTTTTCCGGAATATCGAAATCCTCCTTTTTGAGTCGAGTTATTAAAAGGAAAAGTAACTACAGGAATAAAGACATTTCTATCCCTAAATAAAGATTTATCAAGGGGATACTCATCGGAACTAGACCCAAACTTATCATAATCTAAGCTTCTTTTAAAAAATGTTCCATTTCTATTTACTGCTGAAACCCTAACCTTTATATCATTATCAAACAAATACTCCATTTTATTTGACGATTTTCGCAAATCATCAAATAAATCATAAACATTTCCTTTCTCTTTCCCTAACCTTTCAATCGTTTTAACTGCGGAGTCTTTATAACATTTAAAGAGCTCTTCATTGTATGATCCAGGTAGGTCGGGACAATAGTTCTTTCCAATGGTGAATTTTGTTAAGAAATCAACAAGAGACCGAGTTTCGATTAAATCAAGTTTAAGTTGCTTTGAAGAAGCCCAAAATTGAAGAGGTGGAATTTTCGGTTTGAATACTTCCACAAAATAAATGAACATTGTGTCATTCACAGTATTACATTCCGACCTCTGGCCGTAACAAATTGATGCAATAAAAAATAGACTTGTGAACAAAATAAGCTTCATACAATTTAACCGCTATTTATAAGTAAAAACAAAAAACTATTGCTATTTGTGTCCAACTAAAAAATGAATATAACTCATAGTTTGAACCTAATAACTATCGATTTTACACCTTCAACTAGATCAGGTATCCCAAAAAAAAGACTCATTTAAAACAGGATGCTCCCAATCATACTTCTTTACTAGATAGACAACAAATCTTCCATTATTTTGATCCAAATCTCCATTCCACCCTATATCCAAAACCAATTCATCGGCCTCATATTCAACTTGAAACAAATCTTCTTTTAAGTAATCATCATATTCTATAGAATCGATTTCCTTCAGATAAATTAATCTATCTAAATCATTAAATGTGATTTTCCCTTTAAAATTAATCAATTCAGTAATCCTACTCATTTAATGATTGATTTGAAAACGATAAAAACAAACTACAAAAGTCTAATTATAATAAATTAAAATCTTGCTAATATTAATGATGTATCCCTCTGAATGAGATCCAATGAATTAGTTATTAGATAAAGTCTTTCTCCATCTAAAACATATGCACCATCAAACTGAAACGCCCTTTCCAGCAACTTGCTATTTGAACTATAATCAAAGTGCATCGCCCAACTTATATTAGAAAACCAATACAATCCGATCTTATTTTCAGGCTTAATAGAATAGAACCCCGTCAATGGCGATGGAAGAAAATAGGAAGATGCGGCATCTTTGGAAACTCCAGTAATAAAAAAATTTCCATTCCAACCCTTGAACCGCTTGTTTGAAAACCTAACAATAAAGCAACTATCTGCAACTTGACTAAACTTAATAGTTTTCCCATTATCCTTAACTGCTATTAATAACCAGTTCTTATCAACTATTGAAGCTGGCAAGGCCAGTTGATGATTAACTTTTTCATTTTTACAACTTAAAAAAGTTAAAAAGTACAGAACCAATATGGATTTGATGCCGGATGACATAAAAAGATCATTTATAGTTACAATCAAGCTGGTACACTAAATTAATCATTTTCGGTTAGCCCAAAAGTAGTAACCGATACAATCTCAGATTTTACTTTTGGCTTATAGACAGAATAATTTTGAGGCTCTGTATTAAGGCACAAGCCGGTCCAAAGGGCCCTCTGAAATTTAAAGGCACTGAATTAACCCTTTGGACATGCTTGCGCCAGCACCATGATTGTGAATACTCCCATTTCGAGCGAAGCGAGAAATCTAAAATACTTCCTTCCCGATAGCTTGTCATTCCGAGCAAAGCGAGGAACCTTGAAATTTACAATTTCAATAATATTAGGAAGTTGCATTTCCTATAAAAAAAACATTACTATACTAATAACCACATATCATATCTAAATACATTTTAGGTTCCTCGTCCGCTCAGAATGACAAGTCTCAATGGATGTAATATTTCAGATTTCTCGCTTCGCTCGAAATGGACGTGTCCTACCCTTTACAAACTTTTGATATAAGTAACAAACTTCATATTCATCAATTACGCAATAATTACAACAACATAACCAAATAAAAAAGCCCTGCTAAAAGCAGGGCTTTCCTTATCAAGAACAAATCATATAAAATCACCATCAATCACAAGAATCATAGTCATTACTGTACCACTTTGATAACCCCCGCCCCATTATAACTATGATACTCCCCGTTATACATTGCATCGGCACTTACCGGACCCATGCGATAGATTCCGGGAGATACGGCACGTACTGCATAGTAGTAAGTCTGGCGACTGGAGTGAAGATCAACGAAGAGGTTGATACGGTCATCGCGCACATCCAAGGCTGTTGGGAAAGCAGCATCCTTGATCCAATCCATACCAGGTATTTCCTTGGTACGAGGATTTTCAATTTCAAAACCTGCTGGTAACATGTCTGTGATCACGATATTATCAACCCCAGTGCTATAGGCATTTTCCAAAGTAAGCTGTACTATCACCAGATCATTCTGCTTGAAGGTATTTCCTGAAATAGCCTTGCCATTTCTGTCGAAGAACTTCTTCCTCACTTTTATAAAATTATCTTCTTCCTTATAATCACCAGAGGTACTGATACCTTCTGATTGCCAGAAATAATATAATCTGCCTTCTCCCCTGCTGCTGATGTCGATAGCACTTCCGCCTAACTGAGCAGCAGTTAACTTCAGTGTATTGCCGGCACTGTTACCTACCGTCTTACCATTCACTTTCACTTCTGCTGTAACTGTTGCCTTATTGGCTGCCTTGGCCATCTTACCCAATGCAAGGAAACTGAATGCACATTCCTGTGTACTATACCAACTACGCATCTTCAACTTATCTGCCACATGCTTGGCCATTATACCTGTTTGTGGATTGTTTGGATCTACATCTATTAGGGCATTCAGGGCAATCGCCTCGTCACGGATATCACTATAGAAACTACCGCCTGTCTGCGCTTTGGATATCTCGCCGTCAAATGAACCTGGTAATAATTCCTTGAAACGTGTCTTATCACCAGCAATGGCATAGGCCACGCTTAAGAGATACTTGCTATCCAAACTCAAGAACTGTGGATTGGCTTTATAGTAGTTCATCACTGGTACATTCGGCTTGCCAGCTAATGCCAATACATAAAGACTATAGGCGACTTCTTTAGGCGCAATCTTCTTCTGCTCTTTGCCATTATAATAATAGAGGATGGTCTCGCGGTTCTTCAACTTGTAATTGGTATAACTCAACAAAGCATCCATCATTTTCTTATCCACCTCAAAGCCTGCTTTCTGAGCTTCCAGTAAGAAATGCGCTGAATATACGGAAGCAAACCAATGCTCCGTTCCTTCTCCATCCCACAAAGTGATGGCACCATTATATAACTGACGCAATTTTATCTTCTTGATAGCTTCAGTGATATTATAGTTCGCAGAACTGATTCCATTATTTCCTCCCTTTCCTTTTACCTGCTCCAGCAAATCATCATAATACAATTGTGGGAAGGCTGCAGATACTGTCTGCTCGGTACAACCATAAGGATATTGCACGAGGTATTTCAATTGCTTACCTAATTCAAGCGCAGGATTGCGACTGATCACCAATTGATAATCGGTACTACCCGCGAGGAAGCCAGCTGTACTGATATTGATTCGCTGTGTGGCATTTCCATTCATCACCCCACTACCTGTCTGGAACTGTAATGGTGAAGAAGGACGAATGCTGATTTCAGTTTCATCAGAGAATTTCTCTCCCATACTATTCACTTCAACAGCAATCTTTCCAACACTCACTACGGGATTCGCTACCACCTGGAACAAGGCCCTGTTTTCGCTATTAGCAGCCAACGATACAGTTTGTGTGGCACTTCCTACTATCTGTAAGGTATTGCTTACTGTTAGCTTGGCGGTGGCACTTGCTGCTTTCGCTGTAGTGTTTGTAATGGTAACAGGTATCGTAACCGTATCCTTCGGACTCAGGAATCTTGGCAGCGCTGTACTCAATACTACCGGATCAGCCACTGTCATTTCCGATTGGGCACTTCCGAAACTTTCATTCTTATAGCCTAATGCCATCAAACGAACTTGTCCGCTGAACGCTGGTATATCAAATTCGAAAGTGGCTTCTCCACTACCATTAGCTTGTTTGATGCCACTCCAGTACGACAATACTTTTATTCTCTTAGCTGGCATTGGATTCGTACGCTTATTCATATTCACTTCCCCGTCACCACCCGTACTGCTTAAGCGGGCTTTCACTTCAGGGAATAATAATGGATACAGATCATAACCTGTCACTTCCAAGGCACGGGATGCATAGAAATAATTATATGGATCTGGGGTCTTGAAATCGCTTACTTGCAATACACCATTGTCAACTGCAGCAAGGGTTACAAAACTACCGGGACTAGCTTTCACCGTCACCTTCTGATGGGTTCTTGAACGAACAGAAGTGGCAGCCACTACCGATACATCCATCTTTCTTGATTTCTCTTCCACACGAACATTCTGATAACCGTGAGCAACAGTAAGTGGAATCTCACTCAGATCATGCGCTTTTATCAATGTAGCAGTGATATAAACGTTTGGCAGATGCTCGGCACTTAATTTCAGATCTACAGAAGCAGATCTGTTCTCAACATTTACATATTGATAAGAGATAAGCTTGTTGGTTTCCATCGTAATCAACATCCTTCCATCAAATGGCGTTTTAAACAAAGCCTTGATGGATTCATTCGTACCATAAGAACTCTTATCCAATTCTATATCTATATTACCTTCTGCATCTACTTCAAATGAAGCATTATCACCACCCCAGAAACCATAACTATAGAAAGTGCGGCTTACATAAGATGAGGCGCCTGGTATATAGGCCCTTATTTCATAATTACCTGGAGAACGAGGAAGGAAAGTGAAATTAGTTGCATTACCAGCAACCTGAACAGTTTGCTCAGCAACAAACTTATCATCCTGCTGAGATTCGTATCTGAAATACTCACCACTCTTCTTCAGCACCGTACGATATTCATGTTTTATGACTTTAATATCTACTTTACCAGATGCTAATTTCTCCGACTTATCAACAGCAATTAACGGGAACTTGATTGGCTGGTTCAATGGATAATACCAATAACCATCTTGTCCAAGCCCAACGAAAACATCCTGTGTAAAAATGGGCGCACTGGCCATCCTGCTTACCGGGCGACCGGTTTCATCAAATACTGTTGCATAGAAATCCGCCTGCAATAAGCCAGTGTTCTTGAAATTTTCCGGAACTGTATATGCACCTTTCGCATTACCCTGTTCATCGGTACTACCTTGCTCAGTCACATTATCAAATGATACAGGGGCATTGCTCACCCTGAAATCATATTTACCAAATGATTTTGGGTTGAAACTACGTTGCTTCACTTGCACTTCCATTTCATAATTACGGTTGGCTGCAGGTGGACCGAAGAAATTCATTGCATTTATTGACAACTGCGTTGTTTGACCAGGAAGTAAAGAAGGCTTATCTAATGTAGCTGACACTTTTATCCTGTCTGGCACAAATTCTTCGATACTGAAACTCTTTGTACCTAATAAGATATCGGTGGAAGAATATACTTCGAGAGAATAAGAACCTGTAATAGCAGCTGCTGCTACTGGCACATCTCCCTCTAATGATCCTTGTTCATTTAATGTTTTACGGAAGCTTTTCAATTCCTTACCATTCGGTTGTAAGAATTTTAATTTTATCGGTAAGTCACCAGGCGATTTCCACTGCTGGTCGCGCAGGATAACAGAGAAATGCACGGTCTCACCCGGGCGATATATATCTCTTTCGGCATATATAAAGGCATCCAACCCTGTCGCATTACTTCTTTTTCCACCTACTTCAAATCTGGATGTATTCACCAAGGTGCTATTGAAAGGAAGATAGTTGAAATCGTCTGCTGTCTTGGCAATAACCATAGCTGGAGAAAATCCACTGAACTCTTTTCTTGTATAAGTAATCTCGGCCACACCATCGGCATTGGTTGTACCATTACCCAGAACCTGATTATTGGCACCATAGGCAATTACATTCACTCCCGTCAATGGACCAGCCGTCTTGATGGAATTCGCAAATACTACCATCTTATCAGTAGCTTGACGAGCTATCAACCCGATATCACTCATAGCAATGAAACGGCTATCGCTTACCCAATAATCTTCTGTAGAGCTGATCTTAAGGTGATAGATTCCTTTAAAATCAGCCAGCTTATCTTCAGGATCAAACTTAAATATGCGACTGTTACCAGATTTTGGTAATGATTTGGTATCGATCTCTTTTGAATAGATCACATCCCCTAACTCCATCTGGGCACCGTTTCCTTCATCATAATAATACTCACTACGATCGCCTTGCGGATAGTAGCCATATCGTTGGGCTGCTAATAAGTTATTCTCATATATCTTCGATATAACCACTTTTACTTTTGCCAGATTGGTGAGACGCACTTCTATATTACGATTACCCTTACCTGATAAATAAACGGCCTTGCTATTATTGAAACTTACAGAAGGCTCCAATTCACCAAAGGCAATGGTGTTATCACTGTTTTCTTTTAGTGTTCCACCTATCTTACCTCTCAATCCTTTCAATAAGGTGAGTTGATATGATTTGGAAGCATCGAATCCTTCACTATTGATGGTAAAGCCATCATCAGTAGCCGTCACATTGAATTTTACAGCGGGATCTATCTTAATAAATGAACTTATCTGGTCTGTCAATACTTGCTGACTGGTGCGGACAGTTACTGTTCCACCAGCACCATCATGTTCCGCACTTACATCGTTGATGGTAAGATTGAAAGGAGAAGGGATGAATACTTTTGCTTCTATCGGTTCTTTTGTAGCATTTGATCCTCCTTCAGGAAGAAGTCCTTTCTCCAGACTGATTTTTGATTCCAGATCCTTATCCTCCATTTTCAATCCGGATAAGCGAAGAGAAATACGGTTATCATTAGATAAGGTGATGATTGAATAGTTAACAGCAGCACCTCCGATTTCCAATTTCAGTTTCTCTTTAATGCTGGCAGGATTAACGGGATAGTTGAAATAAAGGTCAACTTGTGGACTTGCCGTTGCAGACTTTTCATCATTGGCAATCCAGGTTACATTACTGCTTTCGAGTGTAAGGTCTGGAGTAAAGAAATTTATGGCATCCGAACCACTTACTTTTCCGAAGCTGGTGTATTGCAACACTTCCTTACTTACAGAAGCTTTAAAAGTAGTGGCAGGAGGAAGAGGTTGTGATGGAGAGAACACCAATTCATCCGGATGTTCCCAACGGAAACGGCCTGATATTTTTGGTGTGAAAGAAACATATTCGGTAGAATCCCATTGGTTGAGCAAAGAATCTTTCACTAATGGTTTACTGAATCGAAAAACAAGATTGCCTAATTGGGGCACTTCCCCTTTCGCATTAGTATAATCAAGACTTACTGTACTACGATTACAGGCAGATAAAAAAATAACAACCATAAAGGTTGCTATGAAAAACGATGAATGGCGCATATGTTGGTGTTGTTGAAAATTGTTGGAAACTCATGTCAATGTACGAAAAAAGCCGTCAAATGACAGCAGGAACAGGGCTTAAAATTAAGCCAGGGAAAAACAGGAAATTTACGGGGGCAGACCGGCTACGGTCATGGGGAGTGGTGATTAGACAGGAAAGATACATAACAGGAATACGGGTACGTACTTTTTCTGAGATAAGGATTTGTTAAACGTTTTCGCCTTTTTAAAAGATACTACCGATTGTATACATTTGGTATAGAATGAAAACTCCAACGCGGGCGGATATAAAGAAGGGATTGGTCAGGTGGACCAAACGAATTTTACTGGCCATAGTCATTTCCATCGCCTCCTTTTTCTTACTAAATCTCATTTTCCCCTTACCCGATAAAGTGGAATACTCCACCATCATTACCGACGACAAAGGAGATGTAGTGCATGCTTTTCTAACCAGCGACCAGAAATGGAGGATGAAAACCACGCTGGAAGAAATCTCTCCTTTGCTTCGCAAAACCATCGTATTCAAGGAAGACCGCTACTTTTTCCAGCATCCGGGTGTGAACTTATTGGCCATGACAAGGGCCTTTACAAAGAACATTCTGAGAATGAAAAGGACTTCTGGTGCCAGCACTATTACTATGCAGGTGGCCCGGGCCCTTGAACCAAAGCGCCGTACTTATTTTAATAAGGCAATAGAAATGTTCCGGGCCTTCCAATTAGAATTAAAGTATAGCAAGGATGAAATACTGCAACTATACCTTAACCTGGTTCCCTATGGCGGTAATATAGAAGGCGTGAAAGCCGCGTCGCTGCTGTATTTTAAGAAAAATCCAGACCATTTATCATTGGCAGAAATCACTGCCTTATCGATAATACCCAATCGCCCTTCTTCCCTTGTGATCGGTAAGAATAACGACATCATACAAACAGAAAGGAATCGTTGGCTACAGCAATTCGCCGATGCTAAGGTCTTCACCCAAAAAGAAATAGCAGATGCATTGGCCGAGCCCCTTGTAGCAACAAGAGGAACCATCCCCAGATACCTGCCTCATCTGGCGCTGCAACTTAAAAAACAGCATGAGGATATTGTTCCTACCTATATAAATATGAACAAGCAGCAGACCACTGAAAAGCTGGTGATGGATTATGTACGAACTACTTCACTCAAGAATATCCATAACGCTGCTGTAATAGTAATAGATAATAAGACGCATCAGGTGATTACTTATATAGGATCCGGCGATTTTTACGATAGTACCGATGGGGGACAGGTAAATGGAGCGGCTGCCATCCGTCAACCTGGAAGTACATTAAAGCCCTTGCTATATGGCTTATGCATAGATGAAGGATTGATGACACCGAAAGCCATCATCACCGATGTAGCTGTGAATTATGCAGGCTATGCTCCTGAGAATTACGACAAGCAATTCAACGGTTTTGTAACCATGGAATATGCGTTGGAACATTCATTGAATATTCCTGCAGTAAAAGGCTTGCGTTTGCTGGGTAAGGATAAACTCATTGCCGAATTGGGAGCTTGCAATTTCAAACAAATAAAAAAGGACCAGCAAAAGCTGGGCTTGTCAATGATACTGGGAGGATGTGGAGCCACTCTTGAAGAACTGGCCGGGCTCTATTCCATTTTCGCCAACGACGGCTTATACTATGCCCCTACATACTATTCATCAAAGTACTCAGCTACACCAAATAATAAGACGACTCCCCCTCACAGGGTAATGAGTGAAGCGGCAGTATTCATGATCAATGAAACCTTATCGAAAGTGAACCGTCCCGATTTTCCACTGAACTGGCAAAGCACTGAACATATGCCCAAGATTGCCTGGAAGACCGGTACATCTTATGGAAGAAGAGATGCCTGGAGTATCGGTTACAACAAACATTATACAGTGGGTGTATGGACGGGTAATTTCAATGCAGTAGGTGTTCCTGAATTAAGTGGTGCTAATATTGCCACTCCATTACTTTTCAAGATTTTCAATACTATTGATTACGATACGGATGAAGCCTGGTTCACCCAACCAAAAGAATGTGAGTTAAGACAGGTATGTGCTGAAACCGGTTTATTACCAGAGGCTTTCTGCGAGCATATAGTAAGTGATTATTTTATTCCATTAACATCTTCAGTAAAGAAATGCGATAACCGGGAAGAATTGAAGATTTCAGCTGATGAAAAAATTTCCTATTGTAATCTCTGCGCTCCAGCAACAGGCTATAAAAAGAAATGGTTCCGAAAGATAGGTCCTGATATGCAAGCTTATTATGAAGAAAGAAGGATTGCCTATGATAAGATCCCACCACATAATCCCAAATGCGAAAAAGTATTTAAGGATGGCGCTCCCCTCATAACTTCCCCTACTAACGGTGCCGAATACTTTATAAGTAAGAAAAATCCCGAACCTCTCCTTCTCACCTGCCAAACCGGTAATGATGTAAGTAAAGTGTATTGGTATATCAACAATCGCTTTCTAAAATCTGCTGATGCGCATTCCAAGCAATTTTTCATTCCGGAAGAGGGAACAAACAAAATATCATGTACAGACGACAAAGGAAGGAATCGGGAGGTGTCTGTTGTAGTGAGAGTCATTAATTAGAGTCGGAAAGTCGGAAAGTCCGGAAGTCCGTGGTCTCTGAATTTTTGAGGGTTTGATATTTAAGTCCGCGGTCTCTGAATTTTTGAGAGTCATTTATTATAGTCCGGAAGGAAATACAAATACAAGTCCGGAAGTCGGGAAGACCGAAAGTCAGGAAGAAAATACAAATACAGAATACAAGTAGAAATCGAAAGTCTTTTCGATTTACAAAACGCCCAACCCCGAAGGGTTGAATCATGTATCCCCGGGTGCAACCCAAAGTAAGCGAATACTTTTCAGCCGGAAGAAAATTCAGGAAGTCAGAAGAATACATTTCCTCATTTAATGAATATAACCGCAGAGACGCGAAGACGCAGGAATACCTCTGCGCCTCCGCGTCTCTGCGGTTATTATCTTTAAAAATTTGAAAACGTATTCTCCTACCCTACTTACCTACTCCCATTCTCCCCTACTATGTATTTGTATTTCCTTCCTGACTTTCGGTCTTCCCGACTTCCGGACTTGTATTCTGTATTTGTATTTCCTTCCGGACTATAACTAAGGAATCTAAAACATTCAAACGCCGCGGACTCAAATTTCAAACACTCCAAATCTCAGAGACCTCGGACTTCCGGACTTTACTCAGAACACTCAATTAAACTGTCCTTCTTCAGACCCACTCCCCGCAATCCTACTATCCAACTGCGGATCGCCCTTATACCTCACATCACCACTTCCTGCAATATGTACTTTAAGTTTTACACTGGCTGAAACATCTGCATTACCGCTTCCAGATATCTGGATATCTGTATCTTCTGACTGAAGATCGTAGGCCTTGATATCTCCACTACCTCTTATTTCACCACTAAAAGTCTTTGTAGTACCAGTGAGTTTTACATTACCACTACCAGTGATTTCACTTTTTACTTCAGGCGCATCAAGATCTACTGTGATATCAGCACTTCCTGTTACAGAAAGATCAATCTTATTGGAATCGGAAATCTTACCCTGACTTACAATATTACCTGAACCACTGGAATGAATGGATGAGAAGGATGGAGCGGTAACAAATATCTTAACCTGGCGGTTGGTCTTCAACCAAAATCCTTGCTTGGTTTTTACCTTAAGGATATTTCCTTCTACAAATGTTTCTATATAAGGTAGTAGGTTTTCCTCAGCTTCAATTTTTACAGAAGAAGGACCAGTAGATACGTATACATCAAAAGAACCGGATGTATTAACGCCATTGAAATCACCTACAGAACGTTCTGAGGTGGTGAGGTTAGAATTACCCCTTACCCTTTTACCTCCAATATATCCGCAGGATGCAAAAAGGAAACCTGCTGCTACAACAAATAAAAGACTCTTTTTCATATCGATAGTTTTAGTGTTCGTTGCGAAAATAAACATATTACCCTATCAGACGCAAGGTGCATCCGCTGGTTACAGTTTTGACCCGACCAATTCCCGAAATCACCGGTAAAGACCCCTTTTAGGGTCGGCGAAACCGGCTTTTCCTGCCACCCGGCAGATAGTGAATTTGGGCAGATAACAGAGGGGTGTTTGGAGCTGAAATGCAGCAGGGGCCTCAGTTACAGCCCCCTTAGCAAGTTCTGTTACGGGGAAAGTATAAACTATTTATCTTCGCAGCACCATGACTGAAAAGATTCTGATTCTCGATTTCGGCAGCCAGTATACCCAATTGATAGCCCGGGCTGTGCGTGAAGCCAATGTTTATTGCGAAATCACCCCCTACCACAAGGCTATTACATTTGATCCTTCTTTAAAAGGTATCATATTATCCGGTTCGCCTTTTAGCGTAAACGACCCTAATGCACCTGAAGTGGATGTTAAAGCCCTGCATGGCAAATTGCCTTTGCTGGGTGTTTGTTATGGTGCGCAACTTACCGCTAAACAATTCGGTGGACTGGTAGCAAACAGTAATAAAAGAGAATATGGCAGGGCCAATCTTCACAAACTTGTAGAAGATACCCTCCTTAAAGATGTTGCCGATAATTCACAGGTTTGGATGAGTCATGCCGATACCATCCTTGAACTACCAGAAGGATTTGAAGTGATGGCTACTACGGAAAGCATCCCTTATGCCGCTATCCGCAAAACAGGAGAAGGCAATCCACTATATAGTGTACAGTTCCACCCCGAAGTATACCATTCTATTGAAGGAAAAAAGATCATCAAGAACTTCCTCGTTAATATTTGTGGTTGCAGTCAGGATTGGACACCGGCTCACTTCATTACAGACACAGTAAATGAACTGAAAAATAAAATCGGTGATCGAAAAGTGATCATGGCATTAAGCGGTGGTGTTGATTCAACAGTTGCTGCTACATTAATTCATCGTGCTATCGGAGATCGTCTCTTCGGTATATTCGTTGACAATGGCGTATTAAGAAAAGATGAATTCCAACAGGTAATCGATACCTATAATAAGATTGGATTGAATGTAAAGGGAATTGATGCCAAGGACCGATTCTATTCAGAACTTGCCGGACATTCAGACCCTGAAACAAAACGTAAGATAATAGGAAGACTCTTCATCGATGTTTTCCATGACGAAGCGCAGAAGATTGAAGGTATCGGGTTATTGGGACAAGGAACGATATATCCTGATGTAATTGAAAGTGTATCGGTTCATGGTCCATCAGTAACCATCAAATCTCATCACAACGTAGGTGGCTTACCGGAAATCATGCATCTCGATCTGGTGGAACCTTTGCGTTTTCTTTTCAAGGATGAAGTTCGAAAAGTAGGTCGTGAACTCGGCATACCTTCAGAATTACTGGATCGTCATCCTTTCCCTGGTCCGGGATTAGCCATCCGAATTCTGGGAGATATTACTCCTGAAAAAGTACAATTATTGCAGGAAGCCGATGCCCGCTATATGAACGGACTGAAGGAATTCAACCTGTACGATAAGGTATGGCAGGCTGGAACCATACTACTTCCTGTTAAGAGTGTTGGTGTAATGGGTGATGAAAGAACCTATGAATTCACCATTGCCCTGAGGGCGGTAACCTCCGTGGATGGCATGACGGCCGACTGGGCCCACCTGCCTTATGAATTTCTGGCACACATTTCGAATGAAATCATCAACAACGTAAAGGGTATCAACAGGGTAGTTTATGATATCAGTAGTAAACCGCCTGCAACCATTGAGTGGGAATAAGAGTCTGAAGGGAAAGAAATACACCGAAAGACCCCTTTGTTGTTAAAGTATATGCAAAGCATCACAGATAGGAATTCCTTTAAACCTTTTTCCTTCTTAACCAGGAAACCCAGCATCAGTATTCTTTTGCTTACCCTCTTCGTTGCACTGTTGCCAAATAAAAGCTTCAGTCAACAAGATAGCAGCACAGTAAGGAAACAGATCGCCATCTTTATCCCATTGTATCTTGACTCTGCATATGATGCTTCCGGTAATTACCGATTTGGCAAAACAATGCCTGCCTATTTCAACCAAGGGCTAGAAGTATATGAAGGTGTGCAATTAGCCATTGACTCGCTTACTAAAGAGAATGTTGCAGTAGACATACATATTTTCGATAGCCGCGCCAGCAAAAATAAATTAGAGATTCTGGCCCAGGATTCGAATTTCCAAAAAATGAACCTGCTGATTGGGCATGTGAATGTGAATGAAGCGGCTTCGCTTGCAAGGACTGCCGCCAATATGCATATTCCTTTTATTAATATCAATCTCCCTAACGATGCTGGCATAACTGGCAATAAGGATTATATCATCCTTAATCCAACCTTATCCTCCCACGCTGCTTCTATTTACAGACATATACAAAAAAACTACGCCTTATCCCCTATAATCTATATACGAAAAAAAGGAGTTCAGGAAGATCGCCTAAAGAAGTACTTCACTGATTTCGAAAAGCAAAGCGGTTCGGTTCCATTGAAGATGAAAGAAATGATTCTGCAGGATAGCGTTGAAACGGAGCAATTGAAGAAATGGCTTGACAGTTCAAAAAATACTATCTGCATTGTCGGAAGCCTTGATCCGAATTTTGGAGCTACTATCTGCAGACAATTGGCTTCAATCAGTAAAACTTACAAATCGAGTGTATTCGGAATGCCCACCTGGGACCAAATGGATTTTACTAAATTCGTTTATAAGGGAATTGAGATTGCTTATAGCAGTCCGACTTACATAAACCCTGAAAACAAACTGGCCTCATTACTTCAGAACTATTACAAAAACAAGTTCTTCTCCCGTACAGGAGATATGGTCTACAAGGGATTTGAAATCACCTATCTGGCTGCACACCTTGCAGATTTTGATAAATCTTTAAAGGGAAAGAATAATACATTATTTGGAGAAATTGACATTCAGCCTGTCTATAACAAGCAAACTGGCGCTATTGATTATTATGAAAACAAGAGATTGTTCTTCATAAAAAAACTGGATGGTGTAGTAAAGGCAGTTTATTGATATTTTTTATCAACCATTCCCTCCTCCCTTTGTTATCTAGCTATACTTTCACCCATGAGCCATAAAGGGAACAAATCGTATTTGCCACAGAAACCCTGTTTAGTCTGTGGCAGACCTATGTCCTGGCGGAAAAAGTGGGAGAAGACCTGGGATGAAATAAAATACTGCAGCAAGGCCTGTGCTTCTAAAAAAAACAAACCTAATAATTGACAAGCAGCTATCAATTGCTTCCTATCTTTAGAGGCATTTCTATATCTACCAATTCTTGAAAGGATTTCAAAAATCAAAAGGCTATACTGTAATCTGTGATTGGCTGCAAACACAGGACAGGAAACCATTTGCCTTTCAGCAAAGTTGTTGGGAATATATACATGATAATGAAAGCGGACTTGTAAATGCGCCAACAGGATGCGGTAAAACATTCTCCGTTTTTCTTGGCGCGCTGATCCAATTCATCAACGAACATCCTGAAGACTATAAAAGTAAAGCCAAGAACGGATTACAGCTTTTATGGGTAACCCCATTACGTGCACTGGCAAAAGATATAGGAAGGGCCATGGAAGAAGTGATAACGGCATTGGAAATGAATTGGAAAGTAGGTATACGGAATGGTGATACTGAACTAGCAGAAAGAGCCCGCCAGAAAAAACAAGTCCCGGAAATACTCATCATCACTCCCGAAAGTCTCCATCTTTTTTTAGCGATGAAAGGCTATCCAGAATTACTTTCTTCCTTACGAATAATTGCAGTTGATGAATGGCATGAATTACTAGGTAGCAAAAGAGGAGTTCAGGTGGAACTTGCAGTAAGTAGACTTGTAGCCCTTCATAAAGTCAATAACCCAACCCAAACTTTTTCTGTTTGGGGTATCAGTGCCACTATCGGCAATATGGAAGAAGCAAGGGAAGTATTACTTGCTCCATTGCAGAAAAAAGGAGTGACAATAACAGCTAAACTCTCAAAGAAAATAGAAGTGGAATCGGTATATCCGGATGAAATAGAGAAATATCCATGGGCTGGACATCTCGGAATAAAATTAGTCGACAAAGTAATCCCTATAATCAATAATAGCACCACTACTCTCATCTTCATCAATACAAGAGGGATGAGCGAGATGTGGTATCAGTCCATACTGACGGCAGCACCCGAATTGGCAGGAGCTGTAGCCTTACATCATGGCTCCATTGACAGGGAATTGAGGGACTGGGTGGAGGATAATCTTCATACCGGAAAATTAAAAGCAGTTGTTTGTACAGCCTCTTTAGACCTTGGCGTTGATTTTCGACCTGTCGAAACTGTTATACAAGTAGGTTCACCAAAGGGAGTAGCAAGATTTCTTCAAAGAGCTGGACGAAGTGGCCATCAACCAGATGCTGTAAGCCGGATTTATTTTCTTCCCACCCATTCATTGGAATTGGTAGAAGCAGCCGCATTGAAAGAAGCTATAAAAGAAGAATTGATTGAAAGCCGCGAGCCTAGACTTTTATGTTTCGATACCTTACTTCAATACTGTTGTACTCTTGCTATTTCTGAAGGATTTGAACCCTCCATATTATTCGAAGAAATTCGAAACACCTATTGCTTCCGTGAAATAACTTCAGATGAATGGACAGGTGTACTTCATCATCTTACTGAAGGTGGAACTGCCTTGCAGCAATATGATGAATACAGGAAGGTCGAAATTATAGATGGATTATATAGAATCACCAACAGGCGAATAGCCATGCGTCATCGATTACATATCGGCACCATCGTAAGCGATTCTATGCTGAAAGTAAAATTCCTTTCTGGTGGATATGTTGGAGTGATAGAAGAATATTTCATATCCCGCCTGGAACCAGGGGATGTATTCACGCTGGCCGGACGAAACCTTGAGTTGGTGATGATAAAAGACATGACGGTGCTGGTAAGGAAATCATCAGCCAAAAAATCTCAGATACCCAGTTGGGTAGGTGGAAGAATGCCATTAAGTGCCAATCTTGGAAAAAAATTAAGACAACAGTTAAGTATAGGGCGATTACAATTGGAAACTTTTTCCAAACCATCAATACAAGCAAAAAAGAAAGGGGCTGAGTTAACCGGAAAATTATTCTCAACCATTTCTGTGGCTCCGGAATTAGAAGCCTTGTTACCATTATTCAAGTTGCAACAACAATTATCACATGTTCCCCAATCGGATGAATTGTTGATTGAACAGATAGAAACCAAAGATGGATTTCATCTTTTCGTTTTTCCATTCGAAGGAAGATTGGTACATGAAGCGATGGCAGCTATATTGGCATACAGAATCAGCAAGATCCGTCCCATCACTTTCTCTTTTGCTATGAACGATTATGGCTTTGAACTATTAAGCGACCAGCCGATACCAGTGGATGATACGAATGTATACGACCTGTTCTCTCCTGAAAACCTTTTTGCCGATATTCAGCGTAGCGTAAACTCTACAGAGATGGCGAAGAGGAAGTTCAGGGATATTGCTGTCATCGGAGGATTGATATTCCAGGGATATCCCGGAGAACATAAAAAGACAAGACATCTTCAGGCCTCTGCTTCGCTTCTCTTCAAGGTATTCAGTGAATATGAGAAAGACAACCTCTTACTTCGCCAGGCTTATCAGGAAGTATTTGATCAGCAGATGGAGGAAGTAAGGCTTAGGGATATGCTTCACCGTATACAGGAATCAAGGATAGTACTTACTTTCCCTGAACGACTCACTCCTTTCTGTTTCCCGATAAAAGTCGACAGTATGCGGGAAGACCTGTCTTCAGAAAAATTGGAAGACCGGGTTCGAAAAATGCAGCAACAACTGGATAAGTTATAACAACTCAAACCGAAATAATTAATACCTTACAGAAAATAATCATATGATTCGCAAAATACTTATTGGACTATTGATTGTACTTGTCATTATACAGTTCATACACCCTACAAAAAATCAATCTACAGGAATATCGGCTAATGATATAACAAAGTCATTTGGTGTACCAGATGATGTTCAGGGCATACTAAAAAAAGCCTGCAACGATTGTCATAGTAACAATACTGTCTATCCATGGTATAGTAAAATCCAACCAGTAGACTGGTGGTTAAACGACCATGTTGTTGAAGGTAAACGTAAATTTAATTTGAGTGAGTTTATCACATACCCTGCAAAAAAACAACGTAAGAAATTAGAAGAAGTAATTGAAACTGTCAAAGAAGGTGAAATGCCACTCAACAGTTATACCTGGATTCATAAGGAAGCTATTCTTACTGAAGCAGAAAAACTAACCTTATCCAATTGGGCAGATACGTTGTCCAAATCTATAGCAGCTAAGAATAACTTACCAGCAGTTTCTGATAAGTAGTCAGAAGTAGTCGGGAGGGAGAAGTCTGGAGTCGGAAGTCGGGAGTCGGGAGTATGTTTTTGTTAAGAACGTAATATTGTAGTACAAAATAGAATACTCCTAATTTTATACTAATGATTTCAAACTACTGACTCTGACTATCGACTCCCGACTTCTCTCTCCCGACTCCTGACTACCGACTCCCGACTCCCAACTCACCATGCACACACCCACTCCCCTCTCACTGCTCAACCAACATCTCTGGCTATCGCCTGAGAGGGTTATTTATTGGGAAGAAGAAAAGGCACTGATACTTTCAGATTTACATTTGGGAAAGACAGGACATTTCAGGAAATCAGGGATTGCTGTGCCGCAACAGGTTTATAAGAACGATCTGCATCGGCTGGTGCAATCCATACAACATTTCCAACCAAAACAATTGATAATTGTGGGTGATATGTTCCATAGCCATGCCAATAAGGAACATGATTGGTTCCTGAAATGGAGAAATGATTTCAGCCATATCGAAATGCATCTGGTGGAAGGGAATCACGACATACTAGATAAAGATTGGTATCTATCCAGCGGACTTGAACTACATTCCGGCACTTATTCATCTGGACCTTTCAGTTTCACACATGATAATACAGATACCAAAACGGAAACTTCAGGAACTTACCAATTCTCAGGACATTTACATCCTGGCATTCTTGTAAGAGGATTAGGCAAACAATCTCTTCGCTTCCCTTGTTTCTACTTTGGCAAGGAACAAGGAATATTACCTGCCTTTGGAGGTTTTACTGGTGTTGCACTGGTAGATCCGCAACCAGGAGATAAAGTGTATGCCATTGTTGAAAACAGTCTTATCGAAATGTAATGAGTTCACCTCGTCTTCTCAAAATAGCTTACGACCCCATCTATGCTCATCCTTTACCGGAGGGGCATCGCTTTCCAATGTTGAAATATGAATTGATTCCTGAGCAGTTACTCTATGAAGGAACCATAACTCAAGAGCATCTGTTTAAACCCTCTGTTTGTGCAGATGAAATTGTGCTATTAACGCATGATGCAGATTACCTTGATAAACTGAAACAACAGACTCTCTCTGCAAAAGAGCAACGTCATATCGGCTTTCCACAATCTTCTGAATTAACGACTCGGGAACTGATGATTACGCAAGGCACCATCGATTGCTGCCATTATGCATTGAAAAACGGCGTATCGTTGAATGTAGCTGGCGGCACTCATCATGCCTTTGCCGATCATGGTGAAGGGTTTTGTTTATTGAATGATTTTGCTGTTGCAGCGAATTTTCTTTTGAATGAAAAGCTGGCTGAAAAAATATGCATCATAGACCTTGATGTGCATCAGGGAAATGGAACTGCAAAACTATTCACCAACGAACAAAGAGTATTCACTTTCAGTATGCATGGCGAACACAATTATCCTTTCCATAAAGAAAAAAGTGATTGGGATATCCCTTTGCAAGAAGGAATAGAAGACGATGCCTATCTATCCCTTCTCGAAGAAAGTCTTTCAAAAATTATTACGGAACAATCTCCCGATTTCGTATTCTATCTTTCTGGAGTAGATATCTTATCGACTGATAAATTCGGAAAACTAAAAATTAGCCTGGAAGGATGCAGAAGAAGAGACCAATTGGTATTTTCATCTTTACATTCAAGAGGTATACCCTGTGCAGTAGCCATGGGTGGCGGCTATTCTCCTGATGTTAAAATCATAGTGGAGGCCCATTGTAATACATTCAGGGAAGCCAAAACAATTTACAATCTTGATTGATTATTTTTTACCCCGCCATTGTTGTGTATTCAGGAAGTAGATAAACCGAAGGGTAAGTTCGTTGCCATGAGGCGTATTGAATACTTGTCCGGCATTATCGAGATAGCCAGGATATTTATTCTCATCTACCAAAAACTCATAATCCTGTACCAACCAATTCTTCCATCCCAACACTATTCTACTACCCAAACGGAAATCCCAGGTAAAGAACACATCCAGATTGAAGGCATTATAGTTATAGTTGTAATTTGAAGGTGTCATATCAAAACGTTCTGTCCAATATCCATCTTCTTTTACATCATAAAAATTGGTATTGTGAATGGTGTTCCAGAAATGACGGGCCCTGAAACTCAGGTTCATTCTTGACGTGAAATTGTAAGTACCGGAAACTATTGCGGTGGCATCGCCATATAATCGTCGGGCGAGAATCGGATTAAGGGTGTTTCGATCGCGAAGGAAAGAATAACCGAACTGTCCTCTATCGATTCTACGTTGAAAGCTTACTTCCATAGTAAGCCGGTCACTGAACCTATATCGCAAGCCAAGATCAACAGAATAAAATGGGTCATCCGGGTTTGGACTTTCTGCAAAACCCAAATCCCAGTTGAAGAATAATTTCTTTCTACTATCAGAACTACCCGTCAACCCCACGAAATAGTTTCTTGCCTTTTTAAGAACCATCCTTGGTGTTTCCCGGATATCATCAGGCGTACGTAGTTCGAAAAAATCGTTATACCATACGGGCTGTATTTCAGTACTTAGGTTTAAGTCCCAGAAATTATGGAATATCACGAACGCACTTGCTGAAACCGTTGTTTTCTGGTAAGCGAACTGGCGGTAGAGATAGGACTGTGATACAGAGAGACTATATCGTTGATTAAGAAATGTGGGAGTAGCATCAAAAATATTATAGCTGGCACTTAGTTCAGTATTGATAGCATTAGGTGATAGCAGGTATCCTAAATCGTTAGGTCGTATTTAGGGATTTTATTTCGTTGTTCAATGAGTATCTGAATTTACCGCTCACCTTCCCGATTTCAAAATAATTCCTGAAACCATCATAACCGCCGTTCTTATCGAATATCTTACTATAGGTGGGTTGAAGAATAACACCGAATCGGTTCTTCTTATCATACAGCGCAATATCGACTGCAGTTACATTGGCATCACGTTCATTCCCGTTCCTTAAAACATTCGTATTGGTCAATGATACATAGGATCTGTTCTTTAGTGCCTGATCCAGCACAATCACATTATAATTGGTAAGGGCCTCTGTATTGATAGAAGTATCAAGATTCGTATTGATATTCCTCAATCGGGCATGTTCTGGTTGGGTAACGGCATTGAAGATTCCTATACCTAAATTATTCCTTGTACGTCCTGAGAATTTCAAGGCATTATATAAACGCGTTACAGAGGGGTTCTTCAGAATGGAATAATCATTCAGACTACCTCCATCGACCTCTTGGTTTATTTCATCATATCTTCCAGGAACTGAGCCTACCCTTCTTGAATAAAATATTCCTGACTTATTGAAAAGCTCGGTTCCTTCGGTAAAAAAGGGTCTGTTCTCCCTGAACTGAACTTCAAAAGGGGTGATATTATTGACTACATTATCTGATATCACTTGCCCGAAATCAGGAATCAAAGTAGCATCCAGTGTAAAGCTTTCACTGATTCCATATTTCACATCCATGCCACCACTCTTCAACCACTCCCTTTTTGTATCGGTGGCTAATCCAGGTGTTTCGCGATACCCACCACTTATATATGGAGAAAAGCTAAGACGTAAAGGCGGAACCAATTTTTGCAATCCGGATAAGTCTCCAAACTGGTTAGCGAATCCATTCACATTGGGGTCAACAGGATTCCAAAAGCAAGATTCATTAAGGCGTCGTGAAAAGCTAAGGAATTGAATCCCCCAGTCCTGTATTGTTTCTTTTGAAAACCGGATAGAGAAGTATGGTATCTTCATTTCAACTACCCATCCATCTGCCTTATAACTAACCCTGCTATCCCAAACGGCATCCCAACTCACATCTCCATACACCCCAAAATCAGTTTGGGCTTGCGGGGAAACACGGGCATCACTTTGAACGTTTCTTGATGTCACCAGGAATTGATAGGCATTCTGCCTGTCTTTATAAGTATCAAAGAAAACTGAAAAATAATCCACATCTGCCCTCCCTTCCTGATCTCGTGGCGTGAACTGTTTTCTGATTTTTTTAGGATCATCGTGAATATAAGCAGCAATATATATAGCAGTATTATCATAAGCCACCCTTACTTCGGTTTTGTTGGTGGGCTTTTTACCATAAACGGGTGAATTAGTAATGAAATCTGTAGCCACAGGAGCTAGCTTCCATACAGGTTCATCTAAATTACCGTCCACCTTCATAGGCAGATCGGTTTTCAATGCCTGAATATTCCGGGGTTGAGCCAACAGAGTAGTTCCCAGGAATACGAGAAAAATAGTATATGAAAGGATTTTGAGCATTGAGTTTGTACCAGACAAAAATAGCTGAATTAAGCTATTATGCTGATGGGAAAAAATACGGTCGTGATTAAAGAAAAAACTGTTCTAAAGAGAAAACGGGACAGAAAATCTTCCTGTCCCGTATCCGTAGTCATAGACAATATCAAGAGCTCTTTAGCTGCAATATGCTGCTATTAATTCACTTTGCGTTTAAGCTGGCTAACTTGTTGATGGAGGTCAGTTACCAGGTTTGCTAATTGATTCACATCCCAACGTTGTTGTGTATTGGCTTTACTGATGACGAGGGAAGCCTTCCACATTTCCACTACATCTTCGGCATCAACATGATAGGGTTGATAATCGGGATTATCGCTAATAAGTGTCAGTTTGTTTTTGGTCTTTGTATTCTTCAGAACACGCTTATAAACGATTCCTTCCTTGCGAGATATTACGATATAGGTATTATTCGCTTTTAACTCTTCCAGGCTTTCAACTTTCTCTCCCACAATCACAGATCCACTGGGTGTAGGCAACATAGAGTCCCCCACTATTTCAAAGGCCCGGTAGGTACCCGGAGCCAGCATGGGGAGGGTGAATGTATTCAGTTCATCAATAAAAGCGGGATCTGCATAGCCTGCCAGATAACCGGCAGCGGCTTTTACAGGCACCAATTGTACCTCATTTGTTCCGGCAGCACCTAATTTCTGGGCACGTCGTTTAGCAAGATAATTACCCTTGGTATCGCTTAGGTCTTTCAAAAGCAGTTCGTCGAGAGATAACTTGAATATCTCCCCCATTTGCTCTAATACCTCCAGCTTGGGTTCAGCCCTTTCTTCCTCATAAGCGCCCAAAAGGGAGCGCTTTATATGAAGCTTATTGGCAAACTCTTCCTGGGTAAGCCCTCTGAGCTTACGGAGGTATCGGATGTTTTTACCGGCAAATGACATAACTAATATATTTAGTGCAATATTACTAAATATTTTGACTAATCAAGAAAAATGCTAAGTTTTTTTGAAGAGGCGGGATGCTTGATGCTGGAGGCTGGATGCGAATACAATAACCGCAGAGGCGCAGAGACGCGGGGGGCTGTCCTCCGCGTCTCTGCGTCTCTGCGGTGAAAAAAAAAGGAGAATCACTAACATTCTTACCTTTAAGAACTAAAAAATATATTCTTTAATGAAAAAACTACTTTCCATTTTATTCATACTTCCCTGCTTCATTACAATTTCTTTTGCCCAGACATCAACTGTAACAAAGTATAAGAAAACATCAGTGATGATTCCGGTGCGGGATGGAGTTAGATTATTTACAGTTATACTAACACCCGTAGATGCTTCAACTCCTTCCCCTATATTACTGGAAAGAACTCCTTATGGTGCTGATATTCCAGTGCCAGACGATTCTACTTTCAGCTCGGGTATGATGGGTTCATATACCAGTATGGCCAAGGAAGGATACATCTTCGTGTTCCAGGATGTAAGAGGAAAATATAAGAGCGAAGGCAAAATGGAAATTCATCAGCCCCTGATTCATGCCACACAAAAAGGTGCCATTGATGAAAGTACCGATACATGGGATGTGGTTGACTGGCTTGTAAAGAATATCCCCAATAATAATGGCAAGGCTGGCATATTCGGAATTTCCTATCCGGGTTGGCTGGCATTAGTAGGAGCAGTAGACCCGCATCCTGCTCTCAAAGCTTCTTCTGAACAAGCTTGTATGGGAGATTTATTCCTTGGAGATGACTTCCACCACAATGGTGCTTTTCGCTTAAGCTATGGCATGGAATATACCTATGAAGTGGAATTTGATAAGACAACTGATAGCGATTTCCCTTTCCCCCAATACGATTTGTATAATTGGTATCTGAAACTGGGTTCACTTAAGAATGTGAATGAAAAATATTTCAAAGGCAAGATTCCAACCTGGAATAATTTTGTAGCTCATCCTAACTACGATGCATTTTGGCAGAAGAACTCACCTCTTAACTATGTCCCCTACCCGCAAATACCACAGCTTCATGTTGGCGGTTATTATGACCAGGAAGATATAAACGGTCCACAGTTGATGTATAATCATATGGAGAAAAAAGACAGCTTCAATCGTAACCATATCATTCTAGGTCCATGGAACCATGGTCAATGGGCTCGGGGTAAAGCCGACAGTCTCGCTAAGATAGCGTTCAAGCAAAATACCGGCAAATGGTTTCTTGATATGCAGAAGCAATGGTTCGACTATTGGCTTAAAGGAATTGGTGATGGAAAGTTTGCAGAGGCGAATTGTTTCCAAACAGGAACCAATCAATGGAAATCATACGATACCTGGCCGCCAAAACAAGCTACTATCAAAAAACTATACGCAACTTCCAATAATACTTGCAGTTTCCAGAAACCTACTGTACCTACAGGATTTGTAAGTTATATAAGTGACCCTGCTAAGCCTGTACCATATCGTAGTTTCCCAATTGAAGCAACTTATGGAACGGGGAGCCGTTGGGGCGCCTGGCAGGTGGAAGATCAGCGTTTTGTAACTACAAGACCCGATGTTGTGAGTTTTGTAATGGATTCATTAACAGAAGACCTTACTATAACCGGGCAGATAACAGCGCATATTGCTGCCAGTACTACCGGAACGGATGCTGACTGGGTTGTGAAACTTATAGATGTATATCCCGATTTCGATCCGGAAAATTTAGCTATGAGTGGATTTCAGTTTCCAGTCACACTTGAAATATTCAGAGGCCGTTTCCGCAAGAGCTTTGAAAAACCAATTCCCATGGTTCCAAATAAACCAGAAGAAATCGTAATCGACCTACATCAGGTAAACCATGTATTCCGTAAAGGACATCGCATCATGGTACAGATACAAAGTACCTGGTTCCCACTATATGACAGAAATCCTCAGAAATTTGTTCCGAATATTTTTGAGGCGAAGGAAAGTGATTTTATAAAGGCGGAGCACAGGGTATATACTAATTCGAAGTTTTCGACGTATTTGGAGTTGCCGGTGATGCGATAAGTCAAAATTTTAAGGGGTGAGGTTTAAGGTTTAATAGTTTAAGGGTTTAAGGTTCTTGGGTGTTGCTGAATAAATAAACAATAAGGTTATGTTGTATGAGTTTTTTTTTCACGCAAAGGCGCTAAGTTTTATTTCTTTTAAGGTAGCATCTGTTTGTGGTTTAAGGCGCAACGAAACAGCCAATACATTTTACCACAACTTGGCTCCGACTATTTCGGGAGAAGCGCGTTTAGATGTATTGGCTGTTTCGTTGCGCCTTAAATTAAATACAGCCTGCAACCCAAAAAACAAAAAACTTAGCGCCTTTGCATGAAAAAAAACTCCCCTGGCAAACACCCTATAATTGTTCAAGAAGCTACACCTCAGAACCTTAAACCCTTAAACTATTAAACCTTAAACCTCATCCCTTAAACATCTGACTTGACTAATATTCTAACTTCTTAAACCCCGCAACACTCCTCCCTTCCTTCGCAAAAAAATCAAACACCAAAATTTCATTATTCCCTTTCTTCAGCCAGCTGGCGGGGCAGAACAATCTTGTTTGAGGGCCTTTATTCCAATAGCGGCCAAGGTTATGTCCGTTTATATAGACTATCCCTTTGGGATAATTGCTCATATCAAAGAATACATCACCGGTTTCTGTAAGTGAAAAACTTCCTTTGAAGAATTGCGCTTCTTTTTTTGAAGTTTCACTAGTTGGAGGTTTAGGCTTAGTGGTTGCAATGAATTTATCATCCAATGAATAAAGGGTAGTTTGCCAGTTCATCAAAGTCATTCCATTCAAAGTCACTCTGTCTGTAATTCCTTTTCTGTCTATCATGAACTGCGCGAAGTTGATATGTCCCATACCTTCTACCAATATTTCAAGTACAGGATCCTTTACATCGGTCTTCGGGAGGTTAACTTCCCATTTACCACCGTCCCTGTAAATAGTATCAATAAAAACTCCATTCAGAAATATCAATGCATAATCGTGCGGTTCCCAAATTTTCAGCTTGCCGCTTTTGTGTCCAATCAATGTGGTTTTGTAAGAAATCAATCCCTGGTTTTGTCCATAGTTTTCCATGGGTTGCGGTTGCGGAGAATATTTTGAAGGGATAGCATAATCCCATAAGCTATGAGATTTCGTCATTGGAATGGCTGGAATCTCAATTGCTTTTACAAGAGCTGGCGGCTCTGGAATTGCATAATCAACATATTGTTTGATCAGATTTCGAAGCATATAATATTTAGCCGTAGGAACGCCTTGTTCATTGAGTGGGGCATCATAATCATAACTTGTAAGGTCAGGTTGGTATTGGGTTGGAGAAAAAGCATTAGCTCCAGCAGTAAAACCAAAATTCGTTCCACCATGAAAAACATAGAGGTTAACACTCTTCTTATTCTTCAATAAATAAATCATTTCTTTTTTCAAGTCATTGGTATCGGGACGAGCCCATTTCTCTCCCCAATGGGTTAGCCATCCTGGGTAGGTTTCACTACTGAAAGATGGTACTTCGCTATTTCGCTTTGATGCTTCTGCAAAATCGCCATCACTACCACCACTATCTAATCCTATTGCGGCTCCGGTAATATTACCTGCTTCCAACATATAAGGAGTTGGTCCATCTGCTGTATAAAATGGAACTTTAATTCCATTCGCTATCCATAAATCACGTAGTGCTTTTATATATTCCTGTCGTTTGCATAACTACCATATTCATTCTCTACCTGAAGCATTAGTATGGGACCGCCATTTGTACACTGCAAAGTAGCAATCTCTTTTGCGAATCGCTGTATATAGCGGGTTGTGGCTTTCATATAGCGTTCATCACGACAACGGATCTTAATATCGGGTATGGCCAATAAGTAAGGAGGCAATCCACCAAAGTCCCATTCTGCACACACATAAGGACCCGGGCGCATGAGCACCCACATACCTTCCTGCTGGCAGATACGTACGAATTCAGCGATATCCCTGTTACCAGTTTTAAAATCGAATACACCTTGTTTTTCCTCGTGATAGTTCCAAAATATATAAGCTGCAATCGTATTACAACCCATTGCTTTGGCCATCTGTATTCTATGACGCCAATATTCTTTCGGTATACGGGCGGGGTGTAGTTCGCCGCTGATTATTTGGAAGGGTTTGCCATCAAGCAAAAACTCTTTTTTACCTAAGGTAAATTGGTGTCTTTGTTGGGAGTAGGATGATAAGAATAATATAAGTAATAATGTGATTACAGACAATGTCTTAGTGCTCTTATTCATAATTGTAAATTCTTGAATTATTTTTTACCGCAGAGACGCGGAGACGCAGGGGGCATTCCTCCGCGTCTCTGCGTCTCTGCGGTTATTGTAATAGCATCTTGCATCCAGCATTCAGCATCCCGCCTCACTTCACCACCACTTCATCAATAAACAACCACGAAGGATTACCAGAATATGTATGCCAGGCTGGTAGCACCAATGAAGCAGATACACTGAACTTAACATATCTGGCTTTGGCATTCGAATACTGGAATTGGAAATTTTTTATGCCTGGTTCCTTTGAAAGATCTGTATTTGTCAATACTTCTTTTGCATCATGGAAATTGATGCCATCTTCTGAAATGGAACATATAACTCCCTTTGGATGTATGATCCACGACTTTGGAGAATGCAGAGTGCTAATTACAGCCTCATTGATGTTCTCAATTTTTCCTAAATCAACAACTACTTCCGTATTCTGTCCTTCCCATCCCAACCAGTTGATCTTATAATCATCGGTTCCTTTTACTGCATTTGTCAATGCAGCCGTTCCTTGCGAACTATATCGTTTATCAGGAGCTGGTGTGCAAGTAACTGTTTTACGGAAAGCGAGGTTTCCCTCAATCTGTACATCCAATAAGCGAAGGGTGTTCTTATAGTAATCATCTGGAGTCAACCCTGTTTCATTGATTGTTTTAATATTGTTGGTAGTACATGTAGTATAGAAACTATCCAACAATTTCTTCATTTCTGCTTTCGCTACAAACTTATCATTAACCTGAGTAAACCAGCCCCTGTCTCCAAATAAATCAGATTTAGCGATTTCCATTTCGGAGAACTGTATAGGCAAACGGGCAATCATCACTTTTTGTAAATAGTCTGGCTGGTTACGAACAGCTTCTTGAGCCTTATCAAATATCAGTTTATACTTTATGATATTCTCTTTAGATAAAAATGAAGTGGCATTCCAAACTGGCGTTCCGAATATATCCAGTCGTTGCTTCGATTTTTGCCCTTCTGCTTGCAACAGTTCGAAATATTCTTTTATAAATGGAGCAGCTTTCCCATAGTACCCTTTTATGAACTCGTCAATAATTGGTGCTGTTTCAATATTGGGGTTCCATAATAGTTTACTAAGTAAATATGTCTTCAGCTCTGCGAACTCATTCCCTTTCTTCACATTAGATTGCTGGAAATGGGAAGTGGTACCATTGTTATTGAAATATTGAATATTGGGTTTGAGTGTATGGAAAAGAGGGAAAGGGCAAAGATAGTTGCTGAACTGCACCTCATAATCCCATATCATGATATTTGAACAGATCTTGCTCCATCCTTCCATATCAGCCCTGAAAGAATGCACTTGTTGGATCAGTTGCAATAGGTTCCGACCTGTTTAATTCAATTGTACACAGGGTAATCATCACATTCTTTGCGGGCACAATATTAACTGGTGGTTTTCGCGAGTATTCATAAGCCAATGTAGTAATTATCTTATCCGGGAATTCCGCAGCCACCTTGTTTACAAATGGTAAGAGTGAACCCATTGGTGACCCTGCGGCATCATCCAGTTTCTTACAGGCATCACAACGGCAATTATCAAAATTGTCGTTCTGGCTTACAGACCAAAGCTGGATAGATGGATGCTCACTCATTTCTTTTCGGAGCTGTTGCACCGTAATTGTAAATACATCGGGATTGGTAAGACAAAGCTGTCCGTAATGAATTCTCTTTCCGTTAATCATGGAAAAGTATTCAGGATGTTTTTCAAAATAGGTTTCAGATGGAACCAGTCGATTGAAAGTATGAACAAAATAGCCTCTCCATTCTCCTTCACTCCATACTTCAGGAATTGTTTCCAGTTTGCGCCAGTCTTTGTACGATTGATTTTCTGGTAACTCACCATTCACGATTCTTATTTCAGCAGCAGGCTGTTGCTTATCATTTATTGAAAAAAGTTTGATTTCCTTTTTCTTTGGAACAATTTCTTCTTCAGGAGTCAATTTCCTGCATCCCAGATAATCTTCCAGGTAACTGACTACAGCATACACAGCACCCTTTCCTTTACCACCAAGAAGGTTTAATGAAATGCCATCAGATTGAATCCAATAGCCATCCTTATGAAATTCCTTTATGACAGTTTGCTGTTTTGACGAGAGTCTGTTAGTGGCACCAATCCTTACTTCATTTGGAACAGCTTTATTGTTATCTGTAATAATATTAATCTGAACACCTGTCATCTTACTAACATACTCCTTGAATATGGAAGCCGCCCTTTTCTCGGTCTCCGTAGCCTTAACAGGTATAACTATGCGATATTTACTTGCATTGTTCTTAACCAGGGCAGAACCCTTTTGAGCTAAAAGAACTGCTGTTGCAAAAACTAAACCAGCTACTAAAAGTATACGCTTATACATCTTTAAATTACTTTACTATGAATTGACACTTTTTTAAAACTCCTTCCTTACTTCCCAACTACCATTCTCCCCTACTCTCCATCACCAAATCTACATCACAATCCCCTTCCAAAACAATCGTTTGCAACTATTAATTGACAATAAACTAACCGGTTAATTCTTATCATTAATTGGATAATATTCGCCAAGAATGGGTATGAGATTTGAACTACTTTGCAACCTGAGTGTGCATAAACATTAAGGTTATAATTGAAAGGCAATTCGGGTATTTCTATACTTGATTTCGCCTTTTCTTTTTTTAGGCAACCTATTGATTTTTGAAAAAATAACCGCGGAGACGCAGAGACGCAGAGGAATCCACTGCGTCTCTGCGTCTCCGCGGTGAAAAAAAAAACTACTCTACACTTACCAAGTTCTTCTTATCTAGTCTCCACTGCCAATCATAAAACCCTGCCATCTTCATACCCCCTGCACCATTCAACAACATACTTGATGAAAAGATCATGAAATCAGGAAAGCCGCTGGCCCCAGCAAAATACTGATTAGCATTGGCTGTATTCATTCCTTTCAATCCTGTACCAGCTATGACTGCTACTGATGCTATTGATGAAGAACGTATAGGCCAAACAAAATATGCCCCTAAATCATCACCTGTCCATTGCTTATCACCTGCCGTAATTTTATTTCGCTCAACCTGAATAGGGCAATCAGTTAGAAGACTATTCCATGCTGCATTAGATGATTTATTACCATAGATGATCACACCTCTGTCTTTATACTTCGCTAAAGAGAATTCCTTGTCTGTTATTATATCAACAGCTCCATTGCCTCTGTAATACCAGGTTTCTGCATCAAATTTTGCTTTATTAAGATTCCATTCATTTTCCTCTTTGGTGCCTATAGTACCATAAACAAAAACCATTCTGTTATTGAAGGCTTCTTTAAAAGTTCCATAACGATGAGGCCCTTTTTCAAATGAGTCGGGCTTTGTTGTAAAAGTCCATTGCCCATTTGATTGAAGCAGGTAAATTATATCAGATACATTTTTTGTTTTGTATTCGAGCTTTGCTCCATTGTCAAGTGAGATGGAAATGCTTGCATTCGCGCCAAACTGTTGCAAATCCAATTTTAACAATCGTACATTTTCTGTTACTCCTGATATGCTTTTTGATTTTGAATTACGCTTCAATTGTATTCGTGAGTATTGAAGTGGCATATCCTGTTGTTCAATTGAGGCCCATCTGTAAGAAGAGGAAATACCAGGACTTGAAGTTTTAAAATCGATCACGTTCACATTTGAATCAAGGGCTCGTTCATGCCATTTGAAGAAGCTGAATAATGGCCCCCAGTCAACGCTCTGGTCACCAAACCAATGTTCGCCACCAGGATATTCATAATAACTCATATCAGTATGAAATTCCCCTAGCTGCTTACGCATTTGCCGCGCATAGTTTACAGATACTACCTGGTCATTATCTCCATGGAGAACATAAACACCAAGTGGCTTATAGTTAGAGGCCAACTTAGGGACATCACTTTGATTACCCGAACGAAGTAACAATTGCTCCATTGGAGAACTACTACTATCAGGAATCAGTCCATCGGCAGAACCATAGCCTTTTAATGTAGGATACCCGGAACAAGGGGCAATAGCTGCCCATTTATCTGGATAAGTTGCCCCCAGGAACCAGGTTCCATGGCCACCCATAGAATGCCCTGTGAGGTATATATGCTGTGGATCAGGTTCGAATCTTGTACTACCTAATTGTAATACCTCTAATGCATCCAATCTTCCCCAGTCTTCCCAGTTAAATCCTCGTGGTCGTCTGTTTGTTGCTGCTACCAATGTTCCCCAATCCTTGGATTTATAAGCCCTTGCCTGACCTAAAGCTTCTACTCCTGCCCCATGAACCGACAGGAATAAGGCAGCACCCTTCTTTGGGGAAATTTGTGGAGTCACTGCATAATACTGTAAACTTCCGTCGATAGCACTTTCAAATGTTACGCTATACTTATCACCTGAAGCAACAGCTTCCATTATGAGAACAGCTTCATCGAGTACTTTATTTTTTTCTGTTAATACCAACTGGCAATTATATTTTCCTGTGGAACTAATACCAGTAGGATCAAATGAGAACTGAATTTTACGGACAGACAGAGCCGGGATGGAAGGAATAGAAGAAGTGCTTTTCTTTCCACCAATTTCGCTTGTAAGTTGAAGTCCTTTTAATTCCTTTTGACTGTTATTAATAACCACAATAGCAGCATATAATGCATCTTTATCGATACCTGGTTGTAAGGTTGGCATTGTTGGGTCTTCTGTATTCAGTAAAACATCTTTAGTGGGAAAACTTAATGAGGCTGTTATAGCCAAACTTCGAACATAAAATTCATTCAACCCCTTCTTTAACCTGATAGGCAAATGCAACCAGCCGGAACTATACGGATCCCCAGCATGCAAAACGCCATTTACAAAAACACTATTATTCCCTGTGATAGTTAGAAGGGCATTCTTATCCTTATCTGAAGTGTATGTTAGATATATGTAACCGCTTCTTCCAAAGCCACCACCACGACCCGCGCCACGAAGTACCAGTCGCTTTGTGCTATCTGCAGTTACTGCTTTCCAACTAATAGGGGCGCCTTTATCTGAGTTTCCAAATACCTCACCTGCAACAGGTGTCTTCAATGTACCATTATAAAGTTGGTGAGCCAAAGGGTCGGAATACAAGGCTTCACGGCCATAGTGGACATTTATTTCTGCAGCCAAACCTTCTTTGAATTGAAATACTCCCTGCCCAACAGAAGTTGAACCAATACAGAGCAACACGAAGAGGAAGAATAAGTAAGCAGTTGACTTTAAATTATAATGATTCATAGCATTACTTGTAATAATTGAGGAATAGGTATCCAGAATGGATAAAAGTAATACTGGCAAGTTAGCGAGCCTACCTGAATTTGAATGAAAACAAGTAAAATACTACCCTAAAAAAAATATATGCCTTACCAGGTTTTGGTATCAAGCAACCCAAGCTGTAATTCATTAAGCGGTATAGAGGCTTCCAGCACACAACCTTGTCCAGGTGCTGAGATTATATTAAAGAACCCGCTATAAAATGACACCCTGCTTTGAATATTCCTTAAGCCAATACCCTTGCTTTTTTTATTGGTATCAAATCCAACACCATTATCAGTTACAGAGATATACAGGCTTCTGTTCTTAATAGCAATCTGAATAATACCTTTTGTTGCTTTTGCATATTTCCTGATATTATTCATCTGCTCCTGTACAATCCTGTAAAGCATCAACTGTTCTTTAGAATCAATGAAATCGGGAGAAGGAATATCGTATACCAATAGCATTTCAAAACCCTTGGTTTTATTTGCTTCTGTCACCAAACTTTGTAGCGCTTCCCTCAAATCCAATTCCCCTAAGGAAGGTGCAACAAGAGAATGCGAGAGATTTCTTATCTCTTCAATGGCTTCATTTAAGAAGGCAAAACTTTGTTCGAGTAATATACCTGTTGGGTCTTCATTAGACTTTACCATTCCCAGATACAATTTTGCCGACGCCAAAATCTGGTTGATATTATCATGCAACTCTCTGCCAAGCTCATTTCTTTCCTTTTCCTGCTCCTGAATAGTTACTTCAGTAATCAATTTCTGTTGATTCAGTTGCTGAAGTGACAATTCCTTTTCTAATTTTCGTTTCTCAGTAATGTCTGTACGGATAGCCAGGAATTGGAAAGGCTTTCCTGATTCATCCATAAATGGCACTATAGAGGTATCTCCCCAATGGTATTTTCCATCCTTTCCTACATTACAAACTTCCGCTTTCATTACTTTACCCGTCATAATTGTTTTCCAGAAATTCTTCCAGAATAATTTCGGATAATAGTTAGAATTTATGATACGATGGTTTTGACCTATAATTTCTTCAGGGGTATAGCCATACTGCTTACAGAACTTATCATTAACATAGGTAATAGTGCCTTCGCAATCAGTTATAGAAATATTAGCTGCTTGATCTAATGCATATTTATAATCAGAAACTTCTTTTAAACTCTTTTTCAGAGCCAGTTCGGCCATTTTACTTTCATGGATATCGCTCAACGAACCCACCATCCTTACAGGTTTACCGTCTGCATCGAATATGGCCTGTGCTACGCTCTTATGCCATTTATATTTGCCATGATTATTCAGGTATAGATATTCTACATCATAAGGGATGTTTTTCTCCAAATGGGAAGACAACGCTTTTCTAACAATATCCAAATGATCTTTATGAATCCTCTCAGACCACTCTTCAATATTTCCTGGTATATTGGTTGAATTTATTTCAAAGCCCATTATCTCGTACCATCGGGAAGACATATACCATTTTGAATTGACTATATCCCAATCCCATATTCCATTCTTCGTAGTCTTAGTAACCAATTCAAATCGTTCTTCACTAGCCCTTATCATCTCTTCTGACTTATTTCTGTCAGTAATATCCCTTAGGTTCGCCAAAACCCTTCCATCTTTTAGCAATCTCGCATTTATTTCAAGATCAATAATAGAACCGTCTTTTTTAATGGCTTTTCGTGTGAACAAAAATGATTCATTTGCTTTTATCTTGTCTTCATTACCTGGGGCTAATATCATTTTATGTTCTACAAGCAAATCTCTTGCATTCAGTTTCACAAACTCTTCTCTACTATAGCCAGCCAATTTTAATACTGGCTCATTGAAGTCATGGATAGTACCGTCAAAAGAATAAATAATTATACCATCAGAAGACTGATTGGTTAGCGTCCTATAGTTCTCTTCGCTTTCCCTTAACTGGTTTTCGACTGTTTTCTTTTGTGTGACATCGATTATCATTCCATCGAAAACATAGGTATCCTCTGATACTTTAAATGGCATGGATCGCATGTTTACAATTTTCTCCTGCCCGTTTGAAAGAACCATCTTGCACTCCAATTCCATAAATTTCATATCACGGATGGCTTCTTCCCTCCTTCTCGTTAGCTCAAGTCTGTCCTCTTCAACTACTAAATTATACAACAGTTCTGGATGATCGATTACTTCTTTCGCATCCAATCTAAGCACATCCTGTATACCTCTTGATATATATCCAAACTTAGTTCCACCATTTTTATCAACGATCAACTTATAAATGATTGTATCTGGCAGATTGTCACTTATGGTCTGAATTTGTCTGATTCGTGCGTTATGTTCAGCCTCTTCCAACTTCCTCGAAGTGATGTCTGATACAAATACCAATAATTCGTTTGTAGTAACAGGGAGAATCTTCGCTTCAAAAAAAGAATCCCGTTCATTAATATTAAGTGAATAAACAAATATTGATGCCTGTCTTGTGGCCAATGCCTTGGCAATTCCGTCCATAATCATAGCTGCAAGCCCTGGAGGCATTACTTCAGTTACACTTTTCCCTAAAAAATTTGAAGGGTCAGTAAACAACAATTTCTTATCTGATGCCCTATAGTCAAGATAAACCCCTTTATCATTTATTCGGAATAGCAAATGCGGAAATGCATTAATAATAGCACTATTCTCAGCCTCAATTTTCCTAAAAACTTCTTCACTTTTTTTTCTTTTGGAAATATCTTCAAATACCGAAAGCCAAACATTTCCCAATTCCGGATATTTAAATGCTGAAATGGAAACTTTACACCAAAATTCTTCACCGTCTTTCCTTCTTTTCATCATTTCTCCTTCCCAGCAATTATTCAGCTTTAGAGATTCACCAATTTCCCTGAACTTATCTTTTGCGTCGTAATTCTTAGCAGCAATAATTGAAATTGGTTTACCAACAAGAGAAGCTTTATCGTACTGAAACATTTTTTCAAATACCGCGTTCGAATATATAATCTTACCCTCATCCATAGTAACCAGGGTAATACCCTCAATCATACTTTCGACTAATGGCTGATGCAACATAAAATCCTTCTCAAGCTTATTATGCCTAAGTAAATTTGTATTGTAATTTTCCTGAAGACTTTCGTAATCTGTCTTAAGTTTTTGCATTTCTAAATAAGGGATAAGACATGCAAATAATTCCTTTGGCGAAACATCAGACAACAAGACACTTGTTGCGCCAGCATTCAGTAGACTTTCCGATAATTTCGGCTGCATACAATTAACCAACACAATGATAGGGATATCATTTACCAGCTTCTCTTCAGAAAATCGAATGCAATGCCTAATAAGATCCATCTCATCAACCTCTTCACTTAAAACAACAATTCGTGGATTTGAAACAATCGCTGTATTCAATGCCGAATAAATATCATTTACTACATGGCAAGAATACTTGGAGTTTTTTATGGCAGAATTTATTAAGGATTCTCTTTTGCTGGAATTACTGACATATAAAATATCAGTTTCTACAACTAGTTCGGATGCAGGCATTTTCATTCTACAAGGATTTAGACGGGGTGGGGCAACAATTCCAAAATGAAATAATACCTTGCTATTCTCAATACCTTATATAAAAAACCAAACTTATGTTTCAAAAAAGGAATTTCACCTTACACAATTCTAAACATTTCCCGTAATATATGTTGTGATATTCAACGTTCAGGACAATGACTATAGTCACCTATCATTAGGGCAGAATAAATAGTTACACTTACGCAACTATAAATAGTTAACGCGAAACTTGTAGAACTTTGATTAGCTACAATAAAAATTTATCGATTTTTACTAATTTTCAAGATTTTATACATGAAAATTAAATGGCGGTTACACCATTTAATAGAATTAGTTTATCACCAATTTGCAGGTACTATAATCGCATTTATTTTTGATTTCCTACAAACTTCATTGAAAGCGTCAACTTCATTATCTAACAAAGCAGTAACTGTTTTCTTCTGATTTTGCCAATCAGAATGTAGTTTTTGAAACTGCTCTTCCTGGCCGCTGGTAACATATGGAATGTTTACATCTAATTCGCCTTTCACAAAAATATAATCAGCACTTATCTTATTCACAAAATTGATGATATCATCATTACTTTGGGCTTTATTCTGAACAATATCTTCTTCCCATTTACTTAATTTTTCGGCAATTGATTTTCCTTTACTAACAATTTCTTTTGCTGCAGTATCGTCTTTCAGTAATTCTGAAATATCTAATAATTGCTTTCTAACTTTTCTTACACTAAGAACCATATTATGTATTTCCCTTACATCATCTTCCACTTTAGCAGATAAAACCTGCTGAGCAGAATAATCTTCAGTTGTTGCTTTAATTCTTGGATCTGGAAGTATTTTTATAGCTACTTGCTTTTCCGATTTACCATATTTTATACTGGCAACATAATTACCAGGTGCTGCTTTTCTTCCTTCATAGGCACCTTCAATAAATACTGTAGGTACTCCAGGTAAAGTTGGGTAACGCATGTTCCAAACGAAACGATTCAATCCTATCCTCTTTACTAAAACCGGATCTGGTGAAGGACCACCTGGATATCCAACAAAATCCTTATCCTCCTTATCGCTGTAATGTCTCACCATTCGCCCCTTTTCATCAATAATGTCGATAGAAAGGGATGCTGATGAATCGGCTGTTACCGGTAATTGAAAATAGATAACTACTCCGGTGGGTGCATTTGTACCACTAGTGGAAGTTGAAGGGCCTTCATCATCTATGGCTGAAGCATCATCCATGGCACTATATCCAGAAACTCTATAACTTTCCTCTGAAGTATAAACGATCATTTCGTCTTTGGTTGAGTTACGGTTAAATTGTCGCAAAGGGTTCAGATCATCAAGAATCCAAAAAGAGCGACCCATAGTGCTTGCTAATAAATCTCCTTTGTGTACTTTTAGATCTGTAATTGGAGTTACAGGTAAATTCAATTGTAACGATGACCATTGTTTACCTCCATCATAGGAGATATAGAAGCCGGTTTCAGTACCGCAATACAAAAGATCTCTACGAACATCATCTTCCCTAATGCAACGTGTATATGCCCCATAAGGAATACCTGTACTTATCCTTGTCCAGCTTTTTCCATAATCAGTTGTCTTATATAAAGCTGGAGCTAAATCATTAAACTTAAATCTTGTAGTCGCAATATAAGCGGTAGCTTTATCAAACGGAGATACTTCAATACAATTGATCAGGCATTCTTCCAAACCCGAAGGTGTAACCGTATTCCATGTAAGTCCTCCATCTCTTGTTAAACTGACAACTCCATCATCGCTTCCTGTCCAGATAACTCCCTTTTCTAAATAAGATTCCTGGATATATGAAATTGTACAATAATTCTCCCGCCTGCTCCTTCATTTGTATAGGAAATCCACTGATTCCCATTTTAGATGTATCATGTTTAGTGAGATCAGGAGATATCACTTCCCAGGTCTTACCCAGATTTGTAGTCTTGAATACCTTATTACCACCATGATAAAAAGTTGAAGGTTCAAATCTGGAACAGATAATCGGTGCATTCCAGTTAAATCGGTACTTCATATCTTTAGGTTGTAATGCCTGATATTGCACAGGTGATACCATGATAGGTTTTGTTTCTCCCGATTGTTTGTCGAGCACATCAATAGTTCCCTGATAACTTCCACCCATTACATATCTTGGGTCATCTGGATTGAATGCCAAAAAAGCACTTTCTCCACCTGCAGAATAAAACCAGTTCTTTTCAGAAATGGAATAGCCATTGGTGACACGGCTTGCTATCATAACAGAAGTATTATCCTGCTGTCCACCATAAACATTATAAGGGAATAGATTGTCTGCATTCACCCTATAGAATTGTGCAGTAGGTTGTGTACTCTGTTCACTCCAAACATCTCCATCATCGAAAGTCACTGCGGCACCCCCATCATTAGAGATTACCATGTTCTTATTATTATTAGGATTAATCCATAATTGATGATAGTCACCATGCGTACCATGTATATTTGACCATGTTCTTCCACCATCAATAGATTTCAATCCGGGTGAATTGAGAACATACACTATATTTTCATTCTGAGGATCGGCAAATACTTCAATATAATACCAGGCCCTTTGCACTAATCGGTGATCTTTACTGATTCTGGACCAGCTTTTCCCAGCATCACTTGATACGAATAATCCCCCTTGCTCTTTTTCCGTATCACTTTCAATAAGCGCATATACCTTATCGCTATTAGCGCGGCTTACAGAAATACTCATCTTTCCCATTTCCTTCGGCAAACCATTCTCAAGCTTTGTCCAGCTATCTCCTCCATCTGTTGACTTATAGAGTCCACTTCCCTTTCCACCACTACGCATTTGCCAGGGGGTACGTCGGTAATCCCACATGGCGGCATAAAGAATCCTGGGATTATTCATATCCATACTCAGATCAGCACAACCTGTATTTTCATCTACATACAACAGTTTCTTCCATGTAATACCACCATCAGTTGATCTGTAAACCCCTCTATCAGTTCCTGCTCCATGCAGGGCTCCTTGTGCCCCTACATACACTATATCCGGATTTTTTGGATGGATACGTATATAGGAAATGGACCTAGTCAAATCTAGTCCAACTTTTATCCAGGTCTTGCCAGCATCGGTTGATTTATAGACGCCATCGCCATAAGAAGTCATAACACCTCTTGGAGCATGTTCCCCCATTCCAACAAAAACCACATTAGGGTCGCTTTCAGAAACAGCTACTGCACCCACAGATCCGGTTTTGAAAAAGCCATCAGAGATATTAGTCCATGTCAATCCCGCATTGCTCGTTTTCCAAACCCCGCCTCCAGTGGTTCCCATATAATACACCAGGGGTTGCCCAATAACACCAGAAGATGTTACAGATCTACCCCCTCTGAATGGGCCGATATTCCTCCACTTAACAGGTTTGAAATATCCATTCAAATCGGGTTGAATTTCTGCCACACTATTGTGAATCGTTTGCTTACCACCTTTCTTTTGAGAATATCCAATTGCAACGATAAGAAAGAGAAAAACCACTGAAAAAACCTGTTTCATGCCACTTTGTTTTATAAGACCTGAAGATACAGATTCGGTCTTTCTGGCACATGTGTGAAAGGATGATAATTATGACCCAGTTATTCACAAAAAGGACAATTTGCTTAAGTGTATTTTGTATCAGAAAAGGTATAGATTTGATATGTACAATAACCTAACCAACATGACTGCTTCCTCATTCAAAAAAAACCAGCCATTCATAATAATCTGCTTTATTTCATGCCTGTTAACATTAAATACTACAGTTGATGCCCAGGTAAATAATAAAGAGCTTAAATTATGGTACTCTCAACCAGCAAAGGTTTGGGAAGAAGCCCTGCCAATTGGGAATGGCCGTGCGGGTGCTATGATATTCGGTACCCCAGGCACGGAGCATCTGCAATTAAATCATGATGAGTTTTGGGCTGGAAGTCCTTATAATAATTCAAACTCCCTACGGGCCAGAATCATTAGATGATGTTAGAAAATTGATTTCATCCGGTCGCTTCAAGGAAGCGGATGAATTAATGAGATCGGATTTTGTTGCAGAAACAGTTCATGGAATGCCTTATCAAACTGTTGGCGACTTACGACTGAACTTTCCAAATCATGGGAACTTCACCAATTATTACAGGGAACTTGATATAAACAAAGCGGTATCTCTCACAAGATATACTTCAAATGGTGTTACTTATACAAGAGAAACATTTGCATCACTGGCAGATCATGTCATCATTATACGAATCAGTTCGAATAAATCAAACTCCATCAGTTTTTCTGCTTCATTTTCATCCGATCAAAAGAAACATTCAACTGGGTTCACTGGTAACCAACTAAACTTATTGGCCACCGGACCAGACCATGAGGGGGTGCCTGGGATGATAAAAGTTCAGGCAAGTATTGAAATTAAAAACCTTGGTGGAACTATTACAAAAAATGACAGTAGCCTGATTGTTTCGAATGCTGATGTAGTTACTATATATCTTGCTATGGCCACCAATTTTGTAAACTATAAGGATTTAAGTGGGAATGAAATTCAAAGAGTAAAAAATCAACTGGCTAATGCCAGCAAGAAAACCTATCAGCAATTATTGAATGATCATATTCATCATTATCAGAAATATTTTAACCGAGTATCTCTTGATTTGGGAACTTCGGAAGCCGCCAACCAACCTACAGATAAGAGAGTTCAGGAATTTTCAAAAACGAACGACCCTCAATTAGTGAGTTTATATTTCCAGTTCGGAAGATATCTTCTCATTTCAAGCTCTCAGCCAGGAACCCAACCTGCCAATCTACAAGGAATATGGAATCGATTCACCAATCCTCCTTGGGGAAGTAAGTATACGGTGAATATCAATACTGAGATGAACTACTGGCCGGCAGAAGTTACCAACCTAACTGAAATGCATGAACCCTTGGTAAAAATGGTTAAAGAACTTTCCGTTACCGGACAATCGACTGCTGCCATCACTTATGGAGCGAGAGGTTGGACCCTTCACCATAATACCGACATATTCAGATTTACAGGGGCGATAGACGGCCCCTGGGGTGTTTGGCCAACAGGTGGCGCCTGGCTTTGTCAGCATCTATGGGAGAAATATCTCTACAATGGCGACAAGAAATTCCTTGCTGACATTTATCCTGCAATGAAAGGAGCAAGTACATTCTTCCTCGATGTATTATATAAGGAACCTTCACATGGGTGGTGGGTAGTATCACCATCAGCTTCACCCGAAAATTCACATCATGGGTCAAGTGCTTCTGAAGGAACAACAATGGATAACCAACTGGTGTTTTCTCTTTTCGAAAGAACAATAAAGGCTGCAACACTGCTGGGGCGTGATAAGGCATTCATCAATGAATTAAAAGAGAAAATGGCCGGGTTGGCACCGATGCAGATTGGTCAGCATAGTCAATTGCAGGAATGGCTTCAGGATTGGGATGATCCTAAAGATAAACACCGCCATATTTCCCATTTATGGGGATTGTATCCCGGCAACCAGATCTCTTCAATTAGGAATCCCGAACTTTTTGAAGCAGCCCGTAACTCCCTTTTATATAGAGGAGATGTTTCAACTGGATGGTCAATGGGTTGGAAAGTAAATTGCTGGGCTCGTTTTTTAGATGGGGACCATGCTTTAAAACTGATCACCGACCAATTGACACCGGTGGCTGATAACAAAGAAGGCGGTGGCACTTATCCAAACCTATTTGATGCCCATCCTCCTTTCCAGATTGATGGCAACTTCGGATGTACATCAGGTATAGCTGAAATGCTTTTGCAATCGCATGATGGCGCTATTCAATTATTACCTGCACTTCCTTCAAAATGGACTACTGGTGAGGTAAAGGGACTAAAAGCCAGAGGCGGATTCACTATCGATATCAAATGGCAAAACAGCAAAATCACCAAATTGGTTATCTATTCATCACTTGGAGGTAATTGCAGAATCAGGACGAATGAAGAATTAGCCATAATAGGAGCTAAAAAAGTAAAAGGTGACAACCCTAATGTCTTCTTTGAAGTTCCGGAAGGAAAAAAGCCTTTGATATCAGCCAAAGCGCATTTAAAAGGATTGGAACTAAAACCGATATACGAATCAGATCTTCCAACTATTGCAGGGAAAAAATATGTCTTTGTATTTTAATTACAGTAATTGATCATTTAGCCCTTTCATAATGGACAGGCCATTTTATTTCTGCCCCCAATTCTTTTGCCGCATGCAATGGAAAATATGGGTCGCGCAATGATTCCCTTGCTATCGACACTATATCCGCTTTTCCGGAAGCAATTATCTCTTCAGCCTGAGTGGCAGTAGTAATTAATCCAACAGCTCCTGTTGCAATACTTGCTTCCTGCCGAATCATTGTTGAAAATGGTACCTGATAGCCAGGGCCAAGTGAAATTTTCTGATGAGCTACAGCACCTCCGGAAGAACAGTCAATAAGATCAACACCCATCTCTTTCAGAATAGCTGATAATTTCACCGATTCCTCAATATTCCAGCCTCCTTCAGCCCAATCACTGGCAGATATTCTTACAAATAGGGGTAAACTTTCTGGCCAGTTTAATCTTACTGTCTTTGTGACTTCAGTCAATAATCGAATGCGGTTTTCAAAACTGCCTCCATATTCATCACTCCTGATATTACACAAAGGACTCAGTAACTCATGAAGCAAATAGCCATGAGCCGCATGAATTTCAACCACTTGAAATCCAGCATTCAATGCCCTTTTTGTTGCTAGTGCAAAATCGTTTATCAGTTTCGCGATAGCAGATATGTCCAGGGCAATGGGTGCCAGATCACTCTCTTTAAATGGAATGGCCGAAGGGGCTAAAGTTTCCCAGCCACCAACAGTTAAACTTAATTGTTGTCCCCCTTGCCATGGCGATTGATGACTTGCTTTCCTGCCTGCATGCGCCAACTGAATTCCAGCTATAGCGCCTTGAGAATGAATAAAACTGGTTATTTCTTTCAGTTTATCGATATGTGCATCATCCCACAAACCCAGATCATCAGGAGTAATCCTGCCTTCCGGAGAAACTGCAGTTGCCTCTGCAATTACCAATCCAGCGCCCCCGGTAGCCCTGCTACCCAAATGAACCAGATGCCAATCATTTGCATATCCATCATTAGCACTATACTGACACATGGGTGAAACAGCGATTCTGTTCCGAAACGTTACTGACCGTAGTGTAAAGGGAGAAAATAATTGGCTCATACCACCTGGTTTTTACTTTTTTAGGGAAGAAACGAGTTCGTGGACTAAGATACGACGCCAATCACTGGTTCTTCATTTTCTATTTGTAAAACAAGAGGTAAATAACCATTCATACCAGCCTGGAATAGCTCCTTGTACGAACATCAACTGCCCGATTAAAATCAACCCATATCATGATTATTGTCAGTTAGCCCTTTAGGGTGATATATGTCACAGCCTACCCTTCATACAGGTTGGAAATTTGTGTAAGCAAACAGGAACAAGCAATCAAAAACAAATCTCATGAAACGTATCGTAATACTCGGAGCAGGCACAGCAGGAACGATGATGGCCAATCATCTTCGCAGCGAATTAAAAAAAGAAGAATGGGAAATAGACATCATTGACGAAAGGGAGAAACACTATTATCAACCTGGATATCTCTTTCTGCCTTTTGATATGTATGAGCCAGAAGATATTGTAAAGACCATCCAGGAATTCATACCTAAAGGTGTTCGTTTATTGCAAGATAAAATTGAGCTGATTGATGGAGCCAATAACCTGGTAAAGATGAGAAATGGCGACCAGCTCCATTATGAGATCCTGATTATAGCAACAGGAGCCAGAATTGCCCCTGAAGAAATTGAAGGAATGAAGGGATCAGAATGGCAAAAATCTGTTTTCGACTTCTATACATTTGAAGGAGCTCTTGCTTTACGAAATAAACTGAGGGAATGGGAAGGAGGTAAACTGGTAGTTCATATCACTGAAATGCCAATCAAATGTCCAGTTGCCCCGTTGGAATTCTCTTTCCTTGCAGATTCTTATTTCAAGCATAAGAACATGAGGGATAAAGTGGAGATCACATATGTAACTCCACTCAGTGGTGCCTTTACAAAACCAAAAGCTACAGAAGCCCTAGATCACCTGATGGTGGATAAGAATATAAAAATTGAAACAGACTTCGCAATAGCTGAAGTGGATAATGAAAACAAGAAGATAATTGATTATGGTGGAAAAGAAGTTCCATTCGATTTACTGGTAACTGTGCCAACTAACAAAGGAGATGACCTGATTGAAAGATCTGGCCTTGGAGATGATTTGAATTTCATTCCAACCAATAAAGCCACTTTACAGTCACAAGCTTTCAAGAATGTTTTCGTAATTGGTGATGCAAGTAATATCCCTGCATCAAAAGCAGGATCTGTAGCGCACTTTGAAGCAGAGATATTAACCGAGAATATATTGCGGTTTATCAATAACGAGCCATTGAAAGAAGAATTTGATGGACATGCCAATTGCTTCATTGAAACAGGAAATGGCAAGGCCTTATTGATCGACTTCAACTATACCCACGAACCAGTAGAAGGAACATTCCCCTTCCCTGGAGTTGGACCACTACGATTACTGAAAGAAAGCCGCATGAACCATATGGGTAAACTGGCCTTCAGATGGATCTACTGGAATGTATTACTAAAAGGAACGCATATACCTTTTGTATCTGCGAATATGACAGAAGCAGGAAAACACTTTAACTAACTTATAAAACAAACCTATATGGAAAAGACAATTGCAGGCAGAACAATCGCCGTTAACGAAGAAGGATATATGACCAATTTTGGAGAATGGAATAAGGAAATTGGTGAATCATTAGCAAAAGAAGCACAGATTGACCTTTCTCAACGTCATTGGGATATCATCAAATATATTCAGGACGAATTCAAGAAAGAATCTCCATTGAGTATCCGCAAAATCGGAAAGAGTGGCGTGGTAGATATTAAAGAATTCTATGCGTTATTCCCAAATGCTCCTTTGAAAACAGCTACTAAAATAGCCGGTATTCCAAAGCCAGCCAGTTGTATCTGATTATTAAAAGAAAAAAATCATTACCATGAACGAGTTTAATGGCGAAATAAAAAAAATGATGATCATACTTTCTAAAGCCACTTTAGAAAATGTATATGCAGCCTTTGTATTGGCAAACGGTGCCCGAATGGAAGGAATCGAATCTCAGGTATTCTTCACCTTCTTTGGACTGGAAGCCATCCATAAGAAAAAAATGGAAAAACTACATGTGGCTACAGTAGGAAACCCTGCCATGCACATGCCTACTATGCTGGGAGGTATACCCGGAGTAGAAGCGCTGGTAACATATGCCATGAAAAAAGAAATGGAGAAACTGGATATGCCAGAAATACATGAATTCCTTGATATACTAAAAGCCTCTGGAGTAAAACTATGGGCTTGTAAGTTAGCAGTTGATATGTTCCATTATAAAAAAGAAGATCTCTATGATGATATAGATGGAGTTATTACCGTAGGTGATTTCTATAAACATTCAGAAGGACTGGGAACTCATATGCTTTTCATATAATCATATCTTCCATAAATGAAAAATGCGCAGTACCCTGCGCATTTTTTTATTGCCTTATATAGATTTATTTAAAACCTGATTCTTGCAGTTGCACCTATAACTCTGGGGTTCCCAAGATGCACTGCACCAAAATCATAAGCATAGCTTATATATTTTGTATCTCCAAGGTTTCTGCCCCATAACGTAAAGTCGAATTTATGAATTGAGAAACCTATACGGGCAGTGAACAAACTATAAGGAGATTGCTTGATATTATTCCCTAAATCAAAAAACACTTCTCCATACGACATCCATTCACCACCAACAAACACCTTCTTACCAGCATCGGCATTCAATGGAATCGCATATTGCAATGACAGCATAGAAGTGTAAGAAGGAGTAAATATCTGGTGCTTGCCTGCCAGATCCAGTTCTTGTCCATACTGAGATAATTTCAATACTGAATATGTGGCATGTGTATATCCAAAATTATAACTCGCTTCAAGGTTCCTGATGGGCTTGGATGCTATCTCCACATCAAAGCCCTTACTATTCAACTTGCCGGTATTCTTTGTAACTGTTATAGCATCAGGCAGTACAAGTGTTGGCACTTGTGCATTCTGAACTGTTGTATAGAAAAGCGACACATTGAATCTAAGCTTGCCGCTATACAAAGTGTTCTTAATCCCTATTTCAAAATTGTTGCTGAATTCTGGTTTAAATGCATACAATGGTGGCACACTTGGATCAGCTGCCAATTGTGTTAATCCTCCAGCCCTGAACCCTTTACTAAAACTGGCAAATAAAGTTGAATAGTTTGATGGCCTGAATGAAAATCGGAATGTAGGAGAAACAGCCTGATATGAAGTCTTCCCTGAGGTGTCTGGACGTATCGGGAAAAGCTGTCCTGGATTAGCGTCCGATTCATATTCTCCCAAAACAGTTTCTTTTGATGACTGATAGTCAAACCGTAGCCCTGCAGTGATATCTGTTTTCGGAGATATCACATATGTTCCCTGAGAGAATAGAGCAACACCAGAAGTATATAAGTGTGTACTGTTAATTATTGAATAGTTGATATCTGGTGATCCCACCAATTGGGCATCCTTACCAAAATGGGTTGCTTGCTTTGTAGGTACATCCTGATAGAAAAAGAATAATCCTGCAGTCCACTTGAAAGCACTCTTCGACGCTGCCGGGGAAGAGAGTTTCAATTCCTGAGTGAATACTTTTACCTTATTCCATTTATTTCCATAATTGTTTATAACAGTAACTCCATCAATGGGTGAGAAATCGCCATCAATGGGCTTATCATAATAACGGTAATTGGTTTGATAGGCCGTTTGTGAGCTGAAATTGAATTTTGATCCAGTATAATCAATAACAAGGGTGCTGTTCCCTGTATTATCAACCAGTTTTGAAAGAGCATTCTGGTTTAGCTGAAACGGATTATCAAATGCTTCTGTTACTGTACCAGCTAATGGGAATGGGCCATTATTCCTGTTGGCAAACTGCTTAAGATTCAAGGTCATCATCCATTTTGAGTTAATCAAATAGCGCAGAAATACATTAGTCCCAACACTTTGTTGTTTATCGAATTTTGAATCATTATACAAGTTGGTGAAATAACCATTGTTTCCTTCATACAATGCATTTGCTCCAATGAACAGTTTATCTTTTATTAAAGGAGTACGAACGCCTGCACTAAGCCGCTGTAAACCAAAATTGCCCAGACTCCACTCTGCAAAACCTTCTGTTCTGTTGGATGGTTGTTTAGTGATAATATTGATAACACCTCCCATGGCATTTCTTCCATATAAAGTACCCTGTGGACCTCTAAGCACTTCTATCCTTTCCACATCATACAATTGTGGGATATAAGAATCCAGTGTAAACTGGCTTACACCATCAACATAAGTGGCAATAGCTTGATCATAAGAAGTAGATGTAATACCCCTGATAGCTGTAACATTCCTGCCATCACCCGGATGCCCTGAATAAAGGTTTGGGACCAAACTAGACAAGTCCCTTGTATTCCATAACCTCAATTGATTGATTCTTTTTGATGTAAGGGCGGTAATACTAAGAGGTGCTCTCTGAAGATTATCTTCCTTTTTCTCTGCACTCACTATTACTTCATCCAATTGAATGGCTTCTTCTTTCAAAGTAAACTGGTATTCCTTTGGACTATTCTTATCAATTGTTATTTGTTGCAGTGAGCTGGCATAACCAATAGCGGAAATGGCGATTGTGTAGGTACCTTCAAATACTTCATTTAAAACAAACTTACCCTCATCATTACACACGGCACCTTTGCTTGCATTCAAAAGTGAAATTGTAGCGCTTGCTACAGCCTTTGATTTTGAATCCACCACAACCCCACTCACTGAATACCGTTGCTGTGCCAGTATGTTATTCGTGAAAAATAAAAATGTCAATAAAAACAATACCCTGTTACTCATAAAATCGGTTAACGAAATTTCAAAAAAACTGGATTCAATGTGCAAATTAATCGATGAGGGGGAAGGGGGGAAGTTTTTTTTGTGGGTTTAAAGTCTAAAGTTTAAGTTTAAGGTTCTTTGGTGTTGCAGCGTAATTAAATATTTTCATTCAAAATTTTTACTTTTTTTAACTGCAGAGGCACAGAGACGCGGAGGAATGCCCCTGCGTCTCCGCGCCTCTGAGGTGGGGAAAACTTACAAAACATCCTTTATTTATTTAATTACGCTGCAACACCAAAGAACCTTAAACCCTTAAACTTGAAACCTTAAACTTGAAACCCTCAGTTCAGCAGAACCTCCAACAACGCTCCCCTCACCCTATCATACTCATCCCCCTTCTGCGACCAGGGAACAGGGGCGTTCATAGGCACTTCACTCATGGCTTTGGGAACCACTTTGTTTACAAGAGCCAGCACTTTTTCTCTTCCTATCTTTTGTTCAGCCATTTGAAGCAATGCAGCATCCTGTTGACCTCTTCTCATATTTTTTAATCGAATGGAGGGTAATACTCTTGATAAGCCTCGCTCCTGTTCAGGATAATAAGGCATATGTCCTGGATAAAAGAGAATTCCATCCCCATTTCCAAAATCCATATCATCGTTTATGAACGTGAGTGCTGTACTAAATACATCCTGATGTAAATGTCTTTTTGGCCCCTGACCATTATGTTTCCAAGCGGTGGTATGCCAAAGGAAATAAGTATTGATGCCATATTTGTACATGATCCAGCTATTCACACGGAAATCGATAGCAGCTGCTTCCAATATAACCGAGCCATATCTTGGACGGTTGCCATTATAAAACCAATGGTCGCCTCCTTTTTTTCGTATTTGAGGTAATTCAGTAAGATCAACACCATCAAATCCTGCCCAATAGTCAATAACATCAGCCATATTCTTTTTAAAAGCTGTAGTCGTAAATAGAGGTAATGCTTTTCCAGTACCGCTATTTCCATGAACCCAACCGGCTCTTTCTTTTACCCAAAGTAATTTGGCTGAATCAGGTTCGTCAGTTATATACCAGAAATATTTCACCTGAGGAGCGTTCTTTTTAAACCAATTCACCCAAAGATCAGATTGCAATTGCACTTCATTCTTAGTTTTACCCATCACTGGAGAGCCATACATTCCAATAGGGAATAACTTCTCCCCTTTCCCTTCAGCACCACCACGATATCCATTTGCGGGTGTATATGCAGATCCATCGAAATAAGTTTTATATGAATCCATCATTGCTTCATCAAATGGGGATGCGTTTTGAGGATAGCCACCGGCAAGCGTTACACGATGACGATGAGCTTCAAACTTCAACATATCATCGACTTGCTTCTTACTCATTTCTGGAAAGTAAGTGGCAGCATCTTCTGCAAATGCCCATATAGTAGCCTTGTCTTCATCTGGAAGATATTGGGGAAGCAATTCGATTTCATAAGGAATACTGCCAATGCTCTTGCCATCTTGTAAAATAAGAACCATCCCCTTATATATACCAGGAGCAAAATCTTTCTGATTTCTTGGCAATTCAATATCAATCCAAAACCCTGATTCTGCTTAGGTGAAATTGTAATGGGGAATCCTCCCCTACCTGATAATGCAGTAACAGGTATCAATGCATCAGGTATCCATCCTTTCATTTGCTTTGGAGCAGCGGCAGGGGACCCGTAATACCAATTTGGATGGGTGCTATCCTTGACCTGAAGATAATGTTCTGAAAAAACCTCTATATATCCATCAGGTCCATGAGCTAAGGTATTTGCTGCAAATGGTTTTCCTGTTATTACATGCTGGGGAGCACTTACAGATAGTTCAATGCCTTTAACAGTGTCTTTACCCGATTCAATGATTACTTGAAAAGCCACCACTTCATTATACAAAGCAGGTATATATATCCGCTTCCCATCCCAAGTAAAATTCCCTGTTTTTGATGAATGCTGAAGCTCATCCCTATACACTTTTTCACCATCCCCCAATGCCCAAATGGAATTCACCTGTGCGATTGAAATAACAGGAAATAAGAACGCTAATAAAATAAAAAATTGAAGAAATAATTGTTGGCGGCACTTCATAATAAAAAGATTATTCAAACAGAATACAATGATGAGCGAAACAATACTGTATTTACAATGCATCATCCAGCTCTCAAACAGCCACCTAAACTAATTAAAACTATCCAAATACTCTTTCATCAATACAAAAACCATAAGTAATGGCACAAAAAAAGGACCGGTCATAAGAAGGTAAAACCCGCTCCAACCGCTCCAACTTAAAATTTACAACGTAAAACGTACTACTTATAACTTAAAACTTATTACTTACTACTTACAACTTACAACTTACCACTTCTCTCACACCAGCTTGTTCTCCAACGCATACCTCACAATATCAGCATTCGATTTCATATTCATCTTTTCAAGTATCCTGCTTCTATAGGTACTTACAGTAGAAGCATTCAATGAAAGCAGTTGGGCTATTGCGGCAATAGACTGCCCTTCGGCCAGTAACTTAAATACATCCATTTCCCTGTCGGAAAGATTCTTATGTGATATATCAGCCACTTCATTCACTAAAGAATTAGCGAGCTTCTCGGCAACGGTAGGGGAAATGAATTTTTTTCCTTGAAGAACCGTTTCAATAGCTTTAACCAATTCTTCTTCAGCAAGATCTTTGGTAACATAGCCATGAGCTCCCATTTTCATGGCGCGTGTGGCATAAAGATCTTCTGAATAAATACTTAATATGAGAATGGGAATTTGAGGCTTAATTTCTTTTATTTCCTTCAAGGCCTGTAGTCCTGTTTTATGGGGCATCGAAATATCAGAGATGATAATATCCCAATCCATCTCCTTTGCTTTTGCTACTAATTCTTCTCCATCACCAGCCTCCAAAAAATAACCGTCAGGATATCTCTCCATAAGGATTAGTTTTAATCCTTTTCTCACAATATCGTGATCATCTGCAATGAGAATCCTCATCATCCTAAAAAATTGATTAAATCAGAAATAAGGTAATCACAAAACAATCGTTTGTAATTGTATTAAAGGTACGAATGCTACTATTTAGTTATAAGTAGTTACACTCATAAATCGGCTGTAGCCTTTTCGCTACAATTCATTTAGAAGAGGAGAAGATTAAACAAAAATTCGGTTAAACGTCAGGTAGACTGAAAGATTATTTTTGAAGAAGGCAAAATCAGATCAATTGGTTTTCCAATGCATATCTGGTAATATCGGCATTTGACTTCATCTTCATTTTTTCAAGTATCCTTGCCCTATAGGTACTTATTGTGGTACTGCTTAAGGAAAGCATATCTGCAATTTCAGAAACAGCCTTACCACTTGCAAGCATTTTTAAAACATCAAACTCTCTATCGGATAGCGTTTCATGTGGTGCTTTATTTGAATTATCATCGATAGCTTCAGCCATCTGTTCTGCTACTCTTGAAGAAATATATTTTTTGCCGTTCAGCACCTTATTCATTGCTACAATCAGTTCTTCCTGTGCAGAATCTTTATTGATGTAGCCAGAAGCTCCAGCGTTCAAAACCCTGATAGCGTATTGATCTTCAGGATGCATACTTAATACCAATACAGGAAGCTTGGGAAATGATTCCCTTATTTGACGAAGAGCATCCAATCCACTCCTACCTGGCATAGAAAGGTCGGTAATGATAACATCCCATGTATCGAGCATAGTCTTATGAATCAACTCCTCCGCATTCGAAGCTTCTTCAATTAATGCCTGCGGATATTCTTCATGTATTATCTGCTTTAATCCTTTTCTAACTATAGCATGATCATCGGCAATAAGCACTTTCATAATGGTAAATTATTGATTTCAGGGGCTAAATCCAAAGGCACAATCACCTTAACCATTGTTCCTTTACCCTGAACGCTTTTAATAATATATTCCCCTTTTAGTTTTAGGGTTCTTTCTTTCATACCAAGAATGCCAAGGGTTCCGGTAGATTCCATCTTGTTCGTGTCAAAGCCCTTGCCATCATCCGATATGGTTAAAGTTACAAAGTTATTTTCCAATATCAATTCGGCAATAATTGATTTTGCATCGGCATGCCTCACAACATTGGTGAGGGATTCCTGATAGATTCTAAACAAAGCCGTAGCCGTTGATATAGGTAAATTCATCTCCGGTGCATTGGTAAGGAACTCTATTTTAAGACCTGTCCTGTTCTGTATCTCCTTACTATGCCATTCCAAAGCTGCTACTAATCCAAGATCATCCAAAAGTCCCGGTCTTAGATTTGATGCAATTCTTCTAACAGACTTAATAGTACTGTCGAGCAGATCAAGAGTTTCATTTATTTTATCCCTTGTTTCAGAAGGTTCATTTTTCATTTTTTTACCAAGCCAGGACACATCCATTTTGAGAACGGAGAGTTGTTGTCCTAATTCATCATGAATTTCCCGCGAAATATTTAATCTTTCTTCCTCTCTTACTTCCTGGAGCCTTCCAGCCAACTGCCTCAGTTGATTACTTGTATTCTTGATCTGATCCTGCATTTTTTTGCTTTCTGAAATATCCATCATATTACCCATCATCCTCACTGCTTTCCCTTCAGCATTTCTTACTATGTAGGTTCTGTCGTAAATACATTTATAGCCTTCATTCTGAGTTAGAAAACGATATTCACAGAAATAGGAGTTCTTTGAAGGATTAGCAACGGCTTCATCCATATTCTTAACGACTTCCTTTCTTTCATCGGGATGAATCCGGGATTCCCATGATTTAAAATCAGGTACTGGATCAGCCAGGGTAAGCCCATATAACTGTTGATGCACTTCATTCCCCCAAGCTTCATTGTTTCCAAGATTCCATTCCCAAATGGCATCATTTGTAGTAGTTGCAATTAATCTGAATCGCTCATTGGCTCTTTCAATAGCTTCTGAAGCTATTATTCTCGGTGTTATATCCTGAACAAGGGCCAATAAGGCGATAACTTCATCTGTTTCATTTTTCAATATGGAAGCGAACCATTCACAATATATTACTTCACCAGATTTCGTATAGTTTCGGTTAAAACTCCTGTTAACCGATTTATCCCCTCGCATGAGGCTATTAATAATATCAGCAACGGTTCCTTCATCATCATCATATACAAATTTCATAGTACTAACATCCTTCCCCATCATTTCTGCACTTGTCCAACCAAATATCTCTTCCGCTCTTTTGCTCCATCGGTTAATCAGCATATTCGAATCCCATTCCACAATTGCTAATGGAGTGTTATCAATATGTCTTGTCAATCTTTGGTGCGCTAAGAAAAGATCAGTTTCCGCTTTTTTCCTTTCAGTAATATTCCTGAGATATATGGAGAGGCCATTATCTGAAGGATAGATATGTACTTCAAGCCAAATCAGGAATTTGGTACTGTACACTTCCATATACTGCATTTCCTGCTTTTCCAATGCTTTGAGTCCAGCCTGATAAAATGGTGTATTAACAGATTCTGGGAAGAGTTCCTGCATCTTCCGGTTTATGAAATGCCCTATCGGGAAATTGAAAAGCTCTTCTGCTTTCCTGTTGGCATAAGTAAAGAACCATTTCTTATCCAATGCAAAAAAAGCATCACTCACCCTGTCGAAAACATCCGTGATTTCCTTTGTTTTCTCCTTAACCTCTATTTCCAGTTTTTCTGTAAAACGAAGTAATTGTTCTTCAAGCTTCTTTCGTTCAGAAATGTCCTTATGGACCAGTATATAACCAGATATTTTACCGTTTTCATTAATTAAAGATGTTACAGAAGCCCAAATAGGGAACCTGGTACTGTCTTTTTTATAAACATGGAATTCGTCTGTATGATGTAAATAATCAGCAAGATTCTTATTAGCTAAAACTCTTTTCTCTTCAGTAACAATTGGTTTTATCAATTCATCAAGAGGCTTTCCAATTGCTTCCTCTTTACTATAACCATACATTTTTTCGGCAGCCTTGTTCCAGCTTTTGATAACAAATTTTTCATCGGTAGAAAATATTGCATCAAATGTTTGATTTACCAGGCTGGCCAGATAATTGGTTTCTTCTTCAGAATCTCTTCTCCTTTTAAAACTTTTACCCAGAAACCAGAAAATGATGAACAATAGAATTATAAAGGTGATGGCAAGGAAAACAAAAAGATTCGTTGTTCGTAGTGCCTGCGATTTAGATGCCGCATTCGAAATCTGCAGTCGAACCCGATCCTCATTTTCCATTGTACTCACCAGGCTTCTTATTGAATCCATTACCCCCTTTGCGCTTGAGAGTTTTGAATAAATAAGTTCTTCGCTTTTGTCTGCTTTCTTATCTTTTATCAATTCATCTGTAATGGAAATATCAAGGCGGACTAAAGCAAGAAGTTGCTCTCTTTGCGAAGCTCTTTGGGGAAAGTCATCAACATTATCCATAAGCGATAATGTATCTGCCTTAATACTTGCAATCCCTTTTTCGAAGGGCTCCAGGAATTTTTTCTCACCCGTCAATAAGAACCCTCTGCATCCGGTTTCAATATTCTGCATGCCGAGAGATATATCTTCTAAAGCCCGTAAAGATTTTAGGGACTGTGAAACATCGACACTTTCGTGCAATGCCTTGTTCATATTGTTATAGGTGACAATGACAAGGGTGCTAACGAACCCCAGACAAAAGAGGAAGAGAGCAATCAGTAGCCTGTAGTATCGGATTTTCATTTTGAGACAGTTTGGAGCGGAGCCTTAATAACCAGGCCGGGAATCACTGTAAAAGTTACGCCAGAAATAGGTCTGAACCAAAAAGGAAGTTTTGGGGTAAGTAGTATCTGTTATTATGAGCTATTTAGATAATATAAAAAGAAGTTTTGAAGCCTGTTTTTTACCGCAGAGGCACGGATAGTCGCTGCGCGACCAATACAGGACCTTGATGTGAAAGGATATTTGGGATGCACAGGATGGGGGCTTTCCCGGCTGAGGTGCGTATCTCTTCGCACTTCAACTTTATCGGAGACTATCACAGTATTGGCTGTAGCGCAATCATATCTTAAAAGCGCTTAAGTGAATCTCATAAATAAGGAAATTCCTTAGGAGCGGCTTGTGCTATCAGCGAAATAAGTACTCGCGATAGTTTAAATATTGGGGCTCACAAGCCGATTTAGCAATAAAAAAGGGATTTACATTTTTGTAAATCCCTTTGTGGAGAGTATCGGGGTCGAACCGACGACCTCTTGCATGCCATGCAAGCGCTCTAGCCAACTGAGCTAACCCCCCAAATGAGGATTGCAAATATAAGGCTTTTAAGAAAAAAACAGTCTTAAAAGGTGTTTTTCCAATAGAAGATTAAGATTGTTGTTTTCTATTTTACGACACCTGTAAATGCAACTGGTTGTATAAGGTCTCCAACCTTATAAGGTTGGAGACCTTATACAACCTCTTCTTTAGTAAAAACTAATAAAGTCAAAATTAAAAAGTCAAAAGTCAAAACCAGTGCTACATTTCGAACACCAATTTTGACTTTTTACTGTAGGTTTAAAATACCAGGAAGGTATGAAAAAAGGAAGCTCAATAATTTTGAACCATTTTAGGCTGCGCCTGCATGGCAATTTTCACGCCATTTTCTAAATTCAGTTGTATTTAAAAACACATATTTCAATGCTCAGATAGGAGTAGGTTGTATAAGGTCTCCAACCTTATAAGGTTGGAGACCTTATACAACCCCTTTATGGCTCTTAGGTAATAATTAAATCAAAAGTAAAAAGTCAAAAGTCAAAAATGGTGCTCGGAATCTAGCACTGTTTTTGACTTTTGACTTTTAACTTTTGACTTTTGACTTACTCTCCCCACACATTATCCTTTCCTTCCAACCACAACTTCACTAGTTCTGTGGTTACAGACTTAGGACGTTCCAATGGGAAGCCTAATGCACGGCTCCAGCAAAGGTTTGCTAACACGCCTAGTGCACGGCTTACAGCAAACAATACAGTGTAATATTCATATTCCACCATTCCGTAATGCACAAGCAATGCACCGCTATGAGCATCTACATTCGGCCATGGGTTCTTTATCTTTCCTACTGTCTGTAATATAGGTGGCACTACTTCATATACATTCCAAACAGTTTGTACTAATGGATCATCTGGCATATGCTTTTTACCGAATTCCATTTGGGCAGTGAAACGTGGATCGGTTTTACGCAATACAGCATGACCATATCCTGGAACCACTTTGCCTTCACTTAACGTTTGTCTAACGTAATCGGCTATCTGATCTTTAGAAGGATTTTCTGTTTTCAGGTTTTCCTGTAATTCATAGATCCATTTTATCACTTCCTGGTTAGCTAACCCGTGTAAAGGACCAGCCAATCCATTCATACCTGCTGCATAACTTAAATAAGGATCGCTTAATGCAGAACCAACCAGATGTGTAGTATGTGCAGATACATTTCCTCCTTCATGATCGGCATGGATGGTCATATATAGACGCATCAGCTCCATGAAGCCTTCATCTGAATAACCGAGCATATGGGCAAGGTTACCGGCCCAGTCTAACAATCCATTGGGCTGTATATGCTCACTGAATTTATATTTACGACGATACACATATGCCGCAATACGTGGTAAACGGGCAATAAGGTCGATACAATCATCGTAGGTATGGCTCCAGTAATCTTTCTTATTCAACCCTTGTGCATACTCTTTTGCAAACTGGCTTTCCGTTTGCAATGCCATTACACCCGTAACAAACATGGTCATCGGATGTGCGTAGAGTGGTAATGCGTCTATTGCTGCAAATACATGGCTGGGAACATGGCTTCTGCGCTGTAATACATTGGTGATATGGTTTGCATCTTCAACTGTTGGTAAGTCACCAATCAGCATAAGGTAAAACAATCCTTCAGGCAGTGGCTCCGCACCACCCTTAGCCTTGGGCAATTGTTTTTGCAATTCAGGGATGGAATAGCCTCTGAAACGGATTCCCTCTTGAGCATCGAGCAATGAAGTTTCAGAAACAAGCCCTGTAATCCCCCTCATACCCTGATAAATCTGTGAAAGGGTTACTTCCCCTATCACTTTATTACCATGTTCTTTCAAAAGATTTTTGATATAGGCACTTTCCGAATCCGCTTTTGCTTTGAACCTTTCCTTGATGATAGCCATTTTTTATATGATTTTTTAGAACAATAGCCAGTATTGAAACAAGCGCTTAAAGTTAATCAAAACCCGCTGTTTTAAAACAAAATTCATGACTAATGGTTCAGGAAAATTCCTTGTTTCGGAACTACTTAGGAGAAGTCCTGTATAACCATACCGCCACAACGGTGAATATGATATTGGGCATCCAGGCTGCCAGCGCCGGTGGAAAATCGCCCTTGGTAGAGAATGAAAGCGAGAACTTATCCATCACCACAAAAAGGGCCGCCATCACAAATCCCATGGCCAAATGAAGCCCACTCCCACCCCTCGTTTTCCTTGAGCCTAACACGGCTCCGATCATTGTCAGGATAAAAAGGGAAAAAGGATTTGCATCCCGCCGGTATCGCTCCACTTTATAATCGTTCAATCCTTCAGACCCGCGTAATTCTTCTGCTTGTATAAATGTCTTTAACTCTGGGGTGGTCATCTTATCCTTCAGGTATTTATCTGGGCGAATTTCACCAGGTTTTGCATTCAGCTTAATATCCATTTGAGGGATGACCCTCACTGTTTCCTGAAGTCCGTTGATCTTTCTCTCCACAGCATTTTCCAGTTTCCACCCTTTTTTGGCCGTATCCCATTTCAGGTAATCGGCCCTGAGATTGTAGACTACTTTGTTCTTTTCAATACGGTGAAGGAAAAAACCACTTGTAGCAGCTCTTGAACCAGTATCATAATTCCGGAGACCGGCAAATGTGTTACTATCGATTCTGATATAGAAATTACTGCCCTTCCCGTAGAATTGCCCGATTTCATAGGAACTTTTACTGTCGATGTACTTAGCCTGGAAATTACCCCTGATCACATTCGCTTTTGGAATCAGGTATTGGGTTGCATACCAGAAAATGCCGCCCATTATAAATGCGGCAATAAAATATGGACGAAGGAAGCGGTTGAAGGGTACACCCCCTGAAAGGATGGCCACAATTTCTGACCGGCCCGACATTTTTGAGGTAAAGAAAATGACAGCGATAAAGGTCATCAATGGGAAGATCATGGAAATGATAAAGGGAACGAACCCGGCGAAATAGTCAGTAAATATCCGGTAGGTGGAGAGTCCCGACTTTACAAAATCATCTGTTTTTTCACTGGCATCAATCACCATGGCAATGACGGAGAACATCAAAACCATGAAAAGGGTGGTGCTGATGAATTTTTTGATGATATACCAGTCGATCTTCTTTATCATAAAGCGGCTCAAAAGTAGCTTAAAAAGCCCAATAGAACCAACTGAAGGCGTGAAGGGAATGTGAAAGAAGTTTCATCCGGGAAAATTTAGCCTGAAAAAAAATCGTACATTAACAGCATGCAAAAACACCTACTCACTTTGTTGCTGATAGTACTCGGGATTTCTGTAAAAGCGCAGGACTACCCCAGTTTTGAAAAACAGGTATATATCAATGGGACGGATACCCTCAGATACCGTATCCAATATCCATTGAATTATGATGAGAATAAGAAATATCCGCTGGTACTGTTCCTTCATGGGTCGGGTGAAAGAGGAAGAGACAACGAGAAGCAATTAGTATGGGGAGGCTCATTATTTTCAGATGAAGGCAATCGAGCAAAATATCCGTCTATAATAATAGTTCCACAATGCCCACAGAATGATTCATGGGGCAGAATATCGAGAACCAATACTGCGCCTCCAGATTCTTTAGGGAACCTGAAGTATATGAGCGATCAACCCATTGGAAAATCATTGCGATTGGTAAGTGAGTTATTAGATTCAATGGTTTCAGCAAAAAAAGTGATTACCAAAAAAGTATATGTTGGCGGACTCTCTATGGGAGGCATGGGCACTTTTGAAATCCTTTGGCGGAAACCCGGCTTTTTTGCGGCTGCTTTTCCAATTTGTGGTGGCGGTGACCCTTCAAAAGTGGGTCTTTATGGAAAAAAGATTCCAATATGGATATTCCACGGGGAGAAAGATCCTGTAGTAACGCCTGCAAATTCCCGAAGAATGGTAACGGCTTTACAGCTTTCGAAAGCAAAGGTAAAATACAATGAATACCCTGGGGTTCAGCACGATAGCTGGAAAAATGCATTTGCAGAACCAGATCTTTTGAAATGGCTTTTCCAACAGAAAAGAAAATAATCGAAATACTTTCATTTGGCCGGAAAATATTGCTACTTTGAAGAGCATTTGTACTTGGTCACTCAATTGTACTTTCTCATAGCTATTATCAAGCCCCTCCAGTACCTATCAAGGATAGGACAACTCTAACTAAGCAGTACAGTTTTGCTACTATTAGGAAATAACTATTCCTTAAGTATTTCTTGCTATTACTTAAACAAAAAAATTGACTATGTCAACAACTGCCGCTGCATTTAGCCCAACAAATAAAGGTGATAGAAGATGGTATCTAAAACCAGACAACATTTCAATGATGATTACTACAATGCAAGGCGAAAAAGCCGTCGGAAATTTTCAGCTCAGTAAAAGAACAGATAAAATACTTGATTTTGGTTGCGGGCTAGGACAAAACATACAGAATATGCCTAATGCGCAGGGGTATGATATTTCCGATTTCGGAATTGAATTCTGTGCCAGAAAGGGTAATAAAAGCAACCACAGACCTCGCCTCAATACCAAACGAAGCATTCGATATTGTATTCTCAGCACATGTTTTAGAACATCACCCCCACCCCAAGACGATGATAGAAGACATCTATTCGAAACTTAAGAAAGGAGAACGCATACTGGTTATTCCCTGATCATAAAAAGCGCATTCAAACTAGACCTTAACCAACATCTTTTGGAATTCCGGGAATAATAACATTTTACTTCGGTTGAAAACAAACAGTATCTGGGGCTGGCTATAACCGCCTCCTTCCTCTTGCAAAAATAAATTTCGGATTATACAGATGGGCTACCAATACCTTATCCCATTTGATGGGTATCAAGGAAATGATGGTCATCGCTCGAAAATTATAACCATATCTACACTAAATAAAAAACCCTTCAACAGTAATGAAGGTTTTTTTTATTTCAATTTCATTAAAGATATCTGCATAATCAGAGTCGTTGCTTCATCCTTACAACCTGTTCTTCTTTCCATGAAAGAAAATCTCCTGCTTCAATATGTTTGCGCGCTTCTCCAACCAGCCAAAGATAGAAAGCAAGATTATGTACACTGGCGATTGTAAGACCGAGAATTTCCTTTGTCTTTAAGAGATGTCTCAGATACGATTTTGAATAGAAAGCACTGATCTCGCAACCAATAGTTTCATCAATAGGAGAGAAATCGAATTCCCATTTCTTATTATCGATATTTATTACTCCATTGCTTGTAAAAAGCATAGCATTTCGTCCATTGCGGGTAGGCATAACACAATCGAACATATCGATACCCATACCAATACATTCCAGGATATTCCAGGGTGTACCTACCCCCATAAGATAGCGTGGTTTATCCATTGGCAAATGATCGCAGCACCAGTCACATATTTCATACATCACTGGCTCTGGTTCTCCCACACTCAATCCACCAATTGCATTTCCAGTAGCTCCTTTCGAAGCAATATACTCACATGACTGTTTTCGTAAATCCTTGAAAACCCCTCCTTGTACTATCGGGAAAAGGTTCTGTGTATAGCCATATTTCGGACTTGTAGCTTCAAACTGACTAACACAACGGTCGAGCCAGCGATGTGTGAGTTCCATCGATTTCTTGGCATAGGTGAAATCGCTACCGCCGGGGGGACATTCATCAAAAGCCATTATGATATCAGCCCCGATAGAACGTTGGATATCCATTACTTTTTCGGGAGAGAACAAATGCTTTGATCCGTCGATATGACTTTGGAAGGTGACGCCTTCTTCTTTAATCTTTCTTGTACCGGCAAGGGAAAAAACCTGATATCCTCCACTATCTGTAAGGATAGGCCGTTTCCATCCATTGAAGGCATGAAGGCCACCTGCTTTCTCAAGGACTTCCAGACCAGGGCGCAGATATAAATGGTATGTATTACCAAGTATGATTCGGGCTTTCACCTCCTGTTCCAATTGCTGCTGACTTACAGCCTTTACACTCCCCACTGTACCTACAGGCATAAATATAGGGGTCGGGATGGTTCCGTGATCGGTGGTGATAAGTCCTGTCCGTGCTTTGGATGCTTTATCTGTTGTTTGTAACTGGAATTGTAAGGCTGCCATAAAATGGGCACAAAGATAAGAATACGCAGGCTATAGCCCTTTCCTTTGCACCCATTACTATTTGACCTACTTTCTTATTCACAACTGTGAAATCCTTCGATGCCGGCCATATCTTTAACTGCCTTATTTTCGCCGTCTGTTTAGCAGCCCCCCTGCCCCTTAAAATTACCGTGAATATGGATTTTCTCAACTGGCAGCCCGATTGGCGCCTGATATTATTTGTTGCTTTTAGTCTGGTGACCCTGATTCAGCTTTGCTTTTATTGGGGTCTGTTCAGTCGTTTGGCATTTTTCAAACCCAAACAAAAGGCAAAATCGCAACAACATCCAGTAAGTGTAATAGTATGCGCGCGCGATGAAGCCAATAACCTGGCAAGAAACCTCCCTGGCGTTTTAGTGCAAACCTATTCAAGCAGTCATGAAGTGATTGTTGTTAATCACAATAGTCAGGACGATACCCGATATCTTTTAGATGAATTCAAGAAAACATTCAAAGGCCTTCATGCCGTGAATCTGGAGCAGGAAGCCAAAGGTATTCCTGGTAAGAAATATCCATTATCAATCGGTATCAAAGAAGCAAAACATGAGATTGTTTTATTGACAGACGCCGATTGTGTACCTGCTTCTGAATTCTGGATACATAAGATGCAGGATGGCTATGATGAAGGCGTTGAAATTGTAATTGGTTATGGCTCTTATCACAAACGTCCGGGGCTTCTCAATAAGCTTATCCGTTTTGAAACTTATCATGCAGGATTGCAATATCTGTCTATGGCATTGGCAGGACAGCCTTATATGGGGGTAGGAAGAAATCTTTCTTACAAGAAAGCGTTGTTTTTGCGAATAAGGGGTTTTCCTCTATCAATCACATTCCTGGTGGAGATGATGATCTTTTCATCAATAAGGTAGCCACAAAAACTAATACACGAATTGTAATTGATCCCGATACTATAACCTTATCTGAACCGAAGAAAACATTCGGAAACTGGATACGTCAAAAGAACCGTCATTATACAACAGCGAGGTATTATAAACCCATGCATAAGTTTTTGCTTGGATTATATACAAGTTCTTTTTTCTTATTCTATCCATTATTAATTGCATCGATCATTTTCTTTGATTGGCGTTTATCGTTAGGTGTATTTGGATTACGATTTATTTCGCAGGCAATCGTTCAGTATAAGTCTATGAAAAAATTGGGCGAGACAGATCTCTTTGCCTGGTGGTGGTTATTCGATATCTGGATGTTCCTGTATTATTGCATCTTTGCACCTGCATTGTGGAGAAAGCCTACTAATGCCTGGCAATAAGCCGGCTTCATTAAGAACACATCTTTGTTTGTATGGACCTGATAGTAAAATATTTTTCAGCCTTTGATGAAACGCAGTTGAACCAATTAAAAGCATTGGCTCCATTGTATCAGGAATGGAATGAAAAGATTAATGTCATTTCCAGAAAAGACATGGACAGTCTTTATGAAAAGCATGTTTTACATTCCTTAAGTATAGCGGCAGTTTTTGATTTTCGTTCAGGTGCGAGAGTGCTTGACCTTGGAACCGGTGGTGGTTTCCCCGGCATTCCTTTAGCCATTTTCTTTCCTGAAGTTCAATTCCATTTGGTAGATAGTATTGGGAAGAAGATAAAAGTGGTAAATGCGGTGGCGGAAGGATTAGGGCTCAAGAATGTCACCACCCAACACAGTCGTGCTGAGGATATTAAAAACCGGTATTTCGATGTGGTGGTATCCAGAGCTGTAGCTCCATTGAAAGATCTTTGGACCTGGAGTAAGCCATTATTAAAGAAATCTAAATCCCAGACAGGTCCTGATCCTCTTGCCAATGGGCTCATTTGCCTTAAAGGAGGAGATTTAGCCCAGGAAATTGCAGATAGTGGTTGCCGACCTAAACAGATGGAAATTATCCGCATTTTCCAGGAAGACTTTTTCAAGGAGAAGTACCTACTTCAGGTTCCTTATTAAATTTTTCTTGACTTTCATTATTAGGAATACCTTTATTTGGTAAAAAACTACCACAAAGTAGTATTCCCCACTGTGTCTAAACTACGCACCTTTGTATCATGATTACAACTGTTTGTATAGTAGATGACAATCTTGATATCAGGACAGCTTTGGAAGAAATTGTACTGATGTCGGATGAACATCGTTTGTTGGGAAGCTTCGCGTCTGCCGCTGAAGCTATCCAAAAAATACCTATCCTGAAACCTCAGGTGGTGCTTATGGACATCAATCTGGGAGAAGGGGAAAATGGCATTGATTGCGTCCGTCATATAAAAGCAGATCATCCAGAGATACTATTTATGATGTGTACTGTATATGAGGATGATGAAAAGATATTTGAAGCATTGAGTGCAGGCGCCAGTGGTTATATACTTAAGAAAACCGCTCCTACTAAAATGCTGGAAGCCCTTAAAGAACTTAAAGATGGTGGGGCTCCTATGAGCAGCCAGATTGCAAGAAAAGTGGTGGCCGCTTTTCAGAACAGACCTGCTGAACCAGCAGCGGGACAATCAGACCCAGCATTAAATACCTTGAGTAACAGGGAAAGGGAAATTATTGAGCTATTAGCAAAAGGGATGTTGTACAAAGAAATTGCTGCCAGTCTTTTTATAAGCCAGGAAACTGTAAGAAAGCATGTTTATCATATTTACGAGAAACTGCATGTAAACAACCGCGTTGAAGCAATCAACAAGTTTTTTGGACGATAATTCTACAATTCATCCATTAAGGGCATAATATGCCCGTTATTTTAACTAAAAACTACCACTTAGTGGTATTGTGGGTACCTACCCCATGCCCTACCTTTGGAATAGGTTGCTAATCAAGTATCGTCAACCATTAAACCTTTTTCATGCAATGCCTCTTAGATCTATAGGCATTCATCATTAACCAACCTTATCGCCTTTGAAGCAAAAAGCCCTCCTTAATCAGGAGGGCTTTTCATTATGCTTATATCTGAACTACCAGGGCACTTCCAATCGGTTATTTCTTCTTTCAATATCAGCCATTCGTTGTGAAGGATCTATTTCTACAATCTTCAAGTCAGCAATCCTTCTCTTGATTACGAATTCATATTCGGGATGTGTCCATTTCCACGGTTCAAAAACAGTCCGCGTTACTGAATTATCTTCTACAGGTTTTTCTCCAAACATCAGGTATTGTGGAATATAGCATAGTTGCTTTGTGCCGTCCTTAAACTCAATCATAACATCTATCGGCATTGGCATTTTTCCAATGCGACGTATCCTGATTTTTGTGTTTCCTCCTTCTTCCCACAAACTATCGATTCCATAATCGATTGTTTTGGTACCATTCACCCAATATTCTTTATACCATCCCAATTCCATTCCACTTGTTTTTTCAGCTACGCGAATGAAATCATTCACATTAGGATGTTTAAAGCGCCATTGCTTATAGTACTCTAACAGAATCTGGTCGCGAACCTGATCTCCTACTATATAACCCAACTGTTCCATGAATACAGCACCCTTTGAGTAAGATGCGATGCTATATGCGAAGTTGGTATTATAATGATCGGCATGCGTTGTCATAGGTTCTTCAAAACCACTTTTAGCCAGACTGAAATAAGAGCGATAACTATCAGATTGATCTTTCGGAAGAATGGCTGCCAAAGAATCCATTCTCTTTATAGCTGCAGCATTTCCAATCAATTTTTTCCTTGTCACATTATCCCGGTAAAAAGGTTCTACTTTTGATGAGGCCCAATCGGTAAAACCTTCGTCCATCCAAGGATAGAGGCTTTCATTAGTACCCATAAGCATCTGATACCATGTATGCATCCATTCATGGAAAACAGTTCCAAGACCTGGGCCTACCAGCAAAGTACCCATCGGATATTCCATACCTCCATCACCGCCATGAATAAACGAATATTGCTTATACGGATAGGGACCGAATGTTTTTTCTATATAGGGCAATACCGTTACGGCTGCATCGGCCACATCTTTCCAGGCTGTATCGTTCCTGGGATCATTGGGCTTGAAATTATACAACACATGTAATGTAACCCCATTCGAAGTTGTTCTTACTATATGCTTGTAGTCAGGATCTGCAGCCCACATGAAGTCGTGAACATTCGGAGCAATGAAATGCCAGGTCAATTTATCTCCTGCTGGCTGGGTAACTTTTGCTCCTGGTGTTTCATAACCATATCCAATTTGGTTTGGATTCTGTAAGTAACCGGTGCCGCCTAAAATATATTTCTTATCGATAGTAATCTTAACTTCAAAATCGCCCCAAACACCATAAAACTCACGAGCTATATAGGGAGTTGGATGCCATCCTTCATAATCATACTCACATAATTTTGGATACCATTGGCTCATAGAGTATCGAACACCTGTTTGTGGATTATCACGTCCACTACGACGAACCTGCAAAGGTACCTGTGCTTCAAAATCCATATCAAATGTTACAGTGGATTTTGGCAAAATGGGTTTATTCAATTTCACCTCTAGAATTGTCTCTTGTACTTTATACTCCTGAGCTACCCCATTCATTTTCAGTGAAAGGATTTTCTGATAGCCGATTTCCTCTGGCTTCAGGTTAAGGATGCGATCGCGCACACGACCATCCCAGTCTTGTCCACGGCCAACCCTGTTCTTCCCTAATTCCCTGCTTCTTGCATCCATCATGCTGTTTGGCTGGAAGGCATTAAAATAGAGATGATAGAATACCTTGTATAGAGTATCGGGGGAGTTATTCGTGTATTGGAGCTTTTGCTTACCGGTAAATCGGTTAGTCACCACATCCATTTGAATATCCATATTGTATTTCACCCTTTGCTGCCAACGGTCGGGCTGGGCGAATAACTGCAAGAACGAAAAACAGAATAGAACAGATAACAGATGTTTTTTCATTGTGCCTGATTTATATAAATGAACATTTATTCTTTGAGTTATTTTATACTATGAACAACCTTCAACCACAATAACAATTTCCCCTTTTACTTCCTTTTGTTGAAAATGCAACAATACTTCACTTAAGGTACCCCTTGCATTTTCTTCGTGTAATTTTGAAAGTTCTCTGCTAACACAACACTGACGATCGGTACCGAAATATTCAATGAAATCTTGTAAGGTTCTTATTAAGCGATGAGGGGATTCATAAAACACCATTGTTCTATCTTCTTCCACCAACTTTTTCAGAAGTGTTTGCCTTCCTTTTTTAACAGGAATGAATCCTTCAAAACAAAAACGGTTTGAAGGAAGTCCGCTGTTTACTAAAGCAGGTACAAAGGCAGTAGCCCCAGGAAGTGTTTCCACTTTCACTCCTACTTTTATGCATTCACGAACTAATAAGAAAGCGGGGTCAGAAATTCCCGGGGTGCCAGCATCTGATATCATTGCCATTTTCTTCCCTTCCAGTAACTGGTTGATAAGATGCTGCAAAACCAGGTGCTCATTATGCTGATGAAAAGGAGTGAGTGGTTTAATTATCTGAAAATGATTCAGCAGCTTGATGCTGTTACGGGTGTCTTCAGCCAGTATCAGGTCCACTTGTTTCAGCACCTCCAGCGCCCGGAGAGTGATATCCTGAAGATTACCGATAGGTGTGGGAACTATATAGAGCATTAATTTGAAAATTTGAAAATGAGTCAATCTGAAAATGAAATGGCATTTTCAAATTCTCAAATCAATACATCAATTAATTGAAAGAAATTTCAAAGTACTCCATTACCGGATTGGCCAGTAATTTCTTAGCAGCTTCTTCTGCTTTTTGGCGGGCTGTTTCTTCAGAATCAGCATCCACCTGCAAAGTGATATGTTTACCGATGCGAACGTCAGAAATCTCATTCAACCCCAGATTACTCAAACCACCCATCACGGCTTTACCTTGTGGATCGAGCAATTCTTTTAACGGCATCACTTTTACTTGAACTGTATAGGTCATTTCGTTTTATTTTTGAAGGCCAAAGATACGGCAATATAGGCGATGAATATCACAGGAACCGCCAGCCATTTGAGTAAAAGAACAGCTACTACGGCTACTGCAACCAGAACAAGCTTTGGCAGGTTATCTTTCAAAGCAAGACTATTGAATTTCAATGCCAGCAAAGGCAGGTTGCTGACCATCAGGAAACTGAGTACAGCCACTACTGCATACCAGAACCAATTATTCTGAAACAAAGTGGTGATGCTTTCCATATCAGTATTCCAGTAAAGCAATGGGAAAGAAGCTACTAATATTCCTGCGGCGGGTGTAGGTACTCCTTTGAATCCATATTGCTGGTCGGTGGCTATATTGAATTTGGCAAGACGATAGGCAGCGGCAGCAGCAAAAATAAAGGCAGGCACCAATGCCAGCATCGGCACATCCAAACCATTTTCTTTTTGTGCATAGCTAATCCTCAAAAACTGGTAGATGATAAGGGAAGGGGCTACTCCAAAACTCACCACATCGGCCAGTGAATCTAACTGCTTACCCATTTCACTGGTAGCTTTAAATAGTCTGGCGACGAATCCATCCAGAAAATCAACAACTCCAGCAAGTGCAATGAATAATGAAGCCATCCACATAGCTTCAGGCATAATCACCCATTGTGCGCCTGTGCTGTCGTCGTTGGCAATACCGATACCATTCTGAAGAGTGAATACAATAGCTATACAGCCAAAAACAAGGTTGAGAAGAGTGAATAAGTTTGGAATCTGTTTCATTAGTATGTTTAAAAATTGGAGATTGGTAATTCTAAGATATCGATATAAGAAACCGGATTGGCAAATTTCAAGTTTTCAATTTAAAAAATCATCGCTTCATCAAAGTTTCTATCTCTTCAGCAGTAATTGGAATATTTTTAAAGAGATCCTTATTGCCATTTCTGGTTATCCATAAATTGTTTTCAATTCGTATCCCCATCTTCTCTTCCTCAATATAGATACCAGGCTCAACGGTAAACACCATACCTGCTTTTATGGGTTCTGTACGCGTACCCAGATCATGTACATCAATACCGAGATGATGTGAAATACCATGATAGAGATATTTCCTGTAAGCACGATTGTCTTTGTCCTCATTCTTTATATCCGATTTGCGTAACAATCCAATTTTCAGGAATTGCTGGGTTGCTTCTTCACCCACCTTATCGGTATAGTCAAGAATGCTGATGCCTGGTTTCAATATGCTTTTGGCATAATTATGCAAGGCCAGACAGGCATTATAAACTGTTTTCTGTCTACGACTGAATTTCCCATTAACAGGGATAGTGCGGGTGAGGTCGGCGCAATAGCCACCATATTCAGCACCAAAATCCATCAATACCAATTCGCCATCCTTACACTCCTGATCGTTCGATACATAGTGGAGGGTTCTGGCCCTGTCGCCACTGGCAATAATACTTCCATAAGCAGGACCTGTTGCCCGCTGACTTAAAAAGGAATGCCAGAGTTCAGCCTCAATTTCGTATTCCATTACGCCAGGACGGATAAATCCTAATAACCTCCGAAAAGCAACCTCGGTAATATCAATCGCTTTTTGAATCACTTCCACTTCCAACGCAGACTTAATAGATCTGAGGTCTTTCAATATCCGGGCACTTCTCTTATACTGATGTAATGGGAATTTGTCTTTTAGTTGGGCTATATATCTGTAATCACGTACCGGAACTTCATTTGATTTACGGTCGTTTTCATTTGTATTAAGATAGATAGTGTCTGCAATATGGATCCATCCTTGCAAAACTGCATCGAGACTGTCGAGCCATAATACAGTTGAAAATCCTGAAATGGATTTGGCTTCAGCAGCCCTTAACCTTTTCCCATCCCATTTTTCTTTCATCTCGTTGGGGCGAACCAATACCAAAACTTCCCTGAATCTTGGATCTGGGTTATCCGGGAAAAGGATCACCATTGAATCTTCCTGTTCAATACCACTCAACCAGTAGAGGTCGCTGTTTTGCTTGAACTTGAAAATAGCATCACCATTTATCGGTAACTCATCATTACTGTTAAAGATGGCGATACTGTTCTTGTCCATCCTTTCAATAAACCGCTTTCGGTTCTGGGTGAAGATCTGGGGATTCAATGGAAGATATTTCATGCAGCTTGGAACTTATTGGTAATAAAATCACCTCTCGGCAATTCCTGTAAAAGTAAAGAAGGATTGAATTATCATGTTCCTATCAATCAAAAACTTATAAATAAATTATACAGCAATTCAGTACTTATAAAATTTCGCGGGATTGCAGCATTTCCATGCATTACTGAACAGAATTTAAAACTAACACTTGTTAGGTATATGAAATCTAATAATTTACCATTATTTCAATATTTTCACAAATTCAAACCGGCTTTCAGTATTTGGTTTTCTAAATAATAGCCCTAATTTTGAGTATTCTCAATTGACGGGAAACAGGAAAGAATAAGAAAATAGCTAATTGAGGACGTTTTTTACCTTGGCTTGTTTTAGTGCTACTTATATTACGATCTACGTATTGCTTGTCATGTACCCCATCCGAAAGGATGGGGTTTGTTTTTTCACAAATAGTTAGAACTAAGTTGCTCATATTTACAGAAAGGAATGGATTCGCTCTATGATTAGATTACTGTTTTTATCATTTTTCTGGACCAATTTATACGCCCCTCCCGCTCATCTTATAGACTGGAAAGCTTCGAGGAAATTGACCTGGGACGACTTCAAAGGAAAGGTAGTTCCAAACAGCAGCAATGCAGCCCTCTCAAGTACATCTATACATTTCAGTTATGGTTATGGAGACAAGGGATTCACCTATTCTATTTCCTGTCAGTTCGATAAGAACAGGTCATGGGTAAGGGTCAGAAACAATTATATATTGGCCCATGAGCAAGCGCATTTCGATATCGCCGAATTACATGCCCGCAAACTAAAAAAAGCCATTAGCAAATACCGTTATAACGAAAACACTGTTAGCGACGACCTCAATAACATCTACGAACATATCATGAACCAGCACCATGATGCCCAATCTAAATACGATAAAGAAACCGACCATTCGCGGAATCCAGATCAACAGGCTTTTTGGTTGAAGAAGATAAGGGAGGAGTTAGCAGGAAGTCAGGAGTTTGGCAACTATAAACAGGTTCCATAGGTTCAATAAGTTCCATAGGGCCTACTAATGGCTAGAGGTTTGAGATTTTTAGTTTTATAACCGCAGAGGCGCAGAGACGCGGAGGGTTATCCTTGCGTCTCTGCGCCTCTGCGGTTATATTTTAGAATTGAAAAAGTTAACTATTAGTAGGCCCTATGGAACTCATTGAACCTATGGAACCTATTGAACGCGTCAAAACAACCCGTAAAGTTGCCCATCAATCTTATTAATTATATCCCCAAAATCTTCTTCTTTCTCAGGGAATTTGTTCTTATCGATGTCGATGACAAGAAGTGGGCCTTCTTTGTAGCCATCGATCCATTTATTGTAGTAATCGTTTAGGCGTTTGAGGTAGTCGAGGCGGATATTTTCTTCGTATTCTCTTCCTCTTTTTTGTATTTGAGCAACTAATGTTGGAACTGATGCTTTAAGGTAGATAAGTAAGTCTGGTGGTTGCACCATAGTTTTCAGTGTTTCGAAAAACTGGAAATAGTTATCGAAATCACGCTTACTCATCAATCCCATTTCGTGTAAGTTAGGCGCGAAGATATTGGCATCTTCATAAATGGTACGATCCTGCACCACCGTTTCAGTTCCTCTCTGGATATCGAGTAACTGGTTCAAACGGCTATTAAGGAAGTATATCTGGAGGTTAAAGCTCCAGCGGGGCATATCTTCATAAAAATCGAAGAGGTAGGGATTGTGATCCACATCCTCGAACTGTGGTATCCAACGATAATGTTTGCTAAGCAGTTCGGTCAGTGTGGTCTTACCGGCGCCAATATTTCCTGCTACTGCTATATGTTTTGGTTTTTTGCTTTTTGCCATGCCCCATTCGCCCGGAGGCGCCCATTTTAGAGTTCTTAATGTATTTGAATGCCTTTAAAAGTATCGAATTCCCCTTTACCGGAAATAATTTTTCGATGGTTTTTTACAGTTGCTCAATAGTAATTCAATCCCATCGCTTCCCGAACCAATGCCAGGGTTACCTGGGCACTTTTACGGGCCTTTGCCGCTCCTTTCTCCATTACATCTTGCAGGTACTTATGATCATTCTTGATATCAGTAGCTTTGGCCCGTATTGGACTGATAAAGCGTACCATATCTTCTGCTAACTGTTTCTTCATGTCGCCATACCTGATAGTACAACCGTTATAGTCAGCTTCGAATTTCGCAATTACCTCTTTTTCACTCACTAATCGCATTAAGAGGAAAATGTTCTCTATATAATCAGGTTTGGGGGAGTTGGGCTCAGTAGGACCGCTATCGGTCTTGGCTTTCATTACTTTCTTCCTTATCAGCTCATCATCATCAGCAAGATAGAGTGTTGCCAATTGGTTCTCGCTTTTACTCATTTTTCCGGCACCATCCAAACTAGGCACTTTCACCAGTTCCTCACCAAAGTTGAAGGCGTAAGGTTCAGGGAATATTTCACCATAACGGTGATTGAACCTATTGGCGAAAGTGCGGGCCATTTCAAGATGTTGTTCCTGATCTTTTCCAACCGGAACATAAGAGGCACGATGAAGAATGATATCGGCGGTTTGAAGAACAGGATAGGTAAGCAATCCGGCGTTTACATTATCTGGTTGCAGCCTGACTTTCTCCTTAAAGGATACCGTTTTTTCCAATTCACCCTTATAGGCCATCATGTTCAGGTATAGATACAACTCAGCCGTTTCAGGAACATGGCTCTGGCAATAAAGGGCCACTTTCTCCGGATCCAGACCGCTGGCGATATTTTCAGCCAGTACCCTTTTCACATGATCTTTCAATGTGGCGGTATCAGGGTGAGTTGTAAGTGAATGCCAGTCGGCCACCATGAAATAGCAGGAATACTCTTCCTGCATCCTTACATAATTCCGTACAGCTCCGAAGTAGTTACCCAGGTGTAAAAACCCGGTTGGTCGGATGCCACTCATTACTATTGCTTGCTTATTTTCCATACGCTAACCCCGGCAACAAAAAAGGCGGGAGGGGCGGCGAAGATAAAGAAGTTTGCCGTTTGTCGTTTATCGATTTTCACCCCCCTTTATCAGCTATTTCCCCCAACCATAAACTATCGCCCTTAAAACTGTAAGGTTGAGTATATTTGGGCATGGAAGTGAACGATATTCTGGTGAATAATCTGGCAAATCTGGCCCGTCTGCAATTCAATGAGGTTGAGAAAGAAATGATTAAGAAAGACCTTGAGCAGATGATCGGATTTGTAGATAAACTGAAAGAACTAGATACCACAGGCGTTGAACCCCTGTTGCATATGAGCGACGTGGTGAACGTTTTGAGGGAGGACAGGATTCAGGGGTCATCGAGCCGGGAAGAGGCCTTGATGAATGCCCCCGATACAGATGGCACTTATTTCAGGGTACCGAAGGTTATTAAAAAATAAGCACCAACCACTTACTTTTAAATTATTCTCATAAACTACAGGCAAGATATATGAACGCTATTATCAAACTCGAAGATATCCGCAAAAGTTATTTCATGGGAAAACAGGAACTCAAGGTACTAAAGGGAGTTACACTGGATATCATGAAAAATGAATATGTAGCCTTGATGGGACCTTCAGGTTCTGGTAAGAGTACGCTGATGAATATTGTGGGTTGTCTTGACTCCCCTACTGCAGGCCATTATATCCTAAACGGATTGGATGTTTCCAAAATGCCTGATGATGATTTAGCAGATGTAAGAAATAAGGAAATCGGGTTTGTATTCCAGCAGTTCAACCTGCTTCCACGTTTAAGCGCTTTGGAAAATGTAGCACTGCCATTGGTTTATGCAGGTATGACAAAAAAACTTCGCCTTGAAAGAGCTATGGAAGTATTGGATAAAGTAAATCTCACCGACAGAAGTCATCATAAACCAAATGAGTTAAGTGGTGGACAGTGTCAGAGGGTCGCTATTGCCAGAGCCCTTGTAAACAATCCCTCACTAATCCTTGCCGACGAACCTACAGGAAACCTGGATACAAAGACCTCTTATGAAATCATGGAGATTTTCGGAAAAATCCATGAAGGTGGAAACACTGTAGTACTCGTAACACACGAAGAAGATATCGCTAACCACGCTCATCGTGTTATTCGCTTACGCGACGGATTAGTTGAAACTGATAAGAGAAGAGAACCGACGATGGCGCATTGAGGCTTTTTTGCCTAAGGCTTAGGGCTTAAGGCCTAGAGCTTAATTCTGATATCCATCCGGAAATCTGTCTTCGGCTTTTAGCTTAATGCCGAAGGCTTAAGGCCTAAGGCTTAATTCAGGCTCCGGACTCGTGGGTATTGAGTCTTGAATGGGGTACAATTTAAATAGCAGCGTTTCCTGTTTTTACTTTCACTATCAAGCAATCTTGCCAGTTTTCGGCTTTTGACTTTTGACTTTTCGATTCTCTTCCTCGAACATTCCCCGGGCTTTGTAATGTTCAAGATCAAAGCCATTGTGGTATTAATCCATTGAAATAAATAACTTTACATTTTTGGATTCCCAATTTTGACTTTTGACTTTTGACTTTTGACTTTTGACTTTTAACTTTTTACTTTTACCTCCATGAAAATATATACCAAAACAGGTGACCTGGGAAAGACATCATTAATTGGCGGGACCAAAGTTCCCAAAAACCATATCCGTATTGAAACTTACGGAACAGTAGATGAATTGAATTCTTATATAGGATTGATAATAGATCATGTTACTGATAAACATACGAAGACAGTATTGAAAGAAGTGCAGGACAGATTGTTTACTGTAGGAAGTTCATTGGCTTGCGATCCTGATAAAGAGCCAAGAATGAAGATACCAGACCTCAAGGAAAAAGATATTGTGGCATTGGAGAAAGAAATCGATTCTATGTCGGACTCCATTCCCGCAATGAAACATTTTATATTACCAGGCGGACATGTATCCGTTTCCACCATTCATGTTGCCCGTTGTGTTTGCCGCAGATGTGAAAGGCTATGTGTGAATATGCAGGAAGAAGAATTATTTGTAGAACCATTGGTGATAAAATATATCAACCGACTGAGTGACTATCTGTTTGTTTTAGCCCGCTATACTTCACATCAATTAGGAGTGGAAGAAATTCCATGGAAGCCGAGGGTTTAAAACTATACTTTCTTTGCAAATGAAGCTATCAATTGCAATAGCTCATCTTTTCTTCTTCTGGCAACATCCAACACGGTACCATTGGTGAGAACCACCTGGCCGCCTTCGCCTTTATTATATTTTACAATAAAGCTGATGTTTACCAACGAAGCGTTATGGATACGGCAAAAAACTGAAGAAGGCAATATTTCCTCAAACTCCTTTAGTGTTTTTGATGCCACCAATGGTTTTGCATTGACTAAATGAATACGGGTATAATTACCTTCTGCCTCCAGGAAAAGCATATTCCTTATCTCAAGAATCTCAAAACCATTAGAAGTAGCAACGGCAATTTTTTCAGGAACACTATTCTTTTGTCCAATAAACTGTTGTAATAATTCCAGTTGGGAAAAGGCATTTGAATTAACAGATTTTTCTTTTACTCTTTTAACCGCTGCAACAAGGTCCTGAACATCTACTGGCTTTACCAGATAATCGAGGGCGCTGAACCTGATGGCATCAATTGCATATTGATTGAAGGCCGTCGTGAAAATTACATCAAAACCCCTGACAGGTAATTCAGATAACATACTGAAACCATTCATCAATGGCATTTCGATATCAAGGAATACAAGATCAGGTGTTTCTTTTCCGATAGCATCAAGTCCTTCCAACCCATTTGCATATTCTCCCTGTATCACTATTTCCGGGCAATACTGTAGTATTTTTTTTCGTAGCGACTCCCTGCTATTACGTTCATCATCTATCAAAATAGTTCTGATCATATTGCTTCCATTAAGTAATTATTACACCCAGAGCTTTATAAGCACTCTGGTTCCTTCTGGCTTACCCTCTTTATCTTTCTTATCTATAATCTGTAATTCTGTTTTATGATCCCCATTAAAAAGTGCAATTCTCTCAGAACTCATTTGCATCCCATAGCTGGTATGTGCAATCGGGTTTTTATCTTTCAACGCTGCGGACCTCTCCCTCCCTACTCCATTGTCATCAATATCAAACACCAGCTGTTGATCCTCCATACTTGCTTTAATAATAATCAAGCCAGACTTATCACCTCTATGTTTTATTCCATGATGAATGGCATTCTCAACATAGGGTTGTATTATCATTGGGGGAATACGGTAATGACCATTTAATAAAGAAGCAGACGCCTCCATAGTGAATTGGAAGGCGTTATCACTTCTTAATTGTTCCAGTTCAAGATACAATTTTGTGGTGGACCAGTCCTTCCACAATGGAATTACTTCATTATGACTGTTATCCAGTATTCCTCGTATTAGTTTTGCGAATTTATTTAACCAGGCCGAAGCATTTTCCTTATCGTTATCTTGAATAAAATTATCAATACTACTGATGCAATTGAAGATAAAGTGTGGATTCATCTGTGCTCTCAGTGCCATCATCTCCGATTCTGCAATGGCTTGCTTAAATTGAGCCTCTTTACGGATAGCATTGATTCTTCTCCGTACCAATAAAATAGTCGACAAAGAAAGTAACGCAAAAACAAGTGACAAAAACCACCAGGTGCGCCAGAAAGGCGGATCTATATATAACTCAAGTGTGGCTATTTGTGAAGAAGGATTACCACCCGGCCCCAGGGCTCTCACCATAAACGTATAATGGCCGGAGCTGAGATTTGGAAAAGTAACAGAGGAATTGGTAGTTGGGGCACTCCAAGTTTGCTGCCCACTTCCCTTTAACCAATAACTAAATTGAAGACTTCGCTCGTTTGAAAATACTGGAGAAGCATAGTTTATAGAAATTGTACTGTTATCATATTGCAAGTGAACAGGAGCTGTAATATCGATTAGACTATCTTGCTTGTTAACAAGCTCTACAGAAGATATAAATACTGGTAGTTTATTTGAAAAAGTATCTTCAACCGGTAACCCCGTCAAACGAATAAGCCCAGTTTCAGCACCTAAAAGCAAGGCCTTCCCTGTATCTGCAATCATTTTATATACTGTAGAAGAAAAGCCAAAGAAATTATTGATATTGTCAATTTTCAAAGAATCCTTTCCTGTTTCAGAAATCCTATCTACTCCACTTCCTGTTCCTACCAACAAGGAGTGATCAGGCAAAAACAAGAAGGACCGTATATTATTATCACTTAAACCATCATCCACCTTCAATTGTCTTGTAGATGGGGACTTCCTGATCTTGTTAACCCGAAATAGTCCGGCTAAACGTGTACCTATATAAATAGTATTGTTATCATCTGTTGCAATACAATGGATATTATCATATCCTTTTCCAGTATATCCGTAAACCCATTCTGCTTTCCATTGTAAGCCCTCTTTTTTAAATTGATATCCATTTACCTGATGCTGGTAATTACCCAGCCAGATAAAATCATCTTTGCTATAGATACAGGTAATTTGATTTATTCTATCTTTTGTGAGAAGTATCAAATCATCATTATCAAAAAGATAGAGCCCGTTTTTACAAGCAACTACTAATTGGTCCTTAATAGTAGCCAGTCCAACACCAGATTCAGGGGTGGGAATTCTTTTGACTACATTCATCCTTCCTGATTCATAATTCAGTTCACAAAGTTCCTGTGTAGTAATCCCATACATTCTGCCTTTAAATTCCCTGATTGCCAGAAAGGTATTATTCCCCATCAATCCCTTAAAAGAATAAACCGCTCCATTATCAATAACTCCAATTCCAGAATAACCGGTTTCGAATAAGATTCCCTTGCTGGATTTCACTATATCTAATACAAGGTCTGATGGCAAGCCATGCCTTGATGAATACAACTGAAAAGTATTTGCCGTCAACTTCTGGACACCTGTATTGGTACCAATCCAGATATTTTTTCCTTGTCACAGAAAAGACTGTAGATAGTATTACTCTCTAAACCATTTGTAGTGGTTATATGTTGAAATGAACCAGTTAGAGGATCATAGTGTATTAAACCGTTACTTACACTACCCATCCACAATGTTCCTTTATGATCTTTAATGATTGAACGAAACTCTGTTTGGGAAAACTCATCAAACTCTTTTGGTAATTTCTGGAAATGAATGCTGTCCCCTTGTATTGAGCTTGTCGACAATAATTGAATTCCATTGTCAATAGTAGCTACCCAAACATTTCCGGCCGCGTCATTACACAAAGAGCGAACAAACAAAGGTTGGCTGCTGGCTATTTTTTCCATGTCCGTGTATTGAAAACATCTAATGATAAATTACCTCTTCCAACCACCAGTAAGCTGTCTTGCCATTCACAAACAAAATTCACCAACGCCTGCGATTTAGTTTCGGAATACATAGGAAGCTTTGTTAAACCATCCTTATTCCATCTGTAAATTCCATCATCTGTACAAGCCAACCATTGCCCATTTTGTTGCTTATATAAATTTTTTACAATTATTTTTATGTTAGTAGAATCCTTATTCAATTTACCATTATGCAATCGGTAATGGTATCGGCTAATAGGGAAAAATAACATATCACCGTTTTCTTCTCTAATATCTATAACTAGTGAATGAGAGAATCCGTTTTTATAATTATAGTTGGTGAAACGGGCTCCGTCATATTGACTAACCCCGGTAGGAGTTCCAAAATACATAGTTCCGTTGACAGCCTGCATTATGCAGCGAACTTCATTATTAACCATCCCATTCCTGGTGGTATAATTGGAGAAACTGTATTGCTGCGCCATACCTTCAACCGACAAAAGCAAAACCAATAAAAAAGGACCGGCTACATTCATCCGATAAATTTAGAAAGAAATAAACTCTGAACACTATTTTACTATCGCTATTATGTTTACTTGCATATAGGAGAAAAATCTATTGAATGGAAAGTTTTTCTGATTTAGTCATTATTACTCCGCTTGCATTCACGACGCCTTGTCCACAAGGACCAATAACCGCTTTAACCTTCGATCCTTTCAATGAGGAAAATCCGGGTTTGATGCGAATTACCTGACCTGCCCGATATGTATTATCTGGCCCAAACGTAGGAGGGAGTTGCTGAGTAGTTTCAATAGTACCGGAAGATTGATAAAAATTTCTGCCATTGGAACTGCCGCCCAGGCTTACAAAAGGTTGGCAAGGGGAATAGGAATCGCCCCACCAGATACCGCGACCAAAAGTGCTTGCCTTAAGCGTTCCCAGACTTTCATTGTAATATAGATCGGTAACCGGCACCATGGGTAATCCATTGCTGAAAAAGACCCAGTCGTTCATAGTAAAGGCCATATAATACACACCTGCATCCGTTCCTATATAAGCATCCCTCCTGATGTATATTGAATGCAGTATACTGGCAAATCAGGAAGAGTTCCTGAAAAGTCAACCCAGCTCGCCCCACCATTCGAGGAATATAGTACTCTTGGTCCGGAATAACCACTGAATGTCACCCACACTTCATTGGCATCATTAGGCCTTGCAACCACATCAGTTATTTGGCCAGTGCTTGCAGGCCAGCCAGAAGTGCCAGATATTACTGAAAATGTTGTGCCCTTGTCGTTACTAACCCGCAATGTGGAGCCATTGGCCATATACAGTTTATCGGGTATACTAGGACTAACAGCCAAACCGCCAGCAAATGAAAAACCTGCTGAACCAGAGCCGCCCAGATTCGTCCATGTAACACCTCCATCTATTGATCTTCTTAATCCATCAATATAACCAGCATACAGAATCTTATTATCTGTTGGATGAATGGCAAGGTGTGGGAAAAAGAATGAATAGTTATTGATCATGTTTGCTGCAGTATTTAATAGTGGGAAAACAGCACCACTTGCAAGTTTCCCTTTAAATACGCCGGCATTTACTGATAAAATAAATGAGTCTGCACTATTATTGAAAAACTGTCCCGAAAAACCATCCCCGCCCGCCACTAAGGCAAACTGTCCGCCACTTTTTCTACCATTAAACCCATTATCCTGAGTTCCCCCCAGAACAATATTATTATCCAATGCAGTAGCTGTCATATGATAATACTGCGTGGCTGCTAACCCGCTACTAAGATATACCCATGTAGTTCCATTGTCAGTACTTCTATAGACTCCTCCATCAGTTCCAGCATAAAGAAAATTGTTCAGAGGGTTGTATTGCAGGTCATGAAAATCAGGATGCATTCCACCTAAAGTATCAGTAAAATTAAAACCACCATCAATGGAGCGTATTATTCCAATATTTGCAATAATCAATTTATTGGCATCTGAAGGTGATACTGCGAAAGCACACATATCTCCCGAAGTAACAGGTGCGTTATTATTAATTAATGTGAAATTGACACCATAATTAGTGGAACGATACAGACTCTTCTCGCTATTGCTACCAGAAGTGCCTCCAAAATGTATATATACGGTGGATGGTGATTGAGCACTTATTGCAATAGACCCTCTGTCTGAACTACTATTTGGAATCGGGCTAATGGCTGGGTTTGGGTATGTAAAACTGGCTCCGAAATTTGAAGAGATGAAAAACGAATATTGTGCAATTGCATACACTTTGGTTATATCACCTCCTAATGGAGCTTCCTCTACATCATATATAGTAATATTAGAAGTCACTGAAACTACTTGCCAATTGACTCCTTTATTGGTGCTTCGATACAACCCCTTTGAAGTACAGGCATACATCACATTACTGAAATGCCGGGATTGGTATAGCTTGAACCCATAGTAGTCATCTGACGGGTTATTGAGAATATATGAATATATCTGCCATGTAATTCCTCCATCAGTTGATCGCAGTAGACCTATGGACTTCCTTGAATAAACATATGAGCCATTTGCATTTGAGTCTCCATCACCCGACAAAACATAAATAATATTAGGATCGTCAGCATCTATAACAATACCTGAAACACCAATATTTGGAAGAAAACCTGTAAGTGCCGACCAGTTTGCCCCGCCATCAGTAGTTTTCCATAAACCCCCATTTGGAGTACCGGCATAGATTATAGAAGGATTGGTTGGATGAAATGCTATTCTGTCTACCCTTGCTGTTGCATTATTAATATTACTCGGACCTAAAAAAGACCAGGCACCAGTATTTGACATGGGGCTAGTCATACCGTTGGTGGCTCCATTACGGATATTCATCAACGTTTGAGTAGTCTTGGCATTACTATTAAAAAACTTACCGTTTTCATCCAGATGCTGGGATTCCCACCAGGCCCATCGGCTCCATTTCTTAAATTCTCTGTATAAAACAGGATCATTGGCATAGTTCCTGTCAATATAGTACTTTGAAACAACTGCCATTACTTCCTCATAGTTATCCTTTCCTTTCAAAAGCGTTTCCAATTCCTTATTTAATGGAACCTGAGCGTTGATAATTACCGAAAACATCATAAGTACCCCTAAAACAACGCTATGTTTTCTTACAAAAACCTTATACATGTTGATAGATTATATTAAGAAGAGGTTATTGTTTCTTTAGGCTATCTAATTCTTTCTTCAGTTCAATTATATAGAGGGTGAGTTCTTCTATCTTTTCCATCATTCTTGTTTGAACAGCCCCAACAGACAATCCATTTGCCTGGATTTCTTTTGCTGATGGTATTCCTTCCAAATGCTTATTCTTCTGGATGAAGGCTTCCACTTCATACAGTGGTTTCAGATTATAACTTTTTTCAAAAACATAATCTGCCCAACCTGTTTCCACTACCAGTTCTTCACTGCGAATATTTCCTTTTACTGAAAGTTTGTAACTGGGATTTGTTGTTCCGATACCTACATTACCATTTGGTAAAATGGTCATCTGGGCCCACTGGGCATTGGTGAAAAAATGCAGGGGAGCGGGAGCACCACCTGCAACTGTGCCACTGGTACCTATATAAGCCCCTTCACTATTTGTTGTTCGCCCTGCTCCTCCCAAAAAACTGTGCATATTATAGCTAGCCGTTCCTACAGCCCATCCCCGTTGTTCATCGTTAATCCTTATTTCCAATTTGGAAAATGTTGGGATATAAGGAGTGCCGATACCCACATTACCCAATCCAGGTGCATCATTCAATATGACACTACTACCGGGTTTGCCTCCACGTATATACACATCCTCATTAATACCATAATTGAAATGGGTAATATGATTGGTGCCTCTTATTCCAAGAACACCAACACTGCCTCCGGCAAGATCAGCAAGACCTACTTCCAGGGTATGTGTAGGGATTGCCAACACCGATTATTCCGATACCAGTACGGTGATAGTTCTGTCCAATAAGATTAACGCCAGGGAAACCACCAGCAAAAGAAGCCACCATTATATTATTTGTTCTTATTTCAAAGGGCTGCAAATCATTGGTGCCAATGTAATTGGTAGCGCCATTCGTACCGAAATTGCCATTCAATCCCCAGCCACCACTACCCGCGCCTCCATTGAGTTTGTTATTACTCAATACTACCCACTTCTGTTCCAGTCCATCATATTGGAGATTGACGATACCTTTATTACCAATCACCAGATCACCGTTGGTACCGGTAATGATTCGATCTTCGTCGGTTGCACCTGCATCAAGATTAACAAGCGTCATTTCAAACCCGCTTCTGTTAAAAAGCGTCACAAGTCTTCCTTCCACTGCAGCTGTAATACCGGAAATGGTGAAATCTGCCGTAGGACCAGCCACTCTATAATAGCTGAAACGATTACTGGCAACATCCATCGCTAATGTAGTACCATCAGCAACCACTAAATCGGCGCTACGGAAAATAACATCAGACTCCTTTTCATAAATAAAGTATTGACTGGTTAGATAGCTGATTGCTGTACTACTGATTATTTGGAATACTTCAGCAAACTAAACCATGATTAAGGAGTCTGTTGGGAGGAATGACTGGGTGGTGGTGGGTGGTTATTATCTGGCACAGGGATTTGCTTCTGCGAAGCAAAGTTGTCTGGACTAGGATTTAAAGGATGAAAGGAGATACAGGATGAACAGTCAATTCAAACTATGATTCTTGTGATTTTAATGAGAAGATGTGATTATTGACTGGGATTATTGGGATTTGAGGGATTGACTGGGATTTGCTTCTGCGAAGCATTTTTTGGACTAGGATGTAAAGGATGGAAGGAGTTACAGGATGAACAGCAAATACAGACTATGCTTCTTGTGATTTTAATGATTATATGTGATTTTTAACTGGGATTTTGGGATTTGAGGGATTGATGGGATTTGCTTTCTGCGAAGCATTTTTTGACTAGGGATGTAAAGGATGGAAGGAAATACAGGATTAACAGCCTACAGGACCTTGATGTGAAAGGATATAAGGGATTCACAGGATTGGTTTTGAATTTTTGGTGCACACAATTAATAAAAACTCTTACCGTCACCCCTGCGAAAGCAGGGGTCTCCAAAAGGAATGCAATTGTCTGAAACAGGATTTGAAGGATCTAAGGAGTTACAGGATGAACACCCAATACAGACTATGATTCTTGTGAATTTAATGATTAGATGTGATTTTTGACTGGGATTTTGGGATTTGAGGGATTGGCTGGGATTATTTTTTCACTAACTTACTAACCCAATTTATTACTTCCCTACTTCCCTACTTCCCTACTTCCCTACTCCCGACTCCGACTACCTCACAATCCTCCCATCCATCATATGCAGCACTCTATCACTCATGGCGGCGAGTTCTTCGTTGTGGGTTACTATCAAAAATGTTTGACCGAATTGTTTACGGAGGTCGAAAAAGAGTTGGTGAAGTTCGCGGGCGTGGGCACTGTCGAGGTTACCAGTGGGTTCGTCGGCGAAGACGATGGCGGGTTGGTTGATAAGGGCACGCGCTACGGCTACACGTTGCTGTTCGCCTCCGGAGAGTTGTTGTGGTTTGTTTTCAGCCCTATTGCTGAGTCCGAGCATCTTTAATAGTTCAAGGGCTCTTTTTTCGACTTCTTTTTTGGGGGAGCCTGCTATCCATCCCGGAATACATATGTTTTCCAGGGCTGAAAACTCGGGTAAAAGGTGGTGAAATTGGAACACAAAGCCAATATTACGGTTCCGGAAGGCGGCTAATTGCTTGTCGCTTTTGAAGGAAATAGTCTTACCATTCAAATTCAGCTCGCCCTCAGCGGGCTTATCGAGGGTGCCGAGGATATGCAAAAGGGTGCTTTTCCCGGATCCTGAGGGTCCTACAATACTTACAATCTCCCCTTTAGCTACTTCCATATCAACGCCTTTGAGCACCCAGAGCTGGTCGTAGTACTTCTGTATATTCCTGGCTTGTAACATATTGGCTTGTTTACAGGGGGTCAAGATACTACAAACCCCCGGCTTCCCGTTCCTTGTTTGGAGGACGGAGTGGTTTTTTACAAAAAATGTTCATACCGTCTTTAAAAGAATGATTTGGTATTTACCTCAGGAAAGTTACTTTTGCGGAAATTTAAAAGGGTACTATGTTCTGGACACTTGAATTAGCCTCCTATCTCGAAGACGCTCCCTGGCCTGCTACCAAGGACGAGTTGATCGACTACTCTATCCGTAGTGGCGCTCCCATCGAAGTAATCGAAAACCTGCAGGAACTGGAAGACGAAGGAGAGATTTATGAAGGCATCGACGACATCTGGCCCGACTATCCAAGCCAGGATGATTTCTTCTTTAATGAAGATGAGTATTGATATGCTGGATGCTTAATGCTAAATGCTGAAGGCTTACGCCTAAGGCCTAAAGCTTAAAGCCTAAGGCTTTGTTTAAATATCAAAACGGAAATCAATCTTCGTAAAGGGTAATTTGGAATACATAAGAATTTATTTCACCAAAATGAATTAAGCCTTAAGCAGGAAGCTGAATGCCGAATGCTTAAGGCTTAATGTTTTAGGCCTAAAGCTGAAGGCGTAAAGCCTAAGGCTATATTCAGATATCCAAACGGAAAACAATCTTCGAAATATATTATTCGTAATTCACAAGTACATTCGGAAGTGCATAGAATTAAGCCCTAAGCTTTAGGCCTTAGGCTTTAAGCATCCCGCATCAAGCATCCTGCATCAAGCATTCAGCCTCCCGCATCAAGCCTTCTTAAATGTCAATTTGAAATACAACATTAACAATGCCAGGGCAAGTATGATGGAATTAGCCACAATTACAGGTCTCAAATGAAGATATATCCCATAGGTCAACCAGGTACTCACATTTCCCAATAGAATGATGATCATCCATAGGGAAAGATCACCCACTGACTTGGTCTTCCACGCATGAATTACCTGTGGGATAAAAGTGACACTGGAAAGAAATGCGCCTACAAAACCTAAGATTTCTATGAAAGACATAAGAAGGGTTATTGTTTTATTAAAGGACAAATTCAAAAGTTAAAAGTCAAAAACCTAATTCTAAACTTTCTTTCTATACATAAAAGCACAGAGTGACAGCCGAGAAAACATTTTTACTTTTAACTTTTGACTTTTTACTTTGTATTACTTCTCCATCTGCTCTATCACCGCCTGTGTAACCCCTGTAAAACTGAATCCACCATCGTGGAACAGGTTCTGCATAGTCACCATACGGGTATAATCGCTGAAAAGAGTTACACAATATTGAGCGCATTCGTCGGCACTGGCATTACCCAGCGGACTCATTTTTTCTGCATAGCTAACGAAACCATCGAATCCTTTAACGCCGCTACCTGCAGTAGTTTTAGTTGGGGATTGTGAAATGGTATTCACCCTTACTTTATTCCTTACACCATAATGATAGCCAAAACTGCGGGTAACGCTTTCCAACAGAGCTTTGGCATCTGCCATTTCGTTATAGTCAGGAAACACACGCTGTGCGGCTATATAAGTCAATGCTACCACACTTCCCCACTCGTTGAGGGCATCGAGGTCCCAGGCGGTACGAAGCACCCTGTGAAGACTCATAGACGATATATCGAGGGTCTTGGAATTCCACTCATAGTTCATTTCGGTATAATGCTTGCCTTTACGAACATTAATACCCATTCCAATAGAATGGAGAACGAAATCGATTTTACCACCAAAATGCTCCATTGATTTCTCGAAAAGGTTCTTGAGGTCATCCATATTGGTAACATCAGCACCAATTACAGGCGCATTAACAGCTTCGGCCAGTTTATTGATTTCACCCATACGAAGGGCCACAGGGGCGTTGGAAAGCACTAACTGAGCCCCTTCCTCATGACAACGGAGAGCGGTTCTCCAGGCAATGGATTTCTCATCTAACGCACCGAAAATGATACCTTTTTTTCCTTTCAATAAGTTATTTGACATAATAAGAAATTTGAAAATTTGATGATTTGAAAATTTGAAAATCTTAAAGTTGGTTAGTAGCCAAAATTGCGAAGACCCATATTTCCAATTTTTGAAGCCTTATCTAATTAGAAAAGGCGGGTAAAATTAAGGACTTTGGTGGAAATGGGGATAATCTGAGTTTAGAGAGGTAAAAACTCAATTCATCAGCATTTTGATACCGGTTTCACTGAGTTCAATAAAGGGTATGGCCAGATTGGTATTGAAATAACAGCGGTTGTTGTGAGTGGTGATTTTTTGAATATAGAGTTTGTTTACAAAATGAGATCGGTCTACCCTTATCACAGTTGATTTAGAAAATTTCTTTTCTAATTCCTTCAAACTTTCAGTAATAAGCTCACTTTTCCCATCCGTTAAAAAGAACCTCGAATAATTTCCCTCAGCTTTTATATATACTAACTGGTCAGTCTTAAGGAAAAGCTTTCCCATGGCACAAGGAAAACTCTGTGTTGTAATATCCTGTAAAGCAGGTATCAACTGATCCAACACATTCTTTGGTTCTTTCTCTTTCAAGAGTTGCTGAACCTTATCAATACTTTCTTTGAGTTCTTCTTGCATAACAGGCTTAACGAGATAATCGACTGCTGCCAGATGAAATGCTTTTCTGAAATACTCTGCTTTTGAATGAGCGGATGTAATGATAACAGCCAATTGGATATCAGCATTCCGAATCAATTCAAGGAATTCGATTCCATTTTTATGCGGCATCTCAATATCAAGAAACAATAGATTGGGTTTTAGTAAGACAATCTTCTCCAATCCTTCTGAAACATTATGACATAGCGCCAGCACTTTCACTTCGGGGTGAAATTTTTCAATTTTGCTCTTTAAGGCTTCGGCGGGTTTTATTTCATCATCCAGGATAATAGCGGTAATGCCGTTCATAATCAATACTTGAAATTGGATGGAATAAAGATAGCGAATCGGGTTCCAACAACACGACCTTCTTCATCGAGCATATCAACCACTTCCTGCACCATTTTCTCCTTATTCTGCTGGTTGTACAATTCAATCTGTTTGCCAAGGATGGCTAAACCTTGTTGAGTACCAAAGCTCTTCATACGAGCGGCTGCTTCCCTACCAATGCCATTATCAGTAACCGAAAGCAAAACTCCGCCATGCTGATTTATAACTTTTATCACAATCAAGCCATTACCATCCTTATGCTTTAGTCCATGTTTCAAGGCATTTTCGGCATAAGTATGCAGCACCATATTTGGTACCTGTTGCTCCTGATCTATAGATGGGTCCACTTCAATAAGATATTCCAGTTTATGCTCGAACCTGAGTTTCTCCATCTGCAGATACAATTTCACATAATCGATTTCCTCTTCTATAGAACGGGAAGGTTTATCACTATCGGCCAACGTTATATTATGTAAGCGACTCAGGATAGCCAGATATCTGGATGCATTCTCCGTATCTCCCTTTTCAATATAGAAATCAATATTGGCAAAAGAGTTGCCGGTGAAATGAGGGAGGGCTTTACTTCGGATGGCTTTAAGTTGGAGTTCGTTGAGTTGTTTTTGGCGTTCGATCTTACTCTTTTTCCATGCAAACAGTCTATATGAAAACAAAGCAATCAGACATATTGACAATACCTACAATGAGAAAAAACCACCATTCTTCGTACCAAAGAGTTGGGATAATTAATACAGGGGCAGATACTAAATTGCCCCAACTAAAACCATCCAAAGAGTTTTGTACCTGAAACCTATAATTGCCTGGGGGCAGCTTATCGGGAAACAGCATCCTTTCCACCTTCAGTAAAAATCCATGAACTGTCTTTACTTAATAAACGATATCGAAATTGAAGATTATCGAAATTCGACATTGCAGCAGCACCAAATGAATACTCCAGTCTTCGATACCCTAAGGGCAGCTTTTTTACATCAAAAAAGGTAGAATCAAAAACCGAATAGGCTGCTCCAGTATCACCAATTGATTTAATACTGAAAATATTTGGAGAGTTTACATGTGTGGCAATTGTCAATAATTTTTGAGGCCAGAAATGTAGTATTTTATCGAGCAACACCACCAAACACTACTATCCTTATCGATCAAAAGGAGTTCTGTCCACCTTCCATTGCAGTGAATCCGCTTTCCTACATCTATTCTCTGCTGGTAATTTTCACCAGTTGCGTAAAATGTTTCAAGATCAAAAACAAGATCAACACCCCCACCTATTATCAGCCATTTATCACCCCAAGTCATCATTGACATTATTTCCTGAGGCCAGAAAGTTATTCATTTTAAAAAAGGAATCTTCTTTAATAAGAGCTTAGCTTCTGTGTATCGCCCACCCAATAAGTTACCTTTTGCATCCATACAAGATGAATAACCAAAAACACTTGAGCCACCCCAAATGGTTTCCACTTTTCATTTTTAAAAATATGTGGTTTCACCCAACCTGTACAATTGATTGCCCCCTCTATCCTGAACAAGATTCATGACTGCTTTACCAATCAAATTATAATTGGTTAACACAGTATCGAGTTTCAATGTTTTCAAATCGAGCCTGAATAGATACGTCCACTTATTTATATAGGCATATTTTCCTGACTTATCTTCCAAAACCGAATATACTTCGGCGCCTTTCCCGTATAAATCAAATGCTGTAGCCTTGTCATTTTTAAGGTAATAAAACCCAGAAGAGGTCGTTAAAATTACAGCTCCGTTTGACAAGCCACATGAACCATATGAGCCTTTTTTCATTAAAGGATCCACTTTCAATTTTTCAATTGCAGGAATTTGTGTCCAGCTTTTATTATTGTCTTTGCTTTGCCAGAAGCCTTTACTAAAACTCGCATAATAGTATGTACCGTCCTTTGCCTTTGCCATACTCCAAACCTCATCTACTGTTCCGCCCTTTGAATTAAATGTAACTTCCTGTATACTGAGATTAAAAGAAACAATAAAGTCCATTTTCGGTACCTACCAAATATTACCATCTTTATCAGTAATAATTGTATTGCAGGATGGGATATTAGCAATCTTCATTTCTGAATTACTGTCTGTAACCTACCAGCCCCCTTTCCCATCGTAATATATATTTGCCCTTTACTTATCATTTCCTGAAAAAGTATAGTGCCCTGTAATTTGGATGGTCCAAAATTCAGCTTTGTTGAAATAATTGAACCTGTTTTATCGGAAACGCTATATCGAAATATTTTAATTGTTTCCTGTAAAATAAACACTCTTGGTAGATCCGTTGGTATTAATATACCCCAAAGGTTTATTTGGTTTAAGAAAATCAACTAAAGTATCTAAATGATATGACCGTAAACAGAGGAATATTTGCTGAATTTTATTGTACCTGCCAACAGGTAGCCTTTATCGGATATCATTCCAATCCAATTATCCTTATACCATATTTCTTCAAATTTCCGGGTATTCAAATTAAGATACCCAACAACCGATTTATAGACGCCTGATCATCGCGAAAACTACTAACGCCTACCAATACTGCATTATTCCTATTGGGGAAAGAAAGGAAGTAGAAGCTATATTCCACCTATCTGAAGTGCAACACTTTCCATATGTTCTCCACAATCCAATTGATATAGCTCCTGATATCCAATTCTACAACTATAGTTCCATTGGGGCAACTCTGTAATTGCTGTTACCTGTTTCCCAGCAGTTCCTTCTTTGGTGTAAAAACCTTGAATTTCTTTACCATCCCAACGTACAAGCCGAATTTAGTTCCCACCCAGACAAATCCTTTGCTGTCGTTAAACAATCTAGTAATCTGGATTTGAGGAAGACCATCAGCAATGGTGAAATGGCGTGACGTAAAGCGGGTGTTTATTACACCCGAATTACTCCCCTGTGTCTTTGCATTTTTAGAACAAATGCTAAGCAGAAAGATAAATAATAGTGTCCGTTTCAAAAAAACTATTTTCCTGAATATATATAAATGACTTGAAAAAGTAACTACTGAACGTTTATGTTTGCAGGAATTCTAAGTTTTTTCCCCGCCATGACTCGAATCTTTGCTCCGATCATTATTTTTTTTGATTGACGTCTAAGATGCATTCGCCATTTGAAATAGGATCGATAATAATCCCAGAACCCATCAGGTTCTCATTGGTGGCATGCTATTGTTTTGCCAATTTGAAGCATTACTCCAATTACCATTGCCAATAAACTAATACAGAAAAGCTCCCAACTTAGAAAGAAAACAACTTATTCCCATTATTGTCGTATTTAAACTCGACACTACATGAATCATTAAATTTAACGCCTATCAGCCTACCTAATTTATTGTAATCATAATATGTTGTTTGAGCATAACTATACCCAGAAAAAATAAATAGAAGCAAAGCAAAAAATAATTTCATAGCTAAATAAGTCATTCTTGGTTTGTAAAAAAATATTACTCATTCAAATAAATAAACTTAATCAAGTCGCCTAATCCCCCTCCAGAATTGTAAATTTTACTAAAAACTCTTTAAAGATTTAACGAATCATATGTTGAGTAAATTCGACTAACAGTAACTCTCTAGTCTGCATTGCCCACAAAGAACCAACAGTTTTCTTAAGATCGATAGCAGAACCTTTATATTCTTTCCAATTTGAATCTTAGCGCATCTAATGTAACTTTAGCATTATCAAGTGAAGACCACATACTTGTCAAGGCAAACCCTTACTAAAAATATTCTATTCTCAGCTCCGTCTACAACAGATTGAATATACCTTTTTCATACCACTCATTTGCTTTGGCAACATCATCAATCTGTAAGCCTTCAGTAATCCCATCTCTTATCGCGGCACAATAACTTCTCTAAACCTAGATATTCTATTGTCTTATCCACCCAAATTTTGAAATAACATCTTCCGTCAATTAGTAATTTCAGGATATACAAATTATTATATATTGAAGTTGCTTTAGTTGAATATCATTTGCTACATTATTTACCCCATCAGAAATTACAGAAAACGCAACTTTTTGCATCTTTGTAGAAACTATCCAAAAGAATTCCAGAATCTTCCATCAAAATCAACATTGTTAATTGGGTTATTGCCTGCATACTTGAAGCTATTGTAAGCCCATACTGGATCTTCACCTAAAATCGACCTTGAAGGTGTATTATAATACCGCCCCTCATAAAATACAAACTACTATCTTCATATATTGTACACCTTATGCTTCCCGACATATCTATAAGAATTCTTGAACCCAAGCTCAGAAGCAAACCAAGATTCTCCAAAAGGTCCATACCGGTAACTATGTGTAGTATTTTGACTGCTATTCGTTATTGCCACGGTACTTCCCCTGTAATCATAATGGTAATAAGAGGGGTTTGACTGGCTGGCATCCAAACGCGCAATCAAACCCAATCCATGAATATAATACGTATTGGGTTTCCAGCATCTGTTTCCATAAGTACATTACTTCCACCCAAAATGTCAAGTATATATAAAAAGTATCATTCTTCCTTCGTCGGTTTTCCAATGCGTCATATTCACAAACCAACGCAGTGAGAAGTACTTGTAAGAAGATTATCTTTAAATCCCATGTGTAATCAGAATTCCATTGACCTGTAGCATTGGTATTATTCCCATTAGCATCGTAGGTAAAATTAGTGCTACCCATGCTTATCATTCGATTCATTGAGTCATGTTCGAAACAATTGCCTCGTTTGGTAAAACTGCCATCACAGGTAAGGATGGCTCATAATGAGTTTCAGATATGATTACCAACATTATCCATGGTGAATTTATAGCTTGCAATATTCGAATTAGCACTGGTTGTATTGCTAATACTATCCAATCGTCCTACACCATCATATCCATATAATGTCTTAGTCCCATTCCCATTTGTCTGTGTCTTCAAACGGCCATCTTTAAAGTAAGTATAATTGGCAAAATCTGAATTAGTTGCCTTGTTATATACTCTAACTAAGCGATCAAGAGCATCATAATCGTACCCCACCCTAAACCCTCCCGGATACTTGATAGAGATGACATTGCTATTATTATCGTACTCATAAACTACGCCATTCTAGCAAAGTCGTTATAATGCACTTTCCTTGTCCGCTTCAACTCCATCATATTCTCAAAGCTAATTATCTTTGGCATTGTCTGGGCTTTTGGAATACTGACAAGATTTTTCTCCTGATCGTATGTATATCCAGCATATCCATCATATTGGAGGTGCCATCAGGATTATACGAATAGCCAAATGCATTACCCTTCTGATCCGTAAAAGTATTCAAAGTGCCATCCTGGTTATAAACATAGGTTTTATTGAATGCACCAAAACCTATACTCCACCATTTGATCGAATTCATTATATTTTAATGAAGTCTTGTATCCTTTGGGTTAACTATCGTATCAAGATTATCATTTTATCATAATGATAAGACACGGCATGCTTTCCTCCTTCAGGGTCAACTACCACTTTTTACAGCATCATTAATGTCATATTCCATGGACGTCTCAACTCCATTTGGATCAATTTTCCGAATAAGTCTGTTGGTATTATCATAAACCAGCTTCTGCGGGTAATTATTCCCATCAAACTACTCTGTTGTGTATTACCATAAACATCATAAGTAAAATCATTAAATATTCCCTCTGGGTTTGTCACATGGCTTAACCGTATCATTTGGGTTAACCTGCATTTGAGTTTCAAAACCTTAAAGCATCCGTTATTCCGGTAAGATTACTGCTTCCATTATAAGAAAATAGTGTCTTATACTCCCTGGCATTTATATAAGAACTTATATCATTGAAAACATTATAAGTAAAGCTATCTTTCAATGCAACTGTAGCACCATTCTTTGTTACACTGGTAATATTCCCCACTGCATCATAATTCGTTGATGCAGACAAGCCATTAGTAGTATTCGAAAAAAATGTTGGCTTAAAGGCATGCACAGGGTCTTCATAATCAATATTCAAATTACCTGCTGACTGGAAGTGGATTTTACATTTCCTAATTGATCCTGCTTAATATTTGTAGACATTAATCCACCTCCACTATAAGTGCTAATATCCGGAGATTCCACATAGTTTGCTTATTACTTGCAGAATAACTGAATTGTGTATTTATATCAGTTCTATACTGCTCTGCCATTTGGGTGTTCTTCAATTTCCTTGTTTTTCATAAGTATTATCAACAATATTTCCTTTGGGAAGTTTTATTTGAACTAACAAATGAGCTTTTCTAAAATCCAATGAGTCTCCATAGAAATAAGTAGTATCACCTTTGGGATTAATATACGACTCCAAATCATTATTATTATTGATAAATGAAAACCTCACCGACCTTGTAATACTACCTGTAATAGCTTATCGAGTCGATTTTCGAAGGTGCAGAATTATGGATATGAAAAATGCAAATACCTGCCTGTAGAACATTTTACTTTAAACAACCTGATCGATGATGGAATACCAACTACTGGGTAAGGAGTCCATGTAAGCTGTAAGGTATTGTTATTCCTGGTCCTTCACTGAGGTCAACACCCAAACCGAACCAGTAGATAATGGAAAATTTACTGAACTCATATCTCACCTGGCTTTTTGTTCTGAAAATGAACGAGGTTTCACCCGCATCAGCGGTAAGTGTCGAATACACGCCTTTAGACTCAGGGATAAAAACACCATTTTCCTTTATGAAACTATTCATTGTGCCATCACCCCAAGAAATAACATACCCTATAGTACTATCCTGATCATCTGAAACTCTTTGCAAATAACAATTGTAATTGTGGGTCCATCCCTTTCCTAAAGGTTCAATAATATTGTAGCTACTATCAGAAGCTCAGTATATGCGCTTATTATAACTATGAGCAAACGATAGAGGCATTAACCCTGCTATAGCAAAACTTGTTTTTGTATAAGCATTAAAATTACCATCACTTACTCCAAAATTGCGTGAAAAGTTTGTTGGTTTAATATTTGAAGGGATAAAATAATCAAAGTAGGAAGGAACAGGCTTTGGAGTTGTTTCAAAATAATTCATTATTCGATACAATATCAGGAACGCTTTTTTCTCGTAATTGGCGTGTTTGGATTGAAAACAAATTGTTGCCGAATAAATCCTAAATCTCTTTGCTTTAAGAATATAATAATACATTTCATCAGTTACAGGTACATCGCTATACCAGCAAGAAGGGTTGGAGCATTAGCTGGAAGTATATGGTTTAATATTAAATGTTTCAAGCATTGCTTTTATAACATGCTTACGTAAAATAGGAAACTGAGGTCTGAAATGCGTAAATTCTCTTTTAAACACAGGCACCCCATCCCCATATTCAAGATAACTCAAGGCCTTAGCTTCCTTTACATAGGCACTTACGCTTGATTGTAAATCCAAGAAAGGGTTCGGCGCATCATCAACTGGAGTAGTTGCCTCAGTTGCAGGAGTATTCAAAGCTCTGAATAAAATCTTTGCCAATTCATCTTTACGTAATGTTGAAGTAGTAGTAGAAGATGATTGCGAACTTTGAATGATATTATTTGAACACAGATAGTCAAAAGAAGATGCAGTCTCAATATCAAGAACAGGAGCAATACCAGTCCAT
>JADKJI010000011.1 GCA_016721085.1 Chitinophagaceae bacterium | reverse complement strand
TTTGTTGGTTTATTTTTCAAATCTGAAACCGCAATAATTGCAATATTTGAAGCTAGAATTTCTGATTCAAATGTGTTTTTGTTCAGGATTGGGCTATTTTCAAATTTAAACCAAGCGGCATATTCTTCTATGCCATTTTCATAAACTTCTTTATCGACTCCATACTCACAATCGCCGCCAAATAAATTTACAATTTTGGTAGCAACGCTATCTTGGTTTTTGAAATATGTAACTTCATTATTTACTTTAGATTTATTTTTGTTTTCTTTTGTTTTGCAATTTGAAAATAATAATACACTGTTTGTAAAACAGACTATCATTATTATTAGCTTCTGACTCATTTTTTAATTACTTGATTTGACAGTAGAACTGTGGTTTTTTTAACTTTTGTTTCTATTCAAGCACAAGCCGTTCCAAAGGGCCTTTTGAAATTTTAATCTTCATGTATGAACCCTTTGGACACGCTTGCGCTAGGTTCAAGTATGTGGAGACACGCACCTCAGCGGTAAGTTTCCGAAAATCTTTTCGAAGACAGACCTCAATCACAGCTAATCACAAAATTCAAATAAATCCCAGTCTGTATTAGCTGTTCATCCTGTATTTCCTTAAATCCTTTAATCCTGTTCAAGACAATCAAAGTTTCGAAGAAACATTATACCTCAGCTCCCCACCAACTCCTTAAATACCCCCTCCAACTCATCCGCCAATACCTGATGATCTTCCTTGCTTGGATGATACGAACAACCCTTCGGTTGCATAGGTTTGAAACGGTACAGTACAATTGGTTTTATACCTGGAACCGATAGCGTGACTTCCTCTTTTACCGCTATCAGGCAATTAAATAAGAGTTTTGCTTTTTGTCCGTCTAACATGGGACTGCTTAATAAAACTACCTGCGTTTTTGGGTAATGCGAATAAACGGTTTTCAGGAATTTGATATAGTTAGATACGAATAGACTGGAATCAAATGGTAGTCTTTTCTTGATGCCATCACCATCTGAAAGATCGTTGGTGCCAAGGGCGATACTCACTATATCAGGTGTATTTGTTTTGAAATCCCAGCGTTGACTGCTGTCTTTTGTGAGATAGGCCGATTCATATACTTCCGGCATAACAGGACCGTCTGAATTCCAGTTTCTATAGATGCCGATTCCTGAAACTGAACTCAGCATAAAATTTACATCTAATTTCTGGATAATACGGGTCCGTAAGCGAAATAGGCATTGTGCTGGTCGTACCATTTGGCACCGCCACAGGGTGTTTCACTGATATCATTCCCCATGCCACAGGTGATCGAATTGCCAATGAATTCTATCAATGGCTTTTTCTTGCTATTGGGTTTCCTGATTTTATCTGCTTTGAAACCTTCTACTATCACCATCCCATTTTGCGCTTCTGTGGCTTTGAAGATTTTCAGCAAATGCGGTACTTTGGATGGAGTAGCTTTTATAGTGATATAGCTGGAACTGTTTCCACTTACTTTGAACCTGCCATAATAGACATTGTCCAATTCGACCGAAACATAGTTATAATCATCTCCACTGGCCTGGTTTCTTAATTGCGCTACACAACTATCTCCAGTAAACAATAAACTCACTGATGAGGCAGAGCCGATAAGGATGATTTGTCCTTCTGCGTTGGGCAATGCGCGTCCTTCTACCAATAGCTCTTTTGCAATCGGGTTTTCTAGAAGGGCAGGAGCCGTATTGAAAGAGAACAGGCTGCATAACGCTATAAATAAGAAGACACGCGGCATTTTTTGTTTCAATTTACAAAGTCAAAAGTTAAAAGTAAAAAGTAAAAATTGGTGCAGCATAAGTAAACTTGAGATTTATTTGATTCGAAGATGCCAATTTTTACCGCAGAGACGCGGAGACGCAGAGGAAACGCCCCTGCGTCTCCGCGCGCGGTAAGATGTATTTGAAGGGCTTTGACGCTGCCAAAATTGCAAACCAATCCTGAATTTCCTTTCATCCTTTAAATCCTGTTTAAGACAAAACATGTTTCGAAGAAACCAATTATAGGGTGAAGGACACCCTACAAAAACTCCAAACCCTTCCTGATTTCCTTAAATCCTTTAATCCTGGTCAAGACAAAACTGGTTTCGAAGAAACCAATCCCATAAATCACTTTAATTCCAGTCTCTATTGGTTGTTAGTCAATATTATCGGGTAATTTAATATATTTGGATATTTAATTGATGTTGTAAAATAAATGGAAATATTTGCTCTTATTTGGCATAAAATATATTCCAATATAATATTCAATTTCCTGTAAAAAGCGATTTATATGATCAAAAGGTATGTTAGAAAACTAATGCAAAAATTTGGGTATGATATTGTAAAAACATCCAATGATGAATATGGGAAAGAATTTAAAAGCGTAAGCTCAGATAACAGATTTGACTTTTATAATACCCCAATAGGAAACTATTATCTGCCCAAAGAAACTTATAGCGATGTTGTTGCCAACTCAATCAGAATTGGAAATGTTTTTGATGAAGCTATTTTAAATATTGCCAAACCATATATAAAGGAAGGTTCTATAATTCTCGATATTGGTGCTAACTATGGGCAAATGGCCATTGAGTATTCAAAGTTGGGAAAAGATGTTACTGTTTATGCATTTGAAGCCCAAAAACTCGTTTTTGAAATTTTACAAAAAAATATTGAAGCTAATCGTGCTAATAATGTCAAGCCGTTTTACAATGCAGTATATGACGTAGATAATATTCAGTTTAACTTCCCTGTTCCTGATCTGGTAAAATTTTCTTCGTATGGATCTTATGGTTTAGACCTTAAATCCCAATCTGGCATTCCTGTTACAAGTATCACTATTGATAGCATAAATTTCGACCGCCCTATAAGTTTTATGAAAATGACATAGGGAGTGATTTGGCTATGCGAGGGGCAATTAAGACGATAAAACAACATCAAATGCCAATCATCTTCGAATACGAAGAACAATTCGGAAGAATTTAATACATCATTTCAAGAATATGTTGATTTTGTAAACTTGATAGGATACAAATTTGTAAAAACAGTCCAGGATATTAATTATTTGATTATTCCAAGATAAGGTATGTGTAAAAGTCAAAAGTTAAAAGTATAAAATCGAAATTGTTGCAGTACAAGTAAGCTTGATTTTCATGTAAATTGAAGAATCATATTGTGTGCGAGTAATTTATAATAAAACATCCCATTTTTTTTTGATTATAACCATCGAGGTGCCTGAAGACAGGCACCTCAGCCGGAGATTTGTCTTGAATAAGGTGTAAGGACAAACGGATTTATTATTTGAATCTCTATGTCAAAAAATCCTTTTGAAGACAGACCTTAATCACAGCTAATCAAATAAATCACATTAATCCCAGTTTGTATTGGCTGTTAATCCTGTATTTCCTTAAATCCTTTAATTCTGTTCAAGACAATTCTTTAAATCCTGTTCATGACAATCCATGTTTCGAAGAAACATTGTTCGTAACTTGGCGACTCATAACCAAAACGATCTGTCATTGAGAAAATATTGGCTCATCAGTATTTTATTTCTTGCCTGCTATACTTCTTATGGTCAAAAGAAGAATCAAGGCTATCAACTCCATATCCAAAAGACAAATAACCCCATCAAGATTGATGGTGTGATGGATGAAGAAGGATGGCTGTCGGCCGCTGCCGCAACAGATTTTTTATGGTATTGCCAATGGATACCAGTCACGCCAATGTGCGTACAGAAGTGAGGATGACTTATGATGATAATAACCTGTACCTGATGGCTACCTGTCTGCATAAAGCAGGACAAGCCTACCAGGTCGAATCATTAAAGCGTGATTTCAATTTTGGTAAGAACGATAATTTCCTCTTGTTCATGGATCCTTTTGATGACCTTACCAATGGGTTTTCTTTCGGTGCCAATGCTGCAGGAGCACAGTGGGACGGTACCATGTATGATGGTGGTAAAGTGGACCTGAGCTGGGATAATAAATGGACTTCCTTCGTAAAGAACTACGATGATAAATGGATTTTCGAAGCAGCTATTCCTTTTAAATCCATCCGATATAAGAAAGGAATAAAAGAATGGGGTATCAATTTCAGCCGCCTGGATATTCATGTTGCCGAAAAATCAAGTTGGACGCCAATACCAAGACAATTCCCACCGCCTCTCTGGCTTATACCGGTACATTGGTATGGGATCAAGCGCCACCGGATGTTGGAACCAATATCTCTGTTATCCCTTATGTTCTTGGTGGTGTTAGTAAGAACTATGAAGGCAAGACACCTAATGTTTATAGAAAAGATATTGGGGTGGATGCAAAGATCGCGGTGAGTTCTGCAATGAATCTGGACCTTACTGTCAATCCGGATTTCTCACAAGTTGAAGTGGATCGTCAGGTGACCAACCTCGATCGTTTTGAATTATTCTTCCCAGAGCGTCGTCAGTTCTTCCTCGAGAATGGAGATCATTTTTCCAATTTTGGTTATTCGAATATCAGACCCTTCTTCTCAAGAAGAATAGGATTGAATGCTCCGATACGTTTTGGAGCACGACTAAGTGGTAAGCTCAATAAGGACTGGCGAATGGGGGTGATGAATATGCAAACAGGAGCTGTTGACTCAGTCGGATTGCCTGCCCAGAACTTTACCGTAATGGCCTTACAACGAAGAGTGTTTTCAAGATCCAATTTTGGATTCCTTTTTATCAATAAGCAGTCCCTTAATTATGATGGGGCTGATTCAGGTAAGCAAACCTTCAGTCAATACAATCGCAATTTCGGTTTTGAATATAACCTGGCTTCTTCCAATAATGTATGGACAGGAAAGGCTTTGCTATTGAAATCATTTAGTCCCGGTGGTGGAGGGAATAATTGGGTGCATGCCGCAAATCTGCAATATAATAGCAGACATCTTATTTTGGGTTGGCAACATGAATATGTTGGAAAGGGGTATAGTGCAGAAGTGGGGTATGTGCCGCGTAAGAACTATATCAAGTTAAATCCACAAGCGCAGTATCTGGCATTTCCCAAAGGTGGACCGTTGGTTAGTCATGGTTTCAAATTGAGTTCCACATACTATTTTAATTCTTCCATGCGCCAAACAGATAATGAAACTTTTCTTGCCTATCTCTTGAATTTCCGTAACCAGGCATCTGGAGATATATGGGTGGCGCATGATTATGTGGAGTTACTGAATCCATTCGATCCTACCAATTCAGGAAAGGATACATTGGCAACTGGATCAAAACACAGATGGAATGCTTTTGGTGCGGACCTTATTTCAAAACCACAGCGACATTTTACCTATAGTCTTAGTACAAGATATGGTGGTTACTATGCCAATGGAACAAGATTGAATATAACCACTGAATTCGGGTATCGCTTCCAGCCATTTGTAAACATCGCCTTAAGCACCAGTTATAACTATATCCATCTCCCCAAACCATGGGGCAATGTGAATTTCTGGTTAGTGGGACCACGTGTAGATGTAACCTTCACCAACAAATTATTCTTCACTACTTTCTTCCAGTATAACGACCAACAAAAGAACATGAATTTGAATACCCGCTTTCAATGGCGGTATCGTCCTGCATCAGATCTGTACATCGTATACACCGATAACTATTATGCCGCGCCATTTGGGATTAGGAATAGGGCGTTGGTGTTGAAGTTTACGTATTGGTGGAATGGGTAGGTAGGTTCAAGAAGTTCCATAAGTTTAAGAGGTTCCAGAGGGCTGATTAATGGTTGCAATCTGTATTTTATAGTTTTTTTTACCGCAGAGGCGCAGAGGCGCGGAGGTATGCCCCCTGCGTCTATGCGCCTCTGCTGGGATCAGGAATGGGGCGTTGGTGTTGAAGTTTACGTATTGGTGGAATGGGTGAGTAGGTTCAATAGGTTCCATAAGTTTAAGAGGTTCCAGAGGGCTGACTAATAGTTGCAATCTGTATTTTATAGTTTTTTTTACCGCAGAGGCGCAGAGACGCGGAGGTATGCCCCCTGCGTCTCTGCGCCTCTGCGGTAAAATCGTTCAAACTTAAAACTGCTAACCATTAGTCAGCCCTCTGGAACATTTTTAACTTCTGGAACCCATTGAACTATTGTAGCTATGAAAACGCTAAGATTAAGAGTTGCGCCGCCACAATCCTCAATATCATCGCCAACGGATACACCGTAGCATAAGTAGCAGAGGGTATATCATTGCCCGCTGTTTTTAAGGCGAAAGCAAGGGCAGGAGGGTCTGTTGAAGCACCTGCTAAAAGACCGCAGATTTCGAAATAAGTTCTGCGGAAGAAATAGCGGGCCACATAACCAAGAATCAATAAAGGGATGAGAGTGATGAATACTCCCATTACCATCCATTTCCAACCACTACCATCGGCAAATGCTTGTGTAAGGTTTTGTCCGCTGCCGAGACCAACACTGGCCAGGAATAAGGCGATGCCTAATTCACGAATCATGAGGTTGGCGCTATTGGTGGTATAGTTATTCAGATAGAAAAGACTTCCAAAGCGACTCAATATAAGAGCGATGATCAATGGACCACCTGCCATACCGATTTTTACAGATACAGGTATGTTCGGGAAATGGAAAGGTATGCTTCCTAAGATCACACCTAATACGATACCCATGAAGATAGGAGCGATGTCTGGTGCTTCAAGTTTCTTTATTGAGTTACCGACGGCATCAGCTACATTTTGCACACCTTCAGCTGTTCCCACCACTTTAATAGTATCTCCTAATTGAAGGAAGATATTACCATGAGGCACCATTTCGATTCCAGCACGGTTCAAACGGGTTAGTGTAAATCCATGTTGATGGAACTCCGGAATATCGCCAAGTCTCTTATGCGTCACTTCTGTTCTTGTAACTACAATTTGTCTTGATATCAGATTGCTGGCTGGTTCATCTTTCAGATTGAAGCTGCTTTCAGGTCCGATCAGCAATTTCAATTGCTCCATTTCTTTCGGGAAGCGACTACCAATAAGATATCTCCTTCTGCTAAAACTGTACTTGGAGAAGGAGTGAAGATGACGCCATCGTGTGAAAGTCTGGATACAACAATCGGTTCTTTTAATAAATCAAATAACACGCGTAATGGCTTTCCATCCAGTTGTTTATTCTCGAGAATTAAATGAAGAGAAACAGGTCTGTTTGATCTGAGTACATCGAGTTTACGGTGCAATTCTTTCTCTCTATCGAGGTTAATGCCAAACAATTTCTTCAACAATAACATGGCTATGATGATACCGAAAACACCGAATGGATAGGCTACTGCGTAAGCCAATGTCATCAATGAAGTATCAGATCCGCCGATATGAAGATCCTTAACCGCTGCCTGTGCAGCACCTAATCCAGGAGTATTGGTTACCGCACCACTCATTACACCCGTCATGGTGCTCATGGGGAAAGCAGATAGGTAGAAGAAGATAACTGTGATGATAACACCACTTACCACAGCAATGGTGGCGAGTATATTATTCCCAAGCGCGTTCTTTTTAAGGATGCAAAGAAACCGGGTCCTACCTGAAGACCGATAGAGTACACGAATAATATCAATCCGAATTCTTTCAGGAAATGTTCTGTTTCCTTACTTACTAAGATGCCGGCATAGGAGAAAAGGATACCTGTAAAAAGCACCCAGGTAACACCTAATGAAACGCCAGCTATTTTAAGTCTTCCCAACCAGATACCGATGGCCATCACCAATCCGTAAATAACTACAGACTGGGCCACGCCCGGCTCTTTGAAAAGACTGATAAGCCAATCCATAAAATAGATTTGAGATACAACAAAAGCTGTGACAAGTTAACACTTATCACAGCTACTTGTTCTAATGATGTTCTTCTCTTTCTGCCTGCAGTCCCCAATGTTCTGGAGAACGCCACAGAGAGGAGAGTAACAGCTCCCTGATGAAGAAAAATTCTTTAGGGAGTTTATCATACATACGGGAGAATAATTCTTCATGACTGAGAAGCTCTTGTTTCCATGGCTCCCTGTCAACGGTCATTATATGAGAGAAAGTTTCTTTATCAAATGATTCCAATCCTCTCCAGTCCATGTCCTCATGACGAGGCATCCAACCAATGGGACATTCAACTGCAGAAGCACCTCCTTTAATACGTTGAACGATCCATTTCAATACACGTACGTTTTCTCCGAATCCAGGCCACATGAATTTTCCATTGGCATCTTTACGGAACCAGTTCACACCAAATATGCGTGGAGCATTTGGAAGATCGCGACCAAACTGCAACCAATGGTTTACGTAATCTCCGATATGATAACCGAGGAATGGTAACATGGCAAATGGATCCCTGCGCACTTTTCCTACTTCACCGAATGCTGCGGCTGTGGTTTCGCTACCCATTGTGGCAGCTAAATAAACCCCGAAGCTCCAGTTGAAGGATTGGTATACTAAAGGCACTGCTGTGCTTCGACGTCCGCCGAATATGAATCCTTCAACTTTCACTCCTGCTGGGTTATCCCAATCTGAATCTATTACTGGATTCTGATATGCGGGTGCTGTAAATCTTGAGTTTGGATGTGCGGCAGGTTTTCCACTCTTTGGATCCCATGGTTTACCATGCCAGTCTGTTAATCCTGCTGGTGGCTCAGGTGTCAATCCTTCCCACCAAACATCTTTATCTGGAGTAATTGCAACGTTTGTGAATATGGTATTGGCGCTGATAGTCGCCATCGCATTTGGATTGGTCAGATTGTTGGTACCAGGTGCCACTCCAAAATAACCTGCTTCCGGATTGATTGTATATAATCCACCATCAGCTCCTTTATGAATCCAGGCAATATCATCACCAACTGTTGTCACTTTCCATCCATCGAATTCCTTTGGAGGAATCATCATGGCGAAATTGGTTTTACCACAAGCACTTGGGAAGGCAGCGGCTACATAGGTTTTTTCTTTTGTAGGAGATTGTACGCCGAGTATCAGCATATGTTCGGCGAGCCATCCTTCTTCACGTCCCATTACAGAAGCGATCCTCAATGCGAAACATTTTTTACCCATCAACGCATTTCCACCGTAACCGCTACCGTAAGAAATGATAAGTCTTTCTTCAGGGAAATGTGAGATGTATTTGGTATCTGGATTACAAGGCCAGCTTACATCTTTGGCAGCCATTTCCAATGGAGCTCCAACGGTATGGATACATTTTACATAGTTATGTTTGCTTAAGTAAGGCAACACATTTTCTCCCATACGGGTCATGATCCTCATATTCACCACTACATATTCTGAGTCTGTGATCTGAACACCATAACGGGCAAAGGGTGAACCGAGAGGTCCCATACAGAAAGGAATCACATAAAGTGTACGACCTTTCATACAACCTCCTAGTAGGCTGTTGAGTTTGCGTTTCATATCATCGGGTGCCATCCAGTTATTGGTAGGACCAGCATCTTCTTTTCTTCTGCTGCAAATGAAAGTGCGGTCTTCAACACGGGCTACGTCGCTGGGGTCGCTAAAGCAGGCGAAGCTATTGGGGCGTTTTTCCGGATTCAGTGCAATGAATGTTCCCTTCTTAACCAGCATGCGGCAGAGGTTATCATATTCTTCTTTTGAACCATCGCACCAATGTATTTTGCTGGCTTCGAATTGACTGGCTAATTGTTTAACCCAATTGGTAAGATCCCATTTAATAGGGGCTGTCTCATACGCAGTGAAGTTCTCCTGAACGATCATAAAAAATAATTTTGAGATATAAGAAATTATGGTCGGTAATAACCGATTTTTTCATTGGCAAGCAATCGTAGTAATGAGGCGCAAGCGAATCATAAAGGCTATTCAAAATTGGAACATTAGGGCCGACTGTGTTCTGAGTTTTGTTAGTCATTGGTATGATTATAGTTATAAGAGCCTCTTTGAAAAAAAACCATCCCAATAGAACTGCAAAATGGGCTTCCGTGAATTCGATTTTTCAGTCGTATTTTGCACAAAATTTTGAATAATATGTCTGCAGCCGATCGCCTCAAAGCACTTATGGATGATAAGAAAGCCGCTAATTTAAAAGCTGGAAATGAATTCCTGGCCACAAACGCTACCCGCGAAGGAGTAGTAAGTCTTCCAAGCGGATTACAATATGAAATTCTTGTTGCTGGAACCGGTGAAAAACCAGGATTACAGCATACTGTAACCTGTCATTATCATGGCACTCTTATCACAGGGGAAATATTCGATAGTTCTGTTCAAAGAGGCCGACCTGCCAGCTTCCCTTTAAATGCCGTTATCAAAGGCTGGATTGAAGGATTGCAATTGATGCCCACTGGCAGCAAATGGCGTTTTTTCATTCCTGCTAACCTCGCTTATGGCGATCGTCAGGTGAGTCAGGTGATTGGACCGAATTGTACGTTGATATTTGATGTGGAGCTTATTTCGTTTAAATAAATAGTCCGGAAGTCGGGAAGTCCGAAAGTCCGGAAGGAATACAAATACAAGTAGGGAAGTTAGGGAGTAGGGTAGTAGGGAAGTAGGAATACAAAACAGCCAACCCCGAAGGGGTTGAATAATAATGACCCCGGGTGCAACCCGGGGCATGGATAATCAGAAAGCATTATATGTGCTTCACTTAGGTTATATTTTTCCAACTAATCAACTCCTTCCATACTTCCCTACTCCCTAACTTCCCTACTTGTATTTTCTTCCGGACTTTCCGACTTTCGGACTTCCCGACTCTAAAAACAAACATTCAAAAAATGAACAAATACTTCCTCATCCCCGGCCTCGGCAACTCCGGTCCCCTTCACTGGCAAACCTGGTTTGAAAAAAGACTGGAAAATTGCTCACGCATTGAACAAACAGAATGGGATGCGCCTGCCCGTGAGGATTGGGTTAATACTATAAACAATGCATTGAAAGATATAGACACATCCAATGTGATACTCATTGGACATAGCCTTGGCTGCGCCACTATTGCGCATTGGGCGGCACAAACAGATAAGAAAATAAAAGGGGCCTTACTCGTAGCTCCAAGCGATTTGGAAGCACCTGTCTATACATTCCCTGCCACTGGGTTTTCTCCTTTCCCCTTACAAAAACTACCTTTCAAATCTATCGTTGTAGTCAGCGAAAATGATCCCTGGGTTAGCATGGAACGCGCCAAACTATTTGCCAATTCATGGGGCAGTAAACTCATCTCAATAGGCAATGCAGGACATATAAATGCGGATGCGGGGTTTGGGGAGTGGGAGGAGGGGATTGGGATTCTTGGAGGGATATAGTTTTCTTATAAAGTCGGAAGAGTCGGGAGAAGTCCGAAAGCCGGAAGAGATTACAAGATAGGGAAGAGGAAGTAGGGTAGTAGGGAAGTAGAATACATAACAGGCCAACCCGGAATGGGTAATAGGAAAATCCCTGCTTAGAGGCAAAGAATCAGATAGAGTTTTCCGCAGAGACGCGGAGGAATGCCCCTGCGTCTCTGCGCCTCTGCGGTTAAAACTTCGACCTAAAAGGCTAACCATTTACTCAGCCCTACTTACCTATTTAACTTCCCTACCTCTTTTGTATTTTCTCCCGGACTTCCGGACTCTAATGACTTCCAAAATTCCGACTTCTCAAATGCAACGTTCCCCCCAATTCCCCTGTCACATACCTTTACAGGCACAATGGATCATCAAAAACTGGTAAATGAGTGTTTAAAGGGCAGAGCATCAGCCCAAAAGCAGCTTTATGGCTTATTTGCCGAAAGCATGCTGGGGGTGTGCTATCGCTACACCAAATCCATGTCTGATGCTGAAGATGTGCTGCAGGAAGGGTTTATAAAGGTCTTCAGGAACCTTCACCAGTTTAAGTTCGAAGGAGAATTGGGTGGCTGGATTCGTAGAATTATGGTGAATACCGCCATCAATTATCTTAAGAAAAACAGCCGTTATCAGGCAGAACTATCATTCACCGATCCGGGATTACATCCTGTTACAGATGAAAATCCTGAATTATATCTAAATGCAAAGGAATTGGCAGAGCTGATCCGGCAACTGCCTACAGGTTATCAGACCATCTTTAATATGCATGCCATTGAAGGCTTCTCACATGTGGAAATAGGAAAAATTCTCGGAATTAATGAAGGCACATCAAGAAGCCAGTATTCAAGAGCCCGCAATTTGCTCATAACCTGGATCAACACACATTATCAACAAAGAAAAAAAACTGATAAGTATGTCCGCCCATGATTTTGAAAATAAAGTCCAGCAGCAAATGGAGGAGTTGAATCTTTCTCCCTCAGATGCTATATGGAATAATGTGGAACTTCAATTGCGTAAGGACAAGAAAAGAAGACGTGTCCTTATCTGGATTCCTCTTTTATTGTTGGTTTTAGTTGGAGGTTATTTTTTACTGGATGGTAAAACAAAAAATGAGTCCATTTCTTCAACTACAAATGAAAATGTAAATAAATCAGTTAATAATGAAGTCGGAGAAGAAACTAAATCAGTGAAATCAGAAAATGGTAATCAGTTAGAAGATAAATCCGACTTGGAAATAAAAAAGGAAAATGGAAATCAAAATAAAGTAACAGAGACTCAGATAAAAGAAAACAAAATTACAAAAGAGAAAGAAGAATCAAATACTGTTTCAATCGATAATAACACGAAGTCAAAAAATACTTTTAGAGAGCCTGCTAGTAAAATAAGAAGTAAAGATGTTTTTACAACTGAATATGCTAATAAAAGGTCAGGAAAAACAAAACGTGAAACAATAGCAGATCCTTCATTGGTTTCTACAATTGTAAATAATGAGAGTAAACTTGAATTGGGTGAAGAGTCTGATAGAATGCTGAAGTCCGCGAAGGTTAGTAAAGAAAAAATGACGGTTGAGAAAGCATCATTGCCTCTTAATTTTAACATGGATGCATTTAATAAACCGACACTTACATCTACAACTAATTTTGTTATTGCTGCACCAAAATCAAAGACAAAGAAAACTGATTCTAAATGGCAGTGGGGTGCAACTGCTGGACTGGGTATATCAAGAGTTTCGGAAGGCAATTTCTTTTCTGGATTGTCTGCTGCTTCAGTAGCAAACGCTGATTTTTCAGCCTCCACAAACTTGCCACCACCAGTTCCGACTTTTACTCCAGAACCTGCAGCTATTCATGCTGGTCCTTCCTGGCAAGCGGGACTTTTTGTGCAAAGAAAATTGTCATCCCGATTAAGCTTGTCTCTGGGATTGCAATATGGTAATTACAGCTCAAGATCGTCTATAGGTATGGCGGTTGACAGTCAGAAAACCATTTCAAATAGTTCTTCGCAGGATGTTCGGGTAAATAATTTTTATACTATTGGTTCTGGTACAAATTATCAAAGCCGTTATCAGTATTTTGAAATTCCGGTAAATGCGCATATTCAATTAAACAGATCAAAGCAATTGCCATTTTACTGGACAATTGGTATGACTTATTCCTCCTTAATAAAAACCTCAGCTTTACATTTCGATGGGGCTGCCAGCGTATATTATGAAGATGATAATTTGTTCAGGAAGTCACAGTTGGCTTGGCAAACCGGGTTGTCGATTGAGTTGCTATCACAAAGCAAGCATCCAATACAGATCGGACCTCAACTGCATTATAACGCAACAAGTTTATTGTCGGGCACCGCATCCAAGAATACTCACTTGTGGGGTGGATCTCTTCAACTTAGATGGTTCTTTAATAAATAATATAAGAAAGACAACGGTAGCATCTGTCTTACTGTCAAACTATAAAACCTGCATTATGCGATACAAATCATCTTCATTAGGAATAACAGCTTTGCTTTTTCTGGTTGTTTTCCAATATGGTTGCCTTAAGGATACTATAACTAAGACATATTCCATCTATACTCCGGTTTATGAAAGCAAAGAGAAAGTGCTTGCTAATATAAAAGGGGCTGCTGCTACTGAAATTGGGGCTACAGGTAAGATTTATCTTTATGGTAATTATATATTCATGAATGAGGTGAATAAAGGGGTGCATATCATCGATAATACCAATCCCTCTAGTCCAGTGAATAAAGCTTTCATTTCGATTCCTGGAAATATAGATATCGCTGTTAAAGGCAATATCCTCTATGCAGATTTATATACCGATCTTCTGGCCATTGATATAAGCAATCCATTGCAAGCTAATTTGGTTAAAACAGTACCCAATATCTTCCCTGAAAGAATGTATGGAAATGGGTTTGTGACAGATACTACAAAGTATGTTATTGATTGGGTGAAAAAAGATACCACTGTGGTTGAAACTGCTGCCCCTGATAATATTTGGAATTGCAGGGCTTGTGGATTCGCTTTGGCAGCTGATGCTTCTTCTTCAGGACAAAAGAATAATGGTGCTCCTGGAATGGCTGGCTCAATGTCTCGTTTCGCAATTGTAGAAAATTATTTGTATGCTGTTAATTTATCAACCTTACAATCGCTATCTATTCAAGATCCCGCTAATCCTCAATTAGTAAAAAGTAATTCTGTTGGTTGGAATATTGAAACTATCTATCCTTTCAAAGGGAATTTATTTATAGGCTCTTCAAACGGTATGTTTATTTTTAGTATTGCCAATGCCTCCAGTCCTGAATTCAAGGGGTCAGTAGCTCATTTTAGAGCTTGTGATCCAGTGGTAGCTGATGATGATTACGCCTATGTAACTTTGAGGGCTGGAACTTTCTGTTCTGGAACTGCCAATCAGTTAGACATAGTCGATATTAAAAACATACAAGCTCCTAAGATTTTAAAATCTTTTCCAATGACCAATCCTCATGGTCTGGCAAAAGATGGCGATTATCTCTTCATTTGTGATGGTAAGGATGGACTGAAAGTATATGATGCCAGTACAGCAACTGATATCAAACTTCTTAAGCATTTAAAAGGCATGGAGACTTTTGATGTTATTGCCTGGAATAAGCGATTGATTTTAGTGACAGCTTCTGGATTGGAACAATATGATTACTCAACTATCGATGGTATGCGTTTGCTGAGTAAAGTGGCTTTACATTAAATGTGAGTTTATGAAGTGGTTTATTTTAAGTTGTTTTTTCTTTTTCGCTGCAGCTACTCTGTCTGCTCAGAAAAAATATGGATTCCGATCTCAGAATTTTGTAGGAGTGCTTGAGGGAAAAGAAAAAACAGCGTTTCAATTCCAGACTATCAATGGTTGTGGATGTGGGAATTGGTTTGTAGGTATTGGTACTGGGATTGATGCCTATCTATATCGTAGTGTTCCATTATTTTTATCCATCAACCGCGACTTTCTAATCGCTAAGAAAGAATTTTTTCCTCTCTTTCGATGGTGGCACCAATTTCGCCTGGTATAACCGCCCAACTAATAATTGGAGTGGCCTTATCAGTAGCAAATTTTCTCCTTCTTTATATTGGGGAACCGGCATCGGTTATAAAGCCTTCATGAGAAATAAAAAAGATGCCATTGTTTTAAGTTTAGGATACAGTTTTAAACAATTGAAAGAAGTGCAGGAATCAACCGTATTCTGTCTTATTCCACCCTGCCCGAATTTTGTTGAGAATTATAACTATAAGACGAGAAGGGTTTCGTTGAGGTTGGGGTGGGAGTTTTGAGTTTGGGGAGTCCGGAAGTCCGAAAGTCGGGAGTCCGGAAGAAAATACAAATACAAGTAGGGAAGTTAGGAAGTAGGGTAGTAAGGAAGTAGAATACAAAACAGCCAACCCCGAAGGGGTTGAATCATCGTATCCCCGGGTGAAACCCGGGGCTTAGGGAAGTTATTATTTTTTTTACCGCAGAGACGCGGAGACGAAAGCTGCTTTCCCTCTGTCTCCGCGTCTCTGCGGTTATATTTTTACCAACTAATCAACTCCTTCCATACTTCCTTACTATCTAACTTCCCTACTTGTATTTTCTTCCAGACTTAACTTCAAAAACGATAGATTCCTCTTAATCCCCCCATACTTCGCTCTCTTCAACGGCGACTCTTTAAATATTATCTTGAACTTCTCCTCCGTTAATTCCTCCCAATTCTTTTCAGTGAATTCAAGGATTTCGGGAATAGGAATTAAATCTTTTTCATTGTTTGCTATAGCAAAACGATTCCAGGGACAAACTTCCTGACAGGTATCGCATCCAAACATCCAGTTATCGAATTTTCCTTTTTGACTTTCTGGTATCAGGGCATCCTTTAATTCAATGGTGAAATAGGAAATACATTTACTTCCATCAACCACTTTGCCGGGGAGAATGGCATCAGTAGGACAGGCTTCTATGCAGCGGGTGCATGTGCCACAATAATCCCTGATAAAAGGATCGTCATACTGAAGTGAAAGATCGGTTATCAATGTTGCTATAAAAAAATAGGAGCCTTGCTGTTTATTGATAAGGTTGCCATTTTTTCCTACCCATCCCAATCCGCTTAATTTAGCCCAAGTGCGTTCTAATACCGGTGCTGAATCCACGAAGCCACGACCATTTACTTCTCCAATGTTTTCATTTATGAGATTTAGGAGAACCTTTAACTTCTTCCTGATTACTTCATGATAATCTTTACCGAAAGCATATCGTGCCACCTTAGGAGCTGCTGGTATTTGTGTTTCTTCAGGAAAATAATTCAATAAAAGGGTTATGACAGATTTTGCACCCGGAACCAATTTTGTTGGATCTATCCGAAGTTCAAAATGATTCTCCATATACTGCATACTACCATGATATCCCTTGTTTAACCACTGCTCTAATCTTTTCGCATCAGCATCCAATCGCTTAGCCGCAGCTATACCACAGTGGGTAAAGCCAAGATTTTTGGCAAATTGCCTTATGAGTTGTGTATGTTGAAGTTCCTGCGACATATCAATTGTCTTCCAAATGTAAACGGTGAAAGAATCGATGAACAGCCGGAGCAAGTATCAGTCCTATGGTTGTTATAAAAATGACTCCGCTGAAAAGGGCGTATATAGAAGAAAACACTTTTCCAATGGCAGGAATCTTAGTGGGATCTTCCATTACAGGGCCCATTCCACTTAATATCATTGCCGCATTATGAAGAGCATCTAGCCACTCCTGGTTGGCAAAAGAATGATAGCCAATTATTCCAATACCTAATGAAAATGCAAGTACCGATAAGGCGTACCCGAGATTTATTAGTATCCTTTTCTTATAAACTTGCCTGCTGGCTAAAGGTTGTCGTTTGTGTTCGTACATGATTTTCTATTTGTGATTATTGGAGTAAAGGTTCACCAACAAGAAGCCGGTTACTCTGGGAAATTGACGTAAATATTGTTTCTGTGGAATTGAATTTCTTCCTGAAACGTTGTGGAGTAATATGTCGTAACCGTAAGAATTGTTTATTGAAATGAGCCAGTGTATTATAACCACTTTCAAAACAGATTTCCATTATCGGTTTGGATGTATCAACCAACAACTTGCAAGCATGAGCAATTCGCAGTTCATTTAAGAATTCTGTATAGGTTTTTTTAGTGCTTTTCTTGAAATAGCTACAGAAAGCTGGCACACTCATTCCAGCATGACCAGCCACTTGCTCTAAGGTTATTGATTCCTGGAAATGAGCAAATGAGAATTGGAATACTGTATCAATTCTTTCTTTCTGCCGGGTATTATACTCTTTTACTTCCTGAGTTGATAATGGCTGTTCCAAAGGATTTGAAGAAATAATCCACAATAACTGGTATAAGTTGAAAATTCTTGCAGCATCCTTGTCGTATTCAAGCGATTTGATGATAGGCGTAATTTTATTGCCGATTTCAGGAGATAACTTTATTCCACCTGAGGCAGTTTGTAAAAGTTCCCTGATGTTTTGGTTCTCTGGAAGGTTAAGAAATGAATCTCCCCAGAAATTACTGTTGAATTGTATAACCACAGCACTTGTTACCATGTCTTTTGTAGCTTTCTGGAAACAATGCGGAAGATTCGATCCTAAAAAGAAAACATCCCCAGTCTTGAATTCGCCTACATGGTTTCCAACAAATGCCACACCCTCACCTTCTGTAAAAAGGATACATTCCACTTCTATATGCTGGTGCCAGGGGACTTCAAAATGAGGCGTACGATAGGTTCGCGCCACAAATGACTGGTTATTAGAAAGGGGCAATTTTTCAATCAGGGGCTTCATATCAAAACTTTCTTAATGCTATTTGTAGCCCTAAGGTAGATTTTTTATTAAAATAGTTTAGGTTTATAAAAATAAAGTAGCAGTTATTTCGCCCTTCTTACGGTAATTTCGGAGTAAAGGATAGCGGAATTCGCCACTATCATTTTAAACGTTGCAACCATATGTACCTTCTTGGCATTGATGTAGGCACTTCCTCCATAAAAGTAGCCGTTGTAGATGTACAGTCTCAGCAAACTGTAGTATCCGTTCAGTATCCTGAATCAGAGAATCCAATCATTTCCCTTCAACCAAGATGGGCAGAACAATCACCCGATACCTGGTGGGAACATGTACAGGCCGCTATCCTGAAAGCCAACCAATCCGGTAAATACGATCCCAAATCAATTATTGCTATCGGTATCGCATATCAAATGCATGGATTGGTATGTGTTGATAAGGAACAGAATGTTGTAAGGAATAGTATCATTTGGTGCGATAGCAGGGCAGTGCCATTCGGTGATAAAGCTTTCCAGCAAATTGGAAGAGAGAAAGCCCTTTCTCACTTATTGAATTCTCCCGGCAATTTTACAGCCGCAAAACTCGCATGGGTTAAACAAAATGAACCTGACTTATACGAAAAGATTGATAAGATAATGTTACCAGGTGATTTCATTGCAATGAAACTTACTGGTACCATCAGCACCAGCGTATCAGCTTTAAGCGAAGGAGTTTTCTGGGATTTCAAGAATGAAACCGTTTCTTCTGATGTATTGGATGTATTGGGTATCAGCAAAACCCTGATCCCTGAAATAAAAGAAGTCTTCAGTCCTCATGGCACCCTTTCAAAATCCATAGCAACAGTACTCGGATTAAAGGAAGGTATCCCCGTTACTTATAAAGCAGGAGACCAACCCAACAATGCATTTTCATTGAATGTGTTACAGCCTGGTGAAGTAGCTGCCACAGCTGGCACTTCGGGAGTGGTATACGGGGTGACTGATAAAGTAGCCTATGATCCGGCTTCCAGAGTGAACAGCTTTGCCCATGTTAATTACACTGCCAATCAAAAGCGTATAGGCATTTTGTTATGTATCAACGGTACGGGTATTTTAAACAGCTGGCTGAAGAATAATATTTTCAAAGGACAGTCGTATGATCAGATAAATGCTGCTGCTGCATCAGTAGCTCCAGGATCAGAAGGATTATTAATTTATCCATTTGGTAACGGCGCAGAAAGGGTGTTAGGGAATCAGGATAGAGGTGCTGCTATAAAAGGACTTCAGTTTAACAGACATAATAATAATCATATTGCACGTGCTGCACAGGAAGGGATTGTTTTCTCCCTTGCCTTTGGTATGGAAATTATGGTGCAAATGGGATTGCAATTGAAAACAGTAAGAGCAGGCTATGCCAATATGTTCCTCAGTGATGTTTTTGCACAGGCATTTGCAACAACCACTGGAGCCAGAGTGGAATTATATAATACTGATGGAGCTATAGGTGCAGCAAGAGCCGCAGGACTTGGAGCAGGCATCTATAAAAATGCTTCTGAGTGTTTTGGAGGAATGAAAGTTTTAAAGACAGTTGATCCTGAAGCAAAAAATTCGGAGCGTTATCAGGAAGTATATGAACAATGGAAATCACAATTATGATTCAATTCATAAATTGTAAACTACTAAATTCAAGAATATGAGTATTACTACTGGCAGTAAAGAGTTTTTTCCTGGAATTGGAAAGATTCCTTTTGAAGGACCCAAAAGCGATAACCCACTTGCTTATAAGTGGTATGATGAGAACAGAGTAGTGGGTGGTAAAACCATGAAGGAACAACTTCGTTATGCTGTTTGCTACTGGCATACCTTCTGTAATACCGGAGCAGATCCTTTCGGTCCTGGTACAAAACATTTTCCATGGGATGTACATCAGGATGCGGTTGGAAGAGCGAAAGATAAAATGGATGCAGCTTTTGAGTTCATAACTAAATTAGGTGTTCCATACTACTGCTTTCATGATGTGGATTTAGTTGATGAAGGACATACAATTGCTGAATATGAATCCCGCATGAATGCGATTGTTGACTATGCAAAACAAAAACAGGCTGCAAGTGGTGTAAAGTTATTATGGGGTACAGCCAATGTATTCTCTAATCCACGCTATATGAACGGAGCCTCTACTAATCCAGATTTCGCTTCTGTTGCTTATGCTGGTACACAAGTGAAAAATGCATTGGATGCTACTATTGCATTGGGTGGAGAAAACTATGTTTTCTGGGGTGGACGTGAAGGCTATATGAGTCTGTTGAATACGAATATGAAAAGAGAACTGGATCACCTGGGACGTTTTCTCGGAATGGCTCGCGACTATGCCCGTAAGCAAGGATTCAAAGGTGTATTTTTTATTGAACCTAAACCATGCGAACCTACCAAGCACCAATACGATTATGATGCCGCAACAGTTGTTGGATTCCTTCGTGAATATGGATTAGACAAGGATTTCAAATTGAATATTGAAGTGAATCATGCTACTTTAGCCGGACATACATTCCAACATGAATTACAAGTTGCTGCCGATGCAGGCATGTTAGGTAGTATCGATGCTAACAGGGGTGATTCTCAGAATGGATGGGATACCGACCAGTTCCCAATGAATCTTGGTGAACTCACAGAAAGCATGCTGATTATTCTTGAAGCTGGTGGCTTCGCCGGAGGTGGTGTAAACTTCGATGCCAAGACCAGAAGAAATTCAACCGATCTGGAAGATATCTTCCTCGCTCATATCGGTGGCATGGATGCTTTTGCAAGATCATTGGTTATTGCGGATAATGTATTGCAGCATTCTCCCTATAAGAAATTCCGCGCCGACAGATATTCTTCATTCGATAGTGGAAAAGGAAAAGAATTTGAGAATGGTAGCCTGAAACTGGAAGACCTCCGCGCTTTTGCTATTGCAAACGGAGAGCCTAAGCAAACAAGTGGAAAGCAGGAGTGGTTGGAGAATATTATTAATCAGTATATCTGAGGGAGTAGGGAAGAATGGAAGTAGGGGAGTAAGGAAGGAGAAAACAACTATTTATTTAAGAAGGCGCGGGTTCCGGCCTCTTTTTTGATTTTCTGAGTTCGAACTGTGTAGAGTTCCGAACTCTGAAGAGTTCGGAACTCTAAGCTGACACAGTTCGGAACGCTATGATTAAAAGTTAAAAGTTAAAAGTTAAAAGTTTAATGTTCTCAAATTCGTAAAGACTAATTGAATGTAAGAACCTTAAACTTTTAACTAAACCTTTAAACCTTAACCCTTAGGATCAAACTCCACAATCCATTCAATACCGTATTTGTCTCTGAAACAACCAAAATAGGTGCCCCAGGGACTATCGCCAATGGGTCCTTCCAATTCTCCTTCCGCTGAAAGTCCATTAAATATCTTATCTGCTTCTTCTTTACTATCAGTGCTTACTACAATCTTACTTCTGTTCTCGTTTTCATTTGTTCTTCCCATGAACTCCGGAACATCATTTGCCATCAGTCTATTACTTTTTCCAATGGACAAAGCAATATGCATAATTTTATTTTCTTCTTTTTCTGCTACCGGGAATTCAGGTCCTGCAAGGTCTTTGAAGCGAATAATCTTTGTAAACTCTCCGCCAAATACTGATCTGTAAAAAGTAAATGCTTCTTCGGCATTTCCGTTGAAGTTGATGTGAGGATTGATGATTGGCATAATTGTTATTTTTGAATTTGTTTTGGATACTGTTTTAGTAACAAATCATTTTTTCGATAAAGTCTCCAACAGATTTTCCAAGTTCTTCATAGTTGCTTTGTATCCTTCTGTGAAGCCCATTTCAATCATCTTTTCCATTCGTGCAAGTGATTCGTTATAGATGATAATACTGACTTTTGTTTTTTCATTTTGTTCGCTAAATGTATAATCCCAATCAGATCCTGGTAACTCAGGGTTCTCATCTTCGTCAGCAAAGGCATTGAAAAAATTTGAAATTGGTTTTTGGAGTAATGGATGTGTATTTCTGAATAGCCCACCGTTCCACTCCATCCGGACTTACCATCGCATAAAACCTTCTTCCCCCAACTTTAAAATCCATATACTTTGTTCTCGATGTCCAAGGTTTAGGGGCTACCCATTGGTCAAGTATTTCTGCTATAGTAAAGGCATCCCATACCAGAGAAAGATCAGCATCAAATTCTCTTGTTATGTACACCGTTTTGGCTTCTTTGTCAACAGTAAAATCAAAAAGCAAATTAGTATTCATTTTTTCTGTTTTTTTAGATTTAATAACACGTTGTCGAGTTGATTGAACTGAGTTTCCCACATACTCTTTAATTTGGATAACCAGGTATCAATCTCTTGTATCTTTTTTGGATTAAAGTGATAGTATATTTCTCTGCCCGATTGTTCCGGTTTAATCAATTCGCATTCTTGTAGAACTTTAATATGTTTAGATACCGCTTGTCGGCTCATATCAAATTTTTCCGCCATGGCATTTGGTGTCAACGCTTGCATAGCGAGTAAAGTTAAAATAGCCCTGCGGGTAGGGTCGGCTATAGCCTGAAATAGATCCTTTTTCATTTTTCTACAATTAAATTATGCAACATTTAGGTTGCGAATATATGCGCAACATTTGAGTTGCGCAAATTTAATTTTATTGCCGCGCTTTCGACTCGGATGCAATTAGAGTTCCGAACTCTCGAAGAGTTCGGAACTCTAATTGCATCCGAGTCCGGAACCTTAGAATAAATGAATCATTCCCATTAGATAATCCTTAACTTTATTTCAATAAAAACTAACAATGAGAAATATCGCCTTCTTGCCTGCAATTCTAATCCTTTTGTTTTTTTCTGTTTCTTGTAATCAGGAAACAAAAATTACAGCTGACATGGTGTTAACCAATGGTCAGGTATATACCGTAAACAAATCAATGCCAAACGCTGAAGCTGTTGCTGTAAAAGATGGCAAGATATTGTTCGTAGGGTCAAATGCTGAAGTGGAGAAATATATCGGAGATAGTACGGAGAAGATTGATTGCAAAGGGCAATTTGTAATGCCCGGATTTATTGAAGGACATGGTCATATACATGGCCTTGGTTCTTCATTGATAAATCTCAACCTGATGGATGTAAAAAACTGGGACGAGATAGTGGCCATGGTGGCGGAAGCCGTTAAAAAGGCAAAGCCTGGTGATTGGATTGTGGGCCGCGGCTGGCATCAGGAAAAATGGAACACTGCTCCGTCAAAAAATTATCTCGGTTATCCTTATCATGAAGAATTGGATAAAGTGTCACCTGAAAATCCTGTTATTCTATCCCATGCCAGTGGGCATAGCTTATATGTAAACGCCTTGGCTTTGAATTTGTCAGGAATTACATCAAGTACACCTAATCCCAAAGGAGGTGATATTGTAAAAGATAAAAATGGTGTTTTAGTAGGCGTATTGGAAGAAACAGCGCAGAATCTTGTCCTTGTGGCGTATAGTGATTGGGAAAGTAAAAAATCGGAAGAAGAACAAAAACAGAAATGGATTGAGAGTCTTCATTTAGCTGAACAGGAGTGTCTCCGTTTTGGTGTTACCAGTTTTCAGGATGCAGGTTCATCTTTTCAACAAGTAGCAGGGATGCAAGAATTAGCCAAAAAGAATAAATTGGATATCCGCCATTGGTTAATGGTAAGGGAAACAAATGCAGCCCTTCGTAATAATGCGAATGTCTTTCCAATAATAAATGAAGGGAATAGTCATCTTACAGTAAAGGCGGTAAAAGTGTCTCTTGATGGAGCCCTTGGTTCCTATGGAGCCTGGATGTTGGAACCATATGCAGATAGGACAGGATGGATGGGGCAGAATACTTTTAATATGGATTCACTTAAGGCGATAGCCGATTTCTGCTGGAAGAATAATCTTCAGTTATGTGTACACGCCATAGGTGACAAAGCAAATAGGGAGACCATCAATATTTTTTCTGAACAGATAAAAAATGAAAAAACTAAGGATCATCGATGGAGAGTTGAGCATGCCCAACATGTAAATCCAGCTGAGATTCCAAGGTTTAAAGAATGGAATGTTATTGCATCCATGCAATCCGTTCATTGTACAAGTGATGCTCCCTTTGTATTGAAACGTTTAGGTGCCGAACGTGCTGCCTCCGGTGCTTATATGTGGAGAGCATTTATGGATGCAGGTGTTGTAGTAACCAATGGTACGGATGTGCCTGTTGAAAGAATTAATCCCTTCGATTGTTATTACGCTGCGGTTACCAGAAAATTGAGCAATGGAGAAACATTTTATCCCGGACAGAAGATGACGAGAGAGGAAGGTATTTACTCCTACACAATGGCCAATGCGTTCGCTGCCTTTCAGGATAAGGAATTGGGAAGCCTGGAAGTAGGTAAATGGGCAGATATTATTATTCTTGATAAAAATTTGGTTACCTGCAAGGAAGAAGATATAAAACAAACCAAAGTAATAACAACTATAGTTGGTGGAAAACAAAAATATCATCAAAAATAAATCTCTAATCATGCGATTGCTGTTTATAGCCCTTTTAATTGTTGGAATACATTCCAGCTCAGACGCACAAACTATTAAGACCACAAAAGCAAACCTCCTTGATAAGGTAAAGGGTGGTTGGGCCGGACAAACCATCGGTGTAGCTTTTGGTGGCCCTTATGAATTCCAATTCAATGGAACATTCATTCAGGAATATCAAAATTTAAACTGGAAAGATGATCAGGTGATCTGGTATTTGAAAAATGCACCTGGTTTGTATGATGATATTTATATGGATCTCACTTTTGTGGAAGTATTTAACCGATTGGGTTTGGATGCACCGGTTGACTCTTTTGCGGCCGCCTATGCGAATGCCGGATATATGCTCTGGCATGCGAATCAGGCGGGACGATATAATATTCTGAATGGAATAAAAGCACCTGCATCCGGACATTGGTTAAATAATCCTCATGCCGATGATATCGATTTCCAGATTGAAGCAGATTTCGCCGGATTGATGGCACCTGCAATGCCTGGAGCTGCCGCTGCAATTAGCGATAAGATCGGCCATATCATGAACTATGGCGATGGTTACTATGGAGGAGTCTATATCGCAACTATGTATTCTCTCGCTGTAACAGCTACTGATATTAAAAAAGTAGTAAAAGATGCATTGAAAGCAATACCTATACAAAGCGATTTCTATAAATGTATTGCTGATGTAATAAAATGGCATGCTCAATATCCAAACGACTGGCATCAGAACTGGTTCGAAATACAAAAGAAATGGTCGTCTGAAGTGGGCTGCCCCGATGGCGTATTCAATGCATACAATATTGATGCTAAAATAAACGCTGCTTATGTTGTTTTGGGGCTCTTGTATGGTAACGGTGACTTTGGTAAAACAATGGATATTGCTACAAGGGCAGGACAAGATGCAGATTGTAATCCTTCATCTGCTTGTGGCGTTCTGGGTGCGATGTTAGGATACAGCAAAATACCAGCAAAATGGATAAAATGTCTTGATGGAGCAGAAGACATCGATTTCAAGTACACTACAATGTCACTCAACAAAACTTATGCTACCAGTTTTGATCAGGCATTGCAAACAATTATTCGAAATGGTGGTAAGATCAATGGAGACGAGGTTTTTATAAAAAGTCAACCCATTAAAGCAGTTCCTTTGGAAGTATCTTTTCCCGGGTTGAAACCAACTGCAAAGATCAGCTTTTCCAAAAGCAATGTGAAAGATGAATCCTTCGAATTTGAAGGTACAGGTTTCGTTCTCCGTGGTGAAGCACAAAAAGCTTTTGGTGATAATGTAGTAATTCAAATAGCTGTAACAATTGACGGCGGAGAGAAAAAGATTTATAAACTTCCAACTAATTTCACAACCCGTCGTTACGAAATCTGTTGGGATTACCAACTGCCTCCCGGCAAACATACTGTTGTTGTGAAAAGGGTTGATGGGAATGAGGAAGCGGCGGTGTTGAAGGTTTGGGATTACATAGTTTATGCGAAACGTGATTAGTTCCAAAGGTTCCATTTGTTCCATAGGGCTTACTAGTTGGTTGCAGTTTTTTAGATAAGATATTTTAACCGCAGAGGCGCAGAGACGCAAGGGACTTTCCTCTGCGTCTCTGCGCCTCTGCGGTTAAAATACTAAAAAGCTCAAGCTGTTTACCAACTAGTAAGCCCTATGGAACAAATGGAACCTCTTGAACTTTCTATTGTTTGCATTCCCCCACAACAGCCTCAACCTCCCCCTTAAACTGCATCGCCAACTCCTTCTTCTGCTCACCAAGTATTGATTTCACAAATATGATAGCTGCATAATTACGGCATTTGTCAATGTATGGCCAGGTGCCGAAAAGGCCTGGACAGGCAATTACAATGCCTTTGCCCGTATTGTCTTTTTCCAATATCCATTCTCCTAAACCATAGGAATAACCTGCAGCCACTTGTGGAGCATATTTTATGGGGATAGTGCCCACTTGATCTTTTTGCATTTCTGCTATGGATTCTTCACTTAAGATCTTTTTTCCTTCAAACATGCCTTTGTTGAGAAGCATTACCATGAAATTCATATAGTCGTTGGCGGTAGATTGAGCGCCACCGCTTGGATTTATAGCACCACCGCTTTCATTGGTGAAATTGGTGCCTTTCATTTTAAGCGGACGTGTAATTCTTTCCTGAATCAATCGGTCAAAACTTTTCTTGCCGATGATTTCACAAACCCTTGCGGCGATATTCAACCCATAACCACCATAAAAGAATTCCTTACCTGGATTATTATTTATCTCTTTAGCAGCTATAGCATTTACTTCTTCTTCTAATGACTCGAATTTCTTTCTCTCAGTTAGTTTTGCCACTAATCTTGAATCTCTTTCTATTCCTGTTGTTTGAGAAAGACAATGTCTGATGGTTAGATAGCTTTTCATATACTTGTCGAAAATGGGAATGTATTTGCTGATTGGATCATCCAGATTCAATTTTCCCTGATCAACAAAAGTCATAACAAGTGCGGCAGTAAGCCATTTGCTGGCACTGGCAATCGGAGCCTGTGTTTTAGCATTGAATTCACCAAGTTCTTTTTGGTAAATGATTTTTCCATCCTTCCACACCAATGCCACCACATTGTTTCCCAGCATCTTCTGGTTCTTAGTCAATAACTGGTCAACTCCACTAAAATCGTATTGGCTGAAAAGAGGCTGAAAGAATAGCAGGGAAATACATAATAATGTGACTTTCATGCAGGTAAAGCTTAATTTGTATGACATAGTTGCTTGAATTTTGTTGTGGAACGTCTTTTGAGATTTTAAAGGTAATGAAAACAAGTATTTAGCTTAAAGCTTAAGGCCTAAAGCCTAAAGCATTATTCAGTAAACGAACGGAGTTCAGTTTTCATATAATACGAAAATACGAGGCCTAAACTTCGTATGGACAACAAAATAAGCCTTCAGCCATAAGGCTAAAAGCTTAAGGCCTAAAACCTAAGGCTTAATTCAGTAAGCAGAACGAAGTTCAGTTTTCATATAAGACTTAAATACGAAGCCTGAATTCCGTACGGACAACAAAATAAGCCTTAGGCTTTAGGCCTTAAGCTTTAGGCTAGAAGTATTAGGCTTTAAGCAAAAAAACAAAAAAATGAATTTATCAAACTTTACCATCAAAGCCTCCGAAGCCATCCAACAAGCCCAACAGCTTGCTTTTAACGCTCAGCATCCGAATATAGAAACGGAGCATATACTTAAAGCATTGTTGGAGCAGGAAGAATCGCCTGTTAGCTTTTTGCTAAAAAAGAATAACGTAACAGTGAATCTTCTTGAGACAAAGCTGGATGAACTGTTGGCTAAATTACCAAAGGCATCAGGAGAGCCTGCACAACAAATTAGCAGGGAAGCTAATAGTGTGGTGCTGCGTGCTGGTGCTGCCCTGAAAACATTCGGAGATGAATTTGTTACACCAGAACATCTGGTGCTGGCAATAATTCAGGGGAATGATGCTTCAGGTAAACTATTGAAAGATGCAGGTCTCACTGAAAAAGGACTGATTACCGCCATCAAGGATCTTCGCAAAGGAGAAACCGTAACCTCACAAACGCAATCACAGGAGTTCAATGCCTTGAACAAATACGCCAAGAACCTTAACGATATGGCAAGAAGGGGTAAGCTGGATCCTGTAATTGGAAGAGATGAAGAAATAAGAAGGACCCTTCATATACTTTCCCGCAGGACAAAGAATAATCCCATTTTAGTTGGTGAACCCGGTGTAGGTAAGACTGCCATTGCGGAAGGGATCGCTCATCGTATAGTGAATGGCGATGTTCCTGAAAATCTAAAATCAAAAACACTGTTTGCACTTGACATGGGACAGCTGATTGCTGGTGCAAAGTATAAAGGTGAATTTGAAGAAAGATTAAAAGCCGTTGTGAAAGAAGTTGCGGGTAGTGATGGAGAAATTATTCTGTTTATCGACGAAATACATACCCTTGTTGGTGCAGGTGGTGGAGAAGGTGCAATGGACGCAGCTAATATCCTTAAGCCTGCATTGGCAAGAGGAGAGCTCCGTGCTATTGGTGCAACAACACTCAATGAATACCAGAAGTTTTTTGAAAAAGATAAAGCACTCGAACGTCGCTTTCAGAAAGTGATGATTGATGAGCCTACTGCAGAAGATGCAATTTCCATCTTGCGTGGATTGAAAGATCGTTATGAAGCCTATCACCATGTGCGTATCAAAGACGAAGCAATTATTGCAGCTGTAGAATTATCTCAGCGTTATATAACAGATCGTTTTCTTCCCGATAAAGCCATTGACCTTATTGATGAAAGTGCTGCCAAGCTCCGTCTGGAAATGAATAGTATGCCCGAAGAGTTGGATACGCTGGAACGTCAGATTCGTCAACTGGAAATCGAAAGGGAAGCTATAAAAAGAGAGAATGACGAGAAAAAGCTAAGCGAGCTAAATACGGATATAGCCAACCTCGCCGTAGAGCGCGATACGCTTAAAGCAAAATGGAAAGAAGAAAAAGAATTGGTGGAAAAGATCCAGAATGCAAAAGCATCGATAGAAAACCTCAAGGTAGAAGCTGAACAAGCCGAAAGGAATGGAGACTATGGAAAGGTGGCTGAGATACGCTATGGTAAGATGAAGGAAGAAGAGAAAAAGATTGTTGAACTCAACGACAAGTTGATCGCAACAAGCGATAAGCGTCTCTTGAAAGAAGAAGTGGATGCAGAAGATATAGCACAAAGTATAGCAAAAGCAACTGGTATTCCTGTGAGTAAGATGTTACAAAGCGACAGGGAGAAATTATTGAAACTCGAAGATCACTTACACGAAAGGGTAGTGGGCCAGGAAGAAGCTATTACTGCAGTAGCAGATGCTATAAGACGTAGTCGTGCTGGCTTGCAGGATCCCAAAAAACCAATAGGCTCGTTCATTTTCCTGGGTACTACTGGTGTTGGTAAAACAGAATTAGCAAAAGCGCTGGCAGAATATCTCTTTGATGATGAAGGAATGATGACCCGAATTGACATGAGCGAATACCAGGAGAAACATACTGTTTCAAGATTGGTGGGTGCGCCTCCAGGTTATGTTGGGTATGATGAAGGGGGACAATTGACAGAAGCCGTTAGACGTAAGCCTTATAGTGTAGTGTTGCTTGATGAAATCGAAAAAGCGCATCCTGATGTTTGGAATGTTTTATTACAAGTGTTAGATGATGGAAGATTGACAGATAATAAAGGTCGTGTTGTCAATTTTAAAAATACCATCATTATCATGACCAGCAATATCGGTAGTCATTTGATAATGGATGCCTTTGAAGATGTTACTGAGAAGAATCTGGAAGCAGCCACTGCAAAAGCAAAAGTGGAAGTGATGAACTTGCTTCGCCAAACCATCAGGCCTGAGTTTCTGAACAGGGTGGATGAAATTATCATGTTCCAACCATTGTTAAAGAAAGAAATCAGGGGCATTGTTACTATCCAATTGAAGAACCTGGCAAAATTGGTTGCAGAAAGCGGTATTCAATTACAGTTCAGTGATTATGCATTGGAATATCTGGCCGATCAGGGATTTGATGTGCAATTTGGAGCCAGACCTTTAAAAAGACTGATCCAAAAGGAAATAATCAACCAATTGAGCCGGAAAATCCTTGCTGGCGATGTTGATAAAACCAAACCAGTACTGGTAGATGTTTTTGATGGAACCGTAGTGTTTAGGAACGAGCAGCCTGAAAAGGTAAAATAAGCGGGTAAGACTGAAAATGATAGGATTTGGGAGAATCTGGGATATTCTTCAAAAATCAGGGTTTTTACTTAGGTGTTAGGAAAGAATCGCATTGTATCTTGTTGAATAACAAGTAATTAACAATGTTAATCGAAAATTAAGGAATTGTTATATTGCACCTATCCAAAAAATATTATCTTCAGGCCTTTACGACCCGAATTACAAACACCGCTATCTAATAAACTAAGTCCTGAAAAGGATGTTATATAGTATAGTACTGAACCAATAGACTGGTAAAGTATAAAAAACAGGAGATAAAAAATGGCATTTAAAAAAGAAGAGATTGAGATAATCGAACCCAAAGACATTTTTGTTGGTGATAAAGACGCACCGGTAACACTCATGGAGTTTGGTGATTATGAAAGCGAAGCTTGCGCAAAAGTTAATGAAGTAGTACGTCAGTTACTGGAAGAATATGAAGGAAAGATTCGTTTGAATTTCCGCCATTTCCCTTTGACTAAAATACATCAGCGTAGTCTGAAGGCGAGTGAAGCAGCAGTTGCAGCAGCACAGGACGGTAAGTTCTGGGAAATGCACAACATACTTTTTGCAAACCGCAGAAACCTGGGAACAACCAGCCTTAAATTACATTCTAAGGAAGCTGGTGTAAGCAACAAGAAATTCCTGGATGACCTGGTGAATGCTACCTTCGGATGGCAGGTGCAAGGTGATTTGAAGGAAGGAATCAACAGGGGTGTAAAAGATGTTCCTGCATTCTTTATCAATGATGAGCCTTTTGTTGGAAAGCCTACATTTGAAAACCTTAGTAAGGCAATAGATGCGGCACTGAAAAAAACAAAGAAAAAGCCCGCTGCAAAAAGTACAGCAAAACAAAGAGCTTAAAAATAAATTTTGAACCCGGAACTTGTTTCCGGGTTTTTTATGCCTATATTTTCCTTCTCCTTCCTTACTTCTTTTTCTTACCTTTCTCTACCAACAGTTAGGTATGAAAAATTCTTTTTTTTGTTTTCTTTGTTTCCTTTCATTTGGAGTGTCGGCTCAACCCAAAAGTAAAGCAGTTAAAGCTATATTTTTGGAAACAATAAGCTGGACGGAAGCCCAGAAAGTATTGAATCCTGACCAAGTGGTACTGATTCCTCTTGGGGCTGGTTCCAAGGAACATGGACCTCATCTTCCTCTCTCTACCGATTTTTTACAAGCAGAAGCTTATAAGATAGGAGTAGCCGGGCAACGAAAACTAATTGTAACCCCTACGGTTAATTATGGATTTTATCCTGCATTTATTAAGTTTCCAGGTTCTACTTCTTTGCATTTTTCCACTTCAACAGATATGATTGTACAGTTAGTGCATTATCTGGCAGCATATGGACCTAAGCGATTTTATATTATTAATGTAGGTGTTAGCACAACGCCAACTCTACATAAGGCAGCTGAAATACTTGCTGAAGAAGGTATTTTATTATACTATTCTGACTTTATGACCGTGAAGGTTTTGTAAATACAGAAAAGGGAATCAAAACCAAAGAGTTTGGTGGCCATGCAGATGAAATTGAAACCTCAAATATCCTTGCTGTAAAACCGGAATGGGTACATATGGATAAAGCAGTAAACGATAGTTCAGGAAAAGGAGGTGCAGGTCCTTTAACACCTGTTCCTGTTGAAGGAGGCTTGTATGTTCCTTCAGGAATTAATGGATATGCTGCACTTGGAACAGCTGCAAAAGGTAAAAAGGCTATAAAAGCATTTACAGAAGAACTTATCAGAGAAATCGATAGTATTAGTACCTGTCCTTTACCTCTTCCAACAGATAATACTGCTATTTATAAGCAATATGAAGGCACCTATACGTCTGGCAGCGGAATAAATTTGATAATAAGTCAGAAGGATAATAAATTATATTTTGTCATCAATAAACGGGATTTGCGTAATTTCTATTGGTTAATTAAATCAAGCGAGGATTACTATTCTTCAATGTTCATAGATGTATTATTCGTTAAAGACGAAAAAGGTAAATTTACAAAAGCCTGGTGTCGCCTTCGAGGGGAAGGGTTTTGGATGACAAAACAATAAGCAATTAAATTCTATTTCAAAGAATATTTAAATCAAAAACAATGAGAGCAGCCATTTCAAAATCAATTCTCTTTTTATTGTTAATTGTAAGTTCGGGTGTAGCCTATGCTCAAAATACAGGCAAGGTGATTGAACAACGAACCGTTAAAGGCACCATATTGAATCACCCTGTATCGTATACTATTTATCTGCCGGCAGACTATGATAAGTCTGAAAGGTCATATCCTGTTGTATATCTTCTTCATGGATATACTGATGATAATACAGGATGGCTACAGTTTGGTGAAGTAAACCGATATGCAGATAAGGCTATTGCCGATGGAACCATTCCTCCAATGATTATTGTAATGCCAGATGCAGATTCTACCTGGTATATCAATTCATACGATGGTAAGGAAAAGTTTGAAGACTTCTTTATTAAAGAGTTTATGCCAACTATTGAAAAGATGTATAGAATAAAAGGTGAAAAAAGATATCGTGGAGTAGCAGGATTGTCAATGGGTGGTTATGGTACTATGATCTACGCATTGAAATACCCTGAACTGTTCGCAGCCGCAGCCCCATTAAGTGCCGCAGTATGGATGATGATGCTATGACTGGTATGGATGATAATTGGTACAATTTTCCATTTGGTGCATTGTACGGAAGAAACCTGAAAGGTAAAGACCGATTGAATAAGGCATGGTATGATAACTCGGTTCTGAAATTAGTTGAATCAAAGAAAACAGAAGAACTAAGTAAAGTAAGGTATTGGATTGATTGCGGAGATGATGATTTTCTGACTAAAGGAAACTGCCTTTTACATATTGCCTTCACTGATAAAAGAGTACCTCATGAATACCGTGTTCGTGATGGAGCACATACATGGACATATTGGAGAACAGGGATTGTAGATGCGTTGGAGTTTATTGGGCGGAGTTTTCATCAGTGATAAAAAAGTCAAAAGTGAAAAGTTGTAAGTAATAAGTAATAAGTAATAAGTAATAAGTAATAAGTAATAAGTAATAAGTAATAAGTATAGAGAAGTTGGATACGGATTGTCATTTCTGACAAATAAATTAAAATGCAATTCCATGCTCAATCGGGTTTGTATTATTGTCGTAATGTTTCTTGCTTTTTCTGTTCATGTTATTGGGCAGGATTCGGGAGTGGTGATTCATTTGTGGGCGAATGGGGCGCCGGGGTTTGAAAATAAGAAGGATGAGCCGGAGCAAGCAAAGGATTGGTGGGTGAGGAATATCCATAATCCATCGGTTACTTATTTTGCCCCTCCAAAGGGAACCGCTACTGGAGCAGCAGTTTTGATTTGTCCAGGTGGTGGTCATCGTAATCTTGTCTATAAATCAGAAGGAGTGGAGGCCGCCCGTTTTTTCAACAGCATTGGTGTTGCTGCCTTTGTTTTGAAGTACAGATTGTTCAGGGAAGAGAAGAGTCCCTATACAATTGATAATGTTAAACAAGATGCTATAAGGGCCATGCGATTGATCAAGGCTAATGCTACCACCTATGGCGTTGATACGGCAAGGTTAGGCATTATGGGTTTTTCAGCAGGGGGAGAAGTTGTAAGTTGGATAGCCTATGATGCGAATAAAGGAAATCCCCAAGCTATTGATCCTATCGAAAGAATGGATGCACATCCTTCATTTCAAATTCTGGTTTATCCCGGTCCTTTAGGAATTCCAGAGGCAGTAGTAGGACCATCAGCGCCACCAGCATTTCTGGTTGCCGCCAATGATGACGCCTGCTGCGCAGCACCCATCGTTACCCTGCTACAAAAATATCGCGACGCCCATGCCTCTGTTGAAATTCATTTATACGCCAAAGGCGATCACGCATTCAATATGGGCAAACGATCTCCCTTACTCTCTATTCAAAACTGGACGAAGAGGTTGGAGGAGTGGTTGAGGGATTTCGGATATTTAAAGCCTAAGGCTTAAAGCTTAGGGCCTAAAGCTTAAGGCCTAAGGCTTAATTTTGTAGGCTAACCAAAGCTTTTGTCGAAGACGGAAGTTTTGTTCGAACTCTGAACAAAGCCTTAGGCTTTAGGCCTTAAGCCTTAAGCAAATAATATTATTACGAAGACTGAATTTTCGTCTGTTCTCTGAATAAAGCATTAGGCCTTAAGCTTTAAGCCTTAGGCAAAAAAAGAAAAGCAAAAAACTTAAAAATATGTACCACCCCTCAGAAAAAAGATACTCCTCAATGCCCTACAACCGTTGCGGAAAATCCGGGATTAAGTTGCCGGCCATTTCGTTAGGACTATGGCATAATTTCGGATCGGTAGATGATTTCGAAAATGGAAGGGCTATTGTAAGAAGAGCTTTCGATAGAGGCATTACTCATTTTGATTTAGCTAACAATTACGGACCAGCGCCGGGTACTGCTGAAACCAATTTCGGTAAAATATTGAAGAAGGATTTTGGAGGACACTTACGAGATGAGTTGATAATTTCTACTAAAGCGGGATACTTGATGTGGCCCGGTCCTTATGGAGAATGGGGCTCCAGAAAATATCTGTTGTCGAGTTTGGATCAAAGTCTGAAACGAATGGGAATACCATATGTTGATATTTTCTATTCGCACCGTCCTGACCCCGACACACCAATTGAAGAGACAATGATGGCTCTTGATTATGCTGTTAGAAGTGGGAAGGCATTATATGCTGGCATTTCCAATTATTCCAAGGAACAGGCTAGCGTTGCCATTGATATATTGAAACAGTTAGGAACCCCTTGTCTAATACATCAACCCAAATATTCTATGTTTGAAAGATGGGTAGAGGGCGGACTGTTGGATGTATTAGAAGAGAAAGGGGTTGGTTGTATTCCATTCTCGCCTTTAGCACAAGGCCTGCTTACCGATAAATATTTAAAAGGAATTCCAAAAACATCCCGAGCTGCAAAGTCTTCCGGCCACCTGCAAAAGAGCGAAGTGACAAAGGAGAAAATTGAAATCATAAAGAAGCTGAATGCCATTGCTGCGGAACGGAAACAAAGTCTTGCTCAAATGGCATTGGCATGGCTCTTGAAAGATAAAAGAATTACATCCGTGCTTATCGGTGCCAGTTCGGTTAAGCAATTGGATAATAATATTGATTGCTTGGAAAATCCCGTGTTTAGTGATGTAGAACTTTTGGCGATTGAAGAAATTTTGAAAAAAGCTTAAAGCTTAAGGCCTAGGGCCTAAGGCTTATACTTGTCTTTGACCCGAAAGATTTACGCTTCGATTAGAATATAATACGAAGCTCTTAACTATCGTATCAAAGACTAAATCAAGCCTTAGGCTTTAGGCCTTAAGCCTTAGGCATTCAGCATCCAGCATAAAAAAAATGAAACAACTAGTTTTAATCATATTACTCTCAATAATCACATTCACTGCCTCTTCTCAGGCAATAATGTCTAGCAGCTATACTGGTTCTGGTGAAGTGGACCTGAAAGGGAATCCTCTAATGTCAAAACCTTTGGAAGCAGAGGGGAGTCCTTTTTTGAATATACATTGGGGGAAGGGTTTGGTTAAGTTGAAAAATGGGGTTTGGCATCGGGATGTATTATTGAAGTTTGATCTGCAAAACAATACACTTTACTTTGAAAGGCTGGGAGTTGCATTCTCATTCACAGATACTGTTGTTGAGTTTTTTCTGGCTTATGAAGAAGAAGGCGAATCATTTTCTTTTATCTATCGTTCAGGATTTCCAGCAGTAGATAAGCAAACAGAATTGGAATTCTATGAAGTGGTGAATGATGGAAAGAATTTGCAGTTACTTAAGTTTAATGATAAGATCATAACGGCGAAGGCGCAGTATGGACAAGAAAACAAGAAGGAATACAAGCTAGTGGAACAATTATATGTTTATGATGTAAAAAAGGAACCCTCACCAAGGTAAAAAAGGAGTTTTCCTATTTGAAAAAGTCCTTCCGGACTATTCAGATAAGATAAGCCGCTTTGCCTCTAAAGGAAAAAAGCGTTTGCAAAAGGAAGAAGACTTGAAGGAACTATTTGCCTATTTGGAAGTACAAGAATAATGTCTATTACTAAAGTTGAAATACAGAAACATGATTCGGTTTACTGCTACTATATTGAAGTTTGGCGAAAAAGGAGAGAAGACAGGTTGGACCTATTTTGAAATCCCTGCAGATCTTGCCGATCTCTTACAGCCGGGAGTTAAAAAATCATTTAGGGTAAAAGGGAAATTGGATTCACATCCAATAAAGGCAATTGCATTAATACCTATGGGTGGAGGTGCTTTTATTATGCCTTTGAATGCTACAATGCGAAAAGCCATCAAAAAGAAACTTGGCTCAATGCTGAATGTTCAACTTCAGGTTGATAAAGAAGAATACCAATTGAACGAGGAGTTCATGGAATGTTTGGCAGATGAACCCAAAGCACAGGCATTCTTTAATAGCTTTACCGCATCAACACAGCGATATTATAGCAAATGGATTGAAAGCGCTAAAACGGATGCAACAAAAACTAAAAGGATTGCTTTGGCTGTAACAGCGCTATCAAAGAAAATGGATTATGGTGAAATGCTTCGGTCGCAACGAAAATCATAAACGTATGTAAATGAAAAAAGAGCCATAAGGCTCTTTTTTCTGTATGTCTTGATACTGACAATTACCAACGACTTCCGCCGCCGCCGCCACCTGGGCGTCTGTTGCCACCACCGCCATAACCGCCGTTACCACCACCTTGTGGTCTTTCTTCCTTAGGACGAGCGATCATAACTTTAATGCTTCTACCGTCTACCATTGCACCATCCAATTCAGCGATTGCTTTTTGAGCAGCTGCATCATCAGACATTTCAACAAAGCCGAAGCCTTTGCTGCGTTGTGTGAATTTGTCAGTAATAACTTTTGCGCTAGATACGTCACCGTATTCAGCAAAATAACTTCTTAAGTCTTCGTCTTGTACGTTGAAGCTTAAGTTTGATACGTAAATGTTCATTTTTCAATAATTGAAAAAATTAAAAATGCTTGAGATAAACGCAACGTAAAGAAGACTAACTTTTAGCAGAAATATGCTTAGCAGAAAGAACGTTCACTTACAAAATGCACTGTTAACTCAAAATGTCGCTGCAAATATAGGCCGATAAATTGAGAAAAGCGAATTTAGTTTGGGGTAATTCTACAGGCTCTGTTAAAAGTCAATAGTTTAAGGTTTAAGGGTGTAAAGTTTAAGGTTTAAGGTTCTTACATTCGATTTTTCACTTCGAATTTCGAACAACCTTAAACTATTAAACTTTAAACCCTTAAACCTCAAATCTCAATTCGCTTCGCTCATAAACCTCTCAAAATCCTTCTTCAACTGCTGCAAAGACGGTTGGTGGATATACATCATATGTCCCGCTTCATAGTAAGTCATGGTAAGATTGGCTCGAATATCTTTCTTGAGAAACATATGATCTACGGTGTTCTGAGTAGCGAAATAGGGGGTGGCCATATCATAAAACCCATTGGCGATCCACACTTTTAAATGCGGGTTTTTGGTCATTGCATCACGTAGCGTTTCAGCTACATTTAAGTATTTGTCTTGTGCTAATGGCCAGGGTTGTGGTCTGCCAGTTAAAACCTCATAAACTAAATCATTCTCATATTTCAAAAACCGCCTGATATAATCGTTGGCAGCCATTGCATATGGACCATAAATAGTGTTATTATAACTAGGGTCATAATCATATGTAGCTCCAGCTTCATTGAAATCATAACCTGTAAAACGACCATCTAATCTGCCTACAGTTTTCTTCTCCGTTCTCAGCAATTCCTTATTGAATCCACCAACATAAAAACGCAGGTTATTATCGTTGATATATGTCTTTGAAAGACCGGTATATTGACTGAGTTTGTTTACAACTTTTTCCCTTTCATCCTGTGGTAATGCATCTCCTTTCAATAAGGCAGTGGCATATTCATTGATAGCAAATGATTCCACTTCTTTCAGCAAAGGCTTTAAATCGGGATAATTACTTCCTAATTTTTTATGATACCAGGCAGTGGCTGCAAATGTGGGTAACATCAATGGATAGGGGCGGTCGTTGCCCACATCGGGACGAGCTGTGGCAAAATCCATAATGGAGGAAATGAGGATTACACCGTTAAGATATAGTCCATACTTGTTTTGGAGATAACCTGATAAGCCTGCTGAGCGTGTAGTGCCATAGCTTTCGCCACCTATGAATTTCGGGGACGACCATCGTTCGTATTTGGTAGTGTAAAGACGGATGAAATCCCCAACTAGAGTAAGGTCGTTTTCATATCCCGTAAACATACTTTGTGGGTTCTTTCCTGCCATGCGGGTATAACCAGTCACCATGGGGTCTATGAAAACTATATCTGTTTTATCGAGCCAGCTATATTCATTGTCGATATATTGATAGGGAGGTTTTATGGCATCCCCTTTTTCTGTCATAACCACCCTCTTTGGACCCAATGCCCCCATATGAAGCCATAAAGAAGCTGATCCAGGACCTCCGTTATAGGCAAAAAGTATGGGTCTTTTCCCCGGTTCTGCCTCCCCATCCTTGGTGTAGGCAACAAAGAACAGTTTGGCCCGGAGACTATCCGATTCATCCTTTATTGGCATATATCCCGCTGTTGCGGTGTAATTGATAACCTGATTGTTGATTTTTAACTGGTGTTTTGTTACGCTGATATTCCCATCGGAAGAATTACCCTTGTTTTGGCCCTTTGAATGGATAAATAGGAGAGTAAGGCCGATAAATAATGCTTGTTTCATGGCAGTCTTTGTTGTTTTGGTCACTTAAATATACAATTTACTCTGTAGTGGGCTTTTTCATTAACCGACAGGTCGTACCTTTGCACCTTTATTATCCGCTATGCTTATTTACAAAGAGTTTACTTTCGATTCAGCCCATTTTCTCCCAAATGTTCCTGCCGACCACAAGTGCCGGAATATGCATGGACATACCTATCGTTTGAGAGTTTGGATTGAAGATCAGCCAGACCCTAAGTTGGGCTGGGTAATGGATTTTGCAGTTCTGAAGGCTGTGGTAAAACCTGTGGTGGCACAGCTTGATCATAAATGTATGAATGAGGTACCCGGACTTGAAAACCCCACCTGCGAATTGATTGCAGTTTGGATATGGGATCAACTCAAACCTTCACTATCCAAAATGACCCGCCTCGAATTACACGAAACCCCAACCTCCGGGGTGGTTTACGAAGGCAAATAATTCCAATTTATTGTGCCCAAAAAGTGGGTAAACAACTGTTTTTTCCACAACCCATACACAAATAAGGCGTGGCTGATTTTTTGTGTATAAGAAGTGAATAATTATGAAAGCCCGTAACGTTGAGGTGGTATTTTACATGCCCATTCGATTATATTTGCGACTTCCTAAAAATATTGAATTGTGCGACTAAAGAGTTTAGAAATCAAAGGGTTTAAAAGTTTTGCCGATAAAACTGTTTTGAATTTTGACGAGGGCGTAACTGGCGTTATCGGACCTAACGGCTGTGGTAAAAGTAATATCATAGATAGCATCCGTTGGGTTATTGGTGAACAGAAGATTAGCCACCTCAGAAGTGAAAATTTGGAGAGCCTGGTATTCAACGGATCAAAGACCCGTTCAGCATCAGGTTTGGCCGAAGTAAGCCTCACTTTTGAAAACACAAAGAACCTCCTTCCAACCGAATTCAATACCATCACTGTTACCCGTAAGTTCTATAAAAGCGGAGAAAGTGAATACCGCCTCAACGATGTTCAATGCCGACTGAAAGATATCCAGAACCTTTTCATGGATACCGGTGTGAGCACCGATAGCTATGCTATCATTGAATTGGGTATGGTGGATGAGATCATCAAGGACAAAGACAATAGCCGTCGCCGCATGCTTGAACAAGCTGCCGGTATCACCATCTACAAAACAAGAAAGAAAGAAGCCAAGAATAAACTGGATGCCACTGAGCAGGATCTGTCGCGTATCGAAGACTTGCTTTTTGAAATCAATAACCAGTTGAAAAGTCTGGAAAACCAGGCCAAGAAAGCTGAGAAGTATTACGAGATCAAAAAGGAATATCGTGAATACAGTATCGAATTGGCAAAAGCGGCGCTGGAAGGATTCAATCTTACTTACAGAGAACTGAACCAACAAACAGAAGCGGAAACCGATAAGAAGATTCAACTCGAAGCAATTGTAGCTACTGAAGAAGCAGCCCTCGAGCAAGAGAAAGCCAGCTTCATCGAAAAGGAAAGGGCCTTGCAAAGCATGCAACACGAATTCAATGACCTGTTGCAAACCTTACGCACCCGTGAAAATGAAAAAAATCTTGCTGGTCAACGCCTCAATTTCTTAAAAGAGAAAGAAGAAAGTCTGCAGGACTTTTTAAATAAGAGCGAAGGTCAATTGAATGGCCTCGAAGAAAGCATTCAGTTTACCCGCCTCCAGATAGAAGAAGAGAAATCAAAACTCGAATCTCTCGAACAACAGTTGGAAGATATCCGTAAAACCGTTGAAGAGAAGCGTCGTGTTTTTGATGAGAAGAGAGCTCATGTGGATACACTCCGCAGCGAGAACCTCAACCTGCAACGCAACCAATTCGATGCAGAAAAGAAGGTGGCAGTAGCGGATACTTCTATCAATAACCTCCAACGTACTATCCAGCAACTGGAAGACGAGAAGGAAAGCCGAAACAGCCAATTGAAACAATTGGAAGAAGAAAGGCATGTGAGGGAAGAGGAACTGGATAGTCGCAAGACTGATCTGGTTCAATTACAAGAACATCAGGAGCGCACTCGTGAGCAGATATTACAGACCCAGGGTGAAATGGAAGGGCTGCGTCAGCATCTTGCCGATGGTAACCGTAAACTGGATGCCCGTCGTAACGAGCATGATCTGTTGAAGAGCCTTATCGATTCAATGGAAGGCTATCCTGAAAGTGTGAAATTCCTCCACAAGAATCCAAACTGGAATCATACAGCGCCTGTTCTTTCTGATATCATTTATGTGAAGGAAGAATACAGGGCAGCTGTTGAGAATGTGCTGGAGCCTTACCTGAACTACTATGTAGTGAACAATCTGCAGGAAGGTTTGCAAGCCGTTCATTTACTGGATGAGAACAAGAAAGGAAAAGCAAACTTCTTCCTTCTCGATAAATTCAGCACTGAAGCTTCTAATTTCCACCAGCCAGGAAATACCATTCCTGCAATGGATGTTATTGAAGTAGATAATCAATACCGTCATTTAGCTACTCATTTGCTCGGTAATGTATTCATTGCTGAAAATGAAGAAGCCCTTACAAATAGCAATGGTGCAGTTGTATTGGAGAAGACTGGTAAATACGTAAAAGGAAAATATAGTCTTACCGGTGGTAGCGTAGGTTTGTTTGAAGGAAAGAAAATCGGTCGTGCTAAGAACCTGGAAAAACTGATGGAAGATATCATTGCTCAGGAAGCAGTGGTAGCCGACCTGAAACACCAGATTCAAGCTAAACATAATGAAGTGATCGGTTTCAACGAACAGTTGAAAGAACAAGCTATAAAACAAGCACAGGAAGATATCAGCCGTTTGACAAACCTTGTATTCTCTTTACAGAATAAGATTGAAAACCTTCACGGTTCTCAGCATGTAGCAGAGCACCGTTTACAGGAAACACAATTGATTCTGGAAGAAACACTTGCTTCTGTAGAAGGTACAAGACAAGAATGGATGCAATGGGTTAACCAGTTGAATGAACTCCGGGAGCGTCTTACTTCTTCTGAAACTGATTACAGATTGGTGGAAGAAGAATACGGTCAGGCTCAAGCCAGCTATAATGAATTCAATCTCCTAGTAACTCGTCAGCATAGTAAGATCGGTGCATTGACTCAGGAAGGTGAATTCAAGTCGAACCAATTGGTAGAGTTGAAGGCACAGATTGATACGAATGCTTCCCAATTGAAGCAAACGGCCGAGCAGATCACTGAAAGTGAATCTACATTAACTGTAGCTTCCGACGGATTGGTTGAATTACTCCGTAAGAAAGAAGAGGAAGAGAAGGTATTGAATGAAGCAGATCAGGCTTATTATAATATCCGTAACATATTGGGGGAGAAGGAAAGTGAATTACGTCATAAGGTGAAAGAGAAAGAAATGATCGAGCACCTGTTGGCTGAAATCAAAGACCGTCTCAATGAACTGAAACTGCAATTGGCGGGAATGAAAGAACGCCTTCATGTAGAATTCAGGATCAACCTTGATGATATATTAGATCAGGACAGGACTACTGAAATACCTGTTGAAGAACTTCAGGAGAAATGCGACCGCATGAAAAAGCGTCTCGAGAATCTCGGTGAAGTGAACCCAACAGCTATCGAAGCCTTCCAGGAAATGAAGAAGCGTTATGAGTTCATCCTTGAACAAAAGAATGACCTTGTATCGGCTAAAGACAGTCTCTTGCAAACCATTCAGGAAGTAGAAGCTACTGCCAACCAGCAGTTCCTCGAAACTTTCAATAAGGTAAGGGAGAATTTCCAGAAGGTATTCAAAGCACTCTTTACTGAAGACGATACGGCAGATATGGTATTGGAGAATCCAGAGAACCTGGCTGAAACCAGCATCGATATCATTGCTAAGCCAAAAGGTAAACGTCCATCTTCTATCTCCCAATTGAGTGGAGGAGAGAAGACGCTTACTGCAACAGCATTACTCTTTGCAATCTATCTGATAAAACCTGCACCATTCTGTATTCTCGATGAGGTGGATGCACCTTTGGATGATGCCAACGTAGGTAAGTTCACCAGCATGATTCGCAAATTCAGCGAAGAAAGCCAGTTCATTATTGTAACGCACAATAAGATGACCATGAGTTCTGTGGATGTTATCTATGGGGTTACTATGCAGGAGCCTGGGGTGAGTAAGTTGGTGCCGGTGGATTTTAGGGCGCTTAATTAGGCTTGATGCTTTTGCCTAAAGCTTAAGGCCTAGGGCCTAAGGCTTAATTCAGTAATCTGCCAAGTGTTTTTGTGAATTACGAATGTATAATTTCTGAAAACTGATTTCTTGTCGGACGACTAAATTAAGCCCTAGGCTTTAGGCCTTAAGCTTTAGGCAAAAATCTTAAGGCAAATACAAAATACATTTTACCGCAGAGAACAAGAGATACAAGAGTTAGCGCAGAGTTATGCTAAGAACCTAATTAAAATCTATGAATAACTCTGCGGAACCTCTGCTAACTCTTGTTCTCTGCGGTGAATTGTATTAATTTAGAATGAAGCGTATAGCTTATTAATAGTCTACAAAAAAACGTCAATTACGAAAGAGCCTTATTTGAAACCTGATTTCCGGACGGACGACTAAATTAAGCCCTAGGCTTTAGGCCTTAAGCCTTAGGCCAAAAAAGGTAAATCGCATAACGTAACGTAATAACATGCGCACAATACTCCTCCTCCTCGCCTCCAACATTTTCATGACTTTCGCCTGGTATGGTAATTTAAAAGATACCAATATGCCATTATGGAAGGCGATACTGATAAGTTGGGGCATCGCTTTTTTTGAATACCTGCTGATGGTGCCTGCTAACAGATTAGGGTATGCGTCAGGGTTCTCCGGCTTTCAGTTGAAGCTGACGCAGGAAGTGATAACGCTGATAGTTTTCGGTTTTTTTGCGGTTCTATATCTGAAGGAACCTTTTCATTGGAAATACCTGGTGAGTTTCGCTTTTATACTCGGTGCCGTATATTTCATGTTTAAGAAATAATTACTCAATCAATTTACTGATTCGACCGTTTCCGCCAGCTAGAAAAACCGCATTCCCTTTTTTTGCTTTTTGGCAAACATGATAGCTGTCGCTACTAATCAGCTTCCAATTATTTCCGCTGTCGGTTGATATGTCAATACCTGAAGTGCCACAGGTAATCAGTTTCTTTTTGCTTATGAATGCAACACAACTTCTGTAGCCATGGGGTGGGGTAGCAGGTCTTTTGAATCGTGGAGGACCAGGTAGGCTATAAAGACAGTTTAGTGTAGTATCCTTATCGTTCGCGAAATCACCTCCAACAATCACCCATCTTCCCTTCCAGTACGCAACAGAATTGCAACCTGTACTTTCCTTGCCTTGCAGGATATCGAGTTTTAGTTTTGTCTCAGGAAAAATAAAACTTGCTTTAGTACCACCTGAAACTAAAACATAGCTTCCCATGAAGTATTTAAGGTTGGTACCACTGGAGGCGAAAAAGGCTTCTCCGGCATCAACTTTTACAGGATATTTAGTATACACTTGCCAGGTATCACCTCCATCACTGGTCACTGCCTGGAATACGGTGTCGTTGATGGGGTCTCCGATTACCATTCCGTGTTTAGAATCATAGAAATTCATTGCATCGAGGAACATCCCCTTTGTAGAATTCGAATACACAACTTTCCAATCCTTACCACCATTGGTTGTTTTAAGAATATAGGCAGGATCTGCTACAGCCATTATAACAGCAGTGTTTGAATCAAACGCTTCTATATCCCGGAAATCATTTTTTTCAAAACCTTTTACTGTTATCCATTCAAAGGACTTACCTCCATTAGTAGAGCGGGCTACTTTGCCTCCGCTACCACTGGCCCAGATGATGTTTTCATTCACAACACTAAGTCCTCTGATAGGAGTTTTGGTACCCGATGTAAGTACTTCAATCTTTTGAGAGTATGATGGTACACTAAAAACAAGAAAGGAGAGGAGGAGGAAAAAAAATGATGGTTTCATTGGTTGTTACTTATAACAACCAATGTAGCAAGAAATATCAAAATATGGTTAAAGGAATTTCAGGAATTCTTCTTTGGCAGTAAGGCCTTGTTTACGCCATACTTCTTTACCGTTCTTATAGATGATGAAAACAGGAAGGGCTTCTACTTTTTGTGCTTTCATCATATCGAAATCATTGCCACCATCCACTTTTACCAGTTTGAATTTGCCAGCGTTTTCTTTCTGCAATTGATCCAATACGGGTTCCATCTTTTTGCAGGGGGGACACCAACTGGCTCCGAAATCTACCAGTACAACTGGAGCACTATTGATAAGATCCTGATAGGCACTTTCAGAAAGCTGGGGCGATTGCCCAGCATTTTCCAGTGCTTTCCCTGCGCCATTCCAACTAGCTAATCCGCCTTCCAATTCTAACACCTCTTTATATCCCTGGCTGCGTAGCCATTCTGCAGCGGCGGAACTTCTTCCTCCAGATAAACAATAGATATAGATTGGTTTGTTTTATCTAAATGTTGTGTGCGGTCTTTGAATTGGTTCTTATCCCTCCAATCAGCCTGCAAGGCATTTTTTAAATGTCCATTACGGAATTCCCCAGCCGTTCTAACATCCAGTATCTGCACATTAGGTTGTGTCATCCCTTTTTCAAATTCATCGGGACTTAAATTGGTTTTAGAACCTGAATTTTGAGATTGACAGGCGGGTAGTAATGTAGCAAGAAGTAAGACAGATAAGAGGAGTTTCATAGTGCGAAAATACGATTTAATGCGGAATGCTCTATTCTTGAAGCTTAAAGGAAATACAAAATACATTTTACCGCGGAGACGCAGAGGCGCTGAGATGTATTCCCTGCGCCTCTGCGTCTCCGCGGTTAATGTATTTTCCAAATCGAGACGCAGAGGATCGCTACGCGACCAATACAGGTCCTTGATGTGAAAGTATAATTGGGATACACAGGATATGCAAGCGGCAAAACGTATCCACACGATAAAATATAATAGGGGCAAATTGCAGTAAAATGTATTTTGTATTAGCCCTCGGCTTTAGGCCTTATGCCTTAGGCAAAAAGCATCAAGCATCCAGCCTTCAGCATATCGCACAAAAAAACCCCTGCTTTTTCAAGCAAGGGCTTCAATTTTTTCAGTCGATCTACCATTTAAGTCTTCATTTGTATCGGATCCTTTCTAACAGGGAAAAAACTATTACCGAGTTTTCATTCAGGATATTCGACCGGGAATTTCATAAGAACTTTGGACGGCTTTCACTGGTTTTGGACTTTGGACGGTTTTACTGGATCTGGAATTTAAAACGACTATTCGTTCAATGGATAAGGTTAACAGGTGCTATTGGTTTAGATAGCAATATTGGATTCGTTCTGTGCTTTTCAGAGATATTGGAGGACTGGATTTTGGATCTGGACTTTCTATTGGATATTGGACCGTTGTAACTGATACAAATGTACATCCGCTTTATTTGCCCTCATAGAGCATTTCTTCCCTGTTTTTAAGCTTCAGTATATACGTCGGGTATAGTAAAACTGGCCTGTACTTATGTACCTCTTACTAAATCAGTATTCGTAATTCTACGAGAAAAACGGGTTTTTGTAACGTTTAACCCCAGATTTCGACCTATGGAAACCTTTATAGGGTTCAAAGGTACCAAATCTTCAAAAAGTTCCAAATGTTCCCAGGTCGAAGACTCCTACCTATATGTTGCCTTTTGTTTTGCTGTAACACATAAGTCCTATGGAACCTATTTAACCTATTGAACTTTTTGAACATCGAGTTGAACCTATTGAACTTTTTGAACATCGAGCAGGAGCGAGTACTTCCCTTCCATTCTCCGTATTTTATGCAAAACCTTTAAAAAGTAGTATTACGGAAAATAAATATGTCTTGCAATAATAACTGGTAATCAAACGCTTTAAGATGTAGAATATAAACTACATCCGTGAAAAACCAGTTTTACCAGATCATTTCCATCATAGCGATCATATCGTATTTCATTCCATTATCAATTGTTTTATTCAAAAAACTATGGAAGGAAAAGCCTTTCGTTTTGTTTGCAGGGTACTGGGGACTTAATGGAATTGTAAGTCTCCTGGATAAGGTTCCTGGAATTGATAAAGGGTTGCTCGAGAAAATTACTGTTGTATATAATATGCTTGATATTCCGATTGTACTCGGTCTCCTTTTCATAGCAACATCATCGACTTCAATAAAGAAATTCACAAAGATTGTTGCGCCTTCTTTCCTTTTATTACAGGTTATCAATTTTATGATACTTGGTTGGAATTATAATTCAGCTAAGTATACATTAGCCCTTGGGCTCTTACTTATATTGACCTGTTTGGTATGGGAGATTTCGTTGTTCATGCATAAGTTGGAACATACCGATCATGAAAATGCCATGATCTTTATTTATGTTTCTCTATTGTTTGCCTATGGAACTTTCATTGTAATCTATATTTTCGATTACTATGTAACTGTTTCCGATTCGAATATTGATAACTTCCTCATTTATTATATTTCATCTTTGGTAGCTATTATCATAGCATCGATAGGATTCCTGGCTAAAAAAACAAGCCGTAAGATTTTCTTGTAAAAAAGTGGGTCATCTTTTCTCTATCCTGATTACAACCAGGAAGGAATTGTTATGTGTATGGCATTTCAGGAAATAAGTACCTGGACAATGCTTATCCATTTCAATAGCAATATCATTATTTCCTGGAGAAACATTTCTTGTAATTGTAATTATCGCGTTTCCTTCCTTATCATAAATGGTGATGATTACCTGCTCAGAAACAATTGCCTGAAGATGGATGGAGAATTCCTTGTAAAAAGGATTCGGACTTACACTTACTACCTGGGGTAGTGGTGGTGCTTTCATAGATTAAGGATTTCGGGATGCACTGCCATATGTAGCCTTTCTGCAATTGCATCCGGTTCCTTTAAAAGTAATTTTTACTTTCCATGAACTCAATAATATGTCCTAAAATCAGGATTTCCCCTTACTCCATATTCAGGCAACTGCTTAGGAAAATCATTCGTCATCTTCCTCTTCATGATAAGCATCCGCCCCCTGGTTGTAAACAGTATCCCATTCCTTTACTTTTTCATCAGTAAGGCATTCGATGATATCAAATAGGACATCTGTTTTCTTTTTCCAGGTAGGTTCGGGAAACTCCATGAACCTTGTAACAAATAAGCAATGATCCGACTCCACCGTTACTTTTATAAGTATGATAGGGTCGCCTTCTTTTTCCTGCACCAGATAATGACAGCCGGGTTCCAATAATGAATACGAGTACATAACACAACAATTTTGAGTCAAACAATTTCAATAATTCGGTAGTCAGTAACAGTAATGGCTGGTTAGTAAGTATCCCAGAATTTAATGAGTCGTAAAACGGGTGGTAAGTAAGTGGGGTAGTGTTATTTCAAAATTAGTGGAATTCCTGACGTGGAAATTACCTGTTTTCGTTAAATCGGGAAATTTAGTGGATTTTTTGTGGGAGTTGTTAAATTATTGTTCTGGATTGATAATCAGTTTTTCTATTTCGTTTTTGGCGGGAAAACGGTAAAGGCCAAGAACAAAAAAAAACCAAAAAAAAAAAACCTTTTATTTTGGGCCAAGGTCGCTTCGGTCCAAATTTTAGGCCAGGGGGTCCAGGAGAGAAAAGGGCAACGTTTGAAAGTTCTTCTATTTTCTTTTTATGCAAACACAAGGCACAAGGGACACCGGTTCCGCTAATTATTTTAACCCTATTCCATCCTATGTGTTCAGCTGTTTCCACGAAAGTCGCGGATGACGCGAGTGGGGGAAGCTTTTATTAATTTAAAGGGGCACGGGGGGCGCTGGCTCCACGGCGGGCGCCGCTGGAGACGCCCCTGCGTCACTCGCCTATGTTCTTGTCTCGCCCGTGGTAACTGGGGCGGCGCGGGCCCGGCGTACGGCCTGGGGGGCGGAAAAAAGCTTTGGGTCTATGTTCGCTATGTGCCTTGCTCTCTGTTAAACACGCGCGGCTACTTACTAGGAGGCGGGGGAAAAAGACGGCGCCCCGCGCGCTCTCCTGTATTTCTACTTCCTTACTACCCTTCTTCCTAACTTCCCTACTATTTAATCAAATTCCCTGTGCATTTTTTTTATCTAAAGCTAACTGCTTCTTCAACCCCTCCAATCCATCAAACTTCTTCTCCTTCCGAAGAAAGCTGTTTACAATCACTTTCAACAGCTTCCCATAAATGTCCTGGTTAAACGAAAAGAGGTTTACTTCAATTACACGTTTGGTGCCGCCGACTGTTGGACGAACACCGATATTCATCATTCCCTGTAGTACTTCAAATGTTGAACCCAGATAAGCTTCAACAGCATACACTCCATTGCCGGGTATTATCTTTTCGGGATCGGCTATTTCAAGATTGGCTGTTGGGTAGCCAATGGTTCTTCCTAATTTATTTCCTTCTACAACTGTTCCTTCGAAGAAAAAAGAATAGCCTAATAATTCATTGGCTTCTTCGATTTTTCCTTCCAATATGTTTTCCCGGATACGGGTTGAACTTACACTGCTATCGCGAAGAAGATGCTCCGGGATTTCTTTTAATATGAAATGACCGTTTTTCTGATATTCTTCCAGCAAATGATAATTGCCTTCTCTTCCTGCACCAAAATGATGATCGTACCCGATGATGATGGTATGAGGATGGAAATGCTTCAACAAAAAATCTTCCACATATTCTTTTGCTGTTAACTGGGCGAAATCTTCAGTAAATGGTACTACTACCAGATGGTCGATACCCGCTTCTTCCAGCAATCCAATCTTTTCCTGGATGGTATTGATAAGGAAAATGGGCTTTTTGCCGGCTCCTACAATCTTTCTGGGATGTGGGTGGAAAGTAATGATGACCGTTTCTCCTCCTATACTATTGGCTTCTTCAATCACCTGTTCCAGTATCATCTTATGTCCCAAATGCACGCCATCGAAAGTGCCGATGGTGATCACCGCTTTTTTGAATTGGGGTAAGTTGGCTATTTGAGTATGAACCTGCATAAGTTGGGTTGCAAATGTAGGCAAAATGGGGGTTGCTTTTTGTATAGAAGTCAATAAGTTCAGGGTAAGTATATTTTTACGCCTCTCTAAAAAACCGCAATTTTGTGCTTCCAAAAATTGACCATGAGTTTATATTCCCAACGTGGCGTATCGGCACAGAAAGAAGAAGTGCATAAGGCAGTTGAAAAGCTCGATCAGGGCCTTTATCCCCAGGCTTTTTGTAAGATATATCCCGATTTCCTGACAGGTGATGCCGAATGGGTGAACCTGATGCATGCAGATGGAGCCGGAACCAAAAGCATCCTGGCTTATCTCTATTGGAAAGAGACCGGTGATATCTCCGTTTGGAAAGGCATTGCCCAGGATGCCGTGGTAATGAATCTCGATGACCTGCTTTGCGTGGGCATACACGACCAATTACTTTTCTCTTCTACTATCGATAGAAATAAAAAATTGATTCCCGGTGAAGTACTGGAAGTGATCATAAACGGTACCCAGGCATTATTCGATGAATTGAAAACCTACGGTGTAAATATCCATTATCTCGGCGGCGAAACAGCCGATGTAGGTGATGTGGTTCGTTCGATTGCGGTTAATGGTACTATGACCTCCCGCTGGCCAAAGAATAAACTGGTGACGAATGAAAAGATACAAGCCGGTGATGTGATTGTTGGTTTTGCCAGTTCTGGAAAAGCCACCTACGAAACAGCCTATAACAGCGGTATCGGAAGTAACGGTCTCACCAGTGCCCGCCACGACGCCTTACATAAAACCTATGGTGCCCGTTTCCCCGAATCATACGACAATTCATTGGATGAACATGTAGTGTATATCGGTCCTCATTTATTATCAGACCCTGTTCCGGACTTCCCGACTTCCGGACTTCCGGACAATCTAACCATCGGGAATTTGCTTTTAAGTCCTACAAGAACATACGCTCCATTAATGAAAGTTCTTTTACAAGAACATTTCGAAGCCATCCATGGTCTAATCCATTGCAGTGGCGGCGGACAAACAAAATGCATGAAATACCTGCCAGGTAATTTCAGGATCATCAAAGACAACTTATTTAAAGCCCCAGTTATATTTGACATTCTTCAACAAGCATCAAAAAGCGATAACCGTGAGATGTATCAGGTGTTCAACATGGGACATCGTTTGGAAGTCTTCACCAATGAAAAGGATGCACAGAAATTGATTGATGCCGGAAAAGCATTAGGAATCGAAGCCCAGATTGTGGGAAGGGTAGAAGCGGCGGAAAAGAAGGAGTTGGTGTTGAAGGTGGGGGGAGAGGAGATACTTTATTGAGGGCTGAATGCTGAATGCTGAATGCTGAATGCTTGATGCTTTTTGCCTAAGGCTTAAGGCCTAAAGCTTAGGGCTTAAATCGGTCTTTGGACCGAGAAGTTCGTGCTTCGTATAAAACACATTTTACGAGCACCGAAGCGGGCCAAAGACAAGATAAGCCCTAAGCTTTAGGCCTAAGCCTTAGGCCATCAAGCATCCAGCATTAAGCATTAACATTCATATTCACTATTCCGGCTCTACATCCAGCACATTATAAACTCCCTTCAGCGATTTAATATTAACTTGTTTTAACCATTGGGATTCGAAAGATTTTGTGACATTGGCCTTTGCTATTTTACCCTTTTGTAACACTGATTCCAATTGTTCACTTTGTTTTATACTTCCGGCCGTTTCAATTTTTTCTATTATGAAGGTTATCTTAATATAAATTTTTGAACCCTCATATGCTGCTTTCCAATTTTCAGGAGCCTTAAATTTTTGTATGACTCTTTCAGTTTCAGAATAAAAGTAGTCGTTGGCAGAGGGGTCAGCTTTTTTTATAGCCAGCCAGGGCTTTTCTGTTATTGATGTTACTACTATTTCGTTTATTTTCTTTTCATCTATATTGGGTTTACTTGTATATTTTTCAATATTGGAAAAGCTGCCATTTTTGTCAATCAAAACAGAAAAGTATACGGTACCTTCTTTATTGGAATCAAGGGCATTTATGGGGAAATGAATATTTTTATTAAAATGCCGCATGATATATCTCTTTACTGAATCCGGCAATTCATTTAAAGATGAGGTTGAATTAATTCCTTTATTAGCAGGCTGACTGTTTTTTTGATTCAATTTGAGATTTTTCATTAGGTGTTGAAGCTTCTTTTACATTTGCTTTGATGATTTCATTAGGAAAGCATTTCTTGTAATAATCATGTGAATAAAGATCCACCTGGTAATAGTGATTTCCATAATTAATTGCATTCTTTGCCAATTTACTTACCATATACCAACTGAATTCGTTGGTAGAATGTTTATTCAATATTTCGTTTTTTGTCCTTTTCCCGTCTAACCATATTCCATATGTTTTTTCATCTTTCCATGTTTCCCACTCGTGTTGGGTTGGTGATTTTTTTGCAGGCCTTTTAAATGTTATTACTTTTTTTACAGCATCGTTGCAGGAACTGTGTCATAAAAGTATTTGTACTGATTACTTGAGAGCTCCTTCTTTTTTTTTTTATTTTTCGAAATCGGATGAATTGCTATAAGCAACAATACCTTCAAGTATCTTTTTGGCTACAATTTCCTGATTGACAGGATCTGTTATAAATGCCAGATCTTTATCATTAGTAATATAACCGCATTCTACCATCACTGCTGGGCTATTGGCATAGTCTAAAATATAGATTCCTTCGTATTCTCGGTTTTGTTTTTCATGTGTGGTATAAATGGCTTTAATTTATTTATCAGGTTGCTGGCTACATAGGCTGCGGCTTTGCTTTGAAGTTGTTGTTTCCTTGACATACACTTCAAATCCTTTTATTTTTGAACCTTCATGTTTGGGATGAAGGCTAATACTGGCATTAACATGAATGGATACCAATAAGATCGTAGGGATTGATTTCATTAAAGCCATCCTGTCCTGTTCTTTATGGTGATATCTTCTTTTCTGGTTAAGATTGTTTTATTATAGGATGGAGCTAAAGCAGCTCATCTTCTTAACAAATTCAAGATTAATTTCTTTTTCAGTAATGGAATTGTTTGCATTACTGCGCCTGATGCTGCTCCCTCCATGGCCTGCATCAATATAATAGTAATAGGATTGGTTGCGAAATGGTGTTGAAGTGTTCATTTGGATTTGTCCTCTGGATTTTCTGATTTTTGTGCTTTCAATACTATGAAACTAAACAGCAATAAGGATAAGGGCAATGCCATTACACGTCCCCAATAACCTACTTTCTTGTTTTTCAGATTTGTTATCATAGCAATTCTTCGTTTAATGGTGTTATGAAAAAAGGGATGTACCAGTTTGTTTTGTTTTTCATGAAGGGCGAATAGGACTAATAATTCCGCATAAGCGTATTCATCGCTATTGGAAACAGCATATTCATCAGCCAGGAATTCATGGATGGCTTTCAGTTCTTTCTTTATTAGATAGAAGAAAGGGTTGAACCAGGCAAATAGTAATATGAGTTCCATAAATAAAAGATCGGCTGAATGTTTTTGTCTTACATGAAAGAGTTCGTGACGGAAAATCTGTTGTCCTTCGCTGCTATTGAATTCAACCTTGTTGTTCCAGAATATGCTTCTGAAAAAAGAGAAAGGAGTGCCCGGCTCTGCCGTATTATAGAATTTCAGGTCTTCAATTTTTTCAACAGGATAATTATGTTGGATCTTCCTTATATATAATATTGAACGGATCAAAAGACTTAAAAAGACTATGGCACCAATGATGTAAAAACTCAACATAATGTTTGTGCTATTGAACCAATCCAACCAACTAGTTCCTGCATCAGCTAAAACAACTTCTTCTTCACCAGCATTCACTGTTATCACCTCCAGCGTATCCAGTATCACTTTATTAGCTGGCGCAGTAGGGGATAAGAAGATATCAATCTTCAGGAATGGTAATACCATCGAAATCAACACAGCTCCCAACAAATAAAACCGGTTATACCTATGAAACTTCCGGTTTCTCAGGAATAGCCAATAGTAGGCGAAGAGGATGCCGGAGGAGGCGAGGAGTTTGATGAGGGTGATGGTCATAGTATCTTTTTTTTGCTTGATGCTTTTTTTGCCTAAGGCTTAAGGCCTAGGGCCTAAGGCTTAGTGTAGTAGTAGAGACGGAAATCAGTTTTCAAAAAAAGTACATTCGTAATTCACAATAACTCTGTACGGACAACTAAATAAAGCTTTAGGCCTTAAGCCTTAGGCATTAGGCCTTCTTCGGATTCTCCGATTTAATTTTTAAGAGCAAAGTTTCAAGTTCTTCCACACTCAACTTATTATCACTCAAAAACTGCGACACCAATAAAGCTGGCGAACCATTGAAATACCCCTTCACTACCTGTTGAGCCGATTTCTTACCGTATTCTTCCCGGCTGATTTTTGGGTGGTAGAGGTTGTTACGGCCCTGGGTCTCGAAATCGACAAAACCCTTTTCTATCAGTATTTTCAGGATGGTGGCAATAGTATTGGGGTGGGGACGGGGCTCGGGACTGTTTTCCACAATCTCCTTTAAGAAGCTCTTTTTCAGGCTCCAAAGCACCTGCATCACCTGTTCTTCCGCCCTTGTTAATGATTTCATTTTATAACTAATTTGTTAGTTGAAGATATAACTATATTTTTAGTTACAAAATATTTTTTTGCTTTTTTTTGAAATTGATATGGATTAATTCTCAAAATGGTAAAAGCCAGAGAATCTTCTGAAATGCCCGTTGGTAGTGGGTTACATTGTTGTTGAAACGGTATTAAGGAGGGGTTATTGACAGCATGTGGACATAAATCTACGGTTGCTTTTTGCTCAGGGGCTATGAACTCTGAAAAATGATGTTTACATTTGTAAGGATGGTTTTGGACGGATATTGGCTCATTTAACAGCCTCTTTGCAAACACTTTGCAACTTCCCCCGAACTTACCTTGTCTTTGATTGTTGATCCTGTACCCCCACATTTTGATCACAGTCATTTATATTTATTACCGATATGAGACAACTCAAGATTGCTACACAGATTACCAATCGCGACTCGCAGGCCGTTGAGAAATATCTGCAAGAGATCTCGAAAATTTCGATGATCACTCCAGAAGAAGAAACGGTGTTAGCGCAGCGTATTAAGATGGGGGATCAACGCGCATTGGATAAATTAGTACAGGCTAACCTACGTTTCGTGGTTTCTGTTGCTAAACAATACCAGCACCAGGGTTTATCACTAAGCGATCTGATCAATGAGGGTAACCTCGGTCTTATCAAGGCTGCTCAGCGTTTCGATGAAACCAAGGGTTTTAAATTTATCTCTTACGCCGTATGGTGGATTCGTCAGTCTATCTTGCAAGCTTTGGCTGAACAAGGTCGTCTGGTTCGTTTACCACAAAATAAAATCGGTACATATAACAAAGCAAACAAAGCATATATGGCTTTCGAGCAAGAGCACGAAAGAGAACCATCTACTGAAGAGTTGGCTGAGTTATTGGAAATGAGCGAAACAGAAATCAACAATATCTTCCAAAGCAATACCCGTCACACCAGTCTCGATGCACCCGTGCACGAAGCTGAAGATGTAGCAATGGGCGACTTGCTCGAAGGTGCTGATGATACCGATGATGATGTGATGAAAGATTCACTCCGTAACGAAATCCGCCGCGTACTGAAATCACTCAGTCCACGCGAAGCAGAAATCGTTAACGCTTACTTCGGTCTCGATGGCGAAAATGGTGTTACTATCGAACAGATAGGCCAGAAATACGATCTTACCAAAGAACGTATCCGTCAGATCAAGGAAAGAGCTATCAAACGTTTACAAAAAGCCCGCTACAGCAACGCGCTGAAAGCGTACCTGGGTTAATATTTTTAGTTATTGGGTTAAGTACCAGCCCCGACGTGAGTCGGGGCTTTCTTTTGCGCAAACCGCGTTAATGTGAAAATTAGAAAATGTGGAAATATGAAGATGTGAAAATGTGGAAATGAAACAGCCAATACATTTCTGAACTAAACTTTTTCAATGAATAATTTGTTAATTGTAGTTAATGGCTGTTTAATTTTCACATTTTCTAATTTCTACATTTGATTCTTTCGTTTCTTAATTTTGTTCAATACTGTTCAAACCGATCAACCTTATCCTCCTCCTCGCCTTCCTCTCCTCCTGCGAGAAATCCATCACCTTCAAACTCGATAGTCCCGAGCCATTGGTGGTAGTGGAAGCAACCATTGAGAATGGTCAGGCGCCGGTAGTGATTCTTTCAAAAAGTGTGGACTATTTCAGTAAGATAACTCCTCAGATACTTGCCAACTCTTTCATACGAAATGCTACCGTGGAAATTTCCAATGGTACCAAAACACATCGTTTAAAAGAGTATATCATACCAGACTCCAGTGGATACAATCTCTATTACTATTCTATTGACTCGGCTAGTCTGGCTACTGCATTTGTTGGGGAGTTAGCTCATGATTATTCGTTGAAGCTATTAGTGGATGGAAAGGAATATACTGCCACCACTACTATTCCTCCATTGGTAAAACAGTTGGATTCGCTTTGGTATGAGAAGGGGCCGCCAAACAAGGATAGTAATTTTGTGAAACTAATGGCTAGGACAACCGATCCTGCAGGGTATGGTAATTATATCCGGTATTTCACAAAATCAAACCGCGAACCTTTCTGGCCTGGATTGAATTCTGTTTTTGATGACCAGATTATCGATGGTAAAACATATAATGTACAAGTAGATAAAGGGGTGAACCGGAATGAAAGCTTTGATCAGGAAACCTTCAACCTCTTTTTCAGGGGCGATACAGCCACTATCAAGTTCTGCAATATCGATAAAACAACTTTTGACTTCTGGAGAACTATGGAGTATAGTTACGGAAGCATCGGTAACCCGTTCTCATCCCCAACCAAGGTGTTAGGAAACATAAAAGGGGGCGCCCTTGGCTATTTCGGAGGTTATGCCGCCCAGTATATCAGCCTCATCATCCCTAAATAGTTTATTCACACCTTACCCATAGGTGACATTTGTCGTGCAAAGCATGCCTTTTTACTGTTATTTTTGTGCCGCTTAAAATAAATGGAACTCATGGATACAAACGTTGAAAAAGTACATTGCCTCATTATAGGATCTGGTCCTGCCGGCTATACCGCCGCTGTTTATGCTGCCCGTGCCAATATGAAACCGGTGTTATATCAGGGTATACAACCAGGTGGACAGCTTACGATTACCACTGAAGTTGAGAACTATCCCGGATACCCCGATGGCATTCAGGGTCCTGAAATGATGGTCCATTTTGAAAAGCAAGCGGCCCGTATGGGTGCCGATATCCGTTATGGTCTGGCCACCAAAGTGGATTTCTCAAAAAAGCCATTCAAGGTATGGATAGATGAAGAGAAGGAAATGGAAGCGGACGCAGTAATCATTGCAACCGGAGCCTCTGCCAAATGGCTGGGATTAGAGAGCGAACAACGCCTAAACGGATTTGGAGTAAGCGCCTGTGCGGTTTGTGATGGCTTTTTCTTCAGAGGAAAAGAAGTGGCGATTGTTGGTGCTGGAGATACAGCAGCTGAAGAAGCATTATACCTTTCAAAACTCTGTACCACGGTCCATATGATAATTCGTCGTGATACCATGAGGGCATCAAAAGTGATGCAGGAAAGAGTACAGCAAACACCGAATATCAAGATATACTGGAATTCAGAAACTGATGAGATTTTGGGGGAGAACAAGACGGAAGCTGTACGAATCAAGAATGTAAAGACTGGTGAAACTCAAACTGTACCTATTTCTGGCTTTTTCGTAGCTATTGGTCACCAACCGAATTCTGACATATTCAAAGACTTTATCGATATGGATGAAGCCGGATATATAAAGACGATTCCAGGTACTTCCAAAACCAATGTAGAAGGCGTATTTGCTGCCGGCGACGTTCAGGATAAGATTTACCGTCAGGCGGTAACAGCCGCAGGAAGTGGCTGTATGGCCGCTCTGGATGCCGAAAGATATCTTTCAGCGATTGGACATGTATAACAGGAAACGATAATTTAATCTGGAGAGTTAGCTATTCTGGCTATATTCCACTGTGTAATATCAATCCTTATGGTAACAATCGAACTACTCGGATTAAAAATGACTGCTTTCCATGGAATTTATGAAGGGGAGCAGAAAGTAGGTAGTCCTTATGAAGTAGATGTAAGTGTCAGCTTTCCAGAGCCCGAAAAAGGTGAGTTTGATGATATCAGGGATACTATCAATTATGCTGATTTGTTCACCATTGTACAACAACGGATGCATTTCCCAACACCCTTGTTAGAAAAAGTGGCAGAAGGTATTATCAGAAGAATAAAGCATCAATATTCCAGGGTTACAGATGTTTCTGTTTCCATTTATAAATTAGAGCCTCCAATTGAGCATTTTTCAGGTAAATTGGGTGTAACCATACACAAGCATTTTCATGAATCCTGATCTCAGATTATTAAAATTTGTTTTTATTTTATTGCTGCTCCCTTTATTTCCAAAAGGGCAGGGGATTGATCAGTTATTGATGGAAGCAAAGCAGAATGAAGCTGTTTTCAAAGATTATGAAGCACTGATGAAATATAGTGAAGTGCTAAAGATTCAACCAAATCATATTACTGCTTTATGTAAAGTAAGTGAGTTGTTTAGTCTCACCGGTAAAAGACAAGCTACAAAAGAAAAGCAAAAGGAATACTATGCTGCTGCATTGAAATATGCAAAACATGCGTATGCCACCAATCCCACATCTGCTGATGCTTGTTTTGTGATGTCTGTAGCCATGGGGCGCTTAGCAATGATGGCTTCTGGTCAGGAAAAATAGATGCAGTAAAGGCTATAAAATCGTACGCGGAAAAAGCAGTCAATATGACCCAGGTAATTTCAAAGGTTATCATGTATTAGGGAAATGGCATTATGAAGTAAGTGATCTTAATTCATTGGAAAGATGGTTGGTGAAAGTGACATATGGAGCCTTGCCCGATGCTTCTCTAAGTAAGGCCATTGGGTATTATGAAAAAGTAAGCAGCTCAATGGAGTGATATTCTAATTAACTATCTTGAATTAGCAAAGCATATCATAAAAATGATGAAGAGAAGAAAGCGATAGCTACCCTGGAAACGATGGGCAGATTGCCAAACAGTTCCGGAGATGATGCTACCATTCGGGCTGAAGCAAAAAAACTCCTTGAGAAGTGGAAAGATTAGTATCCTGAATTCAGATCATTTTTTTCTTCCACCTGCCACTTCTTAAATACAAGTAAGAAGGAATAAACATTGAGATCCAGTAAACCCATTCACTCATCCATCCAAATTTTATTGGCAGGAATAGTTTGTCTAATACAAGGTATACATAGATGCAATAAAAGAAGATTGTAAAGGCTTCTATTGATAAAGTCACTTTACTGTTACCGGTACCCGTAACTGCATTTACTAATACAGTAGATACAGACATTAAAATCATTGCAACTGAAACCACTCTCAATACTGGTATTGCTTCCTGAATAAAATTTTCTGATTGACCATAGATAGATAGAAAAAGATAAGGGAAGATATTCAGGATGATAGCCACAATTAATGCGAAGCCTGTACTCAATTGAACGATTTTGCCAATCAATTTCCAGACTTCTTCTTTTTTACCCTGACCTATAATATTACTGACCATCGTATTACTAGTGGCAGCAAATGCCCAGGTGAAAGCGCCAAAGAAGCCGAATATGTTTCTCATTGTGTTTGATACGGCTAAGGCCACTTCACCATGTCTGTCGATAAGCAGGAAGAAATATTCCCAGCTCATGATGCTGATGGCATTTTGGAAAATCAGCGGTGCCGACATACTCAGGATCAACTTGAGATTGTAGCCATCCCAATTGAAATGGTCGAATAGTTGAAATTTTTTGCCAATGCCTTTAAAATGTATAACGGCAAAAACAACGGCCATCCCAATGAATTCAGATATGATGGATGCATAAGCTGCACCATTAAAACCTAAGGTTGGGAAACCCCATTTACCAAATATTAAAACATAGTCCAATAGCACATTGCTTACTGCTTCTGCAGCTGTTCCTGCTACCAGGTAGCGGCTTTGATTAGTCCCTACCAATAATGCATTTCGCATTTGATAGATATATAAAAAGGGGAGTCCCCAAATCCTGATTCGAAGAAAGGATATGGCCTGATTCATCCTTTCCTGGTCTGAAATGAAATGCTTGAATAAGATCGGAGTGAAAAGATATGTAAGCAAGATGCCAATGGCTGCAATAAATAATGAAACATAGACCCCCTGGTTGAAGAGTTTTCCTATCTCTTCGGGTCTGTTTTCACCAGCTCTTCTTGAAATAAGGGCTTGTAAACCATTATTCAATCCATACCCAATGGCAGCAAAAATGAGATAGTAAACCCCAGTAACTCCGGCAACGGCTAGTGCCTGTTTGCTAAGATGTCCCAGGAAAACATTGTTGGTAATGAAATTGAGCTGGGGAATCATTATGGCGAAGCTTATAGGCAGCATTATCTTCAGAATCTGGCGATAGCTGACAGCAAGTTGTAGTCCATTAGAAGTTGAAGGAGCGCTCATAAAGTGCCGCAAACCTAGCATTTATTTTGCAGCCTTCAGTTCTAGTGTGGGAAGCTTTTCTTTAATTTAATGGCAAAAGTGAAAATTCAAAAGTAAAAAGTCAAAAGTCAAAATTGGAATTCGAAGTGCAGCACCTGTTTTGACTTTTGATTTTTGACTTTTTAATTTTGACTTTATTGATTTTTACTAAAGAGGAGGTTGTATAAGGTCTCCAACCTTATAAGGTTGGAGACCTTATACAACTTTCAGTACCATGAGAACTGAAATAGAGGTTGTGTAAAACAAAGAAATTTGGAAAATGGCTTAAAAGTTGTGAGGGCGCATTTTTAAAGTCAAAAGTCAAAAGTCAAAATTGGAATTCGAAGTGCAGCACCTGTTTTGACTTTTGATTTTGACTTTATTGTTGATTTACTAAAGAGGAGTGTATAGGCCCAACGAACAAGATTTGAAATGGTTAAAGTTAAAGTCAAAGAAGTCAAATTGGATCAATGCAGCACCTGTTTTGACTTTTTACTTTTGACTTTTCACTTTGTAGACCTTCCCCCCAAATTACCAGCTTCCCTAATCCCCATACCAGAAAATAGCGTAACATTGCAGCACAGAATTATGCCCATACCTGTTTTTGATATCGTCCTTCCAACACTGCAGGATTCAGACCTTCAGCAGAGCACCCTGCTTATCGAAATCGGTGAGCGACAAGTCTCTTTTATTTGGTTTAAAAAGAATAACCGGCAGTTATTGAAATTACAGCAGTTTCATTTCCAGGGTTCTGCCGGATGGCCACCAATTGATTGGTTGCAGGATGTATTGGCAATTGAACCCTCTTTTATTGAAAGCATCAAAGAAGCCGTTGTTGTCTATAATTTGCCTGAATGCCAATTAATACCCGGTAGTTCCTTCAATTTTGAATTTAATAAACCATTGATTGAAACACTTTGTGGAAACGCACCAAAAGGGCTTGTGTTGAGTGAAAAAATACAAGGAAAGATATCTATTCTATTTACCGGATACCACGTGAACTTCATGGATTGATACAAAAGAGTTTTGTGTCTGGAAAGTATTGGCATTTTTATTCTTTACTGTTGCAAACAGGTCCCAATACAGCTGCGGGTACCCCATGTATTCAAACTGTGTTTTTCCAGGATTTGTTTGTTGCAGCATTTTATGGTAGCGATGGACTTAAACTCTTACAGACCTATAGTTACCAGCAACCTGAGGATGTTAGCTGGATTCTTTTACATGCCTGCCAGCAATTCAATATAGATTCGGGTTCGGTGGTATTGGAGTTAGGCGGTTTGATAGAAAACAACTCAGCCCTTTATAAGGAATTAGAGAAGTATTTTGGAAATATTGTATGGAATGAAGTGTCTACTTCAGATTGGGCTAATGAAGAGCTGGAAGCACAGCCACTGCATTATTTTTCACCTATCCTGAAAATGGCCTTATGCGTATAATTGGGGGAGAAATGGGGGGCAGGAAAATCCACCCACCTGCAAAAATGCCTTATACAAGGCCTACTACAGATATAGCAAAAGAAGGGTTGTTCAATATCATACACAACCAGCTCGACATTGAAGGAATGAAAACCCTGGATCTTTTTGGAGGAACAGGTAGTATCAGTTACGAATTGGCTTCAAGAGGTGCTTCTTCCCTCACAATTGTTGAAAAGGATACTGCTATGCATGCCTTTATTAAGAACACAGCAGCCGCATTGAAAATCGAGAATTTCAATGTTGTGAAAATGGATGTTTTTAAGTTTATGGAACAGTGTACCGATTCATTTGATTTCATTTTCGCCGGTCCACCTTATGCTCTTGAAACAATCGACCAGTTACCTGTAAAGGTTTTTGAGAGGAAACTCTTAAACCCAGGAGGCTGGTTCGTTCTGGAGCACACCCCCCGTAACCAATATACAACCCATCCTAATTTTGCCAGCGCCAGAAGTTACGGCACTACCATCTTCAGTATTTTTGTGGTGAAATGAGTTTTTTTATTTTCAAAAGTATTTCGTAAATTACTAGTAGAGGAAATCAGGATTGTAACGATCGGTTCTGGTTTCCGGTCATATTGATTGCTTTCGAATTGCCAACTCAAATGCAGTCAACTTACTCTGAAGTAGCAAACGTTTATTGTTTCTGCACACTTAACAAAAGATAATTGTAAGATTGAATGAAGGGTATGGTTTTGTGGGACAATTATTTAAAAATTGACGTATGCTCAAGAAAGCTATCAGAGAGGTATACCTGAAAAAAAGACTGCTAATCGACGATGATCAAATGAATGAGAATACATCCCGTATTCTTACCAATTTTTCGAGTTTACAATTGCCTGAAGTGAAGCACTTGTTGTCTTATTATCCTATCTCTGAAAGAAAGGAGTTCAATGTATCGGAAGCTGCAGAAATGGTTCGCAACAGGTTCCCGGAAGTAAAAATTTCATGGCCCCGGATTGATGCCACGAATAAGACCATGGAAGCTGTTCAGGTGAGACCCGATGGGCTCTATTCCAAGAATATCTACAATATTCTCGAGCCTATTCATGGTGATTTAGTAGAACCAGAAGAAATTGACCTGGTATTTGTGCCCCTGGTTACATTTGACGAAAAAGGGTTCCGAATCGGGTATGGAAAGGGGTTTTATGACCGGTACCTGGTGCGCTGCCGTCCCACAATTCTAAAAATTGGATTTTCCTTTTTTGACCCGGTTAAGAGCATCCGCGACATCAACCATTTTGATGTACCTTTAAGTCTTTGTATCACACCATCGCGCATATATGAATTTTAATGCTCCGCTTCTTCGGCCAATCCGCATTCTGTTATTCCCTTTTTCATTGGTATATGCGCTTCTGGTATGGATCCGAAACAGATTGTTTGATAAAGGACTGTTTTCCTCCACCAGTTTTAACTTGCCGCTAATTTGTGTTGGAAACCTTTCTGTAGGAGGAACCGGTAAATCAACCATGGTTGAATTTCTGGTGCAACGGTTTAAAGACAAGGTGCCGCTTGCCATATTGAGCAGGGGATACAAAAGAAAAACAAGAGGATATGCATTAGCCGATGATAGGACCTCCGCCCTTGAAATCGGAGATGAACCCATGCAGTTCCATTTGAAGTTTCCAGAGGTAACTGTAGCAGTAGGAGAAGAAAGATTGGTGGCTATTCCGCAGTTGCTGCACGACAAACCTGAAACAAAAGCTATTATTTTGGATGATGCCTTCCAACATCGTTCAGTAAAAGCCGGACTAAACATCCTGCTCACAGAGTACAGTAATCTTTTTACAAGGGATTGGTTTCTTCCAACTGGTGATTTGCGTGATGAAGCTGCCAGTTATAAACGCGGCCAGATAATTGTTGTTACCAAATGCCCTGCAAATATTACTGAAGAGGAAAGAAAAAGTATCATAGCTGAAATTAATCCCCTGGAAGGTCAACAGGTTTTCTTTTCCACAATTGATTATGGACAACCCTATCATCTTGCTGCCAGACATAGGGTAACTATTAACAACCATATGGAAGTTCTATTGGTAAGCGGTATTGCCAATCCTGTTCCATTAAAAGAGTTTTTGAAAGAGAACTCACAGACCTATTATGAAATGTTATACAGTGATCATCATATCTTTTCTATTGATGATTGGAGGGAAATTGTAAAACGTTTCGAAGCAATACAGTCCACTTCAAAGATTATTCTTACTACAGAGAAAGATGCAGTAAGGTTAAGCAAATTTGTAAGTGAACTGCAACAAACCCCCGTATTTGTAATGCCTATTGAAATGCGGATTTTATTCGGGCAGGAAACTGCCTTCCTGCAATTGGTGTCGGCATTCATCGACGGGTTTTCATTAAAAAATTAAATTTATACGATGAGTAAAAAATCATCTAAGAAAAAACAAAAACATTCCACATCTTCCTCGCCCCAAACAGTTAAAGGGGTGATGGATATAACCCGCTCAGGTATGGGCTACGTAATTGTAGAAAACCTGAAAAACGATATCCTGGTTCGTCCTAATGATTTCAATACTGCACTTCACGGAGATACGGTATTAGTACGTGTAGTTTCCGATTTCAATAAGAAGGGAAGGGTACAAGGGGTGGTTACAGAAGTGGTGAAAAGGAAGCAGAATACTTTTATGGGTAGAATTGAATTGGGCAAATCTTTTGCCTTTTTCATTCCTGAAACAGATAAGCCGGTTCCTGATGTTTATATTCCTGAAGCAAGCCTATTCAATGCACAGAATAATGATAGGGTAATTGTAAGGATTAATACCTGGGAGAAAAACAAGAAACCCGTAGGTGAAGTGGTTCAGGTTCTGAATGCCAGTGATGCCAGTGACCTGGCAATGAAAGAGCTGCTGATGCAGAATGGGTTTCCTCTGTTCTTTCCGGATAATGTTTTGGAAGAATCAGAACGTATTCCCGATATCATACCAGCTTCAGAAATCAGTATCAGAAAAGATTGTCGCGATATACTAACATTTACCATCGACCCGGTTGATGCAAAAGATTTCGATGATGCCATCTCTTTTAAGGTCCTTAAAAATGGGCACTTTGAAATTGGTGTACATATCGCTGATGTATCACACTATGTGGAAGCTGAATCTGAGTTGGATAAGGAAGCCTATGACAGAGCGACCTCTGTTTATTTGCCCGACAGGGTTTCTCCAATGTTGCCGGAGCGAATTTCAAATGAGCTTTGTTCCCTTCGTCCCAAAGAAGATAAACTCACTTTCTCCGCCATATTTGAAATATCGGCCAAAGGAGAAGTGAAGGATCATTGGATAGGAAAGACTGTCATTCATTCTGATCATCGGTATACCTATGAAGAAGTTCAGGAGATAATTGAAAATGAAGCGGGTTTGCATTCTAATGAAATCCTGATCCTGAATACACTGGCACAAAAATTCCGCAAACAACGATTTAAGAAAGGAGCTATCAACTTTTCTTCACAGGAAGTACGCTTTAAACTGGATGCCACCGGTAAGCCAATCGGAATTGTGGTGAAAGAAAGTAAGGAAGCGCATCAATTGATCGAAGAGTTTATGCTATTGGCAAATCGTACCGTAGCCGAACAAGTGGGTAAAACAAAAATTGATAAAAAAGAAATCCCTTTCCCTTATCGAATCCATGATACACCCGATGAAGTGAAGTTGATGCCATTCGTCGATTTTGCAAAGAAATTCGGACATAAGTTCGATATTAAATCTCCGGAAGGAATCGCTGCTTCTTTTAATCAGATGTTGCTTGATGTGAAAGGTAAACCTGAACAACATGTATTGGAGCAATTAGGTATTCGTACAATGGCTAAGGCTTTGTATACTACCGAAAACATAGGACACTATGGATTGGGTTTTAAACATTATTGCCATTTTACTTCACCAATCAGGCGTTATCCGGATATACTGGTACATCGTATTGTCTATGACCTCCTGATGGGTTCATTGGAGATCGATAAGAAGCTGGAACAGAAATGTAGGCATTGCAGCGAAAAAGAAAGGTCAGCCATGGAAACTGAAAGGGCTGCCAATAAATACAAGCAGGTTGAGTATATGCAACAATACCTGGGAGATGAATTTGAAGGAGTGATAAGTGGCGTTACTTCTTTCGGTTTCTTTGTAGAGACCATTGAACAGAAGTGCGAAGGACTTGTTAGTATCACCAGCCTTTCTGATTACGACGATTTCAGACATGTGGAGGCTGATTATTGTTTAGTTGGACAAAGAAGTGGTCGTGTATTCAAGATGGGAGATAAAGTTACTATTAAAGTGGTGGCGGCAAATCTCACAAAAAGACAACTCGATTATGAATGGGTGATTGCAACAAGTATTGCAGATAGCAAAAGCGACCCAGCGAATAATAAGTCAAAGAAGAAAAACAAAAAAGCGTAGTCCTGTATGAATAGTTTTGCAATCTTGTCGGCCCAGTTCTCAGAAAAATTCAACGTCAGGCATTTCCCTGCAAGTCCTGCCACCCTTTATGATCCGAATGAATACTTCTTATCATTGGGAGGCAAAAGAGTTCGTCCTGTTCTTTGCTTAATGGGAAATGAACTATTTGATGAAATTAATCCAGATGCCTGGCATGTGGCCAATGCCATTGAGCTGTTCCATAATTTCAGTTTGATCCATGATGATATTATGGATAAAGCGCCATTACGCAGGGGCCATCCAACTGTACATGAGAAATATGGTTCGGCCACAGCATTACTGGCAGGAGATGTAATGCTGGTTGCAGCTTACGAATATCTTACAAGGATAGAAGCTACACATCAGCGCAGGATACTGCAGTTGTTCAATAAAACTGCAAAAGAAGTTTGTGAAGGTCAGCAGTTGGATATGGATTTTGAAAATCAGGCCGCTGTTTCCTTAGAAGCATATTTGAATATGATAGAATTGAAGACCTCTGTTTTATTAGCTTCCAGCTTGCAAATGGGTTCCATATTAGGAGGTGCAGGAGAAAGGAATCAAAGACTTTTGTATGAATTTGGCCGAAACCTGGGTATTGCATTTCAGGTGCAGGACGATTATCTAGATGCCTTTGGTAATCCGGATAAATTTGGAAAGCAGGTGGGGGAGATATCTTATCAAATAAGAAAACATTTTTTACTGATAAAGGCATTAGAAGCTGCCAAAGGGAATGATAAAAAGGAATTAGAAGCATTGCTTCAATCTAATCCTGAAGATAAAGTTGAAAAAGTGCTTTCGATCTTCAGGAATTGTGGTGTGGACGAATGGGCCCGCGACCTCAAAGCCAGCTATATGGATAAGGCATTCCAGCAATTGGAGGATATTGCCGTGGTTTCGATACGGAAGGAACCGCTGAAGCAGCTGGCGGAGTTTTTGGTGCAGAGAGAATATTAGTCGGGAGTCTTTAGTCGGGAGTCGGGAGTCGGAGTAGAGTCCGCCGTGGCGGATAGGAAGTAGGGTAGTAGGGAAGTTAGGAAGTAGGGCAGTGTGATAGTATTGAAGAAATAATAAAATCCCAGTTAATCACAGAATAATCCCATAAATCCCAGTCTTAAATCCCTTTAATCCCATTTATTAATCCCAGTCATAAATCATCGTAAATCACAGGAATCATAGTTTAGCAGCTTTTTGTTATCTTGACTTTTAAACCAGCAACTGCATGTCTAGTTCATTATTCAGACGTAAGTCGATAGATAAGATTGTAAAGGAAGCGGCGGAAGGGCTAAGTGATGGGCACTCAACCGGAAATCTCAATAAGGTGTTAGGAGTACGTGACCTGACCTTTATGGGAATTGCAGCAGTGGTTGGTGCAGGTATTTTCTCTACAATTGGTAAGGCCGCATTTGATGGCGGACCTGGTATATCCCTCCTTTTTGTGATTACAGCCATTACCTGCGGTTTCTCGGCCCTTTGTTATGCTGAGTTTGCCAGTAGGGTACCTATTGCGGGAAGCGCTTATACCTATGCCTATGTGTCTTTCGGTGAATTGATAGCCTGGATCATCGGATGGGCACTGATACTTGAATATGCCATTGGAAATATAGTAGTAGCCATTTCATGGAGTAGTTATTTTAATAACCTGCTGGAAGCATTGCATATCCATTTGCCGGGTTGGCTTACTGTAGATCCTTCAACAGCTTCTGCGGCCTTTAAGGGCACTACAGAGAGTATTGCCAGTGGAACACCCATAACACCCAATATGCAATTGGTATTGGATGCCTGGAATAATGCACCGATTATTGGTGGTGCCAGAATTTTCATTAACCTGCCTGCTTTCATAATCGTTTGCTTGGTTTCTATACTTACATATGTAGGTATCAAAGAGAGTAAGAAAAGTGCCAATGCCATGGTGATCTTTAAGGTATTGGTAATCATTTTTGTAATCATCATGGGTATCTTTTCAGTAAAACCATCTTACTGGAGTCCTTTTATGCCAAATGGTATTGAAGGAATTCTGAAAGGTGTTTCCGCTGTATTCTATGCCTATATTGGTTTTGATGCAATATCTACTACTGCTGAAGAGTGTAAGAATCCGCAGCGGGATTTACCAAGGGGTATGATCTATTCGCTCGTTATCTGTACAATTCTGTATATACTTATTGCCCTGGTACTTACTTGTATGGTGCCATTTACAGAACTGAATGTAAATGATCCTTTGGCTTTCGTATTTGAAAGGGTAGGTAAGGAATGGATCGGATATGTTGTATCCATCAGTGCTGTGGTTGCCACTACTAGTGTATTGTTAGTATTCCAATTAGGACAACCGAGAATCTGGATGAGTATGAGTCGTGATGGTTTATTGCCAAAAGCATTTGGTAAGATCCATCCAAAATACCAGACTCCTTATATTTCAACAATAGTTACAGCTATCATTGTAGCAGTACCATCTTTATTCATGCAGAGTTCCTTAATGACCGACCTTACAAGTATTGGTACTCTTTTCGCCTTTGTATTGGTTGCTGGTGGCGTATTGATGTTGCCAAGGAATAATGATGTGTTAGCAAAAGGAAGTTTCCGTTTGCCCTATATAAACGGACAGTTTATTGTTCCTGTATTGTATGGCATCTTTATCTATCTCGGTTGGAACAGGATCATAGAAGGAATACAGCATCTGAATACAGATAAGTTCCAGGAATTCTTATTCCTCATCTATCTCGTCTTCGCTGGATTCATTACTATTCTAACATTCATCCGTAAATACTCACTCATACCAGTATTGGGAATGCTCTCCTGCTCTTACCTCCTTGTTGAAATACCTGCCATTTCCTGGTTATGGTTCTTCGCTTGGATGGGTATCGGGTTGACGATTTATTTCTTGTATGGGTATAGGAAGAGTAAGCTGGCGGGTGCTTGATGCTTTTTTGCCTAAAGCTTAAGGCTTAAGGCCTAGGGCTTAATGCTGAGAGCTGCCAGATGAGTTTGTGAATTACAAGGGAACTAATATGAAAACTGAATTCCGTTTTGAATACAAAATTAAGCATTAGGCTTTAGGCCTTAGGCCTTAAGCCAACCACCACAATAACACTGTAACATATAATTATTAATATGAAAACTAATTTCCGTACGGATTACTGAACAAGCCTTAGGCCCTAGGCCTTAAGCTTTAGGCATACAGCATCAAGCATTCAGCATTCAGCATTCAGCTTCAAGCTTCATAAAACAATGAAATTCCAAATAGGCGACAAAGTAGTAGTAAAGCATACCAACGACGAAGGTGATGTAATAGACATCATCAACGACAAAATGGTGATGCTGGAAGTGAGGGGAGTGAAGTTCCCTGCATATATTGACCAGTTAGAATTCCCTTATTTCAAGAGGTTTACTGAACAAAGATTATTTCCCGAAAAGAAGGAGAAAAAATATATCGACGATCTTAAGGTAGAGAAAAAGAAAGTGGAGAAGAGGGTTGCCGATGGAGTGTGGATGACTTTCATACCTATTCTAGATACCGATGAGTTTGGAGATGATGTGGTGGAGGATCTGAAGATACATCTCGTTAACAGAACTGAATTCGCTTATCATTTTACATATGAATTATCGTATGTAGGTAAAGATGGATTTGCTTTTAAGAACGAGATAAAGTCCTTCGAAGATTTCTATATACATGATATTCCATTTGAGAACCTGAATGATAGTCCCTTGTTTTCTGTGGAATTTTCCCTGGCACCACCCGATAAACGTAAGGCTCCTTATTATGAGACTTTCCTCAAATTAAAAGCTAAACAAGTATTTACAAAAATCCAGCAGATAAGGGAGAAAGGGGAAGCTACATTTTCATATAAGCTTTTTGATATTTATCCCGACAAGGCTATAGAAGAAGATTTGCTCGACATCACAAAACTTACAAAAGCTGGGTATAAGATTTATGATGCGGCCCATACCCGACAGCATCTTGAACCTGCAAAACAACAGATTGACCTGCATATAGAAGTGTTACATCCCGATCCGGATAAACTAAGTACACTTGAAATGCTCACACTACAATTGCAGACATTTGAAAAATATCTTGATCTGGCAATTGCACATCATCAGCCTTCAATGATTGCCATTCATGGAGTTGGAAGCGGAAAACTAAGGGAAGAAATTCATGAGATACTGAAGTTGCGCAGAGAAGTGAAGACATTCGTGAACCAGTACCATCCTTCATTTGGTTACGGTGCCACTGAAATCTATTTTAAGATATGATGTTCTCTCTTGAAGAACTGATACCATTTATCCTGCTTGTAACCGGTATGGCTATTTTACCTGGTCCCAATATGATGCTCTATCTGAGCCATACCATGAATTACGGTAGAAAAGCGGGATGGTTAACAGTAGCTGGAATAACTTCAGCATTTATAGTTCATATTACAGCCACTATACTTGGGCTCACTGCTTTATTAGTTGCTGTGCCCGCAGCATATACGGCTTTGAAATATGCTGGTATAGCATACCTGTTATATCTTGCGTGGAAAAACTATTCTGTAAAAGCATCCGAAATAAAAAATATTGAGGATAAGACAAGTAAGGCAAATCTTTTTTATTATCTGAAAGGGTTTATAGGGAATGTATTGAACCCTCAAACCACACTTTTGTATTTTTCACTAGTTGTGTATTTTGCCGCTAAAATAGCTGGTAGTAGTGTTCAGAAACCTTCAACACAACATATAATTCGTCATGTAGTAAGTATCTTATTGGCCTTATTTGCCATTAAAATGGCATTCAGTAAATAATGATTTTAATGTAGGGGTATTAATATTGCACATTTTCTTTTGCAGGAGCATGCAAATGATGACTTACCGAGCTGGGAAGTGTATGATTAGAGGCTTCACTATTTATTTTACTATACACGAAAAACATATCGATTTCACCAATGTTTTTTGCTGATATCTTACCTCTGTAAAGGCAGTTATAATGATCTTTTACTAATTCGTATGTTGCCGCAGAAATATTGATTTGTCCTGGAATGCCATTGGATTCCATCCTGCTGGCGATATTCACAGAACTACCCCAGATATCATAAGCATATTTATTCTTTCCTACCACTCCGGCAACAACTGGTCCTACATGTATACCAATTCTCAATTCCCATTGTGGCAATCCTGCTTCTACTCTGGCAATATTTTTCAATCTCATGAACTCTTGTATTTCAAGAGCAGCATCGATCATGTGGAGGTAATGATCTTCGCTTTCTAGAGGGATACCTCCGGCGCACATATAGGCATCTCCAATGGTCTTGATCTTTTCCAGATTATATTTTTCGATAATCTCATCAAAAGCCATGAAGAATATATTCAGTTCAGCTACCACTTCCTGAGGGGATAAGGAATCAGCAATAACTGTGAATCCTTTGAAGTCTGTAAAAAGTACTGAAACGTTTTCATAATATCGAGGTGTAGCATGGCCAGTCTGTTGCAATTCCCTCGCCACTTCGCCTGGTAAGATGTTTAGTAATAGTCCCTCGATTTGTGCTTTCTGACTATCGAGCACAAGGTTTACTTTTACCTTTTGCCTGTAGTTTCGATAAATGATAAAGGCGATGATGAGGATTAATCCGAATCCGGCCAGAAATGCATTCTTAGCTAATTCCTCCCTTCTTAATTCTGACTCCTTTAATACTTTGTCTTTTTCAAGAAGGTTGATTTGGTTCTGTTTCTTCTCAATTTCAAAATTGAATTCGTACCTCGAAAGCTTCTGGTCTATGTCAATATTGTAGATCGTATCTTTTATATTTAGCAAAAGGGCTTGGTACTTATTAGCGCTTTTATAGTCTGATAAATTGGCATAGGTTAAGGAAAGGCCCTTGTAAATATCTTTCAGGTCGTAAGATGAATTGATTTCAGTCGCTAATTTTTCAGCTTTCAGATATGCCTGCAAAGCGTTTTTATATTTTCCTGTTTCTTCATATACTTCCGCAATACCTTGAAGCGATTGTGTTTGGTATAATAAGGAATTAGCGGCAATTGAAGAGTCAAGGGCTTTTTGGTGATAGGTGAGTGCGGTATTATAATCTTTCTTTAATGAATAGACTTTCCCGATATTGTTCAGGGCATACGCCATATCAGGGGTTCCTTCATAAGCCTGTTGCTGCTTTTTAAAATAGTGAAGGGCGGAATCTTCAATTTTTCTCTGAAGATAGATCTCGCCGATATTCCCTGTAATAGCTCCATAAAGTTCAAGGTCACCTAATTTCTGACTTCTGGGCAAGGCTTTGAGATAGTATTCAAGTGCCCTATCGTAGGTTCCATTCTTGTGCTGATAAACGCTACCTATATTATTCAAGGCCGTTGTTATCATTAGATTGTCGCCAGTTGGTTCTGCATTACGAAGTGAATTGAAGAAATATTCGAGTGCCTTTGTGTCGTTTCCCTGATCTTTATAAACTACACCGATATTACTAAGCAGGTTTGAAATCCCAATCTTATCATTCAAGCTGGTGAATACATCCAAAGAACGGTTATAGTTTTCCATGGCATCTATAAAGATGCTTTGCTGGTAATAAGCCAGGCCAATATACTTATAAGCTAATGCAAGGTCTTTTTTGTATGAAAGCTTATCTGCAAGGTCTCTGGCTTGCTCTGCATAAGGGATAACCGACTTAGGGTCGGTATTCATATAACTGCGACTGATCTGAAGCAGTGTTTTCAGTTTTACAGAATCATTATTGGCAGCCTGCAATTCTTTCAGCAGGCTGTCAATAATGGTATTCTGCGACAGGCAGCAACTGCCGCCAGCCATAAGTATTACTAAAAACAATAATCTAAGCCTCATAGTTCTCTACGGTTTCAAAAAGTAGCCAGGACAAAAATAACCAGTGCCTGATAAATTTAAAGACTAATCTCTTATTTTTTCAGGATCATTGTTGTTTTTGTTTCGTTTTTAACTCTTACACTAATCATGTATACTCCCGGTGCCAATGGGCTAAGATCTAATGAAAGACTTCCATCGGTTACTTTTCTTATTTGTTTTACAGACTGTAATTTTCCTGCCACATCATAAACTGTAACATCTTTAGATTGTAATATCACATTCTTAAAGCTGATTGTTACCTTGTCTGTTACAGGATTTGGATAAACTCCGAATACTATTTGTTCAGTTACTTCCATTGCTGCAGATCGCTGCGTGGTTGTTGGATTGCTTGTTGTTCTTACAACTGAACATCTTTTAGATGTTGAACTTGCTGTAGCTGTTTCTGTAACTTTTGTATAGCCTTCGTAAGTTTTCAGGTTCCAGGTAATTTTTTTGCCATCGAATGGAATACTGAAATAACCTGTACCTGGGTTGAACAATTCTGGTTGCTGTCCACCCATTTGTCCAAGACTTGTCATTGAGTTATCTGGTCCTCTTGGTACAAATACCGGAACAGAATTTGAATTCTTGTAAGAGAATTTAGCAAGGTATTTGAATCCTGAAATGATCTTAGTCTGGTCGTCGTTCTTGAAGCCAGTATACGTTGAAGTAAATGCTGGTAAAGGATCACCTTTAAAGATCACTTTATTATCAGCTTTTACTTTAAGAGGAACCGTACTCACTGTTAATGTACCATAAACTGAATTGATAAGATAACTGGCTGGTGCTTTTAATGATGCTGTGGAACAATCTTATAAGTCCCTGCAGGCAAATTAGTGAGGTTACCAACTGGTTTGATGCATCTAATAATGAATAGGTAATTGGACCATTAAATATTGATGAACTATTGTCCTCATATTGGAAGCCATTCACCGTAGCACTGAACAATGGAAGAGAGTCGCCATATGCAATTGTTCTGTCATCGGCTTTAATGGTTAGTGATGCTGAATTTATGGAGAGGCTTCCTAATCCGTATGTAATAAGGAAGTTTTCCGAAACAAATGCAGCAGGCACAATACTATGCGAACCGGCGCTGATACCTGTAATAAGGTTGATTGGTTGTAAAGGCGATAATCTCACACTATCAGGTTCTTCATAAACATCAGCTGAGTCAATTATAACAATTACATTGTTATTACTGCTGTCGCTTACGTTAGTGCTGTTTACAATCACTGTATTGTTAGCTACAGCTTTGCTATTGGCTACTGCTTTACTGTTTACAACCGCAGTGTTGTTTGCTACTGCTTTACTGTTTGCTACTGCTTTGCTATTTACCAGGGTTGCTACTGCAGAATCCAGTTGATAGCCATAAATTGAGGCAGGAGAAACTTCTACAAGTCTCATAGTGTCCAATACAGGAACACCATTGGCAACTGCCTTACTGTTAGCTACAGCTTTACTATTAGCAACCGCTTTACTACTGGTCAATGTTGCCATAGTAAGTATATCGTTACTTGTAAGCACTCTTCCATTGATTGTTAGCTGATCATCAATAAAGGCCAGCGCATTATTGTTTATTAAACTTGTATGTGCTTCTGATTGAGAGACGAAGCGAAAACAGTCTTCTCTTCATCAGCAATATTACTTTGGTCGTAGGTATAGTTGAATTGGAAACCTCCAATCTTGTCGCCATAATTAAAGCTGGTATCACGTGGTGCAATCAATAATGGCATTCTTGATATGTTCAGTACACCAGAAACAGAATCGTAATTGTAAAGTTCAAGGAACCCTGCATCTGCTGGACTCAAAGTGTCGAACTCTTTTAATCTGGGTTGAATGATATAATTATTTACAGTACTGGTGCTTGTAGCAGGGGTTCTGTAATAAATTGTATCTATACCTAACTCAGGTAAGCTAAGTCCGGTTGCTTCAAAAGGTAATCCGTCCACTGTTACCGTAGAAGTGAATTCCGGAATTTTTTCACCATACTTTTTCTGCTTGTTATCTGCAACTATCCTTACATTCTTCTTAACGATATCAAAGAACTTGATCGTGTTTGAAAGACCGCCATCAATTCCTGATGGCGTTTTAGGTGGTGTATATGCCTGAATAGTTGGGTTTCCGCTAAATGCCGGAATTTCGGCTGTTGCTGTACTATCATTAATTATTGTAGTAGGTAAAGGCTGACCTCTGAACAGCACTTTAGTGCTATCACTTAAGAAATTGCCCTGTACTGTAACAGTGAAAGCTGTGGCCCCTGGAGTTATTCCCTGAGGGATAACCAGTTTTATCAATGATGGAGTTGCATCAGCAAACGCTTGAATGGCAGCTTCCGCTTTTATGAAACCATAACCGCTCACAAAATCGAATCCGGGCGTATTCATATCCTGAGCTGTATTCCTCAATAGCGCCTTAAGTTCGTCGGTGGTATATGATTGGCTATAATATCTTTTTCTTGCTTGTTGCAACAATACTGCAACTGCAGCAGCATGTGGTGCAGCCGCAGAAGTACCAAAGAAATTGGGAATTCCATCACCTTCAATATCCAACGCTCCAAATCCAACCGAAGTGTTGATTCCATCTGGAGCAGTAAAGTCTGGCTTGTTACGTACAGCATTATTAATGAATATGCCACCATAAGAAGAGAAACTTTCAATTAAAGGTGGTGTAAAACCGAAAGCTTCTGTTTTGTTATATCTGGCAGCTCCGATTGTAATAGCGCCTTCTGCATTAGCATGACCTGCAATGGTAGATTCTCCTGAATTGAATTCATTGATTGTAGCATCTCCTCTGTAGATGATGTATTTGAACCTTACAGAAGCATTACCTGAATTTCTTGTGACAAGTATATTTGTCTGAGTGTTGGTAGTAACTGTGAAAGGAAGCACTTCTACAGGGTCTCCTCCAATATTATTCCTGTTAAATCCAAATAAGGTTACTCCACTATTATTTGTGAGGTATATATCAAGATCATTTTGTGTACCTGTGCCTTGTCCTAATGAATAGAAATCATCATCCCATTGAAGAACAATAGTGTAGGTACCAGGTTTCAATGAAATGTTTTGGAAAATATCTCCTCCGCCAAAATTATGGGCAGAGCCAATAATACCTGTTGGAGCAGCAGTTGCATTGAAATTACTTTCGTAGGCTTTGTTTCCAAAATTACCTGCTGATGTAAAATAGGTTACCCCTTGCTGACTTACTTCATTTACAGCCTGAGTTACAACACCGTCTCTGAAGAAAGGCTCGGTGATGAATGTTACATCATCTACAATCACATCACAACTTGCCTGTTTCAATTGACGGATGCCAAGTGCCATATCACCGGGACTTACAAATCCTGTTCTGAATGCTAATGTAGCTTTTGGAGCTATATCGTGAATGATTTGCAACATGGCTCTTCCTTCATCGCTTCTTCTTCCAAATGGATATTCACCTAATACCTGAACAGGTGTACCGTTTACAGGATTGCCTGTTCCAGGTAAGTCGCCGTTGCTTACGTCGGTGCTTGCAGGATTGTTTGCTAAGGTGTTATAGCTGTCAGAAATAACACCCACTTTAATGCTGTCGCCATTCAGTTTATAACCATTACGCAGGAAGTCTGTGCGCATAACTGCATCACCCTGGGTAGTGGCAATACCAGTATTGTTAATACCAGGGAATAAGGGACGGCAGTAATCTATTAAGATAGGAAGGCTGTCGAGCTTTCTTAAGTTGGCAATTGGGTATTTACCAGTAATGATACCACTGTTTGGACCATTATCTATTAAGTCTGTTATGCCATAGTTTGAAGATTGAAGTAATGATAACAAGGCGGCAAATTGTCCTTGCCTGCTGATAACGTCTATCATTACACTATCTCCCTTAAGGATGAAAATCGTTTTAGCAGAATCGGTTACTAATCCAAAATTCAGATAGAGAGAGTTCAATTCGGCCCCAATTAGATTTCCCACTTTGCCGTTTGCTGGTGGTGGGTAATAAGGGATTACACAGGGGATATCAGTTACAACTACCGTATCTGTTGCACTACAACCACCATTTACAGAAACCTGAAGCACATATTTTCCAGCTGCAGAAACCACTGGTGTAGCGGTATTGGCTCCAGATACAAATACTCCTGTGCCACCTACCGATGTCCAGCTATATTGTGCTCCCGCCGTTGTTGATGAACCATCAAGAGTAACTGTTGGGATATCGCAGGTGATAGATTTGTCATTTCCAGCTTTTGCATTTGGTGTTGAGCATAATAGGAAAGGAGCGTAGATGATAGAAACTCCTGATTGGATATTGACCTGGGTACCACTCCATAGCGCCCCTGTAATACTACAGTTGCCAGTACCGGATCCAATATTTATAGCTGCATATGGAGCCCACACTGTTCCCAGCCATTTTGTAGCACTGTTAGACGAAGAGCCATTGGCAATCCTGAATGAAGCTGTAGGATCGTCATCATCACCCGTACCGTTACCGTGTACTTCTGTAAAAATTCTAGTTGCTGAACCTCCGTTCAACATACTGGCACTTACCTTGCAAAGGTTTGCATCTCCATGTATATATATGATGAAGTTTCCTGTAGATGATCCTTTAAAATCGAATACGAAATTATTGGTGCTACCAGAATTCTTGATAGACTTGAAAATATATGTACCAGGACCAGAAAGTGTAATCGTTTTATTTCCACTAAGGGATATATTCCGGTAAGCACCTGGTGTAATTGTTTTAGAAGTTGTTATATCAGTTACTCCAGAAGACGGGAAAATTGAGATAGGGGGCATATCGGGTAAAAGAGGAAGGCTGGGATTGCCAACAATATTTCCTCCTAGGGGAGTAGGACCAGTGTAGGTGGTTCCTGAAGGATGTGTAACTTTTCCAGATACGGTACCACCACTTACTGTGATATTACCATTGATGTCGATATTTCCTGAAAAGATACTGTTAGACCCTGCAGTGAATGCAGGTGTAGTGATAGCTGTTGAATTGGCGGCAGTGATTTTACCGGTTACTTTGTTGCCGTTACTTAATTGAACAGTACCGCCACTATAAACATTTCCTGTAATTGTAACAGTTCCTGTTGTTTTAACCAACCGATAACTTCCAACTGATCCACCAGAAACTGATGATGATGATCCTAATTGGACGGCACAACCAGGAGAATTACATGGTGTTTGTGCTCCGTTTGGACAATTGGCATTGCCACCAAAAAGAACAAAGTCTGTTATTCTTAATTGTGGGGATTGTGCATTCCCATAGAATGCAGTAAATAAAAACAATAGCAAGAAACTGGTATTTTTTAAAATACCAAAAGGCAAGGGATTCTTTCTCATTATTAGGCTGGTTAAACGGTTATAAGGGCATGATAACAATATCCAGTCTTTCTCAATTCAGAATATGGATTAAGTATTGGGTTGGCTTTCCAGTATTAATAAAAAGTATTGATTATTCCATTTTAGGAATAGCACATAGAAAACAGATGAATGCAGGAAATCGAAGGAATTGGAAGCAATGTGATTGGCTAAATCAAATAATATAATAGACTAAATATAGTACCAACTAAGGTAAATGGGTAGTCTATTTTATTCCTATCACAGGAAGATTGAAGGATTTAATTGATTCTTAAGGGGTCGGATCAGTTGAAAGTTGGCAACTTAGCACCATAATTTGCGTAGCGAATATATCAGTGTTGCGACATAAGGTAGCTTTTTTATTCGAAAATCTATGGAAACCCAATTTTTATTGTCTTATATCAAGTTGAAAATAGTGGTTATAATTAATTGATAGATAATCAAATGCCTCCATTTTACAGAGAGCACGGTTCCCTCCGAAAGGGGGTAGGGGTATTCACTTATAAATTGTAATGTACTTATAGGGGAAGAAGCACCTGAATTTTGCATCCTTTTCCTGGCGCACTGGTAATTTTGAATGAGCCTTCAAATGACTCCACTCTTCTTTTAATATTATTCAGGCCAATTCCTTTTTTAATTGAGGTTATATTAAACCCAACCCCATTGTCGGCGATGCTCATAGAAATGCCTTTTTCTGTTTTATCGACAATTATTTCGATGTTACTGGCGCTGGCATATTTCACAATATTATTCAACGCTTCCTGTAATATCCTGTAAAGGGTTATTTGAAGATCCTGATCCAGAGGTTCATTTTGTGGGTAGTGAAATTTCAGATGAATTTTGTAATCATTGTTGGCATTTATTCCTTGTAAAAGATTCTCAAATACATCTTTTAGCGTTACATCTCCAAAAGAAGAAGGAGAAAGCTGGTGAGAGAGGTTTCTGATTTCATTAATAGCAGTACTTATATACCCTTTTATATTATCTATAAGTTCTGCTGCTTTCTCCGGATTCATTTTTTTTACCATACCAAGATTCAACTGCGAAGCAACTAAAAGTTGATTCACATTATCATGCAGTTCTTGTCCAATGAAATGCCTTTCTGCTTCCTGAGCTTTTATAATCGTCTTTGCCAATCGTAATTCTTCTTCTTTTTGGAATGTAATATCCTGCATGGCACCAACCATTCTGATAGGTTTTCCCTTGTAGAAAACGATAAAAGCCCTATCATAAACAAATCGGAATTTGTTATTGGCTGCCTTAAATCGATATTCTAATGAAATTGTAGTCGTTTTCTTTTCAAAACAATCAGCTATTGAAAGTTGAACTCTCTCCAGATCATCTGGATGAATGTTTTTTTCACGCCACTTCACAGAGCTTACCATCATTTCTTTGGCATATCCATAAGATTCAATTATACCTTTATTGAATTGTAAAGTATCTTTCTTTATATCCCAATCCCATATAGTATCACTGGTAGCCAATTGCACCTTCTCATATATTTCATAGAGGAAGGTGATTTCCTCTTCACTCTTTTTCTGGATCGCATTATTCTCCAGAATTTCTAATGCGAAAGATATATCGTATGCTGCTTCTCTTAGGAGCTTTATTTCATCTTTTGTGAAGAAATTCTTTTCACCAGCATAGATTGATATAGCGCCAATTATCTTTTCTCTTCTTTTAAGTGGTAATGCAATAGAGGAATAATAGCCACGGGCTAAGGCTTCTTCTTTCCAGGGTACCATTCTGGGATCGGTTTCTATATCATTACAAACAATATACTGCCCTTTACGCAATGCTTCTCCTGTAGGTCCTCTTCCTGCTGCAGTTAATGTGGCACGTATCTTTTTTATTTTTGCAAGGTATCCCTTTTCATAACCAGAATGCATAACCGGATTCAATAGTTTCGTATCATGATCCAGAATGCCAATCCAGGCCATCCTGAATTTGCCTATTCGTATAGCGATTTGGCATGTATCGTGAAATAAGGTGGTTTCATCAGTTGTCCTTACAATCATTTGATTGATTTCACTGATGAAAGAATATAGCTTTTTGAATTTTACCACCCTTTTCTCCATTAGCTCATATGCCTTTGCATCTCTCTGTATTCGAAGGGAGTTGTTGGTGGGTGGTTTTATTTTTGGACGGACTTTGATAGGGTTTTTTTTCATTAAGTCCAGGTTAAATTGAATTGCTGTTTAATCTAAAGCCTTAAGTTGAAGGTAGTTATTAATAAGACAACAATGCAAACTGTAAGGCTTAACACTTAGCAACCTATTCAGCATCAAAGTTTTTACTGTAGCTTTGCATCAACTACAAACCGGGTTATCGCTCTTCTTTTAAAGGAAGGGAGGAAAGTCTGGACAGCACAGAGCATTGCACCGGTGAATAGCCGGGTCTTGTGAAAGCAAGAACAGATAGTGCCACAGAAAATAACTGCCTGTTCTTTCTTCGGAAAGGGCAGGTGAGGATGAAAACGTGAGGTAAGAGCTCACGATTATTACTGGTAACAGTAATAGTGGGTAAACCTTGCATGCTGAAACGCCACGTATACCATCGCTTAAGGGTGACTCGCCCGATGATGGAGGGTAGGCGGATTGATTCTGATATGCAAATATCAGAACAGATAAATGATAGCCACCTGGGAAACCGGGGACAGAATCCGGCTTATAGGTTTGTAGTATTTTTAAAGTTCCACATGTTCGATAGAGTCAAGAGGTTCCATGAGTTCAAGAAGTTCCATAGGTTCCATAGGATTCCAGGTCAAACATAATAACGAAAAATAATTATTTTGTTTTGATGTATCACCTGAAAACCTATGGAACCTATGGAACTCATGGAACCTCTTGAACTTGCTCTTATGCCGCAAGTTCCATCATCCACGCAATCCCCAAATGCATCAACAACCCACCCCAGATACTTTTGGTGCGATAAACGATTACTCCTAATATGATGCCGCCGAAATAGGAGGTTATGCATTCCAGTAAGGGCTTCCCGAAATGGATGCTGCAATAGAAGGCCGCCATCGAAAATCGTTTCATGGATAGTCCTGCAACTGGAGAAGGTAATGAAGCTATCTTCCATATTATGAAAACAACTATCAACAGGAGTAGTGCATTTATTGGCCAGTTCAACACCTGTTTTGCATAATCATACCAGTGATATGTTTTGTCGGGATAAAAGATGCCTGCAAAATTCCTGTGACTCATTTTCAGTGCGAATAATATGGGGCCGGATAAGAAAAGCCAATAGAAACTTTTGCCGTAAGGAATATAGTTTTTGTTGAAGGAATAGTTAAGCCAATAGGGCATTCCGAACAGAAGGGTATATAATAGAAAGAAATCCGGCAAATCGTTCGTAAAATAAAGGCAGGCTTTTGATTCTGCTTTCAATTCCAATTGTAAAATTGCAGACGACAAATAATGCCACCCAAATGGAAGTGAGTAATAATGTCCATTTGTTCAGAGACTTAATATATGCAGTAAAATACGAGAGGAAGCTTTTCATCAGCAACTGCTGGTTGAGGCGGTAAAATAACTATTTACCTTCAAAACTGGCTTTCATTTTTTCCATAAGTCCAGTGCTGATCATCTTTTCAGCTATTCGTATCATTTGGCAGAATGCCTTGGCATGAGAAATGCCATGTCCAATGATAACCGGCTTTGCAACTCCCAATACAGGAGTGCCGCCATAAATTTCAAAATCGAATTTGTCGAAATATTCGTGATGGATGTTTTTCTGTTGGGTAATATTGAATAATGACTCAGCCATTTTCAATATCACATTACCTGTAAAACCATCACAAACCATTACATCAGATTTGTTGAGAAGAATATCACGACCTTCCACATTACCGACAAAATTGATCTCCTGATTCTCTTTAAGCAGGGGATAGGTGGCTTGGGCGAGGAGGTTACCTTTTCCTTCTTCTTCCCCGATATTCAATAACGCCACTCTTGGATTGTCATAACCAAGAATATGTTTGGCGTATAATGATCCTAGTATGGAAAATTGGTTGAGGTGTTCAGGTTTACAATCAGCATTAAGACCCACATCCAATAGCAACCCAGTTTCGCCATTTTCTTTTGGAATCACAGTAGAGATAGTGGGTCTTAGAACCCCTTCCATGGCTTTGATGCTGAAAAGGGATCCTACCAGCATAGCACCGGTATTACCTGCACTGATGAAGGCGTCTACCTTACCGGTAGCTAACAAATGAAAACCTATTGCTATGGAGGATTGTTGCTTTTCCTTTAAAGCCTTAGTAGGATGTTCATGATACCCGATTACCTGAGGGGCATGTATCACTTTCACTTTGTCGGCAGGAATTTGGTATTCTGCCAACAAGGGGTTCAACTGAGCTTCATCACCGGTCAGAAATAACATAGCCGGAGTGGACTCTTCTGCAAAATAACGTTGGAGACCTTTCACCGCCTCAAGCGGTGCAAAATCTCCACCCATCATATCTAAACAGATTGTCATCTCCGGCGCTGCGGTTTATATTAAAAGGGAAATTACTTGATTGGTGACTTTTCAGCCACGAGTTTTCCTTTATAATACAATTTGCCCTCGCTTACATGGGCGCGGTGACGTACATGGGTTTCACCAGTGGTACTGTCTTTGCTCAAGGTAACTTTCACAGCCTTATAGTGCGTTCTTCTTTTTGCACCTCTTTGTTGCGAATGTCTCCGTTTCGGATTTGGCATAACTTACAATTTAAAATCTTTATAATCAGTTTCCGAGATCTTTGAATTTGTCGAGTCCTTTCCATAAAGGATTCTCGGGTTGTTTGTTCTCAAAATCCATACTCTTCAACATGGCCAGCACTTCCTTATTACAATGTGGCCCTCCCATCTCTTCTTCACTGCACATACGCTGCATCGGGATGCTAAGGTTGATGAATTCATAAATCCAGTCGGCTACGTTGATATGGCTTTCCCCTCTTGAAATATAATATACATCGGGGTCAACATCCTGCTCATTCATTTCATCAGGATTCTCTACCATCTTTACTACTATGTTGAACTCGTCCCATAGCTCAAGAGGTAAGGCATTACCACATCTGTCACAACCAATTTCGAGTTTACCACCAATTTCAAACTTCAACAGCATGAAACCAGTATTCTTCTCGAGTGACAGGGTTACTTTAGCCACACAGTTTTTAAAGTCCTGTTCCTGGTATGTTGTAAAGAACTTATCAGTTATTTCATAGTCAAACTCATGAATACCTGGTTTTAATCCCACAAAAGCAATATCAAAAGTCCTCAGGTGCTTCATGCCGACTCTTTTAAAGAGTTTGCAAAGGTATGGATAAACGGCTATTAATGAAGCCCTAGCACTAAAAATCTTTCAAAAGTTTTACAGGCTTGGGGATTTTGTTCCATTGGTCTGTAAATCAAGGCTCAAAACAGCCCATTTTACTGATATTTCTTCTTTTTTACTTCGATAAAGCCTGCCATTTCGCCTTAATACTATTGAAATTGGCTACTGCTTCTGCTACCGCGGCAGCCGCCTGACTGGTTGGGGCCAGGTCTGCATCTTGCAAAACGCCGAACAGACCGGCAAAGGTACCCGGAAAACGGTTTAGGCCTGGAAGTTTAGAACCCGGACCGGGATTTTCCAGTTCCGCCAGCGCCTTATCAGTATTTTTTAGCTGTTCCAGCTTTTCGCCTGTAGCAGATGCTATCTGACTTTTTAAGCTTTCTCTCTTTGCTTTAACCTTTATTATAAGTTCTGAAGATTCTTGTCTTAGTACATAGCATTGTAATGACAAATCATGTTGCTTTTGTAAATCTGCTTGTGCTGTCTTCACTCTTGGATCCATCCTTACTTGTAAAACCTGTTCCTGTGTTTCCCCATTAACTTTTAACTTGATTGTATACTTACCAGGCATAACCCATGGGGCAGTAGGATCTGGTTCTGTATTCTTGAAAATGGCAGAGATAGGGTAGGATGGTGGAAGGTTTAAACCTGTGTATTTAAGATCCCAAATGAAACGGTGGGACCCCTTTTCGGTAGACAGTTTCTGTTGTGGTCGTATCCAATAGTGTGGAATATTCACTGCTGGTATAGTATAAAAGGTATCCTTGCTTGAAAAGCTTCGAATCAGCAGACCAGCAGGGTTCCTGATTTCAAGGGTAATATCAGAAACAGCATCATCCAAATAATAGTTTATGATGGCACCATCCGGAGGGTTTTGTCCCGCAGGTTCTTCCTGTGGAACTGGAGTATCTGTATACATTCCCCATCTTACCCTTGTAGCCAATTGCGGTTTAAAGAGGATGTTCTTTAAACCCGTAGTTTGTTTTATCTGACGTAAAGGAGTGATGTCGTCCAGTATCCAAAAACTCCTTCCATGTGTTCCAACAACAATATCGTCCTCATGAATAACAAGGTCACGGATTGAAGTAGCAGGCATGTTTAAACGAAGTGATTGCCAATGCGCTCCTTCATCAATCGAGAAATAAACGGCGGTTTCTGAACCAGCATATAATAATCCTTTTTGATATGGATCTTCCCTCACCGCATTTATCGGGTCATTCGGTAAACCTTCTACAATCTCTTTCCATGTTTTTCCACCATCTGTTGTCTTGTAGATATGGGCTCTCATATCATCGCAGCGTATCCTGTTTACTGCTGCAAAAGCGGTATTCGCATCAAAATGACTTGCTTCCATTAAAGAAACTTTACTCCATGAAGTAACACCTGGAGGGGTAACGTTTTTCCATGTAGTACCACCATCCTTTGTTACATGAATCAATCCATCATCAGTTCCTGCCCAGATGGTATTGATATCCTTGTAAGAAGGAGCTACTGTATAAATGACGCCTCTTCTTGGCATCTTCTTCATTTCCTCTGAAGTATAAATTCCAACACTTTCAGGTATGTCCCAACTTTCTCTTGTAAGGTCAGGACTTATCACCTGCCAGCTGTTGCCACCAGTAGTGGTTTTGAAAAGTACATTCCCTGCGAAGTATAAAGTTTTTTTATCAATAGGAGAGAACAGTACTGGTGCAGTTCTAATAAAACGGTATTTGCCTGTTCTCACGGCTTCAGGAGCAATATTCTGAACCTGTCCTGTTCGCTTATCGAAGCGCGTTATCTTTCCTCCGTAAATGATATTCGGGTCGAGTGGATCTGCTGCTACATAGCCATATTCTTCAACACCAACAGGGTGCCAGTCTCTGAATGAGATTTGTCCATCATTACCCCTTGACACTATTCCAACTGATCCACTTTCCTGTTGACCGCCATAAACATTATATGGAAACGCATTATCAGTGCTTACATGATAAAACTGTGCTGTAGGTTGGTTATACCAGGAAGAGAAAGTTTCGCCTCCATTTACAGTAATAATGGCGCCCTGATCACTTGCGAGTAAAATGATTTTTGGGTTTGTAGGATTGATCCATATTCTATGATAGTCATCGCCACCAGGGGCGCCCCTGAATGCTGTCCAATTTTTTCCACCATCCGTGCTTTTCCAGGTAACTACATTAGCAGTGTAAACGATGTCTGCATTTGTGGGATCCACTTTTACCTCAGCGAAATCGCTTCCTCTTCCCCAAAAGCGACCATCTTTATTGGTGATATACCAATTTTCTCCACCATCATCACTTCTATACATTCCTCCAAAAGCACCAGCATCAACAGTAGCATACAACCTGTTGCCATCTGTAGGAGCAATGCAGAATCCTATCCGGCCTAAACCCTGCGCTGGTGTAGGAAGCCCTTTTGTTAGTTTCTTCCAGGTAGTGCCACCATCAGTTGATTTATAGAGGCCACTTTCATTTCCATTCCAGGCACCATTTTCCCAAGGGCCTTGTCTTCCTGCCCACATATCTGCATAGATTACAGATGAGTTCTTAGGGTCGATTGTAACCTGAACAGCACCAGTGTTCTCATCAATATATAATACCCTTTCCCAACTAGTACCACCATTTGTAGTTCTGTAAACACCTCTTTCTGTATTTGGACCATAGGGATGTCCTAATGCTGCCGCGAAAACACGATTTTCGTTTTCAGGGTCAATGGCTAATCCTCCGATCTGTTGCGCCTCTTTTAATCCAGTATTCTTCCAGGTTTTACCACCATCTGATGTCTTATAAACACCATCACCAACAGATAAGTCGGGACGTTGTAATCCTTCACCACTGCCCACATAAAGCACATTTGGATTGGAAGGAGCAACCACTACATCGCCTAACTGAACCCGTAGGTTGATCATCAAAAATGGGCATCCAGGTTCTGCCATAATCCGTCGTTTTCCATACGCCACCATTATTCACACCTATATAAAATACGTTGGGCTGTGAAGGAACTCCTACCGCTCCAACCGTTCTTCCACCCCGGAATGGACCGATACAACGCCATTGCATGGAATTGTAAAAAGAAGGTGCAATAGGCTGAGCAAAACAATTAATTATTAGAAGGCTAGTTACAATAGAGAGTGATAGTTTCATAAATTAGTTAGTTAGAAGGATAGCTTAAAATTAAGTTATTTCGGCTTCTCTATCCTTCAAACAATTGTGGAAGCTTAATCAACTATTATTTTTGTCTGATGGCAAGCAAAAAGAAAAAATCAATTTTCAAAAATAAGTTCCTTCGTTATTTCCTTATTACCTGTTTGCTTTGGGTAGTAATTCATGTAAGCTATATTACCTGGGATGGGCTAAAAAACCAGCCACCCCCTTCAGATATTGCTGTAGTATTGGGCAGTACTGTTTTTGATGATGGAACTCCAGCCAGTTGGACGAAAGGTCGTCTAGACAGGGCTTATGAATTATATAAGGAAGGAAAGGTCAAGCTGTTTTTTGTGAGTGGTGGCACCGGTGTTGAGTTTAACTACCCCGAAGCAACAGCAATGAAAGCTTATCTTGTTAAGAAAGGAGTTCCGGAAATCTTAATTGTTGCAGACAATGCCGGCAATAATACCTACCTCACGGCAGTGAATTTTATGAAGTGGAATAAGGAAAGTAAAATGCAACAAGTGATTGTAGTGTCACAATTTTTTCACATTACCCGAACCAAATATATTTTCAGGAAAATGGGGTTTAAAGGCGAACTGAGTTCAGCATCTTCTAAAGAATATACATGGAAAGATCTGATTAGTTTGCTCAGGGAAGTACCAGCTTTCTATAAGTATGCATTGGTATATTGATGCTGTAAATAATGCTTCAATTAGTTCATTTGAATTGCAGGTAATCTGTAATGTTGGCCATCGATTACGAAGAGCTCATCAATTTCAATCGTATTCCAGTATTTATGGACGGGAGATTTTTTCAGTCTCTTTTTCAACATCTGCTTTATCTTCTCCCGACATGGTAATCCAGAGCCGCTGTGTTTCCATTGAAACCACATATTGGTCAATGATTCCTTTTTCAATCAGGCTATTGATATAAACACGGTGAGAAGGGATAAGCGACATAAAGTCGTCATCCATTTCAAAATGTATTGTTGCCTGGAACTTTTTCATACTACACGTCTCCTTTAGTATTACAAACGAAATTATGAAGTAAATAGTTGGATTAAGGGTTTGTTAAAGCTCTTTTTCTTTCGAAATGTGAAAAAAAAGTGCCGTTTAAACGGCACTTACATGTTATTTCTGGCCTGTAGGGACTTGCCGGTTTTTCGTCTCCGTCGAATTTGTCCACGATCTTGTTCCAAATGTTTTCAGCTCCTTCTTTAAGTTCTTCCAGTTTCCCTTCTGCCACTTCTTTCCACTCACCAGCTTTTTCGCTTACATCTTTCCATGCTGCTTCAGCCTGTACTTCAACTTTTCCAAGCAATTCGTCAGCTTTTCCTTTGAGTTCACCTGCTTTTTCTTCGAGTTTTTCTTTCCAGTCAGATTCCTGACCTGGAGTTGTTTTATTTTCTTCCATAAGTAAAAAGGTTTTAGTGGAAGAAAGGTAATGAATAAGTGGTATTGAAATAGTCTGTTAGCTAAAAAGTGGATTACTTTATTTAAAGTTTCCACTCTATGATTGAGTTTGCCCAATCGTCTCTGTGGTGAGTGCTCACTTTTATATAATTATCTGTGTAGCCTTCCATAATACCATCCTTTGCATGTTTTTCAAACAGCACTTTTCTGGTTTCGCCAGTATGTTGTTGTGTGAAATATTGCATTTTTTTATAGGATAATTGTCTGAGCGCCTTATTCCTGTTATTTCTTACTTCGATAGGAACAATGGGTTCGATAGTAAGTGCATGTGTATTATCTCTTTCTGAATAGGTGAACACATGGAGGTAGGAAACATCCAGTTCATGAAGGAAGTTATATGTTTCCTGGAAATCTTCATCTGTTTCACCAGGGAATCCCACAATCACATCAACTCCGATGGCGCAATGCGGCATTAGTTTTTTCAATAGGGCCACCCTTTCTGCATATAATTCCTTTTGATATCTGCGACGCATTAATCGTAATACCTTATTGCTGCCACTTTGAAGAGGGATATGAAAATGAGGCATGAACCTTTTACTGGTTGCTACGTACTCAATAATCTCATTGGTAAGTAGGTTTGGTTCAATAGAAGAAATCCGGTATCTCTCAATTCCTTCAATAACATCGAGTGCTTTTACCAGCTCAAAGAAATTCTCTTTCCTTCCGGGTCTTCCTGCTTCCAGTGCAGGATTACCTAGTCCGAAATCACCAAGGTTCACACCAGTCAATACTACTTCCTTTACTCCGCTTTCTGCAATTTGTTTTACTTCAGCAACTACGTTCTCAATACTATCGCTCCTGCTTTTTCCTCTTGCCATTGGAATAGTACAGAATGAGCAATTGTAGTCACAGCCATCTTGTACTTTCAGGAAAGTACGGGTACGGTCGTTCAAAGAATAAGAGGTCTTGAAAATATTGACATCTTCTATATCGCAACTGCATATTTTGGCTGAGTCACCTTTGCTAAGTTCACTGAGGTGACTAACTATATTGAATTTCTCTGCTGCCCCTAGCACAAGGTCAACACCGGGAATTGATGCAATTTCTTCTGGCTTCAATTGAGCATAGCAACCTGTAATAACTACCATGCTTTGAGGCGATTTACGTTGAATTCGGCGTACCAGGTGACGGCATTCCTTATCGGCATTATCGGTTACAGAGCAGGTATTTATGACATAAACATCTGCATGTTCGTCAAACTCACGTTTTTCAAAACCTTCATTTTCCAGCATTCTAGAAATAGTGGAAGTCTCCGAAAAATTGAGTTTACAACCCAGGGTATGAAAGGCAACTGTTTTTTTGGTGTTCATTCGAGCGGCAAAGATAATTGATCAGCAGGAAAAGCTTGTTTTGCCTTATTTTCATTCAAAAATTGGTTTGAAAAAGTTTCAACAATATATTTTAGTTGTACTGCTGGCCGGAGCCGCCTTATTTTATTTTGTACAAAAAAATCCGGGTAGTACTGGCCCTGTTACTGGGAATGAGCCTTTTGACAGGACTACTTCATCTTATATCTTCACCCGCCATGCCCGCTGCCGAATGGATTGCAGGCATATTGACGAGGCTGAAATACGTGAAATTGTACAAAAAGGCACTATAAATTACGCTAAAAGCGACCCCAATGGCCGTCCAGACCCTAAATATGCTTTGGAAGGCCGTACAAGGGATGGACAAGATGTAAGATTGATTATTGCACCCTCTTCTAAAGGGTTGGTTGTAATTACGGTTATTGATCTGGATAGGGAATGGGCTTGCGACTGCAAATAATCTCTCTGGCTTTCCTATTTTTGTTGAATATTAGGATGTAATGAAGGTATTGCTATTCCCCTTTAGGGTCTTCTATTTGATCTATGCGCTTTTGACTTTCCTGCTCCTGATGCTGCTGGTGGTGCCATTTGTATTAGTGGGCTCACTGATGGGAAAAATTCATGGTGGCAATTTTATTTATAAAGCTTGTATGTTCTGGGGCATTTCCTGGTTTTATTTAATCGGAATCAGGCATAAGAATTATTATGAGGTTCCACATCATAAGAAAACCCATTATATTTTTGTTGGTAACCACATTTCTTATATTGATGCTGCTATCATTGTAAATACTATACATCAGCCAACAAGGGTTTTGGGGAAGATAGAGATGGCGAAACTGCCTATATTCGGCTATATCTACAGGAATGCAATTGTTACTGTAGATAGAAGTAGTTCTGAAAATAGGGCAAAAAGTGTACGTATCCTTAAATCCGTGGTGAGTAAGGATATTTCTATTTTTATATTTCCGGAAGGCACTTTCAATATGGGAGAAACCGCTCTAAAAGATTTTTATGATGGGGCTTTCCGTATAGCCATAGAAACCCAAACACCAATAAAGCCAATCTTATTTCTGGATGGGTTGAACAGGATGCATTATAAAAGTATCTTTTCCCTTTGTCCGGGCAACAGCCGGTCTATATTTCTTGATGAAATTTCTGTTGCAGGATATACCCCCAATGATGTTGATCAGTTAAAGAAAAAGGTTTACGACATTATGGAAGAGAAACTGATAAAATATAAAGCCTCCTGGATAAAAAAGTTGTGATAAGGAATTTTAAGAATGAGTGTTACCGATTTACATATTCCATTCGAAACTGAGCCTTCAGCACCGGTATTGTTTGCTGAAGTGATAATTCCATTGGCATTGCCAAAGAATTATACGTGGTCTGTACCCGCATCCCTTCAATCGCAGATTCAACCCGGAGTTAGGGTAGAAGTGGTATTAGGAAGAAATAAGAAATATGCTGGAATCGTAAAGAAACTTCATACAGTAAAGCCTGAATTTTTTGAAACGAAAGATATCCTTAATGTGTTGGATGCTGAGCCCGTTCTTTTTCCTGCACAGCTTGAATTATGGGAATGGATCGCCAGCTATTATATGTGCAGTGAAGGTGAAGTGATGGCTGCAGCACTTCCTTCTCATTTTAAGTTAAGCAGTGAAACAGTCCTCGTTTTCAATGAAGAATTCGGAGACGATTTTTCATTGCTCGATAATAACGAATACCTGGTTGGGGAAGCTTTATTGTTAAAAAAAGAATTGCGAATAACAGAAGTACAGGAATTGCTGGATGCAGCAAATGTGTATCCAGTTATCAAACGGCTAATTGATAAAAAAGTTTGTTTTGTTTGGGAGGCCCTAAAAGAAGGGTATCAACCCAAAAAGGAAACCTATGTGATTCTGAATCCTGAATATGAAGATGAAGATAAATTAGCCGAGTTAATGAATAATTGGAGCAGGGCTCCCAAGCAATTAGAGCTCTTATTAAGTTATCTTCATTTCGTGCGTACAGAGGGAGAAGTAACCAAGCCTGCCCTTCTTAAAAAAAGCAATGCATCTGATGCTCAACTGAAGGGACTTGTAGATAAGAAAGTATTATGGCTGGAGAAAAGACAAGTTGATCGGTTACGCTATTTGCCAAGAGATATTAATATTGATTTTGAATTGACTCCACATCAAATGGAAGTGTGGGAGCAAATTAAAGAGCAATTGAAGAAGAAGCCGGTTTGCTTATTGCAAGGAGTTACATCAAGTGGGAAAACACTGGTTTATATTAAATTGATTGAGGAGTTTATTCGAAAAGGAAAGCAGGTCTTATATCTTCTTCCTGAAATTGCGCTTACTTCACAAATCATCCGACGGTTACAAAAGCATTTTGGCGGATATATCGGCATTTACCATAGCAAGTTCAATCAGAATGAAAGGGTGGAGATATGGAATAAAGTGAAGTCGGGTGAACTCAGTGTAGTGCTGGGAGCAAGATCATCCCTCTTTCTTCCATTTTCAAAGCTGGGGTTGATTGTTGTGGATGAGGAGCATGATACATCGTATAAGCAACAGGATCCTGCACCCCGATATAATGCGCGTGATGCAGCAGTTTATTATGCGTCGCTATTTGGTGCCAAAGTAGTGTTAGGAAGTGCCACACCTTCGGTAGAAAGTTATTATAATGCCCGAATGGGTAAATATGGGTTAGCCACCTTGCTGGAACGCTTTGGAGGGGTATTGATGCCCGCTATAAACATTATAGATACCCGGAAAGTGGTTAGCCCAGATAAGAATAAGATCATTATCAGTCCTGAATTGCAACAGGCTATACAGAATGCCATCCAGGAAAACCATCAGGTTATCTTATTCCAAAACAGGCGTGGCTATTCTCCCTATCAGGTTTGTATGACCTGTGGATGGATACCTCATTGCCGGTATTGTGATGTTACACTCACTTTTCACAAGAATACCCACAAGCTGCATTGTCATTATTGCGGAACAGTATATCCGCAGGTTCATACCTGCGCAGCCTGTGGCAACGATAAATTTTCACAAAGAAATTTTGGAACTGAAAAAATTGAAGAGCAACTGGAAGAAATGTTTCCAGATGCCAGAGTAGCGAGGATGGATGTTGATAGTGTAAGAGGCAAGCAAGCACATGATACCCTTATCCAGCAATTTGAACAACACCGTATCGATATACTGGTGGGTACACAAATGGTGGTGAAAGGACTTGATTTCGAAAATGTTCATCTGGTGGGTATCCTGGATGCAGATAGCTTATTAAGCTTTGCTGATTTCAGGGTTAATGAACGAGCATTTCAATTGATGGAACAGGTGAGTGGCCGTGCAGGAAGAAAAGATAAGCAAGGACAAGTATGGATTCAGGTGATGAATACAAAGCATCCGGTTTTGAATTTTGTTCAGCTGCACGATTATCCCATGTTTTTTGATAATGAATTGGTCGGAAGAAGGCATTTCAATTACCCGCCTTTTACCCGGTTCATCTTACTAACATTCAGGCATACTGTAAAAGAGGTGGCAGAAACAGCAGCTAAGATTTTTGCAGGTGCCCTGAAAAAAGATTTTGGAAATTATCTTTCAGGACCCGCGGAGCCGATCGTAAACCGTATCAGGAACCAATACCTGATGGAACTTAGTATAAAATTGCCTAAAGAACCGGGAGTATTACAACAATGCCGTCAGCAATTATTGGAACAAATTGCCATATTACATAATGACAAACGCTTCCGAAGTGTAGTGATTATAATAGATGTGGATGCCTTATAGTTCAATCAAGTCCATCATTTCTTTCCAATAACATTCTGTTGTTCCAGGTGCTGACAATAATGAGGCAATATACATTGCGTTGGCTACATCTTTTGCTTCAATAGCTTTGTACAAGGAGTATTTTCCACTGAAAAGGAAGGATAAGGGCCCCATTATTTTCTGTGCTATAGATTCACCCATTCGGCTTTCACTTCTATTTCCCAATAATAATGAAGGACGGAATAAATACAGTGATGGGAATTGCAAATTTCTTAGTGCAAGTTCTGTTTCACCTTTTAGCTTAAGATAGAAGTTCCCTGAATTTGCATCTGCCCCAACGGCTGAAACCAATAAATATGTATTTGCGTTTTTTTCAGAAGCCAACTGGCCGATAGTTACCGGTATATCAAAATCCACTTTTCGGTACGCATTCATATCACCCTTAACTTTTTTTCTGGTTGTGCCTACACAACAGAAAACAACCGGATTGTCGGGAATGGCATCTATTAATTGATTGCGGTTTTCAAAGTCCACAATCACCTCTTTTAGTTTTGGATGATTTATATGGAGAGTGCTTCTTACAAGGATGGTAACTTGAAGGTAAGCTTCGGAAGCCAGTAAAAGTGGAAGCAGTTGGCCACCTATCAATCCACTGGCTCCGAGCAATACCGCGTTTTTAGACATGATTATTTTTTTTCCAATACAAGCACTATCTTATTGAAATCTGCTGCTGCATTGATTATTTTCTTGAAATCTTCGTACTGAGATACCGGATAATAGAGGTTTCTGTATTCTTCCCTTACATGAATATTTACGTTGTTGCCTTCTTTAGTAAAACCAGAAACAAAACTCATAGTAGGCTCATTATTCTCCTTGAAGGTATGATTGATATTCAGTTCTTCCAGGTTTTTTACCGAATACCCGTCTGGTATCACCAACTGAATAGTTCTGTCCAACACATGGGCATAAGGAATTTCCATCGGGAATTGTCTTGGCTTCTCCTGATACATTTCTACCTGTGGGCCTATTACATCTCCAATCTTTATCAAAATCTTGCTACCGGCTTTTTCCAGCAGCTCGCTTGCTTTAACCACAGCCTGTAATACAAAAGGCTTATTATCTGGATAGCCTTCATAATCCTTGTTTTCGAATTTGCTGGAAACGATGTTTTCGGAGTTGGTTCCGAATTTTACCATCTCTTTCAGGAAAAGGCGTTGTTGTTCTTCTGAACTAAAATTGAAGGAAGCTCTGTAAACTGCAGCGGAATAACCAGTATAGATCTGACGGATATCGACCATCAATGTATCCATATCCCCTGGTAATGTCACTTTGGCTTCGATATTGTTACTGCTTTGAGTATAATCTTCCAACGGAATCATTTTCACTTCACCAACAGCTGTTGTGAAATTTCCTATGGTAGTTCCTTTACAAAATAAGCCATTAGTTCCGCCCCAGTCGGGTTGAATCCATGGGAAACGCATTTCAAGACGGGTAGGAGCCAGGAACTTTTTCTGGTTTGGGAAATAAAGTATCGGGTTTTCAGTGTTATTCCAGTTTTCAAAAGCCCTGTCAACGGTGAATGTTGACCGGTCGCCGGCCAACACATACTGTAGAGAAACTCCCAGCTTCTGGAAAATAGCTCCATAAAGACGGATGATGCCCCTATAGCTGCAAATTTTATTCTTTATTACTTTTTCCAGGTTTTCTGCATCATCTCCATCAATATCATCGCGGGTGGTGAAGTTCTTCTTGAGGTATTGTTCAACACTTATGATCTTGTCCCTTTCAAGTGAGTATTTGTTGAAACCATTTTTTCAATGAACTCATCCACTCTTTTCAATTCCTTATCGCTATAGGTGTTATAAATATCAAATAACCTTTTTGCCAACTCATTCCATGTGAAGAGTCTTTCAGTAGTGCTTCTGGAAGCATTATAAGAAAGCTTCGATTCAACTCTTACGAGGTTAGCGGTATAATTGGAATATTTCTCCTGCTCTGCTCCAATAAGATTCTTTATAGAAAGTGTCACCTGTCTTTTCTCCGCACTACTGGTATCTAAAATAGTTGTGATGCCAGGAGAATTGAAACTCTTGGTATCGAATATTAGCCTTTTGGGAGAAATAATGGAAACAGATGCATCGAGTACTGGCACAGAATTCTGCAATACTTCACGAAGGAAAAATGTGGCTGGTCTTTTAAAAGTATAATAGTATTCTATTTCACATCCTTTCTCTAATCCTTCCAAAGCAAATATCTTATACATATTGCCATCCTCGTCTTTCATGTCTTTGATATTGCTTCTGTCGAGGTCGATAATCTTACCATTTGGTAAAATAGTCCTGGCCTTGATGTCAAGTATATCTGCATTGTCGGTTACTCCCAGATAAACCTTGTTGAATGATTCAATACCCCTGTCATCATTTACCCGAACTATTTTGTGAAGGGTCTTGAATGCAGACAAGCCTTCTTTTTCATCTACAAATTCTATTCTTCTTTTGTCGAGGATTATAACTGCTGATTCAACATTGTGTTTTGAATCTATTGAGTGAATGACAGGTTTTTCTACCCATGATTCCTTCTCAATATTGTCCTGTGCCTGAATGGAAAGGCTCGTAACCACTAATAAGGCAATTGAAAACCATTTCAACATGAGCTTCGTTTTATTTTTTTGAAAGACTAACCGTTTCTTTATAAAGAGGGAATAATTGTTCAAGGACTTTGTTCCAGTCCTGAAACTTATCTGGCTCCAGGAACATATGGTCATTCTGGAATACCTGAGTTAAAATGACCTGATTACTTTTCTGTTCATATGTCATCTCAAAACCCCACACATCGTTCTTATATGTTTTGCTTTTAGGAAGGTAGGATACTTGATAGCCATCCGGAACTTTTAATACTGTTACATACTTGCGGGAAGATAAATGGTCGAATTCTATGGGGGATTTCCTTTTGGGTAATCTATTTCCTGATGCTCATAGAACTTGAAAAGATTTAGATTTATATACCATTCATCCGCTACTTTTTTGGCATATCCCTGCAGGTCGAAATTTCCTTTTAGCAGTATCTTATTAGCATTTGAAAGATCGGGGTATTCAAATTTTGTCAGCTTGAATTTGTTAGACCCTCTGTTAAATATTTTCTTGAAATATTCCTCCCTGTCTTTTTCATTTACATAATTCAGTGAACTGTGCATATCCATTGAATAATAGCCACTCATCCCAACTGATATTACTCCTTTTATTCCTGATTCAGTCAATTCAAGATAAGTGGTGTCGGCAACCTGGCTTATTTCCTTTGAAGGAACTGGTACTCGAAGTATTTTGTAGTTTTTCTCATCTATTCCCAGAAAGGCCTGTTTGCCCTGGATATGTTCAGAAGGAATACCGAATACGCAGGTAGGGTCTGTTCCATCAAGAAATATATATTCATCCCCCAATTTAATTGTACAGATCATATGATTGTCAACAATAGGAGTGGGTACTTCATTATAATCATAAGGGATATGCCTGGTGCCAATCCATGTATAATATGCGGTAACTCCGGCGTAATTCAACATCAGTGTAAGGATACTGCTCATATCCTTACAATCCCCAAATCTGCGGCTGCAAACAAGATTGGCATCTCTGGGTACAAAACCTTCCATGCCATTTTCAAATGCAACATATTTTATGCTTTTCTGAACCCATTGGTATATTTTTCTTGCTTTCTGTTCAGGAGAAGTAGTATTAGCAATTAAGGAGTCTACAATCCTTTTTGTTTCCGGACTTACTTCCTTATTTATATTCATTACATGACCGTAGTTCATCTTATGCAAATCATCCAGTCCACCCAGATAGCTGATTTCTTCATTCTTTTCATTTTTATATTTCTCTATGAAAAATATGATATGAGGTGGCATAATAAGCATTGTCAGGAGCATCTGCATAAGGTTTTTCTGCAGGCATGTCGGTCGCCTTAAAACTATAGATGATATCGCCTCTTTTAGTATCCTGTGTAAACTGAATCCTGTCTTTTTCCAGTCCCTTTATAATGAACTTAACAGACATTTCTTTTGGAAAGATCAATTTCAGCTCTGCATTTATTACAGGTATGCGTCGGGAGAAATAGAAGGGGGACAATAATTTCGGTTCTTTATGGGCTATTGTCAAATCAAGGTTACCAACAGCACCAGGTCCTAAAGCTGGAAAATCGAACATGGTTTCCTTGATATCGTCATAAAATATACTGCTCGAGTTATTATCGTTTGTCTTAAACTCAGTCACCTTCACTTTCTTATTATCTGCTGTTTTTGTATAGGCTTCATAGTTTAAAACGGGATTGAAGCCACTATGGGAAAAACCATAACGACTCATATATGCAGAAGTATTGGCAGATAAGTATAATAATTGCTGGTTGTCTTTGCTTTCTACTACGGGCACTCCATTTTCAATAGTAATCTTATATGTTTCCGACATACTCAGTATTACAGCTTCTTCACCTGGATATTTTGCCCTTATAGCTTCTGTATTCTGTGAAATACTGGTTAATGGTAGTATAAATAGCAGAAGGGCACTTATTGATATGTTTGTTCTCATTTTTTAACATCTAATAGCGTTCCGAAATAATAAATTCGAGTTTCTTTAAGTTGACCGTTTTCCTTATAATATTTAACAGGACCGTTAAGCATACCGTTGTAGTAAGTACCTTCTTCGAGTTTAACACCTTTGGAATTATACGAAGTATACTTTCCATGCGGATTATCTCCAATGTACATCCATTCAGCCTTGAGTTGGCCGTCGGGATAAAACTCTCTCATAGGTCCTTCTGATTCTCCATATTGCTCCGTGCTTTCAGACCTGAGTTTGCCATTTGAATGATAGTATTTCAAGCCACCAATAAACTGTCCGTCCGAAAATTCAAGTGTGGCGGAAATATTTCCATTGGCATAATAGCTGGTTAATTTTCCGGAGTTATTTATGAATGGTATTTCTGGAACAGCTTGCCCGTCTTTTCCCAGATAAGTATAACTCACAGGCATGTCATTGTCATATTTTATTTTGTAAATCAATGCTCCTGTAGAATCATATTTACTAAGCCATCCTTCTCTTGATCCTGATTCGTAGCTTACTTCAGTATCGGTTTTGCCATTGTCGAAATAATAGATTCGTTTACCCTGAACTTCTCCATTTACATACTGTTCAGTAGTGTATTTTTTACCGTTTTCTTTATAATTTGTCCAGGTGCCTGTTTTTTCACCCATCCTGAATTGTCCGCTTGTTTGTAACTGACCGCCATAGAAATACTGTTTATATGTACTGTCTCTCAGCCCTCTTTTATAATATGATATGGAAAATGGGCTGCCATCGAAATAGTAATATTTATAAACTCCATCAATTGATCCTCTGATATAATCAGCTTCTGCGTATAACTTACCATTTAAATGAACCATAGTATACTTTCCAGTACCATTGGAGAGGTCGATACTATGGATCACTTTACCAGTAGTATCATATTGGGTGTATGTCTTTACCCAGCCTTGCTGGTTTATGGTTTCATCTTGAAGTTTACCATTGGGCCAGAATTCCTGACTCACACCCTGTGATTCACTATTTAAAGTAGCCGTTTGCATTAATACAGTTCCCAGTTCATCAGTTGTAATCCAGTTCCCTTGTGATTCACCCTCCTGAAACCAACCTTCGTAACTTACTTTCCCATTACTGTGGAATGTTTTGTAGTATCCGTGCTTCTTTTGTTCTATGTATTCTACTTCCAGGCTCTTCTTACCATTCAGGTGGTATGTAACACTTGTGCCTTGCAGCAATCCATCTACATAATTGTTTGTCTCACTAACTTTACCAGTGGGGTAATAAATTGTTTCTACTCCTTCAGCTTCTCCCTTTCATTATAGTTCAGTTGTGAACGTTTAGTGCCATCCGGGCGATAAGTGACAAGATTCATTTTCTTGTTCACTACATTGGAAGCACTTATCTGTTTCCCGGTTTTATCGAAATATCGGGCTGATTTAAGCGTCTCCTTGTCATATGTTAGAATTGAGAACAATATTCCATCGTCGTCGAAATATGATAAATCGCCATCTGTTTTTCCTTTCTTAAATACTCCTTGCTGATATTTCTTGCCATTATCATGGTACTCGATATATTCACCTTCCATTAACCCGTTTACATAAGTTTCTATGGATTTCAATTGCCCATTTTCATGATATCTTTTCCATGTGCCTAAAATTTCATCTTTGTTGTATTGTCCTTCATAAGAAAGCTGTCCGTTTTCATGATATCCTTTAATAGGGCCATCAATTTTCCCATTTGAATAGTTGGATGCTGATTCCAGCAGTCCATTCTGATGATATGAGAAAGCTTTACCTTCCAATGAATCTGCTACATAGTTTTCAATGAAGTGAAGCATTCCATTGGTATAGTAAATTCTTTTTTCTCCGTCTAATTTTCCGTTCTTATAATGTTCTTTTGTGCGTTCAGCCCCTGACAAATAAAATGAAATGCTTTCGCCTTCCTCTTTATTATCGTGATATAAAGTTCTTGAAGAAAGATTCCCGTTCTCATAATAGAATATGGCTTCACCTTCAAGTTGCCCGTTTACATAATTTTCAATGACTCTTTTGCCCCATTTTGATAATAGTAGTTCCAGGTACCTTCCTGTTCACCGTTGTCGTTATATTTTCCTGCAGAGCGCAAATTGCCAGCAGGGTAATAAAATTCCCAGGGACCGATCAGTTTTTCACCATCGCTTGCATAAGCACCTTTACCAGATACCGCACCATCAGATATCATATATCTGGTGCTGGCTTTTTGTCTTTTCTCAAAAAAGAGTTCTCTTGTTACCCTTATGTCGTTCAAATAGGCAACGATTTCACTAATTAGTGCATCTTTCTCCTTTTTGTTTTTCTTATTATAATTCTGGATGGCTTCAATATTCACATTGGAGAAAATATAATAGACATAGGTCTCGAACTTCTTTTCTTCAAATATTTTTTTGTAAAGAGGGATATAATACTGCATCCAGAAATCATTGTCGGTGGCATTGTATTCCATTTTCTCAAACAAAACCTGAATTTGCCTGCAGATAGCATCGTCGAGTTTTACAAGTGATTTGTAGTTTTTATCGAGTGCTATTTTTGATAGAATTATCTGCTCCAAAAGCTGATAAGAGTCAGAAGGTGATTCTTTTCTATTGTCAATGAATTGTCTGATATCATCCCTGTTATTTGCAATAACGCTCAGGTTATTAACACAATTCTGAAAATAGCGGCCATCTGGGCTCATCATCAGGTAACTGAAATAGCTTATAAAGGACTGAACAATCTTTCCTTGCTGTAAAGCTGCCAAACCCAGCATGTAGTGTGAGCTTATAGAATAGGGATTAATCAGGAGGTTCTTCTGAAGTAAAGATTCTGCTTCCACAGACCTGTTCAGTTTTAATAAGGTGGTAGCTTTGTTCAGCATCAAAGGGGAGTAGGTAGGATATTTTGCAATGGCAGTATCATAGATGGCTAAAGCTTTTTCATGGTCTCCCATATCATCTATAAGACTGGCATAGTTGTTATACAAATCCGGTTCCCTTTCCCTTTCCTGCTTTAAGGATAAGCCTTCTGTATACACCCTAAGCGCTTCAGTAAACTGACTGTCGGCTGTATAACTCATTCCCAGTTCATAAAGGGCCCAAACATAATTAGTGTCTGAACGGGGAATTTTCTTGTAAAGAGCTATTGCTTCTTTGTAAAGCCCATCATCATATTTCTTTACAGCGCTTTCAATGATTGGCCCGGATGCTATCAAAGGATTGTTTTCCTGTGCAGAAATTACCGAGAAAAATAAGCAAAAAAGAAGGGTAAGCGTTAGTGATTGCTTCATGTGGATTTCAATTAGTGAGACTGATCAGAAAATTATGAATAAATTTTAATAAAAATCAATTTTCTCCGTCATGAATTAACGTATTATTGCTAAGGAAAATTATAGAACATGAAGATGTTGGAAAATATTTCTCTAAAGCCTTATAATACTTTTCATATAGAGACTACCGCCAGGTATTTTTCCATATTAAATGATGCCGATTCATTGCAGGAATTACCCTTAGGTAACCAACCTTTGATGGTACTAGGCGGTGGCAGTAATATGCTTCTCACAAAGAATTTTGATGGGTTGGTTGTGAAGAATGAGATAATGGGAATTGAGCTGGTACATGAAGATCCCGAATTTATTTATGTTAGTGCAGGTGCTGGAGAAAATTGGCATGGATTTGTGATGCATTGCATATCAAAGGGTTGGGGAGGACTTGAGAACCTTTCTCTTATTCCAGGAAGTGTTGGTGCGTCGCCAATGCAGAATATCGGAGCCTATGGGGTGGAACTGGAAGATGTGTTTTGGAGCCTTGAAGCCTGGCATATTCAGGAAAAGCGCATACACACATTTACCAAAAGCGACTGTGCATTTGGGTATAGGGAGAGTGTTTTTAAAAAATCACTTAAGGGTAAATACATAATCCTTAAAGTTACTTACAGACTCCATAAAAAGCCGGTTTTCCATACCAGTTATGGCGCCATTACGCAGGAATTGGATCGGATGGGAGTAACCGAATATTCGGTTTCAGCCATTTCTGAGGCTGTTATCCGGATCCGGACATCCAAATTGCCAGACCCGGCTATAATCGGGAATGCAGGCAGTTTTTTTAAAAATCCAGTGGTAAGTAATGAAACTTATGAGCAATTAAAAGCTAGCTTCCCAACTATTGTGGCTTTTCCTCAATTGGATAAATCTGTAAAACTGGCTGCAGGCTGGCTGATTGAACAATGCGGCTGGAAAGGGTATAGGAGCGGTGATGCCGGTTGTCATGCCAGTCAGGCATTGGTACTCGTTAATTACGGGAATGCTACCGGAAAGCAAATCTATGACCTTAGTGAAAAGATACTACAGTCGGTAATATCCCGTTTCGGCATTTCACTCGAAAGAGAAGTTAATATCATTTAACTTTTTATTGACAGCAATCAATTCAGAATATTGTCTTTTATAAAATGGAAATTTATGAAGAAGGTTTTTTTAATAGTATTGGTTTCCCTGATTGGAAATATGGCAGCAAAAGCACAGCAATCAGGAGCTAAATCGGTTTATTTTGAATTAGGCGGACCAGGATTAGCTTCTTTTAACTTTGATACCCGTTTTGGTCATAAGCAAGATGGATTAGGGATGAGAGTAGGCTTTTGGTGGATTTAGTCTTGATGGCTCCGGGGTTGTGTTTTTCCCAGTCGGATTAAATTATCTGATAGGAAAGGATACCAAGAATTACTTTGAAGTAGGAGCAGGAATAACTCCATTAATAGCTACAGAAGACTTCACCAACGATGGAGGTACATTCACTTCCACTTTCGGGCATCTTAATTTCGGTTACAGATATCAACCCCCAAGTTCCGGATTTACCTTCCGAGCATTCGTTACACCCATATTCGGTGAGTTTGGATTCTTTCCTTATTATGGGGGGGTGTCGTTTGGCTACAAATTCTGAGAGAAGGTTTAAGTAAGAGGTTCAAGAAGTTCCATATGTTCCAGAGGGCTGACTAATGGTTAGCTTCACAAACTTCGAAAAAAATAACCGCAGAGGCGCAGAGACGCATAGATATATCCTTGCGTCTCTGCGCCTCTGCGGTTAAAAAAAACTATAATTGACGGAGTGTAACTATTAATCAGCCCTCTGGAACATATGGAACTTATTGAACCACTAAACGTATTACTTACAACATACAACGTACAACTTTTCAAAAGTCTTCCCCGTCAAAATCTTCCTCTTCTCCAGCCCCTGCTTTTCCAAGGTTGATCATTGAACCCATGAGGTCTTTGAACTCCACTTTTCCTTCGACAGATTTTTTACTTATGAGTGAGTAGGAGGCCAATCCATATAATACGAATTCCATCAATAAGGCTGCTTCTTTTTCATTAGCCTGTTTGAAGAACTTCTTTACAAGAGAATGTAAACCATCTACTTTATAGAGCTGTTGTATCTTTTCACTGTCAGGTTGATGGAAAAAGATATTTATGGCGTTTCCTTTATCAAACCATTGTTGAACGGATCGGTAGGGACTTTCTTCTCCACCCTGCGCGGCATTTCTTTTTTTCTTATTGGCTTCCGGATTGGGAAAATACTTTATGAACTGGCTCCTGATAGCTTTATCAACAAGGTTCATAGCTACCTGATAAGGACCTTCCTGTTCGCCTTCATAAACCAACTCAATCTTACCTGTGATGGAAGGTATTATACCTCCCAAATCGCTTATCCAGACCTGGGTATGTTTTTCATGATTTATAAGGGCTCTTCTTTCAGCTGTACTTAATGCATTTTCATAGGCAGAAATACTCAGTCGGGCGGATACTCCACTTTTCTTATCTACATATTCGTTGCTTCTTGCCTCAAATGAAATCTGTTCAATAAGTCTTTTTACCAGATCGCTCATATTCACAAGATCCTTTTGGTCTTGGTGTATCGCAGCTTCCTGTTCAGTAATTTGTAAAGCTGTCTCGATTGATTTTGGATAATGTGTCAGAATCTGGCTCTCGATACGGTCTTTCAGTGGTGTAACAATTGAGCCACGGTTCGTATAATCTTCAGGATTAGCAGTAAAGACAAACAGTATATCTAATGGCATCCTGAGTTTAAACCCTCTGATTTGAATATCACCTTCCTCCAGGATATTGAACAGCGCTACCTGTATACGGGCTTGTAAATCGGGGATCTCATTTATTACAAATATGCTTCTATTACTTCGGGGGATGATACCATAATGGATTACACCTTCATCGGCAAAATTCAAGCGAAGATTGGCTGCTTTGATGGGGTCGATATCACCGATAAGGTCGGCAACACTAACGTCTGGAGTAGCTAATTTTTCACCATATCGGGCGCTTCTTGGCAACCATTCAATAGGAGTAGCGTCGCCCTTTTCTTCAATAAGGTTTCGGGCATATTTTGAAATAGGGTGGAAGGGGTCGTCGTTGATATCGCTACCTGCAACTACAGGTATGAAGTCATCAAGGAGGGCTGTCATTAACCTCGCCATCCTCGTTTTCGCCTGTCCTCTTAAGCCAAGAAACAGGATATTATGCCTGGATAACAAGGCCCTTTCAACATCAGGTATTACAGTTTCTTCATATCCGATAATACCAGAGAAGGTTTCTTCACCGCGTTGTAGTTTGGCCACCAGGTTTTGACGGATTTCTTCCTTGATGGTTTTGTGTTGGTAGCCGCTTTTCTTTAATTCTCCGAGAGTTTTTATTTTAGTATTCATTTTCTGTTTTTTTGCCGGGAAAGCGGGAAATAGTCCCTTGCTTTTTTATTTTTGGCTATTTATTTTATCGCAGTTTTTTGAACAGCCGAACACATAGGCACATAGGAACATAGAATAAAATTGTCATCTTCTTAATTTGGCTATGTACTACTATATTCTAAGTCTCTGTGCATTGAAAAAAATACATACCACATAGGAAACATAGAACATAGGTAAACATAGTTGTTCGCTATTCAATTATTCATGCCTATGTGCTACTGTTTTCTTTGTCTCTATGTATTGAAAAAAAATACATACCACATAGGAAACATAGAATATAGGTAAGCATAGTTGTTCGCTTTTCAATTATTCATGCCTATTTGCTACTGTGTTCTATGTCTCTATGTGTTGAAAAAAAATACATACCACATAGGAAACATAGAACATAGGTAAACATAGTTATACACTATTCAATTATTCATGCCTATGTACTACTATGTTCTATGTCTCTATGTGTTGAAAAAAATAGATATCACATAGGAAACATAGAACATAGGCAAACATAGATATTCACTATTCAACTATTCAAGCCTATGTACTACTATGTTCTATGTCTCTATGTGTTGAAAATAACACATAGACAGGAAACACAGAACATAGTTAAACACTATTCAAAACTATGTACCTATGTTCCTATGTGTTAAAAACACAAGCCACACAAACCCATAGTAAATAGTAATTGTTTAAAAACTATATTTTCAATTTACAAAGAGCATAATATCTAACTGAAACGCGAAAGCATCCGGCATCTAGCATCAAGCCTTCCCATCTTCCTGGTGAAAAAAAACTAATACAACGTCTTCCGCTTCCCATTCTCAAAATCCTTAAATATAAACGCTCCCAGCTTATCTAACGACGCAAAAAACGCTTTTCCATTATTGGTCTCCGTGAACTCCTGAACAAATCGTTGCAGGTAGGGGTCGGTGGCAATCATGAAAGTGGTAATGGGTATTTTTAACTTCTTGCACTGGGCGGCGAGGTTAAGACAGCGACTCGTTATTTTTCTATCAAGACCAAAACTGTTTTTATAATACCGCTTACCGATTTTCAAACAGGTGGGTTTGCCATCTGTTATCATGAAAATCTGCTTGTTCGGATTACGCCGCTTGCGAAGTATATCCATCGCCAGTTCCAATCCTGCTACTGTGTTTGTATGAAAAGGACCAACTTGTAAATAGGGGAGGTCTTTTATTTCTACTGGCCAGGCATCGTTCCCAAATACCACAATATCGATGGTGTCTTTTGGATATTTTGTTGTGATAAGTTCGCTTAGCGCCATGGCAACTTTCTTGGCAGGAGTTATCCTGTCTTCTCCATAAAGGATCATGGAATGGGAAATATCAATCATTAGCACGGTAGATGTCTGTGCCTTGAAATCGGTTTCACGAATGGAAAGATCATCTTCCTGCATCTGGAAGCTATCGATGCCATGATTGATCTGAGCGTTCATGATGGAACTGGTGAAATCAATCTGTTCCAGCATATCCCCAAAACGGAAAGGTCTTGTTTCTGGGTTTATTTCATCTCCTTGTCCAGGTTTGAAACTATGATGGTCGCCCGATTTGGTCTTCTTTAGTTTACCGAAAATCTCTTCTAATGATTTCTTCCGTATACCTTGTTCGGTTTTAGCGGTTATCTTGATTTCTCCCGAAGCCTTATTCTCATCTATATATCCTTTGTCTTTCAGGTCTTCAATAAAATCTCCCATACCATACTGGTCATCTGTCATCTCATATTCTTTGTCCAGTTGGTTCATCCAATTCAAGGCCTCACTCACATCCCCATTGGTATAACTCAGCAATTGCGTGAATATATCCAGCAACTGCTCGAATTTTGTTTTCCCCTCACTATTGGGATCAAATTTTGAAAATTGATGTCCTGTCATAGTTGAATACCCCGCTTATTTCTTCTTGTAATCTAAACAAAAAAGTACTCATCTAAGTTCGGATTAAAGTAAGATTATGCAAAATAGTGAATACAGGATACTAAATGTTTTATGCTTAAATATCAGGTTGTATTCAAAATGTTATTGTGAATTACCAATGCAGAGACGCGAAGACGCAGAGATGTATTCCTGCGTCTCCTTTAGGCCTTAAGCCTTAGGCATAAAAGCAAAAAAAAAGTCCCGGCTTTTAAGCCAGGACTTCAATACTTATTACTTACAACGTAAAACGTATTACTTATTTATCGTATCCTTCGCTTTCGCTCCCGAATCTGGAGGAGTGATAGTGCCTGGACCAATTTCAGATGGATTGCCACCTCCAGACTTAAACTGCTTTTCCCAATCGCCAATTTGTCCAAGCATCTGATAGGCTGAGAAGATGTCTTGGGCGAAATTCTCCTGTTTAGGGCTTAAGTTAGCCGGACGTTGGTTCACATATTGATATGCCTGCATTCCCAATTGTTCATTGGTTATGCCTTCATCTCCAAGAGAACGATAGTATTTCATTTGTTGTTCCAGATCCTTCTTCAACTGAAGATTCACTTTTTTAGCCAATCCCAAATCACCGCTTTCATAGGCAGCTAAAAGGAAGGTCATGGATATTCTGTTATGCATATTGCCTCTGTTAGAGGTCATACCATAAGGAACATTGCTTGAATACACTTTCTCGTCATAGCGCTGAAGAATCTTACGGGCAGAATCTTTCTGACCTGCTTGCGCCAAACTCAATCCAATGAATGCATGTGTAGAACGGATGCTGTTGATATGGCGACGGTTTTCTTCATCAAAGTAAACACCTTCTTTATCAGCATTACCATATGCAAATTTCTCCATTACATTCTTATAGGAAATCGAGCGTTGTACTCCTGAATTTTCTACAGGTACTAAACGGTACGACATACCTTCTAGACGGGTATATTTATCCAATCCAAGATCTTCTAATTCCTGAGTAGAAGTGAAGTAGATAGGACGCTGCCATTTATTTGCAGCAATCAGTGCCAGGATAGCGAGGTCATTTTTCTGGATGAAACTCTTCTTGATTTCCAGTTTTAATTCAGAAACGATACTATCACCAGGATTGAATTGCATTGTTTTCTTCACTAAATCAATATCAACTGGAACACTAACTTTTGAAACAGGGAAGGTGTTCAGGTATTCGCCTTCACCTACAGCCACCTGATATTTCATATCATCACTACCAGTAACATCTTTGAGAATAGTATATAGATCCTGATATTTATTCTGATCGAATAAGGAAACAGGATTGTTTGGAATATTATAACGTCCAAGATAAGCTGCAGAGAAAACAGCATCTCTCTTACTACCTTCAATTTGTTCAGGAGTGAATATCATATCTGCAGGACCGCTTTCGTTCACTTTATAACGAAGTTGGTTGATATACCAGTCGGTACCTAATAGACTATAGTTCATAACGCGAAGATCCTTACGGTTACCTGCTACTTCCTGGGTGTACCAGAGAGGGTAAGTATCGTTATCACCAAAAGAGATAACAACAGCGTTCTTTTCACAGCTTTCCAGGTAATCTTTACCAAGGTCGTAAGCTAATGTTTTACTGCTACGGTCATGATCATCCCATTCCTGACTTGCCATTAAAACAGGAACAGCTAAAAAGGCCAGTCCAAAAGCAGCATAGCTGGCTGTATTTCCCTTAATCCATTTTTCCAGGAACTCCTTCAACCATAACACACCCAAACCGATCCAAACGGCAAAAGCATAGAAAGATCCTACATAAGCGTAGTCACGTTCCCTTGGCTGATAGCCAGATTGGTTAAGATAGATTACGATGGCGAAACCTGTAAAGAAGAATAAGAGGAAGTTTACAAGGAAGTCGCGGCGGTTCTTGGTGTAATGATAGATGATACCAAGAATTCCAAATATCAGCGGAAGGAAGTACAATTTGTTGTTAGCCTTGTTATCCTTACCAGCGGTATCAGGTAATGTTTCTGCCGTGCTTATATTGAATACTTTCTGATCTATAACATTAATTCCACTTGCCCAGTTACCATCACGAATATTACCGAATCCCTGAAGGTCGTTTTGCTTTCCGGCAAAATTCCAAAGGAAATAGCGCAGGTACATCCATCGGAATTGATAGTCGAGGAAGTATCTGATGTTATTACTGAAACCAGGTTGTTCACCGCCTTCCAGTCCACCAAAGCTTCTATATACAAACTCCTGATTACGTTCATTACCATTATCGTACATACGTGGGAAAAGGCGCGGGCCGATTTTTGAAGCATCCCAATCAGGATGGTTCTTAATAATATCGTCGATTTCACTATCAGAAGGACGAGCGGAGTAATCCTGTTTACGGTTTTGTCCAACTACATTGTACTTGTCTTTGCCTTTTGCATATAAAGTACCTGCATCTTTTGTTGGGGCTCTGTATGTAAAGTCAGGACCATAAAGAATTGGCCAGTCACCATATTGGTCACGGCTGAGATACCCTACTAAGCTAACCGGATTGTCAACATTATACATATCCACTGAAGGGTTCGCTGAAGAGCGTATCAGGGAAGTGAAATAGGTTGAATAACCGATAATTACAAATATGATGGAAAGAAGTGCGATTCTTAATAAAGATGCAATACTGTCTTTATAGAAATAACAAACAAGTACCACTGCACCTAATGCTACAAACAATCCAATACCTGTAGTGCCTGAGCTAATGAAAGGGAAACAGAATAAAAGCAAAATGGCAAAAAGCCAGATAGGGAAGAGGCTGAATTTCTTTATTGAGGCGGCATTGAAGCGAAGTCCTAATACCAATAATCCAAAAAGAGAAACGAAATAGATGGCAAAGCCTACGAAGAAAGGCATGCCCAGGCTATTAACGAAGAAGATATCAAATGCTCCAGCTCCTTTGATGCTCCATTGGATGATCGCCAATTGAACTACTCCAGTGATAACACATCCAATTACAAAGGCACCGATCATTCCTGCAATCGTCACTTTATATCTCTTGAAATAATAAACCATAACAATGGCTGGGATAGTAAGGAGGTTCAGTAAGTGAACTCCAATAGACAATCCCATCATAAAGAAGATGAATACAATCCAACGGTCGGCACGGGAGAATTTATGGCCATCAGAATTGTTTTCATTGTCTACTTCATGTTCCCATTTAAGGATAGCCCAGAAAACGATGGCTGTAAAGAGGGAAGAAAGGGCATATACTTCACCTTCAACGGCACTAAACCAGAAAGAATCTGAAAAAGTATAAGCTAAACCGCCGATAACACCGGCAGCCATGATGCTGAATAATTGATTTTTGGTAAGCTCAACACCTGCCTTTTGAACAGTTTTACGGGCAAAGTGAGTGATTGTCCAGAAAAGGAAAAGTATGGTGAATCCACTCGCAATGGCGCTCATGAAGTTTACACCACGGGCAGCATTCATTGGGTCGTCACCGAACAACACTATAAAAAACCGGCCTAGAAGGGTAAATAAAGGGGCTCCTGGTGGGTGGGGTATCTGCAGTTTGTAAGCACTGGAAACAAACTCGCCACAATCCCAGAAACTTCCGGTAGGCTCCATAGTCAGTACATACACTGTGCAGGCAATCAAACTTACTATCCATCCCACAATGTTATTCAGTCGGTTAAATGTCATATAGCATTGATTTTTATAAAACTCCGCAAACGTACAGGAAATTTGAATACTTGCAAACTGGCACCCTCTAAAATACTCGTTTATCGGGCATAGATTTCCAAATAGTAAAATCAGTATAATTTTGGGGCAAATGGCTATCTGGCTAAGGCTTTAGGTTCTTTTTAACATTCTTGGCTTTTTAGGGACTCTTCTATACCTGAAAAAGCAGACCTTTAGCCAACATATTTTCAATTAAATGATCAGAGTATGAAGACTGGATTTGGGTATATCAAATGGACCGCGGTATTATCTGTATGTGCGTTTATGCTTTTCTGTTCCTCTTCCCGGAAATCGGGTGGTTTAGGTTCTGGGAAAGGGCAGCATTCACCAGCAAATAATAACGGGAGAGCTAAGACAGATCCTTTATTAGAAAACCTGCTGAAACAGCATCCAGAGCTATTTAGTAACATTTTAAAGAACAGGGATTCGCTCCGAGTTCAGATTATCTATACCCAAATTAACAGGTTGGCAAACAATAAGCCTGTATTCAGCAATTACTATTTTAATGTAAACCCAGATCAATATTACTACCCTGCCTCTACAGTGAAGTTACCTACTGCTTTATTAGCCCTCCAGAAATTGAATGAACTAAAGATTGCAGGGCTGGATAAGTCTTCAACAATGATAACTGAGGGAGGGTATAGTGGCCAAAATGAAGTCTACAACGAACCCAATTCCATCGATGGTAAACCGTCAGTCGCCAATTATGTTAAGAAGATTCTACTGGTGAGTGACAACGATGCATTTAACCGTTTGTATGAGTTTGCCGGACCGGCATATATCAATGAACAGCTTCATAAGAAGGGATATTCATCGGCGCAGATCATCCACCGGTTGGAGCGCTTTTTGTCGGAAGATGAAAACCGTCACAGCAACCCGATTAGTTTCTACGACCCCAAGGGGAAGCTGATATACAAACAGCCGATGCAGTTTAATCAGCAAACCTATCCAGAAAGGAAGGAGCAGTTGGGGAACGCCTTTTATAGGGGCGATGCATTAGTACAAGGCCCGATGGATTTTTCAAAAAAGAACCGGCTGGTATTGGAGGATCTGCATTCCATCGTAAAAAGCATACTGTTCCCAAATGAGGTTCCTGCGAATCAGCGATTCAATATAAGTCCGGAAGATTACCAGTTTGTGAAGAAGTATATGTCGCAATTCCCTAATGAATCCGGATACCCATCCTACGATACTGCCAATTATTGGGATGCTTATTGCAAATTTCTTTACTGGGGTTCAGAAAAAGGCCCTCTGCCAAAAACCTTCCGGATTTTCAATAAAGTAGGGGATGCCTATGGATTCCTGATTGATGCGGCTTATGTGGTCGATTTTGCCACCAAAACCGAGTTTCTTCTATCTGCATCCATGTACTGTAATAGTGATGGGGTGTTGAACGATAGTAAGTACGATTACGATTCGGTGGGTTTCCCTTTTATGAAGAACCTGGGTAGGGTGATTTATGAATATGAAAAAAAGCGCAAAAAATCCTTCATTCCCGATCTTTCCACATTCAAGATGAACTACGAAAAGTAAACACTTGTTAGTGCATTTTAGCTGTAATTTTGCGACCGATAAAAAAATAATCACATGCCGACAACGACCGATGTTTTGACGATTTCATCTTTGCTCTCTAAATTCAATGAACCTGAAACCCTAAAGATGGCTAAGCTGGGTCGTGAACTCCGTGCAAAAGGAGTTGACGTTATCGACCTTAGTTTAGGTGAGCCTGATTTCGATACACCAGTGCATATCAAAGAAGCAGCTAAGAAGGCTATTGATGATAACTGGAGCCATTATACTCCCGTAGCAGGTTATCCTGACCTCAGGGAAGCGGTATGTACCAAATTGAAAAGGGATAATAACCTTGATTATAAAGCAGAGAACATTGTTGTATCAACGGGTGCTAAGCAAAGTTTGGCCAACGCCATCCTGGCGGTTGTTGATGCAGGTGATGAAGTGATTATACCAGCTCCTTTCTGGGTTACCTATTCAGAACTGGTTAAGATTGCTGGTGGAGTTGCTGTAATTGTTCCTACTTCTATGGAAGATAATTATAAGATTACCCCAGCCACCCTGGAATCTTATATCACCCCTAAAAGCAAACTCTTCCTTTTCTCTTCTCCTTGTAATCCATCAGGATCAGTTTATACAAAAGATGAGCTGGAAGGATTGGCTGAAGTATTTCGTAAGAACCCAGGCATCTATATCATTTCAGATGAGATCTACGAGTATATCAATTTCATAGGTAAGCACGAAAGTATTGCCCAGTTTGATGAGCTGAAAGATCGTATCATCATCATCAATGGATTGAGTAAGGGATTTGCTATGACTGGTTATAGGTTAGGTTATATCGCTGCCAGTGTTCCAGTGGCAAAAGCCTGTGAGAAATTGCAGGGACAGTTTACCAGCGGTACAAACTCAATTACTCAGAAAGCGGCTGTTGTTGCTTTTACAACGGATCTGAAACCTTCAATGGAAATGACACAGGAATTCGCTCGTAGAAGGGAGCGTGTTAAAGAACTGATAGCAACCATTCCAGGTTGGAAATGTGCTCAGCCTGATGGCGCTTTCTATGTTTTCCCTGAAGTGGATTATTATTTCGGAAAATCTGATGGAGAGAATAAGATTGAAAATGCCGATGATCTTTGTATGTATCTGTTGAATGTAGCGCATGTGTCTACTGTAACAGGACGTGCATTTGGTAATCCAAAGTGTATCCGATTGTCATTTGCGAATAGTCTTCCAAAAATCGAAGCAGCTTATGCAAGAATCAAGGAAGTACTGGCTAAATTGAAATAAAAAAGTCTTATAAAATACAAAGGCCTGGCTATATCAATAGTCAGGCCTTTTTTATAGAAAGGGGAGTTAGTCTTTTACTTCATAGATCATTACCGGATTCGCCTTGTTTTTCAGTTTTACTTCACCCAATGGTACGCAACTGAATGACTCTTTCACTTTCTGATAAGCAGCATCCGTTATTATTATTTTTCCTTCTCCGGCAGCCCCTTGCAAGCGTTGTGCTGTATTCACCACATCTCCAATCACAGTATAGTCTAATCTCTTCAGGTTGGCGGAACCTATATTGCCAGAAATCATTTCACCGGTATTGATACCGATGGAAACATGCGGTTTAAACGATACCACACCCGTTTGTTCCGGCAGTTTATCAATTTGAGACCTTACAGCCAGTGCGGCGTCTATAGCTCTGTCGAGGTGATAATCGCCTCTGAACACAGCCATTACAGCATCACCAATGAATTTGTCGATATAACCACCCTGAGCAATGATCTCTTTCACGATCACATCGAAATAGGTATTGAGCAATTTCACAACTGTTTCAGGTGATTCATTTTCACTGATGGAAGTGAAGCTGCAGATATCGACAAATGCTACTGTAGCATCTACCGTTTCATTTAACATCAGGGATGTCTCGAATTCCTGGGTACCCATGAACTTCAATACGGTATCGTCTACATACATGCGAAGGATATTGTTCTCCTTTATGGCAGCCAGCGTTTCACGAATCAACTTCACTTGCTTTAATGTCTTTTCAACAGTCAAGGAAAGGTCTTCGAAATTGATAGGCTTGGTGATAAAATCAAAAGCGCCTCGGTTCATGGCGGTACGGATATTATCCATATCACCATAAGCGGAAACTATCACAGCTTTTATCAATGGACTGGATTCCCCTAAGCGAGAAAGCAAGGTGAGTCCATCCATTTCCGGCATATTGATATCACTCAATACGATATCTATATCAGGATGCTGTTGAATCTTATCAAGAGCATCATTGCCGTTGATAGCGAATACAAATTCATATTGCTGCTCCCGGATTTTCTGTCGGAACTTTTGTTTGATGAGCATTTCCAAATCAGTCTCATCATCTGCTACAAGTATCTTTGCCATCAGAGAGTGGTTTTTAATTTTTCTTTTAATAGGGTGAAGTCAACCGGCTTGGTCAGGAAATCGTCTGCTCCCAATCTAATAGCGGTATCATAATTTTCCTGATCACCGTATGCTGTAATCATCATTACAACTGGAGGGGGTTTGTGATATTTCTGTTTTATATGTTCCAGTAATTCCAATCCGCTCATACCCGGCATATTGATATCAGACAGTATGAGAACAGCTTCATGTTCATGCTGGTTTAGATAGGAGAGTGCCTCTTCCCCTGAGAAAGCAAAAGCGAAATTTATCTGATTCTCTCTTATTTCCTTTCTGAATCGTTGCTCGAACAATATCTGTATATCCTTTTCATCATCTACACCTAATACTTTCATATAATTTATTTCTGTTTAGGTTATTTAATGGGAAGGGTTATTATGAACTGAGTCATCTCGCCTTCTTGGGTTTCAACATCCAATTGTCCTCCATGGGCTTTTATGATGTCATAACTCAGACTTAATCCAAGTCCTGTGCCTTGTCCTGCCGGTTTTGTAGTGAAGAAGGGTTGGAATATCTTATCCAGTACATGTTTTGGAATACCAGGGCCGTTATCCTTAACTATTATCTGGATGTTGTTTTCTGATTTCTTTGTTGTGATCCAAACAGTAGGTTCTTTAATAACTACACCTCTTGCAACAGCACCTTTGGGTTGCTGAAGATTGATAGCATAAAAAGCATTGGTGATAAGATTCAAAATCACTCTTCCTATATCCTGAGATACTACCTGTATTTTTCCAATGGAAGTATCATAATCGGTCTTCATGGTAGCGTTGAATGATTTATCCTTGGCTCTTAGTCCATGGTAAGCGAGACGCAGGTATTCATCCGACAGCGAATTGATATCTGTTGGTTCTTTCTGACCGGTGCTGGAGCGGCTATGCAAAAGCATTCCCTTTACAATAGCATCGGCTCTTTTCCCATGATGATTTATCTTTTCCAGATTCTGTGCTATATCATCCAACAGTTCTTTTTCTATCGCATCATTCTCTTCACTTTTAACTTTTGACTTTTGACTTTTTAATTCCTCGATTAACTCAAGATTCACTTCCGAAAAATTATTCACGAAATTCAATGGGTTTTGTATTTCATGAGCGATGCCTGCTGTGAGTTCACCCAATGAAGCCATTTTTTCGGATTGGATCAGTTGTGCCTGAGTGGCTTTTAATTCTGTATAGGCTTTTTCAATTTCCTTTGCCTGTGCCAGTTCTCTTTCTTGTGAACGCTTTCTTTCACGGCTAAGGATATAATTCTTCTGGTATTTGTAGATACCCCAGCCAAGAAGAATGAATAAGATGGCATAGACTGTATAAGCCCACCAGGTTTGCCACCAAGGCGGAGTAATGATAATCTCCATACTTTTCTGAACCATCGATCCTTCGCCATTTATGGCTTTTACATTAAGTGTGTATTTGCCTGGTGGTACTCCATAATAGGATGCTGAATGTTCAGCAGAGATATCATGCCAGTCCTTTTCAAAATCGGCTAATTGATATAAATACTTAATGGGTCCGTTGGAATTAAAGTCGATGGCATTGAAATCAATAGTGAATGCATTCTGCTCATGACTTAAGATGATTTGCTTTGTGTCCCAAATAGGTTGTGTTAGTATTCCATTCTCATCTGGAAATATCTCCTTATTGCTGATCTTAATCTTAGAAAAATTGAGAATAGGAGGAGTCGTATTATCTATCATTTCTGATGGATTGATCATATAATACCCTTTAGTTCCTCCAATGAAGATTCGTCCATCAGAAGAAAGATAATTATTCAACCAATTCCATGAAGAGGAAAGTATGCCATACTCTGCTGAATAAACTTTTGCAATTTTTGTTTCTGTGTTTAATCTGATAACTGCGTTGGAAGTGGTTATCCAAATATTGTTTTCTTTGTCACCAATTACACTTAGTATTTCTTCAATTCCTGAAGGAAGATTATCCGGCTTATAAGATTTGAATTGTCCTGTAGTTTCATCATAAAGAAATAATCCCTGAGTAGCGCCAGCCCATAAATCCCCATTGGCACTTTTAAAAATAGCTTTCACAGAATACCCGGGAAGATAGTGAATGAATTTTCCTGTCTTAGCATCAAATTTCTCAAGTCCGGAGATTGTAGCAATCCAAACAGCACCGTTTTTGTCAGTAGTCAATTTGAAAACAGAGCCACTACTTATACTACTGGAATCATCTTGTTTATGCCTGTATGTTGTAAATTTCCCCGTATTTCTGTCTAACCTGGTCAATCCTACTTCTGCTCCAACCCACAAATATTTATCATTTTCAATAAATACTGTATGAAGGGAATCCATTCCGATACTTCCCGGATTGGAGCTATCATGTTTATAATGCTGGAATTTTTCAGTGACCGGATCAAAATAATCAAGTCCACCATGATGTGTTGCAATCCATAATTTTCCTTTTTCGTCAGGGACAATATCCACTACCTGATTGTTGTTAAGACTGTTGTTGTTTTTTGGGTCATTTCTCCAGAAAGTGCCTATAGCACCAACGTCTGTAAAACCACCAGGGTATCTTTATAAAAAGCCGATTTGCCTTGACTAACGCCGTATATCCATAATGGGTATTCTTTTTAGAAATAGGGTCATAGCAGTTGATGCCCCCCAAAAGGGAGCCTATCCAGATTTTCCTTTTTTATCTTCCATTATGAAAGTTATAAAGTCTTCTTTCGGAACTTCGGTATGAGGTAGCGAACTGAGTTTAGTTGGATCAGATGGATCGTAAGGGAATCTTGTAAAATGTCCTGTTTTCCTGTCAAGCTGATATAATCCATTATCTTTTGCACCTACCCATAAAATTCCCTTACTATCTTCAAAGACTGCCGTTACATTTGGATTTTGCAGACTAGTCGGATTTTTAGGATCCGCTTTATAATGTGTGAATTTTCCTGTTTTCTTTTCAAACTTGTATAACCCACCCAGAAAATCGGGTTTACCTCCAAAAGGCTCACCAAAGGCCAGCCAAAGATTTCCCTGATTTGTCTTCTGTAATTTGGAAAAGAGGAGTGTTCTGTTGTGGAATATTCTGCTTGATGTCAAGTCGGTAATGTGTAAATTTTCCAGTAGCAGGGTCTAGTTTTTCAATTCCTTGATAGGATCCAATCCAAATGCCTCCATCGCGATCAATGAATACAGCGCTTAATGTATCGTTCATTAGGCTGGTGGAATCTGTTTTACTATGCCTGAAACTTTTGAAAGTATTTGTTGAAGGATTGAAACTGATTAACCCTTTATCAAAAGAAGCAAGCCATAATATACCTCTTGCATCTATCTGCATGCTTAAGATTATATTGCTAGGAATTGACTTTGGGTTTTCCGGGTTATATTTAAAATATATATACTCTTTTCCATCAAACCTCACCAGCCCTTTGTTGTCGCTAGTGAACCAAATATAACCCAGATGATCTTGTCCAATAGGTGCCAATAAAACCAAATGAATTATTTGAATTATCAATAATCTTATTGAACTGCTCTTGTTGGGCCATTACTCCCGATGTAATCAGGATTACAGCAAGAAGCACAAATATTCTAATTTTTTTCATATTCAATTATTAATTGATCGGAATTTCAATAGTGAATTTGGCTCCAGCAACCAGTTCCGGATTTTCATTATCAGTGATATTGGTCGCTGTTAAATTTCCACCATGCGATTTGATGATATCGTAACTTAATGATAAACCAAGCCCTGTTCCCTGTCCCGTTGGCTTTGTTGTGAAAAATGGCTGGAATATCTTCTCTTTTACTTTTTCAGGAATTCCATTTCCATTATCACTTACACTTATCACAATCTTTCCTTCTGTTTTTCGGGTAATGACTGTTACTGTCGGTTCGTAGCCAGTTGGGGTAGACTTCTTTTTATCATTGACTACATAGAAAGCATTTGTCAGCAGGTTTAATACTACTCTGCCAATATCCTGTGAAACAATAGATTGCTTACCAATGTTCGCATCGAAATCTGTTTTCAAAGTAGCGTTGAATGATTTGTCTTTCGCCCGCAATCCATGGTAGGAGAGGCGAAGGTATTCATCAACAAGCGCGTTTATATCTGTTGGTTCTTTTTGTCCACCACCAGATCGAGAATGTTGCAACATACCTTTTACAATAGCATCTGCTCTCTTTCCATGATGGTTTATCTTTTCGAGATTCTGTACTATGTCATCAAACAACTCATTCTCCAAGGTTTCGGAATCACCATTTTTAACTTTTAACTTTTGACTTTTTAATTCTTCAATCAGTTCAAGATTCACTTCCGAAAAATTATTTACAAAGTTCAAAGGGTTCTGTATTTCATGGGCGATACCTGCAGTAAGTTCGCCTAAGGAAGCCATTTTTTCCGACTGTATTAATTGCTTCTGGGTAAGCTTAAGTTCTGCTAATGTATTTTCGAGACTATCTTTTTGATTGTTTAGCAAGGCATTCGCTTTTTGCTTTTGTTTATTATTTCTGTACAGGAAAATTGCCAGACCAAGCAACACAATCAGTCCACCAGTAAATATTCCGATCATTAACTTATTCTTATATTCTCTTTCGATTCTCCTGTTTTCTCTTATTAATTGATCTTTGCGATTAGCCTCATTCGAAGTAAGAATCTGGAATTGTCTTACTCTTTCTGTAGTGTTTAAACTATCCCTTAGGGTAACCGACAATTTAAGGTACTTATATGCGCTATCGGGCTGGTGATTGGCATAATATATTTCTGCGAGAAGCGGGCTTATTTCTGCAGTATAAGTGTCACTGTTCTCTCCCCATGACATAATATTTTCCTTGTTGGTCTGACTAACCATAAGTGCCTGTCGGGCATAAAAAAGAGCCGAATCAATCCTTCCTTCTTGCTTGAATAGTTTTGCTAATCCAGCATAAGAGCTTACTGCCAGTTGTCTGGCATAAGTATACGTGTTAAAAGAAAAACATTTCTATAATAGTAAAAAGCTGAATCCTTATGCCTTTAGCCAAATAAATATCAGCTAGCAGCTTTGAGCAGTGGCTATTGAAAAAGGGATCTCCTAAGTAGGTGCTTAAACCTTGAAGTTTTCTGCCACATAGAAGAGATTTGTCTAATGAATCCATATTGAAATATGCGATGCCGGTATAATTTGTAATCCACCATTGCTCTCTTTTATTATTCTTTAGAGAATTATCAACTTGTAATAATAAAGAATCAGCCAATCTGCAATACCGAAGTACATTTTGAAAATCTTTCATTGCTAAATAGTCGGGAATCAGATTACTTATAGATTGTACGCTGTATATTTTCTCTTTTAATTTTTCTGTAAGTGAAAGGTTTACTAAATGTAACTCCAGCGATTTTGTGTAATTACCCATTGAACGGAATAAAGTTGCCAGGACTTCCTGCGACATCCAGATATTAAAAGAACTTTCACGGGCTTCAATAGTTTTTTTCTCCTTAGATATAATGGATTGCTGAAGTTGCAGTGCTTTTTCTGCATACATCATTGCTGAATCTGCATTAAAAAATTCCGGATAAAAGGCATAAATAGTGGATAAGCTTACCATAATATTGATTCTGGTACTGTCTTCAATGGCAGATTGCATTGCAGCCATCTTATCATTTATGATTCCGTCTCTCCAGGCATTAACAGTTACATCGATACTGGTATCCTTTTGAATTGATGCCAAATGGTCGTTCACTTCATTGGCATTATATAGCTTTTCAACAGTTAGCCATGTGCCTCTGTTTACTTTGAATCTGATATCTCCTTTTGGTAAGTCAAGAACGAGTGAGAATTTTCTGTCGCCGGTTTTCTGTAATCTGTATTTGGGATTAGGTACTGAGTCCCAGTTCCTGAAAGTACCGGTAATGTAAATGCTATCGTGTTGTATAGTGGTTTTTTCTGTTACAGTAAACCGGACCTTGATTTGCGCTTCAGAAGAAAGTGCAATAAAGGAAATCAATATGAGTAAACAAATACGATGCATACTAAGGATTTGGTTATTCAGCTTTTACAGGTGTGGGCTGGTATTATTGAATAGTTTTCTGATAGTGGATTCTCATTAAATGGGTTTTTCCACCTACTGCTATTGGAACCTTTATAAGGATGAAGAGCGTTTGAAACCGAATTGAATCGTAATAGAAAAAAGCAGTTACAAAATTCCATTGCAGCAGTTTATTAATAAGTTGGTTAAATTAAACAAGAGATGAGTTATTAGGATTCATCTTTATTTAATGATAGCTGGCTGATGGCACTTCAAGAGGTAATGGATAAGTGAAGGGTATGGTAGAGAAAAAAATCTTTTTGGAGTGATACAGCATTTTCTCCTGTCAGTATTGCAAAGGATTGATTTATACCAAGTAAGATAGAGTAATTGACCAAATTAGAGAAAATAATTTTCGGGTTAGTTTGTTGACTTAGGACAAGTTTAGGGATTCTATGATTTCTTCGAAATTCTACTAATATTAAACTGGACCTTCATAAAAAAGAACAGGCTATTAGCGAACTAATAGCCTGTTAAACAATAACATTAGTTTTATTTTGATTTTGTAGAAAGCCCTCCTTTTTTGCTGTCAACTGTTATCGTATACTTTCCAGAGCCCTGAACAATCCATCTTACTGTTACTTCATCAAGCCCGGGAATATTACTCACTTCAATAGTAGCGGGATTGTTTTTTTGCTCCCTGGCTATATTCAGGTCAGGGTTGTCTACAATCATTCCAGCAATCACTTTTGCCCCTGTTATGCTTATATAATCAGGCCTTTCTATATTGAATTTTATATCCTGGCTTGAATGGGTAGGCATGATACGCTGGTTGCTGATAACTGCGGTGATTTCTTTAAGACCATCACCAAGATCTTTTTCAATGATAGTATCCACTTGTAATTTCGGTGTATGGTAACAATGGTAGATGGTGAAGGCCATATTTCGATGGGCATCACTCTCTAACAAAAAGCCAGGATGTGCTCTTCCAAAATTCTTTTTGAACCCACCAATTTCAATTTTTCCATATTGAGGATGGTTATATTCATGCCAATCCACAAATGCATCTTTGAATAATAGAAAACGATCGAATTGATAAGAAGCATTATCCTGAGGATCTCTGGTAGCATCCTTATTGAACATTAAATACGGCGTCCACAATTCATTGGAATAGGTATAGATACCACGTCCACCATAAAACCAATCTAATTCTCCACCGTAGGCAGAATAGAGGTCTTTATGAACAACTAAATAACGGTACCCTGGAATTAATTCTTCTCCCTTTTTTGCGATGGCATCGTATACCTGCACATCCTGTGAATTATAAGTTCCAACATCCTCCTGTCCACCAGGACCTCTTAATATCATTCCTCCAGCGTTGTGGTAAGATTGTGCTGCAGCAATATTTGGGTGCTTCATTACAAAATTCAACACATTCCTGTTTTCGGGTAATGAGAAAGGATATTTATAGGCTCCATTTTGTATGTAGTTTGGCTGCCATCCCCAACCCCAATCACGATTTGGGTCGTATTCAAATGTGTACCCATCTTCATTTACCTGTCCATCACCATCATTGTCTTTTCCTTCCAACCCCAGCATCTCATAAGTTCCTTTCTCATCAGGACCCACCTGAATCATTCTTCTTGGATCAGCAGGATCAACCCTTAAGCGACCATTGTTACTCTTTCGGCGCATCAAGAGTATTTCGCCATCTCCATCAAGATCATCATACCCGTCTTCATTTACCATACCATCACGGTCATTGTCTATAGGAATAACCCCTGAACGTGGTGTGCTGGCGGTATTAGGTTCATGGAAATAACTATCTCTTCCATCTGGATTGATAGTTGGTACTATATAAAAAACTTTATCGGCTAATAGCTCCTGAATAAATTTTGTGTCTTTAAAAGTTTCTGTTAAGTACCAGGCAGTGTACATAGCAAATTCTGAACCTTGTATTTCATTGGAATGAATATTTCCATCAATGTAAATACCAGGCTTATGCTCCGGATCACCTTTCTTGAAATCGGTAATGGTCAGGCACCACATTTCACGTCCTTTAAACGACTTGCCAATAGATTCCAATTTCGCAAGCTCCGGATATGCAGCTGCTATTTTCTTACATATTTCAGTTATTCCTCCATGGTCATTATAGTGGTTCCAACTGATAGCTACTTTTGGATTAGCCGGACTTCCAGCTGCTTTGAAAATCTGATCTGCATTCTGAGATTGAGTATCGATAACAGTCGCAGAAAGGAATAATATAATTATGAATCGTATAGTAAAACTCATTATACTGAGTTTTTTTTGTTTACAAACTAATGTCGATTGATTTGCTTCCAGTGCTTGGACTGCCAACATCCAATTTTACTTTGCCATTTCCTTTTATGACCCATGTTAGTTGCTTGGTGCCATATCCTTCAATCGTATCTATTGCCTTATTTGTTTGTCCACTTATGATTGTTTGACCATTTACCAATGTCAGTTTGGCCACTACCTTTTTAACCCAATAACTTCTTTCGCCCAGTTTTGTGTGAGAGGGTAGGGCACCTGTATTAATTATGTTGCAACTGATTCTTGTAAGTCCATTGCCTAGTTTCTCAGTCTTTACATTTACAATATCTATTGCGGGTTGAAATGCTGATAGTTTAATAAGGAAATCAGTATGTTTTTTACAAGGTCTCCAACAAGTTTATATGGTGGGTTACTCATTACAAAAGGGTCAATACCTCCAATCTCAACTTTTTGATTGGGGAAATCGGGATGAGTATAAGCTTTCCAATCTGTGTAATTGTCATTGATACCTTGCTGAGCCGACCACCTCAGGAAATTTGCTGAAGCGTCATCAATCGTGAATGCCTTTTCTTTTTTAGTAGTGTCTGGTTTAGCTTTAGGAGGCCACCATCCTGGTGTACTGAAACTAAAACGGGCAAAGTGATAATAACCCCAGGAAACAAAATCTCCGCCCATCGCTGTTGTTTTAGGAGCATCTTTCCCTCCACCAGTCTTATTATATAAATCACTCACTAGTGAACTTACTTTTGTATCTGCTTCAAGCCAGCCAGCAACAATTCGTTGATTGGCTGCTGCAGGATTGTATGAAACAGGAGATGATAGGTTATTGTTTGTGCCAAAACTTATTACAGCATATATGTTGAATAATTCAAAGAGCTGATCTAATAAAACACGGCTTTCATTTTCAGAAACTGGAAATTCTCCGGAACCAGGTGAAAAAGAAGGGTGTTTATATGTAAGGTTCTTGTTGAATTGAACCCCTCCATCACCATCTTCATTAAAAACTCCATCTTTATCATTATCCATTCCTTCCGACAGCAATAGATATTTTCCTTTTTCACCTTTCGTAATATCTGCCTTGATAAGTATCCTTGGGTCATCAGGATGGGTTTTATATTCTCCTACAGGCGATTCAATCCGCATCCAGGTAATTTTCCCATTGCCATCTAAATCATCATAAGGATCTTCATTTGTTTTGCCATCCCTGTCATCATCAGTAACTGAAGCATTCCCTAAACGCTCGTATTTAATAGCCGCGAAATACTGTTCCATAGCATCCGGACTCATATTTGGGAAAACATAGTAAGTAGTTTTTGCTAACACCGCTTTTATGCTATCCGAATTACTATTTTGTAAAAGGGATTCTGCGAAGCCAATTGCTAGTTCTGTTCCCAGTATATGACTTCCTTCTGTTCCACCTACTACTGCAATGGCAGGATGACTGGATGTTTCACCAGTTCCAATTGTAAGCATCCAGATGTCCTTTCCGCCACTCGTTTTTCCTAAAGAAACCAATTTTGTAGTTGAAGCATTTGCATTGGCAATTGATTTTAAACGGGATGTTTGTTTTGCATAATCACTATACCCTGTTTGAGCAACCAATATGCTACTTAGAAAAGTGGTACATAATAAAAGAGTTAATAATCGTATTCTCATAATCGCTATTTTATTTCTGCATTTTAGTTTTATATTCTGTTAGTCTGTGGTTGTAAAGAAGTGAGGGAACCAATTTTTATTGGCATCCCGCTATCGATACTATTTCTCGCAGCAATTCCAATAAGGCATGCCATTGAACCATCTCTTGATCCGGCCGATTGACGTAATGGATCTTCTCCCGGAGTAAAAACCTGTTTTCTTAATCTTACATCTCCACCACCATGTCCCTCTTCCTTATTTGAAAGGGGATAGGAAATTCTTTTTCCAAAGTTGGAAGTTACCTGAATCTCATCAATTGCTGGTTCTTCCCATGGCTGTCTTTCTTTTATCCAGGCATCCAGTTTTCCTTTTGTGCCGTTAAATGAAATACGGTAGCCTTCATAAGGGGAATAGGCTGTTAGAGAATAGCTGACCTGAACCTTATTAGCGTACTTCATTTGTACAGCCATCTTGTCGAATATATCAATATCCTCTTTAAAAACACAGCCATCTCTCATATAGCCATCAAATGATTCGTTAGCCACATAAAGATTCATCAGGTTTTTATCCTTTGTAATATCCCAGAAGAAAGAGCAGGATGTTTTATGAGGACAGGTTCTGCAATGAGTATGTCGGAAAGAATTGTTCTTGCCATAAAAATCAAGAGATCCATAGGCAACCACTTCTTCCGGATCAGAATCAATCCACCAGTTAAGTAAATCGAAATGATGAGTTGCCTTATGTACAAGAAGGCTGCCGCTATTCTTTCTCAAGCGATGCCATCTTCTGAAATAATCGGCACCATGATATACATCCAGATACCAGTGAAAATCAACGGATGTTAATTTGCCAATGGTTCCTTCCCGTAACAATTCATAGATCTTTTGTCGGTGGGGTGCGTATCTGTAGTTAAAGGTTACTGTAATTTTTTTTCCTGTCCTTTTCTCTGCTTCCAGTATGGCTTCACATTTCTTTTCATCAATAGTCATGGGTTTTTCTGTTATAATATCTGCCCCATATTCCATACCTCTGATAATGAATTCATGATGCGTACCATCTACGGTAGTTACAATCAGTTTGTCGGGTTTTGTTTCCTTCATCATCTGATCAAAATCAGTATAGGTGGTACAGTTTACCCCAAGCGCTTTTTTTGCAGTAGCTACTCTTCCGGCATTGATATCACATAATCCCACAAATTCAACGGTATCTGAAAATTCCTTGACAACTGGAATACCCCACATACCAATGCCTCTTACGCCTGTGCCTACCATTGCAACCCTGTTTTTTTTTGCAGGAGATATATTTGAAGATAAAGCTTCTTGTAAGGCTAAACCTGCTGCTGCAAGTCCGGTTTGTTGAATGAAATCGCGCCGATCCATAAACCCGGTTTGAATTATGAAACAATATGTCTGTCCCTTTAAAATTAAGGAATCAATCTCATAAACGACGCAGTGATCCTTATGGAGGATTTTAGTTTTGCATCACTCTAATCAAATTGATCTTCTTCATTATTCTTTGCCAGCTTCTTTTTTGCCATTATGATACTTAGAATACCACCCGACAGATCAACAAGCGTATGAAGAATGATTACTATGAGGAGGGATTGTGAGTACCAGAATATCATTCCAAACAAAAGGGATAACACCAATATTTTAAATACTGCTTTTGGCCCCTGATAATAATGTGCCAAACTAAAAACTAAAGCAGGAGTCAAAAGCGCCCAGGTAGAAGCAGAAGGTATGCCTGTAAATATTTGCTGGAAAAAAGTGACAAGAAATCCTCTGTAAACGATTTCTTCAAATACACCTGCACTTAGACACATCACAAAATAGGAAGGATTTCATTCCATTCTGCTGGAAGAAAAGGTGTTTGGGATTCTGCTTGCTTTTCAGCTTCTTCATTTCATCAGGACTAAACATTCCATGGACTACATCCATTATATAAAGGCCAACAAAGAGAAAGGTAAGGACAATACAAAGGGTATATTGGTCGGTAGATGGGAAGTTAAATCCTAATCTGCTAAAAGGTCTGGAATGAAGTAACCATGAAATCAATATAATCACCCCCATGATGGCTAAAAACAGGCTATTTCCTATATAGAACCTTTTTTTAGTTGCAGAATCGAACATCATTGGCGTCTCTTTCATTTGGGCCGCACTTTTCACTCCTGAAATAAAGGGTACCGCAATTCCGAAAATAAGCGCAAGTAATATGTCTGACCAATCCGGGAAATTTTCCATTACATTTTTTTAGCTGCTTCTTTTAGCAGTATTTCATGCAGCGTAAGAACCTGCGGTATGAGCGCATGTTGTTCATCGTTATAAATTATATGATCGCAGAGTTTTAGTTTGATGGTTTCACTTAATTGCTTTCCCATTCTTGCCATCACTTCCTCTTTAGTAATATTGTCCCTTTTCATAGCTCTTTGCAACCGAAGGGGCAGGGGAGCAGCTACTCCAATCACCAGATCCAATTGTTGGGAAGCACCACTTTCAAATATCAAAGCCGCTTCCTTGATGGAATAGGGCGATGACTGTTTTGGCTAGCCATTTGTCAGCATCCTTAAGGTTGCAGGATGAACTAATGAATTCAGTAGTTCCAATTTGGAAGCATCTTCAAAAACAATGGAGGCAATATATTTCCTGTTCAGTCCTTCAGAGCTATAAGATTGTTCTCCAAAGCAGAAATAATAGCAGTCCTTAGTTCCTCATCATTGTTCATTATGTTTCAGGCGGCGGCATCAGCATCATACACAGGAATTCCCAGCACTTCAAAAATGCGGGTGATGGTACTCTTACCAGTTCCAATGCCTCCTGTAATTCCTACTCGCAACATGCCATAAAATTAGAGGTTCTATCCTTCACTCTAACCCTGTTAAAATAAAAAATCCCCAACTTGAAAGGATGGGATCTTTTAAAATATGCTTATCCATTATTTTACTGGTGTAGCAGCAGGCTTATTCAAAGCTTGAGACCATTCGATAGAAATGGCAGATTTCTCAATTTTGATATAGCTACCTGGGCTTGTTTCCAGCATGATGGTAGTACCGTCTTCGTTTACCTTATTTACTGTACCATGAATGCCTGCTATGGTTACAATTTTGGCACCTTTTTGCAGATCTTGTTGGAACTGCTTAGCCAATTTTGCTTTTTTAGCTTGTGGACGAATCATGAATAACCAGAAAACCAGGATCATACCTCCAAGTAATACTAATTGTAAAGTGGCGCCTCCTGCTGGAGCAGCTTGTAACAGATACACTAAAGTTGTCATGTTTATTTTTTGTTTTTATAATGCTTATGATTGGGGTTTCTTCACGGTTACATCAAACCATAGGGTATATCCATGGGTTGCAGTATTAGCATAAACGGTAATGTTCTTTTTTGTCAATTCGTTATTGCCTTTACCGTGACTATCGAATTCTGCTTTTATTTCAGCTTCCTGACCCGGTGCAATAGGTTCTTTTGGGTAATCTGCTACAGTACATCCACAGCCTGGTTGTACTTTCTCGATGATCAGGGGTTTTGTACCTGTATTCTTGAAACGATAATTGATTTTCAGCACCTGTCCTTCATCAATACTACCCAGACTTTTTGAAGAGTCGATCCATTCAATAGAAGTGAACTTTGTAGAATCAGCAACTATAGCTGTGGTTCCGGCAGTGGCAGGCAGGCCCTTTTCTTTGTCGGTGGTATTCAGGCAAGAGCTGAAAACTAACAGGCTTGAAATGGCAAATACATATGACTTCATATACCTAATTTTTGCAAATCTAAAGATATAGCTGTTATGAATTCGGTTTAAAAGATACTTTATGCATTTTCTCATCTTTCACCAGATCCTTATGGATATTATCCAATATACCATTCACAAAATGGCCGCTCTGTGGAGTACTGTATTCTTTAGCCAGATCTATATATTCGTTGATAGTAACTTTTGGTGGAATGGTTTCAAAATACAGGAATTCACAAACCCCCAAACGCATCAATATCATATCTAATACTGCAATCCTGTCTGGATCCCAGTTCTTCAGTTTTGGCTTTATGTAATCGAGCGTAACTTCTTTTTTATCAAGTGCTGTTTGTAACAGGTTGATGGCGAACTGCCTTTTCTCCTTACTTAAAAGATCGTCGAGGTTATAAGAAGCTGGCTTACTCAGGAAATTATTCACCAGTTGAACCATCATGTCGGCATCATCCTGCCAGCTGGTATAGAATTCTTCCAGATGTGACTCGAATGATTCATTCGGAAGCATCAATTCGGTGAAAATATAATCCAGCAATGCTTTTTCTTCTTTTTTATCGCGACTGGCTGTTTGGATATACTTTTTATATATCTCTTTTTCTGCCAGTTCGCCATAAATTTTCTTCACCAGTTCCTGATCATCTGGCCATTGTCCCTTATCATTTTTCAGAACCTGCTTCCAGGAGGGGGATTCCAGGATTTTCCAAAGCAGTTCGTTACCGGCTAATTTGGTATTTACATTAAGGTCTTCCTGGTTGGGGAGATGTTTATTAGATCGGTTTCTCGAGTCAGTTTCTGCATATCTGGCCACTTCTATTATGAAAATGGATAATATAAACAAAAAGCTGGCGGGAGATGTGGAACTGTTTCTGCAATAATTTAATCGGATCAGCGCTGGGCTTCACTCCGGGGGCAGGGGTACTGGATTCTTCCATGCTCTCTATAGCATACAGTGCCTGCATCACTTTAACACGAATATTTCTTCTGCTGATCATTAGTCAAGGAGCTTTTTGAGGGTGCAAATATAGGGAAAGAATGGCAATGCTTCGCGCCTAAAGCCTAAGGCCTAGGGGGCCTAAGGCTTTATTCAGGAATCCGACCGGAGTGAAGTCTTCGACAGTGACTTGTGTAAAAGAACAATAGCTATCGGTAGCTTCCTGAATTAAGCCTTGGGCCTTAAGCTTTAGGCCTTGGGCTGGAGTTACCGCAACTTTGTCACTCCCCCCCCCTGATCCAGAACCTCTTCCTGCCACTAGATTCCTGAAAACTGCCAAACATTCCTTTTTTTTCGGTCTGGGTTCTATTGGTACGAATTTCGATTACCTTTGCTGCCCGCTATAAACAGCGGACATATAATTAAAAAAAATCAAAACTGATAATCTATGGCTAAAAAGTTAAGTGTTACCCCCCTGCACGACCGGGTAATAGTGAAACCAGCGAAAGCTGAAGAAAAGACAGCTGGTGGAATCATCATCCCAGACACTGCTAAAGAAAAGCCACAACGTGGTATTGTTGTAGCAGCTGGCCCTGGTAAAAAAGATGAGCCAGTAACTGTAAAAGTTGGCGATACAGTTTTATACGGTAAATATTCTGGCACTGAGATCTCTATCGAAGGAGATGATTTGCTGATAATGAGAGAGAGCGATATTCTCGCTATCGTTTAATTTGAAAATTTGATAATGTGCTGATTTAAAAATGATCGGCAGCATCAAATTTTCATCATTTAATTTTCAAATTTTCAAATTCACAAATTTTCAAATTTAGAAATATGGCAAAACAATTGTTTTTCGATATTGAAGCCCGTAACAGGATGAAGAAAGGCGTAGATATTCTCGCCAATGCAGTGAAAGTTACCCTCGGACCAAAAGGCCGTAACGTGGTAATTGAAAAGAAATTCGGCGCTCCTGCCGTAACTAAAGACGGTGTTACCGTTGCTAAGGAAATTGAATTGGAAGACCCAATTGAGAACATGGGTGCCCAAATGGTGAAAGAAGTAGCCAGCAAAACTGCTGATATTGCAGGTGATGGTACAACTACCGCTACTGTATTAGCTCAATCTATCATTGCTGAAGGTTTGAAAATGGTTGCTGCTGGTAGCAATCCAATGGACCTGAAACGTGGTATCGACAAAGCCGTTAAACTGGTTATCGAAAATCTCCGTGGACAAAGCCAAACTGTTGGAAGCGATAGCAAAAAGATCCAGCAAGTTGCCACTATCTCTGCTAACAACGACGAAACTATCGGTAAGTTGATTGCTGAAGCTTTCGCTAAAGTTGGTAAAGAAGGTGTTATCACTGTAGAAGAAGCAAAAGGAACTGATACAACAGTTGATGTTGTAGAAGGTATGCAATTCGATCGCGGTTATATCTCTCCATATTTCGTTACAAACAGCGAAAAAATGGAAGCTGAACTGCAGAACCCATATATCCTGATCTACGACAAGAAGATCAGCGCTATGAAAGATATCCTCCATATCCTGGAGAAAGTAGCTCAAAGCGGTCGTCCTTTATTGATCATCGCTGAAGATCTCGAAGGTGAAGCATTAGCAACACTAGTAGTAAACAAACTCCGTGGTACTTTGAAAGTGGCTGCTGTTAAAGCACCAGGTTTCGGTGACCGTCGTAAGGAAATGCTACAGGATATCGCTATCCTCACAAAGGGTATCGTTATCAGCGAAGATCAAGGCTACAAATTGGAAAATGCTGACCTGAGCTATTTAGGTACAGCTGCTTCTGTTACCATTGACAAAGACAACACTACTGTTGTTGGTGGCAAGGGTAAGAAAGAAGATATCACTGCAAGAGTGAACCAGATCAAAGCCCAAATTGAAGTAACTACTTCTGATTACGATAAAGAAAAATTACAGGAGCGTCTTGCTAAATTAAGCGGTGGTGTTGCTGTACTGTATATCGGTGCTGCTACTGAAATGGAAATGAAAGAGAAGAAAGATCGCGTTGATGATGCATTGCATGCTACACGCGCTGCTGTTGAAGAAGGTATTGTTCCAGGTGGTGGTGTTGCTTATATCCGTGCTATTGAAAGCCTCGATGCTAAAGTTAGAGGTCAGGTGGAAGATGAGCAAACCGGTATGGCTATCGTAAGAAGGTCACTGGAAGAACCACTTCGCCAAATCGTTGCAAACGCAGGTATCGAAGGTTCTATCATTGTTCAGAAGATCAAGGAAGGTAAAGGTGATTTCGGTTTCAACGCCCGTACGGAGCAATATGAAAACCTTCTGAAGGCTGGTGTTATCGATCCTACTAAAGTTACCCGCATCGCCCTTGAAAATGCAGCTTCAATCGCTGGTATGTTATTGACTACTGAATGTGTAGTTGCCGACAAACCTAAGAAAGAAGAAGCTCCACATGCACACGGTGCACCAGGAATGGGTGGAATGGACTACTAAGAAACAGATAGTTTCAAAAATAATAAGCCCCGCTGACTGTAATGTTAGCGGGGCTTTTTGTATTGAAAGGGTTAGTTAACAGCCTTTAGTTTGAATGTATAACGTACCAGTTGGTCTAGATAGTTCTTCTGTTGCTGAAATATTTCTACATACGAGGGAGTGAAGCTTTTTATTCGATAGGGTTGTTCGTTGAAGCCCTTCTTGATAGTTAATAAGGTATCACCAGATAATGTCCAGGTACCACCATTTAAATTATAAAAGATACTGTTATTGGCGGGAATACAAACAGTATTGCTGTCTTTGCAAGAAAAAGAACCACCAGTATTAAATACAATGGCATCGTCTAGTTCGCAAGGTTTGAATGTAGTACCTGTAATATCTACTGGACTGCTTCCAATTGGTGATTCCAGTGTTAAACTATAGATTCCCCAACGAGTGGAAGTAAGCGTTTCATTTACCGTGGGGTCGTCTGCTGATTTCTTACAAGCAAGCAAACCGAAAATCAGAATTGCCGATAGAAGCAATGATTTTTTCATCAAGGATTATTTATAGGGAAGTTAGTCAATTGCCCGCACCTTGCAAAAAAAATAAGCAGGGGTTGCCTGCTTATTTAATATAGTGAATTAGTTGCTATTAGATTACATCGAATACAACCAACATTGCATAAATAACACCTGGAAGCCAGAATAGTAAAGTAAGAATAAGGCTGATCCAGAAATGCGTAGTGATAGCATCTTCCTTAAGGTATACTGCTAATGGTGGTAATAGTATAGCAAGGATTGCCAAAAGGATTGTGTTGTCGTCAGCCTTTTTACCAGCAGCTTTATCAGCTTTTTGTTCTTTCAATAATTTTTTAACATCACGCATCCTGCTTTTCTTTTCTCTGCGACTTAAACTATTGTATTCATCAAGCGCAGATGAAACAGTTTTTTCATCGGGAGTGCTGGTAGTGCTTGAAGAGCTTACAGGAACAGAAATAGAAGCTGTAAATCCTGGTGTAGTCAATAAAAGGAAGGCTGCACAGCATAGGAAGAGGCGGGTAAATTTTGACATTAGTGTGGTTTTTAGCTTTAAGAATGAAGGCACAATTTACACAGTAAATGATGTTAAAAATCAATAAATTATTAACAAGCCTGAATCAAAGTTAATTTGTTGGCTTAATAAGAGTTTCGTTGAATGGTGGATTGATAATCACCTTCTCGAAAGTTATGTCCATATTCGCACTTACTCTGTGGAAAGCAAGTGTATAGCCTTCAGGCGTCTTTCTATAGTCAGAATACTCAGTGCTTACTTCTTGTTCTGCTCCGTTAACTGTTGCTGTAGAAATTGCTTTTGTAACCAGATAGTTTTTGTCTAAATAATACAGTATCGATTTGCCATTTGACCTCGTTACTTTCAACTTAAAATAGTCCGCACCTTGTAAGGATTCTTTTCCTGCAAATTCAATTTTATTTCCCTTTTCCTTGTAGTCGACCAGTGGGCCCTGTACGTCAAGTTGCGTCTGAGACTCCTTTACGGCATCTTCTGGTAGTTCAACAGAAGCTTCATTGCCAGCAAACGGATTAAATGACCATCCTTTGGTTGTAGTGATAATTGTATATCCATCTTGTCCCATTGCAGAAAATTCAACTCTAGTGGCAACGTTGTGGAAATAATAGAATTTCATGGCTATTTCCACTCCCTGCTGTTGCATGGTGCCTTCATAAATAATCCCTTTTAATGCCTTGAGTTTTTCAAGACCACCGCGGGCTTCGATGTTTTTGGCAACCAGTTCTTCTGCTGTTTGAGCATTGATTGTAATGAAAGACAGGAGAAATAAGCTTAATCCGATAAGGTTCTTTTTCATATAATAAAATTAATCCACAAACATAAGGAAAGGGACGGGGGAGAAGAGAAAGATTTATTTAGACGGTTTCTTTTCTGGAATGTAGGAGCCTGGTAGCCATGATTAACTAAAATGAATTTTACCGCAGAGACGCGGAGACGCAGAGGCCTGTCACTGCGTCTCCGCGTCTCTGCGGTAGAAAAATAAGAAAATGAACTTTATATTATTAAGTGGTGTGAATGGTTAGATTGGGTACTAAACTTATTATTACGCCAAAGAAAACTCAACTGCTGCAGTGGCATGAATCAATGTTGTATCGAAGACCGCTAATGAAGTATCTGATTGATTCAATAGTAAAGGAATTTCAGTGCAACCCAATATAACCCCTTCAGCTCCCTGCTTTGCTAACGAATCTAATAATTTCAAGGAATCTTTTCTTTGTTTCGGGAAGAAAAATGTTTTTCCTAATTCCGTATAAATAGCTGTGTTGATATATTGAATGTTATCCTCATCTGGAATCAATGTTTCAATTCCTTTCTCTGCCAATGCGTTTTTATAGAAGTCCAGTTGCATCGTATACTTTGTTCCAAGAAGAGCGATTTTTGAAAGTTCTTTGTTACGAATAGCTGTAGCAGTTACATCTGCAATATGAATAAGTGGAATTGATACAGCTGATTGTACTTCAGGTGCAATTTTATGCATCGTATTGGCACCCAATAAAACACAAGCTGCACCAGCCTTTTCCAGTTCTTTCGCTGCAGCACAAATTATCTTACTGATGTTTGCCCAGTCATTTGCTTCGGTGAATTTCTTGATCTCGCCAAAATTGACGGAATAAATAATCACTTCAGCCGCTTCCGAACCTCCCAGCTTTTCATTCACTAACTGATTCAATAATCTGTAATATTCTATGGTGGAAACCCAGGTGAGGCCACCGATGAGGCCGATTTTTTCATTGTTCAAAATACATTTTATTGCCTAAAGCTTAAGGCCTAAAGCCTAAGGCTTAATGCAGATAAAGTCCCGCATGTTTTCTTTCTTTACGAGTGAACTAATACGAAGACTATATTTTGTAGGGAATACAAAACCAAGCTTTAGGCTTTTAGCATTAAGCCTTAGGCTTAAAGTAGAAGGCTACCATATGTTTTTGTGAATTACGAAAGTCTAACTACGAAGCCTGATTTTCGTTTCTGCCTCTGCATAAGCCTTGGCTTTAGGCCTTAAGCTTTAGGCAAAAAAGCATCTAGCTCTTAAAACACCTCCATCCACGTATGATCCGCTAACAACTTCACCGCTGCAATAAAACGTTTGAAAGGACCAGCACCACCGCCCCATTCTTTCGGACTTACCAATGATAGTAGATGTGTATCGTCTTTTCTTTCATAGAGGTAATAGAGTTGTCCAATTACTGGCGAAAAACTGAGTTTTGCCTGATAGATGATCATTGAAAGTTCTTTTCTCTTATGTATTTCCTGTGCCTGTAATGCTAATAATTCAATTTGTTTCCGGATTTGGTCGAGCTGCATATTTGTCTGCTCTTCCATAGCTGTTAGTGCCTTATGCTTTATTACCCCTTCTTCTGTAGGTCTTATTACTGCACCAGAAACAGAAGTGGAATAGGGAAGCACGCTCATCTGTTTGTGGAAGTATTCCGTATTGGTATAGGCATTTCCATCAGGTCTGAACCCTTGTTGGGTCACTTTGAGATATCCGTTAGGCATAATTTCATGGACAACATGCAAAATAACCTGACCACTTCTGTAAAAATGAATTTCAAAAGTTATACCATCAGGGAAATTAACCTGCACCTGATCGGCCATCGAAGTATCCTCAAATTCCTGTAACTCTGAAACAGCCTTTACTTTATAATCGGCATGAAAAGCCTGACTTTCTAAAGAAACCCAGTTGTGTTCAATACGAAGCACCCTGCTTTCTTCCAGAGATTCTATCTTATAGCCACCACTTTTAGGTCTTTCTCCCAACTCATAGTTGCATTTCTCCGGAAACAACTGCCAGCTCGCTAAAAAATTATATGCCTGTACCATGTCTGTATTACAAAAGTCGGGAGGATTTGTTTACTGAACAAATAGCTTGATTCCTAAGACTTTTTTTGCCTAGAGCTTAAGGCCTAAAGCCTAAGGCTTACTCAGTAATCTAAACGGAAATCAGGCTTCGTGAATAGACATTCGTAATTCACAAAAACTAATGGCAGATATCTAAATTAAGCCTTAGGCTTTAGGCCTTAAGCCTTAAGCGAAAAAGGCAAAAAAAGCATCAAGCATCACGCCTTTCCCTTACCTTCGCGCCCTATGACTCTAGAAAAGTTACAGGATATGAGGGACCGGATTCTGGTCCTGAGGAGGTTTCTTTGACGTCGACAACCGACTATATAAGATAGCTGAAGACAAGCAATTGACCTTGAGCCCCGGGTTCTGGGACGATAATAAGCGCGCTACAGAAATTCTCAAAAGCACCAAACTGAATGAGTATTGGGTGAATCTTTATGAGGAAACGAATACTGCTGTGGAAGACTTTGCGGTATTATTCGAATTCTGGAAAGGCGGTGATGCTACTGAAGACGAAACCAAAGAGGCTTACCAAAAAGCCATCGATAAGATTGAAGAAGCCGAATTCAAAAGCACTCTCAATGAGCCCGAAGATGAATTACCGGCCGTTTTACAGATCAATAGTGGAGCAGGTGGTACTGAAAGTCAGGACTGGGCTGAAATCCTTGCCCGTATGTATCGCATGTACGGCGAAAAGCAAGGCTGGAAAGTAACAGAAATGGATTGGCAGGATGGTGATGGTGCGGGTATCAAAAGCTGTACCTATCAGTTTGAAGGCAACTTCGCTTACGGATTCCTTAAATCTGAAAGTGGTGTTCACCGCCTGGTTAGAATTTCACCTTTCGATAGCAACGCCCGTCGTCATACTTCTTTCGCGTCTGTTTATGTTTACCCATTGGTGGATGATACTATCAATATCGAAATCAATCCGGCTGATGTGAAAATGGAAACATCAAGAAGTGGTGGTGCCGGTGGACAAAACGTAAACAAGGTTGAAACGAAAGTGCAATTGACGCATATTCCAACAGGAATAGTGGTGGTTTGTCAGCAAGACAGAAGTCAGCTTGGAAACAGGGAATTGGCTATGCAGATGTTGAAAAGCCGTCTCTATGAAATGGAATTGCAAAAGCGAAATGAAATAAAAGACGCTAATAACAGTAAGAAGAAAAAGATAGAGTGGGGTTCCCAGATAAGATCCTATGTTTTCCATCCTTACAAGATGATCAAAGACCATCGTACCAATTACGAAGTAGGTAATGTTGGACCAGTGATGGATGGTGATCTTGATGGATTCATTAAGGCTTACCTGATGAGTGAGAAGGAAACCGACTAATAGGGCTGAATAAATTCAACGGATTCTTGTTTGTATTTGCATTGATATATTAAGCTGAAAGAGGATAATTCTTCTTTCAGCTTTTTTATTTTCAGGAGGGGTAACTATCAAGCTTGCAATATGGAGTTGAGCATAATAGGATGGTTTTTTTATTGTAAAGGCAAGCGTACATTTGCTTCTCAAAACCTGCGCTTTATGAACCTCGGTTATTTCAACTACCCCATACCAGTTAATGAACCCGTACTTAATTATGCACCAGGCTCTCCTGAAAAAAAGAGACTGAAAGCAGTATTAGCTGAACTTAAGAAAGAAACCATTGATGTTCCTATGTATATTGGTGCAAAGGAGGTTAGGACCAATAAGAAAGTGGCTATGCACCCACCGCATGAAATAAAGCATGTGCTCGGCCATTTCCATGCAGGGGATGAACGCCATGTTACCCTGGCCATCGAAGCTGCTTTAGCCGCTAAAGAAGCCTGGGCCGCTATGAGTTGGGAGAATAGGGCGAATATCTTCTTAAAAGCCGCAGACCTTATTGCCACAAAGTATCGTCCCTACATGAATGGGACAACCATGCTGGCACAAAGTAAAAATGCATATCAGGCAGAGATTGATGCGGCTTGTGAAATCATCGATTTCCTCCGTTTCAATGTACATTTCCTTAGCGAAATATATCGTCAGCAACCAATCAGCAGTCCGGGCATGCATAACCGCATGGAATACCGTCCGCTGGAAGGATTTGTTTTAGCTGTAACTCCTTTTAACTTCACAGCAATTGGTGGAAATCTTCCAACATCTGCGGCTATGTGTGGTAATGTGGTGGTATGGAAGCCGGCCAATACACAAGTATATTCTGCGCAGATGTTCATGCGTATCATGAAAGAAGCCGGATTACCAGATGGTGTTATAAACCTAATTTATGTAGATGGACCAACTATTGGTCGTATTTGCTTTAACCATCGTGAATTTGCCGGTGTGCATTTCACAGGTTCTACAGGTGTTTTTAATAATATGTGGGAGACTATAGGAAAGAATATGGGAATGTACCGTTCTTATCCTCGAATAGTTGGTGAAACAGGTGGCAAGGATTTTGTGATTGCCCATAAGAGTGCGGATGCCGATGTAGTGGCTACAGCCTTGTTAAGAGGGGCTTTTGAATACCAGGGTCAGAAATGCTCAGCCGCGTCAAGAGCATATATTCCTTCCAATATTGCTGAAGAAGTGAAAAAGAAACTGGTGGCAGGAGTGAAGAGTTTCAAAATGGGGACTGTCGAGAATTTCACCAACTTCATCAATGCGGTAATCGATGAAAAGAGCTTTGATAAAATCAAATCTTACATCGATAACGCAAAGAAAGATAAGAAAGCAGAGATACTGGTAGGAGGGAAATGTGATAAGAAAGAGGGTTACTTTATTCAACCCACAGTGATTGAAGCAAAAGACCCCAACTATATCACTATGTGTGAAGAGATTTTCGGGCCAGTTCTTACAATCTATATTTACAATGCAAACAAATACGAAGAGACTCTGGAGTTAGTTGATAAGACTTCTCCTTATGCTCTTACAGGTGCTGTAATCGCTAAAGACAGAGCCGCTGTTGAATTGGCCACTGCAAAACTCCGTAATGCAGCAGGTAACTTCTATATCAATGATAAGCCAACAGGGGCGGTTGTTGGACAACAGCCTTTTGGTGGGGCTCGTGCCAGTGGAACAAACGACAAGGCAGGGTCAATCCTGAATCTGTATCGTTGGTTGAGTGCCAGAACTATTAAGGAGACATTCAATCCACCAACAGATTACGGGTATCCATTTTTACAAGAATCATAATATCAGGCTCCGGTGAATAGCCGGAGCTTTTGTATTTTTATAAAAAGTATTATTTGAAAACGGTATTGAACGAACAACAATTGGCCATCACCATCAAAAGGTTGAGTCACCAGATCCTCGAAAATCATGTGGATTTGGCAGATACAGTATTGATTGGACTACAACCTCGTGGCATTTTCGTTTCAGATAAAGTGGTGGCCGAAGTGAAAGAACTCTTACCTGGAGGAAATGTACCTTATGGTAAACTGGATATTACTTTCTACAGGGATGATGTTCGTAAATCTTTACATCTCGCTAACCATACAGATATTCCTTTCAGCATCGAGAATAAGAATGTAGTACTGATAGATGACGTACTTTACACAGGTCGTACCATTAGAGCTGCTCTGGATGCTTTGCTCGATTTCGGACGTCCTGCCAAAGTGGAACTTTGCGTTCTTATTGACAGAAGATTCAGTCGTCAGCTACCTATTCAACCTGATTACGTTGGAAAAGCTATCGATTCCATCATTTCCCAAAAAGTAAAAGTCTTCTGGAAAGAACGTGACGGTAAACAAGAAGTGGCTTTATTGGAAAATTAAAATTAGTCACTGTATTTAAACCTTATTCAAATGCGGGCATTGCTTCTAACACTTTGTTTTTCCAGCCTGCTTTTTGTAGTGGTTACTGCCTCCGATAGTACTTATGTATTAGTTCAGGCACGTGGCTTAAATGGCAGGGATTCGGCTTTCAACAAAGGCCATATGCTGGAAAAGCAATTGATTCTGGAACTTAAAAAGCAACTGAAGAAAAAACCCGTCTCTTTCCTTTTACCTGAAGATATTTCAGATGGACATTCCTATAACTATTCTATTGTACTGAATGTACTTGAATTGCATATTGATGAGCCGGTAATAAACCAGTTGATGAAGAATTTTTCGCAAGAGGTTATTGCAAATAATTACCGTGATGAGGCAGAAGATATCCGAAAAGTTCATGCTATTGTTTCTGCAGACCTAACCATAACAGAAAGATTTGTATCCGGGTTTATCAGACTTACCGTTTCAACCACCCAATTGCCCGCCACTTCAACAGTTTGGGAAGAAATATTCACTGAATCATATAAATGGGAGAATAATACAGCCACTTATTCAGGTAGTCAACAAGCTTTGGGTTACAAAGAACTGGAGCTTATTCGAAACAAAGTAAAGCCCATACCAACGCCAGAAATGGTTTATGAGGCACTTGTAAAACACTGGACCGATAAATCTTCCTCTAAAATTGCTAATTCTTTAAAATAATAGCTCTAAATCAATGAAAATCATTTGGCACAATAGGGTTGAATCATTTATCTTCGTCCCCTAAGATGAAGCTTTCTACCAAACATCTCTTAGGTATCCGCGATCTCACACGCGATGATATTCAGATTATCCTCGATACGGCTACTCAATTCAAAGAAGTTTTACAGCGTCCGGTTAAAAAGTTCCTTCCCCTCCGGGATGTAACTATCGTCAATCTCTTTTTGAGAATTCAACCCGTACCCGTATTTCTTTTGAATTGGCCGAAAAGAGACTGAGCGCCGATACCATCAGTTTTACAGCTGGCACCTCCTCTGTAAAAAAGGGGGAAACCCTGCTTGATACCGTAAATAATATCCTTTCCATGAAGGTGGATATGGTGGTAATGCGCCATAGCGCCTCCGGGGCCCCGCATTTCCTGGCAAAGCATATTCCAGCTGCTATCATCAACGCTGGTGATGGCATTAATGAACACCCCACACAGGGACTCCTGGATGCTTTGTCTATGAAAGAGAAGCTTGGACAACTGGAAGGATTAAAAGTGGCCATCATAGGAGATATCATGCATAGCAGGGTGGCCATGAGCAATATTTACTTATTGAAAAAAATGGGAGCCGAAGTGATGGTGGCAGGTCCTCCAACACTTATCCCCACCTATATGAAAGAAGCTTTCGGAGTTGAAGTGGAGTATGATTTGAGAAAAGCCTTGCAGTGGTGTGATGTGGCTAACGTGCTGAGGATTCAACTGGAAAGGCAAAATCAGGTATTGTTCTCTTCACTAAGAGAATATAGCCTGGCTTATGGAATCAACCGCAGGTTATTGGATAGTCTTCATAAGGAGATTGTGATAATGCACCCCGGACCGATAAACAGGGGAGTGGAACTGGATAGTGATGTGGCGGATAGTGGACAGTCAATTATTTTACAACAGGTAGAAAATGGCGTTGCCGTAAGGATGGCTGCATTGTATTTGTTGGCAGGAAGGGAACAATAGTTTCGAAATACTCTAGGCCTCTATTACTTACCAATATTCAACTTATGCAACGCATTTGCTTATTTCCAGGCACATTCGATCCGGTAACACTGGGACATACCGATATCATCGACAGGGCACTGCCACTATTCGACAAGATAGTTGTAGGAATTGGATTGAATGCAGCGAAAGCTCCTATGTTTTCTCCAGACCAAAGATTAGAATGGATAGAAGATATTTATAAGCATGAGCCAAAAGTATCCGGAGCCATTTATGAAGGTCTTACAGTTGATTATTGTAAAAGAATCGGAGCCCATTTCATATTGAGAGGTATACGGTACGTAAGCGATTTTGAATATGAAAAAACAATCGCCGATGCTAACCGCACATTAGACAAGCATATCGAAACGGTCTTCCTTACAGGAGAACCAAAATATACTTCAGTAGCGTCTACCATTGTACGTGATATCATTCGCAATGGTGGTAATGCCTCCCCTTTCTTACCCAACCTAGTTTACGAATCCCTTAAAAAATGATCTGGTTTAATAAAGACTTGAAGTTTGAGAACATGTACCCTCTGGGTAAAGGAACTATTGGAGAACATATAGGAATGGAATGGGTGGAGTTGGGACCAGATTTTCTGAAAGCAAGGATTCCTGTAGATCATAGAACTATACAACCTTTCGGACTATTACACGGAGGAGCCTCCTGCGTTTTGGCAGAAACATTAGGAAGTGTAGCTTCCTATCTAGTAATTGATTCCAATAAGCAAATCTGTGTAGGACTTGAAATAAATGCCAATCATATAAGAAGTGCCAGAAAAGGATTTGTTACTGGTACGGCAACACCCATTCATCTTGGTAACTCAACCCATGTATGGGATATCAAAATAACAGATGAGGAAGAGAGGTTGATTTGTATAAGTAGGTTGACTGTGGCTGTTCTTGATAAAAAAGCTTGATTCTTTTTTGCCTAAAGCTTAAGGCCTAAGGCCTAAGGCTAATACAGAAATCCAAACGGGATTCATGCTTCGTACTTAGACATTCGTAATTCACAAAAACTAATGGTAGCTATCTAAATTAAGCCCTAGGCTTTAGGCCTTAAGCCTTAGGCAAAGAGCAAAAAGCATCAAGCATCCTGCATCAAGCCCCGCTCTCAGCACATCCAACACCGACGGATACGTATTATCAATGTAAGTTTTCAATTGTTTCACGGGTACCCATTCAACGGCAGTGATTTGTTCGGCTTCCTGTGGTACCAATTCTTGTTTGCCTTTTGCCTTCATCGTATACCAGTAAGATTCTTTGAGGAATGCTTTTCCATTCTCTTCGTAAGTATGGTAGGTTGTGGGAAGGGGAGCAATGATGGTTACATCTTTGAGTCCGGTTTCTTCTATAGTTTCCCTGATAGCACATTCTTCTATGGTTTCTCCTTTATCTAGTTTTCCCTTGGGAAGATCCCATTTTCCTCTGCGGTACATGAGAAGAATCTCATTCTTGTCGTTAAATACTAAGCCTCCACCTGCTTTAATAACATTGAATTTTTTCCAGATCGCTTTCTTTAATTCCTCTATTGGGGTATGCTGGAAGATTCCTGCATGTATCTTCGATTCCTTCATTTCATGCAGCATCGATTTTATGCCGGGAAGAGAGAACTCATCAATAAAGACGGCATCATCGTGATGCATGTATTCAGTAATCTCAGGTGTCAGTTCCTCACAGAGGAACAGCGGCTTGTCTTTGAAGTATATTTTCAGGTTCATAAATAAATTTCACATTTCAATATTCATGGTACAATTTTGCGGCATGACAAACGAAAAAGCCATCGCCGAAAAGCTATTACAAATTAATGCTATTAAATTAAATCCAACGCAACCCTTTACCTGGGCCAGTGGTTGGAAAAGTCCCATTTACTGTGATAACAGGAAAGTACTCTCTTTTCCCTATATCCGCGACTATATTAAATCGGAGATGTGCAATGTGGTTTTTGAACAGTTTCCCGAGGCCGAATTACTGGCCGGTGTTGCAACAGCGGGTATTGCCTGGGGAGCTATGGCTGCCGACCAACTGAAATTGCCCTATATATATGTTCGTCCAAAACCAAAAGAACATGGTATGGGCAACCAGATCGAAGGCTCTTTTGAGCCCGGGAAGAAGGTGGTGGTGATTGAAGACCTGGTGTCGACAGGCAAAAGCAGTCTGCAGGTGGTAGATGTACTAAAGGCCGCGGGACTGGAAGTGATTGGGATGGTGTCAATATTTACTTACGATTTCCCAGTGGCAGAGGCAGCTTTCAAAACCTATGAATTGAAGTACAGGTCATTGACCAATTTCCCTGTCTTGATTGAACTGGCCATTGAAAAAGGACTGGTTTCTGCTGAACACCAGAAAGTGATTTTGCAGTGGAGAGAAGACCCAGCAAGCTGGACTGGTGTTTAAAAATACCCTAAATCGCTGCCTAGAACTTCGAATATTCAAGGGGAGCCATTACATTTGATAAAATTATTTCCATGAAAAAGATATCCTTGCTATTAGCCTTAATTGCATTTACTGCAGTAGGTTTTAGTCAGTCAAAAAAGGCTGTTGTAACCGCTACCATACAAACCCCCACTGTACAATGCGAAACCTGTAAGAATAAGATAGAAGGTGATCTTAAGCGTGTTGATGGAATACAAAAAGTGGTGGTTGATTTCAAGCGAAAAACAACCAAGGTTACCTACGTTACTGACAGAACAAATATCGAAAACATAAAGACTGACATTGCCAATATTGGGTATGATGCAGATGATGTAGCGGCTAATCCGGAGGCGTATGAGAGGCTGCCGAAGTGTTGTAAGAAGCCTAAGTTATAGTCCGGAAGTCAGAGGAAAGTCCGGAAGTCCGTAGCGATTGATTTTTGGAGTGTTTGAAATTTTAGTCCGCGGCCTCTGATTGTTTAAGATTCCTAAATTATAGTCCGGAAGAGAATACAAATACAAGTCGGGAAGTTAGGTAGTAGGGAAGTAGGGATGTAGGAATGTCCGAAAGTCAGTAGGTCCGGAAGTCCGAAAGAGAATACAGCTACAAATCGGGGAGGTACCCCCAACCCTGAAGGGGTTGAATATCACAATGCAACCCGGGCAAGACTCGGGGAGATAGGGGAAGTCTAGGGGTCGTAGTCGAAAGTAAAGAAAGCCCCCGAAGTCCGAAAATGGTAGCCATAAAGACACCGTTTTCGGACTTTTTGTATTTAATAAGTCTGTTACACCTCCCTCTGGAACTTCATGGAACCTCTTGAACTTATGGAACCACTTGATTGCCTAAAACTTGAACACCTTTTTCTCCTGATAATGTATCGGGTAATTTATAAAAATCCCTCCCTTTTTCAACCTCGCCTTGCCATCCATTTTAAGATCGAGCAGACTGCTGTCGGCCGGGCTATTAATCATCTTCATAAGTCCGTTTAGGGTGCTACCCATTTTTACTTCCATTTTTACCGGGATGGTGAACGTGTCTTTTTTTGGGCACGTCCAGCATGGAATCAATCATGGCCTTTCCTAAAAAATCGCCATTGATGAAAACGTCGGTATTCATGCTTTCCAACCTCATTCCAAATTTGTTGGGGTTGTAACAAGTCACTTCCAGGCTGACCGTCGATTCGGGGTAGCCCAGCTTCACCATCTTCATATTGTTGAAAGAGAGATATTCCAGATCCTTGGTTTTACAGGCAAAAAGCAGGAGACAACAAAGGGTGGGGAAGAGGCATTTCGACATGAATATTTTTTTTATGCTGCAAGATAGCTATTTCATTCTGGGCTGTGGAAACAGATGAAAAATGCTGTGATTTCCTTAACCAAAGTTTTTAGGAATTACTGATTTAGACAATCCTAATTCAAAATAATAGCATGACAATAATTTTAGTATTAAAAATTTGATGTATTAAACTGTTTTATAAAAGAATATGGCTGATAATTATTATTTTAGTAGCTCAAAATTGAAAGAGAAATGACCTGTTTTGCGGGTGCTTTTCAAATTGGTTAAACAAGGCGGCTTTTTAATATAAATTGATGAACTTATTATCTGAATTACAATATTTTGCACCAGTTGATTTATATAAAAATATAAATAAAAATTCGAATATTGTTTTTGAGTCATATGATCGGTTTCAAAAAATGAGTTTTCGGAACCGTACGTGGGTTGTTGGAGCTGAAGGACCTCTCCTTTTGACGGTACCTTTGGAAGAAGGCCGGGATCAAAGAAAGCTATCCAGGGAGGTCAGGGTTTCAACCCGTTACCCATGGCAATCGAACCACTGGAAAACAATCGTATCCTGTTACAGTCGTTCCCCATGGTTCGATTTTTATCGGGATTCACTGGAAGCTGTTTATTTGAAACCCTTCATTTTTTTGAACGACTGGAATCTGGCTTGTTTCAAATGGACCTTGGAAAAATTGAAGTGGCAGAATCCCGTCGAATTCACTACTGAATACCAACCCTCTTATCCGGCTGACTCGTATCTCGATTTGAGAGGCAAGTTGATGCCCAAAAGCATTTCTACCCAGTTTCCCCAGCCAATTGTTTACAGACAAGTTTTTGAGGATAGGAGTGGTTTTATACCGCATATGTCTATTTTGGATTTGTTGTTTTGTGAGGGACCGGTGGCAGGGGAAATACTGAGAAAGAGTAAGGAAGTTAGGTAATAAGGGAGTTGGGAAAGATTGGATATATTTTTTGAAAATTGGAGTATAGACAAATTAGGGAGGCTATTTCATTTACAAACTCTAATTGTTATCTTGCGTAGCTGCTTTTTCCGGACGCGTATTAAAATCACTGGATGAGAAAACTCTTGCTGATTATTAGCTTTTTGGGTGCTTGTTTATCGGTAAAATCTCAGGATTTCACCAATAAGGGCAAAGACTTCTGGATTGGTTATGGAAACCATGTAAGGATGTTCAATGCTGGAGGGGCAGAAAAAATGCAGCTCTATATCACCTCAGATGTAAATACCACCGGCCAGGTAGCTATACCAAGTGTTGGATTTCTCCAGAATATCACAATCACAGCAAACCAGATTACCACCATTGATATTCCTCGTTCGGCGGCACTCCTTGATGAAGGACTTTATAATCATGGTATACATGTTACCGCCCAAAAACCTGTAGTAGTCTATAGCTTTATTTATGTAAATGCAGTTTCAGGAGCTACATTATGTTTGCCTACAAATACACTGGGTAAGGAATACTATTCCATTAATTATACTCAGGTTTCAAACGAACCGAATTCGTTTTCATATTTTTTTGCTGTAGCAGTTGATACTGGAACCACCACACTTGAAATAATTCCATCACAGAATACCAAATCGGGTCATGCTGCTGGAGTTGCTTATACGCAAACCCTAACCCAGGGTCAGGTTTATCAGGTGTTATCTTTAGTTGACCTTACTGGATCCTCAATCAGGTCCATCAACAATGGGTCTGGCTGTAAAAAGATTGCTGTTTTTTGTGGTAGTGGAAAGATAAATATTGGAGCTGTTGGAGGGGCAAACTCTTCTGATAATCTCTATCAACAGATGTATCCCACTAATACATGGGGAAAGGTCTATTTAACTTCCCCGAGTATCAACACCTCGAATCCGAATGGTCAATACAATTATTATAGGATTTTTAAATCCGATCCAACAGCGGTTGTTAAGCTGAATGGAGGAACTATTCTTCCAGGTTCATTTGTGAATGGCCAATATGCTTCTCTGGCTGCAACCTCAGATGCTAACATCATTGAATCAGATAAGCCGATTATGGTGGCTCAATATTTCCCAACACAGGGTACCAGTGGTAATGGGGGATTAGGAGATCCTGAAATGCTCTATCTGAACCCCATTGAGCAAACTATCAGTAAGGTGACCCTTAACTCGATGCAGCCAACCACTGGAACAAATATCAACCAGCATTTTATAAACGTCATTATAAAAAATGATCCATTGGCCATCAATACTTTCAAGATTGATGGTGCTACATATCCCGCAAGCTTTCAGGTTCATCCATTTGCTTCGGGGTATTCTTATGCGCATCTACAGGTAGCACAAGGAGCTCATACATTAACCTGTGATACTCCTTTCAATGCTATAGCCTATGGCTTCGGCGCTAATGAATCTTATGGGTATTCAGCGGGTACAAACCTGAAAGACTTGTATCAATTTGTAAGTGTTCAAAATGATTATGGTACTGTTAGCTTCCCTGCAGGTTGTAAGGGGACACCTTTCAAGTTTGCTATGACATTCCCTTACCAACCCCTTTCTATTCAATGGAAGTTCAATGGACTGTTTCCTGATACTACTATTAATAATCCTGTTTTTGATTCCACCTGGATTATCAACGGCAGGAGTCTATACAGATACAAACTGTCAAAGACCTATCAGATAAATGCAACCGGTACCTACCCGATTTCTGTTGTTGCAAATAATCCAACCCCGGATGGTTGCAGCGGTTTACAGGAAGTGGAGTATGACTTACAGATATTCGATCCCCCGGTAGCCGATTTCTCATTCACGCATACAGGTTGTGTTTCAGACAGTGTAGCTTTTTTTGATAATACAAATGGGCAAGGTAGACCAGTTATTAAATGGTATTGGGATTATGGCGATGCAACAACAGGGACTATAACAAATCCCAAACATAAATATCTTGTTGCTGGTCCTAAAACAGTTAGACATGCCTCTATTACAGATGTAGGCTGTTTAAGTGATACTGTAACAAAAGTGATTCCTATATCTGATCCACCGATTGCAGGTTTTTCTGTAGTAGCACCTTATTGTGAGAAGTCTGTAATAACCTTTAAGGATGCATCAACAGTTCCTGTTGGTAATATTGTGAAATGGGAGTGGAACCTGGGTGATGGTACTTTGGTGAATGCACTAACTGGGGCAGATGTTCAGCATACCTATGCAAATGCCGGCACCTATATTGTAACACTTACTGTTGAAACAGGTACGGGTTGCAGGAGTACTTTGTTCTCACAGTCTCTTGTAATACATGCGAAACCTGTGGTAGATTTCAGTTTGCCTGGAAATGTATGTCTGCCATTGTCTGCAACATTCAATGATCTTACTACCATCAATGAAGCGAATCAAGTATTGACGTATGTGTGGGATTTTGGTGATGCTACAACATCTACCGATAAAAACCCAGTTCATAATTATACAGGAACAGGTCCTTTTACAACAAAACTTACTGTCACTTCAAATAATGGATGTTTTGATGACTCGGTTAAAATTGTAAATACAGTTTATGCAAAAGCAAAAGCTGATTTCAATGTAACTGCTGAACTTTGCTTGAACGATAGCACCCGTTATACTGATGCAAGCGATCCGAAAGGAAGTGCAATATCACAATGGAACTGGACATTTGGAGATGGTGGGGTTGCTGCGGTACAAAATCCTGTTCATCGCTTTTTGACACCAAATACATTCATTACAGCATTATATATCGTAACAGATAAAGGATGTTATTCGGATACAATTACAAAATCGACTGTTGTAAATCCTTTACCAACTTCCAATTTCTCCATTATTGCACCAACTTGTGAAACCAAGACAATCAGTTTTACAGATGCTTCCAATCCCAACGTAGGAGCACTTACAAAATGGAACTGGGATTTTGGTAATGGCAATACTTCTTTACTTCAAAACCCTACAACAACCTATCCGGCCGCAGGAACATTTACAGTAACCCTTGGTGTAGAAAACAGTAAAGGTTGTATAAGTACTGTAACAACAAAACCGATTACTATAAACAACCAGCCTGTAGTCGCATTCGGTACTCCGGAGGTTTGTTTAAGTGACCCATTTGCCCTATTTACGGATAGTAGCACTATTGCTGATAATACACAAAATCAGTTTACTTATCAATGGACATTTGGAGATCCGAATGCAACAGGTGCAAATCCAAATACATCAACGCTGAAGAATCCACAGCATAGATATACTGCAGTAGGTAATTACAATGTGAGTCTCACTATTACATCAAAAGATGGTTGTGTTACAACACTAACAAAACCATTTACAGTTAACGGGTCAATTCCTCAAGCTGCCTATAATGTAAATAATGCAACAGCTCTTTGTAGTAATCAATCAGTTTCTATTACTGATGCATCTACTGTGGACTTTGGTTCAGTAGTGAAAGTAGAAGTGTATTGGGATTATAATAACGACCCAACAATTAAAACGCTGGATGATAATCCAGTGCCAGGTAAATTATATACCCACACATATCCTGATTTTGGAACTCCTGCTACAAAAACATTCAGAGTTAGATATGTTGCCTATTCAGGTATCAATTGTATAAATGAGATTACAAAGACAGTTACCATAAATGCAAGTCCGTCGATTCAGTTCGACGCTATGAATAATGTATGCCAGGAAGTAAATCCATTCCAGATACTGGATGCCCGTGAAATCTATGGGTTTGCTGGAACTGGAGTTTTCTCTGGACCCGGCATCATTTCAACATCAGGCGGCTTTAGTCCAGCAATTGCTAAACCAGGTACACATACAATCAGGTACAGTTTCACCGCAACAAATGGTTGTAGCACTTTTGCAGACCAGACAATTACTGTAGATCCTACACCAATTGTTGATGCTGGTCCAGACCGTACTGTTTTGGAAGGTGGATTTATTACTATTGCTGGAAAAGGCACAGGCAATAACCTGAGCTATTTATGGACTCCAAATACAGCAATAGAAAACAATAAGATAGCAACGCCAAAAGTATCACCAGTTGATGATATCACTTATACACTTACTGTAACTTCAGCAGACGGTTGTGTGGCGAGTGATCAGGTATTTGTGAAAGTGTTGAAGAAACCAAAAGTTCCTAATGCTTTCTCCCCTAATGGAGATGGTATTAATGATAATTGGGTGATAGAATATTTGGATTCTTATCAGGGAGCAACCGTTGAAGTATTCAACAGGTATGGCCAACTGGTGTATCATTCAACAGGGTATACGAAGCCATGGGATGGAACCTTTAACGGAAATCCATTGCCGGTAGCTACTTATTACTGGATAATAAACCCGAAGAATGGAAGACCACAAATGAACGGTTCTGTTACAATTATCAGGTAATCAGCATTTGTTAAGAAGAACATTTAATTGATACTATTTCGCAGCAATACATCCAATTCCCTTGTCTAACTGTAATTGATTGAGACCCGGTATAAACCTGCATGAGTTATGAAGAAGATTATTTTGACGGGATTTTGTATGTTGTTTTTGGCAGCAGCCTGGGCGCAGCAGAAACCACATTATACACAGTATATACTTAACCAGTATATTATCAACCCTGCATTAACAGGGATTGAAAACTATATTGATGTTAAGGTAAGCCATCGTCACCAATGGGTGGGCTTGCAGGATGCACCTATAACTTCCTATGTTTCTATACACGGAGCCATCGGTAAAAAAGATTACCGTACCTCACCAACATCGTTCAGGGTTCCTGGTGAAAACCCGAGGGGTACTGCTTATTGGGAAGATTATACTGCAGCTGAGCCTCATCATGGAATAGGTCTTCAAATGATCAATGACCGCACCGGACCATTAAGCCGTTTTGCTGCTTATGCAACTTATGCCTATCATATTGGGATTTCAGCACGTACCACTTTAGCTGCCGGCTTTGGTGCGGGACTTACTAACTTAAGCCTAAATACAAGTAAACTAGATTTCATATATGTACCGGTGGATCCGGCAGTTGCCAATAGCGGTATCATTAATACTGTAAAGCCCGACTTTAATGCAGGTTTATATTTGTATTCAGCAGATTATTTTGTTGGACTTTCTGCCATGCAGATAATTCCTCAAAAAATCGCTTTCTCTGACTATGCCGTAAAAACTACCGATGGTAAATTTGTACCTCACTTGTTTGCAACAGCAGGATATCGTTTTTTGCTCAATGAAGATTTCAATATTATTCCATCGGTGATGGTGAAATATATCAATCCATTGCCCACCCAGATAGAATTCAATGCCAAATTACAATATCAGGATGTTGCATGGATAGGGGCGAGTTACAGGAATAGCGAAGGATTTGCAGGAATGGTAGGCGTAAATATTTCCAATTCACTTAATATCGGATACTCTTACGATTATACTACTTCACGCTTCAATACTGTAAGTAAAGGAACACATGAAATCCTGATTGGATTCATGATCGGCAATAAGTATGCAGACTGGTGTCCGAAAAACGTTTGGTAATAGTTGATGGATTATTAGATATTGCTTAGATAACAACTACTTTCAATGGCTTTTTCAAAGGCTTGCCAGTAACTTTTTTTGGGGTCAAAGGATTAGATTGATATAATCTTTCAGCAAGTATTTTTTCCCTGAGCTTGTTTTCATATTCCTGTTGTATGGCTTTTGCTTTCCTGAAACTTTCCAATTGCTTCTGATAGTTAATCGATTCTATCATTTCCTGTTCTGCCATTGTGAGAGCTGATTGGGTTTCGGTCTGAATCTTTTTCCAATCGATTGATGTCAGCGCTTTCTTTAGTTCCTGCTGCAATTTTACAATATCGAGTGAGTTCTTACTTGCTTTTAGGTTCTTCTCTATCTCCAACCAATTGATGGTTTCTATAGCTTTCAGAGCCTTTGCAAGGTCTTCGGCAGCCTGTACATCAGATGCCGTCTTAGTGGTTTTTTTGGGAACAGTACTGTCTTCTATATTTTGATAGGAGAAACTATTGCCGGGAATATAGGGTGCGGATGATAATGTTTCAATAGTTGTAGCGGCAGGTTCTGTTGTCTTTAGGTTTGTTTCTTCTAACGAAAAATCCCTGCTGATTTCATTTGTAGCAAATCCAGCTACTTCCATTGCATCCTGATTGGAAGTAGCTTCCGCAATCCTTTTCTTCTATTTCAGCAGCTTGTAATAAAGCTGCCATTTGCTCTAATTCTTCTTGCGATAAATTTGGCTTTTTCAATAGGGGCATTCTTCTGTTCTTCGATTACAAATTGTTCAGCTTTAGCGTCAGATGCTGAAGGGGTGGTAAAAGGCTGTTGGTATGTTTCGATTCCTTTTTTAGTTTGTATCGCAAAACTTAAAGGCTCTTCTGTTCTTACTAGTTCCTGATTCAAACTTACGGAAGCTGTTAATACAGCAATTAATAGCAACCCTATCATTCTTGGAGATACACCATAAGCGGTAGTGCTACCATAAATTATTCGTTGCACTCTTTGAAGCAACATCTTGTTGTTTTTTCCGGTAGCCCTGATAGTAAAAACAGGTAATGGTTGTAATTTCTTTTGTTCCAAAATCAGTAAAGCTTTTGCATATTCAGCCGGCTGATATCTGAATTGCAATACCATATCATCACAATGGTTTTCCCTTTCCCTTATAAGAGTATAGGTAAAGAAGCGGGCAAATGGATTAAAGAAAAGAAGGATATCGAGCGAAGCGATAAAAATATTTATCAGGTAATCATTCCTCTTTATATGGTTCAATTCATGCAACAAAATGGATTCAGCCTGAGCAAGACTAAGATGATTCATGAGTGCCACTGGTAATAGGATCACTGGTTTCCAAAAACCAATGGTAAGGGGAGTGTTGATTATTTCTGATAAGCGGATATCTACTTTCCTTTTTATACCCAGTCGAAGCGCCATATCTTTTATACATAACCTCAGTTCAAGCGGTGCTTTTTCTCCAGGTGCATTTCTTAATTGTCTTGTAATCTGGAATTGTCGGAAGAAGCGGATGAAAAGAAAGAACACAACTATAAGATATGCTGTTGCCATTAACTGAAACAACCAGCCATATTCTTCAATGCTATTTCCTTTTTCGAATTGTAAAAAAGAATAGAGTAGTGGGCTATTTGGATTGGTATATTCCCAAACGAAGCTAATCAGGAATGCAATGCCACCAATTACAGATAATAGCAATGCCAGGTTATGTCTTACCTGTGAATTGTATTTTCTTCCTTTATTAGTAATTAAAATATAAAGAAGGCATAATATGCCCATTTGCCACAAACTGTGAAGTAATGACCATCCTAACGCTTTTAGAAAAGCGATTTGAAGCAGCCCGTTCATTGGTTAATCCTTTTTAAGGTTGTCAATCAATTTCCTGATCTCTTCTAATTCTTCTGGGGTTGTATTATGGTTGCCTAATGCCTGCATCACCAATTGGGTGGAGGAACCTCCAAACAAAGTGTCAATCATTTTTCCCAACATATGCTTTTGGGTCTTTTCACGGCTCACTGCGGGTTGATAAAAATGGGTCTTCATACTTGAATCCCTCTTCACTAATCCCTTTTCAAACATGATCTGCATCAGTTTGAGAGTAGTGGTATAACCTGCCTCTTTGGTCTTGGAAAGCTCTTCATGAACTTCCCTTACACTGGCAGTTTTCTTTTCCCACAGAACCTGCAGAATCTCCAATTCGCTTTCTGTGGGCTTTATGTATTTGGTAGACATAGCCAAACTGGGTTTGGGATAAATATACGATTAATTTCGTAATCAAATGTTAAAAAAGCTTGATGCTGAATGCTAGATGCATGTTTTGCCTAAGGCCGAAGGCCTAAAGCCTAAAGCTTAATTTAGAAAGCTGCCATAAGTTCTTGTGAATTACGAATGTCTCTTTTACGAAGCCTGATTTCCGTTTTTATTGCTGAATAAGCCCTAGGCCTTAAGCCTTCAGCGTTAGGCAAAAAAACATCTAACATTTAGCACCAAGCTTCCAGCTTCCAGCATAAAAAAAGAAAACCCCGATGTAGAAACATCCGGGTTTTTGGTATTTGGTATGATTAGTGTTCTTTTACAAAGATAGGTTTTTAGCCTAGTCTTTACTACTGATTTTGAAATTAAAATTCTTACCTTCTTTCAGGAAAGAAGCATATTTCTGAATTGTTTCTGCAGTCTGTTTTGTTCCATTGATGGTTAATGATCCATTATTCCATTCAATAGCAATATCGTTTCCAGAAACTACATTATCAGCTTTCAATGCGTCCATGAAACCTTTGAATTCATCATCGGCACTGTTTCCGCTTATTTTCACATCAACATTTCCTGTAGCATTATCAGTTCCTGTTTGTGTATAGGAAACTTCAATTTTCTTTTCAGAAACAGAAGCTGTTGACTTATTCATTTGAGCGAGGGTAGGAGCCAATACCAATGAAACGATAGACATCAATTTGATGAGGATGTTCATTGAAGGACCTGAAGTGTCTTTGAAAGGATCACCTACAGTATCACCTGTTACAGAAGCCTTATGTGGTTCTGATTTCTTATAAAACATTTCTCCATTGATCTCAACACCTTTTTCAAAGCTCTTCTTGGCATTATCCCAAGCACCACCGGCATTGTTCTGGAACATACCCATCAATACACCACTTACTGTAGCACCTGCTAAGAATCCACCCAATGCTTCTGGTCCCATAAGGAAACCAACGATGATTGGGGAGATGATAGTGATAGCACCAGGTAACATCATTTTTCTGATAGATGCATTGGTAGAAATTGCAACGCATTTATCATATTGTGGAGTACCTGTTCCTTCCAGGATACCTGGAATAGTACGGAACTGACGACGAACTTCTTCCACCATCGCCATTGCTGCTTCACCAACAGCGCGAATAGCTAATGAAGAGAATATAAATGGAATCATAGCACCAACAAACAAGCTGGACAATACTTCCGCTTTATAGATATCGATATGTTGATTATCTGGCATTGCAATACCAACGAATGCTGCAAATAAGGCAAGAGCAGTAAGAGCGGCAGAAGCGATGGCAAATCCTTTACCAGTAGCTGCAGTAGTATTACCAACAGCATCCAGTACGTCGGTTTTCTCACGAACCTCTTTTGGTAATTCACTCATTTCAGCAATACCACCGGCGTTATCGGCGATAGGACCGAAGGCGTCGATAGCTAACTGCATAGCAGTGGTAGCCATCATACCTGCAGCAGCGATGGATACACCATACAGACCTGCGCATTTGAATGAACCCCAGATACCAGCTGCCAATACGAGGATTGGAAGGAAGGTAGACTCCATACCGATCGCTAAACCACCAATTACGTTAGTGGCATGTCCGGTAGAAGATTTCTTGATGATTGATAAAACCGGGCGCTTACCCATTGCTGTGTAATACTCAGTGATCATACTCATAAGAGCACCTACTGCCAGACCAACACCGATTGCACCGAGAACACCCCATTTGGTGAATTCATGATTACGAAGGGTCATTGTTTCTGGAAGAATATAATATACCAATGCAGCAGAAGCAATTGCTGTAAGAATGATAGAACCCCAGTTACCCATGTTAAGGGCTTTCTGAACGTTATGGGTATTGATACCGGCAGTATCGCTAACACGAACGAACCATGTACCAACGATAGAAAATACGATACCGATACCGGCAATCAGCATTGGTAATAATATAGGAGCCATTCCGCCGTATGCATCAGTTGAAAAAGTCTCGCGACCCAGAACCATTGTAGCCAATACGGTAGCAACATAAGAACCGAAAAGGTCAGCACCCATACCTGCAACGTCACCTACGTTATCACCAACGTTATCAGCGATAGTGGCAGGGTTACGTGGATCATCTTCTGGAATACCTGCTTCTACTTTACCTACCAGGTCAGCACCTACGTCGGCCGCCTTTGTATAGATACCTCCACCTACACGGGCAAAAAGAGCGATAGATTCTGCTCCTAATGAAAATCCGGTAAGAACTTCAATAGTCAATTCCATTTCATGAGAATCAACTGGTGCGTTTGGAGCAAAGATTAATTTCAATATGATAAAGCAAGAACCTAAGCCTAATACAGCGAGACCTGCAACACCTAATCCCATTACAGAACCACCGGTGAAAGAAACTTTCAACGCGTCGTGCAAACTGGTACGAGCCGCTTGTGCAGTACGTACGTTTGCCTTGGTGGCTACTTTCATACCGATATATCCAGCAAAGGCACTGAATACGGCACCCACAAAAAATGAAATAGCGATAGACCAGTGTGAGTTGGTATTAGATTGAGACATAATTCCCAATAGAATAGCAACGATCACAACGAAATAACCCAGGATCTTCCATTCTGCTTTCAAGAAAGCCATGGCACCCTCAGCGATATAGTTGCTGATGGTTTGCATTTTCTCGTTTCCGGCGTCTTGTTTTGATACCCACTGAAACTTAATCAGGGTGTACAACAAGCCGATAACACCAAATACGGGCACCAGGTAAAACAATTTGTCCATAAATAAACAGTTCTTGTTGAGTTAAAAGGACGGCAAAAATAGGGGAAAAGGGTCAAAAATGCCAGAAAAGCCCCCCGGAAATTAATGGATTAAATTATAGATAATCAGACAGTTTTTCAGTCACTTATAAACTGGGCGGAAAGGTACAAGACCTGTTTGTTGAATATTAGCTTCAAAAATCTCTTTTTCAGTTTTACAAGCCCCTATTTTGGTAATTTCGCCCCTTTACAAAGGATTTATGACACCAGAAAGATATAACCGGCTCACTTCTGTGCTCAATAAGAGGCAACACGATCTTACCGTAGTACTTGAAAATGTATTCGATCCCCATAATATTTCGGCGGTAATGCGCAGTTGTGATGCGGTAGGTATCCAGGAAATCTATGTTTTGACCAATAAGATCCCCCGTCATAAGAAATGGGGCAGCCGTAGCTCCTCCAGTGCAGCCAAATGGCTCACTATTCATCAGTTTACAGATGCCAATGAGTGCTTTGCCGCTTTACGTAAGAAATATAATAAGATACTCACTACCCATCTCTCCAGTGATGCTGTCTCCATGCACGAAATTGATTTCACCCAATCAATAGCATTAGTTTTCGGAAACGAGCATACAGGCGTAAGCGACGAAATCAGGGCCCTGGCCGATGGTAACTTCATCATTCCACAAGTTGGCATCATTCAATCCCTCAACATTTCAGTTGCCTGCGCAGTCACCATATATGAAGCCTTCCGTCAGAAAAACGCCGCCGGTCATTATGATACCCGGCATTTGCCCGATGATTTGCATAATGAGTTGTTGAAGGAGTGGGGGGCAGCGGAGGGGGAGGGCTAGATACTAGGTGCCTTATTTTGCCTAAGGCCTAAAGCCTAGGGCCTAAGGCTTACTCAGTAATTCGAACGGAAATCAGGCTTCGTATAATATCACCTTTTAAAACCATAATTTTTGTGCTGTTTACTTTATTAAGCCTTAGGCTTTAGGCCTTTGGCTTTAAGCATTGAAGTTTTAGGTTCTAGGTATTAAGCCTTAGGCCTAATAATAAGCTCCCCAACTTCTCTCAAAGCCTGCAATTCCGTAATCTGCCTCCCATAAAATCTCTTATACCCCGTTTGATTGTTTATCCAGAGACTTGAAGGAATATTTCCTTCCCAGCGTGTATTTATTTGGGGAAAGAAGGAGGAGGGGACGGGTTGTTCGAGCCAATAGAAACTGGCTTTGTATCCTTTGCTTTTTATGAAATTGGTTATTTTATTGGGGAAGGAAGTTGGTAAATCAAAACTCAATAAGATCAATTCGGTTTTTCCTGATGAATCTTTTGCTACTGCTTCTTGTAACCATGGTATTTCATGTAAACAAGGCTCACACCAGGTGGCCCAAAAACCTATCACTAATGGATGGTCGCTTTCCTGAATCAATCGCTGTATTCCTTCTGAATTGATCTTCTTCACTTCTTGAGCGGGAGAACAAAACGGGAAAAAAAGTATTATAAGTAGGAGGAGCGTTTTCATTTTTGCTAGATGCTTAATGCTGGATGCTAAATGCTTTTTTTGCCAAAGGCTTTAAGGCCTAAAGCTTAAGGCTTATTGCTGAGAACAGCCCGCATATTTTACTTCTTTACAAATTATCTTTTTCAAAGACTATACACCGTACGGACAACAGAATTAAGCTTTAAGCCTTAGGCCCTAAGCTTTAGGCAAAAAAGCATCAAGCTTTCAGCTCCTCGCTTTTCTCGCCTTTGGCTCGTTCATCCGCCATCGCCTTCAACGAATGTATACTCGCATTCAATTCATAGCCTATCAATAAAACAAGTGAATTGATATAGATTACAACCATCAATACAATTACGGTTCCAATAGAACCATAAAGCGCATTGTACTTGCCGAAATTATTTACAAACAAAGAAAAGCCCAGGGTGGCAGCTACACTTAATATGGAACCGACAATAGAGCCGGGAGATAATAAGCGCCATCGTTTGGTTACGGCAGGACCATACTTATAAATGAATGCGAATGTATAGAAGATCAATCCCAATATGAATAGCCATCGGAAAGTACTGAAGAACTGTACCAGGAGATTGTTCTTTAATCCAAGCCAGGTGACAACTGTGCCCTGCATTACCAGGAGAAGAATACAAGCGAGTAACAGGGCCATGATGATAAACGTAAGTTGGATGGCTACCCACCGGTTATGTAATCCGGTGCGTTTAGAAAATCCTATATAATTCTTATTGAAAGATCTCATTAAACCCATCATGCCATTCGAAGCGAAGAAGATCAATAAGATGAAACCGAAGCTTAATAGACCGATTTTGGAAGATTCAAAGAAACTGTTCACGAACCGTAACAGGTTTTCATTATGGGTCTTAGCCGGAATGATATCTGTTATGATAGTTCGTATCTGTAATTGAATCGTTTTCTTTGGAATAAAGGGTAAATGGGGGATAAGGGTGAAAAGGAATAAGCAAGTGGGAGGTATCGCCATGATGAAGTTGTAAGCGATAGCCGCCGCCCTTTCATTCAATCCTTCTTTCTTTACTTCATCCATAAAACAACAACATCATACAATGGAACACCATCAAAACCAGGAAGAATGATCTTCTTGCTTTTTGCTATGATAAACCGGATAATCGGCAGCCCCAATATGATTCGTTCAATTTTTGTCATCAGTTCTTCTCTTTGGCTTCCCGGGCCGCTTTTATTTTTTGCTGTTCATCCTGTGCTTGCTGGAATTCTTTTGCTTTTATTAAGTGTTCTTCATAAGTCGCACTAAATACATGCCTTCCAGAAAAATCACTTTTCGCTACAAAATAAAGGTAATTAGTGGAAGGCATCTGTAAAACTGCATTGATTGTTTCCAGTGATGGGGTGCAGATAGGCCCCGGAGGGAATCCTGTATTACGATAAGTGTTGTATGGCGACTCCACCAACAAATGCTTCTCATAAATTCTTTTGAGTGTGAAATCTTTCAATGCAAACTTTACTGTTGGATCTGCCTGGAGTCGCATCCCCTTTTTGAAACGATTCATATACACACTGGCAATGGTGTCTTTCTCATCTTTAGCATTACTTTCTTCCTCAACAATTGATGCCAGAATATAGGCGGTAGTGGGAGTTAGTCCCTTGCTTTGTGCTAAAGCTGTTTTCTCCTCTGTCCAGAACCTTTTATGCTCGGCAAACAATCTCCTCAATAAATTGCCAGGGGTTTGAGCCCAGATCAATTCATACGTGTTAGGAAATATGGATGTCATGATTGTGTTGGTATCTAATCCAGCATCTTTTAAGGAATCATTATTGTTTATGAACTGTTGGATGGATGCAGAGTCGCATTCAAAACGTTTCCCTAAAAAGGCGGACAAGTTTTCTTTGGTACGAAGTTTTATAATAACCAGCTTAACGGGTAATTGGTTATTGTTTCGAAACATCCGGGCGATGCTTACCAAACTCATTCCTTTCTTAATTTCAAATCGCCCAGGTTTGATTCTGTTGGGTACATCTAATTGTTTGGCTATAAAATCAAAAGTTCCGGTCTTACTAATGATCTGGCTATCCACCAATGTCTTCAATACACTTGAATACGTGGCTTCCACTTTTTAATATACAGGAGTTTTGATTTTTCGCTGAAGTTAGTGGCTCCGGTAAAGAGCAGGAAATAGATAATCAGCAGCAGAATAACTAAAAGGGCTAAAATGCCCCCAATGATTTTTTTACGCATAATTGAGATTCTATGGTAAAATAAATGAAAAAACCCTGCCGTAAACAGCAGGGTTCCATCTTTATGCGAAAATATTATTTAGCCGGAGTTGGAGCGGGGTTGGTAGCTGGAGCGGTAGCAGCTGGACGAGCACCTTCACCACGAGTTTGTATTGATGTTGACTTTGGAATGAAAAAAGCTGAAAAAAGGCATAGCAATGCAATTACTGCTGCTAACACCCAAGTTCCTTTTTCCAATACATCAGTTGTTTGCTTAACACCCATGAACTGGGAGTTAAAACCAGCAATATTACCAGCCAATCCGCCACCTTTTGGATTCTGAATCAATATAAAGAATGCGATTGCTGCACAAGCCAGGATAATCAATATCAGGAACAAAATCATCATAACACTAATCGTTTAATTGGTCTATTTTGGCTGCAAAATAATGGCTTTTACCGGGATTAAGCAAACTTAATTTCCGGTAAATGGCTGCCGCCCTTGTCTTTTTGCCTTGTTTTACCCAAACTTCAGCCATTGCTTCCGTTTCCACATCACTGGCTTCTACCGATTCGGCCGCAACTTTCTGGATTTCAGCTTCAGATGGGTCTTGTTGAGGTTCCGCAACCGGATTTCCTGCAACAACTGGGGCTATTTTCTTCATAGTCCGTAACCAGTCGGTAAAGCTCCTAAGCTGCTTACCAAACTTGTCTTTTTCCAGATCCTCCAATCTTAACTTAATACCCTGAGAAGCGAAATAATCAATGGTATGGTATGGTTCAAACAGCGGCTCTTCTAATGAAGGAGCAACTGAATGAGCAGCAGGTACTGAAGAATCGGTTGGCACAGCTGGAATCGCAGTTTCATCAGTTGAAACTGGAGTAATAGCTGCTTCTTTTACAAGTATAGGAACATGCAACTCAACTGGCTCACTTTCATGAGATGCAACTACGGCCTCATTCATTTCAATCACAGGTTCTGCAACTTTTTCAACCGACTCCACTTCAACAATCACTTTTTCATCATGCACTTCGGACTCTTCCTCTGGAACCTCTTGAACTACTGGAACCTCTGGAACATTTTCAAGCTCTGGAACTTCAATATCCTCTGGATAGGACTCGAGAAGGTAGTGCAACCACAACGGGTTATTAAAATACAACGAAGCTTTCGCAGCCGCTGCCTGATAAGGTTCTCCTTTATCTTTTTTGCGTTTTGCCAGAAGGAAATGTCCTATTCCGGTATAGGGATAGGCATGTGTATAGTCTAATAACTGTTCTTCAGTTACTTCATCAAAACTGTTTTTGGCAAACAAGCTCTTTGCAATAATGTTTACGTTGCTTTCCATGAATCACCTACCAGTCTGAGAAAATTTTAGTAAAAATTTCATCAACCATATTCTGTACAATGGTGGATGTCAACTGTGACTCAGCCTCATTAAGACTGAGATTAGCTGAAAAGTCGAAGTTACGGGAAACAGGACTTTCGAAATTCTTTTTCTCATCAAACTTGTTACGGAAAGTTACTTTAACTGTAACCACTAATCGGTTTGTTGCAGCTTGTTGTTGGGAGATACCTGCAGTGGTTACATTATATCCGGTAATCTCACATTTTATGAAGTAGTCCGCATCTTCGCGGGGTATTAAGGTGAGACGGGTTTGATTGTTTACTTTTTGCCTCAGTTTATCAGATAGTTGGGGGGCCAGTTGAGGGTTGTTATAAGAAGCCGTATTTGTTACTGGAACTATATGACATGTTTTTGCCCTGGCATCGATACTTACATCCTTAAACTTATAGATATTACAGGAAAGGAAACTGAGTGCTGTAACTATCAGTAAACTTAGAATTGGTAATGATATGAATTGTTTCTTTGTGTTCATATTTAACTTCTGGCTTTCCCGGGTGAGAAAATGGATTTCCGGACTATGAAGCTACTCATTCTTTGATATCGTATTCCTTTAATTTTCTATAAAGGGTACGTTCACTGATACCAAGATCGGTAGCAGCATCTTTTCTTTTTCCTTTATGCTTTTTAAGCGCTTTTAGAATGAGTTCCTTTTCAACATCCATTATATTCAACGACTCTTCAACTTCTTCATGATGATGAATGTCTTCGTGGGAAGGCAAAACCACCGGATGATTATTGCTTACCATAGGTTGCATATATGCAGGCTGGATGATTTCCTGTGAATTCATTTCCTTGAACTCATTAAGGATGCCTGAATGCTGTGCAGCCGCAGGTGGATTCTGAAGAATGTCGACGAACATTTTTTTCAATTCGGTAACATCCTTCTTCATATCAAAAAAGAGCTTGTACAGAATTTCCCTTTCGTTTGCAAATTCATGTCCACTTGATCCACTATGAGCAAGAACCGGTAACCTGTTTTGCGGCGTTTCTGGGAGGAAGCGTTGTAATTCCCTTCCTGAAATCTGCTTATCGGTCGAAAGCACAGAAATCTGTTCTGCAATATTCTTCAATTCCCTCACATTACCGGGCCATGTATAGTTTATTAACAGATTTTTCGCCTCATCGTCCAATTGGATAGGAGCGGTCTTGTATTTCTCAGCAAAATCAACGGCAAAACGTCTGAATAATAATGGGATGTCTTCCCTGCGATCTCTTAGTGAAGGCACTCGTATTGGTACTGTACTTAAACGGTAATAAAGGTCTTCTCTGAACTTTCCATTCTGAGTGCGCTCCAATAAGTCGCGGTTGGTAGCGGCAATAACACGTACATCTGTTTTCTGTACTTTGGAAGAACCTACACGAATGAATTCACCAGTTTCCAAAACCCGGAGCAAACGCGCTTGTGTTCCCAATGGCAATTCTCCAATTTCATCAAGGAAAATGGTACCGCCACTTACAGTTTCGAAATATCCTTTTCTTGCATCTACAGCACCAGTGAAAGAACCTTTTTCATGACCGAATAGTTCTGAATCAATAGTGCCCTCTGGTATGGCTCCACAGTTTACAGCAATGAAGGGATTATGTTTTCTTGCTGAAAGCGAATGAATAATTTGTGAAAACACTTCCTTACCTACACCACTTTCTCCATTGATGAGCACCGTGAGGTCTGTATTCGAAACCTGTCCCGCAACCTGCAAAGCATAGTTAAGCGAGGGAGAATTCCCGATAATACCGAATCGATTTTTAATACTTTGAATATCCATAGTTACCTCCTTATGAAGGAGAATTTATTTTGTTACTATTTCACCTAACAAAGTTCCCTGGGTATAGGTTTTTACAAAAACATCTACATAATCACCTTTTGATAATTGATGATTACCTTTTGGGAATACCATCACCTTATTATGTGAAGTCCTTCCCATCCAGTCGTCTGCACTTTTTTTGCTATTCCCTTCAATGAGTACTTTGTAGGTATTTCCAAGATCTCTTTTATTGCTTTCCTGCGATAGTTTCCCTTGCAGGTCTACTATTTCCTGTAGGCGTCTTTTCTTTGTTTCTAAGGGTATATCGTCCTGATAACGGCGATGTGCCAGCGTACCTGGTCTTTCGCTATAATAATACATATAGCCATAGTCGTATTTGCTATATTCCATTATGCTTAAGGTGTCCTGATGGTCTTCTTCTGTTTCTGTACAGAATCCGGCAATAATATCTGAGCTGAGTCCACAATCAGGCATTATTTCTCGTATCCTGGCAATCTTTGCCATATACCATTCTCTGGTGTAAGTACGATTCATCAATTGTAGTATTCTTGAAGAACCACTTTGAATAGGAAGATGGATATACTTGCAGATGTTTTCGTACTTGCTCATTGTGTAGAGAACATCATCCGTAATGTCTTTAGGATGTGAAGTGGAAAAACGGATGCGTAGCAAAGGGGAGATGAGAGCCACTTTTTCTAATAACTGGGCAAAGTTTACCACTTCATCCTTTGATTCGTCAACAAAATAATAGCTGTCTACATTTTGTCCTAGCAAAGTCACTTCTTTAAAGCCCCTGTCCGCCAAATCGCTACATTCTTTTAATATGGATGCTGTATCCCTGCTTCTTTCCCTGCCTCTTGTGAAAGGTACTACACAGAAGGAGCACATATTATTACAACCCCTCATGATGCTTACGAAAGCAGATACACCATTACTATCTAAACGAACTGGAGAGATGTCGCCATAAGTTTCATCCCTGCTCAATATCACGTTCACTGCTTTCTGACCTGTTTCCGCTTCTTCTACCAGTGCAGGCAAACTTCTATAAGCGTCCGGACCCACAACCATATCCACCAGTTTCTCTTCTTCAAGCCATTTGAGCTTCAGTCGTTCAGCCATACATCCAAGCACACCAACGAGTAATCCGGGTTTGGCATCTTTTAGTCGCCTGAATTCAGTCAACCGTTGCCTTACATATTGCTCAGCCTTTTCCCTGATGGAACAGGTATTTACTAATATGATATCGGCTTCTTCCACTTGTCTTGTAGCACCAAAGCCATGCTGATTTAATATAGAAGCTACAATTTCGCTATCGCTGAAGTTCATGGCACAACCATAGCTTTCTATGTAGAACCGTTTTGAATAGACATTCGGATCCAGTGCAAAAGGAGCAAAGGCTTCCCCTTGTCGGGTCTCATCATGTTTTTTTGTATTCAACAGATCCTGCATCACATTTAAATTTAGGCGACAAAAATAGCAAAAAAGGACTAAATAAAATGACAGGTTGGCAGTAAGTAAGGTCTTTTTAACGGATAATAGGGTGATTTACCGCTAAATACCCCGTTCAGCCCCAAACTACCCCCTTTTATCAATCTTAATGCCATGGCTTGGGTCAACTGCGTCAGATAAAGTATTTTTGCGCATGCTTCGAAAAGGGTGCTTACTTTTATTCCTTTTACTGTTTTCCCAGCTTCTGGTAAATGCCCAGGCCACCACTGTTGAGGCCGGTTCTATCGGCGGCACCCTTATTGATGAAAAACAGAAACCAGTTACAGGGGCAAGTGTTGAATTAATACCTGTTGGGGATAGTATTCCTTTGAAAGGTGTGGTTTCAGATAAGGACGGTGGTTTTACATTTTATACAATAGCTTTTGGAAAGTACCGATAAAGATCAGTTCCGTGGGATTTAAAACGCTTAGTATAGATAGTGTTTCAATTCGTGCTGATCGTTATGAAATTTTCATGAATGATATTGTTTTGAAAAAGGCTTCTGACCAATTGCAAGAAGTGGTGGTTTTTGCTGAAAAGCCGGTGATTGAAAACAAGGAAGGAAATATAACTTTTAATGCTTCCGAATCGTCCCTAAGTGCAGGTTCCAATGCCAGCGATCTATTGAAAAATATTCCGTTAATAGCAGCTGACCCGGATGGAAAGATAACAGTGAAAGGAAAGGAACCAAAAATTTTAATTGACGATAAACCTGTTGAATTGAATGCGCAGCAGTTGCAGGATTTCCTTGAGTCGATGCCTGGCAGTATGATTGAACGAATTGAAGTGATGACCAATCCACCACCGCAATATGCCAACGAACCTGGTGGAGTAATAAATATCGTAACCCGTAAAGGGAAAGCAGGAAAGAGTGGGCGACTTTCTGTTTTTGCAGGAACAAGAGGGGAGAAAGGCGCTAATGGAAGTTTTACGTATCGGAAAAGAGGCTTTACATTCAGCATCAGTGCGGGCATGGGATCTAATATCTATCAAGGCAATGGATATTCACGCCGGGAGAATATTTATACGGATTCGTCCAATTATCTTAATACAGATAGCCGATATCGTAACCTTAATAAGCGACCCGGAACCCGAATGCATGTGGATTATGATCTGAGTTCAAGAGATGCCATCAATGCTGTAATAAGTTATAACAAGAACATCTTTGATAATAACAGTAATACACGTTATACCAACCTGAACCAATTCAAGGATATCAGCAAGCTTAGTGAAAGAAGCATTGAGAGTGATGGATTTAGTTCTAATCCATCAGGAACTATAACGTATACGCATAGAGGCAAGAATCCCGGTGAAACCCTTAGGTTTATAAATAGTGGTTCTTATTCTTATAACGAGAATAACAGATATTTCTATCAACAGTTCTTTAATCCCGATTATACCCCAAATGGTATAGATTCAACACAACAGCAGTTTACAACAAGCGATAATTATGGTTATGCCTCCAGGCTGGCATACGATAAGATGTTTGCTAATAAAACAACATTCCTCTCTGCTGGAGGTTCTTTCAATCGCAATAGCAGCCGGGTAGTATTGCTTTCAGAATATTTCAAAAAGTCCGATTCTCAATATGTGAAAAGTGATTTGTTGAGTAATGATTTCAAATTCATCCAAACCATCAGTAACCTGCGGTTCTCGATGAAGCAGTTATTCGGGAAGGGAAATAGTATTTCAGCTGGGTTATCTGCAGAGCGTACTACAGTCCATTTCGATTTGTATCAAATTCAGCAGCATCTGGGGAATTTTATTGGACTTTTCTTCCCTTTTTTAATTTTAACAGGCAATGGGAAGAGATCCTCAACCTCACTGTTTCTTATAGAAGAACGATACGCAGACCTGGTATGGGGGAATTGAATCCTGCCATCGACTTTGGGGATCCTTATAATTTGCGATTCGGTAATATCGAATTACAGCCATCTACATCGCATAATTTCGATTTGGTATTTGGAAGGAATAAGGAGAAGTATTACCTGAATCTATCCATGGGCTTTAACCTGGTACAAGATGTATATGCTCAAATCAGGACATTGCAGCCAGATGGAAAGACATTCGTGACCTGGAAGAATATTGACGACAGGAAAGAATATGGTATAAGTTCCTGGAGTGGATATAATTTTTCTAAGAAATTGCGTGTTAATGGAAGTATCAGTTATACTTATAATCAATACAGCAGCTTCGATCAGCTGACATATAAGTACAGAAATGGAAGTTCTATCAATTCAGGTCTTAATGCAAATTACGCTCCAACCCAAATGTGGAATTTCAATGCCAGTGCTACCTTCAATCGTTTCGCCAATCCACAAGGTTATGTAAGATGGAATTCAAGTATGAATATTGGATTGCAGCGTAAGTTTTTTGAAAAGCGCTTTATCATAACCGCCAATATAATCGACCCCATCCAGCAACAGGAGAACCGAACATTCACTTATGGTACCAATTTCAACCATGAGGCTTACGGATACACCCGCACCCGTAATTATCGGTTAACCCTAACGTATAATTTCATACCAAGGCCAACAAAAGCAGATTTGGAGCAGAAGGAGAAGTTGAAGATGATGGTACCTAAAAAGGCCTAAAGCTGAATGCTTAAGGCTTAAGGCTGAATACAAATACATTTAACCGCGGAGACGCAGAGACGCAAGGACTTTCCTCCGCGTCTCTGCGCCTCTGCGGTGAAATGTATAGCAATAATAGCTGTTTGCCATTAGTAGGTCCTTTGGAACCTATTGGAACCCCTCGTGAACTTTGGAACTCTTATTCCCTCATTTTCGCTGCATCAACTGAAATACATTTCCTTCGGGATCTTCACCATCACAAAGCCAGTAAGGATAATTATCGAATGTCTTGACTTCCTGAATGGAGATATTGTTTTCTAAAAGAATTTTCTTACAGCATGAATATCCTCCGCTGTTTCAAATTGAATTTTGGTATTGTTATCAAACTTGAAAGGCGCTTGTCCGGGTTCAAGATATTCTGCTCCTATTTTATGCAGTCCGATAGTAGCAGCACCTGCTTTTAGTAATAACCATTGAGAAGGTTGTTCTTCCAGAATTTCCAGTTGTAAAAGTCCAACATAGAATTCTTTTAGTTTGTCAACGTCCTGGACGAATAAGATGATTCCTTGTAGTTGGAGGTTCATGTATTGATAAGGGTTTAATTATTAGTAGGGAAGTTAGGAAGTAGGGTAGTAGGAAGTAGGATTTGAATTGGTTTATGTTAGTTTAAATTCATTAATCACTTTCCATTTATCACTGTTTTGTTGTTCAATAATACTTATTGCATCAAAGATAAGTGATGAAGGCAATTGGATGTTTTTTAAACTATTGAAAATTTCATCTGTACAACTGCCATTTCTGGGATGGATTAATGTGATATGGGGTAGGGCAGGGCGGGGACTATCTATTATTCCTTTTAATAATGTCTTTCTTAGATTGTTGAATGAATCGAGGTTTCCAATAGCAGGTAACCAAAGTCCTTTCCCTTCATTAAAACGTTCCGCCTTTCCGAACTTAATTGAAAGGGGGCTATCCATTTTTATTGAACGCATATTCTCTGTCACTTTATCCATTTCCAGGATTTCATCTTCTCTGCATAGCGTTACATGGGCAGGAATTAAAGCATATTGAACAGGATTGTAATTAGCCCTGATTTTTTCTATTGCTTCATTAGCTGGAGAAACGAAGAGTGTGAGTTGTGTTCTCGTTGTTGACATGAACTGTGATTTTTAAGTGTTCAAGAGGTTCAATATGTTCAATAGGTTTCTAGTTCTCACAACCTAATTAAAATTATATTTTCCTTGCTGGATATTTTTTACCGCAGAGACGCGGAGATGCAGAGGATATCTCCCCGCGTCTCTGCGCCTCTGCGGTAAAATGTATTTTGTATTGGTTGCGAAGCAACCTTTAGCGCCTTAATTTACAATTATAGACAAGCCTTAGAAAAATAATTCTTTGCGACTTTGCGTGAAAAAACCTCCCGTCTTCCCGGTAAATAAAAAACTAAATAAATTAGCATTATAAATACTAAAATTATTAGTATTTTGCATCCAATGTACCTGAATTGCAAAACCTATTTCAGCTTTCTCTATGGCACTTTCTCCACTAAAGAGCTAGTGCAAGCCGCTGTAGAGCGGGGTGTTACCGTACTGGCACTTACCAATATCAATTCCACTTGCGATATATGGGACTTTGTCCAATTCTGCAAGGAGGCGCGAATAAAACCCATTGCCGGCGCTGAAATAAGAAATGGGGACAAGTTGCTCTATATTTTACTGGCGGCTAATAACAAGGGAATGGCCTGGATAAACGAATTCATTTCTGACCACCTGCAATCAAAAAAGGAATTTCCGGAAACAAGTACCGACCAGCCCTTTTTCCTCGATAACTGGGATGGATTTGTAATCTATCCTTTAGGTGCCAAACCAATGGAGGATTTGCTGCCGAATGAGTACATAGGTCTTCTGCCTTCTGAACTTACAAAACTTTATACGTTGGACTGGCGACCCTATGCCGAAAGATTGGTGATTCGCCAACCTGTTACATTTCAGAATAAAGTATATCATGGTGTGCATCGATTGTTACGAGCTATAGATAAGAATGTATTGCTTTCTAAATTGCCTGAAGAGTCACAGGCTGATGTGTATGAGACATTCATTCCCCATGATCAGTTACTCGGTGCCTTCAAACAATTCCCTTTCATCATAACCAATACGTACAGGCTGATGGATTCCTGCAGTATTGTAATGGATGCAAAGAAGGATAAGAATAAGAAATGTTTCAGCGCTTCACCGGAAGACGATCGCATCTTATTAGAAAAGTTGGCCCGTAATGGTATGCTGGCCCGATATGGAAAGAAAAACAAAGAAGCAGAACAACGACTTACGAAAGAACTTAAGATCATCAACGATCTTGGCTTTAATGCCTATTTCCTTATTAACTGGGATATAATTCGCTATGCACAGTCAAGAGGTTTTTATTATGTTGGAAGAGGTAGTGGCGCCAATTCCATCGTAGCGTATTGTCTTAGGATAACAGATGTAGACCCCATTGAACTGAACCTGTTTTTTGAACGCTTCCTGAATCCGCATCGCACTTCACCACCCGATTTTGATATAGATTTTTCCTGGCTCGACAGAGATGATGTGATTGATTTCATATTCAAACGATACGGTAAGAACCATGTTGCATTATTAGGTTCGTATCCAACTTTCCAGCATAATGCCATCATCCAT
>JADKJI010000010.1 GCA_016721085.1 Chitinophagaceae bacterium | reverse complement strand
TTGTTAAAATCGGAGATGGCGTTTAGGAGATCCCCCTGACTAATTAACCCCTTTTCGTAATCAGTTTCGGTTTGCATCAATTTTGGTTGGCATAATATAAAATTTATTTGTCAAGCAAAATAGTCAAATTAGTTTATGCAAAATCGAAAATAGAAATCTCCTTTTAAATACAGGGAAAACCCTGAAAAGAAGAGTTGTTTTCCCAAATTATGGTTGAAATCATTCTCGTATTTTATATCTCCTTGAAATTTCATAAGATATATTCTATCTGCTCATGATTTATTGAGGCAAGAATATGATAAAATATCTGCGGCCTTTATGAAGTATGATGGAAAATTGTAAAACTTTGAGAACCCATTTCTAATCAATAATATGAAGATCCTACTGATTCAATACCATTATACTTATTTGGAATGAATTAACTTATCACAGATAATAAAATTACACTATCCTCTCAATATAGCCATAGGAGATTTAGCAGTTACAAAATAATAAACAAATCGCAAATTCAATTGGCTTTCCCTGTTTCTCATAATGTTTACATCTACATCGCGTCATTCTTCACTAAATTCCCTAAATTCATACCCTCAAAACTCTCACATGAAACAATTGCTCGCCCTCCTTCTCCTCGCCTCCCTCTCCGCCTCCGCACAACATGAAGCCCCAAAAGCTCCTGCTATCGAAGGCCGATGGGACCTGACCCTCCACCAAAAAGATCGCAAAGCTCCATCTTGGTTGGAAGTGAGTCATTCAGGAATTAAAACCCTGGTAGGACAGTTCGTTGCCGATGGAGGAAGCGCAAGACCTATTTCAGAAGTGTTTCATAATAATGGAAAATTCCATTTCGCTATACCCGCACAATGGGAGAATACCAATATGGACCATATTGTAGAAGGAACTGTTAATGGCGATAGTATGAGTGGAACGGTTCGCTTACCTAATGGAAATACATGGCCATTCACTGGAGTACGCGCACCTTCTTTGTCCCGCTCAGGAAAAGTAAGCTGGGGATCTCCTATTAAATTGTTCAACGGCAAAGACCTTACTGGCTGGACTGCTCTCGGAAAAACCAACCAGTGGGTAGTAGAAAATGGAGTACTGAAAAGCCCTCAATCAGGTGCCAATATCAGAAGTGAAAAGACTTTTACTGATTTCAAATTACATATCGAATTTCGTTATCCTGCAGGAAGTAATAGCGGTGTATACCTGCGTGGCCGCTATGAAGTACAGGTAGATGATGCTATGGGAATGGAGCCAACCAAAGGCGATCTCGGTGCTATCTATGGTTTCATAAAACCGAATGAAGTTCCAGCAAAACCAGCAGGTGAATGGCAGAGCTATGATATCACTTTAATTGGAAGATTTGTTACTGTAGCCCTTAATGGCAAAACAATCATATTTAATCAGGAAATTCCAGGCATCACCGGTGGCGCTATCGATAGTAATGAAGGACAACCAGGTCCAATAATGATGCAAGGTGATCATGGGCCGATTGAGTATAGGAATATCATTATTACGCCAGCGAAGTAATGGAGAATAGTGTTAAAAGATTGGCTACCAAAAGTTCAACGGTAGATCAATTAATATATGTTTGATTAAACAAAAGAATATAATAATGTAGAAGGCTAGAGTAATACCTGCGCCTTTTCTTTTGAATTCAAATTATTTCCAAAAACACTTAACATAACCTTTGTTAAAGTAAAATCGATATTATTATATTCATTGGAGTAAATTAATTAATGAATAATAACACCTTCTCATACATCAAATATTACTAATAAGAAATACTTGAGTGAACTATTGCTCATTAATATTCAATTAGTATCCTTTAATCAGTGAATTTATATTCGCTATCAGATTCGTATTAAAATAGTGCCACTTATATTATAGTTAAAAGCACATGCGGGCTAGTGAAATTGCGAAACCTGAACATGGTATTTATCCTTACCACAAAGTGGTATATGGGTAATTGATTTATTCCGGTATCTTCCTATCCCATTAGATCATCCTTCCCTACAATTACGGTTTCCACCCTCTCTATTAAACCTTATCTGCTATGTTGTATGCCAACCAGCCTTTGCATACATATTAAGTCGTCTACCCAAGACGAAATACGGGATATTCCGTTTTTTGATTCAGAGACATGGTGTCACGAGTCAGAACAGCAGCTATTGGCAAAAATCCAGGAAATTTTTTCGCTTACACGATCTTCAGGAATTTCTATCCACTTCGATATTACAATAAAAACAAGTGAAGTAAAAGAGACTCAATTTCTGTTGCAAAAAAATCGGTACTCATATTCAAATCAATAATCAGAAATTAAGCATTAGAGAAATTGAGGTGTTGGACTTATCATGCAAGGGCATACTAATAATGATATTGCTGAAAAACTATTTATCAGTTATGAGACCGTTAAATCTCACAGAAAAAATATCCTCGAAAAAACTGGTGCAAAAAATACTGCTGCTTTGATAAATTATTACCACCAAACCTTCTTTGAAAAATAATTTTATGAAATCCCCCTTTAGGGGGATAGGAACCCGCTCCCCGATAAGGCTACATTTATTGCATCAATAAAATCAATTCAGCTATTATGAATAATTATGGCAATGAACGGCTCATCCCCTGCGTTGAGTCAGTTTGAAACTCCATTTGCAGATATCCCAGTAATAAAAGAAAATGAAAACTACTTCAGAGCCTAAGGGGAATTTCTATTCCAATTATATGATGGAAGTTGATAGTCCCTTTTCAAGGACATATGAAACCACATCTGCTGCTAATACAGTAAGTGTAGCAGGTGAAGAATATGTACAATTGTTAGGGGAATTGAATGATAAGGATTTTGAAAACGTGATGTATGAATTGGCAGCTGAAATGGAAGATAGCTGGATGGGTAAGATTTCTAATGAAGTAGCTATGGGTTCAAACTACATTCTTTTGCCACCCAAAATGCAAGAGAATACCTTTCACCAGTATTACGCGAAGCAGAGGCGATGATTGAAAAAGCAGCGGAGCATTTTCCGGGAAATAATCTTGCAGCATTCTGAAAGTAGTAAGGGACCATTCTTTGACTCAATGGAATTTAATCACCAAGTTTCACGCCTGCACAGGAATAGTTTTTGGGGTGTATTCAATAAAATCAAGAATGTAGTTAAAAAAGGGGTTGATCTTGCAAAAAAGGGAATTAATGCAGTCGGAAAGCTTCTCCCAATCAATCAGATCCTTAAAAAAATAAAAGGGCTTATTAAACCCTTACTAGATAAGGTATTAAAGTTTGCAATTGGCAAACTCCCAAAAAATCTCCAGCCTCATGCACAAACTCTAGCGCATAAATTCCTGAACCTTGAAACAGGAATCCAGGAAGCAGCAGTTTCATATGAAGCGAATTTTGAACTTGAATCCTTACAAACAGAATTCGATAATCACATTGCTCATCTCGTGTTTTCACCTACCGAATCTGAAGCTGAATCTCTCGTAGCCGACTTTGAAATGTCGTGCTGAAACATTGGAAAGATCTAACAGTTCGGAAACCTGGCTATTCAGATAATCAACCTTCACTAAATGTAGCAAGACAACAATTTATAAGTGAATTAAAAAGCCTGCAATCTGGCGAAAGTCCTGCTCCAGCTATAGAACGCTTTTTACCGGCGGCAATTCTTGCTCTTCAACCAATCATAAAAGTTGCTATAACAATTATGGGGGCGCCAACGTGTGATTGATTTCTTGGCAGGACTATTGGCAAAACTGGTAGAAAAATATGTTCCTGAAAATGTAGCCAAACCACTGGCAAGTAGTATAATCGATGTTGGGATGAGTGCCATCGGCTTTGAAACCTATGAACTGCAGAAATCGGATATAGCCTACGAAGCAATCGCCAATACGATCCAGGAAACCATCCAGAATATGGGAGAACTGAATGAAGCTTCTCTGAATAATTCAGAAGACCTTACCATGCAATTGTTGGAAGCTTTTGAAGTAGCAGCGGCCAATAATTTTCTGCAATATATCAGGAAGAGTTGCGCCCAAGTATACAAAGGCTCTTGGGGTTAATGCCTCGTGTTGGACCTGCTCATTTCTATAAGAAATATACACGTATTCGATATCAGCAACTCGACCTTCAAACAGCGAATAGCGTAAAAACTTTCAGGGGATTGCCTCTTGCCAATTTTCTTCGTGATAAATATGGTCTTGATACAAACAAACCAGTAAAAGCAAAAGTGCATCTATATGGCCAAACCTAAAACACAACGCTACCCAGAATAAGTCGTTGTGAAACATTGCCTGGAATGAATGCAAGACAGCCCAAATCCTGGATACAATTACAGCCGTTAACAAAAGAAGCTTCTGCCCTGCTTTTAAAAGAGCCAGCTTTAGGAAAAGACAGTACTAACCAAAATCTGAATAATCGCCATCGTACTATTGCTGGACAAAGCGTTTTTATTATCTGGAAATTGATGGTGCCAGGTTACGGATCCCTCCAGTAAACAGGTCGCGCCATGGTCATGTGCACGCAGGAGCTCCGGGTAGTAATACAGAAAGCCATTCTGGAGATATTCAGGCAGTATTGAATTTGTAAAATCAGAAATAGGTATCAATTATTATTTCAGTGAAGAAGATGCCAAAAATGTAGTGGAGAAACTGAATCCAAACGACTTTCTTGGAGCAGCCCAAGCGATTCGAAATGCAGTAAAGAAAGTGCTGAACGAAATGCTATTGAAAAATGTAACCAGTAAAGTAAAAATCATACATGAGGCAATACCAGAGTTATATCTGGAGCATGTAGCCGACAAAGAAGAACAATTTGCACCACTGGATCTGCTAGGGAAAGTTGTTGGCAAAGATGTAATTGGTAAGCTTATTGAACAATTAGTAGAGTCAGTGGCCAATAAAGCCTACGAAGCAATTGCCGCATTCTTTAAGTCAAGAGCAGCTGAATTCAAGTCTGCTCAGGCAGAACCTCAGGATGGTGTTACGGTAAAATTATTTTGGAAGAATATTCAGGGAATGGGTGCTATCAGAACACTTATCAACTCACTTAAAGGAAACCTTTCTATTCCTAACCTGAGTGATTTGAGTTTGCCAAAATTAACAGCTCCGGATATTAAGATTCTTGCAGAGAAGAAATTCGACTAAACAACCGTAGAAAAATGATCCCTACAAGTGAATCTATACAGCGTTCTCTGGCTCGCCAGGTAAACCATTGGGAACAGGCGGCAATTCGCCTTTCACAACTTGATAACCTTGCTTCTGGTAATGCATGGCATGGTATAGAACACAAATTAGGCTTGCTTTTGAAAAACAGCCTCCAAGGTAGCGTGAACGAAGTAATTGCTTTGGCTACAAACCTTAAAAAGCAATTGGAGTCAGCGTCAGACCCTACATCATTACGAACTATTAAGAGAAACTTATTGACGCTTCGAGATCGATATCTGAAAGCGGAAGAGACAATCCATTTTTATACAGTTGCCATTAATTCTCGTACTACTACTAATCTCGCCGCATTGTTAAGGGCTTGTGATATTCTCTGTGAAAGAAGCATGACCGAACTTTTACAGCCGTTGGGGAGAAGTGTTCCTGCAGTACTAACTTATGTGGAAAAGGGTGTTGGCGCTTCTATTTTAAAGGCGGGATTACGATTATGGGATGGAAAAATAAGTCCAGTAGCCGCTATAAAAGTAACTCAACACAATTTGCTTCGTCCTACTGCCATAATACATGAAACAGGTCATCAGGTAGCGCATATACTTAACTGGAATGAAGAATTATCGATAGCACTCAATACAAAGCTGGTGAATCACCCTGCTCATATAGGTCAGGCTTTTGGAAACTGGTCATCAGAAATGGCAGCAGATGCTTTTGCTTTTGTACATACTGGCTTTGCCGCTGTTGCAGCACTTCATGATGTTGTAAGTGGTATTCCACAAGCAGTATTTGCTTATCATGTACATGACCCTCACCCAATTGCATATATCCGAGTGTTAATGAATATTGAAATGTGCAGGCAATTCTATGGTGTTGGTCCGTGGGATCAGTTAGAAGAATCTTTCATGAATGATTACGATATCAATCTGGTGAACTTTCCATCCATCGACCTTATCAGACAAGCGGTGAAAGCACTGCCAGATGTAGTACAACTATTACTCAAAGCCCCATATCACGCATTTGGAAACAAATCACTGTCACAAGTCATTAATCCGGATAGGGCTGGTCCTAAAGAATTGGATAAACTAGAGTATATGGCAGGACCTGCACTATTCACCTCCCATGCCTGGATCTGGAAAGAATGCCTCCGGTTATTAGCACTAAATGGATATAAGATTGGGATTGGCAAAGGAGATTTATCTGCCCTATATAAACAATAGAAGAGTGGATGGTGAAGCTGGGGTTCTCGGTAAATTAAATTAAGAAAACTAAAACTATAAAAATGTATACAAAAATCGAATCGTTAGAAAGAGATATTGAAAGGCTTAAAAACTCATTGAATGAAATCGAATGCAAGTTACGTGCTATGGACAACGATGCAAATTGTGATCATGGCTTGTTGAAAAATTATATAAAAGAGAAAAATGAAATTATGAGTTTATTGGACTCAATGTCAAAGCAACTGGAAGAAGAAGAGCATAAATGCAAATCGAAGCCAAGGGATCACCACGATAATGCAAGCAAAGAGGAGTATGAAAGAAGAAATCGAATGTATTCTAGTGTAAGGAGCAGTTATTTAAAGCTTAATGACAACTAATTAATTAATAACCCAAATAAAAATATCAATATGGATTTTTTAGATCACATAATCTACACAGCTAATACAGCAAATGTAAGAGAAAAATATCCCCCAATTTTAAGTGATTATGCCAAACCCGAGCCAAATATACAAGGTATTCCAGGTATAGACGAAACCAACAGTGCTGGTCCTAGAGATTTACCAGTTCTTACAGCTTCGACGGATTCTTTCCCATTAGCTGTACGTGAAAATTTTATATTTTATGATGACCCAATTGTCATAGATAAAGCAATTCAGAAACACTGGTTTGATATCAACTTTGGCCCCATAAGTGCATTCAACCTATTTCAGAGTGCTGATGCCCCACCATATCATTTGATATATGCTTATTTACTCGAAAATTCGAGAATTGGCCAAATATTTGAAAAATTAATTTATTTATATCAACATGATGAAGTTCTTGGAGTGGCTAGTGCTTCAGACCAATTTCAGCGCAAAGCAGCTCAATGGATTTTCAATACTGAAAATCTTTTCTACAAGACCTTATCAAACAATAGTTATAGAAATATTTCTGGTAACCTCCGTCCAAACCAGGAAGCAAACAGAAGAAATGCTTATTATCGGATGTTTGGAATGGACTTAGCATTTGGAGATCCGAATAGTACTGGCAATACAGAATATTCGTATTACAGAGCGAAGACCGCCAATAAAGAATTCATTATACTTTTCGAGCAGTTTCTTTCAGAAGTATGGCAGGGTTATATCAATGCACAAAACACAAGCGGGGCAAATACCACCGATTACCAAAGAATCATTGATATGGCCATGAAGCTACGCCAGATGCTATTAGCACGAAGAGGAAGTACTGGAAACCTACAACTACAAAACTATCGAAACATGAATCTTTCTAAAGAGGAATATTCTTCCGTTGGATTTATGAGTTGGCTCTTCTTTATTATTTCTTATGATAGTCCATTAGTAAACTTCCTTGGATGCCAGGCAAATACTGCTTCAGAAAGACTAGCGAATATCGGAAGGAAGGTTGGTATTGATTCTCACAAGAAGAGCCAGGCACTGCTTGATATGGCTGGTCCAATGGCGACATTACTGAGAACAATTGAGTATGGTACGTTTGAAATTAATGCCCCTAATGTATGGGTAAGAAGAGTGATTGAAAGCCAGACACAAATCGGTTCGCCATTGGCAGACCAGGCACAACGAGATGCTTTAATAGATATTCTAGCCATTATCAATAATTGGGAAAAAGCAACTGGTCATAAGATCAAAAATCCCGAATCGAATATTACGGGGACGGTGAGAATTTCCTCTAATGGAATTCAGGCTAAACCTGTGATGAATTAAGTAAAGAAGGGAACCTGAAATTAAAAATCAGGTTCCCTTCTTCAGATTGCGTTTACATTCCCTCAATATTGAAACTTATAGCAATGAACTCCCCATTTACAGACCAACTCATAAATACAGGAGACTATCAATCACTTTCCAGTCAAACAAATGAGTTAGAAAGCTTTTCTCCATTTTCAAAAGATTGTGGATGCACTCAAGAAATAGGAGTAAATAATTTTTTACAGGAAGAAGAAGTTTGGGGGGCTGATGAATTAAGGAAAGCAACACTTCTAAATGATCAATATAAACTCCAGTACAAATGGGGTGAGTATTTGCCCCAAATATTGGCTTTTATGGAAGTTAATGTTCTTTCATGGCCGGCAATGTTAAATATGGAAAATTTCACCAAAGCCTTTGCTGAATGGCAAAAGTCTCACGGATTCAGTTCAAATTTAAAAGGTGTCTTTGGCCTAAATAATTGGACCTATTTCCAGAAGAAGATAGGTCTGAATAATCTAAGTAATGTTCATAATATAAATGTTGGAGAGGCTACAAGAAACAATAATTACTATAAATCACAACTTTGGAAAATAAAACAGAAACCATTCTTCAATTCTTAGTTGATCAAAAGATAACTAAGTTTCCATTACCGCTTAATGATGAATATTTTGCTTATGCCATAGCTGAATTTCAATCAAAAAAAGGATTAACTATAGATGGAGTATTAGGTCCAAAAACATTAACTTATTTTACTCCTCAAAATATAGCTCCAAATGTTCCTACTAGTAATTTACCTGTTTCAAAACCAAGTAAATGGTTGTCCCTAATTCAAGGAACAAGTCCTTCATATGTAAAGCCTTTAGTTTACGGCTTATCAGCTTTCAAGGCAATAGTGGATGCAATAAGAACTGCAAATAAGCCAGGGCATTTCATTTATATAACTGGCTGGATGATTGAGTTGGATTTCCCATTAATTCCCAATGATGAAACAACTACCATATATAATTTATTAAGTCAGCAATCCTGCTAATAAAGTTGAAATAAGGATACTAATTTGGCAAAACCCAGATTATAAACAAACTCTACTTGATGCAAAGAGTCGAATAGACAAACTGGTTGGTGCTAAAATGCTAATAGATGGTGAAACTGGTGGTTCTAATTTGGTCGAAGGTGCAATTGTAGAATTAAAAGAAATACTTAACAAAATACCTACGGCATTAGAAGAAAAACTTAAAGAATATGATGCATACAAACAAATATTAAAGTACACTTCTCAAAAAAATGAAGGTAGTCATCATGAAAAAATCATTATCGTCAATGGTGAACAAGATTTAATCGGATTCTGTGGTGGTATAGACCTAAATAATAATCGTATTGGTGGTTTTAATCAATGTGTCCAAAATTCATCAAAATTCTGTATCTCAAATTCAGATAAACCGAGATCCTTAATTTTATGTGCCTTACCCTATAATGAAACAAAAGGGGTTTTTCCTGACTCCAGTTGAAATATTACATGATGTTCATTGCGAAGTGCGAAACAATGCTGCTTTTCAACTACTAAAAGATTTATAAAGCGATGGTTAAACTATACGAATGCTAATCCAATAGCTGACAATCGTTTAATTGGTAATTCAATTTCTCCAACAGTAGCCACTAACGCAAATAACGTAGATACTGCGAATGTAAAAATCATTCATACATATAATCAAAAGAATGGATCTGAAGTCGACAGAAGTATTTTTGAGACAGTAAAAATAGCGATTAACAATGCCGAAAGGAGTATTCATATCGAAGATCAATACATGCTTTCAGTTGAAATTGCTGAATTGCTAAACAGGAAACTTTTATCTCCAGATTTTAAATCAGGGAAAGTAACTTTCTTAACACAAGATGATAGTTTTGCTCGTGAAGATATTCCTATCATCAAAAGGATGCGAAAAAGAGTTTATTGAAGCTCTTTATAAAGGCTTAAAATCCCACGGATCAAAGAGTTCAAATTTTTATGCTTGATCTGGCTGCACCATTCCCAGCTCATCATCAGGTGCATTCAAAGTTATATATCATTGATCGGGAGTTGATCATAATTGGATCAGCCAATTGCTCCAGAAGATCTATGACAAATGATAGTGAAACAGCGGCTGTAATATTTAAAAATAACGAAGCCGATTCTTCCTTAGTAAAAAGAATAGAAGACCGGTATGATCAGAATTTCCCCTGGAAAGCTTATATCCCTAATGACAACATAGTTGATGTTGATATTAAAATGCTACTGGAATTACCAAATAATTCTAATAAATCACCCTGAAATAGCAGTTTTATTTGGTGGTCTAACCTTTAGTACTCCTTGGATTATCCCTGCTTTTCAAAATAAATTGCCAGAAATAATTAGAGCTATAGTAGACCCTAATAATCAACGTGCTGCGACAGTTCATGAGCTGGAGGAAGAATCTTACTCTACAGATTTTCCAAACAACGAGGCTCCATATACTTTCAACGAAGAAACACCAAAACAAATCATTTCCAACTGCGAAACTAGAACATGTTGGGCCATACTTGTATTAAACCGTGAACTGAATCTCCAGCTTCAAACAGAGAGAATAAAATAGGGTCAGATACAAAAAATGCCATCCTGGCTTTTCAACAGAAATACCAATTAGCACAAAACAGGCAGAATAGATGCTGTTACTGGAAAGAGTTCTTCTTGAAAGGGATTCTTTGAATAGAAGTCTTGGGACAAATGATTATAATGATGTGGTTTCAGTTATTTCAGTTGCAAAAACAAAAGTCGAGGATTGGACATCCCGTGCAGTAAATACAAAACCGAAATATATTCTGGATAGTTACAGGGATCCCCGAAAATTAACGGCATTCGTATTACATCAAATGGCATTCAAAAGAAAGGGACGTGATTCAGGTAAATTCAGTGATCCTTCTGCTTACTTAAGCACTGGTGCACATTTTTGTATTCTGCTTGATGGCAGAATCATCCAATTACACCCATTATCAAGAATGATATGGCATGGTAACTGTATTAGCCCAAGAAGTGTTGCCGTAGAGTTTGAAGGTAACTTCCCAAATATAAAAGGGCGCTGGTGGAAAGAGAAAAATACAACTTTCGTTAATAAAGACTAACCTACTCCGGCCCAATTTGATGCCGGTAGATTCCTGGCACGATACCTGAAAACAGTTCTTGGCATTCATAATATCTTGGCTCACAGGCAAAGCTCTGACTCACGGAAAATGATCCGGGTCCAGATATCTGGTACAATGTTGGACAATGGGCAGTAAATAATCTTGGGCTGCAGGATGGTGGGCCTGGATTTAAATGTGGTTCTGGTAATCCAATATTACCCGAGTGGCGAACCTGGGGACAAAAATCCGTACCAACAAATGAATTGGAAGATGCTTATTCAGAATTTGAAGAATCGCAAGATATGGAAGAATGGGAGAGCCATGATGGAGGTGAATGGGTGAGTGAATTTGAAAATCCCGATTGGTCAAAAGCAATGCGGTTGAACAGATATTATTCTTCACAATTAGGATGGTCTTCTCTCCAAGATAGAATCAACGATCTCATATTACCATATTCTGGTCTTTCTAATGTTAGTCTTGGGGAAGAAGATTTTGCCAGAGCTGTTGCCGGTTGGCAAAATAATAATGGCTTTTCAGGTAAAAACGCAGATGGAATTATAGGTCCGTCAACATGGTCAAAAATGAAAAGTCAAATTAGTGCACATTCTCCGCTTTATAATCCGGCAATCAAAGCTCCGATAGCTAATACAGGAAACATAACAGCTACGCTTGGAGTATTAACCATCAATACAAGCATTCCTGCCCTGGTGAAATGCATTCCAGAATATAGGTTTACAACAGAAGACGCAATTTGGTTAGCTCGTTTTGTTGAAGGTGAAGCAGGTGGACAGGATAACCCAGATAGCCATGCAGTAATATGGGCGATGTTTAATCGTTTTGGCTTATTGAGACATAAAGTATCCTCTTGGACCAGCTTTGCAGTATTCCTTCAAAAGTATTCTACAACACTTCAGCCTCTTCTTAATAGCAGAGGAGCGGCTGAACGTGTATGGAAAAATCATTATGATAAGCCTTCAAAATTTCCGGTGGTTTCAAGTGAATCGGTTTATCCTGGTACGAGTATTAAGAAAGTTCAATACCAAAGGCATATAAACCTTCAGAAAAAGAACTGGGAAGAATTTCCTGAATATGTTAGAAAAATGGTTCTTAATATACTCACGGGGTCAATTCCTAATCCTGGCATAGGAATAGCAACTGATTTTGATAGTACGTATGTATTTATGATAAGTGCCAGAAAAAAATCAGGAAACTCCGATAAACCAACATATGATGAATGGAAGGCGTATACTTACAATCATGCAGCGAATAAAGATGTGATTTGGATTGGTGAAAAGCCTCAATTAAATCAGCAGAAAATGCCTTCTATATCTTAAAATACCTTCAAAATGTTCCACCAGATGCGGTGCAAGTAGTTATATCCCCGGTAAAAGTAAATCAGGAAAATTTTGAATTCGAAAGTCCAGATGAATATATCGATGATACAGAATTTGATAGTCAAAACGAAAACGAGGGTAGTAATTTTTTTTTTGAATCCATAAATACTGAAAACGCAATACAATTAAACAGAAAATATGGTGTAACCCTAGGATGGGCAACATTATATGATAAAATAAATGATATACTTCTCTCTTATTCGGGATTAGAGTCCGTAAGCCTGTCAGAATCTGCTTTTTCCGAAGCGCTTGCAAAATGGCAAAAGGCTCAGGGTTTTAATAGTTCAGATTGCGATGGTATACTTGGACCAAAAACTTGGGCCAGGATGAAACAATTACTGAGTAATACAAATTCAATTCAGGTTAGCCCATCCTTACCATCGGGTACACCACCAACCATTGAAAACACTTTCGAATTCAATCGCTGGCATGCTGAAAAAATCCTTGAAAACATGAACACAGGTTTTGTAAGGGCAAAGCTTTCAATCGAAAGAGCAACTAGAAAAAATCAGTCGGGGTGAAACAGTAAACTTGTTAAATCCAAACAACCACATTATTCAAGCATTACCCATAATACATCATATTGCAGAATCAGCAAAAAAAGAGGATTACAAGGAAATCATAATCGGAAGTTTTATTAGAGGTGCTGATAAAAAAGGTGCATGCACTGGTCACTGTGCCGGAAGATGTATCGACTTGAATATTTCCAGTAGAAGCTTTGAAAGCGTAGCTGCCTTACAGATGGTTGTGAGGATTCTTGGATACTTAACAAACTTACCCGATAAATATAAAAAATCGATGGGTTTTGGTATGCCATTACAGGGACAGTTTTTTGGACATCAAAATCTGACCAAATACAAAGGGGTAAGTACAACTCTTTTGAAAAATGAAGAACTCAGAAAACTAGTGAATCAATTAGGATATGTGTTTCCTGATAACGACAACCATTTGCATATACAATTTAACTGGTTATCGAAATCTGCCTCAAACTATGAAACCGAGGTTGTATACGAAGAAGGTGAATCTTATGAAAATTCGTAAACAGATGAATCGTATTTCTAAATAAACGCGGTTTAATAGATATCAGCTCATTGTGTTATTGTTTCCAACCCTAATTGAATCATAGGCAGAAGGGCTCTTTCCCTTTGATCCGCTGTTATTTTTTCGTGAGTGGGAATTACATCAGATACAGTAAGTATTGTAGCTGCCTTTTTATTAAGATATTTAGCATTTGCAAACAATGCGAAAGCTTCCATCTCCACTGCAACACAATTATATTTAACAGCGATTGCAGGAATATCACTGGTATTGCGGTAAAAAATATCACTTGAATGGATAGCCACTTGCTTAACTGGAATATTCAATTGTGATGCCCGTTCATTGATAGTATCAAATATTGCTCCCTGATGAGTTATTGCCTCATCCAGATTTCCCCAGGCGAATTTTGCATAAGTAGATTCACTGGCAGCCAACTCTACATTAAGAAGATCGAATAGTTTCAAATCGGTTGTATAAGCCCCACAGGTTCCAATTCGAATAATGCTCTCTACATTAAACTCTGTGTATAATTCGAATGAATAAATTCCAATGGAAGGGCATCCCATTCCACTGGTGCCAACACTCACTTGTTTCCCATTATATAGCCCGGTATAAAAAAAAGCATTTCTTGTTTGACTAACCAATACCGCCTTCTCTAAAAAATTCTCAGCAATATACTTGGCCCGCAGCGGGTCACCGGCCATTAATACCTGCTTGGCAATATCTCCTGGTTTGGCGTTGATATGAATACTCATAACTTTGAAGTTGAGTGTAAAGGTAGACGTTAAAGTAATAGAGTGTGCAGGGGCAAAACAGAGTAGTACGTTATAAGTAGTAAGTATTAAGTACGAATATTGGAAAGATCCTTTTCTAGTAGCCAAATTTCCTTCCAGTTTTTCCGGCAATTGTATTCTATTCCAGTTAAACTTCGATACACATAGGAGTTGTATTATTTGAGGAATAAACCAGAAAAAATGGGAAAACCCTCTTCAGATGTCATCTCCCGAGATGACATCTCGGGAGATGACATCTCGATATTACCCTCATACCCAATCCCAGTATAAAAAGCTTCCCGTCTTCACTGTAATCGAATTTGTTCCCCAATAAAACCGAGCTCTTCTTTTAAATAATATCTTTATAAAAAAATAACCAAATGAAGCTTCAATCTCCTACCGTTCATTTACTCATTAAGCTCATTTGTGGTTCCTTACTTTTATTATTAACCGGCTCTTTATATTCACAACATAGTCCTGCTAAAAAATACAATCAAGACCCACTGCTTTACGATACTGTTTCAAAAAAGTACAAATCTGCCTATATACCTAAACCGCCAAAAGACGCCCCAAACTTCATCATTATAATGTTAGATGATGTAGGCTTCAGTACTTCAAGCACATTTGGTGGCATTGCCGAAACACCCAATTTCGACACCCTCGCTAAAGAAGGACTCAAATTCACCAATTTCCATACAACAGCTTTGTGTGCGCCTTCGCGTTCAGCATTGCTTACAGGTAGAAACCATCATTCAGTAAATATGGGGCATTTTACAGAAACAGCATTTGATGCTCCCGGTTACGATGGACATATGCCCTTCGAAAAAGCAACAATGGCAGAAGTATTGAAGGAGAATGGATATAATAGCTTTTTGCTTGGCAAATGGCATCTTACTCCATTAGAGGAACGGTCAGCAGCTGGCCCTTTTAACCGATGGCCAACCGGAAGAGGATTCGATCGGTTTTATGGATTTCTTGAATCAGCAACTGATCAATATTATCCAGTTTTATGGGATGGAATATCTCGAGCAACAATAGACACTGCTAAAGGGCAGCACCTAAACACCATTTTGGCTGATAAATCAATCGACTATATCAGAAAACAACAGGAGGCGGCACCAGGTAAACCCTTCCTTCTTTATTTAGCACCCGGAGCGGTGCATGTTCCTATGCAAGTAGATAAAGAATGGATTGATAAATACAAAGGTCGGTTTGATATGGGTTGGGATCAATACCGCGAAGTAGTATTAGCCAAACAAAAAAAGTTAGGTATAGTGCCAGATTATGTTAGCCTTCCCGAGAGAAATGAAAAAATTAGTTCCTGGAATCATTAACGATGGAAGAAAAGAAAATTATGGCAAGAGCTATGGAAGCACATGCTGGATTTCTATCACAAACAGACGATGAAATTGGAAGGGTGCTCAGATATGTGAAATCTATCGGTCAAATGGAAAATACCGTAGTACTCCTGATTATTGGAGATAATGGTGCAACAAAATATACCGCAGATATACCCGGTGTACCAGATGGAATGGGCAGTGCCAGCAGACAGGAAAAAATTAAAGCGGCTTATGATAATATTGAAAAAATAGGAAGAAAAGATTTTAAAGGAGATATTCCATTAGGATGGACTCAGGCAACTAATGCTCCATTCAAACTTTGGAAAGGCGATGCCAATTCTGAAGGAGGTACTCATAATCCGTTGATTGTTTATGCGCCTAAATTTATAAAAGATCCAGGTGGAATTAGAACACAGTATGTACACCTTATAGACATTTGGCCAGCTATGATTGAAATGAGTAAAGTGAAACTACCGGCTACGATCAATGGATATACCCAACTTCCACTGGAAGGTACCAGTTTTGTTTATTCATTTAACAAACCCGATGCTCCAGACCGCCATCGTATTCAGTATTATGAAACGGGAGCATCAAGAGCTTTATATAAAGATGGCTGGAAAGTAGAAGCTTACCACAAAACTGGTACATCCTATAAAAATGATACATGGGAGCTGTATGATATGAGGCATGATTTCAATGAACGTATCAATTTAGCAGCAAAATATCCTGAAAAACTTAAAGAACTAAGGATAGCATTTGAAATAGAAGCCAAAAAATATCACGTCTATCCATTACACGATTCCTGGTTTCCTGCCACTCCTTACTTACAGATAAGTGATAGTCGTGACAAGGAGGCACAGCAGTAGGTTATAAGTAGTACGTTTTACGTGGTACGTATTAAGTTAGAACCCTGTTTGTATACGCTCAACCAACTACTGAAAACCCGTAACTTTCAAAAATACTCTACCCGTTTTTCCGCTTTTCCGGCACCTGTATTAAATCTCAGCTGATCCAAAAAATCATAATAATCCCAGTTTAACAGCCGAACACATAGGCACATAGTAACATATAATACACTAGGGGTTTCAGAACAAGACTATATACCTATTTTCCTCTGTGTTAAAGGAATACATACCACATAGTGATATAGAACATAGGTTCACATAGAGAAGTCCAGTTTATAAGGAGATTGAGTATAAATAGGCCTCCCGAGGTCATTGTATTCGTTGTGTAGCGACCCTTTGCGCCTAAAGTTGCTATCATGGGTATACATTACAAATAGTATTTCAATGCGTCTTTGCGTGAAATCATATTAAGGTATGATACGCATATTGAAAATAGTTATACCTTTACTAACGTTTATAAACAAACTTTTCCTAATACATACTACTAATCATGAAAAATTGGATCTTACTTCTATTAGCAATTCCTATGCTACTTATCTCTTGCAAAAAAGACTCTTCGTCTGGCGGAAGCAGTAATACTTTTGAGGCAACATTGAATGGTACAAAAAATGAGTTTTACTGTACAGACATCTCATTTATTAAGATCTGTACCAACCAGCGAAAAAAGACTCGATTTTTCAGGTATCTCGTCCGATGGCAATACAATGCTAATTGTAACACTTGGAGAATCAACTTCTTCTGGAAATGCTATGAGTGTAAAATCATATAATATCCGACAGTTTAACGAAGACAATCCAGGAACTGTGCTTGATGAAAGTGAAGACAGTGAAGACGGGTTTATTACACTTCAAAAAAAGGTAAATGGAGTTTGGGAACTTTTGCTTTCAGCTTCAAATGGAACCATGGTCGTAACTTCTTGTAACGAAAGCAGCAAAACCATTTCCGGTACTTTTGAAGTGACAATGAAGGATCTTGGAACGGGTGCTGTTACTCAAACTATTACAGCGGGTAAGTTCACGAATCTGACTTATACGGTTTTGAATTGATGACGGTAGGAGTAAGTTATACGTTTTAAGTGGGAACCCTGTTTGTAAGAATTCAACCGGTCCTCTCCCCCGAATTCCCTTCCCGTTTTCCGCTTTCCCGGCAACTGTATTCCATCCCAGCTAATCACAAAAATCTCAGTTAAACAGCAAAACACATAGGCACATAGGAACATAGGTTCAATAAAAAATGGTTGTAAAAGATGGTGAAAAACCTGCGGGATGACATCTCCCGGGATGTCATCCCGCAGGTTGACTTCTTGCCGGTTGACTTCTCGAAGTTTATACCCCTTCCCGTTTTTCCGCTTTCCCGGCTCCTGTATTCTTAGCACAGCGACCCCCAAAAATAAAATTTGGAAAAATAGATGTATGTACATACATTTGTACTGTGAAACTCGAACAAGCCATAAAAAGCACCTCATTTGTGAACAATAAGCAGAAGGCCGGACTGAACATCCTTTATACGGCCTGGTGGCTGAAAACAATTATGAGCAAGGAGCTGAAGGAATATGGCCTAACCCATGAACAATATAATGTACTCCGTATCCTGAAAGGCAAAAATCCTGAACCCCTTTGTGTAAAAGATATCGCCTCAAGGTTGATCGAAAAAAGTTCGAATGTCCCTCGTATTATTGATCGTCTGGAAAACAAAAAACTGGTTACTAGAACAGTATCTCCAGCTGATAAACGCGAGACACTCATTGGACTTACAAAATCCGGAATCGGAGTTTTGGAAGCAAGCACCGCTAAGATCAATACTATTTTCGATGCCGTATTGCCAATGGAAAACAACGAAGCCGGGGTATTGAACGACCTTTTGGAAAAGTTCCGGCTGAACGAAGTTTGATTTTTTTTGTTAAAATAAGTGTACATACACTCAATTAAAAGGAGAGAATAATGAAAACCTTATTCCACGCCGCTTCAAAACGCGGACACGCACAATTCGACTGGCTGAATAGCTACCATAGCTTCAGTTTCGGTCACTATCATGATCCAGCTAAAGTGCATTTTGGTGCTTTACGTGTACTCAATGATGATACCGTAGACCCAGGCATGGGCTTCGGAAAACATCCGCACGATAATATGGAGATTGTTAGTATTCCATTATATGGTGATCTGCATCATCAGGACTCGACGGGACGCGATGAGATCATCCGTCATAACGATGTACAGATCATGAGCGCTGGTTCTGGGATTGCTCACAGCGAATTCAATGCAAACACCGATAAGCCAGTGAAATTTTTGCAGATATGGGTGTTCCCAAAACTCCGCAATATCACTCCCCGTTATGAACAGAAGACATTTCTTGCAGCTGATCGTCAGAATAAATTCCAAACCGTTGTAGCTCCAGATGATGCTACTGCCAATTTCATCAATCAGGACGCTTGGTTCTCACTGACAAATATGAGTAAGGATTTCGAATCTTCCTATACTATAAAGAAGTCTGGAAATGGCGTTTATGTTTTCGTAATAAAAGGAAGTGTAGAAATAGGCGACCAATTACTGAACGAAAGGGATGCACTAGGTGTTTGGGAAACCAGTGATTTTAAGATAAAGAGCACAACCGAATCAGAAGTATTATTGATAGACATCCCAATGCTATTATCGTAACCATTCATTTCAAAATAAATAAAACAAGCAAACCATGGCAACTTACATTATCGACGCTTCACACAGCGAAATCACATTCAAGGTAAAACACCTGATGATCACAAACGTAACTGGTCATTTCCAAAAATTCAGCGGATCAATGACTGCCAGTAAAGAAGATTTTACGGATGCAGTTATCAACTTCGAAGCTGAAACAAGCAGCATCGATACCAACAGCGAACAACGCGATGGTCACTTGAAAAGCGGCGAATTCTTCGATTCAGAAAAATTCCCCTTGCTGACCTTCAAATCTACCAGTCTTACAAAAGATGGCGATGACTACAAATTGACTGGTGACCTTACCATCAAGGGTGTTACAAAATCTATCACTCTCGATGCAGAATTAGGTGGTGTTATGACTGATCCTTATGGTCAATTCAAGGCTGGTTTCGAAATCAATGGAAAAATCCATCGTTCAGATTTCGGTTTAACCTGGAATGCGGTTACTGAAGCAGGTGGAATAGTAGTTAGTGAAGAAGTGAAATTGCATATACAAGTGCAACTTGTAAAGCAAGCGTAAAAAGGTTCAAGAGGTTCCAGAAGTTGAGGTGTAACACCCGAATTACTCTTGAATTCAAAATAAATAACCGCGGAGACGCAATGACGCAGGGTATTCCTCTGCGCCTCCGCGTCTCTGCGGTTATTGTATTCAGCATTGAGCCTTAAGCCCTTCGCTTTTAGCCATTACTTGATTCTTCCAACGCCTTCTCCAACTGCGTCACTTCAGCAGGTGTCAAATACCGCCATTTACCCAATCCCAGATTCCCAAGTTCTATATGCATGATTCGGATACGCCTAAGCGTTTTTACCTTGTATCCGAAATGAGAACACATTCTACGGATCTGCCTATTTAAGCCTTGCTTTAGTATAATACGAAACCGCCTGCCAGCTTCCTGACGAATATAACATGGCTTAGTTCTGGTACCTAAGATGCTAACTCCCTGCGACATTTCTCGTATAGCTTCGCCACTCAACTCCTGATCAACCGTAACTATATATTCTTTCTCGTTGTTATTTCCGGCACGCAAAATTCTGTTAACAATATCACCATCATTTGTAAGAAGAATCAATCCTTCAGAATCCTTATCCAATCTTCCTACAGGAAAAATCCGTTTAGGATGATTGATAAAACTTATGATATTGGTCTTATCCTTCATATCGGTGGTTGAAGTAACCCCGACAGGTTTATTAAACGCTATATAGATGGCTCTTTGTTTGTTCTTGATTTTCTCTCCATCAATCGCAACCATATCACCCGGGTAAACCCTTGCTGTCAGTTCCACCAATTCGTCGTTGATGGTTACCCTTGCCTGCTCAATCAGCTTTTCGGCTTCCCTTCTGGAGCAGAACCCACTATTGCTGATGTATTTATTGATTTGTATGCCCTCTTCTGATTTGTTGTCGCCCATGATACTGTTGTAGGGTGTAAAGATAGCGGAGAGAACTAATGTGGAAGTGTGAAGATGTGAAGATGTGGGAATTAAGCAGCTGGATACGGTTTGAATAAATACAGTTGCCGGGAAAGCGGAAAAACGGGAAGGGGTATAAACTTTGAGAAGTCAACCTCCAGGATGACATCCCGGGAGATGTCATCCTGGAGGTTTTTCACCATCTTTTACAACCAAATCCTCCCGAACCATACATTCTATCTCCTTCTTCAACTAGCAGTACCCAATGTATAGTTTTGTTCTATGTCCCTATATGTTCGGCTGTTAAACTGGGATTAAATACACTTGCCGGGAAAACGGAAAAACGGAAAGTACTTGGCTGAACTTTTACAAACAGGGTTCTAACTTAAAACGTACAACTTATTACTTCTTTTCTTACTTTCACCCTCTCACTTACTACCACTTTTTATGCAACTGACCGCCAAACTGATTCAATTATTACCCTTACAAACAGGTACCGGCAAAAACGGCGCCTGGAAGAAGCAAGACATTATTGTAGAAACAGAAGCTACCTACCCCAAAAAAAATATGCATTTCTATCTGGGGAGATAAAATAAACGAAAGTCTTCTTAAAGTTGGTAATCAACTCAAAATTGACTTCGACGTTGAAAGCCGCGAATACAACAATCGCTGGTATACCGATGTGAAAGCTTGGAAAATTGAGTCAGCCAGCGGTGATGGTCCTACTGATGCACCACCAATAGACTCATTCCATGATGCTCATTTTGATGAAGAACCTCCCTTCTAATAAGTAGCAAAAGTCCGCTATCAATAAGCAATTCTGGTTATTTATAGGAAGCGATTCGAATGAAACAACGACACATTTTAAGAACCCTGGTTATAGCACTATTCGTACTGCTTACAACCGGATTCTCTTTGTTTCCACCTTCCAATGAATTGCGCTTGCCAGCAACAGGCGAAGCTTTAGCCAAACAATATTGCACGAATTGCCATGTGTTTCCTGAACCAAGTCTTCTTGATAAAAGCACCTGGAAAGAAAAAGTACTGCCCAATATGGGTTGGCGTTTAGGTATCAGAAAAGGCAACGCCGATCCATTTGCTGATATGGAAGAAGATGAGGCCGTATTGGTTCGGGAATTGAAAGTCTTCCCAACCACTCCTCTTTTATCAGAAGAAAATTGGAATAAGATTGTTGAGTATTACCTGCAAAAAGCTCCCAACAACCCATTGCCCCAAGATGATCATCCTATCGCTAAAAACAATCTCTCACGGTTTAAAGGGGAAACTATTTTCATTGGAGAAAAACAAGCGCCTAAAACCACACTGCTTAAATACGATAGCCTTCGCTCACATCTATATATTGGTGACGCTTCAAATGAAGTCTCAGTTTTGCAACCAGATCTTCAATTCGCCTCCTACTGGCAAGTAGAAAGCGCACCAGTTGATGTTGACTTCCCTAAAGACGGTCCCGTTCAAGTACTCTGTATTGGAAGTATCACTCCTTCCGAAAAAAGAAGGGCCGTATAATGGTATTGGATTCCGTTCCTTCTACCAATAATCCCGCAAACGATTTTATCAATTTAGCTCGTCCTGTTCAATTTGCACATGGCGATCTTAATGGAGATGGAAAAGAAGATTTAGTATTGGGAGAATTCGGAAACCATACCGGAAAACTAAGTTGGTATGATGGCAGCAATCGAAAAAAGGAGCACGTGCTTCGCAATCAGCCTGGCTCCAGAAAAATCGATATCGTGGATATGAACCGCGATGGAAAACCCGATGTAGTGGCTATGCTGGCACAAGGAAGAGAAGGAATATGGCTCTTCGAAAATCAGGGCAATGGTGTATTTAAAGATAAAAACCTGATTCAACTACCCCCTGTTTATGGCGTTAGTTATTACGAATTGGATGATTTCAATAATGATGGCTTCCCAGATATCCTAATGACTAATGGAGATAATTGGGATATCTCTCCCGTCAGTAAATTCTATCATGGCATTCGAATCTACCTGAATGATGGAAATAATAATTTCAAGGAAAGCTATTTCTATCCCTATTACGGCGCCAGCAAAGCCATGGCAAGGGATTTCGATAATGATGGGGACCTTGATATAGCTGCCATATCTTTCTATGAGGATTATGATAAACCTGAAAAGGGTTTTGTATATCTCGAAAATAAAGGCAATCTCAGCTTTACTGCATCCACAACAAAAGATGCCGGTTCGGGCAAATGGCTCACTATGGAAGTGGCCGATATCAATAAAGACGGACAACCGGACATTATCATCGGCTCTTATATTCACACCATGAACGAGCTTACAAAGCTGCTTTTTAAAGGGGTTGAATCGTTTCCGCAAGCGGTTATATTGTGGAACAACAAAAAGTAGGTTTATTCTTTTCGATATTGTGTAAAGTACAACCTCAAAAAATTTGTACCCCACAACCCCATCCTTCACATTTCATACTTAAATTATACCTAGTCAAGTACTTGCATTTTTTGGCATAAATCAATTAGAGGCAAGTTGTTTTTTACCGGGATGTCATCTTGTGTAAAACACAACCCCAAAACTCCCTATCTTTAAAACCCTAAACTCCCACACATGCTTCACAACAGAAGAAAATTCATCGGAATGGCTGCGCTTACATCCGGCGCCCTTACAATGGCCGGAAACCTATTCGGCCGTAATAAAATAGAAACTGAAGAAGAAGGATTGCCCCGCATCATCCGTGAATTGAAACCGTTGGAAGGTGGAGTAGTTCCAATTTCTGTTGAAGAAAGAAAACAACGTATTGCACGTGCGCAACAACTGATGGCACAGGAAAAAATCGACGCCATATTCATGGAAGGTACTACCAGCAGCTTCTATTTTACTGGCATGCGCTGGGGACAAAGCGAACGCACTTTCGGATTGGTGATCCCAGCCAAAGGAGCAGTTGCTTATGTATGTCCGAAATTTGAAGAAGACCGCGCCCGCGAATTGATACCTGTTGCCTTTGGTGATGAAGTACGCTGCTGGGAAGAACACGAAAGCCCCTATGCCACAATAGTTGGGATAGTTAAAGACCGTGGTGCAAAGTTTAAGCGCATAGGCATTGAAGAGAGAGTTCGCTTTTTTATAGCTGACGGCGTTCGCAAAGCGGCAGCAGGATTTGAAGTAGTAGACGCTACTCCAATTACCGCAGGCTGCCGTATGTATAAAAGCAAGGCAGAAATCGCCCTTATGCAAAAATCCAGTGATGTAACTATTGAAGCCTATAAAGCGGCCTTCTCTACAATTCGTCCCGGCATGCCACAGGCAGAGTTCAGCGCCAATATATCTGCCGCTTTCAGGAAGCTTGGATACTCTGGCGGCGCCATGGTTTTGGTAGGAAAGTTTTCTGCATTACCACATGGTACAATTCTACCACAAACTATTCAGGAAGGAGATATAGTGTTAGTGGATGGTGGAACAAGTGTTGAAGGCTATGCCTCCGACATTACACGTACAATAGTTTGTGGCAAACCTTCTCAACGCCAAATTGATATCTGGAACCTCGAAAAGAAGGCTCAAGATGCAGCTTTCGCTGCCATTAAAGTAGGTGTAACCTGTGAAATGGTTGATGCTGCTGCTCGTGCCGTTATTGAAAATGCAGGATTCGGAAAAAATTATAAACTACCCGGTTTACCACACCGCACCGGACATGGTATTGGACTTGAAGGACACGAATGGACCAATTTCGTAAAAGGAAATAAGACAAAGATTGCTCCAGGTATGTGCTTCAGCAATGAACCCACAATTTCCATTCCTGGCGAATTTGGAATACGCTTGGAAGACTGCTTATATGTTACGGAAAGCGGACCTAAATTCTTCTCAGAACAAAGCGTGGCAATCGACAAGCCATTTGGATAGTAGTTACAAATCAGAAAAATACACGAGATAAATCTACCTACCTTTCCATTTGAAAGGAGTTTGATAATGAAGATAGACCATAGTTCCTCTATTCCCCTGCATCGGCAGATCGAAGACCAGATCCGTCAACTTATACGTTCTGGTAAATATGATAAGGGAGAACTATTGCCTAAGGAAATGGACCTTGCACTCAGATTCAAAGTAGCACGCAATACCGTGCGACAAGCTATCAACAAACTGGTTATTGAAGGTGTGTTACTCCGTAAGAAAAAGGTGGGCACCATGTTATCGCCCAAAACAATTCCCACCGATTTAAATAAATGGCAGAGCTTTTCAGCAGAAATGAATGAGAAAGGAGTACCCCTAGTAGTACTCATGCTCCGTGCCAGCGAAGAGAATGCCGACGAAACGATTGCAAATGCTTTGGGAATACGCAAAGGCAAAAAAGTGGTGAAAATGGAAAAGGTATTAGGAACAGGAAAATCACCCTTTGTCTATTTCATATCCTGGTTTCATCCACGGATAGCTTTCGATGCTAAAGAAACGTTCTCCCAACCTTTGTATCAACTTCTTGAAAAGAAATATGGTATTGCGGTAAAACGCTCTTCTGAAGAATTGAATGCAGTAAGCTGCGACCGCTTAATTGCACAACTACTCAAGGCAAAAGAAGGCGAACCCCTTCTATTGCGTCGCCGTACTGTTTTTGACGACGGTAACCGTATCATTGAATATAACCTGGGCTATTACCGGGGTAATAAATTCTCCTATAAGATTGATGTGAACAGAGACTAACTCTCACTGGTTCAAATTATTCCAAATGTCAAGCCGTTTTCGGGCAAAACTCATATGTATATACATAAAAATCCCCTATGTTTGCCCTCATCGAACTAACCTCTATGAAGTATTGCATAGGAATGGATATTGGAGGTTCTCATATAAGTGCCGCGCTGGTGGACAGGAAAGGCTATGTACTATCTGAAAAGTCATTTTTCTCCGCTCCTATTGACCCTCAAGCTTCTCCCTCAGAAATAATTAATTCTATAGAAGATTGCTTATTAGAAGCAGCCATTCACTTCACCGATCACGATGCAGATGAAATGATGGTAGGTATATCCATGCCGGGTCCCTTTGATTATGAAAAAGGGGTTTCGGAAATAAGAGGCGTCAATAAATTCGAATCCCTTTTTGGATCAGATGTAAAACAATCATTATATCAGCGCCTTGAAGCAATTATCGGGATCAATTCCGTAAGCATACATTTTATAAATGATGCACAGGCATTTTTGAAAGGGGCTGTAGTAACACATGATCTCGAAGGGAAAAATGTTATCGGTATTACTCTCGGCACCGGTATTGGTGCTGCATTCTATGAAAAGAATCAGATTCTTATTACCGGAAACCATATTCCGCCAAATGGCTATATCTACAATACCCCTTATCTGGATGGAATAGCAGAAGATTATATCAGTACAAACTGGCTTTTAAAACAGTTTCAAAACGAATCCGCTGAAATAAAATCAGTAGTTCAAATTGCAAATCTTGCCAATAGAGGAGATATATATGCAAAATCTGTTTTTGAAAAATTCGGTTCCCATCTAGGCAACATATTAGCTCCCTTTATCAAATCATTCAAAGCAGATGCAATAGCTGCTGGTGGCGGAATTCTTAATTCACTACCCCTTTTTGAAAATAGTTTCCGGAATACCTTACTGGAACAAGGTATTGAAAAAATAGATTTCATTATCTGTAAGGATACAAGGGAAACTGCCATTAAAGGGGCGGTTGCACATGCTTGTAATAAATTACAAGAAACCGAACAACCCTTTCGAAATACCAGTCAATTGCTGATGCCAGCGAAGAAAGAATCTTCAGAACATAAAGGCTACGATATCTATCCAACCATTTCAATTGCATCTGGAAAAATTGAAACTGGGCTTGAATCTCTTGTCAACTTAATAAAGGAACACAGGAATATCGTCATTGAAGGTTATGGAGGAGTTGATTGGGAATCATTTCTTACTCAGCTATCAAAAACACTTTCAGGAATAGATAGTAATATCAATTTCTTCAATATTGATTCTGCTCTTTACGAAAAGGATATAATACTAAAGAAGACCGCAGCGTTTCTTGATAGTGATGGCAAAGATTCCATATTCGGAAAATTATGTACGCTGGATATATCCGAGTTCTTTGATCCGTTATTATTATCCAGGATACTTCCTGAAAAAAACTGTATAAATATTCTGTATGGCACCGGAGCGGCTTGTGCCAAATGGAAGGCTCCAATAGTTTATATAGATATCCCGAAAAATGAAATACAATTCCGAAGCCGGGCAGGTTGGGTTGAAAATTTGGGAAGAATAAAAGAACCTGATTCAAAAAAACAATATAAGCGCTTCTATTTTATTGACTGGCCAGTTCTGAACAGACATAAACATTCCTTACTCTCCAGCCTTACAGCCATAATTGATGGACAAAGAAATTCCGATTTCACATTATTAGATGGAAATGATTTCAGAAATACACTCAACGTAATAAGTCAGCAACCTTTCCGTGCCAGACCATGGTTCGAACCAGGAACATGGGGTGGCCATTGGATAGAAAATAATATAGAAGGGCTAAATAAGGAGGTACCGAATTATGCCTGGAGCTTTGAATTGATATCACCTGAAAATGGAATATTACTGGAAGATGATGGTAATCTATTGGAATGTAGTTTCGACTGGTTACTGTTTGCACAATCATATAATGTTTTAGGTAAAGCCTCGGCCCGTTTTGGATCCTACTTCCCTATTCGCTTCGATTTCCTTGATACTATCGAAGGCGGTAATCTATCTATTCAAGTTCATCCCCGTCTTAGTTATATGAAGGAACATTTTGGTGAGCCAATCACCCAGGATGAAACCTACTATATACTCGATACAAAAGATGATGCCGTAGTCTATCTTGGTTTTCAGGACAATGTTGACTCTAAAGTATTTGAAGAAGCGTTAAGAATAAGTGCTACAGAGAAGAAAGCCATTAATATCAAGAAATTCGTTCAGGCGCTTCCTTCCAACAAACATGACCTTTTCCTGATTCCATCTGGTACTATTCACGGTTCCGGGACCAATAATCTAGTTCTTGAAATCAGCTGTACCCCTTATATCTACACCTTCAAACTGTACGATTGGCTTCGCCTGGATCTCGATGGAAAACCTCGTCCAATAAATATTGAACACGGAATGAAGAATCTCGATTTCAGTCGATCTGGTGAAAGGGTTAAAAAAGAATTCATATCCCATCCAGTGCTGATTGAAAAGGGAGAAGATTTTGAAAGATGGCAATTACCGACTCACGAAGATCATTTGTATGCCATAGAAAAATATATGTGGAAGGGGGATGTAAAAATCAACCTTAATCAACAATGTCAAATCGGTATGTTGGTTGAAGGAGAGTCGATTGAAATTATTACGGATAAGAAGTCGTTTAATTTCGCTTATGCCGAGACATTTATTATCCCTGCCGCTACTGAAAACTATACTGTTCGATATTCTGGAAATGGAAAAGGAGTATTACTCCTGAGTTATGTAAAGGATGCTTTTTGCTAATAAAATAACGATATGCTACAGTCAACACAAAAAAGGTTCCTTGCACTTGTAACCATCATTGCTGCACTTGGTGGATTTTTGTTTGGGTTTGATATGGCAGTAGTTAGCGGTATCATTGAACCAGTAAAAAATCAATTTAGTCTAAGTGCGGCCAGCGAAGGTTGGTTTGTATCATCGGCCCTTCTTGGCTGTATTGCTGGCGTGGCATTCTCCGGTTCCCTTAGTGATGCCATTGGAAGAAAAAAGTGTTATTTCTTGCAGCCATACTCTTTCTTATTAGTGCAATTGGATTCTCCTTTTCCGAAAATTATTCTATTCTTATCAGTTTTCGTGTATTAGCAGGAATGGCAGTTGGGGTTGCATCTAACATATCGCCATTATATATTTCTGAAATTGCACCCGCCCGAAACAGAGGAGCATTTGTAACATTCTATCAATTAGCTATTACAATTGGAATCTTGGTAGCCTATCTGAGTAATTATTTCATTCAATTATCCATTTCACAAAATAGCAGTTCATTATTAGCAGGCTATTTCCCTGGAGAGGCATGGAGGTTAATGTTTTTTGTGAGTGCAATACCAGCTACACTTTTCTTATTTCTATTATTAGTAGTACCTGAAAGCCCCAGATGGCTAATGAAACAGGGTAGAGAAAGTGCATCTCTATCTGTACTATCTAAGATTCATGATCCAGAGGAAGCCAATAAAGAACTGTTATCCATACAAAAAATAACAGCATCAAATAATAGCGGAAAGATACATCTCACCAAAAAACCAATGGCTACCATCCTAATACTTGTGATGGCGCTTACAGCCCTCTCCCAATTCAGTGGTATCAATGGCGTAATATTCTATGGTCCAACTATTCTTCATTCGGCTGGAATAGTAACACAAGATGCTCTTTTATATCAGGTCATGTTAGGGGCAGCAAATATGTTATTCACCCTGATTGCTATTTGGAAAGTGGATAGCTGGGGAAGAAGACCTCTTTATATCTATGGTTCTCTTTTTGCAGGAATAGCTTTGGCTTTAACAGGACTATGCTTTGCTTTTGATATAAAAGGATACATATTACTTTCTTGCATGATGCTCTTCCTGTTATTCTTTGCATTCTCTCTGGGACCTTTAAAGTTTGTTCTGCTACCGAATTCTTTCCAACAGAAGTGAGAGGAAAGCTTTATCCATTTGTATCCTTACCATGTGGGGAGCAGATTGGCTGGTTAATCTATTGTTTCCAGTATTAAGAGAGAACTTAGGTATTGCCGCTACATTTTTCCTTTTTGCCTTTTTCTGTCTTGTCTCTTTCTATATCGCAAAAAAATATCTTCCAGAAACAAAAGGGAAATCATTGGAAGAAATTGGACAGTCATTATTGTGTCATCGTTAAACGTTTTTTTATGAAACGAGTTTGCCTTTTACTACTTTTCGGATTTTGGATGTTATCATCCTCATCTCAAAGCACATTGCCCGGATACTCAAAAGCCATCAGCGGTGAAACGCTTTCTTACAACTCGTATACACCAATGGCATCTGAAGCTCTTCTTACTAGATCTAATACAGGTGAAATGGCTATTGAATGGTTAACATCAATAGTACCAGCAGATTTTAATGCCGACTTTGCTTATTTCACCTGGACGGGGGGAAATTCATCTGGCACCTCATCTGGCAAACAACATTTTGATCTTTATATCAATGGGAAATTCTATCTCACCATTGAAACAGATAAACACTACGAGGCTGCAGGATGGAATTTTACTGGTGCAGAAGGAACTGAAATTCATTTTATCAAAAAAGGGTTAGATAAGAATAATGATATGTCGGGTGATGTAACATTAAAGGTTCCTAAAACCCTATTAACTCCAGGGAAAGCTCTTCAATTAAAAATAGTAGGTAAGAAGGAAGGAACAGCCGATTGGTTGATGGTTTATAAACATGTTCCGGGTGATAGATTTATGGTTAAATTACTTCCTCTTCTATCAAAGGGACCCAATGGCGATACTTTACGTCAGGTTAAGCTATTTGGTGAATACACAAAAGCTTATGGTCAGATAGTAGCTTATGTGAACGGAGTAAGCAATCCCTTCCGATTCGACTTACAACAGGGATATAATGAGTTTGAAATATCAGTTCCCTACAAAACAAAACTTCCATACTATATTTGGGCGCTGATACAGTTACCCTTACTCCTTTGATTCCTCTGGAAGTACATATGATTCACCACTCTCACACTGATGTGGGTTATTCTCATTTACAAGAAACCGTAGCTGAAATTCATAATGAAAATATTCGTCAGGCTATTGATCTGATTGATAAAACAAAAAATTATCCATTTGAGTCACAATTCCGTTGGAATATAGAAAGCACCTGGGCGGTTGAAAACTTCCTCGATAGTTCCAATGAAAAACAAATTCAAAAATTCAGAGAGGCCCTAAATACAGGGCGTATGAATATTGCGGGATACTATACCAACAATCTCAGTGGTATCATGCGTGGTGAAGAATTTATCAGATTGACAGATTACGCTCGAAAACTTGAAAGAGAATTCGGTATAACAATAAATTCTGCCATGATAACCGATATCCCCGGTTATACAATGTCATTGGTAAAAGCAATGCAAATGGCGGGTATAAAATATTTCTCAGTAGGTCCCAATAATTCAGACCGCATTGGAACCGTCCTTGAGAAATGGGGAGACAAACCCTTTTACTGGAAAGCACCAGGTTCCAATGAAAAAGTTATGACCATTGTATCTGGAGATAGCTATGCCTGGTTTCATTCCATAGGTGGAGCCAGAGAACCCCGACTGCTGAATAAGAAATTGATTGACTATATCAATATCGTAAATGAGAATAAATATCCATATAAGTACCTCGCTTTACGATACAATATTTTCTCAGACAACGCCCCATTAGATCCTTTGATTTCAGATTTTGTGCGTGACTGGAATAATAAATACATCTACCCTAAGCTGGTTCTATCAACACCTCAAATGGTGATGCAGAAAATAGAAAAGGATTATGCCAGTAAGATTCCGGTAGTTGAAGGAGATATGACGCCTTATTGGGAAGATGGTGCTGCTTCATCTGCAGCAGAACTAGCCCTTAACAAAAGTGTAGCTGAGAGAGTGAATCAAACGGAGAAATTATGGTCCTTACTGAAACCGATTTCATTCCCTTCACTCGAATTTTATAAAGTTTGGAGCGGGGTGCTTTTGTTTGATGAACATACATGGGGAGCCTGGTCAAGTATTTCTGATCCGGACGTTCCATTTAGTGTGAAACAGTGGGAATTTAAAAGAAACTATGTTTTAGATGCGGATAAAAAAGAGAAAGAGTTAAATAATGCAATTCTTCAACAAGTAAGTACTATTTCGAAAAACTGGACCATTGTAAATACAAACTCCTGGAGCAATCCATCTTTGATTTTATTAAAAGACCTCACCGATAAGGATAGAATAATGGATGAAAAGGGCAGGGTTATAAGAACACAGCAAATAAAGGCAGGAAAGTTGGTGTATGTACCAGATGTACCAGCACTCAGTTCTACTTCTTTAAAGATTGCACCAGAATCAACTCCAACTATTATAGGATTAGCCGCTCCAACTTATAGTTTTCATGATAATATTATGGAGAACAAATTTGTTCGTGTTCTTATTGATTCAAAAACAGGGGCCATCAGTTCATTCATACTAAAAGCTAGCAATACAGATATAGTAAAGAAAGGACAGTATCAATTCAATCAGTATTTATATGTTCCAGGTCGTGACCCTGCCACTGCTGTAACTTCAAAAGTAAAAGAGATTCGATTAGATGAAATGGGAGTATATGAAACGGATGTAACTGTAGTTTGTGAGGCTGAAGGAACAACTGGTTTAACAATCAGGTATCGCCTTAATAATATTACAGGAGCACTTACCATTGAGAATCATTTAGAAAAAACAAAGGTGAGAACTAAGGAAGCGGTTCATTTTGCATTTCCTTTCAATATAACAAATGGTAAATGGAAAGCCGACAATGGGTTCCTTGCATACGATCCTTTAAATGATACTATTCCTGGAAATAATAAGGATTTCACCTATTGTGGTAAATGGGCCGATCTCTCAAACAAGGATTGGGGAGTAACTTATTTCAGTCCAGATGCTCCAATCATAGAATTTGGCGAAATGAATAGTGAAGTGATTCCGGCAGGAAAGGGAGCCAAGGTTTGGAAAAGCAAACAGACTCCTTCGCAGTTGTTGTTTTCTTATGCCTTGAATAATTACTGGCATACCAATTATAAAGCCGACCAGGAAGGACCTGTAAGTTTTACCTATACCATTTTACCTCACGGAAAATTTTCCATCACCGATGCCTATAAGAAAGCGGAGGAAATTTATCAGCCTCCAGTTTTGATCCAATCTGATAAAATAAAGGTGCAAGCACCGTTCAGTGTCAGCAATGAAAAAGTGGTTGTGAGTACTTTAGTTCCTGCAAAAGACGGTAATGGAATTGTAGTTAGATTGTATAATACGAGTCAGGAGAAACAGCAGCTTTCGATAAAGACAATAGTTGGTAAGATGGTGGCTAGTAATTTGTATGAAGATGTGTTGCCAGTAGTTCCGGGGGTAATTACACTGCTGCCTTTTGAGACCAGAACGTTTAGGTTGTTAGAAAAGTAGGTTGTTTTTTACCCCCCACAGTACTGTGGGGGCGAGATGCCATCCTACCCCCCGGATGCCATCCAGGGGTAGGATGGCATCCGGACTTTTATTTTACAACCTTCCTTATCTCAATACTCCACTCACTCCCACTCTCCACCTTATACTTAGCAGCAAAATTCCCCATATTCAACGCCACCGAAAACTGCAAAAGACTATTCAAATAACATAAAGGCTTTCCCTTCGCCACCGCTCCAAAGGTTTGACTATACGGAGCATTCCCCTCATATACTTTTTTTTGCTTATTATGAAAGATGACAACATGAATCACATCTCCATATACCGGTTTCAATTGTGCAAATAAATCACCAGTAATATTCGTCCACACATTTCCATACTGAACATCCAATATGGAAATATTGCCTTTGATCGTTTTCCCTACTAATTCGGCTTTTTGATATGGAAGACTCACTACTTCATTTGGTAAAAGCTTACCCACTTGTTCAAAATTGATGGCACCGGCTGCTAAGCGGGCCGCTGTATAAGCATACACATCTCTTCCGTGAAAAGTATATGATTTCTGGGAATCCTTTCTTCTGTTAACCACTTCATCAATTTCCCGTACAGCCTCTATTCCTAATGATTGTGCTACCAATGTAAGGGTACCATTATCAGGTGTTACTATAAAATGCCCGGTTTTTGTTTTTAATACAACCGATTTCCTCTCCGTTCCAACACCCGGGTCTACAACAGAAACAAATACGGTTCCGGCAGGCCAGTACGTAACCGTTTGCTCTAATCGATACGCCGCTTCCCAAATATTATACGCAGGTATCTCATGGGTTAAATCATAAAGCTTTAGCTCAGGCGATACTCCCATTGCTACCCCTTTCATTGCACTAACAGCACCATCCTTAAGACCGAAGTCTGATTGAAATACTACGATCTTTATCTGTGCAAATGATACAGCCTTTAAACTTGTCAAGAACAATACGAAGGCAGCAATCCTGAAATATCGTTTCATAAAAATGTCTTTATACTAAAACAGCCATCCGAAAAGATCTCCGGATGGCTGTTTCAATACTATGATGTATTAGAAGTTAAAAACCAACTTTGTAAAGAGGCGCATTCCATTGAATCCCATCTGAACAGAATCCCATGGACCACCAGCTTCATTATCAAACGCCTCATAACGAGCTCTCATTACAGCACCAAACTCTGGATGAACATTAAAGAGGTTATCAACACCTGCAAACCATGTAATTTTCTTAGAAAGTTTATAAGAACCATAGATATCAGTTGTAACCTTTCCTTTATAATTGAAAACTTCTGGAAGAACATTTACCTGATCACTGAAACCATCAATATCAACATAAGGATCGATACCTGTGAAGCTACCAGAAATATCCGGATCGCCAGGACCACCAGTTCCAGCTGCACTAGCAAGACCCGTCCAACCAAAACCTAGAGTCTTTACATTTCCAAAGTATGTAAGGTGTACACCTACTCCAACTTTATTAATAGTATAATCAAGATTTAAAGAGAATTTTGCTCTTGGAGCTGATGCTTTTAAGAATGCTTCTTCCCTGTCGCTGAAGAAAGTCTTACGATGTACATAAGAATCATCCAGTAATGCCGGGATATTCACTTTATCAATCTTCATGCTTTGAAGATTTCCAGCCACTAACAATTTAAAGCTTTTGTTATCCCATTTCTTATAATAATCAACAACGATGTCTATACCATAGTTAGTTGTATTAACTGAATTTCCAAAGAACTGTGCAGTAGAAACACCAATTGCCTGTAACTGTGAAGTGAGAGCAGGAGGTAAAGAAGCATCATCTGCACTAAAGAGACCCGATAATACTATCCTGTCTTTTACTTTCACCATATAACCATCAACTGTAAAAGTCAATCCTTTGGCAGGTTTCCAGGAAAAACCTGTACTGATGTTTACTGATTTCTCTTCTTTCAAGTCAGGTATACCTGCTGCTTTTGTAACAGCATCTCCATTACGGGCAATACGCGATTGAACCAATTGACCGCCACTGAATGAAGTCAATGTATTACTGAAGTTGATCTGTTGTAAAGAAGGAGCTCTGAAACCAGAACTTATTGATGCTCTCCAATTGAAGTTGGAGCCGAGCTTTATTCTGGTTGCTAACTTACCTGTTAATACAGATCCGAAATCGGAGTAGTTTTCAAATCGTAAAGCACCATCAATCAACCATGCTTTTGTTGCATTCAATTCCACATCGGCATATACGGCCTGGTTGGTACGATTGTTATTGATTTCATCTGCAGGACTGAAACCCGGGAAACCTTGTGATCCAGGTGCCTGGTCGAAATTGTTTGCATATCCTTTGTACGAATTCTCTTCCCCTTTATAGATACTGTATTTTTCATAACGGAATTCAGTACCGAAGGCTAATGTCAATCCTTGTGCAGCATCTTTAATAAACTTACTGAAATCGAGGTTGAGTGTGTTTTGTAAGAAATTGAAACCACCATCATCAAAATGAGTTGGGGTAGTAGCTCCAACTAATGAGGCGTTAAAAGTCTTGTCTCCATAATAATGGAAATCATTTCTGCCGATGGTATTGCTTAAATCCCATGTCCAATCTTTACCTGCATCTCCTTTTATTCCTGCTGCCAAAGAGATATCAGTAATATTTGTCTGGATGTGTGGGTTGTAATAGATTTCTCCGTCGCTTGATTTTTTCATGATGTCTGGAACAAAAATCACATTACCGCTCGCATCTACTGGGAAGCGGTCGGGACGGCCACTAGCATTACGAGTATAGGCAAATGCATCGCTTGCCTTAAAGTTATATCCCCCGAATGCATAGAAAGTAGTTTTTCCACTCGCACTGGTTGGTACTTCCATGTTAAACATAGCACCAACAGTTGTTACAGAACCATCACCAAAGGCACGACGGCCTGAATTTAAAGGCAAGGCGTTTGGATTAGTTGCTACGTTTGTATCAGGAACCTGACGGAACGTTTTTGCCTGATTCAATATATCAAAGAGATATTGATGAAACCACCATTCTTTCCTAATGCAAATCCGTTACTTGCCTGAAGTGATAAGGTGCCACCATCAATCTTATGACTTGTATAATACTGACTTGGGTCGTAACTATTCAGCGCATTGTATTTATGATCATAATATCCTGACCAACCAGTGGTGATATTCCATTTATTCACATCCTTTTTAAGAATGATATTAATTACTCCTGCCATGGCATCAGAACCATATTGTGCAGAAGCACCATCACGAAGAATTTCAATACGATCTACTGCAGAAGCAGGGAATGCATTCAAGTCAGCACCAGAATTACCACGGCCTCTTGTTCCAAATAATCCAACAAAAGCAGTTTGATGTCTTCTTTTACCATTGATGAGTACCAGTGTTTGATCGGGTCCGAGACCTCTCAATGTTCCCAGATCAATATGGTCGGCACCATCAGCACCGCTTTGCTTATTATAGTTGAATGAAGGAGCTGCAGCATTAAGTGCTGATGTGATATCCATCTTGGCACTTCCTAATGCTACCTGATTGATGTTGATTATATCTACCGGTACAGTTGTTTCTGTTTTTATTCTACCGCCACCTCTGCGGGAGCCAATTAAAACAACTTCTCCCAATTCAGTTTGGCTTTCAGACATTGTAACGGTGATGGAGGATTGCGCGCCTACAGTAATTTTTACTGGTTGATAGCCAACAATCGTGAATTCCAATACATCGCTTGACGAAGCGTCTATCTTAAAGAATCCTTCGTTATTAGTGATAGTACCGTTTGGAGTTGATTTCACTTTAACGGATACGCCTGCCAGTGGGGCTCCTTTTGAATCAGAAACCTTTCCTGTGATTGATTTCTTTTGTGCAAAACTGACATTGACACAAAATAAAATAAGGACAACGCAGAGAGTTTGTTGTAGAATTTTCATTAGTTACTACTTTGGTTATTGTGACGTTTTGAGTGGCTTGCTGCAATATTATCAACTTTAGTGGTCATTTAAACCGCCAAATTGAAAAAATATTCATATGACATATTTGTGATAATTAAAGACAGTTTCTTCTTTAAGAATCACAAAAAACAATCGTTAGGGCTAAATAAATAAGGAATCGTTGAATAGACCAAAGAAAATGATATTTTATGATATACCCATAATCTAAGTATATAATAAAATATCATCTTATGAACATGCTCTATAGTCTAACGACCTGGCCGGTTCTTACAGATTCATCGCAGGCAAAAGCAATACGCAGACTATTTACTGCATCTTCAATGTGATCTGTAAGGTCGATATTTTCGTTGATGGCTTTTAAGAAATAGCGCTGTTCGCGATTGCATAGTTCCTGATGATCGGGCTCATCGAGTAAATTGATCCATTCATCGGATTTTGTAAATTCATTATTAGCGTCAATATCAGCATGATGCAATCGAATGGACTCGGTTTTTGTATGTGCTTCTACAGAGTCTGATTTACCTTTTCCTCCCGCTTCCTTTGCAACTATTGAAACAGCTCCTTTTGGACCGAATACATCTTTTACGAAGAAGGCCGTCTCACTAACCATGGGACCCCATCCTGCTTCATACCATCCAACAGATCCATCTTCAAAACGAATCTGTAGTTGTCCGTAGTTATAGTTTCCCTGTGGAATATCATCTGTAAGTCGGGCCCCAATGGCCGTTACCTGAACAGGCTTTGATCGAACCATCTGACACATTACATCTATATAATGAACGCCGCAATCCACAATAGGACTAAGACTTTTCATCAGGTTACGATGAACATTCCACATTATGCCATGGCTTTGTTGATTGAGGTTCATTCTCATCACCAATGGTTTACCAAGTGTTTGTGCCAGTTCAATAAACTTCTCCCAGGAGGGATGGTGACGGAGGATATATCCTACAACCAGTTTTTTCCCCGCCTTTTTTGCGGCGGCTGCAACTCGCTCCGCTCCTTCAACCGTGTCGGCCAATGGCTTTTCAATAAAAACATGACAACCCTGTTCTAGAGCGGCAATGGCAAATGCTTCGTGTGTATCGGGATAGGTAGAGATACAAACAGCATCGGGCTGGGTCGCTTTTAAGGCGGAATAGTAATCATCAAACAAAGGATAACCACCTCCCAGCTTTTCGTTCAATACTTCCTTGCTCTTTCCGGTAGATACGATACCGCAGATGTCAATACCATCTAATAACTTATAAGCCATTGCATGAGACGCGCCCATATTACCACAGCCTACTACGAGAACCTTTATATTTTGTTGATTCGCCATATAATTTGAATTAGAGGGTCAAATGTAAGTAACAAATCGAGATGCCATCCTACCCCCCGGATGTCATCCTATACCCAGGATGCCATCCGGGGGGTAGGATGGCATCTCCAAAAATTTACAACCTCGGCAAAAACCGCCCCACCCTCGCCTGATACTCCTTATACCTCGGATATTTCCCCGCTGATATCTCCTCCGAAAAATCCGAACTCCCCTTAAATAACAATATCAATAAAACACAACCCGCAATCGTCCAATTTAACCACTCACCCGTTGCTACTACACTAAAAAAATAGAATACAACCCAAATTCCCTGCTCACAGGCATAATTCGGGTGCCTTACCTTCGACCACAACCCAGTTGAAACAAAACCATCTTCATATTCTCCGGCAGGTAATCCAAGTTGTATCCGCCTGTATTTCTCTTTCTGAAAATCGTACTGCTGCTGATCAGCAATGAACTCAGTAACTAACAAAACCAAAAACAATAGTCCTAAAATAATATCGAAGACTCCAACAGGATGCACATTGTTCGCAATTGAAGCCAATATTGGTAATGTAAAAAGAAAGATCAGGATATTCTGATAACCACAAATGAAAAACAAATTGAAAAGCAGCCATACATATGGCTTATTGAATCCCGGCTTCTTTCTCAATATCTCCCAACGATAATCCTCTTCGCCCGACCAAAACTTCCAACTATAAGCGCCTCTCCGGGCAAAATTATAGGTGAGCCTGATACCCCAGAGAGAAACCAACACAGACATCAATATCATTCGGGTATTCCAATTGGCAGCCGCTGTCATATACCATACATATCCTAATGGAACAATACTCCAAAGCTTATCGACTTGCGAATTGTTGCCAGTTAACTGACCCACAATAAACGTATAGGCAATTACGCCGGCTACTATCCATGATGTTGATTTCAGAATGCTGATTTGAGTATCATTTGGTGGCGTACCTAAAAAATAGGCTGCAATCGGCAATAACACCAGAGTAAACAGTAAGAATCGGATTGTTGCTGTCATATCCCTAAAATAAAGCATTATCAAATTGGATAGAAATAAAAGAGGAACTTTACAGTACAAAATCACAAAACCCCGCAAAATGAAAGTTCTTATAAACTGGCTCTTCCTGGTGCTGGTACTTACTATAAATGCCTTAGCGAATATCTTACCGATAAACGGTTTGAATACAGGAGAGATATCTGGACTTTATCCCAACTTCTTTGTTCCAGCAGGCTTTACATTCAGCATATGGGGAGTGATATACCTCCTGCTCATCATCTATAATATCGCATTTACCTATTATATCCTGCACCCTCAAAAAGATAAACAGGTTTCGGCATATATAAACTCAATAAATCCATTATTCCTATTAACCTGCCTTTTTAATGCTTCATGGATATTAGCCTGGCATTACCTGCAACCGTTCCTCTCGATTATCATAATGGTCTTATTCCTTGTTACATTAGCCATTTTGTTTGTCAGATCTATCGCTTTCTATACTTCCTTTTCACTTTATAATCGACTCATATTACATTCGCCATTTGTTGTATATCTGGGATGGATATCCGTAGCAACAATTGCTAATATAACTGCAGGACTAGTAAAATGGGAGTGGGCCGGATTTGGAATAAGCGGTATTGCCTGGAGCAGCATAATGATGATTGTTGCTATTCTCTTGGGGGGGGTCATTACCCTTCGATACAAGGTTTTCAGTTTTGCTCTCGTATTAGTCTGGGCGCTTTGGGGTATACATGAAGCCCAATATGCAAAAAGTGTTTATCTGTCCTGGATTCCCATTGCAGGAATTTCACTATTATCCATCCTTCTAATTTATCAGCTTTTATCTAAAAAAATAAGTAGAACCTAATACAAAAAGAAAAAGTTCAGAAAAATCTGCGCTCGATATAATTGCTCCATCCAAAACATCATTATTTTTATTGGGTATTTAATTATCTAAACGGCCTCTTCCTACTCTAAATAAAATCGGTTTACCAATTTCCTCATTTGATTTTGTCAAGTTTGCTTGAATGTAGGCAGCTATGCCTTACTTATATTTTCTTATAAAGGAAACTCTTGTATCAATATATAACGTATATCTGTTTAGTATGCCCCAAACAATGCTTCAGTCTGCCACTCAATTATTCACCGATAACTGGAAGATATATCAGAAAATTATCAACCAGAACTATATGCTTCACAGGAGTTTGCAGCAAAAGGCAATACTGCTTTCAAGGCTAAAATCCTTAGAACCATTAAGCGTACTGGATTTAGGATGTGGTGATGCCCAATTAATCAGTGAACAATTAACCGGGTTCGAAGTTGATTATTATACCGGATATGACTTATCTGCTACCGCACTGGCACTGGCTTCAAAAAATCTCGAATCAAAAAGTATAGCTTATGAATTGTGTCAGGGGGCCATGGAAATGCTACTGGATACTACAACATCCTCTTTTGATATTATTCATAGCAGTTTTGCCATCCATCACCTTGGAGATTCAGGGAAGAAAACACTTCTAAAAAAATGTTTTCAAAAATTGTCTCCAGGAGGTTTGTTTATCATCATTGACGTTTTCAGGGATGCTGTATCACTTGAAACTTATAAGCGCGATTATATATCCAGGATTCGTAGCCATTGGAACTATTTACCCGACAGTGAAAAGGATATGGTGGTCGATCATATTCTCCGATATGATTACCCTGCAGATATTTCCATTTTTAAGCTCTGGGCAAAAGAAGCAGGATTTACAGTAGCAACTGCTACAGTAAAGGATTCCTTCCATAAAATGTTATTGCTTCGCAAAGAAGCAAACTGAAGATTATAGATTTGATGTAGTTGCAATAATTCGCAAGGGACCACCACTACCACGACCTACCTTCATCGGCAAAGCCACTACATAAATACCTTTGCTGGGTAACTTATCAAGATTAGCTACATTCTCAAAACCTGGCTTATTCATTCCCAGTAATAATTGATGTGTCTTGAAATCTTTTGATTGCCCATAATCCATACTTGGTGTATCCAAACCCATGGCCTTTATATTCCTTTTTGCTTAACAACCATTCTGTAGTTTCAGGAGCTATACCGGGAAATGTAATTCAGGAATAGCTTCTGCTCCCTTTAGCTGTGCCAAAATATTGCTGCCTGTCGGGATAAAACTTACCATAACCGGTTCTGAATAATACAATACAGTTGTCAGGAATAGTAACGTTTTCCTTCTCCCATTTTTCTATATCTGCAATGCTTATCAGGTAATCACGATTGGCCAAAGCGTTTACAGATACATCCACCACTATGGCATTACCTGTTACACTGCTTAGTGGTAACTGATCTACAGTTAATTTGTTTTCAGAAAAATGTATAGGTGCATCCAGATGAGTGCCTCCATGTTCTGGAGTACAAATAGAATAGGATGAATAGAAATAGCCAAGAGCTGTCTTACCTTCCGCTTCTGTAGAATGCTCAAACGACTTTACATTATTAGGCCAGTAAAGAGTGGTGCTGTCAAAAGTATAACTCAAGTCGATCCACTCAATTTCTTTTGATACTTTACTGGTTGCGGGTTGTTGATTACATGCTGTAAATAATACAAGCATTGCAAGAACTACTGTTCTCATTGTATGAAGTTTATGGTTGTTTTCAATTAGCCTGCTACAGGAAAATCAGGCAGCACTTCCTCCTCTTGTCCCATTGCCATTTTTTTCATTTTCATGGCAGTATCATGTCCAACATACTTCTCGATTCTACCTTCTACAAAATAGATCAAAGGGGTAAGAATAATAGCCATTGCAAACTTATAAGAATAGTTCACGAGTGCAATAGCCAACACTTTTTGCCAGGTCCAATCGGCTCCCAATTTAAAAGCAATAAATAAAACTATGAAGCTATCAACCAATTGCGATACCAATGTAGAACCGGTAGCACGCATCCATATCTTTTTCTCTCCGGTAACTTTTTTTGATTTTATGGAATACAGTAACATCCACTATCTGACTTACTAAAAAGGCTACAAGGCTACCTACGATTATCCACATTCCTGACCAAAAATAGCAGCAAAAGCATTTTGCATATTCGGAATTCCTTCTGCCGTTTTTGTTGTGAGCCACCAATCGGGAGGTGTAACACTCATAGCAAAATAGAACATGATGAAAGCATATGATATAAGGCCAACGGCAATAAAGGATATTCTCCTTACCGCCTTTGGACCATAATACTCGTTTACAATGTCTGTCATTACAAATTCAATAGGCCATAATAAGACTCCACATGTTAGAAAACGACAAATGTGATTCACCAAACAAAGTAAAATCAGCAGGGGAGAAGCCCAAAAGCCTTTCCAACGAAAATATCTTTCCACCGATACACTCTGCTATCAATGCATTAGCTACAAAAAAGGCGGCCATGAAATTGAATAGCATCACGGCCTTATGATTCATTATGTTCTTTATCATAACAGTTGAGGTCTAGAAGTGTGTTGGCTACTTTAGGATATAAATGTAACAATCTGTATTTGGAACTGCGTTTTTTGTACAAGGGAATATTGAAGATTTTCCCCTTATTCATTCCCAAAATGAAGAAAGACCCCATAGTGGGGCCTATTCTTACTACTAGACAACCTAAACCATTATTTCTTTATGATCCTGAAAGAACCAGCACTGTTTCCTTTTTCATCTTTTAATTGAACCATTATAATTCCTTTATAATTCACTTGTGATAAGTCAACCTTGCTATTCTGTACACCAGCATTAACACTCAGATTCATCGACTTCAACAAAGCTCCATCAATGCTGTATATTGAACAGGTATAATTAGCTTTCTCAACAGAACTAAGACTGATCATTACATAACTAGTTGCCGGGTTCGGGAAAACTTGTGCTGCAGCTATAACACTGAACTGCACTTTCCTTACCTCTGAATAAGTGAACTTACCATCGTTATCAATCATTTTTAATCTGTAGTAATTTGTTCCAGCTACAGGTGACATGTCGTTATATGAATAGGCATTCGTTACAGTATAACCACCAACAGCTGATTGCTTCTGGATTTTTGAAAAATTGCTTCCATCTGCAGAACGTTCCACTTCGATACTGGCTACATTGAATTCACGTGTTGTAGTCCATGACAATTGAACGATATTTTTCTTAGCAACAGCGTCGAATGATAAAAGTGACATTGGCAATGCAACCGGATTTGCAGAATTCTGTATGATGAAATTATCAAGAACAGGGATATTCCTTCCTGTAGCATCCATACTGGCACCGATAACAGGATTGCCAGCACCTGTCCAGTTTTGTGGACGACCAGCTACTCCGGTATAAGTATAAACAATAGCACCATCTACCATAATGTTAGCAACACCTGTCGCATAATCATACCTGAACTTATATGCATGGAAAGCATGATCGTTAGGAATAGAATATACATTACCAGAATTCACTGTTATAGTAGAAGCACCTGAAGTAAGTTTGAAATTTGCATACAGGTTACCGCCAGACATTCCAAAATCGAAATTAGAACCGCGACGGAAAAAGCTCGCTTCGCTTTCTTCTCTTTTGAAATTAAGACTGATTTCAAGTCCTGGTACATTATAATAAGAACCATCTAAAGTAAGGTTCACATCAGTACTTGGTGTACCTGGATTCAATCCATTAGTACCATTTAAACCACCAGTTGAAGAAGTAGCTTTAGCACTGCTCGAAAGAGCGTTTGGTCCAACTGCAGCTTTTTGTAACTGGATTAGTATCCCAGGTAAACTGGCTGATGATTTGCGCTTTTGAAGTAAAAGCGATCAGGAGGAGTATAAAGGGTAGAATTCTTTTCATGGTACAGATTATAGGTATGCCAGTATAGTTTCAATAGCTGTGCCAAGCGGCTATCTATTTATTATTCAATTTACTATACTTTAATAATTATCACATCTGTTCCCAGACCGGGAAAATAGTTCCTGTTTCAGGTATGTATTCCCGAAAAAAGGGTCTGAAATCCACGACTTGGATAAATCGAGTTCCCGAACAGCTCTTACCATTAAATAAGGAAGTACAGAGGCAAGCGCTATAAATAACAGTCATACAAAAGAAACAAAACATCTATACCTCGAAGGGGAAAATAATGTAGCTATAATATACCAATGGGCTAACTTATAAATACCAAGAGAAATACCTTACAATAGTTGATCAAATAATAGTAGAATGAGAGTGCAGCGGTATCCATATAAACAAGTAGAATAGACGAATTCTTCTAAATTGGGATTCTGTTGGAAATAATTATAAAAAACGTATTTTTCCATATCAGTTGAACCAAAACTTATGAGCTATCAGCCAGGGCAACATCTTGTTGCTACATTGAAAACTGCGGATACGGAGCGTATTCATCATTATTCCCAATTCAAGTTGGAAGCTGATCGATTAATTCAAGAATTCCAACTCCAGAAACTTGGAGAAGTTTACCATGATTTTAATCCGGGAGGTTTTACAGCAGTTATCTGCCTTAGCGAAAGCCATATATCCATTCACACCTGGCCAGAATACGGAACAATTAATCTTGACATTTACTTAAGCAACTATAAAAGGAATAACGACGCAGTAGTTTTAGCAATATTCGCTGCTTTTGAAAAATTCTTTGCCGCCTCTGTTGTTAACCAACAAATCATAAAAAGATAATGGTGCCGGTATTACAATCATCGTTGTTTTGCCCATCGTGTGGAACCATGTTGCCATTCACAACAGACATTACACATAGCTGTGTATGTAGTTGCGGGAAAGTAATACATCGATCCTCTTCCGGTAATTTGGAGATATCCTCTTTTACATCCTTAAGCGAGTCTGATAGTCTATTACAACCTGGAACAACGGGTTCATGGAAAGGTCAAGCCTTTACTGTAAAAGGCAGATTTAGAATATGGCTGGAAGAAGCCGTTCTTAATTATTGGACAGTAACTTTTGATTCAGGCGGATGGGCATTATTGGAAGAAGGTTACGGTTTATTTACAATGATGCAAGAAACCGCTGTCCCAGAATCAATGACCGGGAAAAGAATTGGCGAATTAAAGCTAAGCTCAGAATTCAAGACTGAAGAAGGAGCACTTTTCTATCTGCAAGAAAAGAATGCTGGAGTGAATATTGAAGTAGAAAAAGAGGCCTTTCTGCCAATAACAAAGGGAAGGGTCATGCTTTCAGACTTTGCTTCTGAAAGCTCCGGTACCATGAGTATTATTGAGTGGCAGGAAAAAGTAAAGACTGCTTATACCACTCAATCTTCTTCATTTCACGATTTTAATTTCAAGAATTTTCGGGCAGTAAGTTTTTATAGAAAAGAGTATTTATTGCGATAGTTGTTCTTCTAAAATAATTATCAAAACATATCCATACGCAAATTGCTGCTCATGCTCAAATTGTAAGACTATTTATATACTTGACCCTTTAAGAGGATATGTGGTGGAAAGACGATGACCGCAAGCTTTGATCCACATCTTCCTATCGGTGCAAAAGGAACTATTGATTCGGTCGAATATGAAGTTCTTGGCTGGACCCTTAAAGAAGAGAATAACCACTATGCATCCCAATGGAGAGAGTATTGTTTGTTTAATGCGAAGGAAGGCTTTGCTTTCTTATCTGAATATGATGGCAATTCGACTTTTCTCAAAGAAAAAAAGAATGCGCCAGTACTTAATAAGGACGGAGTTAAATCAATAGAATATAATGGTGAGAATTTCGAGCGTTTTAACCAGTATACACACAAAGTAATTGCAGCGAACGGCTCTTTCCCTTATAATATTTTGATAATCAGAATACACTTGCAACAGAATATATTTCTCCTCCCGAAATATGGATCAGGGAAAAGCATAGTTCAGAAGGAATTCGTTGGTACTATGGTACACATATTTCTAAAAAAACACTTGAACGTGCTTTCAATAATGAAGTAAGTCTACCATATAAAGAAGGCGTTGGTGCAGTAGAGCCCAAGGGCTATATCAGTATTCCTAACCTGGCTAAAGGCACCCTTCTGGCACTTCTATTACTCTTAATAGTCCATTCTCTGTTTGTGCTAAACAAAAAGAACCAATTGATATGGGAAAATCAATATTTCTTTAAAGACACCTCTAATCAATTAAGCTTTGCTACACAAAAATTTCGTCTCGATAAATTTCGCTCAAACCTCGAAATAGAATTATTTGCTCCTGTTGATAACAGTTGGATGGAAATAGGTGCTACATTGGTAAATACCGACAACGGGAAAGAATATACATTAGAAAAAGGAGTAGAATATTATCATGGCTATACAGATGGTGAAACCTGGTCGGAAGGAAGCAAAACAGAACAGGCCTATTTTACCGGACTCCCTTCAGGTAATTATTTGCTTGAAGCTGTAGTAAGCAGAGAAAGTACAAGTGGGTCTGTCAATGACTTTACTGTAAAAGTAACTTATGATGTTGCCAACGACAGGAATCTTTACATATCCATCCTGATATTACTGGTAGTAGCATTGATCAAATATTACCTTACACAAAGTTGGGAAAAAGAAAGATGGTCAAATAGTCCTTATAACCCAAATCCTTTAAACGAAGACGATTAATATGATAAACAAAAACTCGTTTCTCTATATCTACCGCTGGTCAATTGCGTTCGTAATTGCACTCCCTGCTTTTATGTTCTATCATGATTTTACGGGAGGCCGTATGTTCACCTTTTCAGGCCAACAACAGTGGAACAGTTCGGGACCCGGTTATCATAAATAAATTCTAAAACCAATTATATGTCACAGGCATTTATCAACTCAGTTGTCTATTCCTTTCTTGGAATCGGTATTCTTCTGGTTACATTCATATTGGTGGAGATACTCACACCAAAACACAGTATCAGAAAAGAAATACTGGAAAACAAGAATATGGCTCTTGCTATTGTAGCTGGATTCTTTATGCTCGCCGTTTCTATCATCATTGCATCTGCAATTCATTAAGATGCGGGGAAAAGAATCTGGATCTCAATGGCTCTTACTAATTGCAGTATTCCTGATTGCCACTTGTGGTATCATATACGAATTGATGGCAGGTACACTTGCCAGCTATTTATTAGGAGATAGCGTAACCCAATTCAGTATCATTATTGGAGTCTATCTGTTTTCGATGGGTATTGGCTCTTTTCTGTCTCGATATGTAAACGGAGCATTATTACCCTGGTTTATAAGAATTGAATTATTGGTTGGTGCCATCGGCGGTTTTAGTGCAGCTATCTTATTCCTTGTTTTCCCTCTTGCTGCCTCATTCCAGATTGTTCTTTATTCTATAGTGGGAATCACGGGTATACTTGTAGGATTGGAAATTCCACTCCTGATGCGCATATTGAAAGATAAAGTTGAATTCAAGGAATTGGTAAGTCGTGTTTTCACTTTTGACTATATAGGAGCCTTATTGGCCTCTCTTGTTTTTCCGTTATTATTAGTACCTAAACTTGGGCTAATCAGGACTTCCCTGTTTTTCGGAATACTTAATATTGGTATCGGTTGGTATCTGGCCGATCATTTTAAAAAGGAACTTAAGCAAGCTGTCCGAATGAAAGCAGCGGCCATCATTTTGCTTTTAGCAGAACTTACAGCTTTTGTATATGCCGAACAGATTATGAACTATAGCGAGTCGCTTACCTACAACGATAATATAGTTTATGCTGTTTCTTCACCCTATCAACGTATTGTCTTAACCCGAAATAAAAGGAAATGCGTCTTTTCCTGAATGGGAACCTGCAGTTCAGTTCAGCAGATGAATATCGTTATCATGAAGCACTTGTTCATCCCGCCTTATCTTCCGTTAATCAATTGGAAAATGTACTTGTGCTCGGCGGTGGAGACGGATTAGCAGTGAGAGAAGTGCTAAAATATCCATCTGTAAAATCAATTACCCTTGTTGATCTTGATCCGGTAATGACACAGCTTTTTACATCTCAATCTGTTTTATTAAATCAGAATAACAGATCCTTGCTTGATAAAAAAGTAAAGGTCATAAATGCAGATGCATTTGTTTGGCTAAGAAATAATACAAAGAAATTCGATGCTGCTATAATCGATTTCCCTGACCCCTCAAATTTCTCGATTGGTAAATTATATAGCACCCTCTTCTATCAATTATTGAAAAATGCATTGACGGAAGATGCTGTTGCTGTAATTCAAAGCACTTCGCCCTATGTTGCTCCAAGAAGCTTTTGGTGTATAGACAGTACATTACACAAAAGTTGGTTTCAGTACGCTTCCTTATCACAATTATGTCCCTTCATTTGGTGAGTGGGGCTATATCATCGCCACCTTAAATCCACGCCAGAATTGGTTCTCTGCAATGCCAAATGGTTTGAAATATCTCAATACGCAAACGCTACAAACAATGTTTGTTTTTCCTGAAGATATGAAAACACGAGAACCCTATATGGCCAATAAACTTAATAACCAGGTTTTGGTTCAATACTTTGAAGAGGAGTGGAGTCATTATCTTGAATAGCTATCATGAAACGGAGAGCATTTTTACAATATGGTCTTGCTTTAGCAGGTATTTCTGGTGCCGCCCTTTCATGCAATAATAAAAGACCTGTAAAAGGCAGTATCATAGGGGCAAATGCAGGCATAGGTCATTTACTAAGAGATAAGACATTCCCGACACCCATAAAATCCGGGAAAAAGAAAGTTGTCATTATCGGAGGTGGTGTAAGTGGTCTTTCTGCAGCGCGACATTTACAAAAATACAATATCACCGATTTTATTCTATTAGAACTCGATCAGAAAGTTGGTGGGAATGCAGCTTATGGGCAAAACCAAATCTCTCCTTTCCCATTAGGGGCTCATTATATACCAATACCGAATAATAATCTGAGCGGATATCTCGAATTTCTGAAAGAAGCCGGAGTCATTATTTCATTTGATGAAAACAAATTACCCGTTTATAACGAAGCACATCTTTGTTTTTTGATCCGGAAGAGAGGCTTTACTTGAATGGCCGTTGGCAGGAAGGATTAATACCACATTTTGGCGTTCCCGAAAAAGAAGCCGAACAAATCAAACGCTTTTTCCAGCATATGCAGGAATTTAGAGTTGCTATTGGTAATGATGGCAAAGAAGCATTCAACATACCTGTAAATAATTCCAGCGCCGATCCGCTATATTCAGCACTTGATCAGATTACAATGAAGGACTGGCTTCAAAAAAACAACTACAACAGTGAATACCTTCATTGGTATACCAACTATTGCACAAGGGATGATTTTGGTACACCCTATGACCAATGTAGTGCCTGGGCAGGTATTCATTACTTCGCTGCCCGAAAAGGAAAAGGCAGTAATGCAGGATATAGTGACGTTCTAACATGGCCAGAGGGCAATGGATTTTTAATTAAACATCTTGAATCATCCGTTAAAGACAATATCCAGACTGGCTGTCTCGCTACTCAAGTAGCTTCATCTGAAAAAGCCATTCTCATTAACTATTTCGATACGAAAGATCAACAGCTTAAACAATGGGAAGCAGAGTCATGTATTCTGGCGGTCCCACAATTCGTTGCAGCAAGACTACTTCAAAACAAAGTAAGAGAAGATTCTATTCACAAAGATGTTCAATATGTGCCATGGATGGTGGCCAACTTATTAGTGAATTCATTAGACGAAAAATCTGGGGTAACACTAAGTTGGGATAATGTAATTCATGAAAGTAAATCATTAGGGTATGTGAATGCAACGCAGCAGTTGTTAGATGGTCATCCCACAAAAAGAAACCTGACCTATTACCTCCCTTTAACAGATAAAGAAGTTCGTGAAGAAAGGAAATCAATAGAAAAAAGAACTCATCCGGAATGGGTAGAAATAATAATGAAAGATCTGGAAAGAGTACATCCTGATATCAGGGAAAAGACAGAAGAAGTTACCATTCAAATATGGGGACATGCTATGGCGCAAACAAAACCAGGGTGGATATTTGGAAATTTGAGGAAATCCCTCTCCGAACCAATCAATAAATCGATATACTTTGTCCATACAGATATTGCCGGTATCTCTATTTTGAAGAAGGATTTTATCAGGGAATTCAGGCAGCAGGTAATATCCTAAAAGCTTAATTTCAAAACAAAGCAAATGAAGCAGCCCTGGATAGGAAAACCAATAAACGACATACTCTTCATCTTGCTTCCTCCTTTTGCAAGCCTGTTGTTTATTTTCTTATTCCCATCACTATTCCAAAACAATACTGAATTAGGAAATGCCGGCTGGTTGATCCTGATACTATTGGTAGATGTAGCTCATGTATATAGTACCCTCTACCGCACTTATTTTGACCCGCAATCTTTTAAAAACAATAGAAGCCTGCTGGTTACAATTCCCTTTATCGGATTTGTTGCCGGTGTGCTGATTTACTCAATGAGTAGTGAATGGTTTTGGCGAATACTGGCCTATACGGCTGTGTTTCATTTTGTTCGACAACAATATGGATTCCTTAGGGTATATAGCAGAAGTGAAAATCATAACAAAGTCTTTAAATGGATTGATGAACTCACAATTTATTCTGCAACGATCTATCCTCTACTTTACTGGCATCTCGAAGGACCAAAAAACTTCCACTGGTTTGTTGATAATGATTTCATGTATTTGAAATCCCCCTCTTTTTTACCAATAGTTACGGCTATCTATTTAGTCATAATCGTTTCATACTTCCTCAAAGAAGCTTATTTACTTGTAAAAACAAAAACCATCAATTTACCAAAAACAGGGATTGTAACAGGCACCCTGCTGTCGTGGTATTTTGGAATCATTTACTTTAATGGCGACCTCGCTTTTACCCTATTGAATGTAGTAAGCCACGGGGTGCCTTATATGGGGCTGATATGGATTTATGGAAAAAAGCATTATTCAACAACAGGGAGTCCTTTCTTAAAAAAAGTATTTAGCCGCTATGGCATTCTATTATTTCTAGCCATCATTTTCCTTCTGGCATTTATTGAAGAAGGGTTATGGGACTTTTCAGTTTGGAAAGAGCATGGAAAGGTATTTGGTACAGGAACCTGGTCTTTTCCTGAATTTCCAAATACAGCATTGAGTTTTATAGTACCGCTTCTGGCGCTGCCACAAATCACTCACTATATCCTTGACGGCTTTATTTGGAAAATACGGCAGGGTGATTTTAAATGGAAGAAAGAAACCGTTTCTGTTCACTGATAACTAAAATTCCCCAACATTGCCTTTAAACAGCGGTATTTTACAAAATTCCCAACCTTTTACCCTCCTCTGCATTATATAGTTATACTCAACAGGGTTTGAAGTGGACCCGGAAATCCTGAAGCCACATCTTCCCCCATTTACAGAAATCGATTATTTTAATGGAAAGGCATTAGTAAGCGTTGTCGGTTTCCTCTTCAATGAAACAAAAGTGTTGGGTATCAAATGGCCCGGATTAACAAACTTCGAAGAAGTGAATCTTCGCTTTTATGTAAAACACTTCGATGGTGAAAAATGGAAAAGGGGCGTGGCATTCATATCCGAAATAGTCCCTAAATCTTTGATAGCGCTTGTTGCCAATACCATTTACAATGAACACTATAGTGTAGCAAAAATGAAACACTCCATTGTTCAAACTTCTGAAGCTATTGATATTTCATATAAATGGAAGAGACGTTCTGAAAAATGGAACAGCTTGTCTGTTTCAGCATCTCCTCATTTAATAGACATAAAGCCAGCCTCGGAAGAAGAATTCATTTTCGAACACTATTTCGGTTATAACAGGCTGAACAATTCAACAACCATTGAGTACTCGGTTGAACATCCCCGCTGGCAGGTTTATTCAGTTACCGATAGTAATCTGGATGCCGATATAGAAACTCTCTATGGAAAAGCGTTCCTACCATTTATTACAGATAAGCTGCTGCATTCCGCATTTCTTGCTAAAGGCTCAGAGGTAAGGGTAAAGACACTCAAAAAACTTAGAAAAAAGGCTTTTGATTAGTAGTAATTCAAATTTTGGATGAATAAGAACCAAACCCATCACATGTTTGTATGACTAATGTCAGAGCAGGATTAGCAGCAAAACAGGTTAATTTTGTTTAAATAGTCTCAACACGAATCATGTCTTCCATTATAGCTAAAGTCGTTAATGCCTCAAAGGAATATAAGACCGGTGATACTACCATTACAGCATTACAACCTACTTCGCTTGAAATTGAAACTGGACAACTAACGCTGATAATCGGTCCCTCGGGCTCAGGAAAAACAACACTACTATCACTTATTGGCTGTGTCATTTATCCAACTTCCGGTGAAGTTTGGGTGGATGGTGTAAAAGTGAACGACCTCAATGAAAATCAGTTAGCTGCCCTGAGACTCAATAAAATCGGATTTGTTTTCCAGGGTTTCAATTTAATTGCTCCACTAAACGGACTCGAAAATGTGATGTTACCACTGGAACTGATGGGCATTTCACATAAAGAAGCACGAAACAGGGCAATGGAAGCATTGGAAAAAGTGAAGATGACCGACAGGATGAAAAACCTCCCAAAAGCTTTAAGTGGCGGACAACAACAACGAGTAGCAATTGCGAGAGCTCTTGTTACCAATCCCAAAATCATGTTATGTGATGAACCAACAGCTGCCCTTGATACCAAAAGCGTAAGCGTGGTAATGGAAGAGTTAAAGATGCTGGCTCAGGAAGGAAAAGCATTGGCTGTAGTTACGCATGATCTTCGATTAAGACAATTTGCCGATCGTATCATCTATGTCAACGACGGCTTTGTTTCCGATAAACCCTTTGAAGATGAAAACCTATCTCATTAAAATGTCATAAAGTCAATTATGAAAATAAATACCGCCTCATTCGTTCTCATTTCATTGCTTATAGTTTCCTGTGGAGGAAAAGATAAGAAGAACGTAGATGCTCCAGTCGTAATAACTGCCAACAAAGATGTAAAGGAAGTTTTCGGATTAGCCCGAATAGAACCTGAAGCCAAAATAGCCCCATTGGCAACACCAGTATCTGGTGTAGTGGTTAATGTATTTAAGAAGGAAAACGATACTGTGAATTTGGGTGATGTTTTGGTAGAAATTGATCATGCATTACAAACAGCCAGACTACAGGAAGCAAGTTCCAAATTAAATACGCAACGTCAGCAGATAAATGCTGCGGTATATGATCTGAAAGAATTTCCATCGAGAATCACCAATAAGAAAAAAGAGTTGGAAAGAGCCCGCAACCTTCTTGCTAAGGGAGCGGAAACACAGGAGGTGGTAGATAATCTGGCAACAGAATTAAGTGTACTGGAAATGAATGAAGCAAAAACAGCCTCTCTTCTTGAAGTTGCCAAAGCAAAGTTGAATGAAATAAACCAAGAGATAAATACTGCCAAAAAAGAGCTGGATCAATATTCTCTTAGAGCTCCTGAAAACGGTGTTATCATTGAGCAGAACGCAATTAAAGGGGCTGCATTGAATGCCCAGCAAACCTATGCTCAGTTTGTACCAGTAGGTAGAATGATTGCGGTTTGTGAAATAGATGAATTGTTTGCTGATAAAGTAAGAAATGGTCAAACTGCTTTTATCAGGCTTACAGGAACAAAAGATGTAATAAGTACGGGTAAGGTAATTTATGCTGCTCCCACCCTGAAGAAAAAATCACTCTTCTCTGAAAAAGCGGGTGATCAGGAAGACAGAAGAGTTCGGGAAGTAAAAATATCACTTGATAGTCCCGAGAAACTGCTGATCAATAGTAGGGTAGAATGTGTGATTGACATCAAATAAAACATATCCACCATGTTAATGAGTATTGTAAGAACAGCGTATCGTTTTATACGATTCGACCGGGCCAAAAGCATCGGTGTTATGGTGGGTATTGTTATCAGCACCTTCCTGATTGGTCAGCAATTGGGAATTGCGTTTTTCCTTAGCGGTCTTATGAGTGCTGTAGTAGACAATTCATCGGGAGATATCTGGGTTATAGACACCCGTGCCAAAGACGCTAACCAGGTAGGTTTTATTGATTCCCGAAACACGCGACTGGTACAAAGTATTCCTGGTGTTGCAATCGCTTATCCGATAGTCATCACCGGAGGCAAAGCCACTTTCCCTGATGGATCCAATACAGCCATTAGCTTAATAGGAAGTGATGCCCCTTTATTCAAAGCAGGACCCATGCAAAAGAATATCATTGAAGGAAGCTTTGATAATCTTTTAAATGAAGGAGCTGTTACTGCAGATTATTATGACCGTGATAATTTCGGGGGTTCGGCTGCTGTTGGACAAAGCTTTGAAATAAGCGGGAAGCGAGCTTATATAGCAGTACAAACAAAAGGAGTAAGAGGCTTTGGCGGCACTATGATGTATACAACTATCGATCGGGCCCGATACTATGGCAATGTATCCGATAAGTCAATCAGCGCCATTGTACTTAATGTAAAATCGGGAGCGAATGCTGATAGTGTAGTTACAGCCATCAACAAAACCATATATGGTGTACGTGCCTGGAAAAAAGGCGAGCTCAGTTTCTCAACGGTTTATACCATTCTTTTCACATCAGGAATTGGTGTTAGCACAGGATCATTGATCATTTTCGCCATCATATCTGGTTTCTTTATTATAGGATTAACCATGTATTCTTCCGCTCTCGATAGATTAAAAGATTATGGTACACTAAAAGCGATAGGAGCCAATAATAGATATATCCGAGCACTGATACTTGGACAAGCTTTTTCATTCGCCATCATTGGATTTATAATTGCCTATTTGTTATTGTTAGCTTTTATAAAAGGTTCCGAACCATCTGGCTTAGTGGTGCATTTCCCTATATGGGTTTTAGCTGCCCTCTTCATGGTTACGCTTCTAATTTCATTATCAGGTGCCATATTCGCCCTGAGGAGAATTAAAGGTGTTGAACCTGCATCTGTATTCCGTTAATAAATGAATTGTTAGTATGAAACGAATCTCACTTCTAATCACAGCATTAGTAATAACCATTGGGTCCTTTTCCCAAAAGGAAATTTCCCTCGAAACAGCCATACGTTCTGCCATACAGAATAAGAATAGTATTCTGGCAGCAAGAAGTGCTTATATACTAGATAGTCTTGATGGTACCGACCTCAAGGCTAGATACCGTCCAAAAGCGAGTCTTGAATATGCCTATCAGTTCAATCCGGTGCTGGCTACTTCTATCGTTCCTGTTGGACAGTTTGCAATTCCTGCTACCGATAAGGTGGCCAATCTTGCTTTTGGTACCCGCTGGCAACAGTCGGCCGGACTTAAAGTAACACAGTTGGTTCATGATTTCTCTTTCAAGGCATCACAATTAGAAAACAGTTTCAAACAAAAAGTATCGCAACTCGATAAGCAGCAGCTCGAATATGAATTGACTTATGAGGTGGCAAAAACTTATCTCGGAATACTATTATTACAGGACCAGCAGAAAACAGCTTCAACTGATACCGCCAGAACCTATAACAGTTTTCAATTGCAGGATGCCAGATTTAAGGAAGGGAAATTGTTACGTTCAGATTGGAACAAGGCAGTACTAAACCATAATAATTCAGTACAGGCATATGAAGATTACCAGTTCCAGATCAATGAACAAAAAGCTTATCTCTCATATTTGATGGGTGCTGCTGCAGACAAAAGCTATTCTTCGTTGGTATTAGCGCCAGTTCCTGATAGTTTGCTAATAACAGAACAAACGGAATCCGCAACAAGTACCATTCCTCTCTTCGGAAAATTAAAGGCCCAGCAGGAAAGTTATAAGCAAGCACAACTGGCAGAGAGGAAGAAGAATCTTCCTATAATCGAATTAAGCGGGTTTCTTGGCGCTAACCAGTTTACGAATAACATTGATCCCTTTAATGGAAGTGCGTGGTTTGGAGTGAGCAATATAGCCCTGAATGCCAAGTGGAATATATTCAATGGAGAAAACAGGCAATCGCGTTTGCGCAAATATGATGAACAAATCAAGAAACTGGAAGCAGATGCAAAGGACCAGGAGTTAAATTATTCTCAGGAAGCTCTTCGAGCGAGAGAAAACTGGTTAGCCCTTCAATCTAAAAAGAGAAGTCTTGAAAAGAACCTATTATTATACGAAGAGAACGTAAGTATCTACCAGGAACGTTTCAAGGAAGGGGTAGGGTTGAGCAATGATGTAAACACCGCAGAATTGGAATTGCAACAAGCCAGAGCCAGTTATAACGAAGTGAAGTATCGGCAGCTTTTGGAAGTGTTGAGGTTTAGGAATGCGAGTGGGTTGAAATGGTGAGAAAAGCTGAATGCTTAAGGCTTAAGGCCTAATGCTGAATACAAATACAATAACCGCAGAGACGCGGAGACGCAGGGATTGACTCTGCGTCTCCGCGTCTCTGCGGTAAAAAATCAACTATTCAAACTCTCTTTAATTAGTTATTCCGCTACACTAAAGAACCTTAAACCTTAAACACATAAACCCTTAAACTTCTCGTACCTCCATTAGATCTCTGATTACAACCGACGCCACAACCGCCCCAAACACCGCCGGTAAGTACGAGATAGTTCCATAAGCCGACTTCTTATAATTCCTCCCATCAGTAAGCATCAGGCTTTCTTTGATTATGCGCTCAGGAGAAAAAACGGTTTTCACCCCTTGGTATATTCCATATTTTTTTAATTCTTTCCTCACTTGCTGAGCAAAAGGGCAATTCCATGTTTTGGAAATATCTACCACTTTCAATTGGGTGGGATCGAGTTTGGCACCAGCTCCCATGCTGCTTACAATAGGAATACCCATTTCATAAGCATTCTTAATAAAATTGATTTTCGGGGTAATGCTGTCAATGGCATCGATGATATAATCGGGACGTGTCGCTACTTTTTCCCATACCATATCGGGTTGAATAAATTCACCGATTACCTGTAATTCTATTTCGGGATTAATGGCTTTCAATCGTTCCGCCATAATGGTGGCTTTTGATTGACCATGGTTTGTTGCCAATGCCGGCAGTTGCCTGTTTCTATTGGTAGGATCTACCACATCACCATCTATTATCGTCATTTTACCAATACCGCTGCGGGCAATAAACTCTGCGGCAAAGGAGCCAACACCCCCTAATCCAACAACCATCACATGGCTTTTTGCCAGCTGATGCAATGCTTTTTCTCCAATGAGTAACTGGGTTCTTGATAACCAGGAAAAATCTGTAGTCATATACCAACAAGTTTGCTACCGAATACAGCAGCACAATTTTTTTGAATTTGCAAGCTAAGAGAATTTATATCAATACCCATAGAAGCAGCCGCCCCATCATAAACTGAGTCGATTGTTATATCGGCATCATCTGTTTCGAGGAGAATTTGCGAACGCGGAATAGCTTTGATTACATTGGAGGAAATAGGATTTTGCAGCCATTTTCCGAAAGAGAGATAGTAACCTTTCCCCGTTAAACGCTCTGCCAGGGGCAGTTTTTTGTTAAAGCCATGAAAAATTATTGGAATCGTCAAGGTCTGTTTTTCGAGGAGAATCAGGGTTTCTTCCCAGGCACGTACACAATGAATCACCAATGGTTTTTGTAGTTTTTCAGCCAGATCTATCTGCTCGGCAAACACTTCTTCCTGTAATGAGAAGGGTGTATCACAAACTGCATCTAATCCACATTCCCCAATAGCCAGCACTTGTTCATTACCACTCCATTCTACGAGTGAATTCCATTGGTTTCTCCAATGAAAACCGTCTATATACCATGGATGAATACCGATGGAATAATGGCCGGTTTTTGCCACTTCTTCATAGCCAGAATATAGGCTTCTAATGCCTTTTCCGAGGGAAATTTGTGTTTTATGCGTATGAATATCGATGTACAACCTATCCTGTTTTTTAGTGGCGTTGAAGGTACAACTCGGCAGCATAATGCCCATTCTCTTCGGAAAACAGGTAGGTGAAACACCTTAAAAAATGTGGTTTCATTGGGGAAAACGCACATTGGTGGAAATTTTATTATTATGCGGATGATTAAAAACCTCTATATTTATCACGTAAAATGATTCCGATCACCCATTAATTTTCTAAAAACTCACAACATCATGGCTACAAAAAAAGCAAAGAAAGCGGTTAAAAAGCCCGCAGCTAAAAAAGCAGTAAAGAAAGCAGCTCCTAAAAAAGCAGCACCAAAGAAAGCAGCTAAGAAAAAATCAGCTCGCAAACCATCTGCAGCATTCATGAAACCTTTAACTCCAAGCGCAGACTTAGCAGCTGTAATCGGAAGTAAAGCAATTCCACGTACTGAAGTGGTTAAAAAACTTTGGGTTTACATCAAAGCTAATAAGCTGCAGGATAAAGTCAACAAACGTAACATCAATGCTGATGCTAAACTGAAACCAGTTTTCGGTGGTAAAGCACAAGTGTCTATGTTTGATATGGCTAAACTGATTTCTAAGCACCTGAAATAAGCTTGCACATCAAATGTGTTAACGGGTACCGGTAGGTGCCCGTTTTTTTTTGACTGAGATTTTTATGAGTTGTCGATTTTATGAACAGCTGAATACAAATACATTTAACCGAATGAAGGTTTTTATGTCATCTCGGGAGATGACATCTCCTGAGGGTTTTCCCATTTTTTCTGGTGTTATCCTCAAATTATACAACTCCAGATTCGCGAAGCCTATGTTCCTATGTACCTATGTGTTCGGCTGTTAAACTGGGATTAATTTGATTTTTTTGATTAGCTGAGATTGAATACAAATACATTATTTCACTGCGTCTCCGCGTCTCTGCGGTGAAAAAAAGTCGGGTTCAAAACTTACAACACACAACTTAAAACCTACCACTCTCATTATCTTTACACCCATGAAATATCCACTCACCCTGATTCTCTCCCTCATAACCCTCACCACTATGGCACAATCAAACGACGCCTATTCTGCTGAAATAAATAAATGGGTGGAAGGGCGTTATAAAGACCTGAAAGCAGAAGACGGTTGGTTGAATCTTGCCGGACTTTTTTGGTTGCACCCCGGTGAAAATAGTTTCGGAAACAATGCTGTTGCAGCTATCGCTGTTACGCATCCTAATATGCCACTGAACGCTGGAACTTTTATACTCAAAGGAAAAGAAGTGGTTTGGAAATCTGCTAAAGGTGTACTAGTCACTAAAAATCAGAATACCCCTGTAGTAAATGAAGTGATTTTTCATAGCGATTCAACAAAGAATCCAACTTTACGCATGGGACAGTTCCTTTTCTCCGTAATAAAAAGGGAAGATAAAGTCGGTATCCGCTTCCGCGATACCAAGAGCAATACTGTAACATCATTCAAAAACATTGAACGCTTTCCTACAGATATCACCTGGAACATACCAGCAACACTTGAAGCATCACTAGGGAAAACAATAGAGATTACAAATGTATTAGGACAAACGGCACCGCAACCAAGCCCCGGAAAACTGGTGTTTACCATAAATGGGGTAACATACAAATTAGCTGCGATTGATGAAGGAGGAGATGAGCTCTTTATAATTTTTGGTGATGCTACCAGTGGAAATGAAACCTATCCTGCAGGAAGATTTATGTATATCAAGAAACCTGATGCCAACGGAAAAACCTTCCTTGATTTCAATAAAGCTTTCAATCCACCCTGTGCCTTTACAGATTTCGCTACCTGTCCTTTGCCACCCGCACAGAATAGATTATCTGTTTCGATAACAGCCGGAGAAAAAACGTTTCATCAATAATAGCATCCTATTTATTGAAATCGATAGGCTTCATCTTTGGCACCAGCCAATGCATGATACTCCAGGCGGTTAAGTAAGCCAAACCACAAACTATGAAGACAATGAAATAACCGGTTTGAATATGACCGAGTTCTTTGTAGTAGTCAAAAAGATAGCCTGCCAGTTTTGATATCAATATTCCCCCAACACCGCCTGCCATTCCACCTAAACCCGTTACTGTACCTACAGCCGATTTAGGGAACATATCTGAAACCGTAGTGAAGATATTAGCACTCCAGGCAGCATGTGCAGAGGCTGCGAATCCGATTATCAGAATAGCATACCACATATCGAATGTGCCCAGCCATTGCGCGGTAACAACCGGTAATGCACAACAAGCATAAATTAACATGGATATCTTTCTGGCTTTGAAAACAGGCCAACCCTTTTTAATCAGATTCATTGGCAGCCATCCTCCAAAAATGCTACCCACCGCAGCAATAATATATACCAAAGCAATAGGGAAGGAAATATCATCTTTCGTTAGTCCATATTCTGCTTTCAGAAATTTGGGTAACCAGAAAAGATAGAACCACCATATCCCATCTGTTAGAAATTTCCCTAACACAAATGCCCATGTTTGACGAAACCCAAGCATCTGTCCATAACCAATCCTTGGCTCTTTACCTGATTCAACAATTTTTTCCTGTATCTGATCACCCGCATTTATATAATCCAGCTCCGCTTTACTCAGTCTTTTTTGTCTTTGCGGAACCTCATAATAAATAAACCAGAATATCAACCATATCAATCCAATAGCTCCGGTAATAAAGAAGGCAGAACGCCATCCCCATTCCTTTGCAATAAATGGAACAATAAGTGGAGCAATGATGGCTCCTATGTTAGCGCCAGAATTGAATAGACCCGTTGCCAGGGCCCTTTCTTTCTGTGGAAACCATTCAGCTACAACTTTTATGGCAGCTGGGAAATTGCCCGATTCTGTAGCTCCTAATGCACCACGGGCTATAAAGAATCCAGTGGTTGAACGAATCAGCGCATGTCCCATAGCTGATATACTCCAAAGTATCAATGAAAGCGCATAGCCGATTCTTGTTCCTAAATAATCAATGATTCTTCCAGCAAAGAAAAGAGCGAATGCATAGGTGAACTGAAAGGCTGCAGTGATATTCGCATAGTCCGTTTCAGTCCATTTGAATTCGGGGGTCAGATAATCTTCTACCACAAGCGATATCACCTGACGGTCGAGATAATTGATGGTTGTAGCAAAGAAAACCAGGCTGCAGATGGTCCACCGGTATTTCCCTATCGTTTCCTGGTTCATGCTATTCTATTTTTTTATTGATTGAATGAGTGCTATCACTTCCTCTGTACTTTTTTGGATAGCTGCATAATCCTTTGTTTCCATCAGCTTCTTACTTATCAGCTTACTTCCCATTCCAACCGCACATACACCAGCCTTGAACCAACCTTCTATATTATCCCTCGTAGTATCAACTCCACCTGTTGGCATGAATAACAACTTAGGGAAGATCTCTTTGATACCGCTTAAAAACTCAGGACCCAATAAATTACCCGGGAAAAGCTTGATGAATTTAATTCCTGCATTCTCTGCTGCAATTATTTCAGTTGGCGTCATACAACCTGATGCATAAAAAATATCATTTGCAACAGCATAAGTGGCTACATCAGGTACAAAACCAGGACTTACCAAAAAATCTGCTCCGGCTTCCAGATAATCCTTCGCCTGCTGCATATTCTTGATAGTTCCAACTCCTAACAAAATGCCAGGCATCTGTTCATTCCTTACTGCAACGAGCTTCCTGAAATTACTCAATGCCGCTTCACCACGATTTGTATATTCAACCGCTTTAACTCCGGCTTTGTAGATAGCCTTCAATACATCCACACTTACGGTTTCATCAGGATTGAAATAAAGTGGCAACATGCCCTGAGCAATAATCGCCTCGCTTACCTGCGCTGATTTCATATTTAGATTTTTACTTTTATAACCAGTTTATGAATAAGGTCATCTCCAATCATTGGAGCATGTACATCTTCAGGAAAGAAAATCACAAATTGTTTATTGGTCAATTGAAAATACATATCCGGATTTTCATGATACAATTGAACATCCTTATCCGGATTATAACCACCATTCTCTTTTATGCATTTTTCCCTTGGCTTCCATCCAATAGTTTCTATGCCATGAATACAAACCTGGATATCTATATGCTGGTTATGACATTCAAACTTTGATACAGAAGCTTCTGCAGTAACTCCTTTCTTGTTTGAATAGATTGCCCTTAGGGTATCCCCATCTATTTCAAATTTCCCTTCGGTTATCTTTTCCAAATCAGTCTTTGCTATATACTGAAACGCCTTTTCGAATAAAGGATGTACGCTATAGTATTTGTAAGCATTACTCAATACATCAATAATCATAATGATCTTTTTATTGGTTCTTATCGTTGTACCCTTCCGCTGCCATCACCTTTCATCAGGTCCTTAACTTCCGAAAGCGTTGCATGATTCAGATCGCCGGGAATAGTGTGTTTTAATGCAGAAGCCGCTACTCCGAATTCAGCCGCTTCTGCCATTGGCATTCCGGTTACCAATCCATAAATGAATCCGCTGGCAAAACTATCACCGCTTCCTACACGGTCTACTATTCTCACTTCATATTCCTTAGTATGATAAAATTCAGTTCCATCATACACAAGGGCACTCCATCCATTATCACTGGCACTATGACTTTCTCGTAAAGATGAAGCGATATACTTGAAACCGAATTTCTCTTTCATTTGGCGGAATACATCTTTGAAACCATCGAGATTCAATTCACCCTTTGTTACATCAGTATCTTTTGCTTTGAATCCGAGTGAAGTATCAGCATCTTCTTCATTTCCGATACAAACATCCACGTACTGACAAAGACGGGTCATCACCTCCCTTGCCTTTTCCTTACTCCATAATTTCTTGCGATAGTTAAGGTCGATGCTGGTAGTAATTCCTTTTGAACGCGCCGCTTTCAATGCTGCTTCAGCAACTGCTGCTGCTTTATCACTTAAGGCTGGAGTAATACCTGTGGTATGAAACCAACTGGCTCCTTCAAATATCTTATCAAAGTCGAATTCATTCAATTCCACTTGCGCTATAGAAGCGCCCGCACGGTCATATATCACTTGTGATGCTCGCATAGAAGCACCTGTTTCTAAGAAAATATATACCAAGGCGGTCACCACCTCTAACAATAAACTGTGTGTCTACACCATAACGACGTAAGTGGTTGATGGCTGACTGTCCTATTGGATTGTTAGGGATCTTAGTAACGAATGTACCATTGAGGCCATAATTACATAAGGCTGCAGCCACGTTGGCTTCACCTCCACCATAGGTAACATCAAATGAATCGGCTTGTACAAACCTTTTAAAATCGGGTGTCGATAATCGAAGCATGATTTCACCGAGTGTAACAACTTTCTTAGACATGAGTTTTTATTTTTCTTCTGAAATGATATGTAGTGTTATTTCAAAGTCGGCACAGGGGCGGGATCCATATCAGTATAAACCAGGTTCTCACCAGCCATTCCCCAAATAAACCCATAGTTGCTCGTACCACAACCGAAATGACTGCTCCATGGAGGAGAAATCACGGCTTCTTCATTAGCCATTACAATATGGCGGGTTTCCTGTGGTTGTCCCATGAAATGGAAAATGCGGTGCTCTGGTTTTAGATCAAAATAGAAATAGACTTCCATTCTTCGTGTATGCGTATGTGGAGGTATGGAATTCCAAACAGATCCTTCTGCTAAAACCGTTAATCCCATCACCAACTGGCAACTTCTTATTCCATCGAGGTGAATGTATTTATAAACCGTACGAAGATTGGCGGTTTCACTGCTTCCTAATTGAACAGGAGCCGCCTTTTCTTTTGTACATACTTTAGAAGGATAGGTATGATGCGCTGGTGCCGATAAAAGATAGAAAATGGCTGGCTCTTTTTTTGATGCCGATGTAAAACTCACATCCTTTGTTCCTTTACCCAGATACAAAGCATCCTGCTTTTTCAAGTCGAATTTCTTTCCATCCGCAGTAACAGTACCATTGCCACCAACATTTATGATACCTAGTTCACGTCTTTCTAAAAAATACTCAGCTCTGAGTTCGCTTGGATTGGGTAAAACACATTTTTTTGAAACAGGCTTTACTCCACCAATTATCATTCGGTCATAATGAGTATATACAAGCGTAATCTGATCGTTCTTCATCAGTCCATCCACCAAAAAATGATCCCGCAATTGTTGGGTATTCATTGTGGCGGTTTCAGCCGGACTTTCTGTAAATCGTATTTGCATAATTCAATAAGTTGTTGTGCTAGCTTGCACAGTTTTTATCTACCCATCCATCCACCATCAACGGTCAGTAATTCGCCATGAACATAATCTGCTGCTTTGGAAGCAAGATATACTACTGCTCCTTTTAAATCTTCAGGCGTACCCCAACGATTGGCAGGTATACGGCTGAGAATGGATTTACTTCTCTCTTCATCTTTTCTAAGCGCTTCGGTATTTTCAGTTTCAATATATCCCGGAGCAATTCCATTTACATTAACTCCCTTTGATGCCCATTCATTCGCTAGAGCCTTTACTAAACTTGCCAATGCTCCTTTACTTGCAGCATAGCCCGGAACATTAATACCACCTTGAAAACTTAGCAGGGAACAGGTGAAGATTATCTTTCCGTTTCCTCTTTCAATCATATCCTTTCCAAATTCTCTTGCGAGTATGAAAGGCGTGTCAAGATTTAATGCTAATACCTTGTCCCAATAATCGTCAGGATGTTCCGCAGCAGGTTTTCGCATAATGGTTCCTGCGTTATTGATTAGTATATCTACAACAGGATGTGCTGATTTTACTTTAGTAATGAAATCATATAACGAATCTCTGTCGGCCAGATTCGCCTGATAAGCATAAAATTTTCTTCCCAGTGCTGTTACCTGCTTTTCAATATCGCTTCCCTGCAATTCCATTGAGCCAGATACGCCTATTATGTCGGCGCCGGCTTCTGCTAAACCCAGGGCCATTCCTTTGCCAATGCCCTTATTACATCCTGTTACAAGGGCTATCTTTCCATCCAGTGAAAACAGATTTAATACACTCATTATTTATTGTTTTACTCCGGCGGGCGAAGGTTCTATCACATTCTTCCAGTTGAAATAATCACGGGCATTATTATAGCAGATATCCTCTATAACTTTCGCAATCCATTTGAAGTCTGATGGCAATTCGCCGTTCTCGATTTCAGTTCCAAAAAGATTACATAGTATTCTTCTGAAATATTCATGTCGGGGATATGATAAAAAGCTCCTGCTATCGGTCAGCATTCCTACAAACCGACTCAGCATACCCATATTACTCAATACGTTCATCTGGTCTGTCATTCCATCCTTCTGATCTAAAAACCACCAGGCGCTTCCCCATTGAACTTTCCCTGCTACAGAACCATCGTTGAAATTACCTGCAAGTGTTGCCATCACTTCATTATCGGCAGGATTGAGGTTATAGATAATGGTTTTGGTAAGTTTATCATCCTTATCCAGTCTGTTCAGGAATTTTGCCAATGATCTTGCTTGTGAAAAATCACCGATGCTATCCCAGCCGGTATCTGGACCCAACTGGTTCATCCTTCTTTCGTTTACATTTCTTAACGCTCCCAAATGATACTGTTGCACCCAGCCGCGTTCCCAATCCCACTCTGCAAAAACCACCAGCATGGCAGATTTGAATTGAAGGATTTCATTATGGTTTAGTTCCTTTCCAGAACGTATCTTTTCAAAAATCGATTTGATTTCTTTTTCTGTATAGTCTTCTGCATATATCTGCTCTAATCCATGATCAGATACAGAAGCTCCCATTGAAGCAAAATAATCGTGACGCTTTTTTAATGCATCGAGATAAGAATCGTATCCCGTAATAGTGCTATTCGCTACTTTTTCCAATTGGTTAACATACGCATTGAACTCGGCAGCGCTATCAACTTTCATTGCTTTATCGGGACGAAATGCCGGTAATACCTTTATTCCCCACTGATCTTTCTTTATTGTTTGATGATGTTCGAGTGAATCGATTGGATCGTCGGTAGTACAAATCAGTTTCACATTCATTTTCTCCAGTAATCCTCTGGGGCTAAACTCGGGTTCCTGTAATTTGCTGGAACTCTCCTGATAAATGGTATGTGCCGATTGTACGTTTAGAAGACTATTGATATCAAAATAGCGACGTAATTCGAGATGAGTCCAATGATACAAAGGATTACGCAATGTATATGGCACCGTTGCGGCCCACTGTTCAAACTTTTCCAAATCGCTCGCATCTCCTGTACAATATTTTTCTGCAACGCCATTGGTGCGCATGGCTCTCCATTTGTAATGGTCGCCATATAACCAGGCCTGTGTTATATTTTCAAATTGGAAACCATTTGTCAGTTGTACCGGCGGCAGATGGTTGTGATAATCTATGATTGGCATTGATGCGGCATGCTCATGATAAAGTCTTTGTGCCGTCTTATTCTGCAATAGAAAATTCTCGTCAAGGAATTTTCCTCCGCCGTCGGTTAACGGAGAAAAGAAAAACCGCTTTGTAAAATCAATAGCCATCTTTTATATGCTAAGAATTGAATAATCATAGACTCACCCCCCGCTTCCATGGAATAAAATCATCCTGGTTCAACAACACCGCTTTGGGAATCACTTCCCCACTTGCCGCTTTTATACAATATTCTAAAATGCTTTCCCCCATCTCCTCAATTGTTTTCACTCCTTCTACTATGGGACCGCAATCAATATCAATAATGTCACCCATTCTTCTTGTCAATGCACTGTTTGTCGATACTTTAATGGTAGGACAAACTGGATTACCTGTTGGTGTACCAAGGCCAGTTGTGAAAAGGATCAAGGTAGCACCACTTGCTGCTTTACCGGTTGTTGCTTCCACGTCATTACCGGGAGTACAAACAAGGTTTAATCCTTTCTTCTCTGCCCTCTCGGTATAATCGAGACAATCCACTACCGGAGATGTTCCTCCTTTCTTAGCTGCACCGGCGCTTTTAATAGCGTCGGTAATCAATCCATCTTTTATATTTCCTGGGGAAGGATTCATATGAAACCCAGACCCCACTCTTTCTGCTTGTTCACTATAAGTCTGCATCAAGCCTATAAACTTTTCTGCAGTCTCTTTATTCACAGATCTATCAATCAGTTCTTGTTCTGCTCCGCATAATTCTGGGAACTCTGCTAATAGAACCTGTCCTCCTAATCCTACTACTAAATCTGAACAATACCCAACAGCCGGATTTGCAGATATACCACTGAATCCATCGCTGCCACCACACTTAACTCCTATACATAGTTTATCGAGCGGCGCGGGCTTTCTTTCGAACTTATTTATTTCAGCTAATCCTACAAATGTTTTACGGATTGCTTCTGCAATTAATTGCTCCTCACTCTGCGATTGCTGTTGCTCAAACACATAGAGTGGTTTATCAAAATCCGGATTTCTATCTTTCAGTTCTTTGATAAAATCCTGCACTTGCAAATTCTGACAACCCAGGCTCATAACAGTAATGCCTCCCACGTTGGGATGATCGGCATATGCTGCCAATAGTTTCCCAAGAATACCAGCATCCTGACGGGTTCCACCGCATCCACCCTGATGATTCAGGAATTTTATTCCATCCACATTCTTAAATGGCCGGTTAGCCACCATTGCCGATGCCGCTAAATCTATATTTGAAAGATCTTCTCCTTTAGTATAGGCATCCAGTAATTGCCTGGTATAGGTCTTATACTTTGCAGTTACCGCATAGCCAAGTTCGTTATGCATTGCTTCACGAATCACATCCAGATTGCGGTTCTCACAGAACACTGTTGGAATAAACAACCAATAGTTTGCAGTGCCCACTCTTCCGTCTTTACGGTGATATCCGTTGAATGTGCGGCCAGCAAATTTTGAAACATCCGGCGCCGACCATTCTGGTTTAATACCACGAAAAGAATACGATTGTGTGGCATGGGCAATGTTTTCCGTTGTCATTCTTGATCCAGCAGCAATATCTTTTTGTGCCGTTCCCACCAACACACCATACATGATCACTTCATCGCCTGGCTTCATATCATGCTCAAAGAACTTATGCTTTGCTCCTATATCATCTTTCAACAAATAATCAGCACCATTAAATGTTATTGTTTCCCCCTTTGAAAGGTTGGCGAGGGCAACAATTACGTTATCTCCGGGATGAACTTTTAGTACCCGTTGTTTCATACAATTCTTTTGTTTTGGGGTCAATTAAATGCTGCTCGAGGGTTTTGAGCACTCCAAGCTGCAGTATTTCCTGCAATTTAATGCTTACAGCACTCACGAAACCCGGCAGTATTGATAAATTAAGACCCCAAACAAATTCATCTTTCAATATGTTCTCTACTATTAGCTCTAATTCTGATTCATTCCACATTTTGGAATACCAGGCAGCCTGATCATCCTGTATTGGGTATTTCACCCCATTCCATTCCCCGTAGTATTTGCCATCATCCCCTTGTTTACACCTCATAAACAGAATATGAGCTGCAAAACCAAGACTCATCAGAGACCCAGGCCCTCCTGTAGTTTGATTATATTTTACGATAAGAGGAACATTCCTCATTTTCATTTTGGAACTATACTGAAGACAGATACTCAACCATTGATGCTCAAGAAATGTGTTGCGGAATCGATCCAAAACATTGGCAGCAAATTCATCTGCCGCGGCTTTTGTTATCTGCTTGTCCTGAACGGCCTGACCAATTTCGCTATACATCAGCTTGCTGATATAAGAAGAAAACAGCTCGTTCCCCATCGCTTCTTTAACCGTCTTAAACCCGGCTAAATGAGCCAATCCGCAACTGAAAGTATGTGAACCATTGAGCAATCGCAGTTTCAACTCCCTGAAAACATGGATGTCAGGTGCTAATACCATTCCCTTTACTGCTGTGCTGAACGAAAGGGTTTCCCTTACTTTTTCATCACCAGTCTCTATTGCCCAAAGACGATACACTTCACTCATAATCATTAACTCATCGGTGTATCCAGCGCTCTCTTCGAGCTTTTGCTGTTCCATTGCAGGAAGCTTACCCGGCACTATACAATCGACTAAAGAATTACAGAAATGATTACAGTTCTCCAGCCAATCCATAAACCCGCTTTCAAGTCCGTGCTGATGCGCCAGTTCCATCACTATGGATTCCAGCTTATCTCCATTATCGGGTATCAATTCTGTTGGAATGATGACCATTCCCTTTGTTGTATCTCCTTTAAAAACCTTAAACCGTTGGTATAAGAAAGCCAGGAGTTTTCCAGGAAATGATTCTGGTGGCAAGGCATGAATATTATCCTTTACCAGCGTAATTCCCACTTCCGTAGTGTTTGATATGATAACACTCATTTCAGGGTTGGCCGCACATTGCATTACCCCTTCCCAGTCGTTTCTTGCAGATATCACCCTGCTGATAGAGGCGTTGATATTGTTTTCAGAAATATTCTTTCCTTCAGAAATCCCTCTAATGCAAAGTGTATATAAACTATCCTGCTCATCGAATGCATCGGCTCCACGCGATTCGGTTGATTTAACAACAACAATCCGTCCATTGAAAATGCCTTTCTTATTGGCTTTGTCAATAAAATAATCAGGCAATCCTCTTAACAAAACTCCTGTTCCGAATTGTAATACCTTTTCTGGTAACTCAAAAACATCAATAGGCGGTATTTCTACCACTTCTTTATTGATGTTTTCAAGTATTTCCTTTTGTAACCGCATGCGGCTGTTTTTTGTTCTTTTAGTTATTTCTCTTCTGGCTTCCATTTATCACCAAAAACCCATTGCACCGAAATCTTATCAGCAAGTTCTTTGCTGATATTATTGGCATACCATTTATAATCTCCTGCTTTCCTATGACAATTATAATAATACACCCTATGTCCCCATTGAATTACATTATTAGTCGGTACCCTATAGATGGCACTATCACGCATGTTATCCGCAAACAAACAATTCACCAGATAAAACTGGGCATCCCGATGATAACGGCCTAACAGGAAATTATCATAGCCACTGAACTTGCAGTTTACCAATACTGTTTTTGAATCTTCATAGCGTGATCCATCATGCCAAATAGCTGCTGTTCCACCAAAAACCACAAACTCGCAGTTCTCTGCCCATGCCCAGCCACGAGGGCAATAGAAATCGACTCCGCCTTCCATAAGGCAATCCTTAAAGTACCAACAGCCGGTTTCTACTTCCCATGGACTAACCGTATCGCCAGCTAAAGCACGGAAATGACAGTTGATCGCTTTTAACCTGGTAGCAGCAATAGTGCGTAAAGCCATCTGGTGGCCGGTCTTTGTAATCTTTTTTTGTTTGTTTACGGTATCTAACGGACAGGCAATCACCTTATCAGCTATCCAATCAAAACCATAACTATTGGTAACTGTAAGATTCTTCAGCGTAATATCATTAGCCCTCACATTCATGGTAGCTACTCCCCAATCATCATTATGAATACAACGCCATTGATCGCGGGCTATAGCTGCTGTAATAATTGTACCCTCACGATCCTGTCCCTCAAAAATGATATTCGATTTCTCTATATATAATTTCTCCCTGTAAATTCCCTTCTTTATATAAATGATACGAGGCGTTGCTGAGCTGTCTGATAAACTATTGATAGCCCCTTGAATAGTTTTATAATCGCCCTTACCAGATGGATCAACAATTATTTTCCGTTGCGCATGTACCGAAACAAACGCAAAAAACAAAAAGACAAAACAAACAAACCTTGTTTTCATTTTTGACTTTTGACTTTTAAATTTTTACTTCCCAACAACCACTTCACCAACTCTTCAGCAGCTCCATAATTCTCATACTCCTGCGGAATCTTCCTTCCATCAACATATTCATTATAGAACCAGGGGTCACCAACAGCAAAAACCCAACCCTTGCCTACTTGAGAAACACTCATCAACACTTCCCCGTTTTCAGAATACACAGAATATGTAGGAGCAGTTATTGTTTGTGTACATAACTGCTTTATAAAAACCTTCTTTGTTTTCTTGAAAATGGGATGTGCTGCAGGTATCATTAAAGCGCCTTGCTCGTATTGGTTATTGATAACATCGTGACGCATATTCTCATTCCAGTGAATACCGAATTTTTTTGCCAATTCATTATACCTGATAAATTCAACATTATTGCTATCGTTTGCCATCATTACAAGAGTACCGCCATTCTTAACATACTGATAGATGGCTTCTGAATGAGCCGGTTCAATATAGTTCGGGGTCTTGTTTTCCTTTGGCCAATCAGGGTCAACCAGGAAATAAACCGATACACCAGAAAGATTCTTTTCAGTTGGCGCCTCATCTAATACACTGGTAACAGCTCCGTACTTATTAATGATATGATTTAGGAAAGAATAGCCTCCGTTATCTTTCTCCCACCACTTATAATGGAAAACGATTCGTTTCCCGAATGCATCTGTTTTTGTTTCGCGGTTAAAGTAACTATCAAGAACTACCTGCTTACCTTTAGCAAAAGTTAAGGTGGGCAACAATTCCATTTCCGTTGCAGCTAATAAAAAAGCACCGATTCCTTTTGCATCATCCCTTATCACCGGTTCACTCATATAATATTCAAAACTTCCATCTCTGTAAGGTTTACCTCCAAGTCCGCTAACTTTTACGGTACCATCCAAATGCGTTACACCCGATTCTGTCTTGATGAATTTCTTTATTATTCCGTCGTACCCTTTCTTCGCAATTATAATTTTGGAAGAAGGAAGATATCCTTTACGAACACCTTTTGCTATAGCATAAACAAACTGACTTGAGGCACTGGCTTCAAAGTAGTTTTTCTCTTTTCCGGGACCAGAATAATGAAGTATATCTTTCCATAATCCTGTAGTGGCATCCTGTTCTTTTGCTATCGCTTCTACTAAACGGTTAAGGATTCCAACTAGCTCTTTTCTTCCAGGATGGTACTGAGGAAAATAATCCAACACATCAACCAATGCATTGGCATACCAACCCATGGCTCTTGCCCAGAATAAAGGGGAACATCCTGTTTGTTTGTTTGCCCAGGCTTGTTCTTTTGTTTCATCCCACGCATGATAAAGCAATCCCGTTTTTATATCCCGTGCATGTTTTTCTATAAATACAAACTGACGGGCGATATCATTTAAGCTACTGTCTTCTCCTGAAAGCAAAGCATATTCAGCATAGAACGGTTGCCCCATATATAAACCATCCAGCCATACTTGACCTGGATAAATCTTCTTGTGCCAAAAACTTCCTTCTTTAGTACGTGGATGCTTTTGTAATTGACTCATTAATAACCGGGCCGCTTTCAGGTATTTCTCTTTTTGTGTTACCCTATATAGTGTCAGTATCGATTTGCCATTATTGATATGATCGATATTGAACTCATCTGGTTTATAGGTGTTGATAGATCCATCATCCTTTACAAAAAAATCAATTTGCTGTTGGATATAATTATAATACACCGGGTCCCCACTATTCAACCAGCAATTTTCAAAACCTTTCAAAATCACTCCCATATCGTAACTCCACTTAGCAGGTTTTCCATCCAGTGAAAACGAGTCTTTCCACTGCTGCATAACCGTTTTAGCTATTTCAGCACTCCACTTTTTTTGTTGAGCAGATGCAGCAAAAAACAGGAACAGGAATACTATGGTGAGTAATCGCCTCATTGAATTCGAATGTTTTTCTCGCTCGCACCCAATTCACATTGAACTGGTTGCTTTGCTTTTGATGTATTGGTCTTGTTCACTTGAATACCATTGCTTCTGCCGCCACTTATCCTGAACAGCAAATCGGCCTTCTCGCCATATTGCAGTTTCTCAAATACTATAGCTTCACTATTAATGATATCTACAACTGGTTTACTATTCTCTGCAACAATGGTAACATTCTTAAACTGTAACTCTCTTGCTTCCTGAATATCGATACCCTTGTCGGCTTGTAACACCATATTTTCAAAAAGTATATTCTTTACTGGCATTTCAGGTATCCCTCTTACAAAAACCGCTTTTGCGGCACCATTGCAGTATATATTGCTGATCTTGAAATTCTTGAATACAGGTGTGGTTTCGTTTACAGGAAGAAGTTCAACTTTGGGTAATTCTCTCACTTCTCCGGCCAAAGGAACAGGATCTTTCGCCATATAATACATATCGAACAAAATAGCTTCACCAACAATGTCTTTCATAAAGATATTATTGATGAAAATATTTTCAACCACACCACCTCTTCCTCTTGTGGTCTTGAAACGAAGTCCTATATCTGTACCGATAAATGAACAATTGCTAACGTATATATTCTTTGCACCGCCGCTCATTTCGCTTCCTATTACAAATCCTCCATGAGCTGCATATACGGTACATCCACGAATGATTACATTTTCTGTAGGCTTTCCTCTTTTACGGCCTTCTTCATCACGACCGCTTTTCATACATAAGGCATCGTCTCCAACATCAAACACACTATTCTCGATCAACACATCCTTACAGCTTTCTACGTCAATACCATCTCCATTCTGCGCATACCAGGGATTTTTTACAGTTACATTCCTCACGGTTAGGTTTTCGCACAATAAGGGATGCAGACACCAGGCTGGAGAGTTCTGAAAGATGACGCCTTCCAGCAAAATATTTTTACAACCAGTAAACACTAATAGGTTAGGGCGAAGAAACACTTTTACGCTATCATAAAAAGCGGGAGTTTTCGAAGGATCTATATAGCCGGTGTTCTTGAATTTTGATCCATATAAAGAGGAAGCATTCGGATACCAAGTTTTCTTATCATCACTCAGCAGTCCGCCAGATGCTATAAGATTTTTCCATTGGCTTTCGCTCAGCTTATCTTTTTTCACCATTCGCCAGGCATCACCGTTTCCATCAATAATACCCTTTCCGGTAATGGCAATATTTTTTGCACCGGTTGCAGATATTGGTGATTGATTCCTCATCTGTTCTACACCTTCCCAATTAGTTTTTACCAATGGAAATTGGGAATAGTCTTTTGTAAACAACAGAACAGCTCCAGCGCTTAAATGCAGATTCACATTATCCTTCATCACTATCGGACCGGTAAGCCATAAACCGGGAGGAACTAATACAACACCTCCTCCTTTCTTAGATACGGTGTAAATAGCGGTCTGAATATTAGTAGTGTTCAAATTAGCGCCGTCGCCAATTGCACCATATAGTAAGATATTCGTCGTGTCCTTTCTGAATACAGGAACTTTTATGCCAGGTAAGCTGGCCGGGAATTGGGCAATAGCTGTGAGGAACAGCGCGCTTTGTATACAATAAATGAGTATTGCCTTTTTCATATAGTTTTTTCAATCGTTACAAGACCTTTCGATCTGTTACAAGATTAGCCCCAATGACCTTCATAATAAAACAATTACCCGTCTTTATTTACGCAATCGTTGCCAACTTGCATATATATTACACTGGGCGTTTTACCGCCTGTCTTGCTAATAATTTCCATTGGCCTTTTTCCTTCTGCCAAACCAATAATAACTCCAGATGAACCTCTCCTGGTTTCCCGCTATCCTTTGTAACTGCATCAAGATGCTGCCTTACAATGGCTGTTTTGCCACTAAACGATATTGTAGTTCCTGATAACTGGATGGTTTCAAAATCGGATCGACCACTTACAATTTTACTTATAAATGCCACTTTGTCTTCTACCGCCCCGCTACTATGTCCATAACTCAGTTTATCAGATGTTAATTTGCTTAAACTACTGCTATCGCCATCAACCATCGCTTTTCGTAATTGCTCGATAGCTAGTTCCAACGCCTTTTCGTTTTTCGATTGGGCATTTGATACACCTACCGAAGCAGAAAAGAGAATAATCGCTATTATCAATTTTTTCATCATTCAAAGCTTTTAATAATCCTTATTCTGCATGGGGTTCAAATCGAAACCAATCAACATCTACATATCCTGCATCATTCGTTCCCTTTGTAGCAGTACAAAATAAACCAATTGACGCTCCCACCCATTTACCCTGCTTGGCTTGAAAAAAACCATCAACCAATTTATAATTACTCCCATCAAGGCTATACCCAAACCGGCATTTAGCACCTTCGGTCATAACCATTTTGAAATAGATTGTTTCCTGTTCGGCTTTTATCAACTCGAAAGATTGTTCTTTCTTCCCATTAATGGCATCAATGCATGAATTGAAAGAGATATACAATCCGTTGCTTCTCTTTTCTGCTGAAATATAAAAGTAATCTGTTCCAAATAGTAATAACCCAGCTTGCTCCCCTTCTTTTGATAAGTGAAATTGCATTTTTGTTATTACCTGAAATTGCGGAGCGGGAATCTTTTGCAAAAGTAGCGATGGCACCAACCATTTGTTCTTCAAAGAATCGGGGATAGGATTTGAGAATAGCCTAACTGCAGATCCTGTCATAAACTGCCACCATGGCTCGGGATTTGCCTGCCATTGCCATTGTAAACCTAATGACCTCGAATTAAACTCATCTGAATCAGGCAAGCCGGTTATAGCGGTTTTTGATGTCATACCTGGCTTCTTATATCTTTCAACAGGTTCTCCTTTTGTAGCATCGCCTTTATAACCGCCTATAATTGGCCAATCATTTTTCCAAACCATTGGTTGCAGATGTACAATTCTTCCATACGCACCCTTATCCTGAAAATGCAGAAACCAATTCTCTCCTTGTGGAGTAGTGAGCCAGGCTCCCTGATGGGGTCCATTAATTGCGCTTTGACCCTGATCCATTACAACCCTTCTTTCATAAGGACCAAAAACGGTTTTGCTTCTTAATACTGTTTGCCAACCGGTACTTACTCCGCCAGCAGGCGCAAATAAATAATAGTACCCGTTTCGCTTATACATTTTTGGTCCTTCTATAGTTGGGTCATCCTTATGCCCATCATAAACGATTTGTCCACCGCCTATTATTTGATTGCCAGCAGCATTCATCTCTTTTATAACCAAAATGCTTTTGATACCTGCCCTGCTTCCGGCAAAAGCATGAACGAGATAGGCCTTACCGTTATCATCCCAAAAAGGGCAGGGGTCAATCAACCCCTTTCCTTCTTGAACAAGTAAAGGTTCCGACCAGGGACCATTTATTGATTTCGCTTTTACCAGATAGATACCAAAATCGGGATCTGGGTAATAGATATAGAATTCATTATTGTGGTAACGTATTGCAGGTGCCCAAACCCCGTTTCCATGCTGTACCGTTTTAAAATGATTATAGGGAACCAGCTTATTAAGAGCATACCCAATCAACTTCCAGTTCACCAGATCTTTTGAATGAAGAATTGGAAGACCCGGTACCTTATTAAAACTTGATGCAATCAGATAATAATCATCTCCAACTCTAATAGCATCCGGATCACTATAATCAGCATACAATATGGGATTCTGATAAGTTCCTTCTCCTTTGTCGGATTGCCAAATAGACGATACCCCTGTTTTGCCTTGAGAAAAAGCAAACATGCTGCAAATAGACATCAGTATCGTCAATCTCAGCTTCAATTGTTTATTTTTTTGCCGGTGGGATTATGATTCTCGTAGCGAGTTCGGGTATGTTATTTCGTATTTCTTTCAGCACAAGCTGCGACACCAATCTTGCCCCTAATTCATTAAAATGTGTGTTATCATTTCTTCCTTCCGGATAGTTCGGATGTTCTCCCGGATTTAGCTGAAGGAATAACCATTTTGAATTCTCTTTTCCAAACTCTTGCAATAACTCCCTGCTTAATTTATCTAAATCTATGAAGATTACGTTTTGAGATTTCGCTACCTCTTCTACCAATGATGAATAGGGGACATGTGTCTCAATGATACGTCCTGTTGAATCAAAACGCCTGCGTGTTACCGGACTCAACAAAACCGGAATCATTTTTTTATCCCTTGACTCTTTTATAAACCGAATAAGATTTTCTTTGAATTGCCCTGGTGTCGAATAACGCTCAGCCTTTTCTTTTGCTTCATCGTTATGGCCAAACTGAATAAATACATAATCACCGTCCTTCGCCTCGTTCATTATAGATTGCCAGAGACCTTCACTTATAAACGTCTTTGTACTTCTTCCATTCTTTGCTTTATTAACAACGGTTACCGAAGAATCCCAGAATTGAATAAAGGGCATTCCCCACCCGGTTTCAGGATATGCTTTTGTTTCTTTTATACTCATTGTTGAGTCGCCAGCAAGGAATATTTTTATTGGATGTGGGGGAGACAATAAAAAAGACAGGAGTGGAACCAATAATAATAATATGCTAAAGCGAATCGGCTTCATGTTGAAAGTTTTAGGTTGTTGCTAGTCCCTCAATTTCCTTACAACTTAGTTTGTTTTCAAGAGTTCATTCAGATATACTTCCAGATTGGTATAAGATTTATCCAGCGTGAATGCAGTTGCATCTGTTGCATTATCTGAATTCAATCCTTTTGCTTTTTCCCATGTATCTGGCATTCCATCATTATCAGTATCCAAAGGTGCTTTTGTTGATTCAAGAAATGGCCAGGCCTTCAATGTTTGTTCTAATGCTGTTCCATGAGGAAAGCCTCCTTGTACGTCAATAAATCGCCCACCTCTTGTTCTTACATCGTTTATAATCCTTGCATCAAGCGTATCTCTTTTGTAACTGGCACCACTACCTTTCAGCACTTCCTCATAAGCTTGAACTGAAGATTGAGAGGGAATTGCTACCACCCCATGTGGGGTATCAATTATGGATTCTCTTTTATCTTGTTCTGTTCCCTTGTTTCCCATTACAATACCACCCCAGTTATTTCTTGTGATATCTGGAGCTCCATCAACATAATTACCCGAAACATAAAACTTTCCAAAAGGTATGAAAGGCGCTTCCCTTTTCCCGGGGTTTACAATCCGAAACCGCACATCCTTATTGGTATTGGGACCATACTTGTAATAATTGTCAACCAGATTATAATTTCCTCCCTCGCCAGCATAAATGGAGTTGCCACCCCAGTTATAAATTACATTATTCCTGTAATCAACTAATTCTTCCGGACAATTGCGGATACCATCAAAACGAGGGTTCCTATTGTTGCAATGGGCAAATAGGTTATGATGTGCACTTACATGGCGGCCACCCCAAATACCACCATACCCATGATTTTCAAAATCGGCATCACCGGTTTCAAAATGATACGAGTAGTTCAAAGGCTCAGAAATGATATTCCATTGTAATGTAGTACTGTCCCCTGCATAAACAGATATAGCTTCATCATTACTCCAACTGAAACTGCAGTGATCAATAATAATATTCTTTTTCCGCGTACCTCCAAAAGCATCTTCCCCGCCACTACCATCAGTTTTACCCGCCTGGCGCTGCCATTTATCTCCCAGCCTGAATCGCATAAAGCGGATAATGATATTATCACCTCCAAGCGAAACGGATTTGTCCGCTATACAGATACCATCACCGGGAGCAGATTGACCGGCAATAGTGGCATTAGATTGTATGGAAATTGATTTATCCAGATGAATAGTACCAGATACAGCAAAAACAATTGTTCTTGCTTGCTTCGATTCGGCCGCTTCTCTGAAACTACCAGGACCATCATTATTGAGATTGGTAACAACGAAAACTTTGCCACCTCTTCCACCAGTTGTGAATTTTCCAAAACCTTCAGCTCCGGGAAAAGCTAATGCCCTTTGCGAAGAAGATTCATTTGGCTTGGCATTTACCGTTTGTTTCTGTGCTTTGCAACCATAAACGGCCAAAGCCAGTAAACCAAAAAGGCTATAATAGATTAATTTCCTTTTCATAGTAAAGTAAGGCTTCCCCCGAAAGGGAAGCCTGTTTATGCCCTCGACAGAAAATCAATATCCGGGATTCTGCTGTAGTTTACCCTGATAAGCAGCGAGAGTTGCTTGATCAAAGGGGAACAATTCACTCTTTCCAGGAACAAAGAAAGATGCTAATCCCTGCCATAATGGTTTATTATCAATCGCGTTTGTAACTGTTAAATGCTGAGCCCAATCAATTCTTGTCCACCCCGTAGTTGGTGATGGTACCTGTGTAGGCCTCCAGAACGGTTGCGCAGTTGTTGGCGCACCAACACCGGCGTAGTATTGAATTTCTTCACCTACATTCCTTATATAAACGTATTGAGGAACATTGGCATAAGCGCCTGTGCGGTCACGGATCTGCTGAATCTTTGCTCTTGTCTCCGCCAATTTTGTTGAAAGAAGATTCCAGCGCAAAAGGTCATACTTACGGATGCCTTCATGACCGAATTCAAGATATCTTTCATTAGCAACAGCGGTGAAAAAGCTGTCCTTACTTGAAGGAGTTGGCCCTATTGCACCCACATTACCTCTGTATGCTCTTTTCCTCACTTCTTCAAACGCAGCTTTTGCTTCTGCAGTTGGAGAACCGTTTATTTCATTCACCGCTTCTGCATACATCAACAACACATCAGAGAAACGAATCATCGCCCAGTTATAACCCACATTTAATACTGTTCCTGGAAGAAGCGGCACCCTCCAATCACGACGATACTTGCCTGTATTCAATTCACCCAAACGACGCTGGCTCTTTATATTATTTGCCGAATTAACCGCATAATGAGTAACAGTAACATCACGTCGGGTATCTACAGAATCAAAAGAATAAAAATAATTTGGTAACATTACAATACCACCACCTCCGGCACCATAACGGGATGCGTTGTTTAGGTTGGGGCCATCATAGTTACCCATTCGGCTATCGCTATTACCGTTACCACCACCAGCTCCAACTTCAAATAATATTTCACCTTGTGGATCGTAAACAAATGATGTTACTTTCCTCCAAATATCTTCATAGTTGGGATTCAGGTTGTGCTGTCCACGATTCGCCATTAACTCTTCACACTCTTGTTTTGCAATCTGATAATAAGCCAGATAATCTGCTCTCCGCTCCATCTGTCCACCACTTCTTAAAGAATATCCGCCACGAAACAAAGCAATTCGAGCTCTCAACGCTTTTGCTGCACCTTTTGTAATTCTTTCATTTCTGGCTACTTCTGTACGCCAGGGAAGAAGATCTTTTGCAATAGCTAAGTCTGCCAATATCTTATCATATGTAGAATCCCGATCGTTTTTTCCAATGAAAAGATCTGGTTGTTTATATGCTGGTACCATTGGAGCTGGTACATCGCCCCAGTTACGTATCAATTCAAAAAGATACTGAGCCCGTAGCGTCAGCGCCTCTCCATGTAATCTCCTTAATTCCTTTTTTTCTACATCAGTACCATTGTCGTATTGCTTCATAATTGGAATCTGCTCAATACACAAATTCGCTTTTTCTAAACCGCGATATAACTGACGAAAAGGATTTGAAATTTCTGAATTTGTAAGTAATAACTGATAACGTCCAACACCACGACGTCCATTGTCTATATTACCACTCACAATTCCTTCATCAGAATCATAAGGATAGTACATACTGATCCTGATACCATATCCATTATCGCCCTGAAGTTCATCATAAACCCCAACCAGGGCAGTGGTGGCATTTGAAACATCTGAAAAGGCTTGCGCAACACTGTACTGAGATACAGGTTCCACTTCTGTATATTTTTTACAACCAACGGTTGAAAGCAGTAGTACTATCAGTACAAAACCCGCTATTTGTAAATAAGATCGCTTTTGCATAGTTCAATCGTTTTGTAATTTTTTAGAAAGTAACGTTTACACCAAATACCCAGGTACGGCTGCGTGGATAAGCAGCAAAGTCAACACCAGGTGTCAACGGGTCTGTACGCCGCGCTGTTACATCCGGATCATATCCTGAATAACTGGTGAGTGTTGCCAGATTGTTTACGGTAGCATATAAACGCAAAGTGGAAATCTTTGCTTTTTCGAGTACTGACTTAGGTAGAGTGTATCCAAGAGTTAGATTGTTTACCCTCAAATAAGAACCATCTTCTACCGCCCATGAATGCAACCACCAGCGTTGAACACGAACAGGAGACCATATCGTTGCATTTGCATTTAATTTGGTCAGTTCTGTTGGATCAGTAACTCGTTGTCCGGCTGAATTGATATTGGTGAATCGGGTACTCATTGAATTCAACATATTCAGGTTTCCAAATGCACCATCGGTCCACTCAAGTTTGTTGGCATTATATACATCATTACCCACTACAAAATTCACAAACACACTTAAATCAAAGTTCTTATAGTTGAACTGGTTATTCCAACCACCTGTAAAATCTGGGTTTGCGTTTCCTATTACCATACGATCTCCATCTGCAGTAATAACACCATCCCCATTCAAATCTTTCCATTTCAACATACCTGGTTGAGGAACTCCATAAACACCATTTACCGGTATCCCCGCTTTTATAGTATAAACAGCTGTTGTTGGATTAAAATCAAATTCATCAACTCCATAAAAACCATCGGTTACAAATCCATACATCAATCCGGCTGGTTCACCAACCTTTACTATATAATCATCAACACCATCACTTCCCTGCCATCCTGAGTTACGGGTAATGGAAGCAACGCCACCAAGACTTTCCACCCTGTTCTTATTAAAGGAAATATTGAAGTTTGAATTCCATGTGAAATCCTTTCTTTGAATCGGAACCATGTTCAATTGAAACTCAACACCTCTGTTTGATGTAGATCCTATATTCTGTAATTGAGTAGTATATCCAGTTGTTGGAGGAATCTGAACCGCCAGTAACAAGTCCTTGGCTGTATTCTTATATACATCCATAGTTAACTGTAAACGATTATTGAAGAAGGAAAGGTCCAAACCAAAGTTACTTGTCGTGTTTTTCTCCCATCTCAGATTAGGATTTGCCAAAGCGGTTGGAGCAAAACCAGGAAGTATGGAATGGTTGAAAGCATATTGTCCGGTTACACCATATAATTGAAGATATAACAGGTTGTCAATCCTGTTATTACCAACGGATCCAAATCCATACCGAATTTTACCATCTGAAAGCCAGGTGATCTTATCCATGAACTTCTCTTTGCTGAAGCGCCATGCTACTGATCCCGAAGGGAAAACAAGACTTCCATTATCAGAACTGAATTTCGATGAACGATCTGAACGAAGGTTGAATGTAGCCAGATATTTATCATCATAAGCATAGGTCATTCTTCCAAATAAGGAGAAGATGCGGCTTGGCGGATTTACAAATGAAGAGGGTAGTGGTTGGGCCGAACCCGTTGGCGCAGAACCAAGACCCATATTCGCCAATGCTTTGTCGGCTGATATATCAGCAGGGAAAAACCTTGTTTCAAAGAATGTACTTGATGATCTTACATCCACCACTTCCTGTCCTGCCAATATCGTGAAATCATGATGATTCCTGAAATTGCTCAGCGTGTATTGAAGTGTATTGGAATTAGTAATAGAACTATTAACCTGATCTGCGATAGACGCTACTGGTAAAGAAGCAAAGTTTCTTGCTGTAGAAGTAATCTTGCTGTAAAAAAGGTTTTGACGAATAGAGGTGTTATCATAGCCCACCGTAGAACGAAAAACCAAATTCTTCAGGATATTGTAGTTTACATAAGCACTCAAATAGGTTGCTCTTGTATATTGCTTTCTATATTCTGCTTTTGTAAGAAGAATGGGGTTGATGGCTCCACTCGAAGCAAGAAAATAGGCTTCGTCAAAATCATCAATACCTCCAGCAGGAGTTGCTAATTCAAAAGGCCTGTAGTTAATGGTATGACGAAGGCGATTGGTTGCCCTTGTACCACTATTAGTAGTTCCAGCCCCTTGTATATTCTGATCAAGATACCTTGCCGTTATTCCTATCTTGAATTTATCAGATACTTTATGGTCTAATTTAAAATTGGCAATCTTCCGTTCGAAACCCGATTCCAGTTGCAATCCTTCTTCTTTATTGGCAGTAAGACTAAGATTAAAAGTGGTAGCCTGGCTTCCTCCATTTACAGAAACGTTATGGTTACTGTATTTAGCTCTTCTTCCAAACACTTCATCTTGCCAGTTGACAGGTGCTATATTCTTATAGTTATTCAAAGTATCCCATGTGGTACCATAGGTTTGGGCAAAACTGGTGCTATCAGCAATTACACCTCGACTGCGTTCGTATTGCCATAAAACAAAGTCGTAAGGACTTAAAACATCCATTGTTTTTGGTAATTGACGCCATCCGAATGAACCATTATAGCTAACCTGGGTTTTTCCGGCTTTCCCGGCTTTGGTTGTTATAATAACTACTCCATTGGCAGCTCTTGCACCATAAATAGCGGTAGTAGAGGCATCTTTAAGTACGTCAATGGAGGCAATGTCTTGGGGAGAAATAACAGAAAGGGCATTTTCCACCTGAACTCCATCAACTATATATAATGGAGAGTTGTCCTGTGTAATGGATCCTCCACCTCTAACCCTTATAATGATTTCAGCGCCAGGTGCACCTTCTGTAGAAATAGCCTGTACACCCGCAAGTCTTCCCTGTAATGCTTCGGCCGCAGATGATAAAGGAACATCCTTAAGTTGTTTAGCACTTACAGAAGAAACTGATCCTGTAAGGTCTCTTCTTCTTACAGAACTATAACCAACCACAACAACATCTTCCAGGTTACTGGCTTCTTTTTGCATGGTGATCTTAAGAGGAGCATTTCCGTTTGTCTTTACATTTTGCTTCTTGTAACCAGTAAAAGATATTACAAGTGTAACATCTCCCGTGCCGGGAACAGAAATAGTAAAAGATCCGTCTTTATCCGATTGTGTACCATTATTGGTACCACTAACCAGAATGCTCGCAAGAGGGAGTGGCTGGCCGCCTTCATCTAAAATTTGTCCTTTGATTTGCCTGGTTTGAGTGTATGCAACAGACATTAAGCAGAGGACGCTTGCAATAAGGAGCAAGGTTTTCTTCATATAGCTTATTTTGATCGTTTGATAAGAATTAGCACCCTTTTCGGCTACCAATTCTTTAATTCAAATGAAAACTAAGACTAATAACCCGCTTGTTATGGCCTTACTGCTGGGATTATTTACGCAATCGTTCCCGACAATGTTCCCGAAACCTGCAAGTTGTATTGATTTGAATTAACTGGTACTATCCACCAAATCAATGGTTTCAACGTATATAACAATAGCAACCAATCATGACAATGATTATTCTTTATCTTTAATGGTCATCTGTTATTAAATGAAATTCGAAGCTGTTACTATAAAAGATATTGCGAAAGCCTTGGGTATTTCTACCTCAACGGTGTCAAGGGCCTTGCGTGATAGCTATGAAATAAGCCCGGAAACAAAGTTGTTGGTGTTGGAATGCGCCGAAAGACTCGGTTACCGCCCTAACCCCATTGCTCAAAGCCTAAAAGAAAAAAGAAGTCGTTCAATTGGTGTTGTTGTTTGTGAAATCGCAAATAACTTCTTTTCCCAAATCATTAATGGTGTTGAGTCAATAGCCTATGACCGTGGCTATAACGTTATCATTTCACAAAGCAGAGAATCATACGACCGAGAAGTAATCGACCTGCAATACCTTGCTTCGCGATCAGTGGATGGATTACTAATCTCATTGTCAACAGAAACAAACGATTTAAGCCACCTAAAGTCACTTCATGCAAAAGGATTGCCTATTGTATTGTTCGATAGGATAACAGACGAAATCAATACTCATAAGGTGATTGTTGATAATTATAAAGGGGCATATGAAATGACCGAGCATCTTATACAAAGTGGCTATAAGAAGATTGCCGCCATTGCCGGGTCTGAATATCTTTCAATTACAGCCGAAAGATTGGCTGGATATCAGGAAGCTCTTAACGCATATAACTTGCATCCGGGGAATGGATATACTAAACATTGCTTCTATGGAGGAATGGTGTTTTCTGAGGTTGAAGAAGCTGTCAACAAACTTCTGATACAGAAAGAACGACCCGATGCCATATTCACAACCAGTGATAAACTCACCATGGGCTGCCTCAAAACACTCAAACGCAGAGGTATGAAGATTCCGGATGATATGGCCCTGGTTGGATTTTCCAATACCGATATCGCCGAACTAGTAGATCCACCCCTTAGCCTTATCCGTCAACCAGCCGAAGAAATGGGTAGGGCCGCCACCGAATTACTATTACAATTAATAGAAAGTAAACGACCCGTTGTTGAATTTGAAAAACGGGTATTAAGTCCGGAACTTCAAATAAGAAGTTCTTCAATAAGATCATCCCTTCCTTAATATGTATGGTGTATTGTTTAAATCTATCACCTCCTATAGATCCTCAAACGCTTTACATCTTATAAGCTATTTATACCTATCTGCTTTATAATAAAGCACATAACAACAATTTCCACTATTCATTGCCTTCTATCATCATTCTGTTTTGTTGATACATCCGGTATAACCCGAGCCCTAAAAAGCGATTCACTTACTAAATAATAGGGTAATAATCCTTTATATCAATAGATAATAACGGTTTGGTTTACTCTTGGATTTCCAATAATACTAATAGTTGTTATCCTTGTTTATTGAATACTTCTTATAAAAATTACTATGGCATTGGTTAATGAAAATTCTATTGCATTAACAATAGCTATCGCTATTCACATATAATGTCAATAAGGTTGATAAAAAAGATTTGGCTATATGTAATTGGAAACATTATATAGTTATCTTTAAGTTAATTACCCATTAATATTCTACCAGATGTCCTTTACTAACTCAAACAACAACAAAGAACTTGTATTCAAGGCACCCTTTGCCGAAGTGTTAAAAAACACTGGAACAGGTCAGCAACAGCTAAGTGCTACCCAATCATTTTCTCCGGGAGAAACTATCTGTGCTTTCTTTGCTGGAAGTATATCGGACACGCCTACCTACTTAACTGTACAAACAGGCGAAACCACTCATATTACATTGCAACCAGAGTTTCTCCAGTATATAAATCATAGTTGTACCCCTAATGTATTTTTCGATACAGATGCTATGGCGCTGGTTTGTTTACAACCAATAGAACCAGGTACCGAAATGACCTTTTTCTATCCATCTACCGAATGGGAAATGAATCAACCATTCCTTTGCCAATGTGGTACCCCCAACTGTCTTCAGATTATTCAAGGGGCGTCCTTCCTTTCTACAGAAACATTACTTCAATACCGGTTAACTAATTTTATACAACAAAAGCTTCACCGGAAAGCAAAACCCGAAATAGCCTGATTGCATGAATCCGCCTCCTTCCGATCCCCTTCAGTCTTATAAGTTTTGGGTACTGGTACCCCAGCTGGAAACCAACGACCCTAATCTTGAATACTATTACGACTTTTCACAAAGCCTAAAGGAATATACTGCCGTATTCTCCCAATTGAATCTGGAATGGGAGTGGCAACCGGTGTCAATGAAAAGTATCAGCAATACTATTGGACACATCAAAGCTACCAGCAATGGTAAACAACCCCTGGTAATAAACCTTTGTGATGGAGATGAAATAAATGGTACGCCCGGAGTCTCGGTAATCCATGAATTAGAAAAACAACAGATTCGATATACCGGTTCAGATGCCCATTTCTATGATATAACCACTTCCAAGATCCCAATGAAAGTGGCCTTCGATGATGCCGGTGTTCCAACGCCTGATTGGGCAGTGATAAACGGCAGCGATGAAGAAACCGCCGCACTCTGTAAGAAAATAGTACCTCCGCTTATTATTAAGCCAGCTATATCAGGTGGAAGTATGGGTGTATCAGTAAAAAATGTTGTACATACCGAATCACAACTTCTTGAAAGAATCGCTGAACTTAACCAGGGCTACAGAGGATGGCAACTCACCACCGGCGGCTTATTGGCAGAAAAGTTCATCAACGGCCCCGAATACACTACCCTTATAGTCGGAAATTCAGACTTCCCCGAAAGTTGTATCATCTATGAACCCGTTGAAAGAGTATTCCATCCTTCATTACCAGATACTGAAAAGTTCCTTTCATTCGACAGACTTTGGGAGATATATGAAGACGAAACCCCAATGCCGAATAACGAGAACTTCTATAACTATATACCTGTACCTGAACCCCTTTCATCTGAACTGAAAGATATAAGCCTCAAAGCTTATTGTGCTGTTGGGGGTAAGGGATATGGAAGACTTGATATAAGAAAGGATACTGAAACAGGTAAATTATCAGTATTGGAAGTAAACGCACAATGCGGATTAAGTGAAGACGAAGACTATACATCGATAGGCGCAATATTAAGGGTATCGGGTAAAACCTTTACCCAGCTGGTAGCAGAGATCATACAGGAAGGACTTACAAAAAGGTTTGATTAATTTTTTTAATACAATTATTCTTATACTTTTGAATGATTCGTTATTAACCCATCATTCATTACGCAGTCACGTATGAAAGTTTGTGTACTACAACCCGATTATTCCACTACAGGAGTGGATTACAAGAATTACGATCCTCCAAGGGACCTCGCACCCCTGCTCCCTAACGATACGGTGGATACTGTATTCCTGAATAAGCTAACCACTTATCGCCAACTTAAAGAACTTGGCAAGAAAGGATACGACATATTTGTAAACCTCTGCGAAGGATACCTCGAATGGGAAGTGCCTTCAATAGATGTAATACACAGTTTCGAATTATTGAACCTTCCGCATACCGGACCTTCATCCAAACTATACGATCCTACTAAGGAGCTGATGAAATATGTAGCCTATTGTGAAGGCGTACCTACTCCCCAGTTTGTTTTGATTGAATCAGTGGAAGATGTTGCTCTTGCAGTTAAGCACCTTTCCTTCCCGCTTTTTGTAAAACCTGCAAAAGCAGGAGATAGTCTTGGAGTAGATGAGCATTCCCTGGTACATAATAAGGAAGAGCTTCTCCAGAAAGTAAATGAAATAATAGAAGAATTTGGACCATTATTGGTCGAAGAATATATTGCTGGCCGCGAATTCACCGTATTGGTTGCTGCCAATGGTGATGCCGCAAATACCTGCACCGTTTTCAAGCCCGTTGAATACCTTTTCCCCGAAGGAAGGGAATTCAAAACTTATGCACTAAAAACATCGGAACTACATCCAGATTGTAATGTTCCCTGTAAGGACAAAAAACTCGAGAATAAACTCAGGAAAGCTGCCGAAAGGATTTTCCGTGGATTTGGTGGTGTAGGATATGCCCGTCTCGACTTCCGAGTAAATGAAAAAGGAAAATTGTTCTTCCTTGAAATCAATTTTACCTGTTCTGTATTCTATAAAGATGGATATGAAGGCTCTGCCGACTTTATCCTGAAATTTGATGGTATTGGTCAGGCCGGTTTTTTACAACATATGATTCGTGAAGGCATTGCCCGACATGCCAGAAAACAGAAAAAATTCAAGGTAAGAGGTAATTCTATCGCCGGTTATGGTATTTATGCCACTCAAAGTATTGCCGCCGGTGAAGTGGTGTTTGAAGGAGAAGGTCGTTCACAACGCCTTGCCACCCGTCGCTTTGTAGAACAAAACTGGAACGAAGATCAAAAAGAGATATTCCGCAGATATGCTTACCTGTAAGTAATGAAGTGTTCCTTCTTTGGGATGAAGATCCATCTGGTTGGGCCCCACAAAACCATAGCTGTGCAGCAAATACTGTTTGCGATGGTTTGAATGTTATTGCCCTAAGAGATATTCCAAAGGGCGAGGAGTTGACCCTTGATTATGCAGTCTTCCTCGATGAACATATGGAATCTTTCGTTTGCCGTTGCGGAAGCAAAGGTTGCAGGGGATTAATTTCCGGAACCACCCACAACTCCGTTACAGAGAGAGAAATGAATGTAAGGGCTATTAAATAATCAATCCCTTTCGTTTTACAATCAGGTATTGGTCGCCTTCCAATGGAAGATACCCATATTCATAACAATAGTGATAAGTATTCCCCTTACTATTGGTATACCAGCATGTAATAAAATCAAAGCGAAATCCCTTTTGTAATAACTGATCCCTGCTTACACGCAACGGTTTTGTTTTTATTGCGAAAAAGATTCCAATACTTTTCTATTCTTAAATAGAATAGCATTTATCCCTTTTAAAAAAGGCCTCTCGGCGCTTTTCACCCGATTGTTATATCCATTGCGGCAATAATCATCACAAAATTTCTTGTCACTTCTGCCCCTGAGTGGCTTTTCACATAACAAACAGCATTTCAAATTTGATTCTATCATACGGTTTTAATTTTAAAACCGCTTTTTGAGGTGTAGATAACAAGTAGCAACTACTTATACCCGAAAGTAAGCGATAAAAAACCGACTACCGCTTTCTTACAACCACATCTTTGTACTGTTGGTCGAAAAGAATACGACAAAACAAAAGATTGTTAACCGTCCGCCACAGTGGCGGAAAAAAATCATTCACTATGTTCTCGATAAAAAACAAAGTGCAACTAATCGGGCACCTGGGAGATACCCCCGAAGTAAAAACAACTGAAAATGGAAAAAAATGGGCTCGATTCAGTGTCGCCACACATGAAACTTACCGAACAGCCCTCGGCGATCAGGTTAAAGAAACCCAATGGCACAACCTGGTTGCCTGGGGCAAAACAGCAGAATTTGTTGAAAAATACCTGGACAAAGGAACCGGTGTGATAATTATGGGTAAGCTGATACACCGTGATTACAATGATAAAGAAGGTAAAAAACGGTACGTTACCGAAGTGGAAGCGAACGAGGTTCTTTTGATGGGAGCTAAGGAAAAAGAAAAAGTCTGATCCTTCTCCCCGGGACACACCCGTTGTTGCTGATCAGGCTGGCATACTTGAATCAGCACGGCGGGTGTTTTTATATAACTCCCTTTGTTTACCAATTGCATTCAATTAATTTGCACTCATGTCTTTCGCACCAGATAACGGAAATACCGCCTTCGCCCTGGCAGCTGATTTTATCAATCACACCTCCCGCCATTTATTCCTTACCGGAAAAGCGGGTACGGGTAAGACTACTTTTCTGAAATACATAAAAGAGAAAACAACAAAAAAAGCGGTTGTAGCGGCGCCAACAGGAGTTGCCGCCATCAACGCCGGTGGTGTAACGCTTCATTCCCTTTTCCAACTGCCCTTTGGCCCCTATCTACCCGTTCCGCAACAAGGTTTCACAACAACCATTGCCACCGACCCAAATAGCCTAATGAAACAAGTAAGACTAAATGGTTCAAAAAGACAGGTTTTACAAGAGTTGGAGCTTCTTATTATCGACGAAGTGAGTATGCTTCGTTGTGATATGCTCGACGCTATCGATAAAATACTAAGAAGTGTTAGAAGAAATTACCAGGAAGCATTTGGTGGTGTACAGGTTTTATTCATTGGCGACCTTTACCAATTACCTCCGGTTGTACAAGGTGAAGAATGGGAGTTACTCCAAACATGTTATTCAGGGCCCTTTTTCTTCCAGTCAAAAGTAATTCAGGAAGCACCACCACTATATATTGAACTGAAAAAAATTTACAGGCAAAACGAGCAGCACTTCATTGATATCCTTAACAGGGTGCGCAACAACCTTGTAAATGATAATGACCTTATCACTTTAAATGCAAGACATATTTCCCATCTTGCTGAAACACACCCGGAAAACACAATAACATTAACCACTCATAACAGGAAGGCTGATGCGCTTAACAGTGCAGGACTTGAAAAATTAGAAGGTCCTCTGTATACTTTCAATGGGGTAATTGCAAAGGAGTTCAATGAAAACGCTCTTCCTACTGAATTAACCCTCCGTCTTAAAATTGGTGCACAAGTAATGTTCATCAAGAATGATACTGGAGACGAACGCCGTTACTATAATGGAAAGCTGGCCGTTGTTACAAAAATCACACCCGAAGAAATCCTTGTACTCCCAGATGGAGATACAGTTCCACTAAAGCTTGAAAAAGAAACCTGGAAAAATATCCGCTATAATTATAATAAAGAAAAGGAAGGATTGGAAGAAGAGGAGTTGGGGTCTTTTACTCAATATCCAATACGCCTCGCCTGGGCGGTAACAATACACAAAAGCCAGGGACTTACTTTTGAGAAAGCTGTAATAGATGCGGGACAAGCATTTGCTCCCGGACAAGTTTATGTTGCATTAAGCAGATGCACTTCCTTGAATGGAATAATTCTTCTATCGAAAATACATCTCAACGCCATTGCAACCGACCCACAGGTAATTGCATTCTCAGCAAACGAATCGGATCTCGACACCCTGCCAAATCTTTTAGAAGTTGAAAAAAAGCGCTTCGACAGAATTCGAATCATAAATCTTTTCGACTGGCAACCATTGGTTGTAGGTTTTGAAGAATTCAGTAAAGAAATAGCATCAATAAGATTGTTGCAAACAAAAACAGTAGTAGACCTGGAGGTAGATAAACTATTTGAAAAAGTACTGGAACAAAAACAAGTGGCTGATAAATTTATCCTCCAATTGAAATCGCTGATTACAGAAGAAGGTGATGTATTAGATAAAGAACTATTGCCAAAACGTCTTTCAAATGGAATAAACTGGTTTCTCAAAACATTATATGAGGATATAATAAAACCTCTGCATCAGGAAGCCCGATTACTTGAAAAAAAAGCTAGAGTAAAATTAGCGGTGAAATTAATTATTGAAATGGAAGACGCTTGTTGGGAAAAGACAAACCAACTTCAGAACGCCGATTTCCCCGACTATGGACATACTGCTTTGGGCATACTTTATTCAAAAACCGCTTTCGAGGCCGTAACTGTAAAGAAAAGTGGTAAGGTGCCAAAAGGTAGTAGCCAAAAAGAAACCCTTGAAATGTTTAAGGCCGGTAATTCTGTTGCCGCAATTGCTGAAACTCGCGGCTTAACACAAGGAACTATTCACGGTCACCTCGCACAGTTTGTGCTTACCGGAGCAATTGAAGCCAAAGAACTATTACCCGAATCAAGGATTAATGAAATTGCTATTGTAATAAAAGAGATTGGAATTGCCGCATCATCAACTCTATTCAAAGAAAGATTAGGCGTTGGCTACTCATTCGACGAAATAAGAATTGTATTGAACGAATTGAAATTTTTTCAGAGAGAAAAGGCGCTTACAAATTCCTGATCCACTTAACCCCCCTTTCATTAAGATGTTGTAATACGTATTCGAAACATTCTTTCTTACTTCCAACTAACTCAGGAGGGAAAACACCTTTTTCCGTGAAAAGTTTTTTGTTAATCAATTCTACTGCAGCAGTACAGGTATATCCTGTTGTTCTGCTCATTGAAGAGGTTTTGCTTTTTGTATCATATTTGTCAAGCAAAGAATAGTCAACCCGAATATTTTTACCATTACTTTCCCCGTCTACAATAACCTTCATCACCGTAAGCTCTTCTTCTTCCTCTCCCAGCTTCCACGAATCAATAAGTACTCGTGACGAAAATTCAAGTGGTGAAATTTTTTGCCCTTTTACTTCAACAGCTTTCTCATTAAAAAAACCTGCTTGCTTGAGTTTTAATATCAGGTCTATATGTCCTGGATATCGAAGCGTCTTTTCTTTCATATCCGGAATATCAGGAAGCGTAAATAATAAACTTCTCAACCCGTCCGTATTAAAAGCCTCCAATTCGCCCACCCCATCAAATTGCATCATTTCTCTTTCGGTAAGCGCGGGTCTTGTTACTATTTCACCCTTTTCTTTTAATCGTGCTGGACGAATATATTCCTCTATTACATCAATTGGAGAGAATGGTGCTTTGTAGAAAAATGGTGGCTGCGGATTTATAGGTAACCCCCCTACATAACACTCAAAGGATGTGACCTTCATCTGTGTATTAAAATAACCCAGTATAAGGTTGCTCATCCCCGGGGCTACGCCCACATCTGTAATAACAGTTACACCTTTTTGTTTAGCTAGGGCATCTAGTTGAAGTGCATCCTCTGGGAAAAAAGATATATCGGCTACATCCTTACCACAAGAAATAACCGCCTCCAGACATTTGTATCCCATAAACCCCGGAACAGCTGTTACCACCAAATCAAATGGAGAAAGCCATTCACTATAAGAAGCAAACTCCTGTAAGTCCGCCCTCTTTGTTTCAATGGCACTATTCCTGCTTTTTAATATAGAAAGATTGTTATCACTAACATCAAAAGAAGTGACATCATATTTTATGGCAAGATCTAATGCAATAGCCCTGCCTACCATACCCGCCCCTAACACCGCAATTTTCATATGCAAACAAATTGAGTTGCAAAGATGCTGAATTTTTTTGTGGCTTTCGTATACCATCCTACCCCGGGAATACAACTTCACTTTACAACCGATTCTTTCAATATTGATTTTACAACCATGTCCCCGAACGAAATTTGAGGCTATGAACGAAAATCAAATTTCTTATCTGATCAGAGGAGCCATTTTCGATGTATACAACAAACTGGGGCCCGGATTGCTGGAAATCATTTATGTAAGAGCACTAATCTATGAATTAGAGGTCAGGGGCTTATCCGTAAAATGCCAAGTGCCATTAAATGTAATATATGAAGGTGTCGACTTGGGGGTTGGACTTAAAATGGATTTAGTAGTAGATGAACGAGTATTGATAGAAGTGAAATCTGTCGCTGAGCTTGCTGCGGTACATCACAAGCAAGTGATTGCTTACCTGAAAATTTCAGGCTTGAGACTCGGCTTATTGGTAAACTTTAATACCGACAATATCTCTGGCTCCATTCTAAGAAAAGTGAACGGCCTCTAGCCCGCAAAAATTCAACTCCAAACAAAACCCCTTATCAGCGCCCTCTGCGTAATCCGCGGGAAAACAAACTCGCAGATTACGCAGAGTATGCTGATAGTTTATTTCAGCTATTAATTCAACCGGATATTCATTTTTACCAACAACATTCTGCGCTTTTTGCGAAATCTGCGGGCAAAAACACCCAACCACCAACCGTTATTTAATCAGCATCAGCGGGATACAAAGAATATTAACGGTTTTGCTTTTATCTTTGAAACATGACGCTAACCGAAATCTGGGACACATTCATCCAAAACATACGTGAAACCAAATGGCCAGAATGGGTTAGCACTCTTACCCAAATTGCCAGTGTATGGTACGCACGTAAAAACAATGTCCTGGTCTACCCCACCGGTATCATTGGCGTTCTCCTTGCCGCCTACGTGTATTTTTTCATGGTCAGTCCACCTCTATACGCCGACGCCTCCCTTAATATCTACTACTTCCTCATGAGTGTTTATGGTTGGTATAATTGGGTGCAAAAAAAAGACGGGAACCAATATGCCTTCCCAATAAGCTGGTGTAACAAAAATGAGCTGCTTATTGGCATTGGTTTTTTCGTTTTTTTTCTGGGTGGCCTTATTTTTTATCCTTTGCACATTTACCAATAGCAACACGCCTTTTCTTGATTCACTGGTGTCGTCATCAGCCATAACCGCCATGTGGTGGATGGCTAAAAGAAAAATTGAGAACTGGATTGCCTGGATATTCTCTAATATTGTTGCTATTCCACTGAACTTCTATAAAGGCCTAATGCTATTCACGCTTATGTATGTACTGTTTCTGTTACTTGCATGGTGGGGATATGAAGAATGGAAGAAGGAAGCCAAAAAAATTCAATTAAATGGATAATCCAAACACTTACTGCTCCGCTATCGCAACCATGAAAGCGGAAGATCAATCCTTTCACAAGATATATCACGACCAGCATTATGGATTCCCCATAGAAGAAGATAATGAGCTCTTTTGTCGTTTGATTCTCGAGATAAATCAAGCTGGTCTCAGCTGGACAACCATTCTAAAAAAACAGGAAAGCTTCAGAAAAGCCTATCATCAATTCAATATTAAAAAAGTCGCTTCTTATACACAAAAAGATATTGACAGATTATTAAACGATGCAGGTGTTATTCGCAACCGATTGAAGGTTCATGCAGCTATCGAAAACGCGAAAACCATTCTGGGTATACAAAAAGAATTTGGAAGCTTTAAGAAATGGCTCGATCGCCATCACCCGCTTACTAGAGAAGAGTGGACAAAGCTTTTCAAAAAGACATTTCGCTTTACTGGTGGTGAAATTGTAAATGAGTTTTTACTTAGTACCGGCTATCTTCCCGGCGCCCATGGCCCATCTTGTCCTATCTTTAAGAAAGTAGTTAAAGCAAAGCCGGCATGGAAAAACAAATAATTCCATTAAAAAAGATAGTCGTGATTGGTCCCGAGAGTACCGGAAAAAGTACGCTCTGCCAACAGCTGTCTGATCATTATAAAGCCAGCTGGTGCCCTGAGTTTGCCAGGAATTACTTATTGGAAAACGGGAAAGATTATTCTTTTGATACGCTTCTTACCATAGCCAAAGGGCAAATAGCGCTTGAAGACGCTTATACAAATAATATAACATCAAACGAATATTCAAATTCTTCACAACTGCTGTTCATCGATACCGACATGTATGTTTTGAAAGTATGGTGTGAGTTTGTTTTTAATAATTGCCATCAATGGATTCTGGATCAGATCGTATCCAGAAAATATGATCTTTATCTTCTTTGCAATACCGACCTTCCCTGGGTAAAAGATGAGCTTCGCGAATATCCCGACCACGATACAAGAAACCGGCTGTATAATATTTATGAAGATATCATGATCAACCAACAGGTTCCCTGGGTTGATATCAGAGGCAATTCTGAAGAGCGTTTATCTCGCGCTATTTCCGCAATCGATACAATTCTTTAACCCTTATTGCAACAGGTTTTGTATGTCTGGGTCGTCCTGCAGATTAATCATTTGAATAAGAATCCACGGAAATTTACCCGCTACATGACGCGAGATGGGCTTAACCGTAAACTCTTTGGGGTTGGGCAAACAAGCGGCTATCATTGCAACTTCACTTCTGGTAAGTTTCTGGGCTGGTTTATTGAAATATTTTTGTGACGCTGCTTCGATTCCATAAACACCCTTGCCCATTTCGCTAATATTAAGATATAGTTCCAATATTCGCTTCTTGCCCCATATCAACTCTATCATGAAAGTAAAGTATACTTCCAGGCCCTTTCGGAAATAGCTTCTTCCCTGCCATAGAAAAACGTTTTTAGCCACTTGCTGACTAATTGTTGAAGCGCCTCTTATGCGATTGGGCTTTTTCTTATTGTAACTTCTCGCTTTTTCAATGCTTTTCCAGTCAAAGCCACTGTGATCGGGAAACAATTGATCTTCGGATGAGATAACAGCCAGTTTTGCATATGGAGAAATTTCATTCATTGAAACATAATCGCGTTTCAAACCATCACCCGTTACAAAACTTACAAACTGTGTTATAGTGATAGGAGGGTCTACCCATTTTAATATCAGGATATAAAAAAGGTGGAAAATAAAAAGAAAAATCAGCGTCCTTTTAATTATCCGCCATACTTTTTGCATTCGCTTATTGCCTTTTGCCGCCATTATATCCTTGCATTTCGATGCAATATACTATTTAGGGAGATTGTCTTGTCCCGTAGCCTTAACATATACTACTTTATACTTACCGCCCACCTTGTTTCGCTTCTCTGAAACAAATGTAATTAGCCAGCCGGCACCAGCAACACCCGCGGCTATTCCCAGTGAGGTTAGCTTGTTTCCTGAATTAAGAGCCTCTTTTCTATAGGCGGTGTTTATCAGTTCAAGACCTATAAACCCAATACCACCAATCATCATCAGTCTTGGAACGGTCACAGCTGCAAATCCACGCTTCTTATAATAAATCTCGTTGCTGCCGAAATTGAATTTCTTGATTAACCTATAGTTAATGCCCATTGTATAGGCGAAGGTGTCAACCTTGGTGCCGAATTCGGTAGCCATCAAACGAGTGTCTTGTTGCTGTAAGATTATCGAGTCGTTTTGAATAGCTTTTATATAACCATTTAATCTAAAGCCATCATAGGTTTCTGCAGAAATAAAGCCACCTGAATAATATGTTTTGAGCGTGCGGTTATTATGCTTTTTTATAACGATATAGTCTGTTGCCTGCGAAAAACCGGTAACAAACAGAAAGAAGGAAAAAGAAACAGTTAGTAGTTTTTTCATGAAAGAAAGTAAGTTACTGCTACCATCGGTTTATTCGAGATAAGGAATTGTTAATACTAGTCCATTTTATCTGAAAGAAAAAGCACCCCGTATATAAGTGCAACACCAAAGCCAATTAGGATTGTACCAGCAACCTTGTTGATTATTCCTATACTATGCAAGGTTAGCTTTTTTCGCAGCCTTCCGGCTAATATTACTTTTAATATGTCTGCAATTATATTTATGCCAATGCAGACAGAAAAAATGATTATCCTGTTTGCTAAACTGAATTTTCCTGTAAATGCCGTTGCAACACCCAACCAAAAAATAAAGACATTTGGATTAAGCGTATTTATAAGAAATCCCGAAGAAAAAATCTTCAACATATCTCTTTTACGAAAACGCTGTTCTGTGCCATCCTGATTTACCTGCAGCGTCACCTTTTTAAAGAAGATATAAACAACTCCCATTCCTATCAGAAATATGCTGCCAATAACCCCTATTGCTTTTTTATATTCCAATAGGCCCCTTACCAACTCTGAAAAAGCATTGCTAACAACAACTAATACAATATCACTTAACCAAACACCCACCACAAAACTGAATCCTCCCTTGTGTCCGTTATTTAAACTTTGCTTAATAATTGTAAATATTACCGGGCCCACAGAAAGCGCGAGAATAAGCCCTAATGTTAATCCACTTATGATGGCCTGCCACAGCATTAGAATCTTTAGAGTTTTTTGAGGAAGTAATAAAGCAACAATTTACGAATTATTGCTTCTGCAACCTTCGTGGGTAATGTTTGATACAATAATAATAAGGGATTGGGTTTTATATATGACCCTTTTCAATAAATGTTTGCCATTCTTCCAGCATCTTTCCTTTCATTACTCTAGGGAATTTATGCTGACCGCCGATTTTGCCCTTTAATCTCATGAACTCCATAAACGAAGATTCTGGAAGTACAGTGAGAAAAACCTCTTTCAATGCACTGTTTCTTTCTACCGCATAATCGTCGTTAAGCTCTTTCAGGCAGGAGTCTATTTTAGCTGTAAGAATTGTGGTATCGACCTTCTCATCACAGGCAACATACCAATGGTGACCAAAAAACAAACCGTGAGGCACACCCGCAACAGTAAACTCTGGTATGGATACATTCAGCTCTTCGCTAACCATTTGTACGGCTCTGTTCATATTGTCTACACTAAGATGCTCCCCAACAAGGCTTAAGAAATGCTTAGTGCGTCCTGTTATTATAATCTCACATCTTTCTTTATCGGTAAACCGAACTGTATCGCCAATCATATAACGCCACGCACCGGCAGATGTACTTATTAGAATAGCATAATCCTTTCCTTCCTCCACCTCGTGAATCATCAGGGCCTCAGGGTTTTCTATCATATTTCCCTCCTGATCAAAATTGATATCATCAAATGGAACGAATTCAAAAAAGATATGATCGTTTAAAACCAGCTTCATTCCCTGCTCATTTTGTCTGTCCTGATAAGCAAGAAATCCTTCCAAGCCAGATAGGTTTCAATATATATAAGAGGCTTGCCTAATAATTTCTCAAATCCTTTCCTATATGGCTCAAATGAAACGCCCCCGTGAACAAAAAAAGCCAGATTGGGCCAAATATCATGTATGGTCTTTAAATCATATCTCTCAATGATCTTCTCCATACACAACTGTATCCAGGCAGGCACACCTACAACAAAACCAATATCCCAATTCTTTGCTTCTTCTACTACCATCTCAATCTTCTTGGACCAGTCCTTGGTTTGTGCAATTTTCTTTCCCGGCTTATAAAATGGGGTAAACCAAAAAGGAACCTTTTTTGCTGTGATACCGCTCAAGTCGCCTGAATAATATCCCGGTCCTTTCTGTAAATCTGTACTTCCTCCAATCATCAGCCAGCCTTTGCCAATACTTTTTACAGGAAGATCATGATAGTTTCTAAGCGTGAGAAGTTGTTTGAACATCACCACCCTATTGCCTTTTAATAGGTCGTTGGTAATAGGCAAATATTTACTGGCCGCTTCAGAAGTGCCGCTGCTTAATGCATAATATTTTATTTTCCCGGGCCAGCATACATCACTATGCCCTTCCAGAGAACGATGCCACCATTGTTTATGAATCTTTGAATAATCGAAAGTGGGAACAACTTGCTGGAATTTCTTTCCCGGATGCCTCGACAACAGAACATCATCAAACCGGTATTCCTGCCCAAACTCAGTAAATCGGGCCTTTTTCAATAATTTCCTTAAAACCTTGATCTGCTGACGACGCGGTGATTTTGTCGGCAATCTTAATGCCTTGGCTATCGATGCGGGTAAAGAAAGGTCAATCAGGGCCATGAAGCAAGTTACCGTTTAGTTTTGGGTAATCTCAAAATTACGGGAAATGATCAAATCGCCCATTTCTTTGATTGTTAGTGGCTTTAGAAACTTTCTATTCGCCTTTTAATCAACACTAATAGAAGCGCCTCTGCCCTCGCTCGATGGACTACCGACTATGCTTCCCGTTCCTGAAGAATGAATAAAACAAGCTTTTTTATACCCTTGTTCTTGTATTTTCTCAATTAGCTCATTAAACGAAAAGCTGGCTCCCTGGCAAAACAAAAGCCCCTTTTCCGAATCTTCACCCCCCTGAACAGTATTTTGTGTTTCTTGTATCGAATCTTTATCACCAAACATTTCCGCGTTTATTACCTTTCCAGGATTCTCAGAAATTGGGTCTTTTTGAAGAATTATGGCAAAAAATGCCCTAATCCATACGGCTGCTTCGAGAAAAAAGGCCAAAAATCGCTGAAATCCGCTTTTTGCATGTTTCCGAATAAACTGACCCATGGCCCCATAAAATCGTTTTATATATGTTGCGTTTTTCCTGGTGCTTTCTCCCTTAAAATGAATAATTGTAACGTTAGGAAGATAATAGTTTTCATATCCGGCTTCTTTTATTCGAAAACTAAGGTCAATATCTTCGGCATACATAAAAAATCGCTCATCAAAACCACCTGTTTTATCCAGAACCTCTTTTCTTACTACCATAAAAGCCCCCGCTAACGCATCTACCCGATTTATAGCATTTTCGGGCAAATTTCCCATATAATACCGTGAAAACAGTCCAGATTTGGGGAAAATAGCCGAAAATCCAGCCATTTTGCAAAATGCAACCCATGGGGTTGGGAACCCTCTTTTTGACTCTTTAAGGTATTTTCCGGATCCATCAACCATTCTTACCCCCAGAGCCCCTGCTGCTATATTGCTTTTTAAAAAGGAAACACAATCTCTCAAGCTATTCTCACCTAAAATCGTGTCGGGATTCAGAAATAATACCAGCTTTCCCTTTAATAGAGTAAGTACCTGATTATTGGCGGCCCCAAAGCCCCTGTTTTCTCTATTTGCTACCCAGCTAACATTGGGGTAACGAGGCATAAGATATTCGAGACTTCCATCTGTAGAACAATTGTCAACTACATAAATCTCCACATCTGGCTGAAATTTACATGCAGCCATTACTGAAGCCAGACATTGCTCCAGGAAAAATTTTACATTATAGTTGACTATTACTACCGATAGCTCCATATGGGAATATCAAAGCTACGTTTTCCGTGCTATCTGAAAACCGACTATTCTATAGCTATGTTTATATTTGTTCCATGTTAAAAAACACTCTAATAAACGCTATGGAAGCCGGTGGCCGCGTGCTGCAACATTTCTTTAATAATAAAAACCTCCAGATAAGCCATAAAGATGGTATCAACAATCTGGTTACAGAGGCAGACCACGCTTCGGAAAAAGCAATTTTCGACACCATTAGAGAGTCCTTTCCCGATCATTTCATTTTAAGCGAAGAAGCTGGTGAAATCATAATGGATAGCGAATATAAATGGATCATTGACCCTATAGATGGAACAATAAATTTTGCTCACGGAATTCCTATATGCTGTGTTTCTATTGGAATTGAACACAAGGGAGAAATGATAATGGGCGCAGTATATAATCCCTTTCTAAAAGAATTTTTCTTTGCTGAAAAAGGTGGCGGTGCATACCTGAACGAAGAGAAGATTCATGTAAGCAAACAGAATGAAGTTATAAAAGCCTGTTTGGTTACAGGCTTTCCTTACACCTATATTGATATGCCTAATGGGCCGCTCGAATGTTTTGAAAGGTTTATTAGAAAAGGAATTCCTGTTCGTAGACTAGGATCTGCTGCTATGGATCTTTGTTGGGTGGCCGCGGGTCGTTTCGATGGATTTTATGAACACAAGCTAAATGCATGGGATAGTGCAGCCGGATTTCTTCTTGTAGAAGAAGCGGGCGGAAAGGTTACTGATTTTAATGGCAACAAATACTCTCCCTACCAACCACAAATTTTAGCCACCAACGGAAATATTCACGACGAAATGATAACGTGGATTCAGGGACAACAATAACTGTTATTGAAAAAATCCTGTACCCCAACCAAGCAATAAGCATACTAATACTATAATTGGGGATGGAATTTTTGTGTACGAAAGCAAGGCCCAGGTGCCAACAATAACTCCTACATTCAACAGGCTGATGCTGTTCATTTGTGTAAGAGCAATGTCTTTCATCATATAAAAAACAGAAGCAACCATAATCCCTACTACCACTGCATTAATGCCTTCAAGCGATCGGTAAACAACCGCATACTTCTTTAGGTTATGCCATATTGGAAAAAAGAAAAGCACGAGCAAGGCGCTAGGTAGAAAAATAGCTACCATTCCTATAATACAGCCCAATAACTGCCAGTAGATTCCTTTGTCGCTCATCGACAATCCACCAGTAAACGCTGCTATTGAAAACACTGGACCAGGAATTGCTCTTACAATACCAGCACCGGTATAAAAATCATCCCGGTTTATCTTGATAACCGATTCTTTCTTGTTTTGATTTTTTTTGATAACGGCTTCAGATTTGGGCCTTTCTACAAATTGCTCATACATCATTGGTATCAAAACCTGCCCTCCACCAAATACAAGACTTCCAAAACGATAATTGTTTTCAAAAAGATTAATGGGCCTTCTGTTTGGCCAGTCGTTTTTTCGCGCTAATTCGCTCAACATTCCGGCAAGAAGAAAGACTATTGCAAACATCCATATATTACCCCATTTTATTTTTTTGGGAGGAATCCCTTTTTGAGGAATACGTCTATCACTTATGTTGGTTACCACACCACCCAACACAATCAACAGGGGTAATACCCAGGGAAGTTTGAATAAAAAATAAGTCGCAACAGCACTTACCAGCAAGATGGCGGTTGTAATTGTATTATGTACTGAGAGTTGGAATGACTTAATAGCCGCATAAACAAGAAAGCCAACGGCCATGGGTTGAATAAACCGGAATAGCTGTTGCTGGATATCCTTGTGTTGAACAGATCCCATAAAAAAGGAAAACGCACCCATTAACAAACAAGCAGGGAATATCCAAATTAAAAGAGTTAGTACAGCCAATACCACTCCACCTCTTTTATATCCAATTAAAGTAAGAACCTGTGTTGAAGAAGCGCCAGGCAACAACTGACAAAAAGAATTGTATTCCAATAACTCCTCTTGTGAAACAACCTTTCGTTGCTGAACAAAGGTTTTCATCATCATACCAAAGTGTCCTTGTGGACCTCCAAACGCTGTAATACTATGTAGAAAAACAGCTTTTAAAAATGGTATGTGACGGAGCAGCGTCATGTTTATAAAACCCTACTTTGTTTCCTTTACACTGAAGTTACCGCTTGTGTCAAAACAAATGATTAATCTGACCGGTTTTTTATACCCCCTTAGCTTTTATAATAACTGTTCTTCTCTATTTCCTCTCTCACATTCTCGGGAACAATATATCGGATGGACTGTCCGGCTTTGATATTATTACGTACTTGTGTAGCCGAAATTTCAAGTAGTGGGGCTTGAACGGTGGTTATATTAGCTGCTGCTGGGCTGGAGTTTACCGGATATCCTGGGCGCAGGTAAATAAGGATAGGGTAGTGTTTCAACAACTGTTCATAGTTTTTCCATCTAGAAATGTTCTGAAAGCTGTCGCTTCCCATTATTACAGAAAACGTATGCTGAGGATACTTCTCCTGCAAATAAGTTAGGGTATCAATTGTATAGGATGGCTTTGGGAGTTTAAACTCAATATCTGTGGCGCGCATCTTTGCTTCCCCTTCTAAGGCCAGTTGCACCAGATAAAGTCTGTGATATTCATTCAGTAAACCCTGAGCGGGTTTGAGTGGATTCTGTGGAGATACTACAAACCAGATTTGGTCGAGATGGCACTGGTGCAGAATGTGTGAAGCAATAATAAGGTGTCCGTGATGAACCGGATTAAATGATCCAAAATAACAACCGATATTCATTTAACTAATTAATATTCAATTATTTATATCTCTTCCTCGACAAAAATATTATCCGCTTCGTTTATTCTCAGGCTCAGGTTATATCCAGATACACTAATAGAAATAGGATCCCCGAGAGGCGCTACTTGCTCAACCCTGATTCTTTCTCCTGGTACACAACCCATCTCCATTAGTTTCAAAAACAAATCATTATTCTCGAACGAAAGAATTTTTGCAACTGATCCAGCCTTTAACTCAGATAATCTTTTCATAATAAACAAGCAACAAATGTAGCTTTGCTTTTAATAACACCATTACGGTTTTTGGAAATGTCTGAAAAGCAATCATCAAAAGTACAGTTTCACTTTTTATCGCAGGTTCCTAATCTAAAAAAGAGGACCGCATTAAAGACGTTTCTATTATCTACCTTAAAAAAGAAACACCGTCAAGTAGGTTCCGTTAGTTTCATCTTTTGCTCCGACGACTATCTGCTGAACATTAACAAGCAATTCCTTAACCATCATTATTTTACAGATATCATCACGTTTGATTTGTCTGAAGGGACCGAGCTTGTTGCTGAAATTTATATTAGCGTGGATAGGGTAAAAGACAATGCCTCCTCATTTAAGACAAGCTTTATTAATGAATTACACAGAGTTATATTCCATGGTGTTCTTCATTTGTGTGGACTGAAGGATAAAACTCCAAAAGAAAGCGCTGAAATGAGGGCGGCAGAGCAAAAGATCCTTAACCGTTATTTTAAGTAATCTCTGTTCCACGTGGAACCTGATGCAAAATGTTCCATGTGGAACATTCTTCTTTTCCCTCGACCCACATCAATACTCTATTTTTGCAAGCTATGTTTCCCCAATATGATGTAATTGTTGTAGGCGCCGGACATGCCGGCTGTGAAGCTGCTGCTGCCGCTGCAAACCTCGGCTCGAAAGTGTTGCTTATTACCATGAATATGCAGACTATCGCTCAGATGAGTTGTAATCCTGCCATGGGAGGAATTGCAAAAGGACAAATTGTTAGAGAAATAGATGCCATGGGCGGGTACTCTGGAATTGTGACCGATAAAAGCATGATCCAGTTTAGGATGCTGAATAAATCAAAGGGTCCTGCTATGTGGAGCCCAAGAGCGCAAAGCGACCGCATGCTCTTTGCAGCTACCTGGAGAGAAATGCTTGAAAACACCCCAAACGTTGATTTCTACCAGGATATGGTTCAATCAATGCTTATAAAAGACAATAGGGTGGTTGGGGTAATCACTGGTTTAGGACATGAAATTCAGTCCAAGGCGGTAGTTGTTACTAGCGGAACATTCCTTAATGGTGTTATACATATTGGAGAAAAACGATTTGGTGGAGGAAGAGTAGCAGAAAAAGCAGCCACAGGAATAACAGAACAACTTGTATCCCTTGGCTTTGAAAGCGATAGACTTAAAACAGGTACCCCACCAAGAGTGGATGGCAGAAGTCTTGATTATTCAAAAATGGAAGAACAGAAAGGAGATGAAGAAATACTTGGGTTCTCCTTCCTTGACATACCAAAGCCCAAAACCCAAAGGAGTTGCTGGATAACCTATACAAATACAACCGTACACGATCTGCTCAAAACTGGTTTCGATAGAAGTCCGATGTATACCGGCAGAATAGAAGGAGTTGGTCCAAGGTACTGTCCAAGTATTGAGGATAAAATAAATCGCTTTGCCGAAAGAGACCGTCATCAACTCTTTATAGAACCAGAAGGATGGAACACGGTAGAAATATATGTAAACGGATTTTCCACCTCATTGCCAGAAGAGGTACAATATGAAGCCTTGCGAAAAGTACCTGGATTCGAAAATGTTAGAATGTTCAGACCGGGTATGCTATTGAGTATGACTTCTTTCCTCCAACACAACTAAAGCATTCGTTAGAAACAAAACTTCTCGACAACCTCTTTTTCGCTGGACAAATAAATGGTACAACAGGTTATGAAGAAGCTGCTTGTCAGGGTTTAATGGCAGGTATTAACGCCCACCTTAAAGTAAAAGAAGAGGCACCATTGATACTTAAAAGAAGTGAAGCATATATCGGTGTACTTGTAGATGACCTGATTAGTAAGGGTACAGAAGAGCCTTATCGCATGTTTACATCCAGGGCTGAATTCAGAACCCTTCTTCGCCAAGACAATGCGGATCTTCGATTAACACCTATAAGCCATAAACTTGGGTTAGCATCCGCCGAACGAAATGAAAGGGTGAACCAAAAACTTGAAGCAGTTGACAAAATCAAGAAAATACTCTCAGAATTATCATTAGATCCTACAGAAACTAACCAGTTTTTAGAAGAAAGAAAATCTGCAGCCCTAAGTCAGAAACAAAAAGCAATTCAATTAGTAGTAAGGCCAAATATTAGTCTACTGGAAATGACTTCTTCCCTTGAAAAAGTACATAACTTATTGAATGTCTTTGACTTAGAAACAATTTTACAAGCTGAAACCCAAATAAAATACGAGGTTTATATCGATAAGGAAAAGGAAATTGTAGCAAGAATGAGCCAATTAGAAGATCTGCTTATTCCTGAGCAATTTGACTACGATAAAATACAGTCTTTATCTACTGAAGCACAACAAAAATTCAAGAAAATAAGACCCAGAACATTAGGCCAGGCTAGCCGAATCAGCGGTGTTAACCCAAGCGATGTTCAAATCTTAATGGTCTATATGGGTCGATGATTTTCTATAACCCATATTGAGCACTTATCGCCAACATCCTTTCTATTGGCTTTCGTGAAGCTATTCGTAAAGATTCATCCATCTTTAGCTCAGGTAACTCATATTTCATACATAGATAAAGTTTTTCTAATGTATTTAATTTCATATGCGGGCAGTCGTTGCAAGCACAGTTATTTTCTGGTGGAGCTGGTATGAATGTCTTACCGGGCGAATCCTTTTGCATCTGATGCAGTATTCCGGTCTCTGTTGCCACGATATACTCCTGAGCGGTATCTCGCTGAGTAAATTTCAGAAGTCCCGTTGTAGAGCCTATAAAGTCGGCTAGACGCAATATCGGTTCTTCGCATTCCGGATGAGCAATAATCTTTGCCTGCGGATGTCTGATTTTTAGCTTTGTGATTTTTTCTAAACTAAAAATTTCATGAACCATGCAGGCTCCGTTCCAAAGAACCATATTTCGTCCAGTTTTTTTATTTAGATAAGCACCTAAATTTTTATCTGGAGCAAATATTATTTTTTCGTCACTTGGTAAACTTTCAATTATTTTTTGAGCATTACTCGAAGTACAGATGATATCACTAAGCGCTTTTATTTCTGCAGTGCAGTTGATGTAAGAAATCACGATATGATCCGGATGTTTCTCTTTGAACTTTTTAAACAAATCGGCAGGTGCACTATCAGCTAAAGAGCAACCCGCTTTTAAATCTGGTAAAACAACTTTTTTTGTAGGATTTAGAATCTTTGCTGTTTCAGCCATGAAATGCACACCTGCAAAAACAATCATGTCTGCAGTAGTTTTCTCAGCTTGTTGAGCAAGTCCTAAACTATCGCCGATATAATCAGCGACATCCTGGATATCTGGTTCCTGGTAATAGTGCGCCAGGATAATCGCATTTTTTTCTTTTTTCAATTTTTCGATTTCTGCAAACAGATCCAATGTTGCAGGAACTTCGATGTCAAGGTAGCCCTTTTGATCAATCTTATTCGTTGCTAAATCGATGTGTATATCTCCCATAGTATTAATAATATAATAAATTATATAAAATAACTATTACTATTACGGCTGTGAATTCGTGGATAAATTACGTAACAGAATATTTGGTAAAATTAATACAATCAGTTTTTCCACAGCAATCCACATTACATTAACAATCCAAAACTCATTACTATCCTCTATTACAGTTACTAATTAACATTTTTAGTTTTTAAAGCATGAGGATAATTAAATTAATTAAATCGAGAAAAACGCTGTTGAAAGAAAAGGTATAACTCTGTCTTTGTAAACAGCATCGGCACCGGTCCCCCCGTCTTCCTAAATTACTCTCCATTTCCTAACAGCCGGCTGTGGATGAAAAACCGGCTTATCCACACAAATAAGCTGTTTTGAACATACCCCTGTGTATCACGTTTCCACGCCCTTGTTTCACAAAAAAGAAAGATTCTTTTTCCAAGTTTTCAAAATATCCAACCCACGAACCAGAAAGGTGGCTACAACCCTTTATTGATGCCTATTTCAGCCATTTTTCCACAATTTGTTCATAACCATTTTCCCCTATTTTTGCTACCCATTTTAAAAAAGTATTTAAAGGAGAAAGTATGTCTATTATTCAAAGCTTGCGTGAAAGAGCCGCCTGGATTATTTCTGGTGCTATTGCATTTGCATTGATCGTTTTTGTTGTGGAAGAAGGATTACGCAATAAAAGCATTTTTGGTGATTCTAACACCACTTTAGGAAAAGTGAATGGAAAAGCCATTGACAGGGTTGAGTTCGAAGAGAAAATGAAAAATATCGAAGACAGATATACCCGAACCTATGGTGCTCCGATGGATGAAGCTACAAGAAGCCAGCAAAGAGACGCTCTCTGGAATGAATATGTAGAAGATGCTGTTACCAAGAAAATATATGATGAAGTAGGTTTAGAAGTTACCGATAAGGAAATTGGTGACTATTTATATGGAGATAATCCTCCAGGCGATTTCCGTCAACGCTTTACAGATCCAAAAACTCAACAATTCGATGCTCAGGCTGCTTATCAAACAGTGCAGCAAATAAAAAAACAAAAAACCAGTGCCGACTATAAATCCTTTTTCGGCGAATATATTCCCGCTCTGGTGAAATTCAGAAAAAGGGAAAAATTCGAATCCATGATTAATGGAAGCGTTTATGCCCCAAAATGGCTGGTTGAAAAAATGAGTACAGAAAACAGCCAGATGGCCGCTATATCTTATGTTAATGTACCATATACCAGTATTCCTGATTCTTCAGTAAAAGTGTCTGATGCTGATATCAATGAATTTGTTAGTAAACACAAACAAGCTTTCAAACAAGAAAAAGCAAGCGGTATAGATTATGTTTCTTTTAGCGCTGCACCAAGCAAAGCAGACTCTGCTGCTATATATACTCAATTATCTAACCTGGCCGACAGCTTCTCAAAAACAACAGACAACGTATCGTTCCTGTTGAACGAAAACAGCCAGTCTCCTTTTTATGATAGTTATATATCTAGGAAAGAAATAAAAATTGCCAACATAGATAGTATTGTAAATAATCCAGCTGGAACCGTTTACGGACCCTACCTCGACGGCAGAAGCTATGTGTTAGCAAAAGTAATTTCATCACGAGTAATTCCTGATACAGTAAAAGTTCGTCATATCCTGGTGGCTACAGTTCAACAGGAGCAGAATGGACAAATGGTCCCAATTCGCAGGGATGAAGATGCCAAGCAGTTAGCCGATAGCTTAGCCCTGGCCATAAAGACAGGATCTAACTTCGATAGTCTTTGTGCTAAATTTTCTGACGATGGAACCAAAAGCACAGGCGGTATTTATGATGGTGTAGTAAGCGCCAGGATGGTAGCCGCATTTAATGATTATATTTTCACTAACCCAATTGGAAGCAAAGGGGTAGTAAAAACAGAATTCGGATATCATTATGTAGAAATCCTTTCTCAAAAAGGATCTTCTAACGGCTATAAAATTGCCTATTTATCAAGACCAATACTCACCAGCGATGAAACAGCAAATGGTGCTATGGGTCTGGCCACACAGTTTGCTGCAGAAAGCAGAACAAAGGCACAATTTGAAGAGAATGCCAAGAAAAGAAATTTCAATGTTTTCAACGCAGCTGAAATAAAACCTCTCGCTGCAAACATTACAGGAATAAATGGTAATTGCAGAGAGTTGGTTCGCTGGATATTTAATGATGCAAAAGTTGGAGATGTTTCTGAGCGTCCATTTTTTATAGGTGAAACATATATCGTTCCTGTAATTACACAAGCATATGAAGAAGGTGTAATGAATGCAGACAGGGCTCGTCCAACAACAGAATATCGTATTCGTCAACAGAAAAAAGCTGTCATTGTTTCTCAAAAAGCAGGCACTGCAACATCTCTTGATGAAATCAGTAAACTTGTAGGATTCCCTGTATTTAAAGCCGATAGCCTTGTTTTCGTAAACGCCAATATTCCAAATGTTGGTTATGAAGCCAAAGTGGTTGGGGCTGCATTTAATAAGGCCAATCAAGCAAAAGCTTCAGCTGCAATAGTTGGAGAGTCTGGAATTTTCTTCATCAAAACAGAAAATGTTGGTGCTGTACCCAATCAGGGCATGGACGTTAAGGCACAGCAAGAAATGCAGAGAAGACAGCTTCGGGTGCAAATGAGTCCTAACCAGTTTAACGGAAACGTAAGCGGGGTAATGGAAAATTTGAAAAAGACGGCATCTATAACAGATAACAGGTATAAATTCTTTTAATTAAGACTTATATAATAGAAAGCCCCCTTTATGGGGGCTTTTTTGTGTCCATTTTCGAAAAGCGAAATGAAAACAGGAGAAAAGCCACCATAACAAAATCAATCCTAATTTTGTACAATAGATATGAGTGACCCAATAATCAACAAGGTAGCCGAGAGTAGCCTGACAACTCTTAATCTGGAAGACTACTATCCTACAGACGAGATCGCTTTGTTTGACCTTAAGCCCTTTCTGTTTATGGAGCTAATATTAAAGGAGAAGGATTTCAGACAAGCCCTGCAGCAGTTAGACTGGGCACCGTACACCGGCAAGACGGTGGCTGTAACCTGCAGCGCAGATGCTATAATCCCTGTTTGGGCATACATGCTTGTGGCCTCTTATCTGGAACCGATCGCAAAAGAGGTAGTAATGGGAGACGAAGCCACGGCAATACGGCAACTCTTTATAAAGAACATCAATAATATTGATGCCTCTTCATTTGAAGATAAAAGAGTTGTTATCAAGGGCTGTGGTGACCAACCCATTGGCGACTACGCATATATGGAAATAACAAAAAAGCTTAGACCGGTTGTAAAAAGTATCATGTATGGCGAGCCGTGCAGTACCGTCCCCGTCTATAAAAAGAAATAATCTACAAATTGATAAGAAGAGCACAAATAGCTGATTTGCCACAGTTGGCACAACTGTTTGATGATTATCGTGTTTTTTACAGGAAGGATTCTGACCTTTCTGCCGCAAACGATTTTATCAAAGAAAGGATGCTTGCGGAAGAATCTGTAATCTTCGTTCACGAATCAGGCAGTGATATCACCGGCTTTACTCAACTCTATCCCATTTTCTCCTCAACAAGGATGCGCCGAATATGGCTATTAAAACGATTTGTATATTAAACCAGAATTCAGGGGCATGGGAATATCAAAAGAATTGATTGAAGCAGCAAAAGAACATAGCAGGCAAACAAACGCTTCGGGCCTCTTATTGGAAACCGAGAAAGCAAATAAAATAGGAAATCGCCTTTATCCTTCAGTGGGTTTCGAACTGAACGAGGAAACAAATTATTATTGGTGGGAGAATAAGGAATGAAAAGAGCGTCCAGAAAAACGCGGTAACTTTAAACCAATTACCAAAAAAACTAATGATTCCTTCAATTAACTCCAAGCTACCACAGGTTGGTACTACTATATTTACAGTAATGAGTGGTTTAGCAACAGAGCATCAAGCCATTAACCTTGGACAAGGTTTTCCCGACTTCCCGATGAACCAGGACCTGTTAAATCTTGTGTCTGATGTAATGCACAAGGGGTATAACCAATATGTGCCAATGCAAGGATATATGCCGCTGAGGGAGGCCTTAGCGGAAAAGGTTTCGTTTTTATATGGCACAACTATTTCCCCCGACTCACAAATAACCATTACGCCCGGGGGCACCTATGCCATATACACAGCACTTACTACAATTTTACAACCCGGTGATGAGGTTATCGTATTTGAGCCAGCATACGACAGTTATATACCCAATGTTGAAATAAATGGTGCGGTGGCGGTAAGGGTAAACCTTGAGTTTCCTTCATATAAGATAAATTGGGATGAAGTAAGAAGGGTCATTACAAAGAAAACAAGGGCTATCATTATTAATTCGCCCCATAATCCAACAGGAGCTGTATTAAACGAATTAGATATTCAACAATTAAGGAGTTGTGTAGAAGGGACTAATATTTTTATAATCAGCGATGAAGTATACGAGCACCTCATATTTGACGGCATTTTACATCAAAGTATATTGAAGTATCCAGATTTGTTGGAAAGGGCGTTTGTCTGCTTTTCATTTGGCAAAGTATATAACTGCACTGGGTGGAAATTGGGATATTGTATATCTGCTCCCGAAACCATGAAAGAGTTCAGAAAGGTTCACCAGTTCAATTGCTTCTGTTGCCACACCCCATCACAGGTTGCATTAGCATCCTTTCTTAAGGAAAGGGATGAATATTTGGAACTGGGGTCTTTTATGCAACAGAAAAGAGATTACTTTATAGATCTAATGAGGGCAACCCGGTTTGAATTACTAAACAGCAGTGGTAGTTATTTCATAACCGCAACCTATAATAAAATTAGTGAAGAAGGAGATAAAGACTTTGCCATACGAATGACAAAAGAAATAGGAGTAGCAACAATTCCGGTTTCGGCTTTTTATAAAGATGGAACTGATAATAAGGTAATTCGTTTTTGTTTCGCGAAAAAGGAAGGCACAATAAAAGCCGCTGTAGAACGATTAGCCACCATTTGAAAAAAGGTAACAAAAATCAGTTTTACAGCGGCGCAACATTAATGTTTAAACCGCGTCTATTTAAAAACGCATTGAGACATATCGATTTCTTCTAATAGATCATTATAACCAGTAAGTCTGCCTTGAAGTTTAGTACTTGCTCCAACCTTTAGTGTTGGCAACTTCTCCAGTTGTGTAGAGTCCACATTACAAGCAACATTATCAAAGGAAACAGTAATACCATCTATAGCGGTAATTGTTCCTTCTAAAAGCAATGCTTTGTCAATGTATTTCTTAGTTGCTTCTGCATTATTCGCTTTAAACTCTTGCGATAGAGCAGAAGTAGTTAGAGTGAAGGCTGGTTTTTCAGAACCAAAGTCGCGGTGTGGTTTAAAAAACACATACCAAACGGCCCATGAGCCAACGATGGCGCCAACGATTACGATGGCAAGGAAGATTTTCTTTTTCATTTCATTTGTTTTTGAACGTTACAAATTTAACAGGCATTCTTTCCTACTGGTATAACATCGCACATGATTTAATGTGATTATAATCACAAAGCAAATTCTCAAATGTCATAAAAGTGTAAAACAACCTCAAACTACTTTTGTAATCGATTCCTGTTACCTATGAACAGGACGATCGAAAAAATTTTAAATCTTTTAAACACTCTTTTATGAGAAGAATTTCAGCCCAAAAAGGAATGATATTGTTGCTGGGTGGTTTGTTCGTTTCTCTCTCCGTGATGCAATGCACCAAGGCAGGAGATAACGCTGGGGCGCTAGACAGAGCCTACACAGGAACACCAGATTCCACAACACTTTCAGTATTCTATGACTCTTACAAGATCAGCACAGCTGATGCTACCGCTGACGTTAACGACGTTATAGAAGGAACCGGAGTACAGAGCATCGTAAAAACATATTGTGTTGGTGCAAACTGCCACGGTGGAAAATTTGGACCCAACCTTTCTACTTATAGCGAAATCATGGCGCTGGTTACACCAGGTAGTCCTGAAACAAGCAAACTTTGGAATTTAATAACTACAAATGATCTTAATAAGGCAATGCCTCCTATTAATATCATGCACGAGTTATCACTTACAGAAAAAGGAATCATTTACAACTGGATAAAGAATGGTGCAAAAGAACAACCAGGATTAAATGACTTCAGGCCTGTAGCAATGAAATTGTTGGTTAGCGGTTGCGGATCTGCCAACTGTCATAATCAAGCAACAGCAACAGGTGCATGGGCAAGAAAAGCATTGGTACCAGGACTGGTATCTGCCGATACTACTCAGTTCCTATACACAAATCCACTTACTGGATTAGTAACTGTTTACTGCCAGCTTTCTAACCAATCCCGCCTCAATCAGGTTTGGGGATCTTATAAAGACAGTGTTAGAAGATTCTATGCTGATACATTAGCAAATGCAAGCTTCAGACCATATAAGACTTTCGGTACACCTGTTACCTTAAGTAGCGTAAGAGGTCCTTTGAGTGATTATGATGATATTCTTCTAGATATCATGTATCCAAAAAGCGTACGTAGTAACTCAACAGTACAGTTTACAGATGGTTCAGGTAATAAGTTTTATGTAAAAGGAAACCCACTGAACGCCACAAGCTCACTGATTTCCAGAATCGACTCTACATTACTGTTAGCAAATCCATATACTGGAATTTATGCTACTAACCACCAGGGTGATATGGCTTATGGTGATGGTGGACTTAAGCGCACAGAAATTGCTTTAATAAAAGCATGGTATTTCGCTGATCCTAATGTTCCGGATGTATGGAAATATGGAGTTAACAATGTCGGAATATTCAAGTACAGAAAGACAGGTAAAATCATCATGAAATAAAAGTATTCACCGAAAACATTCATAATATGAAGAAGCAATTATTTACAGCGGGTTTGTTAAGTGTGTTAGCGCTTGGCTTCACCGGTTGTTATAACAATAAATCAGATATTCTGGAATTGCCCAAAGTATCTTTCAGAAGTGAAATTGTACCTATCATGACTTCAGGCGCTTGCGGATGTCATAATAATGGACAAGGACAAAGAGCGGTACAGTTTTCTTATCTAAACAATGTTTATTATGATGCCATATTAGCTCGCGTTGGAGTATATGATGCATGGATAAAAGGTGGCAAACACCCAGGAGAGGGAGTTATTGATTTCACTCCAGGTGAAAAAGCCATTATTAGCAGATGGATAAGCGAAGGAGCAAAAGATGATTTCATTCCACCTCCAATTACAGGAAACGTAACATTTACAGCTAACATTCTTCCTATTTATAATGTAAGCTGTAAAGGATCAAGTTGCCACGGTGGTGCTGGACCAAATCTTGATTTTGCTGCTTTTGTTGCAGACAAAAGTATAATAACAGCAATGGTAAATAGTGGTGGTGCAACAGGTCACCCAGGTGGTGCTGTTAGTTTAACATTATCTACTATCGCTACTTTCCAAGCCTGGTTAGATCAGGGAATGCCTCAATAACAGTAAACAATTAAATCATTTATAAAATTATTCAACATGAAAAAGCTATTAATTTTCGCAACTGGATTGTTATTGATGGCCATCAGCTTCCAGGTTCAAGGCCAAACCTATAAAACAAGAGATGGATATGTTTATTTCAATCCAAACAAAGACCAGGATCATAAAGATTATGCAGCTGCTACTAAAGAAGGTACAGGTGTATTAAGAGTTGAAACAGCTGAAGTGGCTTTTCTGGTTCAAATGAAAACCTTCCATTTTAATAATGCACTTTTGGAAGAACATTTCAACGAAAACTATCTTCATTCTGATAAATATCCTAATGCAACCTATAAAGGAAAGTTGATTGGGTTTACAAAGGATATGCTTACAAAGGATGGAGTTTACAATTTAACTTCTGAGGGTCAGGTTACAATGCATGGTGTAACTAAAGATTTCAAATCTCCGGTTAAATTAACAGTAAGTGGAAAGACTGCCACTTTTGAATGCGAATTCAAAATAAAAGCAGAAGACTATAAAATTGATATCCCAGGAATTGTAAAGCCAAAATTGGCCGATTTCACTCCATTGAAAGCGAATATTAAATTCCAATTAAACTAATTCACACAAAACAGGTGTTATGAAAAAAATAATAGCCTTAACCATTATCGGATGCTGCATGCTGTTGAGAGTTGTAGCACAGGGCGATTTGCTCGATGAGATTAATAAAGAAGATTCAGCTAAGCCGCAAAGGAACTTTACAACAGCTACTTTTAAAGCTACCCGCATCATCAATATGCAAAGCGTGGAATTAACAGGAGCCGGAAACCTCCAGTTCATGATTACCCACCACTTTGGATTATTATGGAATAAAGATGCCGGTGCACAAAACCTGGTTCAGATGTTCGGTCTGAATGCTGGTATTGCAAAAACATATCTCGCACTTGACTATTCTTTCAATCGTTGGTTTAACGTAGGATTAGCCGCTGCAGGTACTTCAAACTTTGAAGGCTGGATGCGCTTTAAACTACTAAGACAACAAACAGGAACTTATAATATACCAGTTACTGTAGACTGGATCAGTACAGCTAATGTGAATTCTTCTAAAACAGCTACACTTGTTGGTGAGCCAGTTTGGAATCGTTATTCCTTTATGCATCAGTTATTGATTGCCCGTAAGTTCTCTGATAAATTCTCTCCAGTTCATGCCTACATTGGTGCACAATAACGTAGTTCCTTTTGGTGTAAACAATAGTAATAATGTATGGTCACTGGGAGTTGGTGGACGTTACAAGGTTAGTGATAAGAAAGCTATCACTTTCGAATATGCCCGTCAGTTGAATATGTTTGATTTCGTTATCATGAAGAATGGTACAATCGTAAACTATAATCCTAATCTGGTTTCTATAGGTTATGATTGGGATACCGGTGGTCACATCTTCCAACTGTTTGCTAGTAGCACAACAATGTCTACTAATATCGAACAGCTGACAAGAAATCCATATAATTTTGGTAAAGGTGAATTCGCACTCGGTTTCAATATCAATAGAAGTTTTGGAATCAAGAAGAAAGTAAAAGAACTGTAATTACTGAAAACAACAACCAAAGCGAAAGCCGGTCAAACGACCGGCTTTTTTATTTATAGTTACGTTTCCTGCTTTCGAGATATTTGTTGTAGATAATTTCTCCCATCGATTTATTATATACTTTTCCTTCAACCCAGGATATAATATCCAGATATGCGAAAGCACGTGTTTCATGCCTGCTCTTTTCAAGGTGTTTAATTTTCTGAAGAAGTTTTTCTAATTCCGTTTTCAGTTGACCGCTTTTTATACCTAAAGAGGATTTCAGGAACTTGAATATTTCTTCTTCAACCACGGTAAGGTTTTTCATTTTTGCCATGAACCTGTAAACAGACTTGGTAAGTGGCTCCATCAGATCCCTGTTCCCTAATTCATAGTGGCTCATCAAGTGTAATAAACGGGCATAGCATTGAAGATCTATTCGAAGATCTAGAGGACCATTTATTATTTTCTGTAAATAATCAATAGCGTCTTCATATTTACCGCTTCCAAAATACAGGCTGGCGAATTTGTAGTTCAAAACAAGAATTCGATGCCGGTCCACATACATCCCATAGTTGTTTAGTTTCTCTTCTACCGAAGGAATAAGCTGAAGTCCTTCTTTAAAAGTACCTTTCATGAGATGCTGGTTCAACTTAGCACTATTAATATATATTGAGGTATGGGTTCTGAAGTTATCGTGTGCGTTAGCTTCAGGAGTTTTAGCAAAAGCTTCAAAGCGTTGTAGCGTGGTTTCAAATAGTTGGAAATTTCTAAGGTCAAAATGTGCATTCAGAAGATTGTGCATCCCCTTAACATAGTGGCCAGTTTCCACGCCTAGCATCTGAGGGTCGGTATCATACAAGTCAATCCATTTCTGACTGTAACGATAATACATAAGGAAGTCTTGCCTTATAAACGCATACCAGCAATAGCTTTGATACAAATACAGCTTTTCATAAAAGCCGGAAACAGCATTTATATCTTTAGGAAGATAGTTCTTGAAAAAGTCTTTGATATCTTTTTCGTCTTCGGCATTCCTTGCATGTCCATTCAACACATACCATCTATATAACAATAGCGCCAGGTTTGAAAGCCTTGTAACCCTATCAATATGACTGCTAATGGCGAGAGCTTCGTTAGCGAGCACTTCTGTTTTTTCTGTAGTGCTTCTTGTAATATGGAGGGTTTCTATTTTTTTCTCGAGAGAAATAATTTGAACCAGGGTGTTCATCTTTTGATTAGCGCGAGCAAGCTCTTTTGCTTTCTCTAATATTCGAAGACTCTGAATCTTTAATCCTTTGTTGTAAAGTATCCTGGCTTCATCAAGATGTTCACTTAACTGTAGATCTACGTTTTCGCCCAACTTCAACAACCGTAAGCTTGCCAGCAATTGTTTATAAAGATGTGTCTTAAGATTGGCGAGCTGTGTTTTGGTTATACCAGGTAGTTTTTTCAGGACCAACGCCTCGTCGTAGTCGGGAAGTTTATCTAAAACATCAAAAAGTTGTATGATTTTGAGCTCTTCTTTCGCTGAACTTCTCTTTATATATAGCTTGAAATGTCGTTTTTCAGATTTTTCGAGCGAATAAATTAGCTGAAAGAGCGTATCGGAAAACCTGTTGGGCATAATTACAAAGTTATTCGAATACACTAAATATCAACGTTTTGTAACTAATTATCTTTGTTAGGGATAATAGAATTCACAATAAGTTGATTTTACTGGTAAGCTAAGCGCCCTTACTTTTACATCATAAGAGAGCAGCAAAGATAGAAAGTGAAAAATATGGCAGGCAATCGTGAGAAAAGCAATCAAAAGAGGCCAAGTGAATAAGCCCGGAGGCTCTACAAATTCGAGATAACTATTTTTTCATATGGCAAGCAATCGTTAGAGGCCGTTCCGTTTCCACGGGAGGGCTTTTTTGTTGCGCTAATCTACCACTTATTCCCCAAAAAAGATAAACAAGGCAAAAAAACTTGGTGTTTTAATCCTTTATCGTATATTTGCGATATAGAATACAAGAGACGAGCAAATCGTCTTTTTGTTTGACTTGGTTCATCGTAAAAAAACGATTAATGGCAATACACAAAAAAGAAGAGTTCTCTCCTAAAGAACAAGATCTGGCTCTATTTGCAAAAGCACTCAGTCACCCGGCTCGTATAGCTATAATGAAAATTCTTGCAAACAAAAACGAATGTGTTTGTGGTGAATTAGTGGAAGCATTACCCCTTGCCCAGTCTACCGTATCCCAACATCTCAAAGAATTAAAGTCAGCAGGACTTATTAATGGAACCGTTGATGGTCCCAGAAGTTGTTATTGTATTAACTGGAAAGCATTTGAAAAATTCAACAGTGATTTCAACTTCTTATTCAGTCGTATGAAAGAAGCACAGTCAAAATGTTGCTAAACGAAATTTAAAATCAATCATTAAAAATAAATACTATGAACACGGATAATATTCTAAAAGAAAAAGTAAGAGAGAAATACAGCGAAATAGCCCAGCAATCGAAATTAAAAAACCAAAGTTCTTGTTGCGGAGCTACGGGATCTTGTGGAGATGACTTCTATACTATTATGTCTGATGATTATAGTAAGCTGGAAGGATATGTAGCAGACGCTGATTTGGGATTAGGATGTGGGTTACCTACCGCATTCGCTCAAATAAAGGAAGGAGATACTGTAGTAGATTTAGGAAGTGGAGCTGGAAACGATGCTTTTATTGCGAGGAAACTAACCGGACCAAAAGGGAGAATAATTGGCATTGATTTTACAGAAGCCATGATTGCAAAGGCGAGAGAAAATTCTGAGAAGATCGGTTTCAATAATGTGGAGTTTCGTCAGGGCGATATTGAAAGCATGCCGATTACTTCAAATATTGCAGATGTTATTGTAAGTAACTGTGTATTGAATCTTGTGCCAAATAAGCATAAAGTATTCAGCGAAATATTCAGGGTCTTAAAACCTGGTGGTCATTTTTCTATATCAGATATTGTTTTGCAAGGAGAGTTGCCTGGTAAATGGAGAGAAATAGCAGCTTTATATGCTGGCTGTGTTTCGGGAGCTATTCAAAAAGAAGAATATCTTGGTATTATAAAAGAAGCTGGATTTGCAGACATTACGCTGCAAAAAGAAAAAGAAATTGTTCTGCCCGATGAAATTCTTGAAGAATATCTGACCGCCGAAGAGATTGCAGCCTACAAAGCCTCTGAAACACGAATAACAAGTATTACTGTATTCGCAAAAAAAGCAGCGAAAGACGCAAGAGGGTGTTGTGAACCAGGAAGTGGATGCTGTTAATGATTCACGCAGTTGATTATTTATAAATTGAAAATAGCATGGAAATAGTTCCATTGTTGACCAGCCATCTTACAGATGTGCTGGTCATTTATCAACAGGGAATAGATACGGGAAAGCTACGTTTGAAACAAAGGTCCCCGATGCACAAAAATTCGACGAAAAATTCCTGCCCCAGTGTAGGCTGGTAGCTATTGAGAATGATAAAAGTAATTGGATGGGCCGCCCTCACTGCGGTTTCTGCAAGAGAATGTTATAGCGGTGTAGGAGAAGTAACCATTTATATTCACGAAGATTATAGGGGAAGAAGAATTGGTAAGCAGCTCCTAAAATCGCTGGTGTCGGAAAGCGAAAAGCTTGGTTACTGGAGCTTGTTAAGTGTAATTCATTCTGATAATACCAACAGCATCAGGACACATATATCGGCTGGATTTCGGACCATCGGCTATAGAGAAAAAATTGCAGCATTGAATGGTCGATGGAAAGACACGGTAATGATGGAAAGGAGAAGCATTAATAATGGAAAATCAACAACAATGAATAAAAAGAAGCTATTATTTGTATGTATTGAAAACAGTAACCGCAGCCAAATGAGCCAGGCTTTTGCAAAAATACATGGTGGAGATGCAATTGAAGCCCATAGCGCAGGTAGCAAACCAAGCGGTATCGTAAACCCTAAAGCCATTGCGGCAATGAAAGAGTTGGGTTACGATTTATCTGTACACGATAGTAAGTCTTTACAAGAAGTTGAAACATTTGCGCCTTACGATGCCGTAGTTACAATGGGATGTGGCGATGCTTGTCCCTGGATGCCCGCAAAAAAATTCATTGACTGGCAAATCCCTGATCCGAAACATCTGGAACCTGCAGAATTCAATAAAGTGAGGGATTTTATTGAAGAAAAAGTGAAGCAATTGCTGATTGATATAGGCGCAGGATAGTATTTTTGTTATATGGCTACAATCAAAACGATAGTATTCGACCTTGGTGGAGTTCTACTTGACTGGAATCCGATGTATGTGTATCGTGATTATTTTGATACCGAGGAAAAGAGAACTTTCTTTTTCGAAAAGATTTGTACCAGCGATTGGAATGAAGAGCAAGACGCAGGCCGATCAATTGTTGAAGCCACTCAACTGTTAATTGCTGAGCATCCAGAATGGGAAAAACCTATCCGCGATTTTTATGGTCGCTGGACCGAAATGTTACAAGGTCCGATACACGGGACCGTTGAAATATTTAAACAACTAAAAGATTCTGGTAATTATAGAATTTATGCATTGACCAATTGGCAAGCCGATTTGTTCAATATTGCTTTGGTGAGATATAATTTCCTTCACTGGTTTGATGGAAGAGTTGTTTCTGGTGAGGAAAAAACCAGAAAACCATACTTGCCAATTTATAAAACGCTTGTAGATCGTTTTTCGATTGTACCTGCTGAAGCGGTTTATATAGATGATAATCTTCGTAATCTTCATCCTGCAAAAGAATTAGGTTTTTCTACCATCCATTTTCAATCACCAGAACAATTCAGAAAGGAATTAGAGTTGTTAGGAGTATTTTAATTGATTGTTGGTATAAAAAACATTCTTGGTATTGTATAATTACGTTGTGTAAACAACGTGTTTTGGTTGTTTTTTACCGGGATGTCATCTTGTGTAGCGCACAACCGGTTCTTACAAAAAATGTTACAACCTAACTTATCCACTTTATTTTTGCATTATCAACTATCGATCAATTCTTTAACAAATTATTTTCTCCGGATTTTTTTCTTAAGAAATCCATAACAGCACCCGGTTCAGCTTTTGTACGTATATAATAAGGAGGAGCCATAGTATGAGACATACTTTTACAATATTAATGTTATTGATAATCGGAGCCTTTGTTTCTTGCCGCTCAACCAAGAAATTTCAAGCTTCTTATTCAGAAGATAAGCCACTGTTTGCGGCCATAAACGAACTGAACAAGAAACCAGGTAATCAAAAAGCTCAGGACGATTTAAGAATATTATACCCTAAAGCCATTGAAAGACACGAAGAGGCGATTGCTATATATAAGAATGGCGGAGATGAAAGCAAATGGGATAAGATATTATCTGAATTAAACGCGCTACAGAATATTTATAATAGTCTGCAAGCAACTGCTGGAACGTTTTCAATAGTTACTCCTAAAAACTATCTGAAGGATATAGAGGAAACAAAACAGGATGCGGCTGCAGATTTTTATGATAGAGCCCAGACAACATTAGTCGATAATAACAGAGAAAGTTATTTGAAAGCCTATAATTATTTCAAAAGAAGTAGTGAATATGTGTTTGGCTATAAAGACACAGAGAAAATGATACGGGATACATATGAGAAGGGCATCTTGTACGTAGTTATCAATCCAATTGAAGACGATAATATTTTTTATTCTGGTTGGGGTTTTCCGGATGCTAGGTATCGCCCTCAGGATTATCAGGAATCATTGGTAAGGGATTTGGGCGGAAAATCGGCCAGGAATGTGGCTGCCAGATTTTATACAGATAGAGAAGTACGACGCGAGAATATAGTACCGGATATAGAAGTGGCAATACGATGGAGGAATATGAGTCCTCTTCGGTCAATACCTAGTCAATATTCAAGACAGGTTTCTAAAAGTGTTCAGGATGGTAAGGATACCAGCGGACATGCAATTTATAAAACTGTGTATGCTACATTAAATATTACTCAGCAAACGCAAACGGTAAGAGCTGATCTTGAATATCGAATTACCAATATCAATGGTCGCAGAACTATCGATAACAGTATTATTTCTGATGAAGTAAGTTGGTCTGAGTCGTATGCAACATATACGGGGGATTCAAGAGCGCTTAGCCAGGATGATTGGTTGTTAGTAAACAACAGGAATTATGGCAACAATTTGTCAAAGGGGGACTTACTAAACAATCTGATGCGGAAAATGTATCCCGAATTAAGAAGGCGCTTGCAAAGAAGTATTGAATAATTACGGACGGATTATAGACTAACAGGGACAAAAAGAGAGGCTCTATATTTAGAGCCTCTCTTTATTTATGGTATAAGGGTTATTAGTGCGATGTTGTGAGTAAAGATGCAGGTTGTTGATTGCGACTGCTCACATACAGTGATTGGTGACCTGTTTTAAAAACAGATTCAGATGGCTTTGTAGTGAGCGTAGAAGACTTACGTTTGCTTACATAGAATCCATCAAATAGTCCTGCTGCATGGGCTTCAAACGAAGTATTACGGAGATAAAGCTGTTTCCATTGACCAGGTTCTAATTCTATATAGAAACTGATATCATCAAAGTAGAAATCACCATTTCCATTTACAGCAGTGAAGAAACCATAGCTTCCATGCGTTTTCGTCAACTGTACCGGCAATTGTGTATATGGTCCAGTCTTGTTCAACTCTTGTTTCAAGATTAAAGTCGGTATGGAGATAATCTTCTTTTCCTTTACCTACATTAATTCCATGCACACGCACTTTTGATAATGTATCGGTGGGTTGAGCTTTTACAGCTATTTCGTATCTGAAATTTTTACCGCGAAATTCTTTAACCGGGACTTCTTTTACAAAGTAGAATTCTTCAGCGTAGTAGTACCATTGGGATTGGGCCTGGCTTGAAAAACAAGCGCTTGCCAACAGGCAAATGATTAGTAGCTTTCTCATGGTTTAGGATTAACTACCAATAAAACGGCAAAAAATAGGGAATGTTGTAAGGAAACCGACTAAACTACTTTAAAACCTGGTACACCATAAGGCTTAATATGTAGGCCAGGCCTGTCATATAAATTAATTGTATGATAGGCCATTTCCAGGATTTAGTTTCCCTTTTTACAACAGCCAATGTACTCATACATTGCATGGCAAATACATAGAAAATCATAAGGGAGAGACCTGTAGCCAGGCTATAGATTTTGAACCATCGCTTCTAACGGCGGCATTCATTTTCTCGGTAAGTGTAGATTGATCCGCATCGTTACCACCTTCAACGCTATAAAGAGTAGCCATTGTTCCTACGAAAACCTCTCTGGCGGCAAATGAGGTAACAAGTGCTATTCCTATTTTCCAATCGAAACCCAGTGGCTCAATAACCGGCTCAATGCTTTGACCTAAAATACCAGCATAAGAGTTTTGAAGCAATTCTGCATTTTTATGATGGGTCAATTCGGCTTTTTGGTCGGGTTGTGCAAGGATAAGCTGATCATATTTTTCAGCAACAGCCTTCATCCTTTCAGGCGGCCCGTAAGTGCTTAATCCCCACAAAATCAAACTTATAAGCATAATGATCTTACCTGCATCGAAAACGAAGATCTTAGCCTTATTCAGCATTGTCATCACTACATTATTCCATCTGGGAGACCTATAGGTGGGCAATTCGAGGATGAAAAAGCTCTTTTCCTGAATCTTGATAAACCATTTTGCCACATATGAAACGATAAGGGCCATAACCACACCGAGCAGATAGAGAGCCATCATTACAAGGCCTCGTTGGCTAAGGAATCCGAGGAAAAACTTCTGTGGAATAACCAGTGAGATCAATATGGTGTATACCGGCAATCGGGCACTACAACTCATCAGGGGCGTTACCAGTATTGTTAAAAGGCGTTCTTTTCGGTTCTCGATATTACGGGCACTCATGATGGCTGGAACTGCACAGGCAAACCCGCTGATCATGGGCATTACGCTTTTACCATTCAGGCCAACTTTACGCATCAGCTTATCGCTCAAAAAGCTGATTCTGGCCATATATCCCGTATCCTCCAAAATCGTAATTAGGCCAAAAAGTATCATAATTTGAGGCACAAACACCAAAATTCCACTCAATCCGGCCAAAATTCCGTTCAAAAACAGATCTGTGGCCCATCCATCAGGAAGCCATGAATTGAACCAATTACTGCTTTCTGCAAAGGCCCATTCTATGAAATGCATGGGGTACTCTGCTAACCAGAAAACGCTCTGAAAAAGCAGAAAAAGTACCGATAATAGGATCAAATAGCCCCATTTTCGGTGTAAAAGCAGGTTATCTAGCTTATCTGTGAAGAGTTTCTTTTGCATTGGATTTGGCTCCAGAAACAGTTTGTTTCATTATCGAACCAATCCTTTGATAACGCTGGAGAATTTCCTCCGCCTGAACCCTGGTATGATTAAATTGATTGTCTTGCTCAATTGTTTCAATCTTTTCCTGAGTAACCGGGTCAATATGAAATGACTCATGGTTGATCAGGTAATGGATGGCTTTATAATCACTCATATCGGGATAAAGACCCTTTATTCCAGATACCGCTTTTTCTGCCAGACCCTGATTATTTATAAAATCGCGAACGGGTGCCTGATAATACTCTTCGGCAGTATGTTCGATTGCTTTTTTAAGGGCTGCCACTCCTTTTCCTTTCCTTGGATTGATTGGAATGATTGGAACACCCAGCTCCCTTGCCAAAGCGGACACGTCAATTTCTATACCCTTTTGACGAGCCAGATCGACCATGGTTAGTGCCACTACCACAGGCAATTTGAGGTCGATGATCTGGGATACGAATAACAGGTTTCGTTTAAGGTTACTCGCATCTGCTACCATGAGAACCATATCTACCTTAAGATCCTTCTCCTGTTCCATCATCACTTTATAGGAAACCCATTCATCCTCCCTTCTGGGATAAAGGCTGTATGATCCCGGAAGATCTATGATTGTTGCTTTAAGATGAGGGGCAATTTCTGTAACTCCGACTTTCTTGTCGACGGTAACTCCGGGGAAGTTACCTACATGCTGATGTAACCCGGTTAATTCATTGAACAAGGAGCTTTTACCGCTATTCGGATTACCAACTAATGCTATATGGAGTTTCGGGTTAGACAAGCTGCGCAAAAGTACCAAATACCAAGAAGCGATAGCTTACGATATGGGTAAAAAGGGTTATAAAATGCGGAAAAGCGCGGAGGAAAAGCTGAATGCATAATGCCAGATGCTTGATGCTGTGATTAAGAGGTAAAACTTCTAGCAAAAAAGGCACTTTATGGTATCTTTGCCCTCCGAAATACGAAGGATATGTTCAACAAAAGAGTAAAAATCAAAGAATTGCTGCAGTGGGAACCCCAGCAGCAGGAAGTTACAGTTATGGGATGGGTGCGCACTTTCCGTAACAATCAGTTTGTAGCCCTTAATGATGGATCTACAAACTCAAATGTTCAGGTGTTGTTAGAGCTTGGTAAGTTTGATGAAGCTGAATTGAAACGAATCACCACTTCAGCATCAATAAAAGTTACAGGTATTGTTATTCCTTCTTTAGGTAAAGGACAAAAGCTGGAAGTAAAAGCAACTACTTTAGAGATATTGGGAGATAGTGATGCTGAAAAGTATCCTCTTCAACCAAAGAAACATAGTCTTGAGTTCCTTCGTGAAATAGCACATCTCCGTTTCAGAACAAGCACATTCGGATCTGTATTCAGGGTAAGACATAGTTTAGCATTTGCTATCCATAAGTTCTTCAATGAAAAAGGATTCGTTTATATGCACACCCCAATCGTCACAGCTAGTGATGCTGAAGGTGCAGGAGAAATGTTTAAGGTAACAACGCTTCCTTTCGATGAAACACCACGAAATGAAGATGGTACCGTAAATTTCAAAGAAGACTTTTTTGGAAGAGCAACCAATCTGACAGTTAGTGGTCAATTGGAAGGCGAATTGGGAGCAACTGCATTTGGTGAGATCTATACTTTTGGTCCAACATTCCGCGCAGAAAATTCAAATACCGCCCGCCACCTTGCTGAATTCTGGATGATAGAACCTGAAATGGCATTCTGTGATTTGGAAGACAATATGAATTTGGCTGAAGAGTTCATCAAGTATCTGATTAAATATGCGATGGAAAACAACAGGGAAGATCTGGAGTTTTTATCACAACGCTTAGCGGAGGAAGAAAAGCAGCTTCCACAAGATAAGAGAAGTGAAATGGGCTTGATTGAGAAACTGGAGTTCGTATTGAATAACGATTTCCAAAGGCTTACTTATACTGAAGCAATCGATATTCTAAGAGAGAGCAATCATAATAAGAAAAAGAAATTCCAATATCCGATTACAGGATGGGGAATGGATTTGCAGAGTGAGCATGAACGTTATCTCGTAGAAAAGCATTTCAAGAAACCGGTAATACTGAATAATTATCCAAAAGACATCAAGGCGTTTTACATGCGTCAGAATGATGATGGTAAAACAGTAGCGGCAATGGATATACTTGCACCAGGTATTGGAGAGATTGTTGGTGGATCACAAAGAGAAGAGCGCCTGGATAAATTGGAGCAAAGAATGAAAGAGATGCATATTCCTACAGAAGAGATGTGGTGGTATTTAGATACACGGAGATTTGGAACAGTACCACATGCGGGTTTTGGACTTGGATTTGAGAGAATGGTATTGTTTGTAACAGGAATGACGAATATCAGAGACGTAATAGCATTCCCAAGGACACCGAAGAGCGCAGAGTTTTAAGAGTGCTGGAAGCTTGATGCTAAATGCTAAATGCCGGATGCCTGTTAATGGGTTTTCGGCATTTTGCTTTTGGGTAACTACATAACTTCGTTTCAGTATCTTTAGTTATTGAAATGCAGTCATATGAAATTTGTACTTTCTCTCTTCTTGATACTTTGTATTTATTCAAACAGTCTGTGCACAAGCACCGAAAACATATTGCAATCCGATGAATTTGGATTATGGGTATACACCGATACCCAATTTTTCTGAATGGGGAAGACATAGGGCTACAGCGGATCCGGTGATAACTTATTTTAAGGGAGATTATTATCTGTTCTCTACAAACCAATGGGGGTATTGGTGGAGCAGTGATTTAAACAACTGGAAATTTGTACCACGCTTATTTCTTAAGCCGTGGAATAAAGTATATGATGAGCTATGTGCTCCAGCTGTATTTGTTTTAGGAGACACCTTGCTTGTAATAGGATCAACGCATCAAAAAAACTTCCCAATTTGGATGAGTACCAATCCAAGAGTAGATGAATGGAAAGAAGCGGTAGATTCTTTTGAAGTAGGCGCCTGGGACCCTGGATTTTTTCTGGATGATGATGGAAAGCTCTATTGTTATTGGGGTAGCAGTAATTTGTATCCGCTTTACGGACAGGAGATAAACAGGAAAACATTCAAGCCAATTGGAGAGAAGAAAGAACTACTGCATCTTCAACCTGAAAAATGGGGATGGCATCGCTTTGGAGAATATAATGACAATACCTTTTTGGATCCTTTTATGGAAGGCGCCTGGGTGAATAAGCATAATGGAAAATACTATCTGCAATATGGCGCACCGGGCACAGAATTTAGTGGATATGCCGATGGTGTAGCGGTAAGTGATAATCCGCTCGGCCCCTTTAAAGAACAGATACACAATCCCTTTAGCTTTAAACCCGGAGGTTATGCAAGAGGCGCCGGGCATGGAAGTACGTTTTCAGATAAATGGAATAATCTCTGGCATGTATCTACTATTGTTGTTAATGTAAAAAACAATTTTGAACGTTTGCTTGGTTTGTGGCCATCTGGTTTTGATAAGGATGGCATACTTTATTGTAATACTGCATTTGGTGATTACCCGCATTATCTTCCAACAAAAGAGTCTTATGCAAGCTATACTCCATCAGGAATTGGTGGTGCTGGATTTACGGGATGGATGTTACTTAACTATAATAAACCAGTACAAGTATCTTCAATATTAGGAGGCTATCAACCGAATAATGCAGTGGATGAAAATATCAAGACTTATTGGAGCGCAGCGACGGGAAGTAAAGGAGAGTGGATTCAAACTGATCTTGGTGCTATTAGCACTGTTAATGCTATACAGTTGAATTATGCCGACCAGGATGTTGATTCTTCTTTTTTAGGAAAGATGAAACATACTTATCACCAATATAAAATTTATCAGTCTAACGATGGAAAGAACTGGACTTTACTCGTAGATAAAAGTCAGAATAAAACGGATGTACCACATGATTATATCGAACTACCCAAATCTGTTCGAGCAAGATATTTGAAGCTGGAGAATATACATATGCCAACGGGGAAATTCGCCATAAGTGGATTCAGGGTTTTTGGAAAGGGTGCAGGATCGGTACCCGATAAAGTGAAACAGTTTTTTGTTTTGAGAGGCGAGAAAGATAAAAGAAGTGCCTGGTTGAAATGGAGTCCGGTGAATAATGCCTGGGCGTATAATATATACTGCGGAATTGCTCCAGATAAATTGTATACTTCAATAATGGTTCATAATGCTAATGAATATTACTTCAAAGCAATGGATAAGGACCAGCCCTATTATTTCTGTATAGAAGCAATAAATGAAAACGGAGTATCTGTTCGTTCGGAAGTGATGAAATCAGAATAAATACAGAAAATTTATTCTATTAGATAAGAGTAAAGAACTTCATCAACGAATATATCTTCTTGTTTCAGGTGGGTATACTTTCTAAGTACACCTTCTTTTATAAATCCTGCTTTCTCATAAACATGGATGGCCTTTTCGTTAGTGACTGCAACGCTGAGTTCGATTCTTAAAAACCCTTTCTGCTTACAATATTCAATTATAGCTTCCATCATTTTTATTCCAAATCCTTTACCTGCATGAGCACTATCTATTGCCACCCCGCCAAGATATACAACGTGTGAAGAGCGGTGAGTAAAAGGGAGTAGCTTAAACATTCCTACGGGCTGATTGTCGACCGAATAAACAAAGACAGATTTTCTTGCCAATAACTGTTCAAATATCGGCTGGAAATCGGCTGTATCCATTGGTTCATAAAGCAGAAACGAATTAATATCCGGGTGCATGTAAAGACCATATATAAAATCGAAATGGGAGTAATTTGCTGCTGTTACCATTTTGATTGGATTTGCTAGTTAAACATTCATTTTCAAGAAGAATTATTGATTATAATCAATTGCTGATCGAATATTTTCAATAACTTTTAGATACGAAGGAAATGCTATGTAATCTAAGCTTGTTTTGCATCATATACCTGATAAAAAATTTTGCTATGAAGTCAATTAATTTACTGATTGTATTTGCACTAATGGGAACTGCATTAAATGCGCAGGTAACTGTAATTCCAGCTGGAACATTTTATGGTATTATTCCATGTGCCGATTGCAATGGAATAGAAACCTATATTGAACTAAATGCCAACAAAACCGGAATGGTTCAGGAGAAATATCTTGGGAAAGAAGATAGGGTTTCAGTAGCCTCAATCAGGTGGCAAATGAAGCAGAATATTGTTACGCTGTTTGAAAATGAAACTCAAAAAGGCAGTTATCTATTTTCAAACTCGCAATTAAAAAAACTTGATACTAAAGGCAAGCCTATTACTGGAAGTCTGGCATCAAAATATATACTTCGTAAGAAAACAATTGTTACCACAAACAGCTCCTGGGCGAATAAGATGCAGAAGGGGATAGATGTAATTGCAATGGGTAACGAGCCATCATGGAGTCTGGAACTTGATTTTGAAAAGGATTTCAATTTTACTTCAATGGAAAGCGATCCAATAACCGCTGCCGCAACAAAACCTGTTTTTGAGAATGGTGGATGGACTGTTAAGGCAAGTTCAGGCAACAACGTACTCGATATAAGAATAGAGCCAAGGTATTGTAATGATGGAATGAGTGACAGGGTATATCAATATTATGCTATAGCAACTGTTAACGGAAAAACATACAAAGGGGTGTCAGTATTCTTGAATTCATCATTTGCATTGAATGGTGAGTGGGAGATGGAATATCTCAGCGGTCCCAAGATCATGCTTGAGTGGCGTAAAATGCCTACTCTTAATTTTGATATGGCACAAAACCGTGTTTCTGGTACGGATGGATGTAACAGGATAATGGGATCGTTTAAACTATCTGATAATAGCGGTCTTTCATTTTCTCAAATGGCCGGTACATTAATGGCTTGTCCTGATAATAATGCTGATTTCTTTAATAGAGCACTTTCAAAAGTGAATCGATTCAGGGTAGTGAATGGGAGGTTGGAATTATTGAGTGGAGAGGGATTAATGATTAGGATGAAGAGGGTTGTTGGTATTTGATTTTTTTACCGCAGAGACGCGGAGACGCGGAGGATTGATTCCCTGCGTCTCCGCGTCTCTGCGGTAAAATGTATTCAATTTCGCAACAAAAAATCTTTCCCGCCTTACCGGTTAAACAAAAAAAAGGGGAAAACGACTATTAATCGTTTTCCCCGTGCTAAATCTACTAATCAGCTTTTGCTACTTTTTCTTGCCATAATCAATTGCGGCTTGTGCAGCTGCAAGTCTTGCGATAGGTACGCGGAACGGTGAGCAGCTTACATAGTTCATTCCAACTTTTTGGAAGAATTTTACGCTGTCGGGATCGCCTCCATGTTCGCCGCAAATACCCACTTTCAGTTTTGGTTTTGTTTTGCGGCCACGTTCTGTACCGAATTTCACGAGTTCTCCAACACCATCCTGGTCGATAGTTTGGAAAGGATCATCGTGTAATAGTTTCTGATCAAGATAGTTTGGTAAGAAACCACCAATATCATCACGACTGAAGCCGAAGCTCATCTGTGTGAGGTCATTGGTACCGAAGCTGAAGAAGTCGGCAACGGTTGCCATCTGCTCAGCTTTCAGAGCGGCTCTTGGTATTTCTATCATTGTACCATATAAGTAATCGATTTTCTTAACACCCAATTTGGCACAAGTTTCAGCATATACCCTATCCACAATCTTCTTCTGATGTACCAGCTCAGTTACAGAGCAGGTTACAGGAATCATGATTTCAGGGAATGCTTTCTTGCCTTTTTTCACCAGTTCTGCAGCACCTTCAAGGATAGCCCTTACCTGCATTTCTGTGATTTCTGGATAACTAACGCCTAAGCGTACACCACGATGACCGAGCATTGGGTTATTTTCATGCAAAGCCAATACCCTTCTGCGCAATACACTCATGCTGATGCCAAGCGCTTTGCTTAATTCATGAAGTTTTTCTGAATCGTGAGGTACAAATTCGTGAAGCGGTGGATCGAGGAGACGGATAGTAACAGGGAATCCGTTCATCACTTCCATGGTTGCTTTAATATCTTTTTTCACAAATTCAAACAGTTCGTTCAAAGCTGTACGCCTTTCTGGTTCTGTTTTACTCATGATCATCTTACGCAATAAGAACAGCGGACGATCGCTTCCTTCCCCATAGAACATATGCTCGGTACGGAAAAGACCGATACCTTCTGCACCGAAAGCTAAAGCCTGTGCAGCATCTTTTGGAGTATCAGCATTGGTGCGAACACCCATTACTTTTATCTTATCAACCAGCTTCATCAGGTTCTTATAAGACTGATTCTTGCTAAGGTCGATATCTGTCAACTGCATACTTCCTTCATAAACCAATCCCTTGGTACCGTTAAGGCTTAACCAATCTCCTTCTTTAATTACAGTACCATCTTTAGCGCGGAATGTTTTTGATTCCTGATGAATTTCGATATCACCGCAACCTACTATACAGCATTTACCCCAACCACGAGCAACAAGAGCTGCGTGTGAAGTCATACCGCCTTTTGTAGTAAGGATCGCCTGTGATTTATGCATACCATCAACATCTTCAGGAGATGTTTCCTCTCTTACAATAATTACTTTTTCACCTTTGTGTGCCCATTCAACCGCTTCGAGTGAAGTGAATACAACACGGCCTTTTGCACCACCGGGTCCTGCTGGTAATCCTTTGGCAATTGGTTTTGTAACCAGCTCCACTTTTGGATCAAGCATTGGGAGCAACAATTCCACTAATTGGTTTGGTCCCACACGTTGGATAGCAGTTTTGGCATCAATCATCTTTGATGCAAACATTTCTGTAGCCATACGAACCGCGGCCACACCATTACGTTTACCTACGCGGCATTGTAACATGAATAGTTTGCCTTTTTCTATTGTAAACTCGATGTCCTGCATATCCTTATAATGTTTTTCCAGTTTTTGCTGGATAGCATCCAATTCTTTGTAAGACTTAGGCATCAACTTTTGAAGAGTGACCATAGTTTCACTCTGAGCATTCTTTGAATAGTCGTTGATTGGACCAGGAGTACGGATACCAGCAACCACGTCTTCTCCCTGAGCGTTCACCAGATATTCTCCATAGAATTTGTTTTCACCATTACCAGGGTTACGTGTAAAGGCAACACCTGTGGCACTATCATTACCCATATTACCGAATACCATTGCCTGAACGTTTACGGCAGTACCCCATTCGTCAGGGATTCTTTCAATGCGGCGATATTCAATAGCACGCTTACCATTCCAGCTGCTGAATACAGCACCAACACCACCCCAGAGTTGTTCCCATGGATCATCGGGGAATGGAGTACCTAATATTTTTTTCACACTGGCTTTATAGTCTTTTACCAGATCTTTCAATTCTTCAACTGTAAGATCGGTATCACTTGTATAGCCTTGTTTATGTTTTATATCTTCCAGTTTCTCGTCGAGTACTTTGCGAATACCTTTTCCACCTTTTGGTTCAATACCAGAGGCTTTTTCCATAACAACATCTGCATACATCATTATCAAACGACGGTAAGCATCGTAAGCGAAACGGGCATCACCAGATTGTGCGATCAGTCCTTTTATTGTTTCTTCATTAAGACCCACGTTCAAAACAGTTTCCATCATACCCGGCATAGAACGACGGGCACCGGAACGTACAGAAACCAATAATGGATCTGTAACACTACCGAATTTCTTACCCATAATCTTCTCCATTTTAGCCATGGATTCTTTCACTTGGCTTTCGAGGACTTTCGGATATTTCTTTTTGTTATCATAATAGTATGTACATACTTCAGTCGTTACTGTAAAACCAGGGGGAACAGGTAAACGGAGTTTTGGATGTCCGGCCATTTCTGCCAGGTTTGCGCCTTTACCGCCGAGGAGGTTTTTCATAGACTCGTTGCCGTCGGCCTTACCGCCACCAAAGAAGTAAACGTATTTGGCGGATTTTGTAATTTTTGCCATATTATTTCTTGATTTTTTTAGACTACAGAGGTATAAACGATTTGTCTAAAATCTGTTGCAGTAGGTCAAGAAGATGGGTGATTGTTGTCAGTATAGCAGCTGAAAAAGCAGAAAGCTTAATGCTTAAGGCCGAATGCAAATACAATAAAAGCGTAGTTCCTCAGTAGTAAAATTGATAGAAATTAATTCTCTTTCTTTTTTATTTGTAATTCTTCCCAGGGAGTAGTTCCATCTTTTTCGCGAGTGAAGAGATGCTCTTTACTTTCGCCGATTACAATTTCAGCGGTTGTGTAAATAAGGTTGCTGTCGAGCAGGTGGCCTCCGAAAGTTTTTCCAGTGCTGTCGCTGATGCTCATATGGAGATGGCTTCCATTAATACTTACCGTACCGGTGAGGCTAACGATTTCAAAGTGTCCTGAGTCTTTTGATCCTTCGGGTTGGTTGGCGAAGCGGAGGTTGTAGTTAGTGAGGCTGCCGACACAAGTAATAATATAGCCCGCCTCAATATTATTAGACTTTACATATTTGTCAATTTCCAGTTTCAAATCTTGTCCTGGCTTGAGTCGGATGGGGTGAATTGACTGTGGCATATTTTGGCTGTTTTTGCAGGAAAAGAGGCAAAAAAGGGTGAAAACGAGGAAAAAACGGGGCATTTTGGGGTGTTTTGGTTGTTTTTTACAAGGGGAGATGACATCTTACCCCCCGGATGCCATCCTGGGGGGTGGATGGCATCCTATACCCAGGATGGCATCCGGGGTAAGATGTCATCTCGATAGTCGGTACAGCAACAATGCCGTTCTTCCGATTAACGTCTCGTATTCTTTGGTATTAATAGTTTCGCCCGGAGCATGCGCCCCTCGGCCTGAAGCTCCTAATCCATCAAGACAATCAAGGTATTTTGCTATATATGAAATATCTCCAGCACCTCTTGAACCCGGATTACCCGGTAAAACAGGCCCCACCCCCATCGATTCACTGATATCGCTAACCACTTTTGCTAAAGCCTGATTGCCCTCTGTTGGCGGCATGGAAGGAATTCCGTCACTAAAAGTTATCGATGCTTTGGTGCCGGGCAAATTCTGGGAAACGATCTGTTTCATGGTCTCGCGGGCTGAGTCTTTTTGCGATTCTGTGATAAAGCGCAAATCGCCAATTACCACGGTTTTTGGCGAAATAATGTTGGTTTTGCCCGAAATTTCGCCTTTTTGAGCCGATTTTTGATAATTTACCTCAGATCCGCCAATAAACATTCCAGGGTTAAAAGTGAGGAATTGTTGATTGCCCAAGGTCTCCCGAAAACTATTGATAATTCGCGCAGCTTCGTAAATGGCACCATATCCACCGCCGGCAAACACTCCAGATGAATGTCCTTGTTTGGCTTCGGTTACTAATTCCCATCCACTGGCACCGCGACGGGCTGTTGCTACTATATTGAGGGATGTAGCGGTTTCAAAAGCTAAAGCGATATCGTGTTGTTTAGCCCGATTGATAAAATCTTCCCTACTTACTTCATGAGGATGACCAGCATTTTCCTCATCTCCGGTCATATATACTGTAATTGATGCATCTTTCAGCAAACCCTGTTGATGCAAAGCTTTGAGGGCGCTGATAATTACTACATCTCCACCTTTCATATCATTTACACCCTGTCCAGTAGCAGTACTATCGGATATTTGTTTGAATGGATTAGCGGGCATATCTGGTTCAAATACGGTGTCCAGGTGCCCTATTAAAAACAGACGTTTTCCTTTGGTACCGGTTTTTGTAGCTACTAAATGACCGGCTCTTTTTAAAGAATCTGGCAGAGAAACCCATTCCACTTTGAATCCGAGCGCTTCCAATTGTTTCGAGTAGATAGCACCAACTTTCTTTACACCTTCAATATTAAAAGTGCCGCTGTTGATGTTTACCGATTCCTCCAAAAGCTTCCAGGAACCAGGCATATTTCTCTCTACAATCTTTAATATTTGTTTTTCATCAGCCGAAAGTTGTGAAAAGCTGTTAAAGCTAATTATACCAAGAAGTAAAAATAGAAGGGTTCGTTTCATGAAAACGAAAATAATCAAAAAGCCTCATGCATCCAGCATCAAGCATTTCGCCGCTGGCATATTACTCTTTTTCAATTTTCTTAATCCCGGTCTTTGTGAGCTCGATCTTCCTTTCTTTATAGAGGCGACCTGTAGTCATCTTGAATGTTTTCTTGCTCATGCCGAAAAACTCATAGATCTCTTCGGGAGTTGACTTATCGTGGTAGGGGAGATATCCAAAATTTTCATCTAGTAATCGGAGAATCTTAGTGGCTTCATCCTCCACTTTCTTATAACCTTGTATGCCTGCACCAACATCTATCTTATTATCGGGTCTGATAGTTTTAATATATCCATCAAATATATCTCCCACATTCAATTCGCGAAATATTTCGCTGAAGTGTAATAGACCGAGGTGAATTTTATTGATGATGACAGAATAGCCAATCTGAGTTTTGCGATATACTTGTAAAGAAACCTTGTCTTTTTCTTTTACAGTGAGTTCGTCATTATTGAGGAACTGTTCAATTTTTTCGCTGGCGGCAATTCTTCCGGTCTGCTCGTCCAAATACAATTTTACCAGATAGAAGGCTCCCACTCTCATAAGTGTGTTCTGTTTGCTTTTTGGAACAAACAGGTCTTTCATAAGACCCCAGTCCAGAAATGAGCCATGAGGCGTGTTTGATACAACTTGCAAATAAGCGATATCGCCTAAAACAGCCAGTGGCTCCTGTGTTGTTGCTATTAATCGATCTTCAGAATCATGATAAACAAATACTCGCAGTTTGTCTCCCACTTTCGCTTCACGCGGTACAAATCGTTTTGGAAGTAATAAACCTTTATCGCCATCATCTAGAAAAGCGCCTACCTGATTGAATCGCATCACGGTCATTTCGTTGAAACAACCAGCCTGAATTGTATTTTTAGAATTGTCCATTATTGGCCCCGAAGATAAGCATAGGTTTGGAGCGAAGCCCTGATTATTTGTTGTTGATAAAAACAACCACATAGTGTTGATTTCCTTGAGCGAGAAGAACGTAATTTGCACATATGCAAGCGTATCTGAATGATTTGAATGAGCGGCAGCGGGAAGCTGTGTTACATAAGGATGGTCCTATTATGATTGTGGCAGGTGCCGGTAGTGGGAAAACCAAAGTTCTAACCACCAGAATTGCCCATCTGATGGCTCAGGGTGTTGATGCGTTCAATATCCTGGCGCTTACGTTTACGAATAAGGCGGCCAAGGAAATGAAAGAGCGGGTAGAGAAGATTTTAGGGAATAATGACGCCCGTAATCTCTATATAGGCACATTCCATAGCGTTTTTGCCCGCATTTTGCGTGGAGAAGCGCATAGGCTGGGTTATCCTGCACATTTTACCATTTACGATACAGATGACGCAAAAAGTGTGGTGAAAACCGTCATCAACGAAATGAATCTTGATGATAAGCACTATAAACCGAACACCGTTTATAATAGAATTTCTTCTGCAAAGAATGCCTTGGTATCAGCGGCAGAATATGCCAACGACTATGGATTGCAGCAAGAAGATATGCGTTCTAACCGACCAGCTATCGCTCAGATTTATGATGCCTATGTAAAAAGGTGTTTTAAGAATGGTGCGATGGATTTTGATGACTTGTTGCTGAAATTCTATGAGCTGCTGAAAAACTTTCCTGAAAGCCTTAGTAAGTACCAGCGAAAATTCAAATACATTCTTATTGATGAGTATCAGGATACAAATCCTGCCCAATACGAAATCATCAAATTGTTAGGTGCCATGCATGAGAATGTTTGTGTTGTGGGTGATGATGCACAAAGTATCTATAGTTTCCGTGGGGCTACCATTGAAAACATACTTCTTTTCCAAAAAGATTATGATGATGTGAAAGTGGTGAAACTGGAACAGAATTACAGAAGTACGAAGAGCATCATCAATGCTGCCAACGAAGTAATAAGGAATAATAAAAGTCAGATTCCAAAAGATCTGTGGACAGAAAATGGAGAAGGGGAGAAGATTAAGCTGGTGCGTACGATGACCGATAATGATGAAGGAAAGTTTGTAGCCGATACTATTCAGGAGCAGAAGCTGAGGAATCACTTTATGAACCGTGATTTCGCAATTTTATATCGTACCAATGCGCAAAGCCGCGCTTTTGAAGAAGCGATGCGAAGGATGGGCATTGCCTATACTATATATGGTGGAATGAGCTTCTACCAACGCAAAGAGATAAAGGACCTGATCGCTTATCTCAGGATCGTCATCAATCCAAGCGATGAAGAAGCTTTAAAACGTATTATTAATTTCCCTGCGAGAGGTATAGGAAAGACCTCAGTAGATAAAGCAATACTTGCTGCCAATGAGAATGATATTAGTATGTGGCAGGTGCTGGAAGATGCGGCAAAATACGGTTACAGAGCAGGAACGCTGGAGTCGATCCAGAACTTTGTAACAATGATCAAGAGTTTTGCCAGCATGCTTCAAAAACAGAATGCGTATGATGTGGCTGTGCATATTGGTAAGCAGACGAATATAGTAAAGGAGTTATTCAACGATAAGAGTACAGAAGGTGTTCAACGGTATGAGAATATCCAGGAATTGCTGAACAGTATAAAAGAGTGGACGGAGAGTCCGGATAATGAAGATGGAGAATTGGTAGATAAAAGCCTGGGTAGCTATCTGCAACAGGTTACACTTTTAACCGATGCGGATGAAAAGGATCCAAATGCAGATACGGTTAAGATGATGACCATACATGCTGCGAAAGGACTGGAATTCGGTTGTGTATTTGCAGCAGGACTGGAGGAGATGCTTTTTCCGAATGCGATGAGCATAAATACCAGGGAAGAGTTAGAAGAAGAGAGAAGGTTGTTTTATGTTGTGATTACCCGAGCGAAGAAAAGGTTATGGATCACCTATGCCAATACGCGATACAGATTTGGAAGTTTGGTACAGAATGAACCCAGTCGTTTCATTGATGAATTACCAGAAGAATTCCTTGACAGGAGTTTTGCCGGAGGTGGTGCGAAGAACCAAACAAGTTCAGGCTTTGGCAATTCTGCTTATGAAAGAATGAATGGCGGAGGATGGGGCGGAAGCAGGAATGATGCTTCGCAGGCCGAGAGGAAGTATGGTCCCCCACCAACTTCAAAAAAAGCAACTTCCACGCCTTCATATATTGCACCTAAAGCTACAGTTCCTAAAGTTGTTGAGCATCAGCCATCGGCCGATTTTGTTGCCAGCGATACCAGCCAATTACAGGCGGGTAATAAAGTGGAACATCAGAAATTCGGATTTGGGGAAGTTATAAAAATGGAAGGGGCTGCGCATAATCCAATTGCCACTGTGAAGTTTGAGCATAATGGAGAGAAGAAGATAATGTTGAACTATGCCAAGTTGAGGATTTTGTAGGTGTTTTTTATTTGGGGTGGTTTTCGAGATGTCATCTTGTGTAAGGCACAACCGAAAAAAATCACCATAAGTTGTAAAGTTTATTAATAAACAGAGAGTTATCTTTTTTGGTAAAAAAATCAGGATGACATCTTGTGTAAAATACAACTTGTGCCATACAACTTTTTCACTCAAACCAACCACGCTCCTTATGTAGTTTTGAGATATCAAAAAGATGTCTCATGCCAATCAATCTGAAATATCAAGCTCCATTAGAAGAAGGGAAGTGCTATCATATTTTCAATAGAGCCCACTCGAAACTCAGGCTTTTCGATCATGATGCTCAATATGCCCGATTTCTACAAAAAACAGAAGAATACCTTACGGAATATCTGGACTTCTATGCATATACTCTAATTCCTAATCATTTTCATTTCTTCATAAAGGTTAGAGAAATTGACGAAAAAATTTATAGGCCAGATTATATTTCTGTCGACCATTTTATTACAGAACAGCTTAGAAGTTTGTTTATATCTCATACTGCATGGACAAATAAGAAATATGAGGTACATGGAGGACTTTTTAGCCGCCCCTTTCGAAGTGTTGAAGTAGAAGGCCTGGATTATTATAAACGAATGATGTTTTATATCCATTGGAATCATGTTCACCATGGTATGTCTGCTGATATTCATGATCATAAATTCAGTTCTTACCACGATTATTTATATGATGTTCCATCAATGATTATTAAAGACCCGGTCTTTGATTGGTTTGGAGGTAAGTATAATTTCTTTGAAGAACATAAGAATCAGAAAGACAACTATCTAAGTTTTAAATATAGCATGGAATGACTTGGGTAAAATTTTGAGATGTCATCTTGTGTAAAGCACAACCAAGGTATTTTCATCAAGCAATCGATTGTTTGTCAAAAATGAACGATTCCTTCTTATTTTATCACCTTTTACTCGCTTCAATCTTTCCTTTTCCGTAACTTTTGGTTTCGATTGCAAACTCATGCTAAAAACCAACTTTTTACTGTCGCTTTTCCTCTTTGGTGGAATAGTCTGGATGGCTTCTTGTATGTCTGGAAACTCTTCCAGCGGCAACCTGCCCGAAACTGTCAGCTATAACTTTCATATCCGCCCCATTTTTTCTGATAAATGTTTTAAATGTCATGGTCCCGATCCGTTGCAACGGAAAGCAGGGCTGCGTCTCGATATTGGAGACAGCGCATTTGTTCCTCTCAAGGAAACAAAAGGGGCTTTTGCGCTAGTGCCTGGTAATCCTGGAGAATCAGAACTCTATAAAAGAGTCGCTTCTACCGATACCTCCTATCAGATGCCAACCCCCGATTCACATTTGGGTACTCTAACTGAATATGAAGTAGCTCTTGTTAAAAAATGGATTCAACAAGGTGCTAAATACGAAAAACACTGGGCCTTTTCTCCAGCGGAAAAAGCTACACCTCCGTCAGTTTCTGATGAAAAATGGGTAAAAAACGAAATTGACCGTTTTGTACTCCATCGTCTAGATGATATGGGTCTTAAACCTAACGAAGAAGCAGATAAAGAAAGGTTGTTGAAAAGAGTTAGTCTTGATATCACTGGACTTCCTCCTTCCGAGTCTTTAATGGAATCGTTTCTTAAAGATGCTGCTCCCAATGCCTACGATAAGGTGGTAGACCAATTATTGGCTCAACCTCAATATGGAGAGAAGTTAGCCATACAATGGATGGATCTTGCTCGCTATGCAGATAGTTATGGATACCAGGACGATAATATACGCACGCAATGGCCCTGGCGCGATTGGGTAATTCATGCATTCAACGAGAACCTGCCATACGATCAATTCCTTACATGGCAATTAGCTGGCGATATGCTCCCTAATGCTAATAAAGAACAACAATTGGCCACTGCCTTCTTCCGAAATCATAAATACACAGAGGAAGGTGGAGTGATAGAAGAAGAATACCGTATTGAATATCTTCTCGATAAAACAAAAACATTCGGAAAAGGAATACTTGGGCTAAGCATTGAATGTGCACAATGTCATGATCATAAATATGATCCATTCAGTCAGAAGGATTATTATCAGATGCTGGCCTTTTTCAATAACACAAAGGAAATTGGATTCGAAGGAGATGTTAGCGTTTCCAAACCAGCAAAGAATCCGCTGATGTCTATTACGGATGCCGATAAAAAGGCACTTCTTTCCTTTGTTAATATGCAAGACACTTCAGCTCTTACTGTTTCTGTAATGGGTGAATTGCAGGATACTGTAAGGAAAACTTTTATACTAAACAGGGGTGTTTATAATCAACCTACAGTCGAAGTTCAACCGGCTGTATTACCTGCCGTTTTAAAATACGAAGAAGCCTCTTATCCTAAAAACAGAATTGGTTTAGCAAAATGGACAACAGATAAAAAGAACCCATTAACGGCAAGAGTTTTTGTAAACAGGCTATGGCAAGATATTTTCGGTCGCGGTATTGTAAAAACAACCGGAGACTTTGGAATGCAGGGAGATCTTCCTTCGCATCCAGAATTATTAGATTGGCTGGCGGCTGATTTTATGGAAAACGGATGGGATATTAAAAGACTAATAAAACAAATCGTTTCCTCTGCAACATATCGACAATCTGTAAAAACAGATGAGCTCAAACTGAAAAAAGATCCTGAAAACGTTTACTTCTCCCGCGGACCAAGAGTTCGTGTTAAAGCGGAAGAAGTTCGTGATATCGTTTTAGCCACTAGCGGTTTATTAAACAAGACTATTGGTGGACCAAGTGTTAAACCTTATCAAACAAAAGGATTGTGGGAAGCAGCTACTTCTGGCCGCGGTGTTTTGGCAACTTACAAACAAGATCATGGCGATGCATTATATAGAAGAGGCCTTTATACTTTCATAAAGTTAACGGTGCCTCCGCCTGCTTTGATGTTGTTCGACGGAAGCAACAGGGACCAATGTGAAGTAAGAAGATCAAAAACCAATACTCCTCTGCAAGCTTTGATGATGCTTAACGATCCAACTGTATTGGAAGCATCTAGGGTATTATCTCAAACATTATTGCAGCAAGGATTATCATCTGATGATGCAATAAAAAAAGCGTTTCATAGAATTATCTGCCGAAATATAACTGAGAAGGAACAGAAGATACTTGTAGCGTATTATAATGAGCAACTGCAATTATTTACAGATAAGAAACTGGATGCAGCCCTTACTTTAAAGGCTGGTGAATATCCTGCAGCAGAAAATTTAGATATCAATAAGTCAGCAGCCTTGATGAAAGTCATCAGCGCCATATATAATCTCGAAGAAGCGATCACAAAATCATAAGTATGCACAAAGAAATATTAGAGCATAATCTTAACATGAACCGACGTCGCTTCTTATCGCGACTCAGTTTAGGTATTGGAAGTGCCGCATTGGGTTCTCTTATGATACCGAATATGTTCGGAAGTAAAGAGGAGGAAGCGTTGATAACCGGATTGCCTCATTTCGCTCCCAAAGCGAAAAGGATAATATATCTGTTCCAGAACGGAGCGCCATCACAATTGGATTTGTTCGATTACAAGCCCAAGTTGGAAGAGATGTTCGGACAGGATTTGCCCGCTTCTATCAGAATGGGACAACGTCTTACGGGTATGACAGCCAATCAGACTAAATTTCCGTTAGCGGCTTCTGCTTTCAAGTTCAATCAATATGGACAATCACGCGCATGGATAAGTGAATTAATGCCCCATACCGCCAGCGTAGTAGATGATCTATGTATCATAAAAAGTATGTATACAGAGGCTATCAATCACGACCCGGCATTAACTTTCTTCCAAACAGGCGCTCAGGTGGGTAACAGACCCAGTATGGGTTCATGGTTGAGTTATGGCTTGGGAAGTGAGAACCAGAACCTTCCAGCGTTCTGTGTATTGTTGTCGAGAGGAAAGGGAAATGGACAAGGAGTTTATTCAAAGCTCTGGTCAAATGGATTTTTAGATTCCATCCATCAGGGAGTGCAATTCAGCAGCGGAGAAAATCCGGTTCTATATCTTAATAACCCAGAAAGTATCAATAAGGCTGATAGAAGAAATATGCTTGACAAGATTGCAGCCATCAACCAGCAATCTTATGAGGAGTTTGGTGATCCTGAAATCAATACTAAGATTCAGCAATACGAAATGGCCTATCGTATGCAAACAGCGGTTCCTGATATTACCGATGTTACAAAAGAACCTGAATCAATCGTTAAAATGTACGGTCCCGATTGTTTGGTGCCAGGAACTTTTGCGGCGAACTGTTTATTGGCAAGAAAACTTTCTGAGAATGGTGTTCGCTTTGTACAATTATATCATCAGGGTTGGGATGCACATAATAATCTTCCGACACAAATGCCAGGACAGTGTAAGGATACCGATCAGGCTTCAGCGGCATTAATAACCGACTTGAAACAAAGAGGACTATTGGATGAAACACTAGTAATATGGGGTGGAGAATTCGGTAGAACCAACTATTGTCAGGGTAAATTAGAGAAGAACGATTATGGAAGAGACCATCATCCACGTTGTTTTTCAATTTGGATGGCCGGTGGCGGGGTAAAGCCAGGAGTAGTATATGGTGAAACGGATGAGTTCGGCTACAATATTGTAAAGGATCCGGTACATGTACACGATTTACATGCTACTATCCTTCACCTCATGGGATTGAATCACGAAGAACTTACTTATAAGCATTTAGGAAGAAGATACCGGCTTACTGATATAGCTGGAAATGTAATAAACGGTTTAATGGCATAATTATGAACAGGAGAAAATTCTTACAGCAATCTGCAGGAGTTGCTGGCCTTGCTTTATTACCCTCGATTTTAAAATCTGAAAGAAAGCAGGATGTAATATTTGGTCACAATAACAAGAAATACCGTCTTGATACCAAGTGGGGAGCCCTTGATTTCGGTCGCTATCCGGTTAAGGATTGTCACGAAATGGTGCAAGACAGTAAAGGAAGGATTATTCTTCTTACTAATGAAACAAAAAACAATGTGATCATCTACGATAAGCAAGGGAAATTGCTTACTACCTGGGGAAGTGAATATCCCGGTGCGCATGGTCTCACTCTCTTCAATGAGAATGGGCAGGAAGTATTATTCATATGTGATAATAGCCGTCATCAGGTTATAAAAACCACGCTAGACGGAAGAGTGTTGATGACACTTGATTATCCAAAGGAAACAGGAAAGTATACAAAGGCTGAAGAATATGTTCCAACAGAAACAACCATTGCACCCAATGGTGATATTTATGTTGCAGATGGATATGGTAAGGATTTCATTATTCAATACAATTACAAAGGAGAATACATCCGTCATTTTGGAGGAAGAGGCACCGGCGCCAAGTTTGTGAAGAATGCCCATGGCGTATGTATGGATCATCGAGACAAGAACAGATCTGTAGTGATTGTTACCTCTCGTGAAGAAAACTGCTTTAAAAGATATACAACAGAAGGTGTTTATATTGATACTATTCCCCTTCCTGGTGCCTGGGTTTGCCGCCCTGTTATAAAGGGAGATTATTTGTATGCAGCAGTTTTACAAAGTGATAGTCGCCAGTGGATGCAATCAGGGTTTGTTACAATACTTGACAAGAACAATAAAGTTGTATCGAATATTGCCGGAAGCGAACCCGTGTATAACGGATCTACACCAGCTGAAATGTATCAAACGGTAAAAGCGTTCGATTATCCTCATGATGTTTGTATTGACGATGAAGAGAACCTGTATGTTGCACAATGGAATTCAGGACATGTATATCCTTATAAGTTAACACCTGTTGTGTAATAAATGAGATCAATCTTTTCTTTCCTGTTATTATTCTATTCCCTGCACAGCAATGGGCAGGAACAATTTCAATTGGCTCCCCCCCTTCTGAAGTATAATTCCATTTTCTTCAGTAAATCGGCACAAATAAACATTTTGTTTGCTCAAAAAGGAACAACCATTCATTATACTCTGGATGGAAAGGAACCTGTTGAATCTTCTCCATTGTATAAGAGCCCTTTGGTAATAACCCGTCCATTTACAATAGTAAAAGTCAGAACATTTGGAGCTGGTTACCGTCCTTCAGAAACAACAACAGTGAGTTTTATAAAATCCGGATTGAATTATTCAATCAAAGAACAATCACCGGCATCTGATAAATATAAGGGGCAAGGTCTATTAACACTGAATGATAACAAAGGCGGTTTTTCTTCTTTAGGAAGTCCAACCTGGCTTGGATATAATATAGATACAGTTACATACACTTTTGATTTAGGAAAGAAAACAGCGGTTAAAGAACTTTTATTTGATTTTTTACAGAACGAAGGGTCTTGGGTTTTCTTGCCAGAAAAAATTCTTGTTTACTATGCAGAGAGTGAGAATGCGCAGTATAAGATTTTTGGTGATGTATCAATAACGCCAACAGCACCTGCAAAAGGAGCTTCTTGTGTTCAGAAAAGGGTTCAATCTGCAAAACAAGTAAACGCCCGTTCCATATTGATTAAGATTGTACCAGTGAAGAAAATGCCCGACTGGCACGAAGCTAAAGGAGAACATTCCTGGTTATTCATTGACGAAATAAAAGTATACTGATAATGCAACGCACCCGCAACATCCTTTTCAACAGTTGTTTTGCCTTCAATGCCTTATTGGTATTCATGTTGCTTTTTGAGCAAAAACTTAGCATTCCTGCCTGGTTACAAGTTGCAGGAAGAGCTCATCCATTAATATTACATTTTCCAATCACTATCCTTATTCTCTATATCGGCTGGACTTTGTTTTTTGAGAAAAAGCAGGAAAAAAGCGATTCTGTATCTTTTGGTGATGTCCTTTTATTGCTAGCAGCCGTTACAGCGTCGATTACTGCAGTGATGGGAATGATATTATCGCGCGAGGCAGGATACGACCCTGAAACATTACAATGGCATAAATGGACCGGAGTAGCTGTAGCGTTGCTTACTTCCCTTTGGTATTATTTCAAAAAGTCAATCAATAGTCACAAATGGCTGCACTGGTCGGCAGCCCTTGTGACGCTTTTTGTAATTGTATTTACCGGACACGAAGGAGCTAATATTACTCATGGCGACAATTTCCTGTTTGCTCCTGTTGAGAAGGAAAAACAAGAGCCTGTTGTTCCGATAGAAGAAGCTTTGGTTTTTGAAAATCTGGTTAAGCCTATTCTCGATAAGAAATGTATCAGTTGCCATAATAGTAAAAAAGCAAAGGGCGAATTGGTGATGGAGACCATGGAAGATTTGCTAAAAGGCGGAAAGAACGGAAAACTTTGGGATAGCGCAGAAGCCAACTTCGGTTTATTGCTTCAACGTGTACATCTTCCTTTAGAAGAGAAAAAACATATGCCGCCTTCTGGTAAAACACAGCTTACAGATGATGAGATATTGGTTTTGCAATTCTGGATAAGACAAGGTGCTTCTTTTACAAAAAAAGTATTGGAATTATTACCTGGCGATACTTTACGTCAATTGGCAGAAAAGAAATTTTCAGCAAGACCTGCACAAACATATGATTTTGCCGCTGCCTCAGAAGCTACAATCAAATCGCTTAATAATAGCAATAGAGTTGTTTTCCCGCTATCAATGGAATCACCTGCGTTAGTTGTGAATTTTTACAATAGTCAATATTATACGGCAAAATCGCTGGAAGAATTGAATACAGTTAAGGAACAGGTTGTTGAATTGGATCTGAGTCGCATGCCAGTTAAAGACGAAGAGTTGAAAACGATTGCTCAGTTTGAGCATCTTAAAAAACTTAATCTCAACTTCACATCTATAACAGGAGCCAGCTTAAACGAATTGCAGACATTAAAGGGGCTACAGCACTTATCGGTTGCAGGAACAAAAATTACTAAGCAGCAGTTAGCCTCTCTTGAAAAAATAACTTCTTTACAAAGAGCTGTGGTTTGGAATACAGCATTGACACCAGAAGAGTTGGAGCAATTAAAAAACAAGAAGGGTGGTATTATTTACGAAGTTGGATTCAGGGGTGATACGATGATGATGCAACTGACGGCACCTATTATACAGAATGAAGAAAAAGTAATTACTGGTCCGGTTCCATTGCGTATGAAGCACTATATAAATGGAACAATCATCAGATATACAACGGATGGTACAGAGCCCGATAGCGTTTCATCAAAAGTGTACGATGATAAAGCCATAATAGAAGGTAACACAACAATCAAGGCAAAAGCATTCAAGAAAGGCTGGATAAGCAGCGAAATATCACAGCAGTTTTTCTATAGTAATACACACACGCCAGATAGCGGTAAGTTTATTCTTCCTCCAGATCCGAAATATACAGGGGAGGGACCGAAGACTTTATTCAATGCACAGATGGGTGATTTTAATTTTGGAAGTGGTCAATGGTTGGGATACAGACAGAATAAAATGGAAACCCTTTTGTTTTTCAAAAATCCTGTTGAAGCAAAAAGCATCACTACTAGTTTCCTGAGTTTGATTGGTAGCTTTATCATGCCTCCTCAATCAGTAGAGGTTTGGGGTGGACCTGACCAGCAACATTTGAAGCTATTAGGTAAAATCAATCCCGTTCAACCGACAAAGATGGAGGGAGGAACTATAATCCCAGTTGAAGTGAAATTCGAAAAACAAACTATCAGTTGCATAAAGATAATTGCTGTTCCTGTTCCTAAGCTTCCAGCTTGGCATCCGGGTAAAGGAGAAAAGGGTTGGGTATTTGCTGATGAGGTTTTTGTGAATTAATTCGTACAATCTAAAGAAGTTTGAATATGCGTAAGTGGTTGTTAGTTCCATTCCTGTTTGTATTGGCTTTCTCAGCATCAGCTTTTAAACCGAAACCTATTGATGTTATTGCTTATTATACAGGGAATGCTGAAACCATTAAGAATTATCCCGTATCAAAACTCACGCATATAATTTATAGTTTTCTTCATTTGAAAGATGATACACTTTCATTCGGCAGTGACAAGCAGAAAGCTACATTGTTGGCATTAACTGAGCTGAAGAAAGAGTATCCAAAACTGAAAGTGATGATTGCTCTTGGAGGATGGGGTGGATGTGCCACTTGTTCACCTGTATTTTCAACTCAAGGTGGCAGAGATCATTTCGCTCAATCAGTTAAAAGGATACTTGATGAATATAATGCTGATGGGATTGATATAGATTGGGAGTATCCAACCATTCCGGGATTTCCGGATCATGACTATTCACTTTCTGACAAGGATAATTTTACTGCGTTGATGAAAACTCTTCGCAAAACTCTAGGTAAAAAGGCAGAGATTAGTTTTGCTGCTGGTGGCTTTGCCAGTTTTGTTGAAGAATCTGTTGACTGGAAAGCGGTAATGCCATATGTTAACAGGGTTAACCTGATGACCTACGATCTTACAAATGGAAACAGTCCAACTACAGGACATCACACCCCGTTGTATAGCAGTCCAGGTCAGATTGAATCTGGTAACCGATGTGTTGAAATGTTATTGGCTAAGGGGGTATCTTCAAAAAAACTAGTTCTTGGAGCGGCATTTTATGGAAGGGCCTGGAAAGAGGTACAGCCTGTTAATAATGGATTATATCAATCGGGTGTATTTACCGCTTTTGTTCCATATAAGAGATTGTTGCAAGAGTATGGGGATGCTGCAGGATATCAGATCTACACCGATTCAGTATCAAAAGCTTCATGGAGATACAGTAGTGCAGAACGTAAATTCATTACTTATGAAACTATTGAGTCAGTAAAAGAAAAAGTGACCTATTCCAAGAAGAAGAAACTTGGAGGAATTATGTTCTGGGAATTAACATTAGATTTTACAGAGAAGGGTTTATTAGATGCTATCTATGATAGTGTGAATGAATAGGAGATCAACTTTCTTTTTTTAATGCTTCCACAGTTTTCTTATCATTTCCGATAAAGATTTTTTCACCTTTTATAATAACTGGTCTTTTTAGAAAAGTATATTCATCAAGAATATATTGCCTGTACTCCTTTTCTGTGAGTGATTTATCTTTTAACCCCAATTCTTTGTATTTGATAGCTCTTCGGCTGAAGAGGGCTTCATATGAGCCGGCCAGCTTTTTCATTTCGTCTAATTGAGAGGCGGTAATTTTTTCTGTTTTTATATCCTGTAAATCATATCCTTTTTTAGCCAGGGCACTATCTTTTAATATAAGCTGACAAGTAGAACAGGTGGCCAGATGGTAGCATTTCTTCATGCTGCAATGATAATCAATTCGGCATTTTATTGGAAAAATAGGATATGGTTTCATTCCCCTCTTAACTAATTTTGTTAATGAAGCTGAATGCTAAAGGCAGAATGTGTAATGTTTTTAGATATGAGGCGACCAATAATCAAAACCAACAATAACCAGAACTTGGCCATTCCCCTTTCGCAAAACGATTTCCTTAACCTGGTAGAAGAGAATCAGGGCATTATGCATAAGATATGCAGCCTTTATACTTCTACTCCTGAGGATCATCAGGATATGTATCAGGAAATAGTGATTCAGTTATGGCGTTCGTTTTCAAGCTTTAGGGGGGAATCCAAATTCAGCACCTGGATGTACAGGATTGCCTTAAATACAGCTATTTCAGATTTAAGGCGTCAGGGCCGCAGGGTGAAAGTGGTATTTCCGGAGAAGCCGCCCGAGCAATTGATGGCCGACACCAGTTATGCAGAAAAGGAAGAGCAATGGAAACAGTTAAGCGTGGCTATTCAACAGCTGGGTGAAATTGAAAAGGCGATTGTGGTATTATATCTGGAAGACAGGAGTTACGAAGAGATGGAAGAGATTCTGGGAATCAATACCAATAATCTTCGTGTAAAAATGAACCGTATTAAAGAAAAATTACGCAAACTCACAAAGGAGGAATAGTATGGAGCTTGATAATTTTAAAGACACCTGGAAGGAAATGGTTCCGGGAGAGATGAAGACTTCAAAAGAAGAGCTTCTGGTTATGTTACAGCAGAAGTCACAACGGCCTATTGCCCGGATGAAGCGCAATATTTATTGGGAAGCTGGAGCTGTGATTGTTCTGTATTCATTAGCAGCACTTATGAATTATTTTTTGAACCCGATGTTTTTTGCAGAGATGTCTATCATGTTATTGGTTATAGGTGTATTAGGGTTGTATTATTATTATAGGAAGCTTAAGTTACTCAAGGAAATGGAATGTGTTCAATGTGAGGTGAAGTCTAATTTAAACCGCCAGGTTACTCTATTGGAAAAATACATTCGTTTTTACTTTTTTGCAGGAACGGTATTAGCGCCGCTGGTTTATTTGGTTTCGGGGTATCTTATAATAAATAAGTTGCCGGTATATCCACCGCGGGATGCGTCTTTCTATATTTTATTTGCAGTATTTGGTATTATTTTAACCGGACTCTCCTATTATCTTAATAAATGGTATGTGGCTAAGCTATATGGGCAGCATGTTGCTCAATTGAGGAATTTGCTAAGCCAGTTTGATGAGGAGTAATTGATTCGAGATGTCATCTTACCCCCAAGATGTCATCTTGGGGGTAAGATGACATCTCGCCTTGTAAAAAACAATTGTACTCCACAACATTAATTTCAACTCAAAAAATCACTGTCATCAGACATATATTTTAGTAACTTACTGCCACTAAAAAATTGTCTATGTCAACTTCCCGCCGCCAGTTTATTCAGCAGTCCGCATTATTATCCGCCGCATTCCTAATGAACACGGAAGATTTCTTTAAAAAGAACAAGAATATAGGCCTGCAATTATATACTCTCAGAAACGAAATGTTTAAAGATCCAAAAGGCACACTTCAAAAAGTAGCCGCCCTTGGATTTAAGGAAGTTGAAACCTTTGGCTATAACGAAGGCAAATGGTTTGGCATGAATGCAACTGAGTTTTCAGCAACATTAAGTCAAAACGGATTGACTTCCCCAAGTGGACATACATTTCCGGGAAGTATGTTTTTGAAAGAGGGCTGGGAAGACAAATGGAAAAAGGGTGTTGATGATTCCAGGGCCATTGGACAGGATTATATTGTAATTCCATGGCTTGAAGAGCCATACAGGAAACCAATAGATAATTTTAAGAAAATAGCTGAAGGCCTTAATAAGGCTGCGGTTATCGCAAAGAGCGCTGGATCTACCGTTGCTTATCATAATCATGATTTTGAGTTTCTGGATCAAAATGGACAGACTGGTTTCGATATCCTTATGAAAGAAACCGACGTTTCAATGGTGAAGCTGGAACTGGATTTGTACTGGGCAGTAAAAGCCGGACATGATCCTGTTGAACTCATAAAAGCTCATCCTGGCCGGTTTGCTATGTGGCATATAAAAGACATGGACAAAACAGATAAGAAATTTTTCACTGAAGTAGGAAACGGTAGTATCGACTTCAAACCGATTTTTGCAAAAGCAAAAAAGAGCGGCATGAAACATTTTTATGTTGAGCAAGATTTTTGCCCTGGACCGCCACTGGAGAGTATTGCAAAAAGTATTGACTTCATGAAAAAGAATCTCATAAAATAGTATTGGCAAATTCAACTGCCTTAGTAAAAAGTATTCGATTAATTCTTCCAAATAAAACACTAACGATATGCAGCAACGCCGTAAATTTTTACAACAAACAGCAGCTCTAGCTGGGGGAGGCCTTATTCTTTCGTCTCTTAACAATAAAGCCTTTGCTATTCTTAATAATGGAATTAAGCCAAGTGATCAGGTGAATATCGGTGCCATTGGTATTAATGGAATGGGCTGGTCGAATCTTACTGCTGCATTAAAAGTTCCAGGAGTTAATATCGTTGCTCTTTGTGATGTTGATAAAAGTGTATTGGATCGAAGAATGGCCGAGCTTGGTAAAATGGGTGTTGATGTTTCTAAAGTGAAAGCTTATGGTGATTACAGGAAATTACTAGACCAAAAGGATATTGATGCTGTTATTATTGGTACACCCGATCATTGGCATGCTTTGATAATGATTGAAGCATGTCAGGCTGGAAAAGATGTTTATGTTGAGAAACCTGTAGGTAATAGTATAGAAGAATGCCGGGCAATGGTTGCAGCACAGGTAAAATACAATAAAGTTGTACAAGGCGGACAATGGCAACGCAGCCAACAGCATTTCCGCGATGCTGTTGATTTTATCCGTACCGGTCAGTTAGGTAATATTAGAACAGTAAAAGTTTGGTGCTATCAGGGTTGGATGCGTCCTCAGCCAAAAGTGGCAAATTCTGCTCCACCGGCAGGTGTTGACTATAATATGTGGTTAGGGCCAGCTCCTAAACAAGAGTTCAATGCCAGTCGCTTTCATTTCCATTTCCGTTGGTTCTGGGATTATGCAGGTGGCCTGATGACCGATTGGGGTGTGCATCTGATGGATTACGCCATTTTCGGAATGAATGCAGATGTACCAAAATCTGTTTCTGCATTGGGTGGCAATTTCGCATATCCAGATCTTAGCCAGGAAACTCCCGATACAATGGGTGCCTTATATGAGTTCGATAAGTTCAACCTTATCTGGGACCACGCCATGGGCATCGATAATGGATTGTATGGAAAAGATCATGGTATTGCATTCATTGGCAATAACGGTACTCTTGAACTGGATCGTGGTGGATGGGAAGTTTATGAAGAACGCCAAAGTAAGAACAAGGTTAAGGTGGAAAGAAAATCTCCAACAGATAATGGACTAATTAAACATTGGGAAAACTTCATTGCTGCCGTTCGTTCCCGTAAACACGAGTCACTAAACTGCCCAATCCAAACAGGTGCACATATCGCTACAGTTTGTCAACTGGGAAATATTGCGTTTCGTACTCAGGAAAAACTGGTATGGGACAAAGACAAAGCAAGGTTTACGAACGAAGCGATCAATAAGAAGTATTTCGGAAAGGAATATCATAATGGGTATAAGCTGCCGAAACTGTAAGAGAGTTATACGTAGTAAGTTTTAAGTTATAAGTGGGGGAAACCATGTTTCTCCCCTTTTTATTTTATTAAAATTATAGAAATGAAAAAGCTCACATTGTTATTTTTAAGCTTCGCAATTGTTGCTGCATCTTTTGGTCAGAAAAGTAATGACAGTAAGAAAATATTGAAGCATGTTGTGTTATTTAAATTCAAGGATGATGCAAGTGCCGATCAGATTAAAAAAGTGGAAGACGCATTCAGAGCTTTACCATCACAGATTAAGGAAATAAAGGGTTTTGAATGGGGAACGAATAATAGTCCTGAAAACCTGAATCAGGGATTTACTCATTGTTTTACGGTCAGTTTCAGTACAGAAAAAGATCGGGAAATTTATTTACCACATCCAAGTCATAAAGCATTTGTAGAAGTATTAAAGCCCATTTTGGATAAGGTGTTGGTGATTGATTATTGGGCGGGAAAATAAGTAGGTTGGAAAGGGTTCCAGAAGGTTAAGAGGTTCCAGAGGACGTTTGACGAGTTGGAAAGACTTTTGTGTTAATTTTTTTACCGCAGAGACGCGGAGTCGCAGAGAAATTTCTCTGCGCCTCCGCGTCTCTGCGGTTATATGTATTATTCGCATTCCTGAAAAAGGGAGTTGTATAATTTGAGGGAAACACCAAAAAATATGGGAAAACCCTCTTCAGATGTCATCTCCCGAGATGACATCTCGATATAACCCTTCCCGGTTATATGTATTTGTATTCAATCCCAGCTAATCAATTAAATCACTGTAATCCCAGAAAAAAACCGGCCAGCGGCCGGTCTTTTAAAAAGCTATAAGAATTTCGCTTAAGACAATTTCTTGATCTTGATATTCTTGAACCATACTTTGTTGCCATGATCCTGTAAACCGATATGACCAATCTTGTATGTTCCGAAATCGGGCATGTCTTTGAACTTACTTCCCTTGATCATTGCTTTCCAGTTATCATCCCACATGGTTGTGCTCAAAACCTTTGTTCCATTCAAATGAAATTCAAGTGTACCCTTGTTACTGATCACTTCTACCTGATTCCATTCACCAGCTTTTTTCACTGTTTCAGGAGTGGAGATAATCAGGTCATAAAGATCTGCTGCGCGATGTTTGATAATTTTCGCATCTGGATGACCGTTGTTATCTAACACCTGCATTTCAGGACCCGTATGCCAGGTATGCTCGTATTTTGGACTTTCGTTGATGAAAAGTATGATACCGCTATTGGCACTATCAGCGACTTTCCATTCAATCTTAAAATCGAAATTGTCGTATTCGTCTGTAGTAACAATATCACCACCGCCAACAGTTTGCCAATCTTTCATTTCTGAAGGATTGAGGTGCAGGGTACCGCTATCGATTACCCAGGCATGACCATCAGACTTATTATTGAAAACATGCCAGCTAGTTTTAGATGTGCCATCGAATAGCAATTGCCATCCGTCTGCTTTCTCGGCATCAGACAATGTATTATCGGGTTGAACTGCAGGAGCAACTTTTTCTGTTTCTGCTGCTTTTGGTTCTCCATTATTGCAGGAAGCGAGTGTAAACAGGATTAGAGCAATTGAAAGCAATCTCATGTTGTGATATTATTTTTATTCAGAATGATTATTGTGCATTCTTAAGCGACAATACATATTTAACAACTTCGCGTGCGCTATCTAATGACAGGTTTGGATGTGGAGTCATTGGAACTGTACCCCAAACACCAGTACCGCCTTTGATAACTTTATGAGCCAAAGAATCAATATTTGCTTCAGTAGCTTCATATTTCTTAGAAACATCCATGTAAGCAGGTCCGATACTTTTTTCATTGATCTTATGACAGGTAGTGCAATCAAGAGAAGCAAGGATATTCAATCCTTTTTCTTCAGCAGCGGCAGCAGCAGGAGTTGTTTTAGTTTCAGGAGTAGCGGTTGTTTCAGGAGCTTTCGTACCTTCTCCACCACATGCATACAATAAAACTGCGGCGCTCATAACTAACAAAACTTTCTTCATTTCTATGTTTTTTTGTTTGTAATAATTTGGATGTGCAAGTTACTTTACAAACCTAATACAGAGCGATTAAAATTTTCATCACTTCCCGTTCCGGCAAAGTCATCGAAGGCTTTTTCAGTAACCCTTATGATATTATTTTTTATGAATATAGCTCCTTCTTTTGCTCCATCTTCAGGATGTTTAAGGCAGCATTCCCATTCCATAACAGCCCATCCCTTATAATTATACTGAGCCAGCTTACTGAATACAGATTTAAAATCGACCTGGCCATCCCCCAAACTACGGAAGCGGCCAGCCCTGTCTACCCAACCTTGATAACCTCCATAAACACCCTGACGCCCTGTTGGATTGAACTCTGCATCCTTTACGTGGAACATACGGATTCTTTCATGGTATATATCTATGTATTCCAAATAATTAAGGCATTGTAAAACAAAATGGGATGGGTCGTACAGCAAACAGGCACGTTTATGATTTCCTGTTTGTTCCAGGAACATTTCATAGCTAACGCCATCATGCAGATCTTCTCCAGGATGAACTTCATAACAAAGGTCAACACCACACTCATCAAAATAATTCAATATGGGTAACCACCTTTTTGCTAATTCTTTAAAGCCTGTTTCAACTAATCCTGCTGGTCTTTGGGGCCATGGATATACTGTTGGCCAAAGCAGGGCACCACTAAATGTGGCATGGGCGTCCAATCCGAGATTTTGGGATGCCTTTGCAGCATATTTAACTTGTTGAACCGCCCATTCTGTGCGCGCTTTCGGATTGTTACGTACAGATTCAGGGGCAAATCCATCAAACAAAGTGTCGTATGCCGGATGTACAGCAACCAACTGACCTTGTAAGTGAGTGCTAAGCTCTGTTATTTGTAAACCGGCTTCGTTTACGATTCCTTTTATTTCATCAGCATAAGTTTTGCTTTCTGCTGCTTTTTGCAAATCTATACAACGGCTGTCCCAACTGGGAATCTGAACCCCAACAAAGCCAAGGCCCTTTGCCCATTCACAGATAGATTTGAGGGAATTAAACGGGGCGGTATCTCCCATGAATTGGGCGAGGAAAATGCCAGGCCCTTTAACTGTAGTCATAACTTTATAGTTTAATATAATTTATAGTTCAATAGGTTCCATTTGTTCAATAAGTTCCACAGGTTCTTAGGCGTTACACCTAAACAAATTGTTAGCAACAAGTAGTGAAGTTACACTTAGGAACCTATGGAACTTATTGAACAAATGGAACCTATGGAACTCCATGAATCCCTTGAACCTATGGAACCAGGTTGCTATATTTTGTGTTCAAACCACTTCTTCTCCGATTGCCCCGAAGCCACCACATTATCAATAAACGCCATACCTCTTATACCTTCATCCACTCTTGGAAAATCAAGGTTTTCTTTGGTTGGTTCGGTACCATCGATACGGGCAGATAAGGTGAGTGCGAAATTGCGATAGATATTTCCAAATGCTTCGAGGTATCCTTCTGGATGACCACCTGGAGTGCGGCAGTTCTGGGTAGCATAACTGCTTAGTCTGTCGCCATAGTTGCCACCAGCTCGAAGTATTTGTGTGGGTTGGTCGAGCCATTTTACAAGAAGAGTGTTAGGTTCCTGCTGCGCCCATTCTACTCCCCCTTTTTCACCATAAACACGAATTTTCAGGGCATTTTCTTCTCCAGCGGCTACCTGTGAGGCCATTAATACCCCTGCAGCGCCATTATTGAATTTCAGCAAAACGTTTCCATCATCGTCTAGCATTCTGCCTTCTACCATTACATTCAGGTCAGCACAGAGATGTGTGATCTCTAATCCGGATACATATTCAGCCAGATGGGCAGCATGTGTTCCGATATCACCCATACAACCGCTTTTTCCACTCTTTTTGGGGTCGGTGCGCCATGCGGCCTGTGCGTTTCCTTCCCTTTCAGACAGCTTACTAAGCCAGCCTTGAGGATATTCAACATATATTTTACGGATCTTACCGAGAACACCATCCTTAATCATGGCCCTGGCTTGCTTAACCATTGGATAGCCAGAATAAGTATGAGTCAAACAAAGTAAGAGACCGGTTTCATCCAGTTTTTTCTTCAATTGTTTCGCTTCATCAATTGTGAAGGTGATTGGTTTTTCAATCACTACATGAAAGCCATGGTCTAACGCCATCATTGCGGGAGCAAAATGCGCGAAGTTGGGAGTAACGATAGTTACGAAATCGATTCTTTTATCCGCTGGAAGCGCCGCTTCTTTGGTGATCATTTCCTCGAAAGTGAGATAGGTTCTGTCTTCAGGAAGAAATAATGCCTTGCCGGAAGCAACAGCTATTTCGGGATTGATACTAAGGGCGCCGCAAGACAGTTCTACCAATCCGTCCATAAATGCTGCGTGACGATGAATAGCACCGATAAAGGCATCTTTACCACCGCCTACCATTCCCATGCGAAGTTTTCTGTTCATATGAAAAGCAATTAGTTTTTGAAGAAATAATGAGGTCTACAAACCTAATAAAAAACAGTCAGTAAAATAAGTCAAAAAAAATTACATTTACTTTTATGCTGAATGCTAGATGCGGAATGCCTAATGCCTGTTAGTGCTTTTTCGTATTATATTCATGTTTCATTTAACCAAAACAAAACGAAATGCAAGCCAACATCAACCGTAACCAACTATTTGTAGCAAGTTGTTTATCCCTTCTGGTCACATCCCTATCCTTTGGCATACGTGCAGGAATCTTAAACAAGTTAGGAACCGATTTCCAACTAAGCACTTCGCAGTTGGGAACTATTGCTGCCACTGCTTTCTGGGGTTTCCCTTTAGCCGTAATTATCGGTGGATTTATAGTTGATATCATAGGAATGAAACGATTGCTCGAGCTGGCATTCATATTTCATTTGGCCGGCATACTTCTTACCATTTTTGCAGGAGGCTTCTGGAGTCTGTTTATTTCTACCTTGTTGATTGGTATTGCAAATGGAACTGTTGAAGCTGCTTGTAATCCATTGGTAACTTCTTTATATTCCGACAATAAGACCACAAAACTTAACCATTTCCATTTATGGTTTCCAGGTGGAATTGTAATTGGTACACTTATTAGCTTTTATTTTACAAAGTGGGGCATTAGCTGGCAGATACAGGTTGCTACGATGCTAATTCCTACCATTATCTATGGTTTCTTATTCTTTAAGTTGAAGTTCCCTGTAACAGAAAGGGTGGCCGCTGGTGTATCTACTGCAGAAATGTATAAATCACTCGGGAACTTCTTGTTTATTTTCATGATCATCTGCATGTTCGGAACTGCAATCACTGAATTGTTTACCGGACAATGGATAGATGTTTTATTGAAAAGCGTAACCGATGATGCTATATTAATATTAACTATTTCTACAGGTGTAATGGTTGTAGGAAGAGCTTTTGCGAAACCAATCGTGAAAAGTTTTTCTCCTCAGGGGGTTCTTGTAATTTCAGCAGCACTGTCAGCGGTTGGATTGTACCTCTTAGGACATTCAACTGGGAATAGCATATATATTGGTGCGCTGGTTTTTGGTATTGGAGTTTGTTATTTCTGGCCTACAATGCTCGGTTTTGTAGCTGAAAACCTACCAAAAACAGGAGCTGTTGGTCTAAACCTTATGGGAGGAGCTGGAATGTTCGCGGTTTCCATATATATGATGATCATGGGTAAGTTTTATGATGAAAAAGTTCTTGGCAAATTACCGGCTGGTTCAAACCTCGCAGATTATAATGCTTCTTCCGCTACTCCGGAAATGGGTGCTGCATTAGCACAGGCAAAAACAGCCGCTGGTCCCGAAATCATCAATGCTACATTGGTAATTCCAATCATTTTAACCGCTGCATTTATAGGGCTTTATTTTTATATGAAGGGTAAAACAAAGCCAAGCATTCATGCAGCTCATTGATTAAACAATCGTTAGTAATACTATTTGATCTTTTTTTAGTTAAACATCACTCATTTTATGGGTGATGTTTTTTCTTTTAGTAAATTACCTTCCAACTTCTAACGAGAACAAATGCCAACCAACCAATCTCGCCGAGATGCCCTGAAAAGTCTGGTAACAGGCACAGCAGCATTAGGCGCCGCGCCTTTCCTTTCCTCATTTGCCACAGGTGAATCATCTTCTTCATACATGTTAAAAGGAAATATAAACCACTCTGCCTGCCGTTGGTGTTACGGAGGTATTCCATTCGAAGAATTTTGTGTTGCAGCAAAAAAAATTGGCCTGGTGGGTATTGACCTTGTAGGCCCAGCAGATTGGCCATTGCTCAAAAAATACGATCTACAGTCCACCATGTGTAATGGTGCTGAAATAAATCTGGTTGATGGCTGGAACGATACGAAATTCCATGCCCAGCTGATAACTAACTATACAAACATGATTCCTCTCGTTGCAGCAGCGGGATATAAAAACCTGATTTGTTTCAGCGGAAGCAGAAGAGGTATAGATGACGAAACTGGTTGGAAAAACTGTAGCGATGGGTTGAAACAGATTGCAGGACTGGCCGAGAAAAATGGCGTAACCCTCATAATGGAACTATTAAATAGTAAAGTAGATCATAAGGATTATCAGTGCGACCGCACATCGTGGGGAGTAGAACTGGTGAAACGTGTAGGATCCCCCAATTTCAAGTTGCTTTACGATATCTATCACATGCAGATCGATGAAGGCGATGTGATCAGAACTATTCGTGCCAACAAAGAATATATTGGTCACTACCATACCGGAGGTGTTCCAGGTAGAAGAGAGATCGATGAAACCCAGGAGCTTTATTACCCTGCAATAATGAAAGCAATACATGATTTCGGTTATACAGGCTATGTAGCGCAGGAATTTATTCCCACTTCATCAAAGAAAGAAGAACAATTGGAAGCACTTGCAAAAGCGGTGAAAATTTGCGATATCTGATCTATTGTTTGTGACAAGGTATATTTCCATTTCAATTTTTGTAAATCCACTAAACGAATAAATATGGCTGACAATGTTTATGACGCAATCGTAATCGGATCTGGGATCAGTGGCGGATGGGCCGCTAAAGAATTATGTGAGAAAGGACTTAAGACTATAATGCTTGAGCGTGGAAAGGATATCAAGCATAAGACAGACTACCTGGAAGCCAATAAGGAAGCATGGGATCATCCACACCGTGGAGGTCGCACGCAGGAAATGATCAAGAACTATCCTGCGTTGAAAAGGGATTATCCATTAAATGAAAGAAACCTCGACTGGTGGGCAAGCGACAAGGATTCGCCTTATACAGAAACAAAACGATTCGATTGGTTCCGCGGTTATCATGTTGGAGGAAGATCACTGTTGTGGGGTCGCCAAAGTTATCGTTGGAGCGATCTTTATTTTGAAGAGAATGCAAAAGAAGGTATCGGTGTTGACTGGCCAGTTCGTTATAAAGAATTAGAGCAATGGTATAGCTATGTAGAGAAATTCGCTGGCATCAGTGGTTCTAAAGAAGGATTACCTGAACTGCCAGACAGTGAATTCTTGCCAGCAATGGATATGACTTGTGTTGAAAAAGATGTATCAGCCCGTATCAAGGAGCATTATAAAGGAATGCGTAAAATGATCATCGGTCGTTGTGCGCATGCTACCATTCCCCTTAACGATCGTCAATGTATGTATCGTGATAAATGCTGGTTTGGATGTCCTTTTGGTGGCTACTTCAGCACACAATCTGCAACTTTACCAGCAGCAACAGCTACGGGTAACCTAACATTACGTCCCTGGAGTATAGTTACAAAAATCTTATACGATAAGGATACAAAAAAAGCAACCGGTGTTGAAGTGCTGGATGCAAACGATAACAAAACCTACGTATATAAAGCAAAAGTCATTTTCCTCAATGCCTCTACATTGAACTCTGCCTGGATCTTAATGAATTCAGCTACTGATATCTGGCCCGATGGTTTGGGAAGTAGCAGTGGTGAATTGGGTCATAACTTAATGGATCACCATCTTGGTGTTTATGCCTTCGGTGATGCAGAAGGGTATGATGATAAGTATACGTTTGGCAGAAGAGCGAACGGTGTATATGTACCCCGTTACAGGAACTTCTTTGGTGATAAGCGCGACTATGTTCGTGGCTTCGGTTATCAGGGAGGTGGAAGTCGCGATGGTTGGGGAAGAGAAATAGCTGAATTCAATATCGGAGGAGACTATAAGGATGCTTTATTGGAACCAGGTGGTTGGACTTTCGGTATGGGCGGTTTCGGTGAAATTCTTCCATATCACGAGAATAAAGTGACACTTAATAAGGACAAGAAAGATAAGTGGGGATTGAATATACTTGACTTTGATTGTGAGTTGAAAGAGAATGAGCTCAAGATGCGCAAAGACATGAAGAATGATGCGCAGGAGATGCTTGAAGCGGCAGGATTGAAAAATGTTCAGGCATTTGATGGTGATGGTACTCCCGGTCGTGGTATCCATGAAATGGGAACTGCGCGTATGGGTAAGGATCCAAAGACATCTGTACTGAACAAATGGAATCAGGTTTGGGATGCACAGAATGTATTCGTAACCGATGGTTCATTCATGACTTCTGCAGCTTGTCAGAATCCATCATTGACTTACATGGCGTTTACGGCGAGAGCGGCGAATTATGCGGTGGAGGAGTTGAAGAAGGGGAACATTTAATGAGGAAATGTGAAAATGTGGAAATGAGGAAATGAATACAGGGTCCGGAAGTCGGGAAGACCGAAAGTCCGTGGCGTTTGTTGTGAGGGCTGTTCCTAACTTATTACTAATAACTTACTACTTATAACTTTTTTGATTTTTGACTTTTTAATTTCTTATATGTCTGATACTACAACAGTTAGAATTAATAACAAAGCAGTTGACGAGAACCATTTTGATGCTATCGTAATCGGTAGTGGTATAAGTGGCGGATGGGCTGCGAAAGAATTGACGGAAAAAGGATTAAAGGTTTTGATGTTAGAAAGAGGTTTCGACATCCGTCATAAGACGGATTATGCCGAAACAAATAAGAACCCGTGGGAGTATCCGCATAGAGGGGGAAGAACACAACAGATGATAAAGGATTATCCGGTATTGAAAAGGGATTATCCTTTAAACGAAGTGAACCTTAAATGGTGGGCTAGTGATAAGGATTGTCCTTATACTGAAACAAAACGTTTTGACTGGTTCAGGGGATATCATGTTGGTGGCCGTTCATTGATGTGGGGTCGTCAGAGTTACAGATGGAGCGATTTTGATTTTGAAGCAAACGCTAAAGATGGTTTTGGTGTGGATTGGCCAATCCGTTATAAAGATATAGCCCCATGGTACGACCACGTTGAGAAGTTCGCTGGTATCAGCGGTAATAAAGATGGCATACCTCAATTACCAGACGGACAGTTCCAGCGACCTATGCCATTGAACTGTGTAGAAGAAGATGTTGCAGCTAAGATCAAAACCCATTTTGATGGGAAAAGATTATTGACTATTGGAAGGGTTGCCAATATTACAGAACCACTACCTGGAAGGGATTTGTGTCAATATAGGAACAAATGCGCTAACGGATGTCCTTTCGGCGGCTATTTTAGCACCCAGTCTTCAACACTGCCAGCAGCACAAGCTACCGGTAACCTTACACTCCGCATAAACTCAATTGTAACCAAGCTGGTGTATGATAAGAATACAAAGAAGGTAACTGGTGTGGAAGTTTTGGATGCTGAAACAAATAAGACCTATGTATACACTTCCAAAATAGTTTTCCTGAATGCATCAGCACTTAATAGTACCTGGATATTGATGAATTCTGCTACCGATGTTTGGGCGGGTGGATTGGGAAGCAGCAGCGGCGAGTTAGGTCATAACCTGATGGACCACCATTTTCGTGTAGGCGCTTCCGGTACTGTCGAAGGGTTTGATGATAAATATTATTATGGAAGAAGACCCACCGGTTTTTATATTCCACGCTGGCAAAATCTATTTGGCGACAAAAGAAATTTCTTACGTGGATATGGTTATCAGGGAGCTGCGAGTCGCCAGGGATGGAGCCGGGAAATTGCCGAATTGAATATTGGAACAGATTTGAAAGAAGCGTTGTCTGAACCAGGACCATGGACAATCGGAATGACAGGTTTCGGCGAAACATTGCCTTATCATGAGAATAAGATATCATTAGACCCAACAAAAAAAGATAAATGGGGGCTTCCTGTTTTAGCTATCGATGCAGAAATAAAAGAGAATGAAAAGAAGATGCGTCCAGATATGATGAATGAAGCAATAGCCATGTTAGAAGCTGCAGGAGTGAAAAACGTGAAAGGGGTTGATCGTGATTATGCACTAGGAATGGGTATTCACGAAATGGGAACTGCTCGTATGGGTAAGGATCCAAAGACTTCTGTTCTCAATGCTCATAATCAAGTTTGGGATGCATTGAATGTGTTCGTAACCGATGGAGCTTGTATGGCATCAACGGCTTGTGTTAACCCTTCACTTACGTATATGGCGTTAACAGCAAGAGCGGCGGATTTTGCGGTGGGGGAGTTGAAGAAGGGGAATCTGTAATGAGGAAATGTGAAAATATGGAAATGTGGAAATGAATACAGGGTCCGGAAGTCGGGAAGACCGAAAGTCCGTGGCTTTTGTGGAGCGGGATGTTCCAAACTTATAACGTAAAACTTAGAACGTATAACTTTTTTGATTTTTGACTTTTTAATTTAACAGATGCCTTCAGATACAACATCATCAGTAAACATCAATGCCAAAGGGCTCGAGCAGAACAGCTTCGATGCTATTGTAATAGGTAGCGGAATGAGCGGTGGCTGGGCCGCCAAGGAGTTGTGTGAAAAGGGACTGAAGACATTAGTGTTGGAAAGAGGAAGAAACGTTGAACATAAAAAGGATTATCCGACAACCTTGATGGATCCGTGGGATTTCAAGCATCGGAATAATCTTACATCAGAATTAAAAAAGGAAAACCCTATCGCTTCAAGATGTTATGCATTCGAAGAAGCTTCACAGCAGTTCTTTGTAAAAGATAAAGAGCATCCATATATACAGGAGAAGCCATTCGATTGGTTACGCGGATATCAGGTTGGCGGTAAATCACTGATGTGGGCAAGAGCAACTCAGCGATGGAGCCGTTTTGAATTTGAAGGTCCCGCTCGGGATGGCTATGCCGTTGAATGGCCAATAGGTTATAATGATCTTGCACCTTGGTATAGCCACGTAGAAATATTCGCAGGTATCAGTGGAAATAAAGACGGATTGGAAACATTGCCAGATGGGGAATTTCTTCCGGCCTGGGAAATGAATTGTCCAGAGAAACATATTGCAGAAAAAATAAACAGCCAGTATAAAGGTCGTACGGTTATTCAAGGACGTTGTGCTCATCTTACGCAGCCAAAACAGATACATCTTGATCAGGGAAGAGGCCAATGCCAGGCAAGAAGTATTTGTCATAGGGGATGTGCGTTTGGTGGCTATTTCAGCGCCAACTCCTCTACCCTTCCATGGGCAATGAAAACTGGTAATATGACCTTACGTCCACACTCTGTGGTTCATTCCATCATTTATGATGAAAAGAAACAGAAAGCTGTTGGTGTAAGGGTTATTGATGCCAATACTAAGGAGGCTACAGAATATTATGCAAAAGTCATTTTCCTTAATGCTGCATGTCTTAATTCGAATCTGATATTACTTAATTCAACATCCAATCGTTTTCCAAATGGACTGGGAAATGACTCTGGTATATTAGGAAAGTATATCGCATTCCATGAATACAGGGGAAATGTAAACGCAACGATTGAAGGATTTGAAGACAAGTATGATTACGGCAGGAAACCAACTGCAGCCATGATGCCGAATTTCAGGAACGTATATAAACAGGAAATGGATTTTCTTAGGGGATATATGGTTCACTATAGTGCAGGTCGATCAAACTGGCAGCAAGGGTATGATATGGATGGAATAGGCGAAGATTATAAAAACAAGATATCTGAAGCAGGTCAGTGGAATGTATATATGATGATGCAGGGTGAAACAATTCCCCAGGAAAAAAATCATGTAAGGCTAAGTAAGGATCAGAAAGATGATTGGGGTATTCCATTGCTCATAACCTCCATTGGCTATTCTGATAATGATGATAAAATGGTGAAGGATTTCCTGGAACAAGGTTCTGAAATGCTTGAGAAAGCAGGATGCAAAAACATAAACGCTCTCGATAATGGCCGCGTTCCAGGAAATGATATTCATGAAATGGGGGGTGTTAGAATGGGCAAGGATCCCAAAACATCCTTACTCAATAAATGGAACCAAATGCATCACTGCGAGAATGTATTTGTAACAGATGGAGCGAGTATGACAAGCGTGGGTAACCAGAATCCATCTTTGACATTTATGGCGCTTACGGCGAGAGCTGTGGATTATGCAGTGGGGGAGATGAAGAAGGGGAACCTGTAATTTGAAAATTTGGTAATTTGAAAATTTGAGAATGAATACTGAGTCCGGAAGTCGGAAAGACCGAAAGGCCGGAAGAATTAAACGGTTGCACTTAACTTATTACTTATAACTTAAAACGTATTACTTTTTTGACTTTTGATTTTTAAATTTTGAATTATCATGCCCACAGACACTACAACCATCAACCTAAACACAAAAGGCGTAGCTCAGAACAGCTATGATGCCATTGTTATAGGTAGTGGTATCAGCGGTGGTTGGGCGGCAAAGGAATTATGTGAGAAAGGGTTGAAGACATTGGTGTTGGAAAGAGGGAGACATGTAGAGCATGTCAAGGATTATCCCACAGCTACTAAAGCTCCATGGAATTAACGCATAGGGGTAATATAACACAGGAAACGAGGCAGAAAAATCCGTTGATTACAAAAGCCGCTGGGTATGGAGAAGATAATAAACACTTTTTTATAGAGGATAAAGATCATCCTTATATACAGGAAAAACCATTTGATTGGATTCGAGGCTATCAGGTAGGAGGTAAATCTCTCACCTGGGGAAGAGCTACACAAAGATGGAGTGATTATGAGTTTACTGGTCCCAAACGCTTTGGTTATGGGTTCGACTGGCCAATAAGATATGCTGATGTGGCGCCGTGGTATAGTCATGTTGAAAAATTTATTGGTGTTTGTGGTAACAAAGATGGAATTGATGCTATGCCTGATGGTGAGTTTCTTCCACCTTTCGAATTGAATTGTGTTGAGCAACATCTGAAGAAAAGTTTTTTGAAAGAATATGGTAACCGTTATTTAGTCCACGCCAGATGGGCACATCTTACCCAACCGACTCAGGTTCATCTTGATCAGGGAAGAGGACAGTGTCAGGCAAGAAACTTGTGTATGAGAGGTTGTCCATTTGGAGGCTACTTCAGTTCTAACTCATCCACCTTGCCATGGGCGGCCAAAACAGGCAACCTTACTATAAGGCCTAATTCTGTTGTGCATTCGATTATATATGATGAACAAAAAGGGAAAGCAACTGGTGTTCGCATAATAGATGCAGTTACAAAAACAACGACGGATTATTTTGCCAAAATAGTTTTTGTAAATGCGTCAGCATTAAACAGCAATCTGGTATTAATGAATTCGGTATCCAATCGATTTCCAAATGGATTAGGAAACGATTCAGGTTTGTTAGGGAAATATGTTTGTTTTCATAATTACAGGGGATGGATGAATGGAAGCATCGATGGGTTTGAAGATGGATATACATATGGAAGAAATCCTACAGATGCCATCATCGCTAATTACCGTAATCTGAAAAAACAGGATACTGATTTTGTTGGTGGTTTCACAACCTTCGCAGGTGCTTATAGACAAAGAGGAAATGGAGATCAATGCCCGGAACAAATAGGGGCTACGTATAAAGAAGCAATGACAGAAGCCGGTCCCTGGCATGTATATGCTTATGTGCAAGGGGAAACTATACCAAAGGAGAGCAATCATGTGAGGTTAAGTAAAACAGAGAAAGACCAGTGGGGTATTCCACAGTTGGTGACTTCTGTTGGTTATGATGATAATGACGACAGGCTATTGAAAGATTTCTTCACTCAAACTGAAGAAATGCTTACAAAAGCGGGAGTGAAGAATATAGATCATGCAGATACTAAACAAGCTCCCGGTTTGGATATCCACGAAATGGGCGGATGCCGTATGGGTAAAGATCCAAAAACATCCCTGCTTAATGAATGGAACCAACTGCATCATTGTAAGAATGTTTTTGTGACCGATGGTGCTTGTATGACGAGTACAGGAAACCAGAGTCCTTCGATATTATATATGACGTTGACGGCAAGAGCGGTGGATTATGCGGTGAGGGAGATGAAGAAAGGGAATTTGTAATTTGAGAATTTGAAGATTTGAAAATGTGGAAATGAATACAGGGTCCGGAAGTCGGGAAGACCGAAAGTCCGGAAGGTATGAGCAGTTGTATTTCACTTATTACTTACAACTTAATACATATAACTTTTTTGACTTTTGATTTTTGAATTTTTAATTTAAACGCATGCCATCAGACACTACCAGCACCGTACGGCTAAACACAAAATCGGTATCACAGAATACCTACGATGCTATTGTAGTGGGTAGTGGTATCAGTGGTGGATGGGCAGCAAAAGAATTGTGTGAGAAAGGGTTGAAGACTTTGGTATTGGAAAGGGGGAGAAAAGTGGATCATATCACTGATTATCCAACTACCAATATGGCGCCGTGGGAATTATTGCATAGAGGTTGGAATACGAAACAGAAAAAGGAAGAGCAACATATTCAGATAAGGGGCTTTTGTAACGAATCGAATAGCCACTTTTTTGTAAACGACCTTGATCATCCTTATGTACAATCAAAACCTTATGATTGGATCAGAGGGTATCATGTTGGAGGTCGTTCACTGATGTGGGGACGCCAATGTTATCGTTGGAGTGATCTGGATTTCGAAGCTAATGCTAAAGATGGACATGGTGTTGATTGGCCAATACGATATAAAGACATAGCACCCTGGTATAGTTATGTAGAGAAGTTTGTAGGAATAAGCGGAAGTAAGGAAGGGATGGCTCAATTACCAGATGGTGATTTTCTGCCTCCAATGGAAATGAACTGTTTGGAGAAACATGTTGCATCTGGTATTCAATCTGGATTCAATGATGGAAGAAGAATGATTATAGGTCGTGTTGCCAATCTTACGAGAGGATGGAATGGCCGTGGTCCCTGTCAGTTCAGGAATATGTGCGATAGAGGTTGTCCATTCGGAGGCTATTTCAGCAGTAATTCCGCAACACTTCCAGTTGCCATGAATACCGGGAACTTAACTCTTCGTCCACACTCCATAGTTATGGAAGTGATATATGATAAGGAGAAGAAAAAAGCGAAAGGTGTTCGAATTATAGATGAATTGACGAAGCAGACGGAGGAATATTTTGCAAAAATCATCTTCCTGAATGCTTCTACTTTAGGATCAACATCAATATTGTTGAATTCCATATCTGATGTATTCCCGAATGGTATGGGGAATGCAAGCGACCAGTTGGGTAGGAATCTTATGGATCATCACTATCATGTTGGTGCGGGTGGAAAATATGATGGTTTTAAAGATCAGTATACATATGGCAGAAGGCCAAATGGTATTTATGTTCCCCGCTTCCGGAATCTTGATGAAAAAACGCAACGTAAAGATTACGTACGTGGTTTTGGCTATCAGGGTGGTGCTTCCAGAGGAAGAGTAAGTGATGATGGAGGAATAGGTGCTGAATTTAAAGAGGGACTTACAGAAGCAGGTGACTGGGGTTTTTGGTTGGGAAGTTGGGGTGAACAATTGCCACATCCTGAAAACAAGGTGACATTGCATAAAGAGAAGAAGGATAAATGGGGATTAGCCCAGCTTGATATCAGTTGTGAATTCAGGGAAAATGAAATGGCAATGCGTCAGGATATGATGAATAGTGCGGCTGAAATGTTAGAGAAAGGAGGAATTAAAGACATCTACACCTTCAATGACGATAAAGCGTATCCAGGACTTTGCATTCATGAAATGGGAACGGCGCGGATGGGACATGATCCAAAGACATCGGTTTTGAACAAATGGAACCAGTTGCACGAAGTGAAAAACGTGTTCAATACCGATGGTGCTTGTATGACATCCTCTGCTTGTCAGAACCCATCGGTGACTTATATGGCCCTTACCGCCAGGGCCTGCGATTTTGCAGTTGGCGAACTTAAGAAAGGAAATCTTTAACTTGTAAACTATAAATTGTCACATATGAACAGACGCGAAGCATTATCAAGAGTGGCAGTACTGGTGGGTGGTTCCATCGTAGGTGCTGAATTCTTCCTTAGTGGCTGTAAGCCCGGCGATAAAGCAGCAGCCGGATTACCCCTGAGCGCGGAAGACATGGCCTATCTAGATGAAATTGCTGAAACCATTCTTCCAGCTACCAGCACTCCAGGTGCAAAAGACGCCAAAGTAGGAGCTTTCATGAACACAATGGTAACCGATTGCTATGAGGAAAAAGACCAGAAGATTTTCCTTGAAGGAATGGGCAAATTGAATGCCGCTTGCAGTAAAATGCATGGACATGATTTTATGAAAGCCACTCCTGAGCATCGCAAAGAATTGCTGACAGCTTTGGATAAGGAAGCAAAAGACTATCAAAAGTCTAAAAAGCCTGAAGATCCTGCACACTATTTCAGTTTGATGAAGCAACTGACTTTATTAGGCTTCTTTACATCTGAAGTGGGTGCAACCAAAGCGCTTCGTTATATAGCGGTGCCTGGTAAATATGAAGGATGTATCCCTTACAAAAAAGGTGATAAAGCCTGGGCTACCTAGTAGCTTTGTAAATTATAAAGGAATAACCTGACGCGTAAAAGCATCCGGATAATTCGTATTTCCTATAAAGTTTAGGGAATGATTTATTAATTATTATAATCCTGTTACCATGTCGCAGAACAGAAGAGACTTTTTAATGAAGTCCGGTTTATTTGCTTCGGCAATTGCATTAGGCCCATTATTCTCCCTTGCAAACAAGGGAATTAATGGTGAAGATGATTCAGCTGATTTTTTTGACTTGTCTGGTAAAAAGATAAAGTCGTTCGGCCTTCAGTTATATACTTTAAGAGATGATTTGCCAAAAGATCCAAAAGGCGTCCTTAAGCAAGTTGCGGATTTCGGTTATAAGCAACTGGAAGGTTATGAAGGTGAGCTTGGTCTTTGGTGGGGAATGAAACACCCTGAGTTTAAGAAGTATTTAAACGGACTTGGCTTAAAGATGATCAGCAGCCATTGTGATACAGCCAAGGATTTGGATAGAAAAGCAGCTGAAGCCGCAGAAGTGGGATTGAAGTACCTTATTTCTCCATGGGTAGGACCACAGAAATCTGTTGATGATTATAAAAAGATAGCTGATGGGTTTAATAAGGCGGGAGAAATCTGTAAAAAGAACGGTATTCGTTTCGCCTATCATAACCATGATTATTCCTTTGTGAAGTTGAATGGGGAACAATATGCAACCGATATTTTTATGGAAGGAACAGATGCTTCTTTGGTTGACTTTGAAATGGATATGTACTGGGTGGTTACAGCAGGGCAAGATCCGGAAGCATGGTTAAAGAAGTATCCCAATCGCTTTCGCTTATGTCATGTAAAAGACCGCTCTAAAACAGCAAAACCGGAAGAACATGACGCTTCTGTAGATTTAGGGACCGGCAACATTGATTATGCAAAGATTATAAGAACAGCCTCCCAAAATGGGATGCAGTATTATATAGTTGAACAGGAAAAATATGAGGGCACAACACCTCTTAAAAGTGCTGAGGCAGATGCTACTTGGTTTAAAAAGCTCAGATATTAAATGATAAATGGCTCAACATAGTTATAAAAGCTGCCTCAAAGGGCAGCTTTTTTCTTTATTAAAAGAATAATAGCTGGTTTCCTTTATTTGCACACACATTTCGTAAATTTATCATGCGAAAGTCAACCGGCTAAATTCACAAACAGCATTCCAGCAGAATGCAATAAAACGAGATACGATTAGTAGCAATAATACCTCTCAGGTAACTTCTGTAAAATCCGTCAAGGGATTTAAAGCGATTATTTACATCGCCCTGGTTGCTGTATTTATTAATATCACTTACTCTCTTGTTGGTTCAAATAAGGATTATTTTGGTGCTGTATTACTTTCAGCTGGTTTCGTTGCATTATGTTTTGTTCTGTGGATTTCTAACAGAGGAAAACTGGAAGCTGCAAAAATCATTGGTGCCATCCTAATCAATATTTTATTATTTATTGTTACATATCATCTTGGACTAGACTCAGGTACTGTTGTTTATTTTTTCCCATTCATCATTAGCTTCCTTTATATATTTCGCGATGGCGGCAACGCCAGAAGAACCTTTATATTTTTTCTTTTTACAACATTCGTTTTGTTGTTAATTCTTCTTTATGTACCTGCTCATCCAGAAGGACTAATATTACCAGAAGAAAGTATTGATAGAATAAGGACAATGAGTCTGATAATATCTTTCTTATTGACTTCTTATGTTTTTTATGCCCTATTCCAATATCAGAAAGAATTATACGAAGCTCTTGTTCTTAATGAAAGGAACCATAAGATAGAAGTGATGCGATCTGTTATGAATTCCCAGGAAAAAGAAAGAGAAGTATTGGTAGAAGGATTGCAAAGTAGTATATATCAAAGTTTAGCAACATCCAAATTGATGCTTCAGGACATGTCGGAAAAAGATAGTAAGAACGTATTCCTTCATAAGTCTTTGTCGTTGACAAAGGAAGCGATGACTGAATTGTATTCCATTTGCTATACTTTAAATCCATCTACAATAAGGGATATTGGTCTTGAAGAAGGATTGCAGGAATACATTGCCAATTATACCACCCATTTCAGAAAAAACATAGAGGTATCAGGTAATTTCTCTCAAATTGAAACGATACCGATAGTTGACAAAGTATCTTTATTCCGAATAGTGCAGGATTATTTACTGATTTATTCAACAAATGAATCGACAACTACCGTTTCTATCAATTTTGATTTCCTTCCACCCAATATGCTGATAACCTTTCAGCAAAATGACAGCCAATTCTTACTTTCAAATGGTAAGGAACAATTCTTAAAAGAAGACCTTAATAACCGTATAGATTATTATAGAGGAAACACCACCGAATACGAAAAGGATGGCATACAAGAAACCATTTTCCGTCTTGTAATGTCCATACAAAAGCAATGGTAAAAATGTACGGGTAACAGTAATACTGAAATCGTTCATATTTCCTATCGTCCCGCTTGCTGTTTATGAAACAATTGTCTTTAAAATCGCTTCGCTTTCTCTTTTCCTCCTTTTTATTTTGGTTGGGCTTATCTTATTTCCCTTTTATAGGCGGGCCCCCCGGGGGGTGCTTGGGCCGCCCCCGGGGGGGGGGGGCGCCCTGGGTTTTTTTTTTTGGGGTTTTTTTTTTTTGGGGGGGGGTGGGGGGGGGGGGGGGGGTTTTTGGGGGGGGGGGTTTACCCCTTTTTGTTGTGTTGCTTTTTAGTGGTAGTAAGTGGTCAGGAAACAATGGCCCGGTTACCTGATTCAAACTGGATAAAGCTATCGCCAGAAGTAGGTAATTTGGTTGTTTATCAAAAGAAGAAGTAACGGGCAGTTTTCTTTTGATTAACTTACAAACGCTAAAGCACTGTACAATGAAACTTCTGCTTTGTTTTCTATTCACCTTTTTACTTTTACAATCTAAAGGAGTAGCTCAGACCAAGGATGAAAAGGCCATACTGTCCATTCTCGACAATCAAACAAAAGCCTGGAATAGTGGGGATCTTGATAAATTTATGGTTGGTTATTGGGAAAGCGATTCGTTGATGTATATTGGGAAGAGCGGAGTAACTTATGGATACAAGAGTACACTGGCTTCTTATAAGAAAAATTATGGCGATACCGCCCGTATGGGAAAACTAACCTTCACCATACTTCATGTAAATAAAATTGAATCACAAGCTTACTATGTAGTCGGAAAATGGCAATTGGTTCGGAGTGCCGGAAACGTAGGCGGTCACTACACTTTACTATTCCGAAAAATAAAAGGCCAGTGGGTAATTGTTGCCGACCATAGTTCATAAATAGAAAATTTTTATAGCCCTATTTTAACTTATAACTTTTTACTTTAAAATTTAAGACATGCTTTTTATCATTCTCGGAATTATCATCATCATTGTTGGAGTGGTTCTTTCTAAAAGCAATGAACCTGCAAACAGGTTTGGAGGCGCTATACGCATAATAGGTACCATTGTAATATTGGTGGGTATATTAACTGCATGTATAATTCAGGTTGGAGCTGGACAAGTAGGCGTTAAGAAGCTATTTGGAAAAGTTCAGGAAGATGTACTGGGAAGCGGACTACATTTTATCAATCCATTATTAGAAATAGAGAAGCTGGATATTAAAACGCTAAATTATACAATGAGTGGTGTTCATGATGAAGGAGCGATGTCGGGCGACGATGCTATCAAAGTGTTAACTTCTGACGGATTGGAGGTAACTATTGATTTATCTGTTTTATATCGTGTAGTTCCAAATGATGCCCCAAGGTTGTTAAGAGAAACGGGTATTGATTACGAAAATAAGATTGTAAGGCCAATTACCAGAACCCGTATACGGGACAACGCTGTTTATTATGAAGCAGTAGCTTTATATTCAACAAAGCGAGATGAATTTCAACAACGAATTTTCAAGAATATTGAAGATGATTTTAAGAAAAGAGGGTTGCTGCTTGAAAATCTATTGGTTAGAAATATCACTTTACCTGCATCTGTAAGAGCTACCATTGAGCAAAAGATTAATGCAGAGCAGGAAGCTCAGAAAATGCAATTCGTATTGCAGAAAGAGCGTCAGGAAGCTGAACGTAAAAGAGTTGAAGCACAGGGTATTGCAGATTATCAGCGTATCATCAGCGAAAGCTTAACAGACAGGCAATTACAATACGAACAGATAAAAGCGCAGTTGGAATTGTCAAAGTCGCAAAATGCTAAGACGATAATATTGGGAAAAGGTAATACACCGGTGATCTTGGATACAAAGAATTGATTTGTTTAAAATATTTTAAACCGCAGAGACGCGGAGACGCAGAGGTATTTCCTGCGTCTCCGCGTCTCTGCGGTTATATGTATTTTAATTCGTCATCATCCGTGCGGAAATTTCTCCGACCAGTATCCTTTTAATTTTTTTAAAACGAAAACAAGAGCAGCGAGAGATATAATATAAAATACGAGGTTATCCCATCCCCATTTACCTTCTGGGATTAACCATTTCTTGTAGATTCCGATTCCTACAGTTAGGAACACCCATGTTAGAATTAATGTTACCGACCAAACGATTCGGGTGAAGAACCTTTTTACGTCTTCTTCCATTTCGCTCATAGCAAAAAATTTCCGGAAAGGTACAAAGGGCTATTGAATCAATAGCTTTTTAAAACTGGCAGAATCGCCGTTAAATACATTGAAATCCACTTTTGAATAGATGCCATTGACCCTGCCTGTTTCGCTATGTTGCCAAAAATGCCAAGGTCTGTAAATTTGGGGTCGTTCTTTCTGAAGATAGTGTGCCACCCATAATGGATAGTCATCAAAATCATCTTTAAGAACCTGTTTATAGAAATCAACATTGGTATAAATAATAGGCTTTACCCCATAATGATTTTCTACTGTGTCGAGAAAATCTTTCACTCGTGCCTTATTTTTTCATTGCTTACGCCATAAGTCTGTTCAACATCAAGTACTGGGGGTAAGTCGCCAACTTCTAGTGTAACCTTATCTATAAAATTCTCGGCCTGTTGTTTTCCATTCTTGGTTGTAATAAAGAAATGGTATGCGCCTCTTGTAATACCGGCTTCTTTTGTTTTCCGCCAGTTTCTATTGAATAAGGCATCCTTGTTTCCATTGCCTTCAGTAGCTTTTATAAAAGTAAAACCGATTTTTACATTTCCTACTTCCATATTCCTGACACTTTCCCAATCAATTACATTCTGATATTTGGAAACATCTATGCCATGAATAGAATAGTTAGATGGAATATCGATGCCGAAAGCTTCATACCGCACAAAGTGGGCTCTCCGTTCTAACCACCACTCATATCCAACACGACCAAGCATGTAAACAAGTGCCAATCCCATTATAAGGATAATGATTCTCCAGGCAGTATTTTTCTGTTGAGCTGTAGCCATAATGCAGGCTGCAAATATAAAGGGAGGAGGCCCGTAATAAATACAGGAATTGTTGTTGATTTGATAATTATTGGAAATAGATTAGCGCACTATCTTCTTTACAAGCTTTATTGATTTCTCGCTTCGAATTTCAATGAAGTACACTCCCTTTGATAATACAGTGGCTGGAATTGAAAAAAGCTCATCCTGCCCTGGCGTATCTTTTCTTGTAGTATATACTTTTTGTCCCAGTGAATTGAATACGGTTAGATAAAGTGTTTTATCTGTCGGATTTGAAAGGCTGATATACAATGGGCCTGTGCCTGGATTTGGGAACACTTTTATATTGTTATCGTCAATAGGGCGTTAAGTTTTGTGCTTGTTTTTATTTTTGACAGGATCCAAATGTCAGGATCTATAATAACGGTGTCAACAGGAAATCCGGCATTTATCCATATTTCTTCACCACTATATTGATGATCCACTTTAAAACTCTTTCCCTGACTAGCGCCTCTTTAATAAAGAGTTACAGGCATCTGATAAAAAGCAACTGATGGGTGAGAGGTGGTTTGTTTTAGTTTTACCTTAACCCAGTTCTTGCTATTCTGATACCAGTCGGCATGATAATTAGGATAACCCTGGCCGTAAATCCAATTCTGGAAGAATTCCGTCAAATCTTTTCCACTTTCTAACTCAAGGTTCCGTTTAAGATCATCAGTAAAGGCAAAGCTCAATTTTACGGCCGCATCGTTTGTATATCTTCTTACTCCCCTAAAGAATGTGGAATCTCCCAACATCCCCCGAAGCAGATGAAGCACATAGGCGCCTTTGTTATAGGAAAGACGGCCGCTGAATATCCTGCTTTCACTGGTAGTATCGTCTACATATACTGATCCGGTTGAATCAGAAACTATCTGATTAAGTGTCGACTCAAGGTTGGTAAAGAATAAGGAAATAACTTTGTTAAAGATAATAGTGTTAAATAGGTGGCAAACCCTTCATTAAGCCATATATCCTGCCAGGAGCCACAAGTAACCAGATCTCCAAACCATTGATGTGCTAATTCATGTGCAGCAAGATTCGGTGTAGGGGAGTTGACAAAACTATTAGTCTGGTGCTCCATTCCTCCATTCCAGCCCCATTGAGTATGGCCATATTTTTCTAGCTGCAAAAGGGTATAGTCGCCTACCAGATGAAAAAGTTCTATATGCATTTCGATAGATTATCAACGAGTATTAAAGCTCCAACACCGGCGGATATGAAAAACTTTGCAACGGAATCGTCACATTTCCAACCTGTACAGTATCGTTGTTAAAAACATAATTGGTAACAGCGATTGCTACAAGATAGGTTGATATAGGAAAACGGTGTTTGAAATAACTTGTTCGAAAGGCACCGTTGATATCGTTGTTTACCATCACGCCATTAGAAGAAGGTTGATATTCTTTAGGACAAGTGATGTAGATATCTATAGAATCCGTCTTGTCTAATAAATTATTCTTACATGGCCACCATTCCCGAGCTCCATATGGTTCTGAAAGTGTATAAATTACGGGTACGCCTGCGTGTTTGCCCTGATAAAAACTACCGAAGCCTCCCCCACCAGGAACACCTTGATAAAATACAGAAACGGAATCTTTACTGTTAGCGTTAAGTGTTGAAGGAAACGTTATAACCAGGCCATTATCTGGCGTTTGAACAAGCTGATTTTATTACCATGGTAATAAATACTGTCTACAACCAGGCTTTTGCAAAAGTCGAGTGTTATAGTATTGGTGTTTTCGGTTATTGGAAAATCGAAACTTATCTTTTCCTTTAATATAGTTTATGGCTGGATCTATAGACCAATCCATTCTGGTATGATGTACATCAAAATTGGATGAGGCTACAGTAAAAGAAACTCCCTGTGGCTGATTGGTCAACAGTCGCTCATAAGCTTGTTGCTCCTGTTGCCGAACCATTTCCATTTCTTTTTGGAAGGTCTTTACATCAATAGTGTTTTGAGCCAGTAGCTGGCCGGAAACAAGAAGTATTAGTAGGAATAGATTTTTCATTTTGATTTGGAACCCCTTTGATAAATACGGCAAATTCACTTGCCGAGTTTGGGTTTATAGTCGATAATTCTAACGTAAAACACCCCTGAACATTGTGGAAACCCCTGTGTGCCCTATTTTTACAGACTAATGCCAGCTTTTAACTACAACGACAGTATCAATCTCTTATCAAAGCTCAGTTTCAGGAAAACCTGGAATGCAATGAAGGTTTTGGGTAGTTTTTACTGGAGTAAATGGACTCACAAGCCCATCCAATGGGGGTTTCCTTTGTCGGTAGCTATCGAGCCTACAACCTCTTGTAACCTTCGTTGTCCTGAATGTCCCAGTGGATTAAGAGCTTTCACCCGGCCAACCGGGATGCTGCAAAAGGATTTTTACCGGGAAACCATTGACCAGTTACATAAGGATATTTTCTATATCATCTTTTATTTCCAGGGAGAGCCGTATCTCAACCCGAATTTTCTGGAAATGGTTCAATATGCTGCAAAAAAGGGGCTTTATACAGCTACTTCCACCAATGCCCATTATCTTTCAGACGAAAATGCCCGAAAAACAGTGGAAAGTGGGTTGGATAGGCTGATAATATCAATTGATGGTACAACACAGGAAGTTTATGAGCAATACCGGGTGGGAGGTAATTTAGAAAAAGTGCTGCAGGGCGCCAGAAACATAGTGAAATGGAAAAAGGAATTGAAAAGCAAGACCCCCTATGTTTTCTTCCAGTTCTTGGTAGTTAAACCCAATGAACACCAGATTGAAGATGTAAAAAAGCTGGCAGCTGAAATTGGAGTGGATGATATAAGGTTTAAAACAGCGCAGGTGTATGATTATGAGAACGATCCCAATCAACTGATACCTACTATACAACGCTTTAGTCGCTACCGGAAAAACAAAGACGGACATACTGTTGTAAAGAATCCTCTACAAAATCATTGCTGGAGACTATGGCATGCTCCGGTTATTACCTGGGATGGACTGGTGGTACCTTGTTGTTTCGACAAAGATGCCTTGCACCAATTAGGAGATCTTAAAGGAAAGTCGTTCCGTGAAATCTGGCAAGACGAAAAATATCGTCAATTCAGGAAGGAGTTATTAGGTGGCCGAAAGAATATTGATATCTGTTCTAACTGCAGTGAGGGTACTAAAGTTTGGCAAGACGAATAATTAGTGTCTAACCACGACTCATCTCATTATATTGAGTAATTTTGCAATAACTAGAAATAACGAGTATGAGTCTTGATAAAGATATCCGTACTGCCAAATTCCGAAACGATAACCATCGGGCTATTGTTAACCTTATCTTCACCCACAACTGGATAATGGAGCGCAATAAGCAAATATTTGACAGAGGCGATATAACACCCCAGCAGTATAACATCCTTAGAATTTTAAGAGGAGCACAAGCGCCCATCAGTACTTTACAAATTCGACAGCGTATGCTTGATAAGATGAGCGATACCAGTCGGATTGTAGATCGTTTATTGAAAAAGGAATTGGTATCAAAAGAAGTTTGTGCTACAGATAAAAGACTAGTTGATGTAAGTATTACACCAAAAGGATTAGAATTACTTGAATCGTTGGAGCAATACAATGAAGAGATGGATAGTAGTTTGAGTAAGCTTAATAATTCTGAAGTAAAAGCTCTTAACCAATTGCTCGACAAAATCCGCGGCTCCGAATAAGCATCGGAGTACACTTAATATTCAATATGAGAAGACTTGCACTCACTTTCAGCTTGCTGATTGCAGCTATTACTTTGTTTTCGCAGAACCAACCAGAGTTCCGTGCTGTTTGGATTGCCACAGTAGATAATATCGACTGGCCTACAAAAGGTAATTATAACAGCGATAGCCAAAAACAGGAGTTCATCCGTATTTTGGATATGCATCAACGTAATGGTATCAATGCAGTAATAGCACAGATACGACCTGCAACAGATGCCTTCTATCCATCTCCTTACGAACCTTGGAGTGAATGGCTAACAGGTAAACAAGGAACGCCCCCTGTACCCTATTACGATCCTTTACAATTTATGATTGAGGAAACGCATAAGCGTGGAATGGAATTCCATGCCTGGTGTAATCCTTATCGCGCTGTATTTGATCTTGTTAAATCTACAATTGCACCGACTCATATTACACGTATTCATCCCGAATGGTTTTTGAATTATGGTGATAAGAAATATTTTGATCCAGGTAATAAAGACGCCCAGCAGTTTGTGGTTAAGGTAATTCGTGATGTTGTGAGCCGGTATGCTGTTGATGCCATTCATTTTGATGATTATTTCTACCCCTATCGTATTGCAGGAAAAGAATTTCCTGATACCGTGGCGTTATTCGCAGTATGGAAATGGTTTAACAAAAGACGATTGGCGAAGAAGTAATGTAGATTCGGTTATACTTTTTTTGAGTAAAGCAATAAAGGAAGAAAACAAGACATGTCGTTTTGGAATATCACCATTTGGCGTTTGGAGAAATATAGATAAAGACCCTGAAGGAAGTGCAACACAGGCCGGTCAAACAAATTACGATGATTTGTATGCTGATATATTGTTATGGCTGAAAATGGGATGGATCGATTATGTGGCACCTCAATTATATTGGGAATTCGGACAACCACGGGCACCATATGAAGTGTTATTGGATTGGTGGAGTAAACATACTTATGGAAAGCATTGTTATATTGGATTAGCTCCTTATAGGGCAAATAGTAATCCAGCATGGAAAGACAAGACCCAGTTACCAAGACAGATACAAGCATTGCGTAACACTCCGAATATTCAGGGTATGATATTTTTCAGTAGTAAATCGTTCGCTACTAATCCCAATGGATGGAGTGATAGTCTTCGTCTTAATTATTTTGCACAACCTGCTGCTATTCCTTCAATGAGTTGGATCCAATCTACCAATACTGCCAAACCAGTATTGAAAATAAAAAGCAGTTCATCTTATGCAAACTTCATTGAGATAGAAGTAAATTCTGCAACCGCAACAAATCTGGTAAAGAATTACCTCGTATATGAAGTTTCGAACAATACTTCAGATAGTAGTTCAGCACAAGCAAGGAAATTGATTAAGGTGTTACCAGCCTCAACAGGGACTAATAAATTTGTTGTTCCGCAACTGAGTGATAAGCCTGTAAAATATGCTGTCACTTCTGTTGATTTTAATAATCAGGAAAGCGAAGCCGAATATATCCGTTAATCATATTATGTTATAAAAGGCTATAAATTCTTTACTTTTATATACAGTAGTAGTGTTATAAGCTTGTTTTTTAACTTATTACTTTTAACTTTTTAATTATTTATCATGCCAGGTTTTGAATTATGGGGCGCCGAAGAACGCAGTCAGCTAAAGGATGTTCTTGATAATGGAATCCTTATGCGCTATGGTTTTGATGGTCCCAGAAAAGGTATTTGGAAATCGCGCGAATTAGAAAAAGCGATTACCAATACATTTGGATGTGATTATGCACAATTAGTGAGCAGTGGTACGGCTGCTCTTACTACAGCAATGGGTGCGTTAGGTATAGGATATGGAGATGAAGTGATAATGCCATCATTCACCTTTGTAGCAAGCTTTGAAGCAGTTGTAAGTGTAGGTGCCATTCCAGTTCTTGTGGATGTAGATGACAGCCTTACTTTAAATCCTGAAGCAGTAAAAAATGCTATTACACCCCGAACAAAATGCATCATGCCCGTACATATGTGCGGCAGTATGGCCGATTTAGGTGCTTTGCAACAGATATGCAAAGAACATAATCTTTTATTATTGGAAGATGCCTGCCAAAGTATTGGTGGAACCTATAAGGGCAAGCATTTGGGAACTATCGGTGATGCCGGAACATTCTCATTTGATTTTGTAAAGACAATTACCTGTGGTGAAGGTGGTGTAATTATGACGAATAGCCTTGATGTTTATGAAAAATGTGATGGCTATAGTGATCATGGGCATGATCATAAAGGAGTTGACAGAGGAGCTGATCTTCATCCGTTTGTAGGGTATAACTTCAGGATTTCTGAATTACATGCTGCTGTTGGCCTTGCACAGATTGGAAAATTGCCACAGATTCTAGCTATACAGAAGAAGAACCATAGTTATCTAAAAGAACAACTATCAAGCATTCCCGAAGTTTCTTTCCGTACTATACCGGATCCTGCTGGGGATAGTTGCACTTTCTTAAGTTGGTTTTTACCAACAGAATCGATTACAAGAGCAGTAGTAAGTGAATTAAAAGCTCAGAATATTCTGGCTGGTAACTTCTATTGGTTCGATAATAACTGGCATTATATCCGCAAATGGGATCACCTGAAGAATGGAATAACACTCAATGCTTTAAGTCCTGATCATAAAGCAGCAGTAATGGCTCAAGCTACAAAGGACTTTTCAGCGAGTGATGCTGTTATGGGAAGGTGTATTTCTACTGCTATCGGATTAACCTGGACTGATGCACAATTGCAGGAAAAGGCAGCAGCTATGGTAGCTGTAATCAAAAAGGTATTGAAGCAACAGACAGTATCAAAATAGTTGTTTTACGGAATGCACTAGCAGGCATTTGTCTTTTAATTTGATAATCAAGGCAAAGTGCTACTTTCTTTGATGTTAGTCAAAGTGAAAAATCTTGGTTTGAAAGAAAAATAGCAGGATTAAAATAATTGAAAGCAACCGTTTTCCCATAATGCGGTTGCTTTTCCTTTTATACATAGTACTACTTATTAGTAAATAGGATTATCACTATGTTTACAGGAATAGGTCGTATATATAATAATGTGGCATCATTAAACTCGTTTAAAATAAAGAACACCTTCAAACCGAGATCTTATCTATGAAGAGAATTTTATAAAAGCCCTGTGTACGAGCAACGAGAAATGAAAGGGCAGATAGTAGTAATCCAATACTCAGATGAAAAAGCCGTTCTGCCTAGTAACTCTATTTATGCTGCTTTATATTGCAGCGATTGCTCAAATAGATTTGAGTAATGTTACCAATACAGGAATCCTCTATATTACAAATAGTACTGATACTTTCTCCATAAAAGGGACATTCACTAATACACACACAGCTTCTTTAAAAAACAACGGTAACTTATTTGTAAGCCGAACAATTACAAGTTTGCAACCATCCATGCAGGCAGGTACAGGTACCTTATTCCTTAATGGATCTATCTTACAAACAATAGAAGGCACTACAACTTTTGCTACCCATCACCTTATTACCGATAATACCGAAGGCATACAGTTGAACTCAAATTTGAGCGTTGATGGTATTCATACATTTTCAAATGGGTTAATAAGTACAAATGATCAGTTTTTGATTTATGAATCAGATGCATCTTACGTAGGAGCAAACGATAACCGACATGTAAATGGTTGGGTTAAGAAATTGGGAAAATCAGATTTCGTTTTTCCTGTTGGAAATGGAACTCATATACGAACCGTTTCTCTATCTTCTTTGTCAGCATATTCTGAATTCAATTGCCATTATCGTGAAGTAACTCCTAACCCGTTGAATATTGTAGTACCTGTAGTATTAGTGGATGCGAATGAATATTGGGATATCCAAAAGGTGAGTGGCGATACAGCAACAGTAACTCTCAATTGGAATAACAGCAGTGTAATATTTCCATGGTTTCCATTGCATCAAATACGTGTAGTTAATTATGCCAGTAATTTATGGAACAACAGAGGTGGATCAGCAACAGGAGATATTTATACTAGTGGATCCATAAGCTCAGCACCGGTAACAAGCTTCGGTTATTTTACACTTGGTAGTTTGGACTGGATGGTGGCTCAGCAGTTTCTTTCTTTTACCGCCCGTAGAGAATCAGGATATAGTTTTCTTGAATGGACAACCGCACAGGAAACAGGTGTTCAGAATTATGAAATTCAACGTAGTGATGATGGCCGTAGTTTTTATGGCATAGGTAATCAGCTTCCTTATAATACAGTTGGCACACATAAATATGCATTCAAGGATTATAAACCAATTCAGGGAACAGCCTGGTATAGGATAAGGAGCATAAGTAGAAATGGACAAAATTCCTATTCAGTAATTGTAGCAGTTACTGAGACTATGGCATCTTCTTTATATGTGGTGAATAATCCGGTTTATCAGAATATATTCCTGGCAGCTACCGGAAATTATGCAGGTGAATATGAATATGTTTTGTTGACAAGTGCAGGACAATTAATTCAAAAAGGCGTGCTAACGGCAAATGCTGGAGGCATAACAACACTTCCGCTCAGTAAGATGGTTACACCGGGGGTGTACATATTTGATGTTAGAAATAGCAAGCATCATTTATCTCAACGGATAATTGTACGTTGAGAATAAGATCAGTATCCGGCTAAATGTTAAAATTAGTATTATGAAAACCCTGACCTTTCTCTCATTAACCCTTCTTTTAAGTGCAGCTGTTAGCGCACAGGTAGGTATTGGAACTACTACTCCTAATTCTATGTTAGATGTTAGAGGTAGTTTTTCTATGAACTTTCGTTCATTTACAAGCAATACTACCGTTGGGGAAAATGACCACACCCTCGTATTCACCGGAACTTCTGATGTAACTGTAACGTTGCCTGATGCTTCACTTTGTGTTGGAAGGCAATACCTGATTAAAAATGCAAGTGTTGTTGGAGTAACCCCTTCTGTTACATTAGCAACTTCGGGAATGCAACGTATCGATGGATTTGGAAACCTTGTATTATCTTCTGCAAATGAAGCCGTATTACTGGTAAGTAATGGCACAAACTGGGAGATAGCTTCACAAACTAATGTATCTATTGTACCAAATACATGGACAATGGGAGGAAATACTCTTTCAACTGAAAAGAACTTCGGTACATTATCAAATCCATGCTTTGCCTTTTATAACAAACGGTACTGAAAAGCTTAGAATTACAGAATGTGGAAAGCTTGGATTAGGGACCAATAATCCAATTACTGAATCACATATAGTATCTGGAGGAGCTGTATCAAGTATTGCAACTTCTTATATCAGGAGGATGGCTATTACTGGCCCTGGTAGTTATGGTTTTGCAGGTCCTGGTTTCTATTTAGAAAACACCGATAATCCAGTTGGTAAAAAATTATTCAAGATTAACTATACAGCGAATGGCGGAAGTGAAAGCTATGTAAACTTTCAGGCGGTATCAGACAATGGTGGAGCGAACGTTAATGCAAATATCCTGGCTGTATCTCATGCTGGTCGCGTGGGTGTAGGTACTGCAACATTTAATGCTACAAATCCTGAAAAATTTCTGGTAGATGCTGGTAATACAGCTTCTTATAATGTGATTACAGGAAAGGGGTTAATCAATAATGCCATGTTGCTATCCATTCAAAACAACTCAGCAGGTAGTAATTCCAGTGCAAACGTTGCTGCTATGGCAGACAATGCATCTGAAACCATCAATTTTGTAAGAATGGGTATCAATTCCAGTTCTAATGCGGCCTCTACAATTATTGGTGGAAACAATACAGCTTATTTATACGGAACTGGTAGTGATTTTGTAATTGGAAATGCTACAGCCAACAAGAACATTATTTTCTTTACTGGAGGCACAGCAACATCTAATGAAAGAATGAGGTTAGGAGCTACTGGCCTTACTCCAGGAACTGATAATAGCTATACACTGGGAAGTAGTACAAGACGCTGGTCACAGGTTTGGTCTGCAAATGGAGTCATCCAAACATCTGATGCAAGACTAAAAACAAATATTCATGATCTTCCTTATGGCTTGAATGATTTAATGAAATTACGTCCGGTAGCTTATAATTGGAAAGCACAGCCAGAAATGGCGAAAGTGGGATTGATAGCTCAAGAGGTTCAAAAAGTTATTCCTGAAGTGATAACTGGTGATCCAACAACTGATACATTGGGAATGAATTATGCCGAATTAGTACCTGTTCTTATAAATGCAATAAAGGATCTAAAAATGCAAGTTGATGAACTGAAGAAGCAAATTGAGCAGACCAATAAGAAGCAATAGAAAAGAAAGGATAGTTTTATTAAGGTGAACCCGATTTTATCGGGTTTTTTTTGTGGTTGTAATTTTGGGGTTGTATAAGGTCTCCAACCTTATAAGGTTGGAGACCTGGTGTCTTAATATTACTTTTTTTTCCTTGCCAAATAGTCTACGTAGTTTATTTTAAAAACACAATAGTGTCTTTCACAACCAGGAAGCGATATTCCTGCAACATTCTATTAATCACCATAGTGTTTCAGGTAAAAGAAACCAAATAGGGGTGTAATGTGAATTGACAAAAAGTGTACAACTACTTTATTTAATAAAATGTAAGAGGAGAGGTTGTATAAGGTCTCCAACCTTATAAGGTTGGAGACCTTACACAACCTGAAATATGCATTCTACAACCAGAAGGCAGCTGTAAAACAAGAATAAATTTTGAAAATCAGATACCAAGGGCAGAGCTGACACGACCGAAAATTGTCTTCTTAGCCGACGAATTGGCCTTTGTATTATTAGAATCCCGATTGTCAATAGTTGTTTTGAAACAGTTTGCAGAAATATGCGACTTAACTATATAATCAAATGCGCCCATGTTAATGGCCTGAACCATTATCTCAACATTTTCCTGTGCCGATATGAAAACAACTGGAATATTTGGGGAAACAGATTTTATGGTCTGTAAGACCTCAAGACCGGTCATATCTTCCATAAAATAATCCAGGAATATGAAGTCTGGTTGTTCGTTTAGGTGAGTCAGACAATCGGCTCCCATCGTATAGCATGCTATATTATTGTAACCAAGAGTATTAAGAAGGTGGGTATATGACTGGAGACATAATACATCGTCATCTACAAGGAAGATTCTGAGTTCTTTAGTATTTGACGGCTTGTCCATAGGGTTTTACTGAAGCATAGTTGCTGCAATGGCTAACGATATTATGTAGTCAAGTATTGTCTTTATAGAATTATGTGGACAATGAAACAGGAAATCAGCTAAGGATTTCCATTTATTTTACAAGAGAATTATTGGCAGGATAATCTTCACTTATCTGATCTACAACCAATTGTGTCATTTCACAGAAGTGCTTTACTTCCATTTGTTGATTCTTGCTTAGCTTGTTTCTTTTAGATGTCTCTATCTTTTTTATAGAGTCGTAAAGGGCTGTTACAGACATATGGTGTAAGCTTGATGAAAGATAATGAACCACCCTTCTTATTTCTTTTCCTTTATCCTGCTGCAACGCAATATTTATCTTTTCAATTTTCCTTGGAGTTTCTTCAAGGAACTGTTGGATTAGATAAGCAACCTGATCTTTGTTTCCATCAACCATTTCTGTTAATGAATCCAGGTTATATAATTTGGGAGATGCATTTACTTGGCCCGCATATTCATTATTACTATTCTGATAATTGTTATCTATGCGTGCTTTAATGAGATCTTCTTTTTTAAATGGCTTAAATAACACTTCATTAAAGCCAGCTTCGAGACATCTTTCTCTTTCTTCCTTAAATGCGTTTGCAGTAAGAGCAATTATCTGTTGGGTTGGAGGCTTGTGTTTTCTAACCCATTTTACTGCTTCCATTCCACCCATTACCGGCATCTGCAAGTCAGAAATAACCAGATCGAAATCTTCTTTTGCAATAGCATCTATCAATTCTTTTCCGTTGTTGACTAATAAAACATGAGCCCCTTCTCTTGTAAGCAGGCTTTTAATAACTGTCGCATTTATTTCGTTATCCTCTGCAACAAGAATTTTTTTGCTAACAAGTAACCCAGACTCCACAGTTTTTAATGATGTTACGCTTTTGCCCTTTGCTGCTTTCAATGGAATTATAACAGACACTATTGTTCCCTTGTTCTTTTCACTGGTTACGGTTATGGTGCCGTTCATTAGCTCTACTAATTGTCGGGAAATACTCATTCCTAAACCAGTACCTCCGAATTTTTTAACCTGGCCACTTTCTTCCTGAGTAAACTTGTCGAATATGAAAGGAAGGTATTCCTTCTCAATTCCTATACCTGTATCTGTAACAATAATTTCAACAAAATCCTTATCGGCTATTTTATCAGCTAAACGGCATTCAATTGTTAACATTTCTTTTTCGGTGAATTTTAAGAATTTCCAATCAGGTTTGTCAGAACCTGACCTATTCTGTGTGCATCTCCTGTATAGAATTCTGAAAGAGATGGATGATACTGAAGAAATAGGTCTAATTCTTTACCAATTGCTCTAGGCTTGTTGATGCGGTATATTGCTTCTACTTCTTCTTTTAGTGAAAATTCAGAATTGTCTATTTCAATCATTCCTGCATTGATCTTCGAGAAATCAAGTATGTCGTTTATGATTGTTTGCAGGTTTTCAATGGCTTTGTCGATGGCTTTTACATAAGTACCCTGTTCTTTATTCAATCGGGTACCTTGTAAGAGCTGCATCATTCCATAAATACCACTTAATGGGGTTCTTATTTCGTGGCTCATGTTAGCAAGAAACAGCTCTTTTGCCTGTCCCGATTTCTCAGCTAGCATTTTTGCTTCCCGCAACTGCTTTTCAAGATTCTTCTGTTCTGTTATGTCGAGGTGTATACCAATTGACCCTTCCACCTTACCTGCATCATTATATAATGGGGCACCGCTTATCAACCACCATTTTTTCAAACCACCTTTAATTATCACTTCTATTTCATAAACAGTAGAAGCGCCAAATGTCCTGCTTTCATTTATTTCCTGCATTTCTTGAGTGTTACAGGATCAACAAGGAATAGTTTATTTGGATTTTTTCCCAGAAGCTCATTTTCCGAATAGCCACTTATGAAGCAAAAACTTTGATTAACGTATCTTATTTTATCGTTTAGGTCAACTTCTATAAGCCCCAGATTAATATTAGAAATGATACCACGATATTTCTCTTCACTTTTCCTTAGTTGATCCTGTTTCAGCGATCTTTCGGTTATATCGGTATACTTCCAAAGGTGACCACGATAAACGTTATCAACGTACATGGGAATATAATCTCTTTCAAAAACCCTACCGTCTACTAATTCCCATTTTTCTTCAAGCGATTGCTTCTTTTCGTTTAGTAAGTCTGTAATTTTTCAACAAAGGCTTCAGATTCTGTGAAAAGATGTTTTGATTGTTCGGCAGAGAGAGAGCAATCCCATCCTACCATCTGTTCTGGAGGCACAGGAATGCCGAACATTTGGCAGAACGTATTATTAGTAAGAACTATTTTCCTGTTCTCATCTTCAAGTAAAATTCCAGCTTGTAAATTGGTGATTAACTGTCCAAGACGTTGTGCGGTTGTTTGCGATTCGTTCTTTTGCCTTTGCATATGCTCCAGCAATTCTTTTACTTCTCCACTAACAATCTCTTCTGTTTTTAATACTTGTAACAAGTCGATCATTGGATCGTTGATGGCAAAATCGTGAAGGGTTAATTTTTTTGCTTTTACCTGATCCATACTATAGAACCAGGGAGTTCCAGCAAATAGTAAATGATTTGAGTCATCAAGATATTCAAACTGCCCCCTGAGCGTAATTCTCTCTGCACCTTTTGATTCGATTATAATTAACTGGTTAAGCTGACCTAATGTTTGAAAACTAAGTTCATCATGTCCGGGTCTTTTGAAAATGAAAATTTCATCAATTTTTTTCTGTTCCATTTCAGGTAAAAGCTTTGACAAACTTTTACCAACCCTTAGAACTTTCAAATCAGAATCGATAATAAAGTAGAAGGGAAACAACCTGTTGAATTGCTGTTCAGGGAATATGAATTTCTGGTTAGGCATTACCAGCTAATTTTATAGATTTCATGATCACTACCATCATCTCTGCTTTGCAGTAATTCTATTTCAACTGGCAGATCATATAATTTCCCCAAACCTTGTAATAAACCTCTTACAAAATCTTGGAGCCCGATTCTTTCTGAAAAATAATGAACCCTCACGCTATTTTCACTCACATTGCTCACCCTGAACTCGGGTGGCTTAAGGTTTGGATAAATAAGCATGATGCGACTATGGAAGTTCGGGAGATTTATAAGAAATTCACGCAATGAGGCTCCACCTGCTTCCATGAGACTGCCGTATTTTTCTTTTCCGGTATGTAAAACCCAGAATTCCCCAAAGGCAATCAGAACCTGGGAGAGAGTTAATCCTGTTTCTTCACTTACAGCCTGTGCTAATGAGTAAGTGATGGAATCATCATAAGGTTGATTGCTTATGAAGAAATCCACATCTATACCACTTCTTACCTTTACTTTTTCCCAGGCAGTAGTACCAAACTCCTTGACTACTAAATCTTGAATAGCTTTATTTACGATACCATACATAGGGCCATTTTTATAGGGGAATGTATTTACTTCAACTTTCCTTCATAAAGATATTAATTCTGTGTGGCAGTATAAGTAAGGGTTGTTGTGTATAAAGCAGGAGTTTTGTCTGACAAATCAATAAGCGGCGCAAGCATATAGGCTATACTTAGGTTGATATCATTCGATCTTGTAATAATACTTGCTAAAGTAATATTTGATGTCCCATTTAATGCTGTAAAATTAGATATAGTCCAACCACTTGTATTTGAATTATTTATTTTCAATTGCATATAGCTGGTAGGTATTCTATCTAGTGTTCCTGAAGCTGTAAACTATGCTGAAGATGCTCTAACCCTTAGATTAAAAGGCTCGTTTGAAATAATTGAAATTTGATTATCAACTATTTGAGTAAAGCCATTTGCTAAGTCATTTGCTGAATTGACTAGTAAAGTGGTAGTCGGTTATTTATAGTAAATCCTAAGGCGTCTTTAACCCTTATTCCTAATCTATGGTTACTACCAGATGTTCTTGTAGTACCATTACTAACTCTATAAAGGTCATATCGCAATGTTACAAGACCGTAAGTATTTCCGTTTGTTGTTGTGTTTCCAGCAACACATAAATTAACAGGACCATTTATAGTGAATGTGATGGTAATTATGTCACCTCCACTATGATTACTTCCGGTTCGGAATGAAGCTAGTATAGGAGCCGAAGTTGAAAAACTGTTAAAAAAGGCCAAATCCGTATTACTGGCCATCACAACATTTGTTGGGGCCTTTCCCTGAATTATTGCTGGAAGAGTTAACTACATTGATACAGCTAAAGTTGACTTCATTAAGCTGGATAGTTCCTGCTGGTGATGTTGCTGCAAAGGAGCTGTTTTGACTTCTGAAATAGACTCTGTATTCTGTGTTGTTGTTTAGGTTATTTAAAGTAATTATTAATGTACCTGAATTTACACCGGTTAGAAAATTTGTAGTTGTATAATAGTTCAGGTAAGTAGTAGCATTAGGATATGAAACAATACTTTGTCCTTTAGCAATACTGCTAACTATTAGACTCAAAAAGAAAAGTAATAATATTGAAGATGTATGTTTCATTATTTTATTTCGATTTCTGTTTCAGCCACTTTAAGTGGTTGGTCTGTTCCGAAATCAGCAATTGTGACCACTGAATATTTACCTTTTGGTAAATCAGATGGGAGTACTCGAGCTAAACCAATTTGTCGCCCGGTAAGCTATTGAAAGGCACTGGCTCTGGTTTAAATTCTTTTAATGTTTTTTGATGTGTTAATTCAAAGCGTAGAGTACCTTCAGCAATAAGATCCCCTTTATTTTGGATATAGGCTTTCATTAGTTGCTGGTTGATAATTATTGAATCTCTTTTTTCAGTAGCAGTTCCTGGTTTTGGAGTTTTAACATGGCTGTTAAAAATTACTACATCTTCAATTTCAATGTTTTTATTCTGAAGTTGTGGTGGTTCGTTGTAAATGTGGATACCGATCTGTATCCTGAAAAGCATCATGGCTTGTTTACTCTTATCTTTTTGAGCCAGATCTTTTTCATTGATCTGAGTAACAAAAAGCATGGAATTACTAACTGCTTTATCGGAGCCTGGAGGAATAAGCATGCTTACTTCTACGGCTTTGCTTTCACCTGGAGCAAGACTAAAAGATTCTGGAACTACTTTCAGGAATTTGCTATTACTGGTGGGATAAAAGCCGGGGGCGGCATATATTTTATCACCCATCGAGTCTCTTATCCAATCACTAAAGGTGCATTGCAGCACTAATGGATTCGGTGTGGAGTTGGTAATTGTTACAGATTGTGTAGCAGGCTGACCAGCGGCTTGTTGAAAAAACACCTTTCCTGGTGACACCTGAAAGCCCACCTGGGCGGAAACACTTAGGAAAACACTAAGTGTAAATGATAGGGCGAGAATCGTTTTCATAATAAGGGTTTACAGAGGTATAAACAACGGGTTGCAATATTTTATTGCAACCCGCTGTAATAATTATCTATGACGTTCTATCTTATAACTGAGTAGCAGTATAAGTAAGGGTTGTTGTATAGATGTCGGCTTTCACGAGGAAGTTGTTACCACCTTTTGCGAAATACTCGATGCTATAGCTGCGGTTCAATACTGCAGTTGCACCAGTGCTCAATACTTGATTGCTAGAGCTAAGGTCAACAGCGCTTTGTGTACCACCATCGATAGTGTTGTAAATCTTAACATTAACATCACTTACAGGAATAGTTTGTGTGTTAGCACCAGTTCCTACGAAATTAGCTGCGCTAGCTTTAACCTCTACTTTGTATGGGTTGTTGCTTGAAATAACAAACTGATCAGCTTCTTGCTTGGTAACACCGGCGTTGTACTTACCATAAGTATCGAATACTAAGGTAGTAGAAGCTGTGTTAACTACGAAATCAACCACGTTACGGAGATCCAGGTTCAAGGTAACATTACCATTGTTAGTAGCTTGTGCATTAGCGTTAGCAGAGAAAAGGAAAGCGGCGCTTACTGCGAGGGCCAGGGCTTTCAGAGAGAAACGTTTGTTCATTTTTGTTTTGTTTTGTATGTAAGAAAATAATTAAACACGTGGTTGAACTATTGGAGGAGGAATTCAGGAGGATTGGGACTTACCGGATTATTGATACCAGAGTTATTGTATAACTTCTAAATTGGAATGTTAAGGAAGATTGGAGGATCGGTTATTCTCGGCGGATTGTGATTTGTTCGTTGCTTTGATGATGTAAAGATTAGCACACAAATTTGATTTGTCAATAGCTTCAAAAACTGAAATTTCGTGAGTTTTCATTCGCCGATGATTTTGAATGGTCGGGGATGAATTAAGGTCAAACAGACGAATATTTTTTTTGAAAGTTTTTTAATGAAAATCTTGAAATATGTTTTTTTTCACGCAAAGACGCAATGAAATATTGTTTTTAGTGTAGAAGCCTGATAGCAATTTAAGGCGCAAGGGGTCGCTGTGCGACTAATACATATATATAACCGGTAAGACGATAAGGAATTTTTGTTTTGGGTTGCGGCTTTTGAGAAGCTGGTTGAAACTGGTTCAAAATTAAAACCTACTACTTATTACTTACTACATGTAATTACCATGTATAATATTATAACCGCAGAGGCGCCGAGACGCAGAGATGTATTCCTCTGCGTCTCCGCGCCTCTGCGGTTATTAAACATAATACTTACAACATATATCTTAAAACTCTTTCTTTACGCCATTTCCAATTTTGCAACCCCCTTTTCCAATTGGTTTTTATCCAGGTCCATTCGGGGGTCGGTTTTATCCATTCGCCGATATTTTCATATAGTAAACCCGAATAAGTTATGACTTACCTTATTCCCAGTATACTTTTATACCGTCTTACAATCCACTCCAATCATCTTCTCGAAAATCCGTTACCCAAAATTTCCTGCATATTCATTCCGGCTTCAACGCGGATAATAATATAAAAAGAAAGCATCATTGTGCCATATCTGATTCGTATCATATTATTCATTCTTCTGAACAGTTGCTTACTGCTCACTTCAGCACATGCCCAGTTCAAGGGCGGTGGTGGTGGCGAAGGTAAGATGGATAATATCGGTATCCGTTCAGATGTTGCATTGATAATGGTGCGACCATTGGAGACATTTGGCCATAAACTTCTTATCAACAATAATAGTGACGAGCCTTTGCGTTTTTCACTTCGCCTTCAACCAAACAAATATTTCCGACTGGTTAATGCTTCTACCCAAACCATGTATGTATCTCCTTATGATAGTACAATCGTAGGATTGAAATTCCTTAATGTTAATGCAAGGGTAAATGGTATCTATACATTATATGTTGATTTGGTGAATAAGAATGATGAGTTGGATAAGAAAACCTACGAGTTCAATGTTGAAGTAGTTGATGGTACCGACCAGCAATTTGTAATTACTCCTCTTCTTGAGAATGTATTATTGCAAAAGAACGTAAGGACATTTGATGTTCCAGTTTTATTTAAGAATCTCCTTCCCGATACAAAAGATGTATGGTTTGAAATTCAGAATCCTTCGAATTCACCTATTCAATTGGGTAAATCATTTCATAATGCTATTAAGCTTCCAGCGAAGGACACGCTCATAAAAGTGAATTTTGTTACAGCCGATCAGCTAGAGGAACTATCTCAGCAGTATCGGTCTATTACTGTACTTGTGAAGAATGATAAAGGAGATATTATTGGGCTGTTCACTGTAACACCAGGATGGTTATTCAGCAAGGGAACAATGTTTAATCCAGGAATGAGTATAGTTCCAACTGGCAAGATTCTCGCTGAGGCTAATTTTACTTATCTGGGAAAGGGAAGCTCCAGTTCAGATATTCGTATCAGCAAACCAATGATAAATAAGGAAGATCCGATTGCCTTTAATTTATTTTACCAACAATATCAGCCTGTTGCTTTTCGTCAATTGACAGATACCTGGTTGCAGTATCAGGGTAAGCAAGCAGGGGTACGTGTAGGATCTGTAGCTGATTTCCATGAATTAAGTTTATATGGAAGAGGTATAAAAAGTACACTTGCTTTTGACGAGGAGAAAAAGAACAATATGGAAGTTTGGGCTGTTGATCAGGAATATAATCTTCTTAAGGCTTTCACTACTACTACAGGAACCAGACTGATATCAACCCGATTTACACATCTTGACGAATCAGACAATAGAGTATTTGATATAAGCAGCAGCTATTTTGAAAGGAAGGATGTTAACAGTAAAGGACATCTTCATTTTGCAAATTATCATACACAACTTTCAACTAACCAGGATCTGAATATAATGGCTGGTGGAAGTATTGAGAAATTCAATTATTTACAGGGAGATACTACTTTGCCAGGATATGCAATGCAAATTGATTATTCAGCGATGGGTAAGAAATGGCAAACTATTGTGTCTGGATACAGAGCATCAAGAGACTATGCAGGGGCTCAGCAAGGCTCATTTAACATAAATGCAGTTGTTACATATGCATTAACCCAAAGAAGTTCTCTTTCTTATCATTTATTGAAAAATACTACAGATAAGCCCGGATATCTTCCACAAGCTATTCAAGGTAGATTTTATTATAACAACACGATTGCACGAACTGAATGCATCTATTACAGGTGGGCATAGTACCTGGTATGTAAAACCATATTTATTTAAGCAAGGTCAATTATATACTTACGATACCACGACCAAGATACCTGAAACATCTACAGCACCAAGATTACAGGTGGGAACATCGGGTAATGCAGGAAAAATCGGATATAATTTTATTTAGATGCAGGAACATTTGGACTAAAAGGAACAACACTTACTGGCAAAAACGTACCTTCTTACAGGGTGTCGGGTAGTTTTGCTGCCTGGCATCTGGTATTTAATACAACGCTTCAAAAGGGACCGTATTTTTTGAATGAACTATGGAGTAATAAAAATAACCCAGCTTCCTACTATAGCAACACATTTAATTTAAGTTATAGTAACAGGTTTTTATCTAAACTCGATTGGCAGGCTTCAATTTCTGCAAACAATAGCAGTAACTGGAACGGATGGGGATTTTTCATGATTAATAATCTCGATTACAAACTAGGTAATGGATTCTCTGCAAGAGCTTCATTGTATCAAGGAAAAATTGGCAATTTGCCAGTTAGCTCACAAGTTCGTGTAGGAGTTCGTAAAACCTTTGACTGGAACAAGAATGATGCACCTACAGTAACCTTAAAGGTGAGAGTTTATGAGGATAAGAATGATAATAAGCAGAAAGATGCTGACGAGAAATGGATGCCAGATGTTCTTGTAAGAGTTGATGAAATGGTGCTTGTTTCTGATAAGCAAGGTGGTATTATAGTGAAAAATATAAAGAAGGGATGGCATAAGATGAGCGTGTTGTATGGTTCCAGTCGTCAACAGAACTTTCTTGAAAAAGAATTTGAGCTTGATAAAAACGAAAAAATGGAATTTGCGGTTCCCCCTCAATATGTTGTTAAAGGAAGAGTGGTAGAACAGAAGAGCAAGTATTTGATGGCTCCATCACAAATGGAAGGTATAAAAATCAGCTTCCTGAATGCAGCAGGAAAGGAGCAAATCACTTATACCAATATGGAAGGTGAATTTACTATGCAGCTTGCAGCTGGTACATATAGAGTGTCTATCCCGCAGCTCAAAAAGCAAAACGCTCCTAATAGTGAGACTACTATTGTAGTCGACCCTTTAAATGGGTACACCCCTCACATTGAATTAACCTGGGTTAATAATGAACGCCAAGTTGAGGTTAAAAAAATCTCACACTAAAAACGATGCTCCGCCTCATATCAAATATCAACAGCTCCTTTTTAAAAGGAATGATTGTAGCAGCAATATCATTTATTATTTCAAATGAAGCTGTTGCCCAAGCAATAACATGGCAATGGGGTAAAACAGAGGCATCTTCTTTAGCGAAAGTGGGAAAAAAGATAGTTGTAGATGAATTTGGGAACTCTTATTCGGCAGGAACTTTTACAGGCACTATAACAGTTGGAGCTTCTATTTATACCAGTATTGGAGGATCAGATATATTGCTAGTTAAATATAATGCCGCTGGTGTTAGAATTTGGTCAAAACAATATGGTTCTAACCTTAACGATGATGTTAACAGCCTTCAATATGATAAAGCAGGTTATCTCTATCTAAACGGAACCTTTTATGGAGCATCATTCCAATATGGATCAGGCAGTATTCCAAACACCACTTCAGGAAATCTTGAAGTTTACCTGTTAAGAATAGATGCTTCAGGTAATGTAAAATGGGGTTTCCATCCGCAGGGAAACGGTCAAGACTATGCGGGAAATGTATATAGTGACGGCGCTTCAGTGATTATTACTGGTAATTTCCAAAGCCCTTCCATACAGTTTGGTGCAGTAAGTATGGTTAATGCGAGCTTTCGTAGTATGTTTCTTGCTCGTTTAGATTCTACAGGTGTTGTGTTGTGGGCAAAGCAATTCGGTAATGGATATATAGATGCCGGCAACGGTGTTAGTATGGATAATTCAGGGGCAATTTTTGTAACTGGTAATCTGGGTAGTCCATCCCTTACATTAGGTTCAACTACACTTACCAGATTGGGAGCCGGGGGTACATTTGATATTTTCATAGCAAAGTTTGATGGATCTGGAAACCCTATATGGGCAAAATCTGCTGCCGGTACTGGAACAGAAGAACCAATAGATCTGGTAACAGATGAAAAGGGAAACTCTTACATATCAGGATATTTCAAAAGTACTTCTATCAATTTCAGTGGCACTACTCTTAGTAATCCTTCTGCCCTGGAACAATTTTTTATGGCTCGTTACGATAGTAATGGTAATCTGAAATGGGTAAAGAAGTCAATAACAGACGTTCAGTCCAGAGGTCTTGATATTTCTCTAGCTAGTGAAAACAAAATATTTGCTGTTGGGTATTATAGCGGCGGTGCAATGAACTTCAATGGCGTCTTAGCAATTAGTGGAAGCAATGATGGTTTTATAGTTCAATATGATAGTCTGGGTAATGTAAGTTGGAGTGATAAAGCTGGTGGAACCGGAGATGATAAGGCGGCAGGTGTTTCAGGAACATCTTGTGGTGGAGTTATAACAGGTGAATTCAATAGCCCTACCCTTCAGTTTGGTACTATTTCTATTCCAAACGCATCATCTGGTACATTTGATTTTTTTACTTCGAGATTCGGAACTACATTTTCTTATAATCTGCCTGTTGATACTCTTCGTGCTTGTGGCACAACAGCATTATTAGATGCCGGAGCTGGTTATGCAAGTTATGCCTGGAATACTCTCGATCTTACTCAACAAATAACTGCAGATGTTTCTGGAAGATATGTTGTAACAGTATTTAATCAGGACGGCTGTGTAGCTTCCGATTCTGTATATGTATCAATTGTTACTACCAATATCCTTCAGCAGGATACCATTATTTGTAAAGGCAATCCTGTTCATTTGTCAATAGACTCTGCCTGGATGAAAGGAAAACTATTCCATTCTTTCACCAAGAACATGAACAGTGCCTGGAATGTGGCTGTAACCACTATACCAGATGCGCGTTACAGAATGGTGGTTAGCGGAACATGGACTCCTTCAATTTGGCCTACAGAACGCCTTGATGTTGCCAATGTCTTTAAAACAGCCGACAATAGTTTTGTGAGGAAGTGGCAATCTCCTGCCGACTTGCCAGCATCTTTCACTCTGAATGGTACTTATTTACGGCCACAAACAGATGTTTATAGAACTGATCATATATATGACTACTATTTCAGTACCCCTATTGGAACACAATTTAATATAGGATTCAATGAAGTAGTGCTATCGGATAATTCTGGTGCATTGACTTTCGAACTGTATGCTATAAATAATCCTGTAACTGTTCATTGGTCTACTGGCGCAACAACAAATTCTATTGATGTGGCCCCTACTAGTACTACAACATATTATGTAACAATAACAGATGGTATTTCTTCTTGTACAGATAGCGTTAAGTTAACCATTCTTGATGCCCCCACTCTGATATTACCTGATACTCTTAAAGTTTGTGGCGATAGCGTTGAATTGGATGCAGGAGCTGGCGCTTCTTCTTACTTATGGAGTACTGGTGCTACTACCCAGAAAATAATGGCCTATACAAATGGCAAGTATAATGTTACTGCTGATAACGCTTTGGGTTGCAGCAGAACTGATTCTGTATATGTTTCATTGACTAAGGCTCTCATTCAGCAAAATGATACCATTGTTTGTAAGGCTAGTCCAATTACATTAACCGCACAAACAGGAGTAGGTTGGACCTACCTCTGGTCGAACAATATTACCGGAAGCACAACTACCATTTCCCCATTGATAAGTTCAAAATATTTTCTAACTGTTTCTGATGGAATTGGACAATGTACAGACAGCATTCAAGTGAATGTATTGGATTTACCCCAGGCTTCTTTACCTGACACTTTAAAGGTTTGTGGTACAGATGCAATTTTAGATGCAGGGGCTGGATTCACGACGTATAGTTGGAGTAATGGTGCCACAACTCAATCACTTTCTGTAAGTGTGTCTGGTAAATATTTTGTTACTGTAACAAATGCGACCGGCTGTAGTTCCATAGATTCTGTATATCTATCATTAATCAGTTCGGGAATTCAGCAGAATGACACCTCTATCTGTAAAGGCTCTTCATTGTTGCTTTCAGCAATAACGGGAACCGGATATAACTATTCCTGGTCAACAGGCGCTATTACATCTTCTGTTAACATCATTCCTACAGTTTCTGCAAAATATTATTTATCAGTAAATGATGGTATTGGTTCTTGTGTTGATAGTATAATGGTTACTATTCTTGCATTACCACAACCATTACTACCAGACAGCATAAAAATTTGTGGTACATCTGCGTTATTAGATGCTGGCAGTGGCTTCACTTCTTATGCCTGGAGTAATGGAGCATCAAGCAGGGTAATTACAGCTTCTCAAAGAGGCACTTATAAAGTAATTGTTACGGATGCTAATGGCTGTTCCAACAGAGATTCGAGTTTTGTTTCATTAGTAAAAGCAGATATTCTCCAAAATGATACTGCAATATGTAAAGGAACTTCATTAACACTACAGGCTTTCTCTGATCCTGCTTATTCATATAGTTGGTCAGCTGGACAGAGCAGTTCATCAATATTTGTTTCTCCAAACGCATATACCAGGTATTATTTGAGTACAAGCGATGGGTACCAGACTTGCCAGGATAGTATTCAGGTATCTATCTTGTCTATTGACACTTCTGTTTCAGTAGCAGGAAGTACTACAATATGTGCTGGTGGTTCGGTACAATTAAATGCTGTAGCAGGTTACACTTATCAATGGTATCGAAATGGAATGTTGATGCCAGGAGCGGTGAGCCGCATCTTGCAAGCAACTCAAACTGGTTCTTATAAGGTACATATCTTCAATAGTAATGGTTGCAACGATAGTTCGAATGCTTATTCAATAAATATTAATTCATTACCCGTAGTAAGTCTTAATACACTCGGTCCAGTTACGGTTTGTGAGGGTTCTGCCATTGCTCTGAATGCCATTGTTACTCCAAATGCTCCTGGAATGGTTCAATACCAATGGTTACTTAACGGAGTTGCAATTTCTGGTGCTACATTATCTACTTATAATACTAATATAGCAGGCAGTTATTCGGTGAATGTTACCAATTCAAATGGTTGTTCAGCTAACTCACTGCCAGTAACAGTAATTGTAAGTACCAAACCGATTATAAGTTTGCAGCCTTCTGGTTCTGTTTCTTTTTGTGTAGGAGGAAGCACTGTATTAAGGTCTAATGTAAATGCTGGAAATAGCAGTATTTCATCATATCAATGGTATAAAAACGCTGTACTTATCAATGGAGCGGTTTCGGATACACTTTCTGTAAGTGTTGCTGGTCAATATAATCTGGTAGTGACAAATGGCAATGGCTGTTCTTCCATCTCTTCATCTCTTACAGTTACTGAAAGTGCGCTGCCTATAGGTGCAATTATTCCACCGGCAGTTACCAAAATATGCCGTGGTGTATATGCTATTCTTCAGGCAACCGGTGGAACTAGATATAATTGGTATTTGAATGGAAACCTGATTGCAGGATCTAATGCAGCAACCTTGAATGCTACAGATGCAGGAGTTTATTCAGTGGAATTATTTAATGCAGCTGGTTGTAGCAGCATGGGTACAAACACTGTTTCATTATCTGTAATTGAAGTACCAAAACCTGATTTCACAGTTGTTACAAAATGTGCAGGCACAGCCACCATATTCACCAATAAAACTACAAGTAATCCTACAGATGTAGTTAACTATACATGGAATACGGGTGATGGCGGTACTTATGCAACTACTGATGCTCAGCATCTATATTCAAAAGGAGGTCAGTATACAGTAAGTCTTTCAGCTACTTCTACAGCATGTCCTTTCCAACCAATAGTTAAGACAATTCCAATTGTAATAGAGCAATCAAGACCAGGTATTGCTTACGCCCCAGTAAATGCGATTGAAGGCAAACCCACACAACTACAAGCACGCAACTTTGGAGTGCAATACCAATGGTCTCCAGCAACTGGACTTAATAATAAATCTATTGCCGCCCCAATTGCAACCAATACCACAGCTCAGACTTATTTAGTAAACATATATACAGTTACTGGTTGTGTTACAACTGATACGCAACTGGTAAGAATGTTTAAGGAAAGGGAGATATATGTACCAACTGCATTTACTCCAAATAACGATGGTAAGAACGATCGCTTATATCCAATACTTGCCGGTGTAAGTCAACTTACTTATTTCAGGGTCTATAACAGATGGGGTAACCTTATTTTTGAAACAAGACAGTCAGGTGCTGCTTATGGTTGGGATGGAACATTTAAAGGTCAGCTTCAGCCTACAGAAACTTATGTGTGGGTAGCAGAAGGAATCGATATCGATGGTAAACCTGTAAAACGTAACGGAACCTCATTATTGATTCGTTAAATGCAAACTCATGAAACTATTCAGATACATACTATTAATTTGCTTTTCGTTTTCAGGATTATTCCTGAAAGCGCAGGACCCACATTTCTCACAATATTTTTCTGCGCCGCTTACTTTAAATCCGGCTGCTACTGGCGCATTTGATGGAGACCACAGAGTGGTTGCCAATATGAGGCAACAATCAATGGGTAGCGGGGTGCTTTTCAATACTGGAACTATATCTCTTGATACAAAGCTTATACCAGGGAAAATTGACGAGTGGGATAACTGGGGCTTAGGAGTGATGGCGTTATCCGATCGTTCTTCAGGCGGTGCGTTACAATCAACCTATCTCGGTTTGTCAACTGCTTATGATAAAGCACTTGGTGAAGATGGACTCCATACGCTTGGTGTCGGTTTTCAGGCAACATACGCCAGCAAATTCATCGATATTAATAAACTGAGTTTTGCTTCGCAGTTTTCAAGCGGTGGTTTTGATGTAACCATTCCAGCTGGAGAAGATTTGGTAAACAATTCGGTTAGTTATTTTGATTTCAATACAGGACTTCTATACTCGTACAAAGATGAAATAAAGAATTTTTATTTTGGAGCCTCTGCTTATCATCTTCTTCAACCAAAGCAGACATTTTTTGATGGGAATGATAATAAAGTGTTGCTTAGAGGAACACTTCAAGCGGGAGCCGGTTTTCTGGTAAATGATGTACATCAATTACATCTCAGTTCTTTATATATGCAACAAGGAGCTGCCAAGGAAATTTCAATCGGCGGTGCTTATGGATATAGTCTTGGAATGGAAGATGAAAACAAGTTCCTTTATTTTGGTGCCTGGTATAGGTTAAAAGATGCCTGGTATCCTTATGTTGGCATGCAGCTCAATAATATTCAGGCCGGTCTTAGTTATGATGTACACTCGGCTTCGTGGTCAAATGGTGCTGTACAGAAAAGCCGAAGCATAGAATTGTCTTTCGTTTATATCTTCAAGAAAGAGCCAGGCGACAAATTCAGAGTACCCTGCGCAAAATTCTAAAGGTCGTATATTCTCTATAAGACATATAAGTGTTTTGTCTTATCTTAATGAATGTTGAACCGTTGGAGGAGCTGGTTTTGAAATAATTATATAAGTTTATCGTTGCTTATTATAGTACCCTATTAAATGATAGTCAGATGTATAAGAGTATTATTGTAGACGACGACCCCCTATCAGCCGGAGTAATTGCACATTATTGTCAAAAGACACCGGAGCTGGCATTATTAAAGCAATTTGATAATCCCGAAGAAGCTCTTGATTTCCTTACCAAGACACCTTCCGATTTGATATTCCTTGATGTAGAAATGCCAGGTCTCAACGGTTTTGAACTACTAGATAAGCTGGATTATAGTCCTTATGTGATTCTTTTCAGCTCCAAATCCCAATACGCATATCTCGCTTTTGAATATAATGTGGTGGACTTCCTTAAGAAGCCTGTATTATATCCAAGGTTTAAAGAAGCTATTGAAAAGCTAACCCGCTTTGATAATAAGAAGCCGATGGCTATGAGTCCGGAAGAGATCTACATTCGGACAGAAGGAAAACTTATAAAGATTCCATTCCATGCCATATTGTATGTTGAAGTGGTGGATGATTATGTAAAGATTGTAACCGAGAAAGGCAATCATCTGGTTCTATGCACTCTGAAGCATATCGAAGGAAGACTTAGTGGTCATTTTGTAAAAACGCATCGATCATTTATTGTAAATACTACACGCATCGATAATTTATCGGAAGGGAAGATTCATTTGGGGAATAAGATTATTCCTATCAGTAAAGCGCATAAAACGGATATACTTCGTAGGCTGAATATCTTGTAGAAGTAATATTTTACGTTTACTAATTAATTTTTTTACCGCAGAGACGCGGAGACGCAGAGGAACGCCCCTGCGTCTCCGCGTCTCTGCGGTAAAAAATAGTATATATATTCATTTCTCACATCCTTTCTCACCTGCTCAACATCACTGCGTCCGTTTCCTCCATATCATTACGACCTGGATAAGATGTTTTGAAATGCCCATTTTCAAGATGGTGAATATAATCAGCAAAGGTGGCCGCTTCTTTTTCCTCCTGCAATGCTACCAATATTACCCTTTCTTCACTTATCAATTCCCGTAATTTCAATTTCAGGAAAATCTTTGTCTTATCGTCGATACTAGCAAATGGGTCGTCGAAAACCAGGATAGGTTTGTTTGAAGCCAATACTCCCAGCAAATGTAATTTCCTGATCATTCCCTGTGAATAGGTATCTGTTGGCTTATCAAGCGGAAGTTTCAAATGATTATTTATGCTTTCTATATCATAATTATTTCCATAACCTAAAAAGCGCAGATAATCATTTCCTGTCATGTGATTATACTGGAAAGATCGCTGTTGGGCATACGCTACACTATCTGTCTTAATTTCAAGTGAATCAGTAAATATTCTTTCTGTTTCTACCGGCTCTTCTCCTGCAGGGCATTTAGCAGGATAGTCTTCCCCGCACCATTATTTCCAACTATGGCATGTATATAGCCATAGTCAAAACTATAAGAGAAATTTGAGAGGATGGGCTGTTGGTGTTTGGTTATTGATAATTGACGTATTCTAAGTTTCATTTTGGTTAGTGGGTTAGTAGTCTGGTTTTTTATACGCAATTTTTAAGAAAATGAGCAATGATCCATTCATCCCTTACAGGATGACTTTGAGTTTCGAGTGAATTGCTTTCACCCCAACAGGTAACCTGTATGCTTGCAGTTTCAGGCTCTTTATATATTTTGAAAAAACCTGCACTTACTGCATGGTCGTAAACGGTGCTGTGGGTAAGAGAGGCAGGGAACAATAGCGGCTCCAGCGATTCTGTAATAATGTACTTTCCTGAGTTCATGGCTTTAAGGATTTTATTGTTGGATTTAGATAATGGCAACAAGCCTGACTACCAATATAGTGACAAGTTCAAAAAAAAGAATATCTAATCGGCAAATGGAAATAATCCACCGCTTAACAGTTCAATATGCCTGTTTTTTGATTTTGAAGAGAAAGAGAAGGTATCAGACCCGTTTATGCGGGAAGAAGAGATCAATATTTCTTCCCTTCCAAACGATTAGTATAATCAAGTGAGCCTAACCGAAACCTTAAGGGGATAGTCGTTTTCTTTTCAAAGATGAGTTCCTGCTTGCAGAAAAATGCCAGATTGGTGAGTATAGTAATCAGAAGCCAGAATGAAACCTGGTTTTACAGGTATTGAAGCAGCCGGAAGTGAAATTGGGCTGGCCCATTGATTCAAGCCCTGCTTTTTGAGGATAGGAACCTGTGTTTTGATTCTGCCTGAAGTATCAGACAAGAGGCCTTGAAAAGACTGTGAATTTGCCTCTTTCCCATTTGTCAGGGCCAACACAACAATAATTTTATAAAATCGTTGCAATCAGTGTCTTGAATTAATATGTAAATTTACGGCCTGATTTTTTGTGGAATCGCCCGATTTTTAAAATTTATTTTTCGGACTTCCACAGGAAAAACCCTGACAACCATGTCTTTAAGTCAAGGCCTACACCAGAAACTCCTCCAAAAGCTGTCGCCCCAGCAGATTCAGTTAATGAAGCTGCTGCAAAGTACCCTAGGCTATACTCGAAGAACGGATTAAGGAGGAAATGGAGGAAAACCCAGCCCTTGAGCTCTCCGAAGACACCCACGAGGACGAATTGCCAACGACATTGCTGATGAATTTGATGAAAGCGCCGACGATTTCGAAAGTGAAGGTAGTGAAGAAGAATACGATAATATCGATATCAGCGAGTATGTTTCAGAAGGCGACGACGATATAGCAGAATATAAGCTGCGCGACGATAATTATCCAGAAGCCGATGAAGGAAAGGTGAGCCCTCATAAAACTGAAACATCTTTTCATGAACATCTTTTAGAGCAATTGGGATTGATGCGGATGGAAGAAAGAGAACTTCGTATAGCCGAGCAGGTGGTAGGAAGCATTGATGACGATGGCTATCTGCGTCGTGAAACAGCTGCCATTGTAGACGACCTGGCTTTCAGACAGAATGTAACCCCAAGCCAGGAGGAAATCATTCAGATACCTAATAAGGGCGAAACCTATGTGGTACCCGATTTCTTCATTTATAATAATGCCGGTAAATTGGAGCCGACCCCATAAATTCAAGGAACGCACCTGACCTTCGTATCAGTGAAGGATACCGAGATATGCTGAAAGAATACGATCGTGGCAGTAAAAAAGATAAGAGACAAAAGGAAGCGGTCTTGTTCATCAAACAGAAGATAGATGCTGCAAAATGGTTTATAGATGCCATCAAGCAACGTCAGCATACATTGAGCAGTGTAATGCAGACAATTCTCGATTATCAGCATGAGTTTTTTCTTACAGGTGATGAAACTTCATTAAGCCCAATGATCCTGAAAGATATTGCTGAAAGAACGCATCTCGATATTTCAACGGTAAGCCGGGTGGCTAATAGCAAATTTGTGCAGACTGAATTCTGGTACGTATCGGCTGAAATTCTTCTTCAGCGAATCATTAAGTACTGATAGTGGTGGAAGTTTCTACACGGAGGTGAAAAAGATACTGAGTAACCTGATTGAAGCAGAAAGTAAAAGAAAACCTCTTAGTGACGAGCGTTTGACTGAGCTACTTCAGGAAAAAGGTTATAATATTGCCCGTCGTACTGTGGCTAAATACCGGGAGCAATTGAATATTCCTGTAGCCCGTCTTCGCAAAGAATTATAAACAATGGCTGATATCAGTTCCGATACAATTATAACTACTCAAGCTGATGCAACAGAGCATCCTAAATTGTTGAGATTTTTGGGTAAGTTCCTTTCCTGGGTTTTCCATCCTTTATTTATTCCAGTATATGTAACACTATACCTTCTTTTTGTACACCCTTATCTTTTTGCGGGATTCCCTACGATTGTGAAGCTGCAAAGAGCTGTTTCCATTTTCTTTAATATGACCTTCATACCAGGATTTGCTGTATTCCTGATGTGGCAATTAAAGCTTATTGATTCTTTACAGTTAAGAACTTCGAAAGAACGCATAATCCCATATGCATCTGCAATCATATTTTATTTCTGGGGCTGGTATGCTATGAGCCGCCAACCCGATAACCCGGAAGCGTTATAAGTTTTTACAAGGTGCTTTCTTCGGAGTTTGTGGCGCCTGGATAATAAATATCAATAGCAAGATTTAGTATGCATACAACCGCAATGGGCGGATTGATAGCTTTCTGTTGTTGTTTTCATCACCGACGACTCGCCAGTGGCTTTATCTTGCCATAGCAATACTTATTGCAGGTTTAGTAGGCACCGCCTGGATTCCTTGTTTCGATCATAGCTGTCTTGAAATAAATCAGGGGTATATTGTTGAGGGTTGGGGATGTTGATGGCTTGGTGGATATGAGAGGTTTAAGGGTTTAAAGTTTAAGGTTCAAGGTTCTAGTGTTGTGCACCCGGATTAGTTTATATAGTTCAATAGGTTCAAAAGGTTCCAAAGGGCAGACTAGTAGTTGGCCTTTTTTATTTTAGGTATTCCCTGCGTCTC
>JADKJI010000009.1 GCA_016721085.1 Chitinophagaceae bacterium | reverse complement strand
AAGTTGTGCTGTTTGCTAGTAGCTACATTTATAGCCTATTTAATTATCAGATCTAAAGACATATTATCTGTAACATATGGAGTTGGTGTAGTTGATTTATTGCATTAGTTGCAGCTATACTTGCATCCATTTGGGAATAAAACTAAATATATCCAATATCCTTCAAGAAATAAGATTAAGGCCAGATACCTAAAACTAATAGTGACACATTTTGATGTGTAAATAATGTACGCTCTTTCCATATAATTAAATTAGCTAAAAATCACTTCTTCTTTTTCCTTCTTCTCCTTAACAACAAAACCCGGAAGTATATTTATCATACAACTCAAACAGAAACTCAATGCGTTTTAGTCTCATTAGGAAAAGGGTTGATTACGGTAACACAAATCAACGGATTTGTCTAAAACTTGGTGCGCCTTTACCAATGCCGGTGGCATAGTATTCGGGTCATATAAATCAGCCAGACTGCTTTTTGGGAATTGTGCCCTTGTATCTAATATAGTTTGCACTGCTTTTTCAACAGCTTCTTTTTGTTTGTCTGTCGGGTTTTCTGGCCAAGGGAAATTGTTATAGGTTAATTTTACTGAGTATGAAATATCAGATTTCATTCTTCCTGAAATAGCTTTTATCCAATTATTATGTGCAATGGAATTCAATATTCCAAAATGGTAAATAGTTGAATACGGCATTAATCTTGAGCTTGTTACTCGGCACAATATTAAAATCGGCATAACCAATTGGCATATATCTTCTGCGTTCTGAGGAGACTTCTGGTAAAATCAAATAAGGCTTGTCAGTTGTAAACTCAGTATGAAACCTTGTTGGCTTTAAGCTAAGTTTTTTCGTTGGCATACTATCGCTACTTTCCCGATACTCCTTCACTTTCTGTATTCTTTCTAGAACTTTAGGCATACTCCGCAAATCATTGGGCTGTGCATCTCTCAAATCGAGAATCCACCTATAACTACCATTAATAAACCTCTAGAGCACCTATAAACTTCTTGAAGTATTGTATTGAATTAGGTTCAATTCCTAACAAAGTCATCTTTCTCAATTTCATCAAAAATGTAAAGCCCATCATCTATTGGCTTATTACCAGTTGTACTCTTAGGCACTTTTACATATAGGCTCTGATCTATTTGGTAGAAATATGTTCCTGTAATCAATTAAATAAGGATTAATATTGGATGCCTCACTAAAAATCACTGCGCCAGAAGAATCTACAGTATATATTTTTTTAATTTTTTTCTCCCTTGAAAGTCCAATTATTACACAATGAACTTTGGCTACATTTCTTGCCTCATTAGTCCAGACAAATGATCTATATGCAAAATCAATTGCAACATCAGACATTAATATACTAGGCCACAAAATAGATACCTGTTCGCCTTGAGTTATGGAATTAGTTGATACAAAAGCAACGCAAACACCCGGAATGATTACATATGTATGAGTGAGCAAGAATATACCAGGCAGTTACATAATCGAGAAGTCCGCTACTAGGAATATTTGCAGCGACAAAGTTCATATCAGCTTCTTCTGATTTTCATTCATGACTTCGCTCCAATAAATGGAGGATTTCCTAAAATGTAACATACTTAATCTCCTCTTTCTCCCAGGGCATAGGATCAATTGGTTACTCCAGTCTATCCGAAGTGCATTGCCGTGTTTAATGGTAGCACTTTTGCTTAGGGGAAGACGAACATAGTACTCACCGAATGTATTGCTCACCATTTGGTTCATCTGATGATCTATCAACCACATAGCTACCTGTGCTATCTGTGCCGGAAATTCTTCATACTCTATTCCATAAAATCGATCTACATCGCATTTGACAACGGTCAATATCAATTTCGGCATCTGCGGCAACTTCAATTTTAATTTCTCATGCTTGAACAATAAGGTTTTGATAACTTCTATTTCGAGTAGCCGTAGTTCCCTATAGGCAACAATTAAGAAATTGCCACAGCCGCAAGCGGGGTCTAAAAACGGAGTTTACTTAACTTGTTATGAAACTTCTCAGTTTAGACTTGCTCTTTTTACGGCTTCAAACTCCTTCCAAAGATCATCCAGGAAAAGTGGCTTTATCAGTTTCAGGATATTTTTTTCACTGGTATAGTGTGCGCCAAGGTTTCTTCGTGCTTTGGAATCCATTACACTTTGAAACAGACTTCCAAATATTGCAGGTGATATTTACCTCAGTCCAGCAAACAGCACTCCAGTAAGATACGTTGCATCTCACTGTCGAAGCTTGCTAATGGTAAATGTTCTTCAAACAATTTACCATTTACATAAGGGAAGGCGGCTAAGCTTTCATCGAGATTTTTAGTCTTTTGTCTTTAGATGAATTTAGTATTTCAAAAGTTGCGATAGGTGGGCAGCTAAGTCACTACCGTCCTCATTTGGTTTTTAGGTCCAGATAATCATTAGAAAATACCTCGCTCAAAAATGTTTGGTCATCAGCAAAATAAAAGTACCAATCGAACAAGGTATAGCTCCAATTGATGACCATCATAACCTATGGCCTTTAGTTTATCATGCAGTTGCCCCATTAGCTCTGCTGCCTCAATATTTACTGGGTCTTGCTCCTTTGTAGCTTCTTTTTGGTATACCCGCAATTAACCAAAGAGGCCAACCTGATTTACGAAGCTCGTCAGCTTAAACTCCGTTTGTTGGCCTTCTCCAGATCGTACAGTCGGAAGCGTTCAAAGTCACTTACCAGAATGTAGTGAGGAAGTTCTTTGTCTTTAAGACCGGGAAATAATCCTTAGCCTGCTTGATAAGCCCTGTCCAAGTCCTTCCCCCTGCTTTGTGTTCAATTAAGATGACTCCTTTCCAAAGCAGATCAATGAAACCAGCTTATCGTCAATTTTCTTTACCTGCTGTTCAAAAGTGGCTACCCGTCTGCGGCTAATACCAAATACATTAAAGAAGTCATCCCAAAACGACTTGGCTTCAGCATCCTCATTGGTCTCATTTTCCCATTCCTTGGTAAAAGTGCTGGCCTGGCTTTTATTTCATTCCAACTAAGCGGCATTAGATAAGATTATCAAACAAACTGTATAACAAACATAGTTAAAATTAGTAATCAATTAGTTGCAATCAAATTAAACAAATATCCCGTAACTAATTTCTCATAAATGGCACAAATTTCTTAGTAACACTATTCTTAAATTACATTACTTAAAAAAATAGATTTTATCGTATCTTTATTAGGAATCAGAGACTGGGCTAGCCCTACGTAAAAGGTAGGAGGTTAGTTACGACTGGTTCAATAGTCCTAAATATTTATTTATTTGGCTAGTCTAGTTCTGCGGAACATGACACCCAGTAGTCTCGGCAAGGCCTGGACTATTTTTTTATATTGGGCATTGATTTTTAAATTCTTCCTACAATACTCCTGAAATCCAATTAAATCAAATCTTATTTCTTCTGATAGTACCTGCAAATCTAAACTATGACCAAGTGTGGTATCGAGAGCGAAAACTTACAAGTACCACAAGAGGGAGGATTCTCATATACTCGTCGTTGCTGAGTACTCTTTATAAACGGGTTCCTGACTCAATAGTTCTTTCGCCAAACTCAACCATATCTGTTTGGACATTATTGCCAATTCCTAAATAAAAACACTTAATTTACAATTACTAAAGACATTTTATTCCGTACAAGTTGTAAGAATTTCATCAGCTCCCATGATTGCGCAGCAACAAAAGCAAGCTTCCTTTTTCATCAGTTTCTAACTTGCTCCAGGCTTATACCCAAGACCATGCCTGAGATTGTCCCCAAGCATGTTGATATAATGTCTTTATCTGTAATCTGAAAATCAGGGAGTATTTGATCATTTTTGTACTTATTAAAAATGACCGGAGAGATAAAACAAATTAAATGCAACCTTCGTATCCAAACTTAGGGGCTAATCAGGAATAATTTTGCTTTCAACAACATTAAAAATAATTGCTTAAAAGTTTAAAATCTTTCTCAGCTGTTGGCTTATAATACAAACAATCTTTGCTCCAATAAGATCTTGAATTTCCCGTAATAGGGTATCATATTTTAATTTACCATTTAGCCCTTGTTAATCTTACCTTCATAACTATGTAAAAAGTTTCAACTCTACATGATATTTTGTCAATATTAATCTCATCAAACAAGGCTTCTTTTTATTTCACTTTCAATTTCAGAGGCAATTTGAATAAGAGTTGGTTGAATACTTTCAAACAAAACTCAATTGTTCATCGTTGTCAATTTCGTTACAAATTATTTAAAATTGTTTAAGTTAGTTTCAGTATTCATTTTTTTTGATGCTAATCTTTCCCTAATTGTTATTTCCTTATTCCCATTTATATTTTCTTCGGAAACAAATTTCATAACTGAATGACGGAATATATGCAGTAGTCACTATTAAGTAAACTTAATACAGTTTTCCTGAACTCTTTTGATATGTACCCTTATCTAATTCAAAAACAGTATTAAAGAAACTATCATCTTTTGTTTCAGATCTAATTTTCATTGCTAAACCATCAGTCAGATAATTTTCACAAAATTCAGATAGGCTAATTCTATTGACATTTTACTTTTCAAATTTGTTACGCCACTTATTATTGCTTCCTGTTCAATAATATCAGAAGTCTTACTCAATACAATTTTTATTATTTTACTAAACTGTATTGTTCCTTGCAAAGAAGTTATAGCTGGCTTACAATTCAAAAATTCTGAAACCCAAAATCAGAAATCTGCTTATGCATATTTGTTGAAATTTGTTTATCAACTGCATATCCTTTCCAGAAAGATTTAGAAGTCAAAATATCTTCAAATACAGCCAATTTATAATGCTTTGATTTTTTAGTAAACACTTCCGGCAAATAGTCAATATTTAGTTTTTTCCATGGTTATACAAACCTTCATCTCCTTTAAATCTAACAATAACTATTCTCTTAGATTTTGGCTTTTCACCTTCAATTACTACTAATAATCCAGTACCATTTCTTTCATCAGTCACTTCGTATAACCTTTCAGCAATCTTATCAGCATGGTATTTCTTTTGGGAATTTTCATTTTTATTTAAAATATTAATTAGATTTTCCCTAAAAGCATTTCCTTGATTCTCATCTGAAGTAAATGAAATTTCAATGCGTCCATCATTTAATGAAGCATCAAATATATTATGTAAATATTCTGTCGCTTTATTATTTGTTCTCAATAAAAGAGTTTTAATATCATATGGCTGATCTTCGTCATGATATGGTGGGACATACCACTAACTGGTAATATACCACGCATAGTAGTCCCACCCCACTTAGCAGGACTACCCAATAACCTTAAATTCGATGTTATTACTTTAATCTCTCCTGTATATCTAACCGATGTGCTCTTGCGGTATCACGGGCGATATCATAACCGGCATCGGCATGGCGGATGACACCCATACCCGGGTCGTTGCGGAGTACACGGCGGAGACGGGCTGCGGCCTCGGGAGTTCCGTCGGCAACGATGACCATACCGGCATGGATACTATAGCCCATGCCTACCCCACCACCATGATGCAGACTCACCCAACTGGCACCACCAGCCGTATTCACCAGGGCATTGAGGATCGGCCAGTCGGCCACCGCATCACTGCCATCTAACATGGCCTCCGTTTCACGGTTCGGTGAAGCTACCGAACCTGTATCTAAATGGTCGCGCCCAATCACTATCGGCGCTTTTACCTTTCCTGTTCTTACTAATTCATTAAAAGCAAATCCCGCTTTCTCCCGCTCGCCCTGTCCTAACCAACAGATACGTGCAGGTAATCCCTGGAAAGCGATTTTTTCTTTGGCTAATCGCAACCAACGTTGAAGTCCTGAATTGTTTGGGAACATTTCAGCAATTACTGCATCAGTAACAGCAATATCATTGGGATCACCGGAAAGAGCAGCCCATCTAAAAGGTCCTTTCCCTTCGCAAAATAAAGGTCTGATGTATGCAGGGACAAAACCAGGGAACATCACTTCCCAACTTGGGTCGACACCCCCCCCGCCCCCTAAAGGGGGAGCTTGGATGCCCTCTGATTTTCGGAGGACATTTTTCTCTCTATATTCTATTGCTCTGGCACGGATGTTATTTCCATAGTCAAATGTGATGGCTCCCTTTGTGCATGAGGTATAACATCAGTTCGACATGACGATACATTGAACGATATGCGAATCTTAAATACTCAGGGATCGGCTTCCCTCATAATCTTCGCTTCTTCCTGCGAAACCTCATGAGGCCAGTATCCAATCAATGGATCATGGGCTGAGGTTTGGTCGGTGAGGGTATCGGGGATGATATCGCGCTCTACTAATCGCTCGAGCAGGTGAACGGCATTGCATTGTACACCGATGCTCTTGGCAGTTCCACTCTTCTTATATTTTAATGCCTGGTCAATGGCGGCGTCGATGTCGGTGAATTTTTCGTCGAGGTATTTTGTTTCGATGCGTTTGTCGATTCGCCAGCCTTCTACTTCGGCTATCAATGCTACGCCGTCGTTCATGGTGATAGCGAGTGGTTGAGCGCCGCCCATGCCGCCAAGTCCTGCTGTTACGTTTAGGGTTCCCTTTAATGAGGATATTGTTGCGGGTTGCGAGTTGCGGGTTGCGGGTTCTGATGAGGTAGTTACAGGTTGTGGGTTGCGAGTTATGGGTTGGGCAAAATGTTTGTCTGCTAATGCTGCGTATGTTTCGTAAGTACCTTGTACTATTCCTTGTGATCCGATGTAGATCCATGAACCGGCGGTCATTTGTCCGTACATCATCAATCCCTTTTTTTCCAGTTCACCGAAATGTTCCCAGTTGGCCCAATGGGGAACGAGTTGGGAATTGCTGATGAGTACACGCGGCGCATCGGGATGGGTTTTGAGTATGCCTACTGGTTTGCCACTTTGTATGAGCAGACTCTCATCATTCTCCAACACCTTCAGGGCTTTTATGATATTGTCGAGTGCTTCGAAATTGCGGGCGGCTTTGCCACGGCCACCATATACTATCAGGTCATCGGGCCGTTCCGCTACCTCGGGGTTTAGGTTGTTGAGGAGCATGCGGAGGGCGGCTTCCTGGATCCAGGATTTGCAGGAAAGTTGGTTTCCGGTGGGGGTGGCGTATTTCTTGGCGTCGTACATCGTTATTGGTTTAATAGGTTCCAGTTGTTCAATAGGTTCCATAGGGTTCTACTGGTTTCTGAGAGTCAAATCTATGAAATAGAATGGCCGGGAAGGCGGGGAGGCGGGAAGTATTTTTCAAAATTTCAAACGGCTTACTATTTGTAACACTCTCACCGTCACCCCTGCGAAGGCAGGGGTCTCCTTGAAAAAGGGTCATATTTTTAGTTTAATGGTTTACTAGTTTTATATTAATTCTCTTATTGGAGCCCCCCCCCCCGCGGGGGGGCGGGGGGTTTCCCCCCCAAACCCAAAAGGATCGGCCCCTTTTTTTTTTTTTTTTTCCTTCCCTTTCCCCCGGGGGGGGGGGGGGGGGGGGGGGTTGATTTTTTTTTTTCCCCCCCCCCCCCAGAAAAGGGGCGCCCTCTTTTTTTTTTTTCCCCCCCCCTTTCAAAGGCTTTACCATTGTCCTTCCCGTCACCCCTGCGAAGGCAGGGGTCTCCTTCAACAGGGTCTTATATTTAGTTTACTGGATTTATTCCCTTTAAGGAGACCCCTGCCCGCAAGGAGACGACAGAATTTATGAACATAAAGACAAATTCTCCATTTAGCGCTAAATACAATTGCAATAAACTAGTTTATTATGAAAGCTTCCCTAGAATAGAAGAAGCAATTGTAATGGAAAAGCGCTTAAAAGGGAGGAAGGGAAAACAGGATAATTCTATTAACCACTTTATATGATGACTTATCGCCTTAAAGGAAAATCAATCTAAAACCAACAAACTAAACCATTTCCCTGTTCGTGGAGGCGCCCCCCTCCCGCCGCGGCGAGAGGTCGCAGGAAAAAAAAACGCAGAGAGTTTCCCCTCTGCGTCTCCGCGTCTCTGCGGTGAAAAAAAACAAATAAGACTATTTCCCAACTACTTTATATCATACCGTCTCCTTCTCTATCACCTCCTGATAATAAACACCCCCCGGACTCAAAAACAATTTCTGTCCATTGATAATAATAGAATGAGAATCTTCCGGCAACTTATCAACTAGATCTCCTATAACCGGTTCATTAATGGATTGATTGGGATTTATCTGAGATTGATTCAGATACTCAGTATCCAATCTCCCATTCTTTCCCACCACCGTATACCATAACTCACTATTCTCCCTTATATCTTCCTTATAAAAAGTTCCATTGAGTTCATAGAATTTCTGTCCGTTGATGACAGTTACCTTGGCACCCGTAGGTAACTCAGGTAATGAAGCCCCCATTGGTGGCTCTACCACTTCAAACTGGTTGTTATAAGGACGGTAATACGTTCCACCATAATAATAGTAAGGATCGTTACCATAATAATAGCTGCGATAACCCGGAGGCAGAACATTGATCCGGATACCTACTGGTGGCATCACCACCCGATACGATCCGCCCCAGTTACGATAGTAATAGCCATTAGAGAAGTAAAAGTTAAATCCACCGAAAGGTATCATTACCCTCGGGTAACTAAAACTAAATACGGGAGGACGGTAATACGGCCGATACCCATAATTATATCCATAAGAGCGATAGGGAGCGCGATAACTATAACCATAATTTCTGCCACGGTCGTAACGTCCATAACGATCATCACGGTCGTTGCGACCATAGCGGCCATTATTGCGGTGGTCATCACCTCTTCCATTGCCACGGCCATTGCCCCGCTGGGCCTGCACCGAAAAAGCAATAATGGTGAGGATAAGTGCGATGGCGGTAATGAGTAGAGCTTTTGATTTCATTTGCTGGATTTTGATTGATTTGGTAAAATCACCTGTTGAAAATGTTGCAAATGCAATGCCGGGGTGGAAAGAGAAATGTTAAAAGAATCCTTGAAATTTCGGGAAGGTTTTCTTAAGATTTGTAAAGAAAATAACAGCCTCCCCCCGCCGAAACAGCTTTGAAGATGTGATAATTTGTAAGTTTTGAATGAACGCCTACAGCTCCGCGAAAGTTTTTCCTATTTGGGAGACCTTCGCGTATTGGCTGTTGGCTGTTAATTTCCAAATTAACATATTTTCAAATCTTCAAATTTGTATTCGGCTGTTCATTCTCAAATCTTCAAATTATCAAATTTTCAAATTCCCACTCTCTACAAAGCTGAAGTCTTTAATCACCCCCGCCACCTTATTTATATCATCCGCAAATATCCTATCCTCACTCGCAAAACCAACATGCTCACGCACATACTCATGCGCAGCTTCCAATAACTGTGAACTCTTTAATGGACGACGGAACTCAATAGCCTGACAAGCACTCAACAATTCTATCGCCAAAATAAACTCCAGATTATCCAATACCTTATTCAACTTCCTTCCACTGATAGATCCCATGCTCACATGATCTTCTTGTCCCAGGGAAGTGGGAATACTATCGGCACTCGCCGGGAAACACAAGGTCTTATTCTCTGTTACCAATGCCGCCGTTGTATACTGCGGAATCATGAAACCGCTATTCAATCCCACATCCTTCATCAATAACATGGGAAGTCCCCATTTGCCTTCGAGTAATAAATAACAACGACGGTCACTGATATTACCGATCTCGGCGGCGGCGAAGCAGGCATAGTCGAGCGGTAATGCCAGTGGTTGTCCGTGGAAGTTACCACCACTGATGGTATCATCGGCACCCAGTATGATAGGATTATCGGTCACCGAGTTTAATTCGATTTCTGTTAATTCTTTCAGATGCATCCAGGCATTGCGACTGGCACCATGAACCTGCGGCATGCAACGCAATGAATATGGATCCTGTACGCGTCCGCAATCCATATGACTCTGCATGATCTCCGATCCTTCCAATAATGTTCTTAATCGTTTCGCCACCAGTATCGACCCATCATAAGGACGTAGTTCATGCAGTCTTTCATCAAATGGAGCTTTTGTACCCGTCAATGCTTCCAAACTCATAGCACCGATAATATCGGCAGCGTCGAGACAGTTCTGCATGCGTTGAACGGCTTTGACGGCGAAGGATAGGATGAATTGGGTGCCGTTTATTAAGGCTAGGCCTTCTTTGGGTCCTAAACTTATTGGATCAAGTTTGAATTGTTTTAGGGTTACAGGAGGGTTGCGAGTTACGGGTTGCTGGTTGCGGGTTCCTTTATGGTACACTTCGCCTAATCCGATCAGGGGGTAAGAAGAGGTGAGCGAGTGGAGCCAAATCACCTGAAGCTCCTACACTCCCCTTTTCCGGAACAACGGGAATGATATCATTATCTATATGCCATAAAATACGTTCGAGGGTTTCGAGTTGCACGCCGCTATAGCCCTGGGCCAGTGCCTGCACTTTGGTGATGAGCATGAGCTTGGCCACTTCCACCGGAATGGGATCGCCAACGCCAACGCTATGGCTTTGTAAGATTTTAAATTGAAGGGTGGCGGTATCGGCTTCTGAAATGGGTGTATTGGCGAGAATACCGAAGCCGGTATTTACGCCATATACGGTCTTATTCTCTGCTACTATCTGTTGTACATATTGCTGGCTCTGGCGGATTCTTTGTTTTACTGCATCGGTTAATATGCCTTTGCGTTTTCCGGAGGCGAGGTCTATTGCAATTGGCACGGTCATTCGTTCAGCACCGTAAGAGAAAGTGTTGGTCATAACAAGCGGTTAAACCTCAAATGTAAGTAGAATTTTAGCGGGATGCTAGATGGATGCTAAATGCGAACAGCCAATACAATTCACCGCGGAATAACAGGGATAACCGGGAAGGGTTGTTTTTCTATTATATCAATAGGTCTACTAATAGTAATTTCACTTCATCACCCCGCGAAGCAGGGTCCCCTAAAGGTCAATAATTAGTGACATTAACTAATTATTGAATTTTTTTTAGGAGACCCTGCCCGCAGGGGTGACGTGAAAGGAATTAATTAACCTTTGAATATTAAAGAACAACCCTTCCCGCCTTCCTGGTTATCCCTCATGTAAACTGTATTGGCTGTTCATTTCCACATTTCCATATTTTCAAATTTTCAAATTTGTATTCGGCTGTTCATTCTCAAATCTTCAAATTCCCAAATTTTCAAATTCCTCCCATTCGTTTTTTCCGTAATTTCCCCCCTCACTTTAAACAACCCGCCAACATGAAGAATTCCACCCGCATCCAGCTAATGATCATGATGTTCTTACAGTTCGTGGTCTGGGGAGCCTGGTACGGACAATTATCCAAGTACCTTTTCGCTATCAATTTCACCGGAGCACAGGTAGGTAATATATATGCCACTTTCTCCATCGCTATGATCGCCTCGCCGTTCTTTGTTGGTATCATCGCCGACCGTTTCTTTAATGCTGAAAGAGTATTAGGCATCCTGAACCTCGTTGGTGCCGCTATCCTCTTCTCCCTTACTCAGATCACCGATTATGATACTTTCTATTGGATGATGTTGCTATACTGCTTGACCTTCGGTCCATGTATAGCCCTCACCAGTTCTATCTGTATGCGCCAGATGGATAATCCTGCGAAGGAATTCCCCATCATCCGCGTATTCGGTACCATCGCCTGGATAGCCGTTACCAATTTCATCGGCTATATGAACTGGGGCGATAAAGTGACCATCTTCCAGATATCAATGGTTACAGCCATCGTAATTGGATTGTATTCTTTCACACTTCCCAAAACGCCTCCTACAATAAAAGGTCCGGTGAGTGTGGCGCAAATATTGGGTAAAGACGCCTTTGTATTATTCAAGAACCGTTCATTCTCCATATTCTTTATTGCATCGGTTTTGATATGTATCCCATTGTCGTTTTACTACGCCATGGCCAATCCATCCATCACCGATACATATAAAGCAGGATTTGTTGCTGCTAATCCCGGCGCTGTAATACCCAACTTCTTTGTAGAAAATAAGATGAGTCTCGGACAAGCTTCCGAAGTGATCTTCATGTTATTGTTACCATTGGCGTATCGCCGACTCGGTATCAAGAACATCCTCATCGTAGGACTCGTTGCCTGGATCATCCGTTTCTTATTCTTTAGCTATGGCAACTCCGGAGCTGGCGAATGGATGCTTTATGGTGGTATCTTACTCCATGGTATCTGTTACGATTTCTTCTTCGTAAGCGGAATGATCTATGCCGATCAGAAAGCCGGAGAAAAGATCAAGAGCTCCGCGCAGGGATTGATCTCCCTCGCTACATATGGATTAGGTATGTTCATCGGTTCTGTTTTATCCGGAATCGTGAAAGATAAATATACAATCGGCACTGGCGATGCTGCAGTCACCGATTGGGCAAGTGTGTGGATGGTACCGGCGGGGATAGCGGTGGTGGTGTTGTTGTTGTTTGTGCTGTTCTTTAAAAACGAAAGAAAACAAGCTGTCTAATTTTTAATCTTATAACCGCAGAGAACCGGAGACTCTTGAGGAATGCATTGGCGTGGCGTCCTTGCCTTGAACAAATGGAACTTCTTCAACCATGCTAAACAAAAACATAAACTTAGCAATTGCCATGCTCGGCTCCGGCTTCATTGGAAGATTCTACGCCGACTCCCTCCAAGGTTACCGTAACAAAGACAAAATCGTAAGCATCTACTCCCGCCGCGAAGAAAGCGCGAAGAAGTTCGCTGAAGATTATCAATTGTGCTCATTGGACAACCGATATGGAAGAAGCCGTAGCTCATCCCGATGTGGATGTAGTATGTATTTCTCTTCCCAACAACCTGCACGAAGCAGCCGTATTACTCTGCTGCAAACACAAAAAAGCTGTGATCACTACCAAGCCTTTGGGCCGTAATGCCGAAGAAGCCAAGCGAATGCTCGAAGCGGTAGAGAAAGCCGGCATCTTCAACGGCTATCTCGAAGACCTTGTATATACTCCGAAGTTTTTGAAAGCTCACGAGAGTGTGAAGAATGGTGCCTTAGGAAGAATCCTCTGGGCCAAATCACGCGAAACACATCCTGGCCCGCACAGCGATTGGTTCTGGGATATTGAAAAAGCAGGTGGCGGTTGTATCCTCGACCTGGGCTGTCATTGCGTAGAAATTACCCGCAGCTATATCGGTAAAGATATCCGTCCCGTAGAAGTAATGTGCTGGGCCGATACCCAGGTAAAACCTATCGATGCAGAAGATCATTCCATCGGATTGATAAAATACGAGAATGGCGCTATCGCCCAATTCGAAGTAAGCTGGACATTCCGTGGCGGTCTCGATCTTCGTGATGAAGTGATGGGTACCGAAGGAACCATCTGGATCAATAGTTTCCTCCGCACCGGCTTCGATATGTTCACCACCGGCAAAGGAGCCGATTATGTGGCAGAGAAAGCAGAAAGCAATAGCGGTTGGCTATTCCCGGTAGGAGATGAACTGAATGAACTCGGTTACAATCATATGTTCATGGATATGTTTAATAGTCTCGAGAAAGGTGTTGCTCCCAAAGAGACTTTCTACGATGGCTATGTAGTGAACTGTGTACTCGACGCCGCCTATCGCTCTGCCAAAACGAAACAATGGGAACCCGTTAAACTCGATATCTGGCGTGGCCGTGAAAACGTTGGCAAAGACAGTCACCTCGTTGATTACGACGCTGATCATTATTTAGTGAAGGAAGAAGTGACGCATTATGGGGCGAAGAAGGTGATATTGAAGGATAAGAAGACTGGTAAAATCTCGGAGAGAGTCCTTGGTTGATTTTCTTTCACCGCAGAGACGCAGTGACGCGGGGGGGCGTTCCTCTGCGTCTCTGCGGTTATAACATTTCCCGTTTTCCCGGCAATCGTATTCCAAAAATATAACACACATGAAAAAACTCCTGCCTGCCATTACTCTCCTAACCCTCGCCTCCTGCACCTCCCCCACCAAACAATACAACACCTGGTCAACCTACGGCGGATCAAAAGAAATGATTCGCTATTCATCTATCACATCGATAGACACCAATAACGTCTCTCAACTGCAACTCGCATGGACTTACTCCACCGGCGACGTAGACACCGCCAACCACTCCCAAATGCAATGCAATCCCATTATGATAAACGGAGTGCTGTATGGAGTAAGCCCGAGAATGAAACTCTTCGCCCTCGATGCAGCCACAGGAACACAGAAATGGAGCTTCGATCCCTATGTGCCGATTACGACCGATACTTCAAAAACAACATATCATACTCTCATCAATGTTCGCGGTCTTACTTATTGGACAGATGGACAAACAGATGAAAGACTATTCTACACTGCAGGTTCTATCTTATATGCTATCGATGCAAAGACAGGCATTCCGATTCCATCATTTGGTGATAAGGGTTCGATAGATTTACATAATGACCTCGACAGAGATGTAAAAGACTTATTGGTTACAAGCACCACTCCCGGTGTTATCTATAAAGACATGCTGATTGTGGGTACCCGTCTCGATGAAGACCAACCCGCAGCACCCGGACATGTACGCGCTTATGATGTAAGAACCGGTAAACGCCGCTGGATATTCCATACCATTCCCCAACCCGGTGAATTTGGCTATGAGACATGGGAGGATAAGGATAACTATAAGAATGTTGGCGGCGCCAATTCATGGAGTGGCTTTACATTGGATGAAGAGAAAGGGATATTGTTTGTCCCTACAGGTTCTGCCGCTTATGATTTCTATGGAGGAAAACGCAAAGGTTCTAACTTATTTGCCAACTGTCTGATTGCATTAGATGCTGCCACCGGCCAACGCAAATGGCATTTTCAATTCGTGCATCATGATGTATGGGATAAAGACCTTCCCACTCCCCCAGCCCTTGTTACATTAAACATTGGTGGTAAGAAGATAGAAGCTGTAGCCCAACCTACCAAACACGGAATGGTATATGTATTCGAAAGGGAATCAGGTAAACCGGTCTTCGAAATCAATGAAGTGCCACAAGATACATTGAATGCATTAGCTGGCGATCAGCTCTGGCCTACGCAACCTATTTTAGTTAAGCCTGCACCTTTTGTTCGCCAGACACTGACCACAAAAGATATCAACCCTTATGCATCCGATAGCGCCAAGAAGAAATTACAGGAACAGATCAATAGTTATCGCATAGGCAAGATGTTTATACCACCGGGCAAGCAGCCTTCCCTCATCTTCCCTGGTTACGATGGTGGTGCCGAATGGGGCGGTCCGGCTTTTGATCCAGAGACTGGCATTCTCTATGTAAACGCCAATGAAATGGCCTGGGTAATGGAGATGTACGATAACAAATATGAAACTCCAAAGAAAGAGACTTACGGTCTTGCTGGTAAACGTCTCTATGCCAATAACTGCAGTGTTTGTCATGGTATGGATCAGAAAGGAACAGGCAACAATCCCGCACTTGTCGATATCAACAAGAAATATACTTACGAAACTTTCATCACCCATATTAATAATGGAAGAAGAATGATGCCGGCCTTTGCCTTCTTATCTCAACAGGATAAAGATGCCATTGCCAGTTTCATCCTCGACCAGAAAGCTGAGCAAAAGAAAGAATACAAAGCAGTTCCTATTGATCCACTGACTGATCCGAACTATATGCCTTACAAGATGGCCGGCTATACCAAATTCATGAGTAGTGATGGATATCCGGGTATCACTCCACCATGGGGCACATTGAATGCTATCAACCTCAATACTGGTGACTTGGTTTGGAAAGTGCCATTGGGAGAATACGAAGCCCTCAAAGCAAAAGGAGTTCCTCCAACCGGTACAGAGAACTATGGTGGTCCTGTAGTAACTGCCGGCGGATTGGTATTCATTGCTGCTGCAAGAGATGCCAAGATGCGGGCTTTCAACAAATACACAGGCAAACAAGTATGGGAACATGATTTACCGGCACCAGGCTTTGCCACTCCTGCAGTATTTGAACTGGAAGGAAGGATGTTTATTGTAATTGCTTGTGGAGGTGGTAAACTGCGTACTCAATCGTCCGACAAATACCTGGCATTTGCCTTACCAGCAGCTGCTAAGAAATAAAGAGATACCTTCATTTCTTTTCAATCATGATCCTCTCCCATATTATAGTAGCCGTTGCGTGGATAATCTATGGTGCTATCCATAGCATATTTGCTTCAACTTCAGTTAAGAAGAAGATGAAGGCTACGATGGGTAATGCCTATATCTCCTATCGTTTCTGGTATTCGATATTGGCTTTTCTTTTTTTGCTGATGATCGTCATCTACCAAATCACCTTACCTACATTCAACTTATACCAGCGTAATTTCTATACGAATCTCATCGGTAGCATCATCGCTGGTGGCGGCTTTTATATAATGGCGATCTGCATCCGCAACTATTTCAATAAGCTTAGCGGTATTGAATGGCTTACAAAGAATGAAGAAAGTGTTGCTATTGGAACAGAACTGGTGATGAAGGGCATCCATAAAAAAGTGCGGCATCCGCTATACCTCGGTACTTTTCTTTTTATCTGGGGGTTATTAGTTATCTATCCTACCGGTACAATGTTAGTGTGTGATGTAGTGATTACTATTTATACTTTGATTGGGATACGGTTTGAGGAGAAGAAGTTGTTGGTGCAGTTTGGGGAGCAGTATGCGAGGTATATGAGGGATGTCCCGATGATTTTGCCAAAGTTATTTTAGGATTTTTAACCGCAGAGACGCGGAGACGCAGAGGGGCGTTCCTCTGCGTCTCTGCGTCTCCGCGGTGAAAAAAAAAACTTATCTCACAAAAACTCAATAATTACTCAAGAAGCAACACCTGGAAACCTTTTGAACCCTTGAACTTCTTGAACTCTTAAACTTAGTATTATTCGTGGGTGGAACCAATAATCACCCAATCATCCCCCTTCCATATCTTCCCCACTTACACGCTTTAAACTGTATCGTATCCTTAAAACGTTCAAATGTTTCAGCAGGAGTATCTTCCATTACAGGAAGTTTGTAGAGACCACTTACATTGGCTTGTACTAATATGCAGGTATCGCCAGGGAGTTTTTTGGTTTCAGCGATTATAACGGTGTCGAGTAACCAAGTGCCGGCACCTTCGATGCTGTTCTGTTGTTTATAATTCAATCTTACCAATTCAATAGCTCTTTCATCACTAAGGTTGGCGCCGCAGGCGGAGAAGAATAGAACTAATAATACTATTACAGGAACTGAAGGGAGATGAAATCGTAGAGTTCCGAACTTTTCGAAAGTTCGGAACTTTAAGTGATCTTCCTTCTTTACTTCACTCAATCCTTCACTCTTTATCTTTCTCATAATTTCATATCTGTAATAATCCCCTTGATCTTCGCATCCAATTGCGCCTGCACTTTCTCAAAATCACCAGCATCATGCAATGGAGCATTCACACTGAAATAGAATTTTATCTTGGGTTCGGTTCCTGAAGGACGGGCAGAGATCTTCGAACCATCGGCCAGCATGAACTGCAATACATTCGATTTTGGCAGATGGATCTCCCACTCTTGTCCTGTTTGTGGGTTCTTGCCTTTACGCAATTCATAATCGAGTAATTGCTCAACCGCTACTCCGTTGATCGTCTTCGGTGGATTGCTGCGATAGCTTTCCATCATAGCAGCTATCTGTGCTTGTCCATCCATACCTTTCTTGGTGATAGAGATGAGACTTTCTTTATAGAATCCAAATTGCACATAGAGATCAATCAGTTTCTGATAGAGCGAACGGCCCTTATCTTTTTCATACGCTGCCATTTCACATAAAGAGAGCTACTGCAGAGATGGCATCCTTATCACGGATTTGGTCACCGATCATCAATCCATAACTTTCTTCTCCACCGATAACATAATTTTCAATGCCTTCTTTCTCTTTTATCAGTTCAGCGATCCATTTAAATCCTGTCAGTACATTATGGCAATTGATACCACTATGCTGAGCTATATGATCGATCATGTCGGTTGTAACGATGGTCTTCACCACCATATCATTAGGCTCGCTCAGTCCTTTGGCCTTGCGCGCTTCAATCATATAGTTGAAAGCGAGAACAGCAGTCTGGTTACCATTCATAAGCACCCAGTTACTTTCCAGGTCTTTTACGCCAATACCCACACGGTCGCTATCAGGGTCGGTTCTTAATAATATATCGGCATCAATCTCTTTTGCTTTCTTTAATCCGAAACTCATCGCTTCACTCTCCTCAGGATTAGGATAATGCACCGTTGGGAAATTGCCATCGGGAACGGATTGCTCTTCCACAATGGTCACATTCGTAAATCCGAATCGCTTGAGTACCTCTGGCATCAGGGTGATACCGGTACCATGAATCGGAGTATATACTATCTTGAGGTCATTTTGTCTTTCTATCACTTCAGGATATACGCTTAATCCCTTCACCATGGTCATATAGGCATCATCGATCTCCTTACCTACTATACTGATATTCGATTCACCGCCCGACCATTTCACATCATCTACTGATGCGATCTTATCGACTTCAGTGATCACATTCTTATCGTGTGGTGGAACGAGCTGTCCGCCATCATTCCAATAAGCTTTATAACCATTATATTCTTTAGGGTTATGGGAAGCAGTACAAACCACTCCGCCCTGGCAACCGAGATGACGGATAGTAAAACTCAATTCTGGCGTTGGACGAAGGGCTTCAAACAGGAATACTTTGATTCCGTTAGCGCCGAGTACATTAGCAACGGTTTCAGCGAAGAAGCGGCTGTTATTGCGGCTATCGTGAGCCACAGCCACTTTAACTTGTATATCGGGGAATGATTTCTTGAGATAATTAGCATAGCCCTGAGTAGCCATACCCACTGTATACTTGTTCATACGGTTGGTTCCGATGCCCATAATACCGCGTAAGCCACCGGTACCGAATTCGAGGTTACGATAAAAGGCTTCCGCCAGTTCTGTTTCATTCTCTGCCTGCATTTTCCTGATGGCATCCTTCGTTTCATTGTCGAACTTACCTGAAAGCCAGGTATTCACTTTTCCTAAGATAATCGCATCCATACCGGTGATTTAAGAATTTGATTTTTAAAGCTGAAAGTTATAGAATTTTAAATTTAAAATCCTAATCAGGAGGCAGGGAAATGAGGAGGGAGAGAATCTTAGAGTTCCGAACTCTTCGAGAGTGCGGAACTCTAAGATTCTCTCCCTCCTCATTTCCCTGAAAATTCAGCAGAACAGTGAAATACAGACTCGGAAACGTACTTTGTAAGCACACAAATGCCACACTATCCCAATTAAGAAAATCATAATATACTATCCTGCATTTTTATTGGTAATCCTATCCTTTTTCTCCCCTTCGCTGGGAAATGCTCAGGATAGTGCCGCCAAAGAAATTCCTGTTTTAATACCGCATTCAAGGCTGCCTTGGGTAGCGGGACTGCATATTGCAGGGTATACCGGAACATTGCTAGTCCTGAATGAAACCTGGTACAAGGACTACCCTCGTGAATCTCTCCACAGTTTTGATGACAGTAAGGAATGGTTACAGGTCGATAAGATCGGACATGGTTGGTCGGCCTATAATCTGGCTCGGGCATCGGCCGCCTCCTGGAATTGGGCGGGCAAAACCAACAAATCATCAGCCTTATTAGGTGCCGGTAGCTCCTTTGCCTTCATGACCGTTATTGAAGTCCTCGATGGCACTTCCTCTAAATGGGGCTGGAGCTGGAGCGATATGGCTGCCAATACCGTAGGCTCAGGATTGTTCCTGGCCCAGGAACTATTATGGAAAGAACAACGAATCCAGTACAAATTCTCCTTTCATACCTATAACTATTCCGAGAACGCACTAGAACAAAGAGCGAATGAATTATATGGAAAGAAATGGTATGAAAGAATGCTGAAAGATTATAATGCCCAGACCTATTGGTTCAGTGCCAATTTGCGGTCATTCTTACCTGATAGTAAGCTACCTCCATGGCTTAACCTCGCTGTTGGCTATGGTGCAGATGGAATGTATGGGGGCTTCGAAAACCTCGCCAAAAACTCCGCCGGACAAATCACTTTCGACCGAAGGGATATACCAAGAGTTCGTCAATTCTATATAGCTCCAGATATCGACTTCACGAAAATCAAGACGAATAAGAAATGGTTGAAGACCACATTCTTTGTGTTGAATGCGTTTAAGATGCCAGCGCCGGCGATTATGTTTAGTTCGAAGGGTACGAAGGGGTATTTCATTTACTTCTGAAAATTCAAAAGTCAAAAGTAAAAAGTTAAAATGGGGGGCAGTCAATATTTTCTTTTAACCGCAGAGACGCGGAGACGCAGGGGGCTTTCCTCTGCGTCTCCGCGTCTCTGCGGTTAAAAAAAACTATAAAAAAGAAATATAAATAATTAATCAGAAAGCAACACCTGGAAACCTATGGAACATCTCGAACTTACTCCATATATGCTCCAACAACATTCCCCATCAACCTCAACGAAAATATGTTCTTGCAATGTCGTCGCTACCGAAAACCCCACATAGTCATTATGAATAGGGAATGATTTATGTGTGCGTTCCACCAATACTAATGTTTGAATCTTTTTCGGATGCTGATTCAGAAAAGGCTTCATTGCATATAACAAAGTCTTACCGTATTAGCAACATCATCAATTACGATCACCACTTTATCATTGGTATCTATCGGTTCGCTTGGAGTAACATCAGATGGATAGCGTTTATCAAGGAAAGAGTAACCAATTGAGTAGGATGGAACTGATCTTTGCGAGTAGCTGTTGGATATTCCTGGCTATAACGCTACCGCTTTCGCGGATACCCACTAATAAAAGAGAGATTCCTCCATATTCTCTTCCACTATTTCATAAGCCATTCTTTCAAGCTTCTTTGCGGCAGTGGCGGCGTCGAGGATATAATTTTTCATAATCAGGTTATTTATGCGATCAATTATTTTTCCTTCAATCATCGGTACGAATGAGAATGTATCAAATGTTTCTTCTGAATAAGTTCCATCAGCTTTTTGGTAAGACGAAGCATCTTTGCACCGCTCCCTCTCCCACTGGAATCACCATTATCCCTCCCACCTTTAATTGCTCAATCAATTTTGGAGGAATAAAGGGTGCTGCGGCTGTGATCAACACTTTATCAAACGGCGCATAGGTTGGCAGTCCTTCAAACCCATCTCCATAAAAGTACTTGATAGAAGGATATTTGGAACGCAGTATAAATGTACGGTGTTCGTCGAACAGTTTCTTCTGTCTTTCGATGGTAAACACCCTGGCCCCCATCCCACCAAGTACCATGGCCTGATACCCGCTGCCGGTTCCGATCTCCAAAACCTTGTCGTTGGTCTTTATTCCCAATAACTGGGTTTGATAAGCTACAGTATAGGGTTGTGAAATGGTCTGGTCGGCGGTGATGGGGAAAGCCTTGTCCTCATACGCCACCTGGTCGAAAGCAGAGTCGAGGAAATAGTGCCGGGGAATACCGTTCATTACATCCAATATCTTCTCATCTGTAATGCCTTTGTCCCGAAGCAGGTCAATTAGTTTTTGGCGCATCCCTTTGTGGCGATAGCTGTCGTCGTACGTTCTCATAAGAGGGGCGAAGATACAAAACCCCTGACACTCCGCCGAGGCGGAAGAACTAGGTCAATCTTACTGATTAAAATTTTTTAATTACTCTCATTAATTTCTTTCGGTGGAAAGAAAAAGTAGTATGCGGTAGTTGTACTTTACACAAGATGACATCTCGAACCACAACCACACCAATTATAACCATTGACTCTGAAATCTTTCTAAAAACCGCATCTGTTAATAACTCAAAATGCCTGTGAAGAACTTAGGTTGTAGACCGAAGTTGTTTCTTACACAAGATGTCATCTCCCGAGATGTCATCTTGATTTTTCAGTTTTTTTCACCGCAGAGACGCAGGGGCCTTCCTCAGCGTCTCTGCGTCTCTGCGGTGAAAAAAGAAAAATAGGAATGTCTCCCCATTTTGACTTTTTACTTTTCACTTTTGACTTTAAAAAAGAAAAGGCCACACTAATCAGTGTGACCTTCATTCTGTGATCCGGATTGGATTCGAACCAATGACCTGCTGCTTAGAAGGCAGCTGCTCTATCCAGCTGAGCTACCGGACCAAATTACTCTTTCTTAACCGGGCGCAAATATACCACTTCATACCCGTTCCGACAAAGCCATCCTAATTTTAATGACGGCCGATTTTTTATTTATGTTTGCAGCCTCACATGAATGTAAAAATAGACGATACCTGGAAAAAAGCACTCAAATCTGAGTTCAATAAACCCTATTTCCTCGAAATAGTGAACTTCCTGCGTACCGAAAAAATGCAGAAAAAAACCATATTCCCCCCAGGTTCCCTCATATTTAATGCCTTTAATACCACACCGATAGATAAGGTGAAGGTGGTGATTATTGGACAAGACCCTTACCATGGGGCCGGACAAGCCCACGGACTCTGCTTTTCGGTGCAAAATGGCATCAATCCGCCCCCTTCCCTTTTGAATATATTCAAGGAATTACAGGAAGATATCGGCATAAATATCCCTAACCATGGCAATCTCACCCATTGGGCTGAACAGGGGGTGTTACTTTTGAACGCCTCCCCTCACCGTAAGAGCTAATGAACCCATGAGCCACGCCAAGATCGGATGGGCCCAATTCACAGATGCTGCCATAAAGAAAGTATCTGATGAGAAAAAGAATGTAGTGTTTCTTCTCTGGGGTAAATTTGCACAAGAGAAACAATCGCTGATAGATGAAACAAAACACTTTGTTTTGAAAGCAGCTCATCCATCCCCCTTATCCGCTTACAATGGTTTTCTCGGCTGCCACCATTTTTCAAAAACAAACGAATTCCTAACCAGAAACGGTATCGACCCTATCGACTGGTCATTATAATATAGCATGAAACTGATTAAAGAAATAGTCGCCCGCATCTGCGCCCTCTGGGCCATACTACTGTTTACAGTAACCTTGCTCATCTTTATGATACCCTTTCTTCTCTTCGCTTACTATGTAAAAGAGCCAAAGAAGAACCGACGCTTCATCGAACTGTCGCGCTGGTGGATGGGTGTTTTCCTCCCTCTCTCCGGTTGCCCATTGACGGTAAAAGGAAAAGAGAACTTCGCCCCTGGCGAAAATTATATAGTTATCTGCAATCATAATTCATTGATGGATGTTCCCATCTCCTCTCCTGCTATTCCCGGCGGTAACAAGACCATCGCTAAAATTGAAATGGCTAAGATTCCTGTTTTTGGATTAATGTACCGCACTGGTAGTGTTTTGGTAGATCGTCGCAGTGACCAAAGCCGTAAAGATAGTTATAATAAGATGAAGGAAGTGCTGCAGATGGGATTGCATATGTGTATCTATCCCGAAGGAACCCGTAATAAATCAAAAGAAGTATTGGGAGAATTCCATGGCGGCGCTTTCCGATTAGCTGCCGATACAAAAAAGGCCTTGATGCCCGGCGTTATCTTCCATACCAAAAAAGTACTGCCTGCCAACAAAACCTTCTATTTCCTTCCTCATAAACTGGAGATTCACTTTCTTCCACCTATCCCTGTTCTTGCAGAAGACACAGCAGATACCCTGAAGACAAAGACCCATAGCATCATGAAAACTTACCTCGAAGAAAGAAAGGATTATTAAGTTCCGTAGAAATAACGGGTGCGGTTGATTTTCAGATCACGCAACATACCCGACTTTGGATTTACTGTAATATTGAAGGATCGATACAATCCTACCGGTGTGATATTGATGGATAACTGCCAGCAGTGTAATTCCCTTGTGATGAAAGTGGTAAAACTCTGCAATTTCGAAGTCTTGAAATCGTAATAAGCCTGCATTCCTACTTTCCATTTAGGGGTCAGACTGAAGTCCCCGTTCATATTAAGGTTACTATACAACTCAGTTTTGAATCCGCTATAGTCGGCTCGGAACTGTCGGGAGAAGTTTAGTGAATAAGAGACTGTCACATTCCAGGGCACATCGAAATCTACAAACTCAGCAGGATTCTGACGCACATATTCCAACTGCATCATCTGTTCTTCCATGGTTTGGGGTAATTGATTGCTATTGTTTTCTTGTATCTGCTTCTCTTTCGTTTTGTTTTCCTTCGACTTAGATTGGAAGGTAGCTGATACCGCTACGTTACCATTCACGATATGTCCGGGAGAAAACTTACCACTTTTCCATGCATATTCTTTCTTCCGGAATCCAAGGGAGTCAACATCATAAGGATCTAAAGTGGCACCTGCTGTAATATTGATTTTTTCAAATAGCGTACTCCGTGCGTAGAAAGTGATAGGTGATAATTGGAATGAATCAGCTAAGAAGTTATAGCCACCATTGAAACCGAATCCATCAATCAATCGGATTTTTTCATCCGGTGCATCTGCCGCCGTATCCTTTTTGTTCTTCACTTTGGCTTCGAGGTTATTATCAATTCCAAAACCGATACCACCATATTTTCCTTCGCTAAAGGGTCCGAAGATGGTTCCATCATAATATGAGAAACGATACTGGCGACCAGTGGTATCAATCTTTACAGCATAATAATCCTTCTTCGCCATATCAGGTTTATAGTTGATCGACATATTCGGACGGATCACATGTCTGATGGCTCTTATATTGCTGTTCTTACCAAACTTTTCATATTTACCGAAGATGGCGGTATTGATACCCAAACTGAAAGAGATATCTCTTGAACTGAAGAACCCTTTTTCAATACTGGTATCGATCTTTCTCTTTGTATCGTTCCAAACCCTTTCAAACTTCCTGGAATACCATTTTTCCTGATAAGATATACCAGGTGCTATTTGGAAGGCCCGATTGGTGGTAATGATAATTGAATTGGAATAGAATGTTGAGCTCCCCATTGTATGGTATCGATGATTTTTCTGAAACTGAAAAGGGAATCGTAAAAACTGATCTGGTTGGCTACGTTAGAGTTCAACCCAATACCTAATTTCTCATACCATTTTGGTTGTCCAACAAAATCCTTTTTCTGGAAAGGATATAATGTAGTTACGTTGAAGTTGAGGTTTGGCAAACTCAGGTTCACTAATCCTGTGTTGTTATTCTGGTTATGGGTGGCGCTTAACGATAAGTTATAGCGGTTGGCCCATGCTTTTGTATACGTGATAGAAGAGTTCAACTGGTTCTGGAAGTTCCGCGTTGGATTATTCGATACAAATTGGTTGAACTTGGTAGAGCCGGCATTTACACTTGCAGAAAACGTTGTCCCTGGCCTGGCCCTTGGATCCATCGTATGCGCCCATGTTATATTGAACGTCTTCGAATCCTGGAACTCATTCTTGGCATCATTGGTCAGTAGACGGGTACGTTGTAAGGCGAAATTCAGGGAACCATTATACTTATATCTTTTCCTGTAAGTAGGAGTCAAATAAAGATTCCAACCACCATATGAATAAAGATTGGCCCTGATAGTGGCATCGAAATAATCGTTAATCACTTTATAATATCCGAGTCCATCAAGACTTAAACCGAACTGCTCACTGGCATTGAATGTAGGTGGAAGTATTCCAGAATGGCGACCCTGAGACAATGGAAAGAAACCAAATGGGATATATATAGGAATAGGCACTCCCTCAAATTCGGGGTGAACGGGCCCGGTTACTGCCATCTTCTTATTGATCAGCTTCAGCTTATTGGTGATGAAAGCAAAGTGAGGAGTATCAAGATTACAGGTGGTCATTCTTCCCCTCAATCCCGAAATATTCATTGTCTGTAATCTTCTTCGACTTAGCGATATTCATGAATATCTCTCCTTGCGTAGTGAACGTATTCTGAGTCACTCCGCGCTGTGACTTGAAATTATACTTTATAACATCGGCCGTCATTTTTGTCTCGGCCTGGAGCATCACCGGCAATCCGATTATCTTACCAGTGGAGTCCTTCCGGTATGTAGCCACAATCATATTTGTCGGTTGATCCATGGCAATACTGTCGGCCGTCAACACTATATCTTTATAAGTCACCTTTCCCTTACTATATAATATGATTCGTTTATTAGGAACATCCATCTTCATGGAATCGGAGGCTTCATAAGTAAAAGGGGCATCCAATGAATCTTTCGACATCTTCACACCGAATGTATCCGTGACATTTACGATGCTGTCTTTCTTTTCAGGAACAGTATCTCTTATTATTGACTGAAAAATCGCTGCTTCAGATGGCGTTAAGGTTTTGTCAAAGCTACGATGCGGTGTATCAACAGGTGCTATAAAGGACGTTACAACAAACAATGCTATACATAAAATAGCTGTTGTACGGTATTTTAAATTATTTTTGCGTCCTGTATTCATAATGCAGTAGGTGGCAAAAATAACTATTAATGCATTAAGAATATGTGAAGATTAGTTACTCCATTAATTCTACGTCTTATTATGTTGAAAAAACTCCTGATACCGGCCGGCGCTCTGGCATTTATTATATTATTGGCATCGTTCCTGAAAGAACCTGCAACTATTAAACCTCCACAGCGAACAGGTCTTAAAACTATTATCATTGACGCAGGTCATGGTGGTAAAGCCGCAGGTGCAAAAGGTGCGTTCTCCTACGAAAAAGATATTACCCTTGACATAGCTCTTCAGATTGGGAAAAAATTGGAGAAAGCATTTCCAGAAATGAAAGTGCTCTATACCCGAACAGAAGATGTGTTCACTGCCAATCCATGGCGGGCTGATTTTGCTAATAAAAACGCTGGTGATCTTTTCGTATCCATACACGTAAATGCAATGCCCGCTATCAAACATAGCAAATTCATCGGTTACAAAAGAAACCTACTATGTAGGTAAGGGTAAGAACCGCAAGAAAAAACACGTAAAGTAGCTAAATACTCCTACTACACTACCCCTAACGATACCCGCTACGGAACTGAAACATATATATGGGCTGCAGACAGAACGGATGAAAAAGGAGAATTTGTTGGGGAACAGGTATTGGAAGATTCAACAGAATATGTTCCAAATATCAATGACCCGGAGTTCAAGGCGAAATCCTTACTATGGACAAAAAAGTACTTCGATAAAAGCTTCCTTCTGGCTTCTATGGTGGAAGAAGAATTCAATAACGCAGGTCGCGTAAGTACGGGCGTAAAGCAACGTACCTGGGAAGGCATTTGGGTACTACAAGCTACAGCAATGCCCAGCATCTTGGTCGAGACAGGATTCATAACAAATAAAAAGGAAGAGCAATACTTGAACAGTCCGGAAGGACAAGAAGAAGTGGCTGAAAACGTATTTGCCGCCATAAAACGCTATAAAAGCACCATTGAGGCTGCAAAGAACCAGACCTCTTCCACTAAACCTGCAAGCAGCAATTCCGGCAATAGTAAAAGGAAGTAAAACACCTATTCTACCCCATTTATAAAATGAACTGGCTTCCCAGTTCATTTTTGCTATTTTTGTGCCGGAAACACTGCAACCCAAGTTTTGATTGCACCAACGATTTCCTGCCAATTAACAACATCCTGTATGAAGGTATCAAACGAGACTAAAGTAGGCGCCCTTACCGCTGTATCTATAACCTTACTGATTCTGGGATTCAATTTCCTGAAAGGAAAGAATATCACAGAAAGAAGCAATACTATCTATGCCGTATTCCCGAATGTAGACGGACTGGCGGTTTCCAGCCCTGTTTATGCCAATGGCTATCAGATTGGACGCGTTGGTGACCTGGAAGCAAGACAAAAACCTAAGTGGTATTATCGTAACTATCACCCTTACCAAAGACATCAATATTCCCACTAACTCCTTCGCCTCATCAGATAAAACCCTTCTGGGAACCACTTCTGTTAAAATAACCTTGGGCACAAGTCCAAAATATATCAATGAAGGAGATACCCTTCAGGTAATTCTCTCACCCGATATGATGTCTTCAGTAAAAAGCACTTTGACCCCTGCTGTTGATAATATCAATAAGACCTTGATAGCATTGGAAGCAGTTATTATGAAACTGAATTCAGTAATTGGTCCCAATAGAAAAAACAATATCGAATCCATCGTTGCTAACCTCAACACTTCTTCTCAACGTTTGAAGGACCTGCTGAACACACAGAATGGTTCATTGGCAAAACATTGAACCATGTTGAAAGCATTACCGGCAACCTGGAGAAGAACAACGGCAAGATAGATTCTTCCCTATCGAATGTTCAGAAAGCTACCAAACAGTTAGCCGATGCCGAGATAGCCCAGACTATCGAAACCATGAAGAAGACTATGGCCCAACTGGAACAGACCATCGCCAAGGTGAATAACCCCAATGGCACCATCGGCGCCCTGTTAAATGAACGCAAATTATATGATGAACTAAGACAAACTAACCGGAGTTTGACTACTTTGCTCGACGATTTAAAAACACATCCGAAACGCTATGTTAACGTATCCGTATTCGGAAAAAAAGATAAGTCAGTCCCGCTGACCGCGCCTTTGTTCGATAGCACTGGCACCAAAGGGAATCAATAAGATGAGCAGAGTTGTTTTTGTTTTAATTATTCTTTGTTGTTTCCGGGTAACCGGTTTAGCACAGGTAGCTCCTCCCCCTCTTCCGCCATCACCTATAGCGGCCGATACTATGCGGTTGGTTGAGATATTGAATGCCGACAAAAACGGATTCCGTAGAATCGATTCTACTACCGAACTCCAGATGCTGGTGGGTAATGTAAGACTGAAAGAAGCTTCTTCCCTTTTCTATTGCGATAGTGCCGTCTACAATAAGAGTCTACGTATTATCGAAGCCTTCGGCAACGTACATATAAATGACGCCGATACCGTTAATACCTATGCGCAATACCTGCTCTATTATGTAGACACCCGTATTGCCATCCTGAAAAAGAAAGTAAAGCTTACCGACGGACATAGCAGTCTTTTTTCAGAAGAAGTACAATATGATATGAACCAGAAGATCGGGGAATATCATAATGGCGGTCGCGTAGTGAATGGCGAATCAGTACTCACCAGCAGGGAAGCCACGTATTATGCTGATTTAAAAGATGTTTATTTCAAGAAGAATGTGGTACTCACCGATCCTAAGTATATATTGAAGACAGACTCCTTATTATATAACACTGATAACGAACTTGCCACCTTTATTGCTCAGACACTTATTGAAGACAGTGCCCATCGTAAGATAAGGACGACAGATGGGTTCTACGATTTGAAGAATAAGAAAGCTTATCTGAATAAACGCTCCACAATCGAAGATGGTGCTGTGAAAGTAGTAGCCAATGAGATACAGACCGACGATAACACCGGAAAGAATATCCTCAAAGGAAATGCAGTATATACCGATACCGCTCAGGGAATATCAGTACTAGCTAACCTTATTGAAGCCAACCGGAAGGAAGGAAATTTCAGGGCTACCCAACATCCGTTGATGATACTGAAACAGGAAGCCGACTCCATATATATTACAGCCGACACCTTATTCTCCGGAAAACTCAGTCTGCTACCCATGGCAAAAGACAGCATCGTTTTAAAAGATACTATCAAAGGCACGATGGTGATGGCCGTGAATGAACCGAAGAAAGAAGATAGTAGCGACCGCTACTTCCAGGCCTATCGTAATGTGCGCATATTCTCAGATTCCTTACAAGCAGTTTCCGATAGTCTCTTCTATTCGGGTAAAGATTCCATTTTCAAATTATTCCAGGAGCCGATTGTTTGGGCCAACGATAACCAGGTTACAGGAGATACCATCTATCTCTTTACAAAGAATAAGAAAGCAGAACGACTGAATGTTTTTGAAAATGGTTTCCTGATAAATAAATCGGGTGAGAATATGTATAACCAAATAAGAGGCAACAGGCTCTTCGGTTATTTCAAGGATGGAACCATTGACTATATGCGGGCAAAGGGTAATGCCGAAAGCATCTACTATATAAAGGACGAAGATTCTTCACTGGTGGGATTGAATAAAGCTTCCGGCGATATCATCGATCTTCGATTTAAAGACAAAGCCCTGAATGAAGTGGTATTCATCAGTGAAGTGAAAGGAACTATGTATCCTATAAGTCAGGTACCTGAAGCTGAAAGAACACTTCGCAATTTTAAATGGTTGGATATCCGCAGACCAAAAACCAAGTTTGAATTATTTGGCGATTGACCTGACTCCCCTTATTGTTAAAATATATCTATAACCCATCCCCTAAGTAGCCGATTTATGGCGCTGGCATTATTTTCGATTCATTCCCGTAAACTGGACAACATGAAAAGGACATTCTTAATCTTTGGATTTTTGTTATTGCTGGCAGTTGTGAATACCGCTTCTGCGCAGGACTATAAATTCGCAGTAGGTGTAAGGCTTAGTAATTCCACTCCAACCCTTAACAACTCCGTTAGTGCAAAGTATTTTGTAACACAGCAGACTGCCATAGAAGGTCTTGTTTCCTTTGGCTCCCGATTCGGAATCGGTGGCCTCATGGAAATCCATCGGCCCTTCAAACCCGAAGGCTTCGGTTGGTTCTATGGCGCTGGTGCCTATGTAGGCTTTCAGGATAAGAATACTTATCTCGGTCCTACCGGTATCATCGGCCTCGACTATAAATTCCCTGCCATCCCTCTAAATCTCTCCCTCGACTGGAAACCCGAACTCGATATCATCCCAAAAGTGGCGTTTATTCCGGATGCGTTTGCGGTGACGGCGAGGTTTGCCTTCAAGTAAGTTCAAGAGGTTTAATAGGTTCAATGGGTTCCAGAGGACTTACTAATAGTAAAAGTTAGTATGGGTAAGAATTTAACCGCAGAGGCGCAGAGACGCAGGGACTTTCCTCCGCGTCTCTGCGCCTCTGCGGTTAATAGAATAACTAAACAGACTGCCTGCTATTAGTAGGCCCTCTGGAACCCATTCAACTTTGGAACATCTTGAACTTTTTACCCCTTCCTCCTACTTTTTTAACCTCCCAGTGCGGTTTTTTGCGGTTTTTCCCCTTATTTTTGACACAGTAACCGCAACTAATGCTTAAAAGAGAACGCCAGGCGTATATTCTCCATCAGGTAAACCTGCACAATAAAGTGTTGTCCTCAACGCTGTGCCAGGAGGTAAATGTATCTGAAGATACCATCAGGCGGGACTTGCAAGAACTTGCAGAAACCGGCAAAGTGATAAAAGTTCATGGCGGTGCCCTTTCGCAATCCTTCAACCAGCTTTATTACAGCGTCAGCAACGTTTACTCACAGAACCAGAAAAAAATCATAGCTCAAAAAGCAGCCAGTCTTATTCATGATGGCATGTTTGTACTCACAAGTGGAGGAACAACTATTCTTGAATTAGCCCGAAGTCTTCCGAAGGAACTAAGGGCCACTTTTATTTCAGGAAGCCTACCGGCCATTCTTGAATACATGTATCACCCAAATATTGAAGTGATAATGATTGGAGATAAGGTTTCTAAAAACTCTAAGATCACTGTTGGCGCCGATGCTATCGCTAAGATACACCAGATAAATGCAGACATCTGCTTCCTGGGTATCAACGCTATTGATACCAACCATGGCATCACCGATAATGACTGGGATGTGGTGCAGATAAAAAAAGCCATGATTGGATCCGCTAAAAAAATCGTCTGTCTAACTATAGCCGAAAAAATAAATTCCGTCCAACCGATACACGTTTGTCCAATCGGTAAAATCGATATCCTGATCACTGAATTACTACCAACCGATCCCCTATTGAAACCCTATGTTGAAGCTGGCATTAAAGTACTATAGCATCTGAAGGATTAATATACTATAGTACATGTTTGCCGTACAGCATAATCGATTTTTTGATTGTCTTTCTTAAATATGTAATGCTTAAAACGACTATTATGAGAAAAATGCTGCAATGGGCAACGACCTTTCTGTTGCTGATTTGTACGCTTTCCCTTACTGCACAGGAAAGAATCCTGAAAGGGAAGATTACAGATGAAGATGGGGCGCCGCTCGCCAATGTTAGTGTTTCGGTGAAAGGAACCTCCAAAGGAGCCATCACCGATATCAGCGGTAATTTCACCGTAAAGGCCAATAAAGGCCAGGTGCTTGAAATCAGCCTTATCGGTTACACCAAACAGACTTTTACTGTTGGGGATGTTACGGCTGTCTCTTTTAAAATGCAGAAAGATAACCGGGTGCTCAGCGAAGTAACAGTAACAGCACTGGGTATTAAAAAAGAAAAAAGAGGACAGGGTTTCTCCAGCCAGGAAGTGAAAGGTGAAGAAATTTCCCAAACACAAAGGGAGAACTTCTTCAATGCCTTACAAGGTCGTGCTGCAGGTGTTACCGTTACCTCTTCAAGTGGTGCTCCAGGTGCCTCCTCTCAAATCGTTTTAAGAGGTTTTAACTCCCTCTCCGGAAATAACTCCCCACTCATTATTGTGGATGGTCTTCCGGTAAATAACGGATCCTTTAACCAGGGCCGCTTATCTACCGACCAACCAAACAGGAATAATGACTATACCAACCGCGCTGCCGATATCAACCCCGACGATATTGAATCGGTGAATATCCTTAAAGGACCAGAAGCAACAGCCCTTTATGGTATCGAAGCAGGTAGCGGTGCCATCATCATTACTACTAAGAAAGGTAAATCTGGTAAGCTGAAAGTTTCTTACGATAATAGTTTCCGCCTCGAAAAAGCCTACCGTTTCCCTGATGTTCAAAGAATTTACGACAACGGTAATAATGGAGCCGTTGCTAATACCAGAAATTTCTTCGGACCAAAATATACTCCTGGCACTCAGCTTTTCGACAATGTGAAAGACTTCTTCCAAACTGGTTTCAACCAAAAACATACCCTTACATTAGAGGGTGGTGTTCAGAAGACAACCTGGAGAGGATCTTTAACTGCGAGGGACCAGAAAGGTGTTATCCCTAATTCCCGCTACAAAATGTACAGCGGTAGGGTTACCATGGTAAACAAACCAGCAAAAAATATCGACCTCACTACCAGTATCGCCTATACGTACACACGTAACGATAAGGCCTTTAAAGGTGCCGGTGGTTTTCTTCAGAACCTATTGCTATGGCCAATGGATGACGATGCGAAAAATTACCTGAAAACAGACGGTACTCGTCGTAAGGTTGTGGATGACCCCAACTTTGCAGAATTGGACAACCCATACTTCGACGTAAACAAAAACAGGTCGTATGATGTAAACCATCGCTTGTTCTTCAACATGACAGCTTCTTATGATGCCACCAGTTGGTTGAACTTCACAGTAAGAGGTGGTGCCGACGTTTACTCAATGTTCGCTAACTATTTCTACCATCCAGAATCACAACTCAACAGGACTTACGGATCTACTGCAGGTCGCGTTGAAAATGGTACAGAGAAATACCGTGGTTACAGTGGTATCTTCCTAACCACTATGAAGAAGAATATCGGCAAGTTCAAGAGCACCCTTCGTGTAGGTGCTGCCAATGACGACTATACCTGGATGAACTTCAGTACCCGTGGTGATAGCTTATATAATAAAGAACTTAACGATATCAATAATACCAATCCTAAATTCTTCGCTACCAGCCGCGAAACCGGTCGTGATACCTTAACCATCCGCAGAGTACAAGGTATTTTCGGAGAATATAACCTGAACTTTAACGATATCGTTTACCTGAACTTTACAGGAAGAAATGACTGGACTTCTACCCTTCCAGCCAGTTCCCGTTCTTTCTTCTACCCTTCTGCAAGTATCGCCTTCGTATTCAGTGATCTTATTGCAAAAGGATCTAATGTCCTTTCTTTCGGTAAGATCAGGGGATCTTATGCTGAAACAGCTAAAGACGTATTGCCTTATTCCACTCAATCAGCTTATACAACACAGCTGACAAGTGGTGGTGGTTATGCTTATGGATTCACCAATAATAATCCATTCATCAAACCTGAAAGACAACAAACATTTGAAGTAGGTGCAGAATTGCAGTTCTTCAATCGTCGTCTTGGATTTGATGCATCATACTATCGCACCCTCAACCTCGACCAGATCGTTCGTCTGGTTCGTTTGAGTTATGCAACCGGATTCGTTCTGAATACTTCTAATATCGCCGATACAAAAAATACCGGTTATGAAGTATCAATGAATGCTATCCCTGTAAAAACACCAAGCTTCCAATGGAGAATGCTGGTGAACTTTACCAAAATGCAGAACAGGGTAACAAAACTTCCTGGAAACATTCCTGAATTCTATAACTCAGATACCTGGATCGGTAACTTCCGCGCTGGTATCACCCGCGATGGTAATATCACACAGATGACTGGTCAGGATTATTCAAGAAATGCAGCAGGACAAATTCTGATAGATCCAACTAACGGATTCCCATTAGTTAATCCTGATTACAAAAAAATCGGAGACCGTAACCCAGATTACACATTAGGTATCACCAACGTCTTCAGTTATAAAAACCTCAGCTTCTCCTTCCTTTGGGATGTGAAAGTGGGTGGTGATATCCTGAATGCGAATGAAATCTGGATGACAAACGTTGGTCTTAGCAAACGTACTCTCGACAGGGAAAAACCAATTGTGTATGATGGCGTATTGAATGATGGATTGCAGGAAACTGCTAACCCAACAAAAAACACTATTCCTATTGTACCTTATTACAACAACGACATCTATGTAAGCCGTGCCCTCGCTGTTGATTATGTAGAGCATGATGTGTATTGGTGGAGACTAAGAGATGCCACACTTAATTATACATTCCCTGAAAAAATGCTGAGAAGGTCAAAACTGTTTTCAAATGCAAGAGTATTTGTAACAGGTACCGACCTAATCCTCATAACCAATTATACTGGTTTGGATCCAGCGGTGAATGCTAACTCCAATGCCACATTAGGAGCAGGTTCCTTCGGTATTGATTATGGTTCACTGGCTACTCCACGTGGTATCAACTTTGGAGTGAATGTTACATTTAAAAACTAGTTCTAAATAATTAAGATATGAAAGCAAAATATTTCTCATCCTGTTATCCGGTTTCATACTCCTTGCATCCTGCAAGCGCTATCTGGAAACAGCGTTCAAAAACCCCAACGCCCCTGTGGCCGTTGACCCTGAAGTGGTAATGCCTTCAGTGGCTGCTAACCTGGCAAGAGGGCTTCAATTCGATGCCCGCGGACTAGGTGCTTATGTTCAATACTGGTGCCGTACTTCTTCCGGTGATATCTGGGATCGTATGGGCTATAACCCAGGTAGTGACTTCGGTGGTGAAAAATGGCGTACCCATTACTGGAACCTCGGACAAAACCTGAATAATGTTATACGTGATGGTAAGATTCAAGGTAAAGCCGATTATGTAGGTGTTTCGTATGCCATCTTCGCCTGGAGCTGGTTATTACTTACCGATTACCATGGCGATGTAATCCTAAAACAAGCTTTCGAAACCGATCGTCTTACATTCGATTACGATAAACAGGAAGATGTTTACGCATATATTCCCCAACTCTGCGATTCGGCTATCAAATATCTAACTATTGCACAGAACCTGGGAACAGGAACACTTGCTAATGGCGATAAATATATCTACGGTGGTAATATCAGCCGCTGGATAAAATTCGCTCATGGTGTTAGGGCTAAATTATACCATAGGTATATCATGAAGCCTAACTATCAGCCAGATTCTGTAATTAAATATGTTGATCTTTCATTTGCCAATTCATCAGACGATGCCACTATCAAATTCGATAACGGTACTTTCTCTGACGGAGCTAATTTCTATGGTCAGCGTAGAAATAACCTCGGTACTTATCGCCAAACCAATTACCTGATTGGTTTAATGAACGGTACTACTTTCCCTGGAGCATTCGATCCAAGACTTTCCTATATCTTCAAATCAAGTGGTGATGGAACTTTCCGTGGATTGAATCCAAACTCCGGAGAATCCACAACATTGCCAACTGCTCAAAAGACCTTCAATTTCTTTGGAACGGTATCAACCACAGTTCCAGCAGTAGATACGGCAAGAACCTATTTCAAGAATACTTCTCCATTCCCAATCCTAACTTATACAGAGTTGCAGTTTGAAAAATCAGAAGCAGCTTTCAAGAAAGGAAATAAGAACCTGGCATTGGCAGCATACAGAAGCGGTATCTTAGGAAGCTTCGATCAGTTGACTTCTCAGTTCACTGGTTACAAAACCATCACTACAACCGACCGTGATTCCTATCTTAACAATCCTTCTGTTTCACCAGCCGATGCCAATTTGTTAACGCTGCGTCATATCATGTTACAGAAATATGTTTCAATATGGCCTTATGGAATGGAAGAAACATGGGTGGATCTTCGTAAATACAAATACGATACAACAGTTTATCGCGGCTTTACTCCTGTAGCATCATTATATCCTGACAATGGTGGTAAACTGGCACAACGTGTTCGTCCAAGATATAATTCAGAATATCTGTGGAATGTAGAATCACTTAAACTGATTGGCGCTACTAATCTCGATTACCACACCAAACCCGTATGGTTCTCTGAATAATTGAACTAAAAAAAACTGAAACATGAAACAACTTCTCAATATTTCAAAATATCTCCTCCTGCTTTTTGTTATCGCTTCCTGCGATGATAAGAACCTTCTGGATGAGAACAATAAATGGGTATACGCCGATACAGCAAGCGGCGCACAGATAAAACTGATACATGTATACCCATCTCTAACCCCGGCAGTAACTGCAGGAAACGGTCCTTCAGTTTTCATTTACCGCGGTAACCAAAAACTGAATGGCACTGCAGCACAAGCTATGGCCTATGGAAACGTATGGCCTGCATCAGCAGTGTATGGAGTTATTCCAACTGGCAATACTCCCTATTATCTGGTTATGAACCGAGTTGTTGGTACAGTACCTACTCCTAATGCAGGAGATACTGTGGCAACCCTTGCATATGATTTCCAGGCAAATAAAAACTATTCTGTTTTCCTTATCGATACAGCACCAAGTCCTAAAACATTGGTGGTGGAAGATATCATTACCGTTCCTGCCGCTATGAAATACCGCGCCCGTTTCGGTAACGTAGGTATGAACCCAACAGATACATTTGATATCTATTCAGTAAGAGCAGGTGCCAACGTTGCTACCGGACTTACCATAAAACAAATGACTGGCTTCTCTGAATTCGATGTACCCACCCTATCCGATACCTTCTATCTGAGAAAGAAAGGAACCACTACACCCAATATTTCTTCGGTGTTCGGTTTCTCTCCAACCAGTCTTAGAAGCTATACTTTCTTTGTAAGGGGGAAAACGGGTATCGCGACTTCGAGGAATACGACGTTGACGTTTTATACCAACCGATAGTACTTATGTTCAAGAAGTTCCATTGAGTTCAATAGGTTCCAGAGGGCTTACTGATATTAAGCTGCTCTTTTTGTAAAAATTTAACCGCAGAGGCGCAGAGACGCAAGGACATTCTTCGCGTCTCTGCGCCTCTGCGGTTAAAAAAACTTAATTTATAGAAACTGCCAGAAACTAGTAGGCCCTCTGGAACCTATTGAACTCAATGGAACTTGAACCTACTAGTGACTCCACGGCCAATTATACGCCACCAATATCGCCACAATTATCCCTGCCAAATCAGCTAACAACGCAGCAGATACAGCATACCTTGTTTTCTTAATACCTACTGATCCGAAATAGAGAGCCACTATATAGAAAGTAGTATCGGAAGATCCCTGGAATACACAACTTAAACGGCCGATAAATGAATCGGGACCATATTGTTTCATGGCATCGATCATCATAGCCCGCGAACCACTGCCACTTAATGGTTTCATCAATGCTGTTGGTAATGCTTTTACAAATTCCGTATCAATGCCTATTGATGCAAATAGCCAACTGATGCCCTGTATCATATAATCGAATACACCACAATTGCGCAGTACACTTATAGCCACTAACATACCAACGAGATAAGGAATGATACGTATGGCCACATCAAAGCCCTGCTTGGCACCATCAATAAAAGTATCATACACAGCCACCTTTTTCCATAAGCCTCCTAATAGGAATGTAATGAATAATAAAAGGATGATACCATTACTCACCACCTTTGAAAAGGCTGTAGCGTTTTCATTGGAGAGATGTCTGAGATAATAACCCAATCCAGCCAATATAACAGCTCCCGCAGCTCCTGCTGCCACAATCACTACCCATTGCTTCCTGGTGAACTTTTGCCATATAGCAGTAACCCCCATCGCTACCATCGTTGCGGCAAAAGTGGCGATAAGACAGGGGATGAATATCTCTGTGGGATTATTTGACTTCAATATAACCCGCTGGGCTATGATACTGACCGGAATCAATGTCAACCCCGAAGCATGTAAAACCATGAACATGATCTGGGCATTACTGGCCGTATCTTTCTGCGGATTCAATTCCTGCAAACTCTCCATGGCTTTCAAACCAAATGGAGTGGCGGCATTATCCAATCCAAGTAAATTGGCCGAAAAATTCATCATCATATGTCCCATTGCCGGATGATTCTTAGGCAATTCAGGAAACAATTTATTGAAGAAAGGGCCTACAATACGCGACAGGAAACGAATGGCACCCGCCTTCTCCCCTATATTCATAAATCCCAGGAAAAGGCTCATAACTCCCACCAGTCCAATAGAAATCTGTACCCCCGTATTGGCCGAATCAAAGACCCCATCCATAAGGGTTTTCATTATTTCAGTATCTCCCATCAACAACCGGATAAGGGCCACCACAAAGGCTACCAGGAAAAAAGCCAGCCACAAATAATTCAGTACCATAGGTCTTTATTGATTCTTCGAATTTTATACCAATGAAGTTTCATCATTTTTACTAATCCCCCAAATAATAATACCACAAACAGCCTAATCCATTACCTTTGCGCCTCAAAAATTCGATTCATGGGATTGAAAGCAGGCATCGTAGGATTACCCAATGTAGGCAAATCCACCTTATTCAATGCAGTCAGTAATAGTGCTAAGGCCCAGGCCAGCAACTACAGGTTCTGTACAATTGAACCGAATGTAGGATTGGTGGACGTACCCGATTCCCGCATGGATAAACTGGCTGAACTGGTATTGCCAAACCGCACAGTTCCTACACAGATCGAGATTGTGGACATCGCAGGACTTGTAAAAGGTGCCAGCAAAGGTGAAGGATTAGGTAATAAGTTCCTCGCAAATATCCGTGAAGTGGATGCGATCATCCATGTGGTTCGTTGTTTTGAAGATGAGAATGTACTCCGTGAAGAAGGTGCAATCAATCCAATTTCAGACAAGGAGATCATCGATACTGAATTACAGTTGAAAGACCTCGATACTGTTGACCGTAAATTATCACGTACCGATAAATTAGCTAGAACAGGTGATGCCAAAATTCGCGCTGAACTGGAAGTATTGAAACGTTGCCATGCACATCTGGAACAAGGAAAAAACATCCGTGAACTGGAATTGAACTCTTTGGAACATGTAGCAATCGCTGACCTTTTCCTGCTTACAGAAAAACCGGTTTTGTATGTTGCCAATGTTGACGAAGCGTCAATGCATACCGGCAACAAATACTCACAGGCATTACAGGAAGCAGTGAAGAATGAAAAAGCACAGGTGATTGTAATGAACAATAACATAGAAGCACAGATCTCTGAAATGGAAGATCCTGCAGACAAGGAATTGTTCATGGAAGAATATAAGATGAAGGAGCCGGCTCTTAACCGCCTCATCCGCTCTACTTACAAATTGCTCGACCTTGCCACCTATTTCACTGCAGGTGTTCAAGAGGTTCGCGCCTGGACTATCCACGAAGGTTGGAAAGCTCCACAAGCCGCCAGCGTTATCCATACCGATTTCGAAAAAGGTTTCATCAAAGCCGAAGTAATCGCTTACGAAGACTTCATCCACTACGGTTCAGAAGCCGCCTGCCGCGAAGCAGGTAAGCTGAGAATTGAAGGAAAGGAATATGTGGTGAAGGATGGGGATGTGATGCATTTCCGTTTTAATGTATAAGGAGAGTCCGGAAGTCCGAGGCGCTTGAGGTTTGGAGCGTTTGATATTTGAGTCCGCGGCGTTTGATTGTTTTAGATTCCTTAGTTATAGTCGGGAAGAAATACAAATACAAGTCGGGAAGTCTATAGTCAGAAGTCGCTAGTCGAATTTAGATGAATGACGATAATTTACCCCCAACCCCGAAGGGGTTGAATCATCGTATCCCCGGGTGATAACCCGGGGCAACAGAATGTCGGGAGAGAAAATACAAGTCGGAAGTCGGTAGTCAGGAGTCGGTAGTCGAATTCAGATGAATGACGATAGCTTACAACCAACCCGAAGGGGTTGAATAATAATGACCCCGGGTGCAACCCGGGGATACAAGAGCAGGAAGTTGGAAAATCCTGAAGAAATACAAATACAAGTTGGGAAGTCAGAAGTCGATAGTCGAATTTAGATGACAGTCGATAATTTACAACCAACCCTGAAGGGGTTGAATCATCGTATCCCCGGGTGATAACCCGGGCAAGCAAAGTCGGGAAGTCAGTAGTCGAGTCGAGTCGAGCAGACGAAATACAACTCACCAAGGAGTTGAAGTCGGGTCACCGGGATGAAAGACGAAGTTGGAAAATCCTGAAGGGATACAAATACAAGTCAGGAGTCAAGAGTCGAGTCGAATTCGGAAATGACGATAATTTACAACCAACCCCGAAGGGGTTGAATCATCGTATCCCCGAGTGCAACTCGGGGACGCCAAGTGCAGGGAGTCGGAAGTCTAAAGTAAATAATATTATAAAGCTTTAAATAATAGAGAAAGCCCTTTCAAATTGAAAGGGCTTTCTCTATATCGAAATCTTGTATTTGTATTTTCTTCCGGACTTCCGGTCTTTCCGACTTCCTTCTGGACTTCTGGACTTCTGGACTTCCCGACTAACAATTAGAAAACATTATACGCAAAACTCACGTAATAAATCGCTCCAATCTCCGGATTTGCAAACGCGTTCTTATAGTATTTGTTGAAGATATTAGTACCACCCAATTTCAGAATAGAACGTTGTTGAGGGAACTTATAACTTACCTGTGCATCTACTACAGTAAAGCCTGGAACTTCTCCCTGACGGAAATCACTTTCATAGAAGAAACCATCTTGTGTGCGCATCATGGCAGAGAAACCAAAACGCTTTTGGTATCCAAAACCAGAATTGCTCAATCCCATATTCAAACGATATGTTGGAGAGTTGAAGAAGGAAACAAATCCTGGATCAAGATTTCCAATCCTGTCGAAAGTAAGGTTAGCGGTTGCAGTGAAATTGCGTGGCAGCATATAATCAATGCTAGCTCCATATCCGTATGTCTTAACTTTATTCTTGCTGTTAACTGCAATTGATACTACACGGTTAGGCCCAGTGAAAATAGCTAAAGGGTTTGTCAAGCTTAAAGTCTGTACTACTATTTGACGACCGAGGAAGTTCTCATATCGACCAAAATATCCATATACATCTACTAAAACTCTCTTTCCGAATAAACCTTTATAACCAAACTCAACAGATTTCATTGACTCTGGTTTATAAGTTCCAAATGTTGCTTCTTTCAAAGCAGCGAAAGCGGCTGGTGGATTGGCTGGTAAAAATGTACCAGCTTCTCTTACGCTTTCCAATGTATAAGCAGGTAATCCACTTGGATTATCATTCAATTCATTTACAGATCTGAAATTGTAGAATTTCCTCAGACTTGGCAATCCACCCAGCAGGATAGTACCACCACCTACTTGTAGGTTGATCCACTGATTCTGTGTGGTTGGGAAACGATAGGCTGTTTGGTAAGAAGCACGCAAATTATGATTCTCTTTCACTTTGTACACCGCTGTGAAACGTGGAGTGAATCGACCTTCAAAGTTTGTGTTCTTATCGAAACGACCTGCTGCAGAAATCTTCAGCTTGTCATTAAAGAAGGATTTAGAAACTTGAGCATAAGCACCAATTTCATCGATATTGATACGACCTGCTGAATCAGCAAAGATGGTGCCTTCAGAATTCAGACTATAACGCTTGAAAGAAGCACCAGCAATCAAATCGAAATATTTTCCTGTAAGATGGCTGAAATTGTATTGACCTTCTGCATGATATAAGTCAGAAGCATCGAGTAACAATCCACCACCCTGCTTGATTGGTTTTGAACGAACCTGATCGAAGATAGATTGGAAAGCAGCAGTACCTGCAACTGGACGGCCTACATCGGCAGTAGCGCGACCAGTAGCATGAAGGTTATAAACAGCAGCAGCAACCGCAGCTTGCGCTTGTGCTAATGAACCACCAGAAGTCAATACGTTAGTGAAGATGGCTGCCGCATTACCTGCGAAACCACCAGCATATTGAGGATACCAGCTACCTGTTGCGTTAGCAGGATTGTAACTTGGCTTCCATGCTTCGTTGAAGATACGGGTAGTGATAGTGGCATTATAAGTTTCACCGGCATTTTCCTGTGTGGTATAAGCCCTTACAAACCAGTTCTTATGTTTCAATTCGAATTTGTACTGTCCAATTTTCAGGTTACGGAAAGAATAACGGTCGCTACCTGTATACACTGTATTACCAGTTCCCCAATAAGCAGTTAAGGAAGCTTCCAGATTATCATTCAACTTATAGTGTAACGCACCATTCAATTTCACATCGATAGTGTTATTGCTGATCACCTGGTTTTCTGCATAACCAGTACGTGATACTGGAATAGCAGAACCGAGGAACTGAGTAAGGATGGGTGCTAAACCTGGATTAGCTGCAATAGCTCCCTGAAGGAAAGGGCGGATATCTACAGTTGTTTCATCACCATACACATTCACACCATCATAGTTTGGATCTGAATTACGATCACCTGGAATCACCTTACCGTATTGGTTACGGCTTGGGTCTCCCGCCAGATAGTTGGAGTAATCAGTACCTACCCAGTCTTTCGCCTGAATAAACTGTGCTCCAAACTTGAAAGCAAAACGATCAGAAACTTTTTGAGCCCAACGCACTGTCCAATCGTAATAAGGAGAAGCGCTAGACCTTTGTCTCTTATCTGTATGCATGATACCAGTTTTGATCTGGTAGCTTAAGCCTTGATATTTGAATGGGTTCTTACCGTTAAGAAGGATAGTTCCGTTCATACCACCTGGTCCATAAAGAGCAGAAGAAGCACCTGGCAGCAATTCCATACTTTCTACATCCAGTTCAGTTAAACCAACCACACTACCAACAGAGAAGTTAAGACCAGGAGCCTGGTTATCCATTCCGTCAATTAATTGATTCAAACGGGTATTACCACTACTGTTGAAACCACGGGTACTCACCGTACTGAAAGTAAGGCTCGATGTGGTCATGTCAACACCCTTGATATTTTTGAAGATATCATAATACCCTGTAGCAGCAGTGTTACGAATTGCTTGAATGTTAACCCTTTCAATGGATACCGGCGATTCAAGGATTCTTTCAGGAACCCTGCTCGCAGATACCACAACTTCCACTCCAAGACTGGAAGAAGGGACAAAACTTACCTGTATATTTTCAGTGGATCCGGTTACACTCATTTCCTGTGGTTCATAACCTACAGAAGTGAATACCAGTGTGAAAGGAGGTTTCTGATTGGTAGTCAGCTTGAAATTACCTTTCTCATCAGTGAAAGTACCGCTATTGGTACCCTTGATAGAAACAGAAACAGCGGGAACAACGTCTTTGTTAAGACTGTTTTTTACTGAACCTGTAATTGTCGTTGTCTGGGCTACGGCAGCAATCGAAATTACACTTACGATCAGCAAAGCTGCCAAAGAACGGAAGCTTTTTCTCATAATGGTAGTTTTAGTTCGTTAAATCGGGAAAAAAGGTGCGTTTATCAGGCAAAATACGGATTGTATATCTATAGTAAAAATTTAATTTTCAGACTGCTATTCAAGGATTTGTTGATATTTCCTGCCTAGCTTTTTTCCCTTTTTGACAGCACCCACCTAATTTCGAGCCATGAATCAATTCAATTTCCCCAACCAGACTAATTATTACAAAGGAAAAGTACGGGATGTATATAGCATCGGTGAGAATTGGCTGGTAATGGTGGCTAGCGACCGCATTTCAGCTTTTGACGTCATTCTACCAAGACCTATCCCCTTCAAAGGACAGGTTTTGAACCAGATTGCCGAGCATATGCTGAACGCTACCCGCTCCATCTGCCCCAATTGGTTGGTTTCGGTTCCTGCACCCACAGTATCCATTGGAAAAAGATGCGTGCCATTCAAAATTGAAATGGTGGTTAGGGGAAATCTGGTGGGACATGCATGGAGAACCTATAATGCCGGAGGAAGAGTATTATGTGGAGCATTGATGCCTGATGGATTGAAAGAAAACGACTTCTTCCCTACCCCGATTATTACGCCTTCAACAAAAGCGGCAGCGGGACATGATGAAGATATCTCTCCAAAAGAAATCATAGCACAAGGACTTTGCTCTGCTGCCGATTGGGAAATACTAAGCAAATACGCTTTACAATTATTCGAAAAAGGAAAGGAAATAGCCGCATCAAGAGGGTTGATATTAGCCGACACCAAATATGAATTTGGAAAAATTGGAGATGAAATCTACCTGATGGATGAAGTGCATACTCCAGATAGTTCCCGCTATTTCTATGCCGATGGATTTGCTGAAAGACAAAAAACTGGCGAACGCCAAAAGCAATTAAGCAAGGAATTCGTAAGAGAATGGCTGATCGAAAACAATTTCATGGGCAAGGAAGGCCAAACCGTTCCTGAAATGAAAGACGATTGGGTATTGACCATTTCCAAACGTTATATTGAATTATATGAAAAAGTGATTGGTACATCTTTCATACCAGCACCATTAAGTGATGAGGAGACTATTGCCTGCATCAACGAAGCCTTAAAAAAATTACCTGAATAAACTTTAATAAGTAGCTTAGGCGTCATAAAACTTATTTATGACGCCTGAAAAAATTTTTGAATTATCCAGCACTGTTGCCATGATAGGCTGGCTGGTTCTTATACTAGCAAGCCCTTTTTGGTTCAAAGCACCTCGCTTTATCATAGGAATTGCTGTTGCATTATTAGCAATCACTTACACTTGGTTAATCCTTTCTACATTCAAGCCATCCGACATGAACAGTTTCGGTACGCTGGAAGGAGTGATGACCCTATTCACCAATAAAACAATGGTTACGGGCGGATGGGTTCACTATCTCGCCTTCGATTTATTTATTGGTTGCTGGATCGTAAATAATGCCCGTAAACACGGCATCAACCATTGGATTACAGTACCCAGTCTCTTTTTCACTTTCATGCTTGGCCCCCTGGGATGGCTTAGTTACATATTGCTTCGTACTGCCGTAACAAAATCTTATTTTGCTGAAAATTAATTGCTGGCTCTATGTTATCCTTCATTTCTGAATTAAGAAAAAGAAACAGCCTTCTTGCTATGACAGGTTGGCTATGTTGGTTAGGTACTTTTATATGTATGCTCCTTTATCAATCCGACGTCACATTTGTTACAGGTGTCAATGCATGGATAAAACCTATAAAATTTTTTGCATCCATTGCCTTAGTTAGCTGGACGATGGCCTGGCTTCTCCATTACCTTGATGCACCGAAGAAAGTCAAAACCTATTCCTGGATGCTTGTAATTACAATGCTTATTGAAATGGCCATCATAGTATATCAGGCTGCTAATGGCAGGAGGTCACATTTCAATATCACTACACCATTGAATAGCGCCCTATTTTCTGTAATGGGAGCAGCCATATTGACTTTCACAATTTGGACGGGTTATATCTGTATCCTTTTCTTCAAGCAAAAGACATTTACTATTTCCGATACTTATGTTTGGGGAATACGATTGGGAATGTTATTCTTTGTTATTTTTTCATTTGAAGGCGGCCTGATGGTACAGCGTATGGCTCATACTGTGGGCGGAATTGATGGCAGCCCGGGTTTACCCGTTTTCAATTGGAGTCGTGAATATGGAGATTTGAGGGTGGCCCATTTCTTTGGAATGCATTCACTCCAGATACTTCCGCTTATGGGAGCTATGTTTACAAATTCAGTCAAGCAACTATTCCTTTTTGCTGTTCTCTATTTCATACTGGTGGCAGTATTTCTTGCACAGGCATTGCTTGTTGTTCCATTTATGAGTTAATAAATGTTCATCATGAAAAAAATTCTCATCTGCTTCTTATTGCAGAGCATCTTATTAATTGCCTACGCACAAAAATCTGCTTATCTATTAGTCGGTACTTATACCTCAGGTAAAAGTGAAGGCATTTACGTTTATAAGTTCAATGCCGTTACAGGTAAAGCAGAATTCGTTAGCGTGGCTAAATCTGTAAATCCAAGTTATCTCACTATTAGTCCTGATGGCAGGTACGTTTTTGCTGCTAATGAAACTTCTGATAGTCAGGACAAATCAAAAGGTGGAAATATCTCTTCTTTCTACTTTGATAAGAAATCTGGCCAACTCAATTTTATAAATACTGTCCCTTCAGGGGGAGCAGATCCCTGCTATGTTACCATAGACAAATCTGCCAAATGGGTTATTACCGGAAATTATACAAGTGGGTCGTTAGCTGTTATACCAATTGCAATAGATGGTCGGCTTGGCAATCCTACACAATCAATTGAACATATCGGTTCCGGCCCCAATAAAAACAGGCAGCAATCTCCCCATGTACATTCAACAGTATTATCGAAAGACAACAAGTTCCTCTTTGCATCCGATTTAGGTATCGATAAAGTGGTGATTTATTCTTTTAATACAAGTAATGGAGAAATAGGCCCTGCCACTCAAAATTTTGCTGAAGCAGAAAAGGGTTCAGGTCCAAGGCATTTCGAATTCCACCCCAATAACAAATATGCTTATTTGATGGAAGAACTGGTTGGTGCCGTAAAAGTGTTCAGCTATGATGCAAAGAAAGGAACACTTGAGCCTGTTCAAACCATTTCATCAATTGAGAAGAAATTCAAGGCGAGTAATTTCAGTGCCGATATTCATATTTCTCCAGACGGAAAATTCCTCTATTGTACCAACCGGGGTGAATCAAATACCATTGCATTATGCAGCATCGACCCATCATCAGGAATGCTTCAGTTCATAAAGAGATATGATACAGGTGGAAAGATACCCCGTAATTTCTCTATAGACCCAAGCGGACAATTCCTTTTGGTTGCTAATCAACAAAGTGACAATATTGTAGTATTTAAAAGGAATAAGGATACCGGTGAACTTACAGATACCAATATACGCATAGAAACGGGCAATCCGGTTTGCCTGAAATGGATTGAGGAATAAATAACTATACCCTTTCTTTCACCCACAGGATTTTGGAAGAAGGCAATTCATGTATTTCACTTTCAACTTGGAATACTTTCTGGATATTTTCCGGATTCAATACAGTTTCTGGTTTTCCAGAGGCAAAAAGCTGTCCTTTATTAAGCAATAATGCCTCATCGCCATAATTCAGTGCAAGGTTAAGATCATGTAAAATGGCGATTACTATAGTTCGTTCATCCATGAATTTCTTTAATTCATGCAGAAAATCAAATTGATGACGAAGATCTAATGAGGCAATCGGTTCATCCAATAATAGTAACCGCCTTGATCCAGAGGGAATATCCCATAGCTGAGTCAACACTCGTGCGAACTGAACCCTTTGCTGCTCACCACCTGAAAGAGTCATATAATTTCTGTTTCGGAAACTGCTCAATCCCAATTCTTTAATCACTTCATCACATACATTATGATCTTTCTTTGTTGGATTTGATTGGAAATGCGGATACCTTCCCATCATAACAATCTCTGACACTTTCATAGGGTATCCGATATCCGTATGTTGGGATAAAACTGCCCTTTGTCTGGCATATTTCATCCGGTCATGATAATCTACCAATTGCCCTTGGTAATGAATGGTTCCAGTATGAGGTTTCTGTTCCAAAGCAAGAAGCTTCAATAACGTTGATTTCCCTGCTCCGTTCGGTCCACAAAGCATATGGATCTTGCCTGGTTTAAAGACATAACTGACATCTTTAACCAACCACTTATCCCTGATATGAAATCCCAAATCTTTTATCTCAATCATCAAAACCTCCTTTGTTATTTATTACCTGGTACTGGCGTAATAGATAGATGAAAACAGGAGCTCCTACAAGTGACGTGATGATGCCTATTGGTATTTCAGCAGGCGCTAATAATAATCTAGCGCCAAGATCTGCCAGTGTCATAAGCAAAGCTCCCATCAGAATGGACGCAGGCAAGAGTTTCTTATTATCACTGCCAATTAAAAGTCGAAGTACATGCGGCACTATCAATCCCATGAAACTGATAACCCCCACAAATGCAGTGGCTACAGCAACCATTGCTGTATTTAGAATCATGATTCGTCTTTTGAGTTTTTCAGGATCAACACCCAGGTAAACAGCTTCCTCTTCTCCCAGAATTAAGGCATTTAAGTGTTTGGCATATCTGAACCCTATCACTAAAACAATCGCAGCAACTATTCCCGTTATCCAAACCTGGTTCCAGGAAGCGCCTGAAAAAGTGCCCAAATTCCAGAAGGTGATACTTCTGGCTTGTGGATCACGGGCTATATAACTCATGAAACCAGTGCCACTTAATCCAACTGCATTGATGGCAATCCCTACCAGCAATAGCGAAGTGATGGAAACCTTTTTTTGAGACCTCGCTAAAACATACACTCCAAAGGTGGCCAGCAATCCTCCTGCAAATGCAAAGATTGGCACCAGCAAAGGCCCGGTAACTGTCTTGAATTCTGTCCCTAATGTTCCAGATGAAACAAAAATGATGGAGGCTCCGAATGCTGCACCGGCACTTGTACCCGTCAATCCCGGCTCTACAATCGGATTACGGAATAAACCTTGCATCAGCACACCAGACGCAGCAAGAATGGCACCTGTAATGGCGCATAAGAATACCCGTGGTAATCTGATCTGAAGGAAAACCCCTTCCCTTATATTACCAGGAGAATCCCCATGCAACCAATGCCTTACAGCAGAATACATATCACCTGTACTTATTGTTACTGCACCAAAAGCAATAGCCACCAGTAATAATAACAGTAGCAATATGGCTAGTACAAAAAAGAAATATTTATTTGGCTGGAGCATCAGAGGTGGTATGAATAAGTTTCATCAGTTGCAAAATATTATGTCCAGAACGCGGTCCGAAATAAACAAGGTCATGTTCTTCAAACCTAACAATACGGTTATTCTTAGCAGCATTGGTCAATGCAACACCAGGAATGGATTTGAATTTTTCAACGCCACCCATCTTGTCGAAGCCAAAATCTGTTGCAATAATTACATCGGGATTAGCAGCAGCTACCGCTTCCGCACTTATTTCCCTGGCACCTTTTGCATCATACTTCGCCGCTTTTCCTCCTGCCATTGTTATCATCTTATCCCCTGCCCCATTACGGCCACTCATTACAAAATAAACATTGTTAGCACGGCCAAAATGAATGATCATTACACTTGGTGTATCTGTATATTGCTTTTGAGCTTCAGCAACCTTTAGCATATCGGCATCAATAACCTTATTGATGGAATCGGCCTGTTGTTTTGCATCAAAGTATTCTCCCAACTGAGTGAGCAATAACCTGGCACTATCCAATGTATTGGCGCCTGGAAACACTTTTATCTTTAACCCTACTTTCACCAATTGAGGAACAACTGTCTCTGGGCCGATATCATTACTATGTATCACCAGATCAGGGTTCATGGAAATAATTCCTTCTGCACTTAATACACGATGATAGCCGACAGTCTTTAATAATCTCGCGCTATCAGGATAGGTGCTGGATAGATCCACCGCTACAATTTGGCTCCCTTTTCCTAAAGCAAATAGCATTTCAGTAAGATGCTTGGATACACATACTATCCTCTGCCCCTTAACATCATTCCCTTTATTCTTAAACCGACCGCAGCCTGCGATGAAAATTATTGCAAGTACTAGAACTGACATCTTTTTCATAATCATAAAATATTATAAGGGGACTGCATTGCTACAGCCCCCTTCAGGTTTTAGAAATTATACTTCAGATTTATTCCTGCAAAGTAGTTTGTCTTTAATGGCGCCGGCAAATATGCATCTGGCAATTGGTTTACAAATACCATCAATGGATATTGTGTTCCGGTAATATTGGAAGCCCCACCATATACATCGATATCAAAATGCCTTGAAATGCTTTGACGAATACCCAGTTTTGCATTCAACAGATTATAACTGGTTGTCATATTTACATTATCAGAAGTGATTGGCATCTTGTCTTTGTAATTATAAGATACATTGGCGTAGATACCGGCAGCAGCCTGTATATCAAGTCCCAGGTTTGTAGTGATTGCTGCCACTCCCGCAACATCCTTACCATCATAGCTTACTTCCACTACAGCAGTACGATTGGCATTCAGTGTCTGGAATTTGTAATCCTTGTACTTGAATTTTGAATACGCCAAATTTCCGAAAGTACGAATAGAACGAAGTACCCCTTTATCCTTCTGCAAAAGAGTATAGTGTACTAAAAACTCGATTCCCTTATTATCCTGGCTTCCACCATTGGCTATATACGAATAGGCTGTTGTAGTGGTGGAACCATTCAATGGAACGGCAATAGCTGTCATTTTATACTTGAACTGGGCACTGAAGAAAGCGATCTGATAACTCAATTTATTATTCAGCAATGCCCCCTTGGTTCCGAATTCTAATTGGCTGCCAATTTCTGGTTTAAGGTCGGTGTTCAGTTTTCCTGTTGTTGGTATGAAGAAATAAGAACTTACAGGTGCTTTATACCCTTTGCTATAAGAAACATAAGCAGAGAATTGCTTACTGAACACTTTATTGATAGCAAAATGAGGCGATACCATTCCCTTATACTTCTTCTCGAATTTGGTTGGTAATGTGCTGTTGGCAATATAGAAACGGTCGTTCAATTCAATTCTCATTCCACTAACCCCAACACCTGCTGTAAATGACAAGTCACTTGGAAGTGCTAATGTCCATTCTGTAAATAAGGATTGTGCACTCGAAAGAGTGAACTGATTGCTTCTTGTAGCACCCACTATCCAATAAGCTGTAGCTGAAGCAGGATTAGCCACCATGCCGTATCCAATTGTTTGTGCATGTTGTCTTTGTGCTTCAATACCAGTGATTCCGCTAAGTGTTGAACCGCTGCCCAACAAGAATTTGGTATCGAATGTAGATCGAACTCCTAAATTGATTGGGTCCTTGTCGGTCCAGCCACCAGCTGAACTTACATTGCTGCTGATTCCTGTTCCAAAAACCGTAGTGGTATTGGCTAATTGGTTGTTGAACCTGTAGGTATGACCAACTCCTAAACGAAAAGAAATTACTTCTGAATGGGCATTGCGTTTGATATATTCAGGGTTACCTGTATAATCTTTATTGGCATATTGAGTCAGTGTTAGTTCTCCCCCTCTTTCATCATAGCTTCTGCTATAGCCAAAATAGGTACTGATGGATTGCTTCTCGCTGATATCGAAATCACCAGCCACATTCACAAAACGCTTATCAGAAGCAGTATGCGACATATAGCCGTCTGTTTTTTGAACACCATAGTTAACAAGCAAGGACGACTTCTCAGTTCCCATTTGGAAATGGGTTGTAGCACGACGAAGACCATAACTTCCTGTCATCAGGTCTTGTCCAACAGACACCTTACCCTTTTCCGGACGAATAGTCTTAAGGTTGATAGCACCAGCTACTGCCAATCCATATAAAGTACCTGCAGGGCCTTTCACCACTTCTACATCACCTACTGATCCAAAATCGATATCATCCATCATTGTAATACCTTCTGCATCTGTAATGGCAATACCATTGAGATACACTTTTGAACCTTGTCCATCAAAATTGCTGCTTACACCATTGGTACCACGAACGCCATTTCCATAACCACGTATATTGAAATTTTGTCCAGCACTAACAGTGCGACGTTGCATAGTAACACCCGGAATATTCGTATTAATAGCATCATCCAGGAAAATACCGGTACTACGCTTCAATTCAACGGGCCCGAGTTTTACAATGGAAGAGGGTTGATAAAGTATTGATTTGTTATTGGCAGAAGTAGCGGTAATTTCCACTTCATTCAACGACTGGGTGGAAGATGATAGTACTATTACAATTTCATCAGTACAGTTCTTCACTGATTTAATTGCATTAGCATACCCGACAAATGATACCGTGATAGACTTCACTTTACTGCAATCCAATGCAAATACTCCATCCTTATCGGTGGTGGTGCCACCCTTCCCATTAAAACTGATGGTAGCACCTGCTAATGGATTATTTTGGTGATCTACTACTTTACCTTTTACTGTTTGAGCATAGGAATATACAGACAGGAACGTCAGAACGACGCCCATAAAAATAGACTTCATGTTAGATTTGATTAAAATAAATAATGACCCACAGCCATTGGCAGGGGCAAACAAGAACATTACTAAAAATCAAATCGCTTGTGGAGGGGGAATTGTTATCTCGCCCGTAAATGAATCATATGAACGGGCAATCCACCCAGTATAAGTTACTGGTATATATTCTGGACTTTTAAATGATATGAATTGAGTTGGCTCAAGATAGACACTGTGCGCTAGCTGAATGAGGGCAGCATTGCCTTTTATTGGATTACCTCCCTCTTTTCTGAAGATAGACTCGAATTTCTTTACTAACAATGTTTCTGTAACGTCGTTTACACAATCAACCTTTAGAGAGTCGTTTTCAATACTGGAACGAACAATATCATAAAGTTGTCCCTTTAATGAAAATTCATGATCGTTTATCCAATGGAAATTTTGCTCAGAAACTGCTCCATCTTTTACATGAAATGAAAAATGAACTATTGGGACATTTTTGCTGGAATCATTCTTCCTGAGAAAAGATTTCATTTCAAGTCTTACTTGTCTGCGCTGGTATTTATACACCAGGTAATAACCACTCATACAAATGAATAGTACACCCAATAATAGTATAGTCAGGAATTTCTTCACAACAAATAGCAGGTGCAAAATAGGTAATACCTGTAAGTTTACAAAGAATCTAAACGGGGTCTCAATTTCCTTGAACTGGCTTTATTAAAAATATTCCTTCCTTTATCCGTCCCTTTTCGCAATTCCTTCTGCTGTTCTTCAGGGAGATGGATGAAATCAAGGCATTCCTTTGAGCAGGTGCCTTCCATCTTTTCTTTGCATTCATCACATTGGATGAAAAGGAGGTGACAAGCGTCATTAACACAGTTTACATGGGTATCGGCAGGCTTACCACATTGATGGCAACGGGCAATCACTTCATCTGTAATCCGTTCTCCTAAGCGTTGATCAAATACGAAATTTTTACCATGGAACTTATTAGGAAGCCCCTTAGCCTTCACCATATTGGTGTAATGAATTATGCCGCCTTCCAGATGGAACACATTCTTGAATCCTTTATGAAGCATATAAGCACTGGCCTTTTCGCAACGTATTCCACCTGTGCAGTACATGATGATATTCTTCTCCCTACTTTCGTTCATCATATCGGCTGCCATCGGCAATTGCTCCCTGAATGTATCGCTGGGTACTTCAATAGCATTCTCAAAATGCCCCACCTCAAACTCGTAATGGTTCCGCATATCAATCACTATTGTATCCGGATCGTTGGTAAGGGCATTGAACTCTTCCGCATTTACATACTTCCCTTTATTCGCCATATCGAAATCAGGGTCTGTTATTCCATCCGCAACAATCAGGGGTCTCACTTTCACATCGAGCACATAAAAACTCTTTCCGTCGTCATCAACAGCTATGTTTAACCGAATTCCATTGAGAGGCTCAATGGAATAGAGGTATGTCCTGAAAGCTTCCATGTTTGCTGTTGGTACGCTTATCTGGGCATTGATTCCTTCTTCAGCCAGGTAGATTCGGCCGAATACCCCCAATTCTTTCATGCGGATGAATAGTTCATCCCTGAACTTCTTAGGCTCTTCAATCTTGAAATAACAATAAAAGGAAATGGTTGTCCTTGGTGTGGGGTCTTGTTGTACAAGCTCCTTCAACTCCTTGCGGGAGACGCGGTTGTGTAATACGGGCATGTGTCTGAATTTTAATTCTGCTTTCAGAATCCCAATTGCAGGTTGGGCAAAATTCGTAAAGCGTTGCAAAGATACATTTTATCTTCCAACCCGTATACTGCTGCCTAACAGTCCGCCAAAACCAATCCGGATACCCGTTTGCGCCGATTTACCATTCAGATAAGCAGCTACAAAATCAACCCTTGCAATCTTGAAGATATTCTCCAATCCTACAAAGGCTTCAGCATAATTATTCGACTTGTTTACATAGAAGGCATTCCCTCCTCCTACAAGGTTCCAGTTCAGTTTCCTGAACAAAGGAATCTTATTTGTCAGTAACCCATTGAAGTGATGCTCCAAATGTGCCGTTGTATAAAAGGAAGCAGTGGTGCTATTCGCATAATATGGAGCTAATTGGAAACTATTGGTGTACTGACTCGCAAACAATATCTGATTTCCGTTGAAATGCTGGTAATCCTGAATATATACCTTATCCCTGTTTATGAATCCTCCAATACTAAAACGGTACTTTAATGTACCCTTAAGTTTAAGGTTCATATCATCCCAAACAGATAAACGCCATTTGTCAAAATTCACATCACTGCCTAAAACTTTATCGATACCATGTAAATACTGGAATCCGAAGGTTGGATACTTCGATCCAAAAGCCATCTTATTCCTTGGGAATTGTATGTAGCGTTGACCGGGACGGAACTGTATATCAATCCCTGCTATCAATGCCTGATGCCTTACAAATTGTGTATCCAGCTTTTCAAATGGGTAGTTCGGAGTGAAGACTTTTGAAGAGCTTTTATTGAATGAAAAATCAGTCGTATTTTCTAATGGCAATCTATCTTCATATAATAACGAACCACTTATACGAAGTCCATTATCGTACCGGTGCTGGTATTGCAATTCAGCAAACCGGTTCTCATATAGCTTTAGGTAATTCTGTTTGAATAAAAGAGTGTAAATACTATTCAGGAATGGGGTAATAGGATTCGCTTTGTTAAACTGACTAACCCTTGACCCACCAGTCAATGTCCAGGTTGAACGACCTGTAGTACCACCCTCATTATCCCATGTGAAGTTCTGCTTGCTTAGGTTGATGGATGCCCATGCATTGAAATGTTCATTACTGATTCCATATCGCAAATGTGGCGCTATAGTTAAACTTCTTTTGCTGGCTACAAATGATTTTGTAAACGAAGCCCCCGCATTAATAACCAGCCCTTCCACAGTATTGTATTGAAGATTCTTTATAAGCGGATCCCATGAATAACGCCATGGATTCTTTGGATTGAAATTGGAGCGGTTAAAACCAGACCAGAGTATTTGCATCGGCTTTACATGTCCCTGTCTTTTCTTCAATGAATCGATACTTCGCTTACTCCAAACAGAATCACGCTGAAACTGGAAAACGCTATCTTTTATCTTATAATCTTTCACTTCCTCCGGCTCTAATGCTACAGGTCTTACCGAATCCCAATATTGCTTAGACTTCTTATTAACCGCCGTATCATACTTCACCACTACGTTATTGAAATAGCGTTTGGAGAAAGCTGGATTGAATTCGTATTTGTTATATACGTTGAGGAAATTACCAACGGCATCAATTCCGAACTGATTGAAAGTGAAATAAACCACTTGGTCCTTGGTTCTCCAAACCTCATTAGTTATGGGCACTTGCATCTGGCGAATTCGAACTGTATCTACAATTTCTAACTGTGATTCTTTTGTCAACGTCAATTCCAGACTATGAATTCTCCAATCACCTTCAGTTATTGCAATGGTTCCAGAGAATAAAGGCTCATACTTCCTTCTGGGAGTCACTTTAATCTGATTGATCTCTTTCCCATCTTCCCAAAATGAACCCAGGTATTGATACTTATAATAATGGATGGCGCCATCTGAAATAGGTGATATAAATCCACGTGGATTTAATTGCGAAGCAAAAACATTTACTGTATTGCTATAGAAATTGATGAAAGTGGGAAAATTAAAACCAAAGCCATTTGAACCACTCTCCCTCCCCGATAAAACTTCCAGCTTGGTTTTATTGGGCTTCTTAAACGCCACTTTTGTGAGTGACTCCGATAAATAAATTATCCCCTTCCCTACCGAGTCTACTCCCATCCCCTTCTTATCTTCACTATCAATCTTCTGACCGAATATTTTCTTTGGAAGCTTTCTGGTTTTTATTAATGTCTTAATATATGCTTCGCAGGTAAATGAGTCCAATGGATTTTCATATCCCTTCCTCATCTTTATCGCATTCCTTATGATTTCATATGCGGGATCTTCACCACCAGGTCTAACTACCACTTCTTTCAAAGAAAGCTGTTGTAATGTAAGTTGAAAATCTAAATCCACTGCCTTATCAGAAACAGTTACTTTCTTTTCTACCCTTTCATAGCCTACATATTGGGCAGAGATGGTATATGTACCAGGATCCAGTTCCAGAAAGTATTTACCCTCATTATTGGCTGTAGTGCCTTTACTGGTTCCTTTAACCAAAATAGAAGCAAAAGGCAAAGTCTTACCCTTGTTATCAGTAACTATTCCACTGATTCGACCAGCGCTTGCAGAAAATGAAATGGCGATTAAAGAGAGCAGATGTAGTATTCTCATCATAGTTATAAGTACAACGAAAATACCTTTAAAAAGTTACAGGTATCACTTTCCTGTGTATTTTGAAAATACTTTAACGAAGGGGTGGTACCAGGGAAGGAGTTCTTGAAATTATAAGGGCTTAAGGGTTCTGTTTAATAATTGTTCCCCATATCTAATTTTTCACTTCAGAATTCGAACAACCTTCGCGCTAAACAAAAAATATAAAACCTTACTTAAACATATTACTTCCCACTTATTTCGTCTGCCGCAAAAAACTCCCACTCAAAGCCGCCACTCCCGCCACTAAGCCACCAATCAATCCCGTAGCCAACACTAATACAAATGGCTTTCCGGTATCTGCATCAATTCAGCGATTCGTTTTGACAGAATGCCTTGATTATTCATATCTATCCACCAGGCTAATCCACCCCAAAGGATAAATAATCCCAGGAAGCCTGATAAAAAAGCTTTCAACGCTTTCTGAGGAATCAATGCCGCCACTCCAAAAGCAGCTATAGCAATACTCCACCAGGGAAGGAATAATCCAAGTACAAAAGCTAAAAGGGCCGTAAGTACGCAAGCAATAATAATCTTCATACTACTATCTGTTTGTAAAGGCTACTAATTTTATTTACTGAATATCATTTTTGTCATCACTCTCTTATCACCTGTTTCCTCTTTCTTCATCACCCATAAAGGATAATATTTTCCGGATGCCCATGAATCAACAAATGAATCATAATACTTACTTCCCGGATTTCCACTCTGTCCACCTGGATAAATACCATATGCTTCTGTTTCATCCGTCAACTGCACCACCATTCTCCAACTGGGTCCATGGTATTTTTTTATGGCATTTATTACATGTGTACCACCACCAGTGGTAAGATTGAACCTGCTGAAAGGGGAAAGACGTAATAAATGCTGTACCCCACTATTCTTATAATCAGTCCAGTTTATTTTCCCCTCTTTTTCCAATTTCGCCATTGAAGGAACCGCTTTCTTAAAAGCTGTAGTTACTACTTGTTGCAAAGTCTCTTTCTCGGTTGTAGTTATGTTATCTATGAAAGAAAATGCAGAATCTTTCAATAAAGCTTCAATCAATGTATATTGATCGGGATAATCCAAAGGCCCTTTTATTTTTGCCAACTCATCATTCCATACCGCCACTTCCAAACTATCAAACCAGCAATTGAAAATGGTCGGACCTTTCTCCTGTGGATCATTCCTCAGATTCCATTGCTTTACTAATCCGAGATAATTTTTTTCATCATTGTTCAGTCCGCTTTCATCAATATTCTTCAACAATACTGGAACAGCCGTTTCAGCAAAAAGATTATAATTCTGGTTCTGCAATTGCTCCATATCCTCAGGAGTAATGCCGTTTAATGATGACAGGTATCTGTTTATTAATCGTCCCCTGTACAAATCATGATGTCCTCCTATATAATAAGGATAAGTTGTATCAACAGGCAACTGGTTGGCACTGCTAACAAAACCTCTTTCCGGATTCACCACATGCGGGTTTTCATTTCTCGGAATATATCCCTGCCAGAAATAAGTACTGTCAGACCCGGGCATTATAAAGTCACCCTGACGTTTCCACTTCGCAGGGAAAATTGCCTGTTGCCAGATAGCGATATCACCACTTTTTGTGGCAAACAAACAGTTCTGTCCGGGACAAGTCAGGTATTGTAATGCATCGTAATAATCAGCATAGTTCTTTGCGTGATCTAATTGATAGAATAATTTCAACTCATTACTTGGGTCATGTGCTTTCCATCTTACTGCGTAATTTTTCCCATCAGAGCGTTGAGCCCCTAAACCGGTGAAGGAAGCATCATACATAACAGGTCCTATTTCGGTATAAGCAACAGTATCATAAATCACTTCTCCCCCTTTAACGACAAATGTATCTATTGTAAGATTTGTTGGCTTCCATTCCCCATTGAACTTATATTCCTTTCTGGAATCATCCTTGAACTCTACTGTATAATAATCCCTCACATCCCTCATTGCATTGGTAAAGCCGAAAGCGCAACTGTCATTGAATCCGATAATGATACACGGTGCTCCTGGAAAAGTAGCTCCATAAGCATTGAATTGTGGCGTATGTATTTGCATCTCGTACCAAAGAGATGGCATATTCAAACTCAAGTGGGGATCATTACAAAGTATCGGTCTGCCACTCTTTGTTTTCATTCCGCTAACTGCCCAGTTATTGCTACCATTGTCCCTGTCGGGCTTCGTTCTAGCAATAGCAACAGACGTAGTTGATGCATTATACAATGAATCGGCCATTGCCGGAATATTAACTTTGACAGCAGGGGTATCGAAAATTGTTCCTTTGGGAACTATGGGATCAAGTGAATCTTGTGTAATTGGATATAACTTATCAAAAGCCACGGCATCAAATACCGCCCTAGCATTTGAAAATTCAAAATCGTTTTCTGAACCTGATAAATCAAGACTCATGTACTTTAAGAACAAAGCAGTCTTAAGATTATTCCATTTCTCTGGCTGATAACCAAGTAATTTATATTCTAAAGGAAGATTTGCAGTTGTCAGTTCATCGATATAGGCATTAACTCCAGCCGTATAGGCATCACAGGTATTCTTTGTAGCAGGATCCTTTTCCATTTCTATCACGGCTTTCTTCGCTCCATATACCATCCCTAATCGCCTCATCTGCCTATCCACCTGTAATATGATCCCATTGTCTCCTTTCCCCAATAATTCAGTCAATCTACCCCCTGCTGCATGCGTCTGGAATTCCATCTGCCATAAACGATACTTGGCATGAAGGAAGCCTTGTACAAAAAACGCATCATATTCATTCTGTGCAAATACATGCGGTACCAGGCGGTCATCAAAATAAACATCCACTTTATCTTTTAAATCCGGGAAATTAAGGCTCAATGATTGAGTAGCACTCTCATCTTCTGCATTTTGCCAGAAGCCTTGTTGCGGACTGAAAAAGATACCAGGAGAAGGTAGCTTTCCGATGGGTCTGTTCAATGCAAGTACCAACCCTATTGTAGCTACTGAAGCTATTGCGAATGGAAGCAATCTCATAATGCTGATTTCGTGTTTATATCGATTAAAAGTAGATTTTTTTGGTGAAAGAAGGAGGAAAAGTCGCGGAGAGTCTGGAATTTTGTCGGGGAGTCCGGAAGAAAGTTTGAATTCAAGTAGGGAGTTAGGGAGTCAGGGAAAGTAAGATTAGAGTTTATGTTTGCCGGAGTAGGGTACAGACGCTGAGACGCAGGAGTTGAACCCCCTGCGTCTCAAAGGCCTCTCAGTAATGGTGACAATAATAATAATCTCCTTCCAACTTCCCACTCTCCCTAACTCCCCTACTTGCATTTGTATTTTCTTCCGGATTCCTGGACTTCTCGGTCTCTTCGAACTTTCCCACGGACTCCCGGACTCCAGACTTTCCTACATTCAAACCCCCGACTTTCTTACTTTCGCACTCCATGACCCCCGAACTCTCCACCGACGTCAAAAACATCCTCGGCCTCCAGCTACCCACCGACCCTCGCTGGGCACAGGTTAGCAGCATTAGCCTGGAAGCGATACTTACCGACCATGCTTATTGCGAACAGAAGGCGGCAACCACCTGCATCTCCCTGATTCAACGTTATTCTGAAAGGGAAAAACTGGTTAAGGAGCTGGCACCGATAGTAACAGAAGAATGGGGCCATTTCAGGATGGTGCTGAATGAAATGCATAAAAGAGGCTGGAAACTAGGTAAACAACGAAAAGACGAATACGTAAACCGCCTACTTCCCTTTCAAAGAAAAGGGGGAGCTATAGAAGAACGGCTACTGGATCAATTACTAACAATGGCACTCATTGAAGCGAGAAGCTGTGAAAGGTTTAAAAGATTGAGTGAAGGCCTGCAAGATGAATACCTTAAAAATTTTTATCGTCGTTTTATGGAAAGCGAAGCCGGTCATTATACCCTTTTTTATTGAACTGGCTGAAACTTATATACCTAAAGAAGTTGTCAGAAAACGATGGCAGGAATGGTTAGCCTTTGAAGCAACCGTAATGCAAGAAATGGAAATAAGAGGGGATAGAATTCATTGATATGAATCAATGTGCAAAAAAATGAATTAAAAATCTTTAAATTCACGCAAACGGTTGTAGTTTTTTTTAAGCAAGCTATAGGCTATTTTTACTTACCAGCATGACTAGCCCCATTTACCAGGAAGCCATATCAGCATTTACCCTATCTGACAACAACATCAGTAACGGGAATGCCATTGTTTCTACAGTAGCAGGAGGATTGATAAACAACTCATTTAAGGTTTGCCTGCCTGGTCGCAATGCCTTTCTCTTACAACAGATTAACCAAAACGTTTTTAAGAACCCTATAGAGGTTCAACAAAACTATATCCATATCTGGAACTATACCCAATCTCACAATACCGGGTTAGTACTTCCTACTCCTCTGTTTTTAGAAGATGGTTCTTCTTTATTTCTTGATAAAGGAAATCGTTATTGGAGAGCATTCGATTTTATTGAAAATGCTCAAACTTTTTTAATTGCAGATGTACCTGCGCAGGCATTTACAACTGCTGAAACATTTGGAACTTTCAATGCCGCTTTCGAAGCATTCGATACACAATTACTAAAAACAGTAATACCCGATTTTCACAATCTCTCTTTTCGCTTTAACCAATTTGAAGATTCATTAGTGAACCCTGGGGCTGAAAGAAAAGAAAAAGCAGGATGGTTGATTGATGCGATCACCGAAAGAAGCCATTACCGCGATTTTTTCGACACCCTTCTTCAATCCCCAAGCGCATTCCTCAAAAGAGTAATGCATCATGATGCCAAAATCGCCAACGTACTCTTCAGAAAAGAAACCGGAACTGTTATATGTCCGGTAGATTTTGATACCGTAATGCCAGGTTACTATTTTTCAGATCTCGGCGATATGGTTCGTTCTATGGCTTGCAGCCATGATGAAACCAGTTGCGATTTTGACGATATCGAAATAAGAGGAGAATATTATGAAGCCATCGTTTCCGGCTACCTTAAGGTGATGGACCGACATTTAACAACTGAAGAGCTCAACTACATCCACCATGCAGGCATTATCATGATCTATATGCAGGCCATTCGTTTCCTGGCCGACTACCTCAATAATGATAGTTATTATAGAATCAGTTATCCTGAACAGAATTTCGACAGAGCAAAAAATCAGGTGATACTACTGAAACAATTAGAAAATTTCCTTGTTAAAAGGTATAATTATGAATTGGCTCCCGTTTTAGCGGAGAAATAAGCCAACTCTTCCTGCAAATTCAAAAAAGGATATTTCTGCAATATAGCTTTCGTCTTTTCAGCATGCACTCCAAGGAATTTCTTATGTGCTTCTGTAGCTGCCTGAAACGGCTTGTGTTTTCTTGCTGTCACTAATTGCTGAATTTCTTCTGCCAATTGATTCGCCTCAGGTGAAACATAATGTTGCATAAATTTCTCCATAACAAAACGAGTGGCAGGGAAATTTGGATGCACCATATCAACATCGTAAAAACGATAATCCCTGAGTACATCTATCACTAATTCATAAGCAGGAAAATAATATAGCTTGCCGAATTTATTGACAAGATGATGTACTACCTCTATCAATCTTGCTTTACTTCTGTTATTCTCTATAACACCATCCCTAACATGCCTCACTGGGCTAATAGTAAATATGATTTCAAGTTTTGGATTAAACTGAAACAATTGGTGAAGGCAGTTATCCAAAACAGAATTGGTTTCCTCAATAGTCATTAAGTGTTTCTTAAACCAGTTAGCGGGCGCTCTATGACAATTGGCCACTGGAAATCCCGACTTTCCAACCCCAGCTTCAGCTGCCAAATCAGAAAGGCGATAAGAGAATGAAGACCCTAGTGTTATGATCAGCCACCTGGCTTCTTTCAGAAATTGATGGGCCTTTTTTTGAGACTCATTTATATTCCGCAATACCTCTCCTTTATCCATACCCGAGAACCGGCTGTGATGCGACCAGCTTTGCCATAGTTCATTATAGTAAAACAGATCTTCTTCCTTATACTCTTTACATTGGATATAAGATACCAATGATTGGGCAACACTCCAGGGGTCGAATAGAATCCCATGCGGATTCTGTACTATATCGAACTTAATATCCCCTAACTTATCCCCGATATGTTCTGTAAAGCAGGAACCAGTCAACATCAATTTATCGGGATACCTGATTGCATCAGGCAAAGAAGTTAATTGTATGGGTAACTGGAATTCCACTATCAACATTCAATGGTTAATAATATAGATTGGCCAACAGGTAAAAGATCCCATTCCCACCAAAGCTGACGTAATAATTTCCTTATAGCAGTCAACTGTACATCTTCCAAAACAGGTGCTTCAATAGTAGCTCCTATTGGAACAAAGGCTTCTTTCAGCGTTCCGTTAAAATCTGCAAGCGGCTCTTGTGCAATTTCCTGCAGGAACAGGTTTGCCATATTTTCGGCATAACAAGCATCAGAAGTAATGGGAATGAGCTTTCTCTTCACATTGTCCTCAAAATCCATCGGCTCCATTCCATGATTGATCATTCCAAAGAAGGCTGTCTTATAACCAAGTGTTTTCTCAATAGCATAATGACTCAGGTCATGACGTATAAAAAAACTATCTGCTTTCATCCAGGTACTGCTCCCATTATCCCTTTCATAGCGGATACTGAATTGCTTACTGTTGTTTTTCGTAAACCAAATCTTCATCAGGTAAAAATTTCATCGGCCAACACAAGGGCCCTTTTAAGGGCTTCCTCATCTAATCCAATTTTATATTTATGTTCTTTAAAATACGATATCATCCAGGCACTGTCCATATTCCCCACTAATTCATCATTCGCCATTGGACAACCACCAATCCCTTTCAAGGCTCCATCAAATCGAATGCATCCTGCATCAATGGCAGCTGATAATTTCGCAATTCGGTTGGTGGCAGTAGAATGCAGATGAACTCCAATTTCAACATCGGGTAATGAATTCACCAATTTTTCTGTCATACGCTGAACTTGTTCTGGCTGTGCTACTCCAACAGTATCGGCCAGTGATATGGTTTTTATTCCCAGGGCAGCCAGCTTATCGGCCCATTCAAAAACGATATTTTCAGAATAAGGATCACCGTAAGGGTTGCCAAATCCCATTGAAATATAAACAACCAGCTCTTTTGAATGCTGGATACAGAGTTTCTGTATTACTTCAACCCTTTCGAGTGAAGCGGCAATTGTGCTGTTTGTATTCCTTTGTTGAAATGTCTCCGAAACAGAAAAGGGAAATCCCAGATACTTCACCTGATCGAAAGCCATTGCTTCTTCTGCCCCCCGCTGATTAGCAACTATCACCAGTAATTTTGTGTTTGAAGGAGATAAGGCTCTTAACACCTCCCTGGTATCTGCCATTTGCGGGATCGCCTTTGGAGATACAAAGCTACCACAATCCAGTGTATTAAACCCTACTTCCAGCAATGCATTCAAATATTCTATCTTTTTAGCGGTAGGAACAAGGGTTTTCCAGCCCTGGAGGGCATCCCGGGGACATTCAATCAATTTTATGGATGGGGACATAGGGCAAAGGTATCAAATGAGGGCTATAGACGGGCTGCCAGCTTAATTTTCTCCCTTATTCTATTGAAAAACCGTAACCGGTCCTTCTCTCCAACCCTACTCAATTGGGTCGATTTGGCTACCAGGTTCTTCAATGCCCCGAGGGTATAATTACAAAACCTTTCATCTCGGGTATAGATGAAATTCAAGGTATTGTGAGTCAGGAAACCCATTTTTATATCATCTAATTCTGCCAAGATTGCATTATCTCCCAAAACCAACTCATTATTGAACATCTGATATGTTGCAGCATTGTGCAATGGGGCTTGTCCTATCAGGCTTTTTAACCCGCATTCTGCCTGCTTTTCCAAATGATCCACAATTTGCAAAACCGATTCATATAACTTCTTTATATCCGATTCATTTTTAAAAAGTTCAACTTCCCTGTAAAACTCAATTTGTCGAATCGTACTATTTATACTTTCAATATTCCATATTTCCGTTGATGGCACCTGATTATATACAGACACTATTTTCTGTCCTAAATCCCAATGCACCGGATCAAGATTGTCAATACTGAATTGCTGTTGCCGCATTTCGTCAAGATGTAATATCGATTTTCTCCACAGAAACGATTTGAAAGCAAGCAATTCAGGTACAAGGAACTGTTGCATCAAAGGCAGGTCTTTGGCCAAATAATAAACATGCTTATTCTTAAAACTGTTGAAAAAACTCACTTGCTGCAATACGCCTCCTAACCATTGTTCAAAGCTAAAATCACTTGAGTTCGCCAATCTCCCTGAAAACAAAAACGAGTCTGTCTTGATATGAAGAAACTGATCAATTGAAATCTTATAATGACTAGCCAGTACCTGCATCTCTTCCATGCTGATTCCCTTTTCACCCCTTATTCTCCGGTATGCACTATCGGTACTGATTGTAAGTAAATCTGCGATCTCATCTGCTAAAGAAAGATGTGCTGGCAATAAAGACTTTATATGCTGAAAAAACAGCAACTGGGTGTTTGGGGAGTCCATATGCAGTTAGTTTAGTAAATACTGCAAAAGTGGCCGGTGCGGTTGGCAGCTTTTGTTTGAACATTGAAAAATTACCGCATTTTTTGCAAATAGCAATACCATATGTTAGTGATTTATGAGGCATTATGGCGTATTCTCCTTCAATAACAAAAAAGCAAGCAATAATCAATTAACAGTCTGACCCTTATAGGGATAGGTTTGTATAACCAAACACAAAACCTTTTATGAAATACACCTCCTAACTTTTACAGTCTTATTCTTTCTACAACTATCATTTAATGCCAATTGTCAGATCAAACAGCAGCAAACTGCTTCATAAAACCTTTAAAATCACTCCCCAAGATGGGAGAAAAAGTTCAAAAAGGGTATTTAGCAGCTTTGCTTGATACATCATTAATCATATCCCAGTCTCCTGTTCAATACGGCAGATACTCCTTATTAAACAAATCATCAGAGTCTTATAATAGCTCCGATATCTCTCATATATAAATAATTACGCAAAGGAAGTACCGGCAGAGGTATGTTGATAGGTGCATTTATTGGAATGGGAATAGGAATAGTTGCTGGACTAATTTCTGGTGATGATCCTGGAATTACAATTAGTGGTGGACAGTGGTTTAGGCCGACAGCAGGTGAAAAAGCAGCAGTGCTCGGTTTACTAGGCACCTTTGGTGGAGGCATAACAGGAGGGATAATTGGAGCCCTAGCTCATAAGAAATTCATCATCGCAGGTAAAAAAGAAAAATTCGACGCTATGAAAGCAACCGTTCTTGAAAAAGCTTACAGAAAATCTTAATTATTTCATTAACAATAAATAAAAAACATGAGAATCACTTCATTATTAGCTTTTGCAGCCATCTTAGTTCTTACAATAGCCTGTAAAAAAAATAAGGACGTAGTTACACTTGTTGGTAAATGGAAACAGGTAAGCGGAAGCTACTCCCCTGCCTTTATGGGAGAAACCGATTATTTCTCTGCCTATAGTGCCTGCGAAAAAGATGATATCATTGAGTTCAAAACGAACAACACTTTTGAATTCACTGAAGGTGCCAGCAAATGCGACCCTGCTGATCCTCAAATAATTGATGCAGGTAACTATAGCGTGAATGCCGAACTGACCTCTTTATCAATATTTGGGCAAACAATTAAAATAGCAGTTACGAATACTTCACTAACAGTCACTAATACCTTTGATATTAATGGTATCACCTATACAGACGTTTCAGCACATCAACGTCAATAAAAAGAAAAATATGAATTCCAAATACTAAGCTCATTTCGACAGCAAAACTCTAGGCCATAATAATTCCATTTTTTTTAGTGTCATGTGTAGGACCTACAAATACAGAAATGGTTCCAATTACCCGACAAAAAGCTAACTTGATCTATTGTAGCAATAGCCCTAACATTCCAATGCTGCAAAAAAAAGGATCAGGTCAGTTAAGCTTTTCTGGTTCTTTTGGAAACAATTACAATACATTTAATGGTGGAGAAGTACAAACTGCCATTGCAGCAGGTAAACATATCGGGGTAATGTTGAATGGCTTTATTGCTGCTAGAAGAAATCAGGAAGCCTCTCATAATAACAAGGCCTCCTTTTTAGATGCCGGTGTAGGATATTTTGATAAACTTACAAATAGGGTTTCTTTTGAATTCTATGGTGGAATAGGTACAGGCACAACCAATAACGACCATTTTACTGGCTATTCAAAAATCAAGAGTACAAAATTCTTTTTGCAACCATCTATTGGCTATGCGGCAAAGACCGGAAAATTTAAGGCTGGCACTGCTATAAGGTTCTCCCAAAACAAGTTTACAATAAAAGAGCAATTATTTGATCCTTCGAGGGAAGATTTCAATGCCATTGAATTCAGTCAATTGTCAGAACACCCTAACCAATTTCTCATAGAACCTTCCGCCATTATTAGATATGGATGGAATACAGTACAGTTTCAATTCCAATACAGCCGATTGCTACAAACCGGAGAAAGAGATTACAATATGGGGAAAGTAAGATGGACGCTAGGCTTAATCTTCCAATTCAACTAGAAACGAAAAAACATACGGCTGAAAAATAATTTTAAAATGATTCTTAAATACATATTCAGAAAAGATATAACGTTGATTAGCGGTATGCTGTTTTTTTCAGGCAGCTTAATTGCGCAACCTTATATCGATATTTTCCAGTCAAAATATGTTTATAGTCCTGATGCAGGTATTCATAATAAAAAGAATTTACTCAATACCTTCACATTTATTAATGGCCAGCTCAATTTGCCTCTTGTGTTTAAAAAAGACAGTTCAATGCTTGTCTTCAACCCTATCCTGGAAAACTGGCATGTGAATGTGTCATCCCAACAAGACCTTCCCAATAATGTTACCTCATTAGCACTCCCCCTCTATTTCATAAAACCACTTTCAAAAAAATGGGCCATCACCATTACACCCACTATACGCTGGAATGGAAGTGGAAATTCATTATTGAAAAAAGAGTTCCTGCAATTCGGTGGTTTTAGCTTTCTGTCTTATAAGAAAAAAGCCAACTTAATATATCGGTTTGGATTGTATTATAACAGTGAATTTTCAGGACCTTTCTTTATGTTACTGGCTGGAATTGACTGGCAGATAAACAAGAAAAACAATCTCTTTGGGGTGTTACCTGGTAGTATCACCTACGAACATAAGGCAGCTGAATGGTTTTACTATGGGGCTACTTTCAGGGCTATAACGAATTCTTATGCCTATAACATACCAGGAAATTCTACTCCTAAGTCAACCTTTATCAGGATAGATGAAAACCAATTGGGGGTTTTTGCAGCAACCTATATAAAAAAGAGAATCGTGATACTTGCAGAAGCAGGCCATTCAATTATGCGTAAATTCAGGTTTGGGATTGTAGATGCCCCAGAAAAATATTACGCTACAGAAAAAACACGCGACAATCTGTACATAAGTGCTACAATAGCGTACAGAATGCGATTCAGATAACAAAATACCTTACAATAATTAAAAGGCATTTATTTATCCAAAAATAAAAACTACTTCTTGAGCATATTGGCCTTTACGCGTGGGCACTGAAAAATTTGATCTTGTCCTTTTCACCTGTACTTCTAATAAGTTGCGAACGGCTTAATAGCTAATTAAATGTTTCAAACGCTTTTACAGAAAATCTTACATCCTTTGTAATTAGATAATTAATTACACTATATGTAATCATTCTCTCCCCATTTTTTACTTTTGACTTTTGTATTATCAAGAACTCCTCTGTTTCATCACTTCATACAAAATCATTCCAGCTGCTACCGAAACATTCAATGATTCAAAATCACCATCCATAGGAATCTTAATTGCCTGATCACAGATCTTTAATAAGGGCTGGAATACCCCTTTATCTTCCGAACCCATAACTATGCAACTTGGTTCAGTAAGATTTGCTTCATATACCGGAACAGCAGCAGTCATTTCGCTGGCGTAAACTTTTATTCCATTGAGGTGTAAAAGGTCAACGGCTTTCATCAAACTGCCCACCCTGCATACATTGATTTTTTCCAATGCACCAGCAGAAGATTTCAATGCTTCTTCATTTAATGCCCCTACCCCTTTATCGGGAATAATCAATGCCTGTGCTCCGCAACATAAAGCTGTGCGGGCAATACCCCCAATATTTCGCACATCCGTAACCCCATCAAGCATAATAAACAATGGAACTTTCCCTTCTGCTACCACATGATCCACTACTTGTTGCAGATCCATATAACTTATCAAACCAGCGATAGCTATCACACCCTGATGATTCGCTCTGGTCATGAAATTGAGTTTCTCGGCAGGCACCTGCTGTATTGGTATATTAGCCTCTTTTGCCAGTTTTCTTATTTCACCAATCGATTCGCCACTAACTCCCTGTTGGAATAATATCTTGTCTATCGAACGGCCACCTGTCATCGCTTCTATCAAAGGCTGACGACCAATCACCAACGTATTCTGCTTCGGAGCCGGAGCTCTTTTAGGATATCTGTCCATCTAATAACATTAATTTAAATTTAAGTACAGCAGCCACCGTCATAGAATCTGTTATCTCACCTTGTTGTACCATTCTATAAACTTCTTCGAAATGCAATTTACGAATGGCTAATTGCTCTGTTTCTTCTGGTGAAGCGGTTTCCTGCCTAAGCTCCCGCGCCAGAAATATTATAGCTAACTCATCTGATACCGAATTCGACAAATGCATAGTTAACAATGGTTGCCAGTTAGCTGCCACCAGTCCCGTCTCCTCCAATAATTCACGCTTTGCAGAATCTAATGGGTCAGTATCCATTGCCCCTCCACCTTCCGGCATTTCCCAACTATATTGATTTAATACAAATCGGTATTGGCCCACTAACCAGGTATTCAAGGAAGCATCAATTGGCAAAACGCCAACGGCAATATTCTTGAAATGTACTTTACCATAAATGCCATTACCCCCCGAAGGATTTAGCACCTGGTATTCCGTTACGGCAATCCAGGGATTTTCATACTCCAGCTTACTGCTTAAAACAGTCCAGGGATTTTGAGTAGTAGACATGTCCAAAAATAAAATATCCCGCTAAGAAGCGGGATACTATTTTAAATAAAGGGATAATTTATTTGATGCCGAAGGCCTTTTTAACCTTGTTCACATAGTCCAGTTTCTCCCAGGTAAACAATTCTACTTCAACTTTTTTCTCATTCTCCTTACCCTTGTTGAAAACCTTAGTTACCACTTTTGGTTCGCGACCCATATGACCATATGCAGCAGTTTCTGAGTAGATTGGGTTACGAAGTTTGAAGCGTTGTTCGATAGCATAAGGACGCATATCGAAAATCTGCTCAACTATACGTGCAATCTCTCCATCAGGTAAATCAACTTTAGAAGTACCATATGTGTTTACATACAAACCACAAGGTTTTGCAACACCGATAGCATAAGAAACCTGTACCAATACCTCATCACATACACCAGCAGCTACGAGGTTCTTGGCAATGTGACGGGTAGCATAGGCTGCAGAACGGTCAACCTTGCTAGGGTCTTTACCACTAAAGGCACCACCACCATGTGCACCCTTACCACCATAAGTATCAACAATGATCTTACGGCCAGTAAGTCCTGTGTCACCATGAGGACCACCAATTACAAACTTTCCAGTTGGGTTGATATGATAAGTTATCTTGTCATTGAACAGCTTACGCAAGGAAGGCTTCAATTGTTTGATGACCCTTGGGATGATGATATTGATGATATCCTGACGGATTTGATCCAACATCTTCTTATCTGTATCGAAATCATCATGCTGTGTAGAAACTACTATCGTATCGATCCTGATTGGTTGGTTATGATCGTTATATTCAATGGTAACCTGGCTTTTTGCATCTGGGCGCAGGTATTTCAATTCCTTACCAGCACGACGTGTCTTAGACATTTCCTGCAATATCTTATGTGCAAGGTCAAGGGCCAAAGGCATATAGTTGTCGGTCTCTGTTGTAGCATAGCCGAACATCATACCCTGGTCACCAGCACCCTGTGCATTCGCTTTAGCTTCAAAATTCAGCTTCTTAACAGAACGGTCAACACCACGGTTAATATCAGCACTCTGTTCGTGAATAGCCGAGAAGATACCGCATGAATTCGCTTCGAACATGTATTCAGCCTTTGTGTAGCCAATTTGGCGAATAACTTCGCGGGCGATATCCTGAACATCCAGATATGATTTTGATTTCACTTCACCAGCCAGAACAACCTGACCAGTAGTAACCAGTGTTTCGCAGGCTACTTTAGACTGTGGGTCATAAGCAAGGAAATTATCAATAAGGGCATCAGAAATCTGATCAGCCACTTTATCAGGATGACCTTCAGAAACGCTTTCGGAAGTAAATAAATAAGGCATAATGAGTATTTAATATAGAGTTAGTACCTGAAAATTCAGGCGCAAAGATAATAGACGTATTGACAAAAACTAAATTTTGGAATAAATTATCCGAACCCTCATCCTTTTAGCTCTGTTGGCATAAGAACCACCAGCCAAAACCAATCTACCACTTCCAATAGGCTTGTTCAAAGAGAGCCCGGTTAGAGCTGCTGGAGGAGCCGGTGTCAACTCTCCTCTAGTTGATGTTATTTCCGTGGCATTTGTCCTATATGGGGCCGAAATACGAAGAGTGTAATCCTTTTCTTTTCGTGTTATAATACCCTGAACATATCGCGAAATATTGAAATTATAAACATTGTTGCTAACCAACCCTCCGAACAATGCCTGGAAATTATTCTCATAACTGAAGTCGTAAGGAATAGTGATAATACGCGACTTGGCGGTATCAATAGCATCTACAAAAAGGCTTCCCGGTTTCGTGTATAAATTCTCATCAATTGTTGGAACTACTTCAGCAATAAGCTCTGCCCTATGAATGATTCTGTTTGACAATCCTTTCAAACCCGGAATCTTCAAGGTAGCATAGGAACCAGGTGATGATTGCAAGAAAACCAGATTATCATCAGGATTACCATTATTAAGATAAGCCAGGTAATTGTTACTATTTGTTCTGCGTACTGTATTGATATTTGCAGAATTAAAGGAATAAAAACCAAATTCTGTTACCAGTGTATCAGTAATTGCTGCGCCATTTTTAACCCTGTAATAAAAGTACAATCTGGTCTTGGCACTATTTAAAGAAAAGTATGCCAATGCATTCTTTAGAGGGGAAGCGCCTTCATTTATCTTTAGAGCGAAACCACGAAACAAGGTTCTAAAAGTTGAATCATTTTTATACGCGTTCGAAGTATCATAAGATAGGAATCGGTTAGCAAGGCCCAAACTCAAAGGAATTCGTAACTGGTTTTTCAACTTTAAAGTATCCCTTTTATGAATGTCAAAAACGCTATCTCTTAACTTGCCAAAATCTATTATTTTGGATCCTAATACTGTTAAAGAATAAGGCACATCTGCTGTATCAGCTCTAAACCCGTATATGTTATCTTGAAAGTTAGCGTCAAAGTCAATCTCATGAACATCTACTTGTTGTTTTGACAACAATGAATCTCCATAAGTTGATTTATAATCAAGAGCTAAAACAACGGAATCAAATACTAAAACACTGTCCTTCTTTGCGAATGGATGTGTTCCATACCCAGCTGGGGTTAACGAGAAGTAAATGGTAGCATTGGTTTTTCCAAACTCTGGGTCATTCGCAATAATACCTAATGCATGATCTTCTGAATTGAGGATACGGGCAGAATCATCTAACAAGAAGTTGTCAGAGATAACATCCAATACCGTGTCAAATGTGTTTACATTATCAACTGCAGGAATAAGATCGCCTCCGATCTCAGTGGTATCTATTTTTTTGCAGGAGTATACCAGCACAACACAAAGGGCAGCAGAAACAAAAAGTAGTCGCTTCACTAGATCGAAAAATTGATATGGGTTACAAGAAATTATACCTACTTGGCAAGGTCGGTATACATTTGTAAATAGTCTGTTAAATCACTTGCCGCATTAAAAGCTAACACTTTCTTGCCCTTCACTTTACCAAACTCCTCCACTAATTTCTTGTCAACTTTTTCAGCTCCAAAACTGATGGCATCTGCATATGTGGCACCACCCTTCATCATGGCAACATTGGTAGTATCCTTGAAAGCTTCTAAATCCTTATCCTTAATTATAGGATTGATTTTGGCAAGCTTCAATAAAGACGGACCAAGCTTCTCCTTGAAACTATTCGAGCCAAGGGTGTACACAACTTTACTATGTGCAAATACCGGCTCTTTCTTATATGCAGTCTTTAAAAACAATGGAATAAGGCTCGTCATCCAACCACTGCAATGAATGATATCTGGAGGCCAACCGAATTTCTTAACCGTTTCCAAAGCACCTTTACAGAAGAATACTGTACGTAATGCATTATCATCAAACCATTTCTCTTGTTCATCATGAAAGATGAACTTCCTCTTGAAAAGATCCTCATTATCCAGAAAATAAACCTGTAAACGGGCGTTTGGCAAAGAAGCTACCTTAATCTGAAGTGGGAAATCGTCGTTTTCCACCGAAACATTAATCCCAGACAACCTAACCACTTCATGTAACCTGTGTCTTCTTTCATTAATTACACCGAATCGAGGCATAATACAACGAACTTCAAATCCTGTGTCGTTAGATTTTATAGCCAACCTGTTCACAATCTCCGAAAACTCTGTAAGTTCCAGATAGGGAGACATTTCGTTAGCAATAAATAAAATTCTTTTCTTTGTCAGCATTATGAATCAGATTGATTAAAAAACCTTCACCAGCCCGAATTCTACAAGCCACGAGGAGCCTGTAAAGGCGGGCAAAGTTAAGGTTTTTTTACCGTATTTAGGGTTTGATACCCAAGCAGTCATCTAAAACAAGCAAAAATGATCCAATTCAAAAAGATAAATGCTCTGCAATCCTACCTGAACCAACAGCGTATGAATGGTAAAAAAATAGGCTTTGTTCCTACTATGGGAGCCCTTCATGCTGGTCACATCTCCCTTTTAGAAACCGCTAGAAAAGCTTGCGACCTGTTGGTTTGCAGCATTTTCGTGAATCCCACCCAATTCAACGACCCAAAGGACTTTGAAAAATATCCAATAACCCTGGATACCGATATCAAACTCCTGGCTTCTGCCAATACAGATATCCTTTTCCTTCCCAATGTGACCGAACTTTACCCAGAGGGGACCGCCCAACTGGAAAAATATCCCCTGGACTTTTTGGAGCAAATACTGGAAGGAGAATTCCGACCCGGCCATTTTCAAGGCGTTTGCCAGGTTATGAAACGACTGCTTGATGCTGTAGAACCAGAAAAACTTTTCATGGGACAAAAAGACTACCAACAATGCATGGTAGTACAACGGCTACTCGATATCACTGGGAAGAGGATTGAGTTGATCACTTGTCCAACTATCCGGGAACCTGATGGCCTTGCCATGAGTAGTAGAAACAGGAGACTCTCCCCTGAAGCAAGGGAGAAGGCAATTGGAATCTATAAAACTCTTGAATATATAAACGCCAACCTCAAAAAAGGCCATCTTGATTCCTTGTTGAAAGAAGCCCATACCCTATTGGAAAAAACCGGCTTCCAAATTGAATACATAACTTTAGCAAATGCAAAAAGTCTCGAAATCAGAAATGAATGGGATGGCAGTTCTGAAATGGTATGCCTTATAGCAGCGTTTCTTGACGGAGTAAGACTAATAGACAATATGGTGATTTCAAAATGAAGAGACCGCAATCAATGAACTTTTTATAGTTTGCAGACGTTTAACCTCATATCTTATAAAATAAAGTGCTCTTTATGGAAATAGAAGTATTGAAGTCCAAAATTCACAGGGCTGTGATTACAGAAGCTAACCTTAATTACGTTGGCAGCCTTACCCTTGATGAAAATTTAATGGTAGCCGCCAACCTAATAGAATATGAAAAAGTTCAGATAGTTAATGTGAACAATGGCACCCGAATTGAAACCTACCTTATAAAAGGGAAGAAAGGGTCGGGAGTATGCTGCTTAAACGGACCAGCAGCCAGACAAGGAGCTGTGGGAGATATTGTAATCATCATATCCTATGCAACATTGGATTTTGAAAAAGCAAAGACTTTTACCCCTTGGGTAGTGTTTCCAAAAGACAATAATAAACTTTGAAAAAAGATATTAAAAGCAACCTTATCTCTCGTTAATAACCAATATGAACAAAAAAATCAGGAGCCTTCTGCAGTACGCTTTTTTTTTGGGGCTTGGTCTTTTCCTGGTTTGGTGGTCATTGCGGAAAATCGAAGGGAAAGATTGGGTAGATATCAGGAATGCCTTCCTGCATACCCGTTATCTCCTTATATTACCTGTAATCATAGCCTTACTGGCAAGTCACCTGAGCCGCGCTATTAGATGGAAAATCCTGATAGAGCCATTAGGCTACAAACCAAAAACGTCCAATACCTATCTGGCGGTACTTATTGGGTATATGGCCAATTTGGCGGTTCCAAGACTTGGGGAAGTGCTGAAATGTACCATACTCTCCCGTTATGAAAAAGTACCTGCCGACAAACTGGTTGGGACCATTGTTGCAGAAAGAGCTTTTGATGTTATTTGTCTTCTTATAGTATTTACTGTTTCTTTCCTAACACAAGCCGATATAATTGGAGCCTATCTTTCATCAAAATTAAAAGAACTCCTGGGGCCTGAAGGAAATTCTGTGCCAGTAACAAAATTGATCATAGTTGGATCTATCGTATTACTAGCAATCATCATAATCTGGTATGCGCTGAAAAAATTTGCCCATATCTCATTCATTCAAAAAATCAAGGTTATACTAAAAGGCATCTGGCATGGACTTACCAGTGTACGTTATATAAAATCAAAAGGCTGGTTCCTTTTCCACACCGTCTTCATTTGGAGCATGTACCTTATAAGCGTAAGAATCGGAATGTATGCCCTTGAGGAAACATCCATTTACGGCATCAAGCCTTCCTTATCAGTTCTCTCTACCGGAAGCATCGCCATGATTCTGACTCCTAGCGGCATTGGCGCCTATCCCCTCTTTGTTCAGGAAACCATGAGCCTTTATGGACTACGGTTCAGCATGGGAATTGCTTTTGGCTGGCTGATGTGGACCGTTCAGTTTTTCCAGATACTATTAAGTGGATTTGTTGCCATAGTTTTGTTACCCTATCTCAATAAAACAAAATCGCCCCATGCGACTCCACCACTCCATTGAAGGAAAAATAATGACAGCCGATGAAGCCAGGAAAAGACTGGCGCAATGGCGAACTCTTGGAAAAAAGGTAGCCTTCACCAATGGCTGTTTCGATATACTTCACAGAGGCCATATTTTTCTCTTGGTCAGGCAGCTGCTGAAGCCGACTATCTCGTTGTAGGTCTCAACAGCGATGCCTCAACGAAACGATTGAAGGGACCTCAAAGACCAATTAACGATGAACAATCCAGGGCCTTATTAATTGCATCCCTGGCAATGGTAGATCTTGTTATTTTATTCGAAGAAGACACGCCTTTGCAACTGATAACGAGCCTCCTACCCGATGTAATTGTAAAAGGTGGAGATTACACAGTAGAACAAATTGCCGGCGCCAAAGAAGTGATTGCTAACGGTGGGCGGGTTGTAATAAATCCTATCGTTGAGGGGTTTTCGACTACGGGATTGGTTAATAAGATAAGCAAGCTTTAAAGTATTAAGCTAAAGGCTAAAGGCTTAAGGCTTAATTTGTAATCCATACAATGTTTTAGACTTCGAATGGAGCTACCGTAAATCACAAGAATACTTGGGCAGTTCTCTGAACTAAGCCCTGGGCTTTAAGCTTTAAGCTTTTGGCTTTAAGCCATAGGCTTAATTTGTAATCCGTACAATGTTTTAGACTTCGAATGGAGCTACCGTAAATCACAAGAATACTTGGGCAGTTCTCTGAACTAAGCCCTGGGCTTTAAGCCTTCAGCCTTAGGCAAAAAAGCATCAAGCATTAAGCCTCTAGCCCCTATACCCATACATCCTCTCCACCTCCTTCACTATCTCTTCTACCTGCTTATCATCTCCCTCTGCTTCGTAGGGCTGCTTTAGATTACTGTTGAAGAAAAAGGCAACGGTTTGCCATACACGGGCAGAGAAGCTGCCCTTATATTCACTGATTAGTTCGTAGCAATTGTTTCCAGTTTGACGGTTTATCAATTTCATTAGCACCTTTCCCTGATAAACTGATAATTGGGTTAAAGGATCGGCAAACTCCTTCTTTAGTTCTTTCTCTCTGGTCTTTATATAGCTTTTCCTTTTCCCCTTATCGGTAATACCATTCAACTTCGAATTAATATCATTAATAATGATACCTGCTTTTCGGGCATAAGGATAGGTTACGTACACGGCATTCCGGAGCCTTGTCCACTCCGCCCTCTTTGCCATAGAAGCTTTTGAATAAGGCGCCGAAACCCAAGCCCATTCCAATATCTGAGAAGGGATAATCTCGTTATTTTGATATACCTGTGCTGGAACTGGAATAGTATCGTTGGGACCTAATTCAGGTAAGGGAAGCCTCTGTAAAACAGAATCTGGTATCGTCTGTGCATGCAGCATAGAGGTGCTGGACAAGCTCAGACAAAGGATAAGTATAGATAGTATGTTACCAGTTGGCTTCATGGGTGATGTCAAAATACAAATAGTTCCTAAACTATTATACAAAATAGACAATCAAAGTAACCCTTTCAGCTGCAAAGGATTCGTGAAAATTCAGACTTGCCTGGCTTACAGTAGTTTAATGCGGCGGAACATACTCATCACAAACCCAAAAATCATGATTACAGTACCGATCCAAACCAGATTGATCATGGGAAACTGAAGCACTTTTAAAGCTACAAATGGAGTTAACCGATTCGATTCCTTCACCCCCATTTCAAATCTTTTACCATCACTCAATCGGTTAAGCTTAACAGCAAGTCCCTGCGATATGATTGTATCAGGCACCTGAATAATCTCATTGTTCTTAATCAGTAGATAAGGATGCGCAACTATTTTCTTCTTGCTGTTAAAAGGTACAACTGTTAATCGGGCCACAACCGCAGTATCATTACGGGTAAACTGAGCCCTGTCGTTGCTAAGGTTCAACCCTACAGAATCCAATATCATAAAACCAGCACTGTAGAACAGTGTGTCCTTCGCATTCACATTTATACTCTTGTATTGAGCTGTATCTTCCCCTTCCTGCATCTTGTCGGCATAGCTGATATACGAAAAGATATCCTTGTGTAAATAATGTCTAGAATCTGGATTATTTGAAAAACCTTCCTGCCCTTTTGTATTCTTGATCAGGTCGGGATATAAAACAAATGAGTCCTTATTATCTTTCCTTTCCATTAGAATATGGAAGTACATATACTTGCCATTTTCAGCCGATGTATCTCTTACATAAGTCGCCCAATATTTACCCATATCTGTCTTAACTCCCTGGAACAATGTAAGGTTCTCAACACCTTTCTCTTTTGCATCTGAACCGAAGTTTAGTGGGTTCAGATAATTAATAGAAAGCACCTCCTTTTTGGCGGAAGATATAAGCACCCCAATAAGAAATAAAGCAAATCCCATATGTCCTACCGAAGCACCAGCAGCTTTCAATTTTCCATTCAATCCGCTCCAAATATAACCAGCGTTTGCTACTACAGAATAAACAGAAGCAAAAATGGCTACATGTATGGCTATAAGGAAACCGATTCCAAACTTATCATAAGTGATACCTCCAAAAATGCTGATGGCAGCACTTATTGCCAATGAAATAACCGTTGGCAACAATAATTTCTTTCTCACCTGCTCCTTGCCCGTGTTCTTGTATTTCAGATATTGTGTAACTGCAGTCAGTATACCTATAATAATGGCTACAAATACTTGAATACGGTTATAGGCAAACTCCGGCTCGGCCCCAATTGCCAGATTAGTACCAAAAACCTTATTGAATATGGGGAATGATGTAGGTACAATGATGGCTAATGATGAAAGAAATAAAACCAGAGAACCGATAAACATCCAAAACTCACGCGACCATGTATTTTCTTCCTTCTGGATATTCGGAATACCCTTAAACCTTATAGCAAATAGAATCAGCGAAGGAACCAGGAATACGAAAACAAAAGCACGCAATTGCCAGTTCATTCCTTCATTTACAAACGCATGTACTGATGTCTCCTGTAAGTCTCCACTTCTTGTCAAGTAAGTGGAATAGAGAACTAACAAAAATGACAAAATATAAAAGAGATAGGTAGCCCTGAGTGAATGACCGGTAGAGTTAAAAATGATATTCGTATGTATGCCTGCTACTAATAATAACCATGGAACAAGGGAAGCATTTTCTACCGGATCCCAAGCCCAGTAACCACCAAAGTTCAATGATTCGTAAGCCCATTTGGCTCCCATCATAATACCCAGGCCAAGTATGGCTGCAGAAAAAAGCGACCAAGGCAACAGATCTTTCGACCAGCTACTGTAATCCTTTTTCCATAATCCCGCAACGGCATATGCGAAAGGAACAATTGTTGAAGCGAAACCAAGAAACAATATCGGAGGATGGATTACCATCCAGTAGTTCTGCAATAACTGGTTCAACCCATTACCATCCTGAAACCTCGGCAATGAAAGATAATCGGCCCTGTTAAATACCGGCAAGTCCTGGAAAGCATGTCGGGTTAACATAAAAGGATTGTTCCCAATCTTAAGATCGAAAATGTATAACCCCAGTAACATGGTAGCGAGAGTAACCTGCGCAAAACTCATAACCGTCATTACAGGTGCTTCCCATTTTTTGGCCGTCTTCATCAATATCAACCCAAGAACCGCTTGCCAAAAAGCCCACAACAAGAAACTACCCTCCTGTCCTTCCCAAATACTACTCAGCAGGAATTTTGGTTCCAGTGATTTATCGGAATGGTTCCAGGAATAGTAATATTCAAAATAGTGGTTGGAAATGATAAAGAAGATAATGCCGAATATGGCAAAGACACTGAATATGTCTATCCCGAAACTGAAACGGCCAATCTTTTTCCAGCTTTCGGCAGTCGCCAAATCGCGGGAATTAGTTGATTTAAAATAGGCAATCATTGCTACCAGGGAAGCTACGAGGGACAATACAAGAAAAAACTGTCCAAACTGACCTGGTAAAAGGTGTTCTCCAATATACTTCATCGGGCAAGTTAATTTTGACTGAGGTTATTGCTGGCTGCTTTCGGGTCTCCCTTGTATTTTGAAGGGCATTTTATAAGAATTCCGTCTTTCTGTGTTATTTCAAATACATCTCCTTTCATCTTGCCTTTCAGCACTATACGTGCACTTTTTTCCATATCCATTGGCTTTTCGAAATAATACATCACCTTGGCTTTGTTACCCAAAGAATCAGTCACATAAAACTGTGTCAGATTAGGGTTCTTGGCAGCATCATATTCAATAGGCTTCTCATAGCTCTTGTCGAGCTGTGCAATAACAGTAACCGTTTTGCCTTCTTTCTGACGGGCACTGGCCAATGTTTCATAAGTGGAGAGGTCTCCCATGAAACTCAATAACACCATGATTACAGCAGCAATACAAACCAGGAGGGCAATATGTGTCTTTTTCATAGTAGCGTTGAAATTAGGATGTAAAATTAGACTAAAAACCGGGAACGACGGCCTGATTTTCACCATTTTCCGGGATTCGAAATATGAGATACGTCAATAACGTTATAGACAAACAACCTGCCAACAATTTTTTGAGTCTTATATATACAATAGTAACTTGCATCCCATTTTCAACGATTCCTCAACATGACAGACATTTCGCAGTTCGATCCGAATAGCGCCAGCAACCCTAACAATAATATATTCGGACTCCCCTTCCCTGAAGAGGATGCTCGCGTAGTTATCCTTCCCATACCTTGGGAAGTGACAGTCAGCTTTCATGCAGGAACAGCCAGAGCAGCCGACCACATTCATAAAGCTTCATTACAAGTAGACCTCTTTGATGCCGATTACCCCGAAACATGGAAACAAGGGTATTTCATGAGGGACCATGACAGGAAGATTTTGATGAAAAGCGACTACTTGCGCAAAGAAGCAGAACTCTATATCGATTATATTTCTAAAGGCGAAGACGTGAACAAAAACCAGTTCATGTGCAAATCACTTAAGGAGATAAATGAAGGAAGTGTTATTTTAAATAACTGGGTATACGAGAAAGCAACTGAGATACTTAAGAAAAATAAATTACTTGTAATTTTAGGTGGTGATCATAGTACTCCTCTAGGCTATTTCAAAGCAATGGCCGACCATGAAGGCCCTTTTGGAATCTTACAGATTGATGCCCATTGCGACCTAAGAAAATCTTACGAAGGGTTTATTTATAGCCACGCCAGCATCATGTATAATGCCTTTCAGGAAATTCCCAACCTCAGCAAATTGGTTCAGGTGGGCATCCGTGATTACTGTCAGGAAGAGCAGGACTTTATCAACGCCAGTAATGGACGGGTTGTTACCTATTTTGACAAAGACATAAAAGAAAAGCAATTTGAAGGAACTACCTGGAGACAAATATGTGACGAGATTATTGAACAATTACCACAGAAGGTTTTATTGAGTTTCGATATAGATGGCCTTGACCCTAGATTCTGTCCCGGTACAGGAACTCCGGTTCAGGGAGGTTTCGACACCGATCAGGTGCTTTATCTCTTCAAAAGAATACACCAGAGCGGTCGCCGCATCATTGGTTTCGACCTTACAGAAATTGGTCTCACTGAAATGGATTGGGATGCCAATGTAGGTGCCCGACTTTTATTTAAGTTATGTAATTTGCTGGTGGCAAGCAATCCAGCCATCTCATGATTTACAATTACGTTGTAACACTCAAAAATCAGCAGACCCGCTATCTGGATATAATCGGATTTCTGCTTTCATTTATATCAATAATCTGCTTTATTGAAGAGATGGTGAAATCTCAGGAAGTGGGAATTGCCTACCTATTTGGCTCATTCTTTATTGCTGCTGTTCTGGCATGGAACGTATATCAATCCCGCAAAAACCATAAAAAAGTATATTATAGCAGGGCCTTACTCATTGCCGCTCTGGTATGGATGAAGATGCCATATTTCCAATGGCTCAGCTTTGCTTTCATAATGCTTGCCTTGCTGGAATATCAGGCCAAATATGCCGTGGAAATAGGTTTTAGTGAAAAGGAAATTGTAATGAATACCCTTTTCAAAAAGCGGTATAACTGGATGCAGTTCACGAATATCATTCTGAAAGACGGTTTGCTAACAATGGACTTCGCCTCCAACCGAATTCTGCAACGTGAGGTGGAGGATGATGAAGACGACGATGCCGAGGAAGAAGAGTTCAATGATTTCTGCCGACAATGCATTTCCAGTTATTCAAAATAACAGGCCACGTTTTATGGAAAAGTTCCACTTCTGCATCATGCTTATAACCAAAAGCCTGCTGTATGAATTCACTTACACTACCTGTCATACACCCTGCCTTCCAAAATCTTAAACGTAATGGTCGCTGGCTTCACCTGATTGCTGGATTATTAATTGTAATTCATGCTTTCAGTCATTATCGGCAACCAAATCCCAGCCCAATCTATTTGTTTTGTCTCCTTTTGATTGCCCTCGATATATTCATATTGGTTTTCGCAGTTCGCAATCTCCTGACCGACCTACCCCGTGTTAACCTTTTCTTCCGTATAGTGGAAGGGCTTTTCTTCCTTACCATCTCCTCTGAAATGTTTCTTCACGACCAGTGGCTAATAGGAGCCACTCATCTTACACTATTTCTTGCCTGCTCTTACCTGTTTTACTGCGAGAAAAAGCTGACAAAAGAAGAATATGTTGGAATATTCCACACAGGTATCAATATACCTTCCCTTCCCGAAAGTAAATTCCTATTGTGGTCCCAGATAAACTCCATTGAAGCCACTTACGATACTATCATCATTCACACCTCCAATCATGGATCATTCGAATTCCAACTCCTCCAAAACCTTCAGTTCGAGGAATTGGATAATATTCAGGAATTCAGGTCTCATTATTTAGGATTGAGGCCTTAGTTGTGCAAGGTCTCCAACCTTATAAGGTTGGAGACCTTGCACAAATTTTGTTGTTATTGACAATGTGTTGTACAATCCAGATTGTAATCAACCTCTTATTTATTCAAATTATAGCAATGCGTTAGAGCAATCAGCTGGAAAACAAGCCTGGACTAAATTCTATAGAAACGTGCTGATTCTTTAAGGTAATTAATACTTGCAAATTATTCGAAACCTTTATCAAAAAAGAGGGTTGTATCATGAGTAGGTTGTATAAGGTCTCCAACCTTATAAGGTTGGAGACCTTATACAACCTCTTTACAACTTATCAGAACCAAATACAACCCCTTTACAACCATTTTCCGCTATCAAAAAGTTGTTCGACTAAAAAAAGCGTACAACACCTTGCACCCAGCATTCAGCATAAAGCATCACACTTAATCCTTATTTTTGCAAAAATGCTTTAGGCATCCAGCACCAAGCAAACAACATGAACCACCCCCCATACTTACTCTACAGCGACGGCAAAGGAAACATCTTCGAAGACAGTAGCCTCTTGGCTGTAGGCAGAAGCGGATGGGATGCAGTTCCTGTTGCTATGGAAGACTGGATCAAATTACCAGATGGTGGCTCTTTATATGAACTTCCTGGAAGAAGAGGTATTGGAATTGATGTTTCTACCGGCGAAATGCGTTTGTGCGAAAAAGGATGGGCAGTGGCTGCTTTTATTCCTCCAGCCCACACCGGACTTTATATGGCCGCATATGAAACCGCAGAAGACGCACCTACTCTACCTCTCTTTTGTTACACTGCAGCAGGATGGTATAACGATGAATTCTATGTTCCCGCAGTTAGAATAGAACAAGATATCCGACAGGAATGTGCCGGCTATGATGATACCAAGATTGCCTCGGGTACCGAATACCTATTAAAATCATATCCCCATAACAGGTTGGTAAAACACCTGATGGAAAATTGCTGCCTCACATATCATTGTCCGGCGGCAAGGAATTTCGCCCTAGGAAGATGGGAATGTCCTGTCCCCTCTTCACCTGCCTGTAATGCCAACTGCATTGGCTGCATATCCTTTCAACCACAGGAAGAAAGTATAGTATCAACGCAAGACCGACTTACCTTCAAGCCAAGTGCCGAAGAGATTGTTGAGTTCACCGTTCCCCATTTGGAAACAGCTCCCTACCCCATCATCAGTTTCGGTCAGGGATGCGAGGGAGAACCCTTGTTGATGTGGGAAACCATCAGGGAATCTATCATCGAAATCAGAAAACATACTTCCAAAGGAAGCATCAATATCAATACAAACGGCTCCAAGCCTGATGCTGTTAAAGCATTATGCGAAGCCGGACTAAATAGTATTCGTGTTAGTACGAATTCAGCCAGAAGCCATATTTATAATGCCTATTACAGGCCGAATAATTACAGCTTTGAAGATATAGTAGAGAGCCTTAAGATTGTGAATTCATACGGTGGGTGGACGAGCATCAATTATTTCGTATTCCCGGGTATGACGGATAGTGTAGCCGAGTATGAGGCTTTGAGGGAATTAATACGAAGCACAGGATTAAAGATTATACAGTGGCGTAATTTCAATATTGACCCCGACTGGTATTTGGGTAAGATCGGAGAAACTGATACCGGCGATTTCCTTGGTGTAAAACAACTCATGGATCTCATCCGGGAAGAGTTTCCCGACCTGAAATTCGGATATTTCAATCCTTCCATAGAGCGGATTAAGGGTGATTTTGAATCAGATTTCGCACATAACTAGTTTTCTTGTAACTGAACACGAGTTCCTTTCGCCAACTTATATCTCATTTGTTTCATGCGACAAAAAGTCTCTGGTGCAATTTCCAGATAAGAAGCTAGTTGCTTCTGTGGCACACGCATCAACAATTCTGGTTCATCATCACAGAACTGAAGAAAGCGTTCTTTCTTACTGAATTTCATTTGGTGCATACGTTCCAAATCTTTCTTTACGAAAAGACTTGCCAATACAGCCCTGAAGATTTTTTCAAGACCCGGAATTACTTCAATAAGGAATTCCAAATCATGACGACGGATACCTAAACAAACAGTTGGTTCAATCGCTTCAATGATGAATGAAGAAGGCAGGCCTGTGAAATAAGAAACGGCCGACTGGCACACATCTCCTTCACGGAAAAAACCTGTAATTATTTCCTCATCTCCTTTGCGGAAATACTTTCTGAATATACCTTTTGAAACAAAGTATACATGATCTTCAGTCTCCCCTTCATCAATCAATTTTTCCTTCGGCGCTTTCTCAACCAGGAATACCCTTTTGCTGAACAAATCAAAATCAGCATCAGAAATCGGATAATACCTTTCCAGAAACGCCTTCAATTCTACGGTTACATTTTCCATTTTTTAACATTTTTTGTTAATAATCACACGAGGTCTGTACATTCGGCATGCATAAGACCTTGAGCGGTATCAATCGGTTGCATTTTTTACGAATTTCGAATTGTTAAAAGGGTAAAACATTGGTTATCAACACTAATAATTATAAATTTTACGGCATTGGAGCGGCTATTCTGGCCACTTTAATATGGTCTGGCAACTTCATTGTAGCAAGAGGGGTAATACATGAAATACCACCTGTAAGCCTCGCTTTCTACAGGTGGATGACAGCCACTATATTATTAGCTCCATTTGCCATTCGATCTTTAAAAGCTGAATTGCCAGTAATTAAGAAAAACTGGAAATACCTGCTAATCATTTCATTCTTCGGAATAACAGCTTACAATACCCTCATCTATATTGCCGGCACATATATTCCTGCAATGAATCTTGCATTGATTGGCACCACGTCCTCTCCTGTGATGTCCATTCTTTTAGCCGCCATTTTCCTAAAGGAAGCAATAAAGCCATTACGTATAATAGGTTTGATTTCATGCATAACAGGCATCCTTATACTACTATCAAAAGGTTCCTGGGACCGGTTGATCCATTTTCATTTTACAGCTGGCGACTGGTGGATACTATTAGCCGCTTTATGTTTTGCGATTTATAATATCATGGCGAGAAAGAGGCCTTCAGGTATCACTCCGGTTAGTTTTCTTTTTATAACATTTCTAATTGGCACAACATTATTATTCCCCGCATTTTTAGTTGAAAGTAATACCTCACATACGCCTATAAATTGGAATTGGTCATTAGTCTTGATAATCGCCTATCTGGGAATCGGCAATTCCATTATCTCCTTTCTTATGCTGGAATATTGCCATTAGCCGCCTCGGTGCTGCTAGAACAGCCTTATTTGGAAACCTAATCCCCATATTCAGCAGTTTTGAAGCTGTCATCCTTCTCGGCGAAAAAATCACCTCAATTCATATCATAAGCGGGTTGTTGGTTATTGGTGGGTTGCTGTTAGCGAACTTAAGTTCAAAGCCTAAGACTTGAGGCTGGGAGACTTTATTTAGCCTAAGGCTTAAGGCCTAAAGCTTAAGGCTTATTAAGTAATCCGCACGGAATTCAGGCTTCGACTTACATTTTCATTAGATAACAAGTACAATCGGGCAGTTCTCCGAATAAAGCTTTAGGCTTTAGGCGTTAGGCGTTAAGCCTTAGGCAAAAAAAGAAATTTTAACAAATAAAAGGTCTCTCCGACTATGTTAATTGCACACTTCTTGCATCGTTAATAACAACTGTTGAAAAGAAATGGGATTTTTGTTAAAGCCAGCAGTTTATATTCGTATGACCAACCAGACACATATGTTAGATCAGCATTTTGAGACACAGAAAAACTGGAAAGCTACAAGCTATACACTTGCTGTGGTGGGAGGAATATTGCTGGTTTTCCTATTATGGAAATGGCCCTTATATATGGTCCCCCCCCCAATTGTTGAGGAAGGAATGGAAGTAAATCTGGGAAATAGCGATATGGGTATGGGTGATGACCAGCCCTTTGAACCCGGCAAACCATCTCCAGCCGATCAACAGGCATATACTCCACCGAAACCTGTAGCAGTTGAAGAAGAAGCTCCAAAAGACATAGCAACTGATGATAAGGATCCGGATGCCCCTGAAATCAAAAAACCAATTGTTACCAAACCAGAAGCCACCAAGGTTCCCGTAAAAGAAACGGTGAAAGCGAAACCTGTTAAGAATCCCCAACCAGAAGCACCTCCAACCCCACCTGCCCCAAAGCCAAAGGCTGTTTTCAAAGGAGTGAATGGTGATGGTACAGGAGGTAATGAAGCGGATAGTTATAAAAAAGGTGGCAACCAGGGTATTGCCGGTGGTAAAGGTGATCAAGGCCGTCCCGGTGGCGACCCCGACTCAAAGAATTATACAGGAGGCGGCAAGGGTAATTCAGGCGTAAGCATTTCAAAAGGATTGCAAGGCCGTCGCATTACTGGCACCCCTTCTTTCGAAGATGATTTCAATGAAAATGCAAAAGTAGCCATCGATATAACTGTAGACGAAAGCGGCCGTGTAACAGACGCAACCTATCAACCTCGTGGCTCTACTACATCAGATGGTAACCTGAAAGCTATCGCTATTAGAAAAGCTAAACAGGTAAAATTCAATAGCGGTGCTGAGGCTTCTAATGGGACGATAATTTTTAATTTTAAGTTGAAAAACTAAGGTAATTTGAAAATTTGGGAATTTGAAAATTTGAAAATTTAGTTGTTAGCAGAACAACATGTTTTTAGAGTGTTTGTATAGAATAAATCCGAAAATGAAATCTAATTGAGCTGCATCAAACTTTTATCTTAGGATTTTCAAATTCTCAAATTTCCAAATTCTCAAATTTGTATTCGGCTGTTTCATTTTCAAATTTTCAAATTCCAAAATTTTCAAATCTGCATCCAGGCTGTTCAATTTCCACATTTCCATATTTCCACATTTCCTAATTCCCCCATGAACTACGACCAAACCCTCGACTACCTCTACACCCGACTGCCAATGTTCAGCCGAATAGGTGCTGCTGCCATAAAAAAAGACATCACGAATACAGTCCTATTATGTGAACAGCTTGGCAACCCACAAAATAGTTTTAAGTCGATACATATTGCAGGAACAAATGGCAAGGGCTCTACAAGCCATATGCTGGCTTCCATATTTCAGGCAGCAGGATATAAAACCGGATTATACACGTCTCCGCATTTAAAAGATTTTAGGGAAAGGATTAAGGTGAATGGACAAATGATTCCAAAAGAAGAGGTAGTTGATTTTGTAAAAGATATCATTCCTACAATTGATAAAATTGAACCATCCTTTTTTGAAATTACAGTTGGAATGGCCTTCCAGTATTTTAAAAATGAAAAAGTAGATATAGCCATTATTGAAACAGGACTGGGAGGACGATTAGATAGCACTAATATTATACATCCTGAACTTAGCATCATTACCAATATAGGTTGGGATCATATGAATCTGTTAGGGAATTCGCTCGCAGAAATCGCTTTTGAAAAAGCGGGCATTATCAAAAAAAACACCCCAGTGGTTATCGGCCAATGGTTACCAGAAACAAAACCAATATTCAATAAAAAAGCTGCAGAAGAATCGGCTCCCATTCAATTTGCTTCTGACCATTATTACTGTACAGGATGGACCTACTCCCACCATCATCTTAATGTAACAATAGCCAATAAAATAACTGACGACAGAGAAGAATATGAATTAGACCTTACAGGTATATACCAAATCAGCAACCTTATAACAGTACTCGAATCTGTGGAGCAATTGAAAAAATTGAACTGGCCTTTGACAAAAGAAATTGTGAAAAAGGATTATCAATGCCAAACGAACAACTGGCTTGGGAGGAAGATGGGAACAGATACATAGAAAGCCGGATGTTATTCTGGAGGTTGCTCACAATGAAGATGGAATAAGGCGGGTGCTTTCGCAATTGGAACTTACAGATCATCATCATTTACATTGGGTGATAGGTATGGTAAAAGATAAAGAAGTTAATAAAGTATTGGAATTACTTCCTAAAGAAGCCACCTACTATTTTACAAAAGCACAGATTCCAAGAGCAATGGATGAAAAGGAATTAGCTGAAAAAGCTAATTCAATAGGTCTAGAAGGAACCAATTATTCTGATGTGAATACGGCAGTTCATGCTGCACTCGCCGCTACTAAAGAAAATGATTTAATCCTGATTTGCGGTAGTGTGTTTTTAGTGGGTGAAGTAGCCCCTATTCCCGAACATTAAGAACTGGTAAGTAATCCCAACTTTTGAAAGGCAAAATAACAAGCTGTTACATGCATTGATTGAATGATACTTCCTTCATTCACTAACTTCATGAGATCTTCAAGTGAATGCAACTGTACTTCTATATCTTCAAATTCATCCAACTCTTGTCCCTGCACTTTCTCTCCTCCCCTGGCAATATAAAAATGCATCCAGTTATTATTTGTGGAGGGGTTGCAACATGTTTTTCCTAGATATTCATAGGAACTGAATGTGTATCCGGTTTCTTCCAACAATTCCCTTGCAATAGCATCTTCAGTACTTGCATCAGATGGGTCCATACAACCTCCCGGCAATTCATATGATGTTTCTCCAATAGCATGTCGGTATTGTCTTTCCAAAATCACCTTACCTTCTTTCGTAATTGCAATAGCACATACCCAAGTAGGAAATTCATAAACATAGTAGGGAGTTATGATTTTGCCATTCCTTCCTTCACAAGTGTCTTTCCTAACTGTAAACCAATTATCCTTAAAAAGGTATTCGGAAGAGAGAAGTTTCCAATTCATGAAATTGTTATAAGCTTAAAGTAGTAAAATATTACCAACCCTTTTTCTCACGTAACGTGGTGATATGGGCTACATGATGCAATCCATGCCATACATACATTCCCAACAGATACCATAAAGTCATTTGCTTTCCAGCTGCAGGATGCACAACTGTACGGTTCCATTGTTCTGGAGTAAGTTCCATCAATGCCGCATGCCAACGCGTATGTAAAGTATATAGCAGTGTTACGGAAATATTGATTGGCACTTTTTCTACATCTGCTAACTTAGCCCATTCCTGCTCCTCGTATGGCCTGATTGTAGGATTCTCTTCTGTAAGTCCTAACTTAAAACGTATATAAGCATTCATATGGCTATCAGCTATATGATGCACTAATTGTTTAACTGTCCATCCACCATCACGATATGGCGTCTTCAGCTGATGCTCATCCAAGTTCTCAATAGCCTGTTCCAGCATACCAGGTAAAAATTGTATTTCCTGTAACCATCTCTTCTTTTGAATTTCGGAGAAGGGTTGTGGTTCGTATTTGCCGATGGGATAACGCGCGTCTGTCATGCTAGAGTTAATTTGAAGATTTGATAATTTGAAAATTTGAAAATGAAACAGCCCGAAAACAAATTTGAATATTTGAAAATTAGGAAACTTGAAAATCGAACAGCCGAAAACACTTAAAATGAAAAATTCTTATAATAGAAAAACATTACTTAATCATTATATTACCGGCTGTTTCATTTCCTCACTTCCATCCCGACGCGTCGGGATTCACATTTCCTAATTTGTATCCCGGCTGTTTCATTTTCAAATTCAAATTCTCAAATTTTCAAATTCCCACCTCAATCCTCCCGCAACCCATGCCCCGTCATCTGTATAAACACATCTTCCAAATTAGCTTGTTTCACTTCTTTGGGTTTTCAAATCCGGTAGCAACTAACTTATCTATGAGTTTGTCGGGACTATCTAATGCTATGATTTTTCCAGAGTCGATGATGGCAACACGGTCGCAGAGCACTTCGGCTTCATCCATATAATGGGTGGTGATGATAACGGTAGTGCCATTATCGCGGATATTCTTTACTAGCTCCCATAGACTGCGGCGAGCTTGTGGATCAAGCCCTGTTGTTGGTTCGTCAAGGAAAATGATCTTGGGATGATTTATCAATGTAGTGGCAATTGAAAACCGTTGTTTCTGCCCACCACTAAGATCCTTATACTTGGCTTTCGCCTTATCTCTTAGGTTAACCTTATCCAGAAGTTCATTGGGGTCGGTCTCCCTGTTATATAAACCACTGAACAACCTGATCAACTCAGTAAGATTCAATCCTGGATAATAGCCGGATGTTTGTAGCTGCACCCCGATTATCTTTTTAATTTCATTGGGATCTTTATCGAGATTGAATCCATTAACCATTACCTCACCAGATGTCTTCTCCCGAAGGGTTTCAATAATTTCTAAAGTTGTTGATTTACCTGCACCATTGGGTCCAAGAAGTCCGAAAATCTCACCTTCCATAACTTCAAAACTGATTCCCTTCACTGCTTCAAAATCGCCATATTTTTTTGTAAGGTTAGAAACCTTTATGATTGCATTGCTCATAGCTCATTTTTAAAAATCAGACAGATCATAAATCAAGTTCCATTTTAACATCAGCGGTCACGAAAGGACTATCTGTTACTGGAACATCCTGAAAACCGAATGTACGATACATTCCAATAGCTGCCTGAAGCTGGTGATTGGAAAATAGGCTGATTTTTTTCACATTCCATTCCTTCGCTGTTTCTATACATTTTGATAAAAGTAGTCTGCCGATGCCCTTCCTATGCCACATAGGACTTACAGCCATTTTAGCTAATTCGTAATGTCCTTCAGATACTTTCATAATAGCTGCTGAGCCGACTACCATTTCTCCATGCAGAGCCAGGTAAATAGCACCTCCCCTGTCGATGATGGTTGCTTGCGGGTTGTCGAGAACCTGTAAGTCATGGCTCTCGGTTAAATTATACTTATCTAACCAATAAAGGTTCAGTTGCGTGAACGCATCTTTATATTCATCAGTATAAGTTACAATTGAAATAGACATAAAGGTCGTATCTGTTTTATATCAGGTTATAAAAAACTCTCCAATTCAGCCATCATACCAGTACTTCCAACAAAGAAAGGCGAACGCTGGTGTAATTTTTCGGGCATCACATCCAGAATTCTATCCTTACCGTTTGTGGCGCGACCACCAGCCACTTCCATAATAAAAGCAAAAGGATTGCACTCATATAATAATCGCAGCTTACCTTTTGGTTTTTCAATGGTGCCGGGATACATGAAAATTCCACCCTTTATCAAACTGCGGTGAACATCGGCCACCATACTGCCAATATATCGTTGCGTATAGGGTCCACCGTTGGTAGCATCTTTTTTCTGACAGGCAGTGATATATCCCTTTACTCCTTCCTGGTACTGGAAGAAATTTCCGTGGTTAACAGAATATATTTTTCCGAATTCAGGGCACTTTATGTTAGGGTGACTCATTGTAAACTCCCCGATTGAAGGGTCAAGTGTAAACCCGTTCACACCTCTTCTTGTGGCATAAACCAGCATCGTAGACGAACCATAAACAATATATCCTGCTGCAATCTGTTCTTTCCCTGGCTGAAGGAAATCAGATAAGTTGACTGGCTTTCCTTTTTCTGTGATCCTTCTATAAACACTGAAAATAGTGCCAATGGAAACATTAGTATCGATATTACCACTACCATCCAATGGGTCAAAGAGGCATACATATTTCGACTGATTACTTACAGGATCATCAAATGCGAAATAGTCGTCTAACTCCTCACTGGCTATACCAGCACAACTGATTCCGTGTTTAAGGACTCCTACAAACTGGTTATTTGCATAGATGTCGAGCTTTTTGACATCTTCCCCCTGCACATTGATTGTGCCGGCATCGCCTAGAATATCCACTAGACCAGCCTTATTAACTTCAACATTTACTCTTTTAGCAGCCAAACCGATATCCCGGAGCAGGCTGGCCAATTCGCCGGTGGCATGGGGAAAATCGCGCATCTGCTGGATGGTGAATTCATCCAGTGTCTGAACTTTACGGTCAACATTCATAGCAAGCAAGTTTAAGTGAGTGACAGTGCTACAAAAGTAAGGGTTTAGGCGGGAGTTCAAAATGAGAGCGATTTTAACCCCTTTTTGAACGGGTATTCATTGTTAACGACATTTGCAACTCAATTAGTTTCAATTTTTCAACCTGAAATATTTTCATGAAAGTTTTCAAATTTGGAGGTGCCAGTGTCACCAATGTAGAGAGGATAAAAAATCTGGCCTCATTATTACAGGAGCAGCCTGCAGATAAGCTGCTGATTGTTATCTCTGCCATGGGTAAAACCACAAATGCCCTTGAAAAGGTTGCAGAAGCTTTTTTTAACGGCAAGAGAGATGAAGCACTTCAATTATTTGAGCAGGTAAAAAACCAACATCTAACCACAGCCAAATATCTTCTGGTAACCCATTATCTGGCATGTGAAGCCCAATTAAAAAACTTCTTCACCGAAGTGGAGTGGCTGTTATATGATAAACCTGTAAGGGAGTTCGATTACTATTATGATCAGGTGGTTTGTGTTGGAGAATTATTATCAACCGCTATCATAAGCGCTTATCTGAATGAATGTAAGATAAAGAACCAATGGGTTGATGTACGGGATATCTTCCGCACCGATGATAATTTCAGGGATGCCTCCATTGACTGGACGTATACACAGCAAAAAGTAACCGAAGATATAGTTCCATTATACAAGCAAACAGATATTATAGTTACACAGGGATTCATCGGTTCAACAGATGAAAACGAAAGCACCACTCTCGGCCGCGAAGGATCCGATTATTCTGCTGCTGTATTCGCTCATATGTTGGATGCAGAAAGCCAGACAATATGGAAAGATGTAGAAGGTGTAATGAATGCAGACCCAAAACAGTTTCCCGAAGCTCAACTGATTGGCGAATTGAATTATGATGAGGTGATTGAGATGGCTTATTATGGAGCACAGGTAATTCATCCGAAAACTATCAAACCATTACAAAATAAAGGCATCCCACTTTTTGTAAAATGTTTTCTTGATTCATCATTGCCTGGTACTGTAATTCACGATAAGGCACTAAAAGGATTACCACCTATTATTGTTTTGAAACAACAACAAGCCCTGGTGCATCTTCACTCCCAAGATTTCTCTTTTGTAGGCGAAAAACCTGTAGCAGAACTCTATCAGCTATTTGCTGAATTACGCATTAAGCCAAATCTTATGCAAACAGGAGCTGTAACCATTCAGTTCTGTATAGACGATCGAGCAGAGAAGATTGAAAAACTAGCTTTGTCTGCCTCTGAAATATTTGATGTACAGGTTGAAAAGGGATTGACATTGTTAACCATAAGGCATTACAATGAGTCTTTACTCGAAAAGATGAGTAGTGGAAAGAAAATACTTCTTAAACAACAAGCACCAGAAACCGTTCAGGTATTGATGGCACAATAAGTTACCATTAGAATTATATCAGTTTCCCATTACCGGGTATAAAAGAAAAAAAGGCACTGGAAAGCATCCGGTGCCTTTTAATTAAATCATAGTAAACAGAAAGTCTCTTATAATTAGAAAGAAGTTCTGCGACCGATATAGCCATTAGCTATTTTCCGGTTGCGCTGAATTCTCCATAAGTCTGCGGCGGTAAAGGTTTTCGCTTCTGTAGCTTCCACTTCATAATCCGTAGCTACTGTTTCATTTACTTGATTGAGCAGTTCTCTAAGAGCTGCTGCATCCATCTGCACACGAGATGGCATGACATCACTTTTCATAATAATCCAATTTTAATTTTACAACAAATTTCAGTTAAGCGAGCAGAGGTATTATAACCTGGGAATCGTTAGCGGTATATGGCTGGCCAGAACTTGTAGTAGTATATATACTTATACGCTGCTTAAATTGATGGCACAAAGATATAATAAACGTGCCGTTAAAGCAAGTATTGTGCAATAAAGGAAATGTTAAAGGGGGTAAGTGTTTAATGTTTAAAGGTTTAAGATAAAATGTTTAAGGGCTCAAGGTTTAAGAGTTTAAGGTTTAAGAGTTTAAGGTTGTTCGAAATTCGAAATGAAAAATCGAATGGAAGAACCTTAAACTCTTAAACTTTAAACCCTTAAACCTTGAACCCTTAAACTTAGAACTTAGAACTTAGAACTTACTACTTTCAACTTTCAACTCCCCTCTTACTTCACCTCCTCAAACTCCGCATCAGTAACATTCTCATGTCCACCACCGGTAGTTTGACTACCGTTTGTATTAGCGTTTGCATCAGCACCTGGTTGTTGAGCACCTGCTTCTTGCGTAGCTTTATATAATTCTTCACTGGCTGCTGTCCAGGCAGTGTTCATTTCAGTCATTGCACCATCAATAGCAGCAACATCCTGCATCTTGTGAGCTTCCTTCAGTTTTGTCAAAGCTGTTTCGATTGGAGCTTTTTTATCTGCAGGAATTTTTTCACCATACTCTTTCAACTGCTTTTCAGTTTGGAAGATGAGGCTATCGGCCTGGTTTACTTTATCAACCTTTTCACGGGCCAACTTATCACTTGCTTCATTAGCACGTGCTTCAGCTTTCATCTTTTCAACTTCATCCTTATTGAGACCGCTACCAGCTTCAATACGGATCTTCTGCTCTTTTCCTGTGCCCTTATCCTTCGCAGTTACATGCAATATGCCATTGGCATCGATATCGAATATTACTTCTACTTGAGGAACACCACGTGGAGCTGGTGGAATACCATCCAGATTGAACATACCAAGACTCTTGTTCTGGTTGGCCATTGGGCGCTCACCTTGCAATACATGTATTTGTACACCAGGTTGGTTATCGCTGGCTGTAGAGAACACTTCAGATTTCTTGGTTGGGATAGTTGTGTTGCTATCGATCAAACGAGTCATAACACCACCCATTGTTTCAATACCCAATGATAAAGGAGTTACGTCGAGCAAAAGCACATCTTTCACTTCTCCAGTTAAAACTGCACCCTGAATAGCAGCACCTACGGCTACAACCTCATCAGGATTCACACTTCTGTTTGGCTTCTTACCAAAGAATTTCTCTACTATCTCCTGAACTTTAGGTATACGGGTACTACCTCCTACCAATATCACTTCATCAATTTCAGAGGCATTCATTCCTGCATCTTTCAACGCTTGCTCACATGGTTTAAGGCAACGGGCAAAAAGGTTATCAGCTACCTGCTCAAATTTTGCGCGGGTAAGCTTTTTAACAAGGTGCTTAGGTACACCATCAACCGCTGTGATATAAGGAAGGTTGATTTCTGTTTCAGATGAAGAACTCAATTCGATCTTCGCTTTTTCAGCAGCTTCTTTCAAACGCTGTAAAGCCATAGGATCTTTACGGAGATCTATATTTTCTTCCTTACGGAACTCTTCTGCTAACCAGTCCATGATCACTTTATCGAAGTCATCACCACCAAGGTGAGTATCACCATTGGTGCTTTTCACTTCAAATACACCATCACCTAATTCCAAAACGGAAATATCGAATGTACCACCACCAAGGTCGAATACGGCGATCTTCTGGTCATGGCGACCTTTATCAAGTCCATATGCCAATGCTGCTGCGGTAGGTTCGTTTACAATACGGCGAACTACCAGACCAGCTATTTCACCAGCTTCTTTTGTAGCCTGACGCTGTGCGTCGTTAAAATAGGCAGGAACGGTAATAACCGCTTCTGTCACTTCCTGTCCCAGGTAATCTTCAGCAGTCTTCTTCATTTTCTGAAGAATCATAGCACTGATTTCCTGTGGGGTATATAAACGACCGTCGATATCAATTCGGCAAGTATTATTGTCACCTTTGGCAACTTTATAGCTCCAATGGCTGATTTCTTCAGCTACTTCATTATACTGACGTCCCATGAAACGTTTTACGCTCATGATCGTATTAATAGGATTAGTAATGGCCTGACGTTTGGCAGGATCTCCCACTTTACGCTCTCCATTTTTCAAAAAAGCCACTACAGAAGGCGTGGTACGACGTCCTTCGTCATTTGCGATAACCACCGGTTCATTTCCTTCCATTACGCTAACGCAACTGTTAGTAGTTCCAAGGTCTATTCCAATTATCTTTCCCATGATTTGTTGAATTTAATGTTCACTGGTGATTATCAATCCTTATGCCGTCTGCCCGTTTCGTGCAAAAATGGCAGTCATTATTATTACAACTGCCAGCTATCCTTTTACCTTTTTACCCTTTTTCACCACAATATCAACACGTTGCAACAGATTTATGTATCGAAGCACATCACCCCTGACTGCTATAATATCGGCATACTTTCCCTCACTGACAGTGCCAAATTTGTCGTCCACGCCCTGAAAAAAAGCCGGCCAGTAAGTCGCTGCCCTGATGGCAAGCATCGGGTCCACCCCATTTCTCTTACCCAAATATCCAATTCATTCCAGGTACTCTGGCTGTGAAAGGTCATCGGGATACCAGAATCAGTCCCGATCATCAGGATAAGACCCGATTCCTTGAGCTGTGAAAACTTCTTTTTTAGAGTAGGCTTCCTGTAGGGTGTGAGGGCATTATATGAAAGTTCAGCAGGTTTTAAAATTGACTTCCTGATATCAGCAACAACACTGTCTGGCAAACCCAGCTTCCAGGAAGGATCATCAAGATGCTCCTGGTTGTTTCGAACATATTCATAGTTCCAGAGTCCTTGAACCGTTGGTGTCCAGAATAATTTGTTGTTTGAGTTTCCTGTCCTTTCCCTGATCATATCCATAATGTCTTCTGGATATTCCGGAGCTGTTGCCAAGCCGGTGTGTTCAAAGTTATCAGCACCGGCTTTTAACCCGCGGCGAATTTCTTCTGGTCGGTGTGAATGAGCTATCACTTTAAGCTTATTCTTATGAGCTTCATCTACAATTGCCATCACTTCATCCATTTCCATCAGATCCTGATCAATTAACTTGATACAATCAACACCAGCTTTTGCCAGTTTTTGCACTTTCGCCCTTGCATCTGCTACTCCGTTTACACCCCAACGGAACTGCTCTGTTCCAGGATATGGCGCATGTTGAATGAAAGGGCCACTAACATAGAGTGTTGGTCCATCCATCTTTCCCTGGTTGATAGCATCTCTAACTGCAATACTTTCTTCGAGGGGCCCACCTAAATCCCGCGCACTTGTTACTCCTGCCATTAGCAGTTGCTTTGCAGAAGAAGGCATAATAACAGAACGGAAAAGTGGCGGATATTTCTTATCCCAATAAGTATAATCAGAATGACCATTTATCATGAGATGTACATGCATATCCCATAGTCCAGGTAACACCGTCATCCCTTCTGTAGAAATAACTTCAGCATCTTTTGGAATGGCAAGAGTACCCACTTGTCCAACTTTCACAATCTTCTCCCCTTCAATAAGAATCACAGAATTTTTCAACGGTTCACCCCCATATCCATCAATGAGCGTTCCGCCCACCAGGGCTTTTTTTTGAGAGATAGAAATAAGAGAAATTAGAAATAGAGGAAGGAAAGAAAATAGCTTTCTCATGTAAGTTGGTTTTGGGAAACTAAGATAGGGAGAAAGTTCAAGAGGTTCCATAAGTTCAAGAAGTTCCATAGGGTCGACTAATAGTAAGTTTCATTTGCTTTAAATTTTTTAACCGCAGAGACGCGGAGACGCAGAGGAATCCTCTGCGTCTCCGCGTCTCTGCGGTAATAAAAAATATTTAGCAAATGAAACTTATTATTAGCAGGCCCTTTGGAACCTCTCTAACCTATGGAACTTCTTGAACTTTCTAGAATGGGAAATCCTCATCCTTCTTCTCCACCTTAAACGTAAAATGCTTTTGAGTAAGATAGCTGACAATGACAACTATAACGGTGGTGATAATCTGGGCAACGATGGCATACCAGCCCATTATTTCAACGAGGAGTTTTAGTAAGACATAGTTGAGAAAAAGACAGAAAACGAAGAAGATGAAGTAACGGAATAATTGTACTCTGCCTTTGATATTGGATTCGGAAAAAACAACAAACTTCATCAGTATGAATCCAAGTGGGAAATTGATGGAAAAGGATATGAAGAGGGCGGCTATGTGCGGCTTGAATGCATAAAATCCCAGATCAAGATCCTGTTCGTGAAGAATATATTTAAATGCGAGTGAATAGATCACTAAACCCAATACCGTATTGGATCCACCACATGCTGCATAACGGAAGGTCTGCAAAGGCATAAGCTTCCTGAATGGAGGATAAAAGAAATCAATAACCGATATGATGAGGTTTCGCATAACTGTAAAAAACGTGGCAAAGATATTATAATTGTGGCAAGTAAGTCCCTTAACATCAACAGGTATAGGCCTGAAAATACCAGTTTGATGAAATCCTTAACCCATATATCACATTTGATATGGGTCAAGAAAAATCAGCAATTGATTCCAATTCAAAAAATAGACTGATATTAGGATTCGTTATTCCCTAAGCCAAACTGTACAGAAAGCTGTTCTGAAAAGAGCAGCTTTCTGATTTTATCCCCCTCTCACTACATTATATTATTTTTGCGGTTCTAAACGAAGGATATGGGAATAGTACCGGTAATTCAGCAAGCAGTAAGTGAAGCATTAGCCGCCCTTTATGGAGCGGAAACAAAACACCAGGATATCCTGGTTACGGAGACAAAGCCTGAATTCGAGGGTGATTATACCGTAGTGCTGTTCTCTTTTGTAAAAAGTCTCAAAAAGTCGCCAGAGGTTCTTGGAAATGAGCTGGGACAAGCCCTTACACAACAAAAAGGGGAACTTTTCACCGGTTTCAATATCATAAAAGGCTTCCTAAACCTAACAATTGCAGATTCTTATTGGTCTAATTTCCTTTTCACCAATCATCAGGATGCCAAATTTGGAAAACAAGCTCCCAAAAACCAGAAGGTGATGGTAGAGTACTCTTCTCCAAATACTAATAAGCCTTTGCACTTGGGACACCTCCGGAATAATTTCCTGGGCTGGAGTATTGCCGAAATCTATAAGCAAAATGGATATGAGGTGGTGAAATCTGCCATTCTGAACGACCGAGGTATCCATATCTGCAAAAGCATGATTGCCTGGCAGCTATTTGCCAATGGAGCCACACCTGAAAGCACAGGTATAAAAGGCGACCATCTGGTTGGCGATTATTATGTACAATTCGGGCATGAGCTCAAGAAAACAAGTGGAAGAAGCTGTTCAGAATGGACTGACCAAAGAAGAAGCTGAAAAGCAAGCACCTATTATGAAAGCCGCCCAACAGATGCTGGTGGATTGGGAAGCTGGAAAGCCGGAAGTGATCAGTCTCTGGAAAACCATGAACAGCTGGGTATATAATGGCTTTGAGACAACCTATAAAAGAATAGGAAGCGATTTTGACAAGACCTACTACGAAAGTGAAACTTATATTCTTGGAAAAGAAATGGTGGAGAAGGGCCTTGAAAAAGGCGTTTTCTATCAGGAAGAAGATAGCAGTGTATGGATCGATCTTACTGCCGATGGATTAGATAAGAAGATAGTACGCAGACGGGATGGCACGGCTGTTTATATGACACAAGACATTGGATTGGCCGACCTCAAACACCAGGAATTTCATAATGACCTGAGCATTTATGTTGTAGGTGATGAACAGAACTATCATTTCAAGGTATTGAAACTGATCTGCCAGAAATTGGGATTACCTGCTGCAGATGGCATCTATCATCTCAGTTATGGTATGGTGGAATTGCCCACTGGCCGTATGAAAACAAGAGAAGGTACTGTAGTGGATGCAGATGATATTGTTGATGAAATGGAAGCTATCTCAGCAAAACATACTGAAGAATTAGGCAAGGTGAAGGATTTCAAACCAGAAGATTTACAAAAGCTATACCATACAATTGGTATGGGTGCATTGAAGTTTTTCTTGTTGCGTGTTGACCCAAAAAAGAAAATGGTTTTCAATCCGGAAGAATCGGTGGATTTCCATGGTTTCACCGGGCCATTTGTACAATTCAGTTATGCACGTGGTCGCTCCATTCTCCGTAAGGAACAACCTACACATACAGCAGTTCAAGGGGCTCTTGTTCCAATGGAAAAAACCTTAATCATTGAATTGGAAAAATATGGCTCGGTAGTTACAGAAGCCTGCAAAGAAATGAATCCATCAGTAATCGCAAACTATGTATTCAAACTGGCACAGACTTTCAATTCATTTGTTACAGAATGCCGTGTACTGACAGCAGAAACTCCTGAAAAGAAAGAATTACGTTTACAATTATGCGAATTTACCTCGAATGTGATTGCGTCGGGGATGGGGTTGTTGGGGATTGAGGTGCCGGAGAGAATGTAATAAAATGTTCAAGAGGTTCGATAGGTTCAATAAGTTCCAGAGGACTGACTAATAGTTAGCTTCATAAGCTGTGAAAATTTTTAACCGCAGAGGCGCAGAGACGCGGAGGAATGTCCTTGCGTCTCTGCGCCTCTGCGGTTAAAAAAGTATAAAATTTAGGTTGCAACCATTAGTCAGTCCTCTGGAACTTATTGAACCTATCGAACCTCTTGAACTTCCTAGAGCCCCCCCGGCAACTTCCTCTCCTCCTTCAACTTCTTCAGCGAAGGATCCATTTCAATGGCTTTATCGCAGAGTTGGGTGCCTTTAGCGGTGTCACCTTTTTTCTGGTAGGACATACCGATCATATAGAGGGCGTTTGCATTTTTCTTATCTATGGCTAGAATTTTATCCCAGTAATCAATGGCTTCCTGGTATTTCTTGATCTTATAATAAGATTCTGCTATGCTATAAAGTAGTTCAGTATCCTGAGGTTTGTTTTTCAACAGCTCTTCCATGATACCTATACCCTTTTCAAAATTGCCGGTATTTATACAAGCGCTAGCCAGGTTCTCCATATAGTCGTTGGTCTTCTTATAACCCTTTTGTCCGGCTTTTTCTATCCAGTACAACGACTTCTTATCATCTGGAACAGCATACCATGCAAGTCCAGCTTCATACATCCATGTTGCATTGGATGAATCTAAAGCCAGCGCCTGTTCGAAGCAACCTGCCGCTTTTTTGTAATTATTCATATCCATAAAAGCACGGGCTGCTATATAAGTTACTTTGGGATTTTTGGGATCCTCTTTATAAGCGGCTTCACAGAACTTTACGGCTTCTCCATAATTTTCCATTTCATAATAAGCCTGTGCAATCATAAAATAAGACCCTTTCCCGGGTTGAATCTGTTGCCACTTTTTAGCATACTTTATGGCATCTTCCCATTTTCTTGTGTTGTAAGAAAGTGTCATCAGGTTTTCAATGACAATAGGATTAGAAGCATCGATAGCCTCAGCTTTCAAATAGATATCTCTGGCTTCAACATAGCGACGCTGCTCCATAAGGGCATTAGCCAACTGCAATTGGCTTTCCAAATTCGATCCATTAAATTCAATTGATTTCCTGAAATGCTTTTCTGCTTCCCTGTACCGGCGTGCATTTTTCTCCACCATACCCTTCTCAAAATATACAGAAGCGCTATCGGATGATTGAGCGAATAGATTAAAGAAAAAGAAAATAAAAGCTATTGAGAGAAAGATGGTTTTTTTCATAAAATGGATAGAAAAATTAAAAAGTCAAAAGTGAAAAGTCAAAAGTTGGAAGTTCTGAGTTTTAAGTTCTGAGTATAAGGGTTCAATAGTTTAAGGTTTAAGGTTTTCAAATTCGTAGTGAATGATCGAATGTAAGAACCTTAAACCCTTAAACCTTAAACTTTAACCTTAAACTTTAAACCTCAAACTCCAGCCCTCTGGAACTTCTTAAACCTCTTGAACCTATCGAACTTACCTTAGGACTACCGCTCCCAACGCCGGCAAATGCACATTTATTTCGTACCGGTTTTCATTTTTATCCACCAATGTTGTTAAAATATCGGGATTGAACACATCGCCGGTACCCCAGTACTTTTTAGCATCGCTATTGAATATCTCTTTCCACTCCGATTTTCCTTCTGTATAGACCTTCCAATCCCTTCTCACCATGGGTGTTAGGTTCAGTATGATAAGAATATCGTCTTTGGGATCTTTGCCCTTTCGTTTATATACAATTACACTCTCTTCCCTATGATTAAGGTCGATCCATTCGAACCCATGTATGTTAAACTGGTTTTCATAAAGAGCAGGTTCGTTACGCAAAAGAAGATTTAGATCCCTCACACAATCCTTTAGTAAACGATGCGGTTCAAATTGTAATAATTCCCAGGGCAATTCGGTCTTATGGTTCCATTCGGTTGTAGCACCGAATTCATTTCCCATGAACAATAATTTGCCTCCTGGGTGGGTGAACATATAGGTATATAATGCCCTTAGGTTGGCAAATTTCTGCCATTCATCGCCTGGCATTTTATAGATCATAGGGCTTTTACCATGCACCACCTCATCATGACTTAGGGGGAGCATGAAGTTCTCGTCATAGAAGTACATCATACTAAAGGAGAACTTATTCTGATGATGTTGTCTGTGAATCGGATCCATCTTGAAGAAATCGAGAGTATCGTGCATCCATCCCATCATCCATTTCATTCCGAATCCTAATCCACCTGCGAAAGTTGGCTTGGAAACTCCTGGCCAATCTGTAGCTTCTTCAGCAATGGTTTGTACATCTGGGAAATCCCTGAATACCATCTCATTCATATTCTTTATGAATTTGATAGCTTCCAGATTTCCGTCACCACCATGCTCATTGGGTTCCCACTGGCCATTTTCGCGGGAATAATTCAGTTTCAACATTGAACTTACAGCATCAACCCTGATTCCATCGATATGGAATTTATCGAACCAGAAACGGGCGTTGCTGATAAGGAAGGATTTTACTTCTCCCCTTTTATAGTTGAAAATATAGCTATTCCAGTCGGGATGAAACCCCTTGCGCATATCCGCATATTCATATGTGTGAGTACCATCGAACATGAATAGTCCATGTGAATCGTATGGGAAATGGGATGGCACCCAATCGAGAATAACTCCAACACCTGCGTCATGAAATGCGTTAATCAGTTCCATGAATTGCTGCGGATCCCCGAACCTTGATGTTGGCGCATAATAGCCCGCCCCCTGATAGCCCCATGATCCATCATAAGGATGTTCCATAATAGGCATCAGTTCAACATGGGTGAAGCCCATCTCTTTAACATAGGGAACCAACTGGGCCCTTATCTGGTCGTAGGTATTATAACTCTCTTCGTCATTTTTATCAGGTCTTGTCCAACTCGCAAGATGCACTTCATATACACTCCATGGTGCTTCCAATGAGTTATGGGCAGCCCTTTTATTCATCCAGTCCTGATCCTTCCATTGATATTCCATATCCCAGGTGATAGAAGCGGTAAGAGGCCTTTTCTCCCAGAAATTGGCATAAGGATCTCCTTTATCCATTTTTAAGCCCTTAAAGCCATGTATATGATATTTGTATATATCTCCTCTTTTAAAATTTGGAATAAAACCTTCCCATATACCTGAATTATCGAGTCTTACAAATAAGGGGTGTGATTCCTTATTCCAATCATTGAAGTTTCCGGTTACGGAAATGAAAGTGGCATTGGGAGCCCATACGGCGAAATAATAGCCCGGTGTATCTAAAACTACACGAGGATGAGCCCCAAACAGATTATATAAACTATAATGTGTGCCATCCTGGTAATTTCGGATATCCTCCTCTGTGAAAAGGGAATAGTTCCAGACCGGCTTGGTACTGTCTACAAAATGCGTTTCTTCATATTTTCTTTCCATTTGCTCATTCAAATCACCCTTCATCACATTTCCATCGATACTTTTATCAATAGATGTTTTCTTTACATCAGATTTGTTTGTGGAATTCTTTTCTTCTTGCATCATACTTCGATTTTTGATGGTGTATGTTGAAGCGCAACTCTTTAACGTAAAATTAAGGAGTTCGTTCGGCTCCACTCCACCTTTTTAAATGACATTCGTAAACTGAAAACCTGTTATCGCTTTGTACGGAACTCTCTCCGACAGCTTTTATTACAATTAACCATGAAAAGACTAACGCTACTACTTTTTTGCATCGTCCTTTTTGCTATTGAGGCTACTGCACAACTTACAACAATCAAAGGAATAGTTACTGACACAGCCGAAAAAAAACCACTGCCGAACTCTGTAGTTGCATTACTTACGTCGAAAGACTCAGTTTTCGTAACTCATACCCGGAGCACAAAGGATGGAAGCTTTGAGTTAAAAGGAATACCAACAGGTTCTTATTTCCTCCTCATCACCTATCCCACTTTTGCCGACTATTATACAAATATCAATGTCAAGGATGAAAATCCTATTGTATTGAATTCGATTCCAATGACATTGAGAAGCCAATTACTTCAGGAAGTGGTGGTACGGCAGCAATTGGGGGCGGTAAGAATAAAGAAAGACACCACTGAATATGTTGCTGATAGTTTCAAAGTAGCAGCCAATGCCAATGTGGAAGAGCTCTTAAAAAGACTACCCGGCGTTCAGGTAGATAAGGATGGAAAGATAAAAGCCCAGGGCGAGGAAGTGAAGAAAGTATTGGTTGATGGAGAGGAGTTTTTTGGCGACGACCCTACAATGGCTACGCAAAACCTTAGAGCTGATGCCATTGATAAAGTGCAGGTATACGACAAGAAAAGTGACCAGGCGGCATTTACTGGTATTGATGATGGCCAGAAGACTAAGACCATCAATCTGAAAATGAAAGAAGATAAGAAGAATGGTTATTTTGGAAAAGTGAGTCTGGGTGGAGGCCTGAAAGACAAATACAATAATCAGGCGATGGTTAACGCCTTCAAAGGAAAAAGAAAATTCGCGGCCTTTGCAACAATGGCAAACAATGGAAGAACAGGATTAGGATGGGGTGATCAAAGTGCTTATGGAGGATCAGACAATAGTAATATAGAGTTTGTTGATGGAGGTGTTTCGATAACAAGCTATGGAGATGATTTTGGTGGCGGAGGTAGTTTTTATGGTGAAGGACTTCCTTCAAGCTGGACAGCTGGTGTTCACTATTCCAACAAATACGATGAAGATAAACACAAACTGAACTTCAGTTATCGCTTCAATAAGCTAAATACGAATGGCAGCGGAGGAACCACTTCTCAATACATTCTTCCAGACACATTCTATTTCAGAAATGACAATGGGAATAATTTCAGCCAGAAATTAAGAAATAGCCTGAATGGAACCTATGAGATACAATTGGATTCAAGCTCTTCATTGAAAGTAACTGCTAATGGAAGTAAAGGCACAAGTCAGAACAAAGCTTTTAACTATAGCGAATCACTGACAGATAAGAATGCTTTTGTAAACCGAAGTTTTAGAACTACCTCTAGCAACGGAACCAATGAAGCATTCAATAGTTCCATTTTATGGAGGAAGAAATTCAAGAAAGTTGGAAGAACTGTTTCGCTCAGTTTTGACCAGAAATACAGCAGTTCCAGTACAGATGGTTTCCTTAATTCAGATAACCAATACTATGATGGAGCAGGATCACTCATACGTAAAGACTCCATCGACCAGCAAAAAATCAATAATTCAAGCCAGCGCTTTGTAAGTGGGAAAGTTTCTTATACAGAACCATTAAGCAAAACGGTATTCCTTGAGTTTAACTATTCATTGGGTAACAGCAATAGTGAATCAGAACGTATCACCAACGAGAAAAAGAATGGTAAATACGACCAATACATAGATTCTTTGTCGAGCGATTATGGATTTAAAGTCCTCACCCAATCGGTTGGAGGAAATATCCGTTGGAATAAAAAGAAATTCAATGCCAGCATGGGCGGCAATATCAGTAATTCTGATTTTCGCCAAACAGATTTGATACAGGATACAGTTTATAAATATAATTACCTGAATTTCTTCCCAAGAGCCAATTTCAACTATAATATCAAGCCGCAAACAAGACTAGGATTGAGATATAACGGTAGCACCCAGCAGCCTACTATCGATCAAATACAACCTCTGAAAGATAATAATGACCCACTGAATGTAAGAAAAGGGAACCCCAACCTGAAACAGGAATTCAGGCATAATTTCTCTTTGAGTTATAATGATTTCAAGATTCTGAACAACAGGGGCATCTGGGCCTATATTGACTTTACATCCACACAAAATGCAATAAGTAATAGCGATTTTGTAGATACGCTGGGAAGAAGGGTGACACAACCCGTAAATGTAAATGGAAATTATAATTATTACTCTTACTTTAATTATGGTTTCAAATTGAAGAAATCGGATTTTAATATTGGTTTCAATGCTGGAATAAACGGAAGCCAATACAACACCGTCGTAAACAACTTGAAAAATCGTAGTACATCTGGATCTTATTCGCTTGGTGTAAATGGTAATTACCGTAAAGAGAAGAAAATGGAATTCAATATTGGAATTGATCGCGGCTACAATACTTCTAAAGCTTCTATCAACACCAATCTGAACAATAATTACTGGAATACATCTGTAAATGCCAGTGCCACCTATTATTTACCAAAGAAATTTGAAATCAGTTCAAATGTAGATGCCAATTTCAGGCAAAAAACGCCATTGTTCCAGCAAAACAGAAATGTAACCAGATGGAATGCTTCTTTAAGTAAGAAATTCCTGAAAGACGAAAGCTTTGTAATGAAATTCGAAGTGAATGATATCCTTGACCAGAATATTGGGTTCAGCAGGGATATCAGTAGTAATAATATCACTGAGCGAACTTACCAAACCTTACGACGCTTCTGGCTAGTTTCGTTTACCTGGAATTTCAACAAAGGTGGTAAAGCACCACGTTCTCCTTTTGAATAACCTATCATATTAAAAAGATGAAAAAGATACTAATCCCGATATTATCATTCTTGCTTCCTATATTAACAGAAGCGCAAACCTTTATTGCCAAAGGAAAGATAGAATTTGAACGAAAGATCAATGTTCATAAGCAATTTGAAGGAGAAGGTGAATGGGTACAGGAAATGAAAAGCCAAATCCCTCAATTCAAAATCACCTATTTCGATTATTTTTTCGATGGTGACCAATCATGTTACAAACCTGGCCGTGAAGTGGCAGATGCTAAAAGCCCTGGATTCTTCGAAGTGGGAGTTGCTCAAGACAATATTGTTTACACCAATTTTGCTTCCCAACAATTCACCAGCCAAAAGCAGGTTTTTGAAAAGCAATTCCTTATTCAAGATAGTGTTAGAAAAATTAATTGGAAACTCACTGATGATACCCGAAAGATAGCCGGCTTCAATTGCAGGAAAGCCACGGGTATCATAATGGACTCGGTTTTTGTATTTGCTTTCTATACAGATGAAATATTGATTACAGGCGGCCCTGAAGGCTTCAGCGGATTACCCGGAATGATACTTGGAATCGCTATTCCTCGTATCAATACCACCTGGTTTGCTACCAAACTTGAATTGGTTCCAATTGCACCTAAAGACCTCGCCCCTCCCACTAAAGGCAAAAAGACCAATGTACCTGATCTACAGAAATCATTATTAAGCAGTTTGAAAGATTGGGGAAAGTATGCAGAGAGGAACGTGTGGCAGGTGATGTTGTAGTACGTTCAATATGTTCCAAATGTTTAATTAGTTCCAAAGTTTAAGGGTTTAAGAGTTTAAGGTTCTTCCATTCGATTTTTCATCTAGAAATTCGAACAACCTTAAACTCTTAAACCCTTGAACTTTTAAACCTCTGGAACTTCTGGAACTTACTTTGCAAGTTCCCACACCCCACACTCCTTCGCCCCCACCGTCATCTTACCCAACTCAACTTCTTCACCAGTTATTACATTCCTTGCTTTGGTGAAGCCCTGTGTACGTTCTGCATACATTGTCCAGTTGGGAGTGAAAGTTTTGGTGCCGGTATTGGTGATAACCATTATGGTTTGTTTGGCATCGTAACGGAAATAGGTGTATGCTCCGTCGCGAACTATAAATTGCATGGTATTACCAGTAGTTAATGCAGAAGATGTTTTTCTGAAATTGGCGAGTTTACTGAAATAATTGAAAGCAGCATTCTCTTTTTCATTTCTGCCAGCTGCTGTAAACTTATTTACTGGATCACCAGACCATCCGCCAGGAAAATCCAATCTCACTTCTGCATCAGTAGGATTCTTGAAATTTTTCATCAAAATCTCTGTACCATAATAGATATTTGGAATACCCCTTAGCGTTAGCAACCATGTATAGCCCCATTTCATTTTGTTCCAGTCTTCTCCAACAACAGAGAAAATTCTGTCCATGTCGTGATTATCGAGGAAAATACAATTTCTGAGTGGGTTCTTATAAACGATATCCTGTGCCAGGGTTGTGTAAATCCTGTTCACTCCTTCATTCCATCCGGGGGACTGGTTCATTCCAGCCATCATGGCGAATGCCAGTGTAAAATCAAGAGCTCCCTGAGCATTATTTTTATTTGGAATAGAAAAGTTATTATCCACGTAATACGCATTACCCGTTACAGTATTAGCCCATGCTTCTACAAAAGTGGTAACAGTAGGGAATTCCTTCAATAAGGCGGAATTGATCTTATTAAGGAAAGCCTCATCGCAATATTTATAGGTATCCACTCTGAATCCATCATAACCAAATTCCTCTGTAGTCCAGATAGCATGCTGTATAAGGAATGTGGCTAGTTGAGGGTTTGCCAGATTCAAATCGGGCAAATGGGGAACAAACCATCCTTTAATCATTATATTCTTGTCGTACTTTGATCCGTAGGGATCCATAAGTACTTCATCGCGATGACTTGGTCCGGTGAATTCAGGAAACTGGTTTACCCAATCTTTTGATGGAGGATCCATCTGTATCCAGTTATACAAACTGATATGGTTGTATACTACGTCCTGAATAATCTTCAATCCCTTATCATGGGCCGACTTAATAAATGATTTATAGCCTTCGTTGCCTCCAAATCTTTTATCTACCTGATAATGATCGGTGAACCAATAGCCATGATAGCCCGACATATCCCAATTTACTTCCCTCATTTTTGGTGCATCGTTCTGAACAATAGGAGTAAGCCAGAGAGCGGTAACACCTAGTTCTTTCAGATAATCAAAATGATCTTCTATCCCCTTCAGGTCGCCCCCATGTCTTGCAAATTTATTGGAACGATCCACCTCTTTATCTCTTAAATCCTGGAATGCATCATTGGAAGGATCTCCATTGGCGAAACGGTCGGGCATAATGAGATATGTAAGGTCTTTTGAAGTAACCCCTTGCACTCTTGTTTTCCCGTCTTCTTTGCTTCTTGCCTTTAGTTCATAATCAAATATTGTAATGGAGCCATCAGTCTTATTTATTGTTATTTTAAATTTCCCGGGTTTTGCAGTTGGAAGCAATGCTAACTTCAGTATAATGTAATTGGGGTTCTCCATCTTTTCAAAACCGGAAAGTTTTACTCCCGGATAGCTGATACTTGCCTTCTGAAATGATCATCCACCTATATTCGGAGCTTTCACTAACAAATGAAGATTGGTTTCTTTAAAACCTGTCCACCAATGAGTAGGATAAACCTTCAATGCGTCCTGAGCTCCTGCTGCCAAAACGAACAACAGAAAAACTACTGCTACCAATAAACGTTTCATATTATTTTTTTTGATCGTTCTTTATTGAATCTGCAACCGGGTCGTAAACATAAATGACACTTACCGCTGCACAAAGCATAAATACACCTGCCATTATTAGCGCATATACAGGCTGGTTACCAATAAATTTTTTTAACCATTGGACCACCAACGATTCCATTTAGATTTGAGGAATAGTTATGAAGAAATTGAAAATACCCATGTAGATACCCATTTTTCCTGCAGGTAAAGATCCTGAAAGAATTGCATATGGCATTGCCAGAATACTTGCCCAGGCTACACCCACCCAAGCCATAGAGAAAATCAGAAATTCCTTATTAGGGGCCAAGAAAAAGAATCAAACCTATTCCTCCTAATTATCAGAGAAGTATGGGTCTTTTTTCGTCCAATTTTTCGCGAAATAAAGGAAGACAAAGTGCATAAAAAACGGAAACACCATTGTAATACTCCGAAGATGACACCTGCCAACTTTGTGCCTTGCGATACAAATCAGGACTTCTGTCTTCTATTGGTAAATAAATTATGTGTAGCCATGGAATCTGTAGTAATACCCACATTCCGAATAAAGCAAAGCCAGGAAAGAACTGTACTAAACCCAATTGTTGCATTGTTTTTGGCATCTTTACTAATCATGTAAATATGGAACTTAATCCTTCTTTTTACCATCCCATTCTTATCAGATATTTTTTGTATTCTAAGTCAGGAGGATATTCTTTGTAGTTAAAACAGTCCATAAAATACAGCTGAAAACAAAGGAGCCTAAATAAAAGAATATTTTACATTATCAGCTACTACCCCCTTTGGAGCACTTTCAGAAACACCGCTGAGGCCATTTTGCCGGTAACCATGAACCAAGCAACAGCACCTCCTAAGCCTATCATCATAGTTTGAACAGAAAACCTTTGTTCACTTGCTAATCAGGAAGATTATCAGCTACAAAGGCCCTGAATGGTTCCATTGCAAGATTAAAACATGCATCCATCACCATTAGGAAGCCAGCACCTATCCTACAAAGGTGCAATACTCCCCAAAATATTCGCATTGGGCATTAATGAAAGCGCACTTGCAGATAATAAAGCCCCTGCCAAAAATAAGGCCTTCTTCTTCCTAATTCGGATTCCAGGTCCGATCACTATAATGTCCCACAATTGGCTGTACAATTAAACCAACTAATGGAGCGGCTAACCAAAACCAGGAAAGATGCTCAACATCGGCTCCATAGTTTCTGAGAATACCACTTGCATTTGAATTCTGTAAAGCAAACCCGAACTGAATCCCTAAAAAGCCAAAGCTCATGTTTACTATCTGGGCAAAGGTCATCTTTGGTTTGGGCATCAATCCTGCAGAAACGGAAGGTGTAGAAGCAGCAGCCATAACAATCGTTAATTGATTTGGAGAAATATTGAGTCTGAAAGATAAGTAAGTATTGTGTAAAAAGTACACACCAGCCTCATATTGGGCTGGTGTGTTTAAAATATAGGCAAAAATGTGGAGTTCTTATATTACAAAACCATCGGGTAAAACAGCGCCTTTCTTTATAACTACAATTCCGTCTTTTACCACATACAATGAATGGTCGGTATTTTCAAGATGATGGCCGCCATTGATACGTACATCGTTACCGATACGGCAGTTCTTATCTAAGATGGCATTTCTGATATAACAACGCTCCCCTATTCCAAGTTTAGGGATGCCTTTTTCTACATTATGTATCATTTCTTCCATGGTCTCGAAGAAATCGCTACCCATTACATAGCTACTAACGATAGTGGTTCCGTTTCCAATTCTTGTTCTGATTCCGATTACGCTATTCTCTACTCTTGATGCATTTATGATACAACCTTCCGCAATGATGGTCTTTTCTAATGTTGTACCGCTGATCTTGGCAGGTGGCAGCATACGGGCCCTTGTATAGATAGCCTTGGTATTGTCAAACAGATTGAAGTCTGGAATATCCTGTGTTAATCCCAGATTCGCCTCAAAGAAGGAATAGATATTTCCAATATCTGTCCAGTACCCATCATATTGGTAGCTGGCCACTTTATATTTATCGATCGACTGAGGAATGATCTCTTTACCGAAGTCGGTTGCATCCTTGCATTCATTATTCAGAAGCTCGAATAATAATTTGGTCTTGAAGATATAAATACCCATGGATGCGAGGTAATTCCTACCTGTCTTTTGCATTTCTGCACCTGTATCGCTAACCCAGTTTGGCAGTACATCTGCTTTTGGTTTTTCAACGAATGAAGTGATTACGCCTTCTTCATTTTTCTTCATGATACCGAATTCTGAAGCTTCCCTGTCGCCTACTGGAATAGTAGCGATGGAAATATCAGCTTTCTTATCAATATGATTATTCAGCATTTCATTGAAATCCATCTGATACAACTGATCACCTGAAAGAATCAGTACATACTCACTTGGGAATGGTTCAATATGACGAAGACTTTGACGAACCGCATCGGCGGTACCCTGGAACCAGGTTGGGTTATCTGGTGTCTGTTCAGCGGCAAGTATATCTACGAAGGCAGAACTGAAAGCGCTGAAGTGATAGGTATTCTTGATATGCCTGTTAAGGGAGGCTGAGTTGAACTGTGTTAGTACAAACATTTTTGAAATGCCTGCATTCAAACAGTTTGAGATAGGGATATCGACCAGTCGATATTTACCTGCAATTGGTACAGCTGGTTTTGAACGGCTGGCGGTAAGGGGGTACAATCGGGTTCCGGCTCCTCCTCCTAAGATGACTGCTACAATTTCTTTTGCCATATGAAAGCAATTTTAGTTTTTGGAATTATCTTAAACGATACTATTATAGACATCAATATACTTCTTAACGCTGGCTTCCCAACTAAAATCAAGAGCCATCATCCTTTTGCGGATAGCTGATAAGTTTTTCTTATCGTGATATAGTTCTACTGCTCTCCAAACGGCATGGGTTATATCTCCAACGGCAGTGTAATTATAACAGATTCCATAACCATCAGGTTCACCATAGTCAATCACGGTATCTTTTAACCCTCCAATCCTTCTAACCATTGGCACAGTACCATATCGCATTGAATACATCTGGTTCAATCCGCAAGGCTCCACTCTGGAAGGCATAAGAAGAAAATCAGCTCCGGCATACATTAGATGGCTGAGCGTTTCATTATAACCTATATAAGCATTATAATCCCTTTGAGACAGTGCTTTCATCGCAGAAAGTTCGGCTTCCACTTCGGGGAATCCACTACCTAGTACTAGGAAATTCATTCTACGACCAACATAATAATAAGAATCGCCGATAACCTGAGGAAGAAGATCAGCTCCTTTCTCTCCTACTAAACGACCGATGAAAACGATCAGTGGCTTTTCCGGATCGAGGTTAAAAGTTTCACAGAGATCCAACTTACTCTTCAATTTTCCGGCCTCTGCATCTTTTATTGAATAATGATTCTGAAGATAAGTATCAGTTGCTGGATCCCATACATCTGCATCTATGCCGTTGATGATACCGACACATTTGCCTTTTTCATATTCAAACAGGTCTTCCAGACCATTGCTCATGTATTTGAGTTCGTCGAGGTAACTAGGACTTACTGTAGTTACTTTATCGGCACATTTTATAGCGCTGGCAAGTGGGTTGATCTTATTAGCCCAGTCGAGCATGCCCCAGCTCCAGGTATCCCAGGCTGGTATCATTTTGCTGTCGGCCCAATCCATCCATCCCTGGTATTGGGCATTATGTATGGTAAGGACGGTTGGGATGGATTTTATGTTTCTGTACTTAAAACAATGTTTAAGCATGAAAGGTATCAGTCCAGTATGATGGTCGTGCACATGAATTACATCTGGCCGATGTTCCCAGGCGCTCACCCAATCCAACACCGCAATCTGGAAAGCCGTGAAACGTTCTGAATCGTCATCATATCCGTAGACTTTCTCACGATCAAGCAAACCATTGATATCAATCAGATACAGGTCGAATCCGTTTTCATTCTTTGCTTCTTTGATTACTGTGAATTCGAACCACCAGCTACCTAGATTGGTACGGCCTTTATGCACCACTTCCCACTCATGATTGTAGAGGTATTTGGTACGGTACATAGGCATCACCACTTTGGCGATATGACCTAACTGGTTGAGGTATTTAGGCAAAGCACCTACTACATCACCTAATCCGCCGGCTTTTGCCACTGGATAACATTCCGCACTGACATGAAGTATTTCCATTGGAAGTATTAAACTGAAAAGTTCATCAATATAATAAGTAATTAGTAATGATGTATCAAGCAATGAAAAAATTTTCTCCTTCGCAAAAACTTATTACTTTGGGACATCAATTAAAAACAACCAGATTGCTTATGAATCAGCCCAAAAAGCCTACTAACACCGGAGCCCTGGCAACCCTAGTCATTGTTTTCTTTTTCTGGGGTTTTATCGCCGCTTCAAACAGTATCTTCATTCCATTTTGTAAATCCCATTTCCAGCTTAATCAGTTTCAGTCTCAGTTGATAGGTTCGGCTTTTTATGGAGCTTATTTCTTTGGATCTTTGATTTTATTCCTTTTATCAAACGTTCTTGGTTTCGATATCATCAACAAGATCGGATATAAAAAGGGTATCATATATGGCTTATGGATATCAGTAATAGGAGCCTTATTGATCATTCCTTCTGCAAATGCGAATTCATTCCCAGCCATTCTTGCTTCATTTTTCGTAGTGGCTTTAGGTTTTCATTACAACAGACTTCAGCCCAGCCATTCGCTATTGCACTTGGTGATCCTTCTACTGGTTCTCATCGCTTAAATCTGGGGGTAGTGTAAACTCATTTGGTACAACTTTAGGTCCAATTAATTGTTAGTTTTTTCCTGTTTGGATCAGTTGGAGAAAAACATGATGTAACGGTAACTAACATTAACACGCTTTACCTTATCGTAGCAGGCGTATTTGCAGCGGTTGCCCTCTTTTTCGCCTTTTCAAAATTACCTGAGGTAATGATGAAGCTAAAGTGGAAAAGAGAATAAAGCGTCTTTTTCTTTATTAGTTATGACTGGCTTACTTGTTGCAATCATAATTGTAGGCCAGCTTACTGATATTCCAAAATTAACTTTACTTATTGCAACATTTTATGGTAGTAGTTGGATATTATTTGTATCTAATTCTTATGCCATAAAAAACAGCGAAGGTTGGGGAGCCATGAAGTATCCACAACTTATATTTGGTATGATTGCCATCTTCGTTTATGTAGGTGTAGAAGTTACAATTGATAATAACTTTGGTGCCCTGTTAAAAACACCTGGTTATCTTACTGAAGAGGACTTGATGAAAGTCAGATATCAAAATATGTATCTCTTTACTGGGGTAGCCTTATGATTGGTCGTTGGACAGGTGCAGTAAGTGTATTCAACCTCAAAGGCATGGCAAAAACAATTGCAATGGTAATTGTAGTCCATTTCGTTGCATTTGCTGTCATCTTATTTGTCAATCACCTTTATGGCAATGATATAAAAGACCTTTTTGCATTTGCAATATGTATAATGATTGCTATCGCAACATTCTTTTATGGCCAGGAAAAACCTGTTAAAACATTGGTTGCCGTTTCCATATTGGCATGTGTTGCTATGCTGATTGGTGTGTTTACAAAAGGAATCGTTTCTGTATATGCATTGATGGCTGGTGGTTTATGTTGTTCAGTTATGTGGCCATGTATCTTCTCTTTAGGAGTAGGTGGTTTAGGAAAATACACCAGTCAGGGTTCTGCGCTTCTAATTATGATGATCCTTGGTGGTGCCATCATTCCACCATTCCAGGGCTCAGTAGGTGATAACTCTTCAATTGGTATGCATAACTCATATCTGGTAGCTGCTGCAGGTTTCGCATTCTTAGCTTGGTTGGCAGTTAAACTCAGAAGTGTACTCAAAGCACAGGGTCTGAACTTTGACGAACAGATCGGTGGAGGTCACTAATTGAATCCGAATTTATTATTATCTTTCAGCCCCGGTAAAAACCGGGGCTTTTTTATTATAATAACTCTCTATATGGCAACCACTAACGCATCTTTAGACTCATTAGCAGTAGGTATCGATATCGGCGGAACAGGTACCAAATTCGGTATCGTAGACCGCAATGGCAATGTTCTCTTTTCAAGCGAAATATCGACAAAGAAACATCTTCAGGTAGAGTCATTTATTGATGACCTGTATGACAACCTGATAGTGCTTATAAATAAAGCAGGTGGACTAGGCCGTATAAAGGGTATTGGTGTTGGAGCTCCTAACGGGAACTTCTACACGGGAACTATTGAATATGCTCCGAATCTACCCTGGAAAGGAATCATACCATTGGCAAAGATGATTGAGGATAAATTCCAACAGCCTGTTACCCTAACTAATGATGCAAATGCAGCAGCCATTGGAGAAATGATGTATGGCGCTGCACAAGGAATGAAGGATTTCATCATGATAACCTTAGGTACCGGCGTGGGAAGCGGTATTGTGGCAAATGGCCAATTGATATATGGACATGATGGGTTTGCTGGTGAATTAGGACATACCATTGTAATTCCTGATGGCCGCCTACACCCAGGCACTGGCAAGAAAGGTTCATTGGAAAGTTATGCTTCTGCCACAGGTGTTACCAATACTGCAATTGAAGTATTAGCAAAAAGCACTGAACCCAGCTTATTACGTGAAGTGCCAAAAGATGATATGAATTCAAAAGCCGTTTTTGAAGCCGCTATTCAAGGCGATAAACTGGCATTGGAAATATTTGAATACACCGGTAAGATACTCGGATTGGCATTGGCTAATGCGGTAATGTTCAGCAGTCCTGAGGCTATCATTTTATTCGGTGGACTTACCAAAGCTGGTGACCTTATCTTAAAGCCTACCCGCGACCATATGGAAGCCAATCTGATCCAGATCTTCCAGAATAAGGTTAAGATATTGGTTAGCCATTTGAAGGAGTCGGATGCGGCTATATTGGGGGCGAGTGCGTTGGTGTGGGAGAAGTGAGGTTCTTAGTCCGGAAGTCCGCAGCTTTTGAAGTTTATAGATCTTGATTTTTGAGTCCGCGGTGTTTGATTGCAGGAGATTCTTTAAATATAGTCCGGAAGGAAATACAAATACAAGTCGGGAGTTGGAAGTCTGGAGTCGGGAGTTAATAGTTTGGAATTAGGAATCACTTCAACCATTAACCAAACCAACCCTGAAGGGGTTGAATCATCGTATCCCCGGGGCTTGGAAAGCCCGCGGGAGAGATTTTGTAGGGCGAAATGCCGGAGGGAGGGAGCAAGTAGAAATATATTAACGATAACAAACACCCAACCCCGAAGGGGTTGAATCATCGTATCCCCGGGTGAAAACCCGGGAAAACCTAAAAAAGTCCGGAGGGAAAGAGTGGGCAAGAAGGGCAGAGCGAAACCTGGAAACAACGAACCCCCCAAAAAGAATGAGAAAGTTTTACTTCATCATATTATTGTTATCAGCGCCAATGTTGGTTTCATCTCAACTACATTGGAAGAAAGTATCAGACGCATTTGGCTATTTGCCAAAATCCATTGCTTTATACAAGACAACCGATTCGTTGAATGGTCGCCCATTCATAGCTTATTATATTGAAGCTAAATTGAACGACCGTAATTTGGAATTCACTACAGATACTGCAAAAGGAAGAAGACTCACTCCTTCACAATTCTATACAAAAGAAGATTCTGCCTATATAATTGTAAATGGGACTTTCTTTTCTTTTCAGACGAATCAGAATCTAAACTTATTGATGAAGGAAGGTAAACTGATTGCCTACAATACCCCCTCATTAAAAAGCAAGAACACAGATTCATTTTATTACCCTACCCGAAGTGCCATCGGTATCACAAAAAAAAGAAAAGCAGATGCTGCCTGGATATTTACGGATACAGCTCAGCGTTGGGCCTATGCTTTCCAGCAAAAACCTATTGTAGCAAAAGGCAAAAATCCCGACCCCTCATTTGACAATCTCAATACACTTGATTACTGGAAAGCCTGGAGGATGGAAACCGCCATTGGTGGTGGTCCCATGCTTTTACAGAACGGACAAATAAGAATAACTAACAAGGAAGAACAGATGTTTGTTGCCGGGGAAAAGGATAAACATCCACGAACTGCAATGGGCTATACAAAAAAAGGTAAGCTTATCATTCTTGTAATACAAGGTCGTTTCCCGGGTGTTGCTGAAGGTGCTACTCTGGAAGAAGAAGCAAAAATCCTTAAAGACCTAAGATGTATCGAAGCCCTTAACCTTGATGGTGGAGGAAGCAGTTGCATGCTCATCAACGGAATCGAAACCATTCAGCCTTCAGATAAGGAAGGACAGCGGGCAGTTCCTGGTGTGTTTGTGATTAGGAGTAAGAAGACGTTTACTGTTTATTAGAGGTCCGGAAGTCGGGAAGTCCGAAAGTCCGGAAGAAAATACAAATACAAGTAGGGAAGTTAGGAAGTAGGGAAGTACGGAAGGAGTATATTCTGGTTATTCACCGTTTTATTCAATTATATTTTTATTCATTAATCTTCATGAATGTCCAAGTGTTGCACCCGTGGGAAAAGAATTAAACCGCTTAGAGAGTCACTGTACTTTGTATTTCTCCTTCCCTACTACCCTACTACCTAACTCCCCTACTTGTATTTGTATTTTCTTCCGGACTTCCGGTCTTCCCGACTTCCGGACTAATTACTCCCGACTACAGACTCCCAACTTCCCTCTCCCAAGCCGCTCTCCCATACCCCGCAATCACATGCTTCTCGCTATGATAAGAAGAACGCACCAAGGGGCCGCTTTCTACATAATCTAACCCCAACTCATATCCTATTTTACGATATTCTGCAAATTCGTTAGGGTGAACGAAGCGATGTACTGGTAAATGCTTCTTGGTTGGTTGCAAGTATTGTCCAATGGTTACAACATCAACATTGCTGTTGCGAAGATCTTCCAGCGTTTGTATAACTTCTTCCCTTGTTTCACCCAATCCAAGCATGATACCACTTTTGGTACGCATACCACCTTCTTTAAGGGTGCGTAACACTTCCATACTACGGCGATAACGGGCCTGGATACGAACCTGGCGACTTAATCTTTCTACTGTTTCGATATTATGAGATACCACTTCAGGAGCGGCATCGATGATACGCTGAATATTCTCTTTTTCTCCTTTAAAATCAGGAATCAGTGTTTCTAATGTGGTATCTGGATTTAGAGCTTTAACTGCTTTTATTGTGTTATACCAGATAATGCTTCCCCCGTCTTTTACTTCATCCCTATCAACTGAGGTAATAACCGCATGCTTCACTTTCATCAGATGAATGGCTTCTGCTACACGCTGGGGTTCATCCCAATCAATTGGATCAGGTCTACCAGTAGCTACTGCACAAAATCCACAGCTACGGGTGCATATATTCCCTAAAATCATGAAAGTAGCGGTTCCTTCACCCCAACATTCGCCCATATTTGGACAATTACCACTTTCACAGATGGTGTGCAACTTATGGGTATCAACCAATCCACGAACATGCTTATAGCTTTCGCCAATTGGCAGTTTAACCCTAAGCCAGTCAGGTTTCTTTATCTTGGAAGTAGTTTCATTTACGCTTGAAACAACAGGTAGTTCAATCATGGTGAAATGTTCAGATAACAAAAATGGCTATGGGTTGTTCAACAAGAGCCTTTTATTAGGCCTTTAGTACACCCCAAAACGGGCCATAAAAGCTGCAAATTACATTACTTTCTTCTACCAAAAAGGAAGGAAATATAGGCGTTGAAAAAGAACGACTTCTCATCAACATAGGCCAGTTGAGACACTTTTTTGCTATAATATTCGGCCATAAGACCAATTTCAATGGCGCTTACAGTTTCATTAAAACGGCCATAATCAAACCGTAAGGCGGTTTTGGCATGAACCCCGGGATTAATTTTTACTTCACCCCAGCCAACTGTAAAACCTGCAGCACCTGCTATAGCATAGTTACTATCAATAATTTTTGGGAATGTGCTCCTTTGTTCTTGTCCGGCAATTACCACATTAACCATATATGGTTTCAATAAACCTACAGTAAGACCTCCTCCTACAATTCCGGAAACGGAGACACCGTTCTTATTCCCCTTACCACCAATACGACTTTGCTGGGCTATACCCAGTTTTGCCTGATAGAAATTATTGGTTTTGCCGAAAATAATGTTGGAGAACCCAAACCCATCAAACAAAGAAATCTTTTTTTCCTTCTGGTGCTTTTTCTCATTGAATTCGAATTGGTATAAGATGGCTTTGCGATTGCTCTTATATTTTCCATATTCATAAGAAAATCCATATCCATCGGTATTCATTTTAAAGCCGAAAACGCTTTGCTTATTGAATACCACTTCGCCTTCTTCTTCCTGCTTAGCCAGCATATTGATTCTTTCACGACGTGCTTCTTTCTTCTCCTTTTTTGTAGAAGGCGGAGTAGGGCTCGTTTGAGCTACAACAGAAAGACAACTAATTCCAAACAGTAGACTACAAAGTATCTTCTTCACCGGCATTGATTTAGTAATTCAACGTAAATTTAGGGCAAAATAATACAAAATGACAGCTTCTGTAGTATACGAAGGAAACCTGAGAACAGTTTGCACCCATGAAAAAAGCGGTAATAGCTTCCAGACCGATGCTCCTGTTGATAATCAGGGCAAAGGAGAGCGCTTTTCCCCGACCGACTTATTAGCCACTTCCCTGGGAGCCTGCGCCCTCACTATCATGGGTATTAAAGCCCGTGACCTGGAAGTTGACCTAACAGGAACTGCTATTTCAGTAGAGAAAATAATGAAGCAAGATCCCCGCCGTGTTGGTGGAATAAATTTAACATTTACTTTTCCCGAAACAGCCTCCGCCGACGAAAAACAACGAATCATAATTGAACGATGCGCGAGGACTTGTCCGGTGTTTTATAGTTTGAATCCGGAGATAGAGATTGGGATTGCGTTCGTTTGGAAATAATAATTTAAAGTCCGGAGCGTCGGAAAGAACTTGAAGTCCGGAAGAAAATCCGTGCAAGTAGTGATGTTGGGAAGTAGGGATAGTAGGAAGTAGACTTCAGGAAGGTAAATACATTTACCGCGGAGACGCAGGGGGTTCCACTGCGTCTCCGTGTCATGTCGGTAAAATTTTTTCCAACTTGATTACTACCCTACTTACTCTACTACCTAACTTCCCTACTTGTATTTGTATTTTCTTCCGGACTTTCCGACTTTCGGACTTCCGGACTTCTAACTCCCTATCTTTGCCCTTCAACTGGAAGCCATGTCAATCCGCATTTTCATCACCGGTGGTACCTTCGATAAAGAGTATAATGAACTTACTGGTGAATTGTTTTTTAAGGAAACCCATTTGCCCGAGATGCTTCAAAGAAGCCGCAGCAACCTGGATGTAACAGTACGAACACTAATGATGATTGATAGTCTGCATATGACTGAAGAAGATCGTGATTTAATAGTACATCAATGCCGAAATACTCCAGAAGATAAAATCATCATCACTCACGGAACAGATACAATGGCTGATACTGCCAGAATCATTGCTGAGAAGATAAAAGACAAAACCATCGTATTAACAGGTGCTATGATCCCATACAAATTCGGGAGCTCTGATGGATTTTTCAACCTAGGCAGCGCCCTTGCTTTTGTTCAAACCCTTCAACACGGCGTTTATGTGGCTATGAATGGACGAGCTTTTGTGGCAAATAATGTAAGGAAGAATAAGCAGACGGGGCAGTTTGAGGAGCTGAAATAGCTAGTCCGGGGCGTTTGATTTTTGTAGAGGCTGAACTTTATAGTCCGGGAAGTCCGTGGCAAGAGTTCGATTTGCGTAGTACCAAATAGTCCGGGGAGAAAATACGAATACAAGTCGGGAAGTACAGCAGTAGTCATAAAGTTTGCAAATAATTACCGCAGAGACGCGGAGACGCAGGAGGTTTCCTCTGCGTCTCCGCGTCTCTGCGGTAAAAAAAATAATTTGTATTTCTCCTCCCCTACTTCCCTACTTCCCTACTCCCTAACTCCCCTACTTGTATTTGTATTTGCTTCCGGACTCTCTCACTACCCCTTCTTCAACACCACCTTCGCCTGCGAATAATTATACGATTGATCCAATACCTGTAGAAGCTGATTCCACTGGGAACTTTCAAAATGTTTGGCGTTATAAATCTTACTAACCTGAAGCACTAGTGTATTTCCTTCTACAGTGGCAACACTTTTAAAGCTGCCGCATATATTTGATACGCTTTTTTGTAATTCTTCGAGACCAATAACAGTATAACCAGCCGGTATTGTAAACCGAATATTCCATTGAAGGGTTCTGGCATAGCGAACATCTATTGGAAGGCTTCGTGATCTTTCATCACGGGTAATTTTTGTTTGTCCCCCTAATAAAGCAGGCAGCGCAATAATTTTGTCATCACCCGCAGAGGCAATCATATCTCCTAATGTGAAATTCTCAGAATACTTTAATCCTGGTTTTTTATAGCTCCTGCCATCTTGAATCAGTTTGAAGTTGGAGTAGTTCTCCACCTTAAAATCAAATTCATTAGCAATCAGCTCCTTCATCATTTTAGGCTTCTCTTCCTTCCATTCCTTTTTCTGCTTATTAAACTCTTCAACAGCTTTTTCTTCAGAACGGCTATCGAACCCTTCCCACATACCTTCCCCATCATAATTCCTGAAATCTGTTTCTATAAAAGGGGTAAGTGCTAACACATCTTCCATCATATCTGCTTTCAACATTCCCTTTGATTCAGTAGTTTTTTCAATAACCATATTTGATCCTGATGCGTCAAGACTGGCAGTGAAATCATACACTACCTTGTTCTGTGATGTATCCGTAGCATTGATCTGGTCTGCAGTAATGGGGCTTTTTTCAGAAAGGTAGTTAAACCGAATTGTTGGATTTCCTGCTATATAAATTGGAATCTCATCAGGATTTAGATGATTATCAGGATTCACATAATACTTATTCTTGCATTTAATAACCCATGCCAGCTCTTGGGTAAATGCCACCCTTTGCATACTGGTGCGGGTATTATATGTTGTTACAACAATCTCATGATCAATTTTTTTATAAGTCAACAAGTAACTAAACACTTTGGCATATGCATAGTCAGACCAGTTCCTGTACATGGTTTTTGAGCGTAGCATATAGTAGGCTTTTCTGATAAACTCATCATCTGAAGCATCAGTTATGCCTTTTTTCTTCATCGTCTTATATAGACTTGAAGCAACAGATTCATTACTACCATAAGGGGTAGTATATGCTCCTGCACCTTGTAACTTATCAGGATTGAACCAAAATGTTTTTGCTTTTTGAGCTAGCTCGTCATTTGTTATATCACGTTTCATATCAGCCTCATCACCAAACCAGATGAATTTCTTGCTGTTATTTCTTGCGTAAATGATCTGGAATTTAATAGAAGGCTGTTCAGTAAATTCATTCACATAGCGAGTATCCTTATTTTTTTCCCTGTCACGATCTTCCCAACGATACGTCTTCTTGCCATCTTTTGTAATCTGTTCAAAATCCGGAGCGCCCTTATTGCTTTTATATCCTATATAATACCTGTCGTCTTCTGTTGCCACTTCAATCACCTGCCGAGATACAGGTAATTCCCTATTACATATAAAATAAACCGGATCAAACTCTTTGTAATCGGGCCTGCCCTGATATTGTCTTACATTATAATTTCTGAATTCATATTCAAGCATGTCTCCTTCTTCCAGACCAGGAACCGCAATCTTATAATAATTCGGTCTGTATGCTGCTGAAAATCCATTATCAGTATAACTCTTAAAAACTGATGGAATACTTGAAAGATCTTCAACCTGTATTGCTTCTGCCAAATCGACTTTCTCCACAGTTCCGTCCTTCTTAATAATCTGGGCAGCAAATGCATCGCCTTCCCTATCGATTCTAAAATACAAAACAGAATACTGTTCAATGGCATATTTGTCTCTCAGCAACAATTTCCTTCTTTCAGATTCTTCAATCAAGATTTTTGTTTCTGAACTTGAATTAGCTAATATTAAGGAAGTGCCAAGTGTAAATGGGGCAAAAATCAATCCCCATACATTCCTCCCAATCCTTTTACCAACAGTCATTCCTTTCCTATCGAACCCGAATTTTGTTTTTTGAGACAGAATAACAGCACTTTCACCCGGCCATTTCTCTCCCATACCAACATTTTGAAAATCCGTATCCTCGGGAAGTAAAACAGGATGGTCCCCGATTGTTTTTTTATTGATTTCCAGTTCATTTTTCCCAATACGTTGCTGAGATTGTACCTGATTACCTGCTACTATTATAAATATCAAAAAAAAGAAAAACTTCCGCATAAATGGCACTTTATAGATATCGATTATTGAATGGTCAATGTCATGTTTTGTCTGTTGAATTCCCTGATCTTACTAAGATATTCCTTCCACCCTGTAAACTCTTCCGGATAAATTACCGGAGTACCCAACTGGAATTTTTTCTTTAGTGTAATCTTATTTGAAGTACTTGAATATACCGCCTCCATACTGTTTTTAGAGAAAGTTGCCTGGAAATTCTTTGGCAAAACTCCCGGCTTTACATTTGAAGGCAAGTCAAGAGTTATCTCATCTACCGACATGAATACATTGTCGAGATCAAAAGGATTCTGGCGATTATCTGCAGGAATTAAGCCTGTTATAGTTTCTGGGAAGAAATCGATGGAAGTGTATAATTGATTGCCAGCTTTTGTAACCTGATTGCTTATTTCAATATCAGCTTCCAGAACAATCGGTACATCCCTGTTTTTGAAATCAGATGTCTTCACATTGGTAACTTCTGCATTACTATTATTCAATTCCACCATATGATTAATGAACTCTTTCCTTTTGGAAGCTGGAATGGCATTGTATATATAATGAAAGAAACTACGTGATTCTCCATCAAAACTAATTTTCACATGGCCTGTAATTTTATCCCCCTTCAATCCAAGAGTGGCTTTTGTAACAATCTGATTTTCTTCCAGTCCAGGCAAAGGCACTATTTCCACTTTATACTTGTCTCCATCCTGAACCAATACATTCTTACCCTGGATTCGATAAGCATCTCTTCCGAAAGGACCATATTTTTCAGTACCATCAAGGAAATAGGTTTTCCCGTTAAAATAAAGTACACAGATGGCATGGTTATCAACACAAAGGGATTGAATCTCCTTCCGATCATAAGGAATTTCCCTGGTACCAATCCACGAAAAATGAGCATCATACCCAGCTATCTTCAACATCTCTGTCAATATATTGGCCATGCCCTTACAATCACCATACTTATTCTTGAATACTTCCTGTGTTGACTGAGGTACATATCCTGAATATCCTTCTTCGAATGCTATATATCGTATATTATCCTGAACCCAATAATAAAGAGCTTTAATTTTGGCTTCATCTGAAGACAGTCCTTTTGTAAGTTGTTCTACCGTTGGTTTCAGATCATCAGTCTTATTTCCTGCTTTCTTATAGAGCAGGTTATACCATGAATACATATCATCAAGCGATTGCAGACAGTTGATCTTTTTATTATTCAGTAAGAATGACCTTACAGTAATCACCAAATGAGGAAGGTAATAAGGGCGGGCAAGAGATGAAGGTTCTTGCTTAGAGCCCATCATGTTTTCTGCAGTATAAGTATAGATGTTGAAATTCTTATCCTTCTTAACTTCTTTTTTGATTTTATAAGTTCCGAAATTCTTCTCAATGATATCCAGGTCGAGCCATGATGGCACTTTAAATCGTATCACTTGCTGTTTGGCAGGGATGCCCTGATGAAAAAATATCCGGGTAAGATATTTTGCATCTGTGTACTCATAATCATATTGGAAGCGACACCGTTGCCCAGCCTCTTCAGCCCGAAAACCATAAAACATTCCAAAATTATCATCAAAGAATATAGACTCATCTGTCAATGAAATTTTCTCTGGAGGATACTTCTGGCTTTTGAAATTGTTTTTGTAAAAAATTCCAAAGTCGTAATCCTTAAGCTTCACAAAATTATTATATGGAAGCAGGTAGCCTACCTGAACTTTGGAATCAATCGATACCATTTCAACGTTTCCTGTTTCACGGGCTACTACAACCGGAAGATCATCAATTCCTTTTCCTGTAGAGAAATTGAATTCTTTTTCAGCCTGATAGATTCCATACTTAGCTTTCTTGTCTAATTTTTTCAATCCTGCTGCCTGAGAACTTCCTTCTCCGTCGGGCGACTGCATTTGGGCGTTTACACTAAACGAAATCAATAGGAGGAAAAAAATCGATGGGAATAGAGTTTTGTACATACAATACCGTTTCAATGTATATCGGACTTAAAGTTACATAAAAAAACAAAAGGCCATAACGGTTAGTAACCGTCATAGCCTTTTCGAATATGATTATTGGTGTAAAAGATTATTTAACAGTTACGTTCACACTAGTTGCCAGTTTACCACCATAAGAACGATGAAGGGCATCTGCAAATTGTAAGGTAAGTTTATACTTTCCAGGCGTCAGTTTCAATTCAGTAGCGGTTTGAGCATTCCCAAAATGAATGTGAGTGGAATCTTTAGGTACAACAAGACCTGCCGCTGTTGAATCTAAACCGATAAGTATATGGTAATGGCCTGATGCATCCTTAACCTTACCATTCGCCGTATCCACACTTAACTTCTCAGAGGCCATCTCAACTGTAAAAGGAGAAGTGACAGTTTGACCTTCCTTAAGGTTCTTAAAATAAACTTTCGCTCCGTCAGGTATAGCAGGTAAAGCCGGGATATCCGTATTTGCCATAGTACCATGGTCGTCATGGTTCATGGTCATAGTATCTTTTTTTTCAGTGTCAGCAGTTTTTGTTTCACTGTTGCAGGAGGCAATTGTTACAGCAATGGCAGTAACAGCTAATAGTTTTCGAAACATATGATTTTAGTATTTTGGCAAAGGTAAAGCATAAATAGGCAGAACTTTCTCACATTAACATACCCCGACGTTTTTAAATTGACAGTACGTATTTTTGCTCTGAAAATTCATGTATGGCAGAAGATTTGGCAATCAGTAAGGGCAGCAAAGAGGAACAATATGAGTCCTTATTACCTCAGATTAGCGGAATATTGACCGGGGAAGATGACCTGGTAGCAAACCTGGCAAATATTACCGCCGCCCTCAAAGAACAGTTTGGCTGGTTTTGGGTTGGTTTTTACCTGGTAAAAGGAAATGAATTGGTTTTAGGCCCGTTTCAGGGTCCAGTTGCCTGCACCCGCATCGCCAAAGGAAGAGGAGTATGCGGCAGCAGCTGGGCTAAACAAGAAACACTGATAGTACCTGATGTTGAAAAATTTCCAGGCCATATTGCTTGCAGCAGCCTATCAAAATCAGAAATCGTTGTCCCCGTTTTCAGGAATGGAAACATAGTTGCCATTTTAGATGTGGATAGTGAAGAATTGGATAGATTCGACACTACAGATAAAACACATCTAGAAAAGATTGTAGCTATGGAAGCTATAGGTGCCTTTTAATAAGTTCCCTAATTTTACAGTGCCAACAGTTGCTGAACTACTTACTCAGAATGACGGATTCAGGTAGTCGGCTAATACAATTTTAACCTGCTAACAAAACAACTTGCTATGCGACCTAATTCTTTTGTAACAAAAAGCCTAATTGGCTTATTAACCCTTTCTGTAATATCCTCTCAATTTTTTTGTACATCTTCCGCTCCTGAAAAAGCCAGTAACCCAGACACTTCAACGGCAAAAGTGGTTACTGATATGGACCGGATTGCTAAAGGTGCTGCTCTTGTTCATATCGGAGGATGTAATGACTGTCATTCTCCAAAAATAATGACCCCAATGGGTCCAATACCTGATACAACAAGGTTGCTTTCTGGCCACACCGCCAATTCACCACTTCCCGACATTACTTATGATGCTACAAAACCAGGCAACTGGATTCTTATGTCGGCCGACTTAACAACAGCTATTGGACCATGGGGAATGACTCATGCCGCTAACCTTACTCCAGATTCAACTACTGGTATTGGTAGCTGGACAGCTGCCAATTTTATCGGAGCTATGAGAACAGGAAAGCATCTCGTGCAAGAGGGTGGTCGCCCAATTCTTCCCCAATGCCCTGGCCAGCTTTAGGAAAATTAACTGATGAAGAATTATCAGATATGTTCCTTTACTTAAGGTCTTTGCCAGCAGTAACTAATTTGGTGCCTGCCCCAACTCCTCCGAATTTGATAGTATTAAAAAAATAATCAATACCTTATACTTTACTAGTAAAACGAATAAAAATAATTGAATGCGTATATACTTTCTACTGCACTTTACAATCAGCACCCTTTTTGTAAACGCACAGACCAATAGCAGTTTCGCCTTAACACACGCTACAATTGTTAATGTAATTACAGGTAAAGCAGATGCAGACCAAACTATCATAGTAGATAGCAACAGAATTACCGCTGTCGGTCCTTTTAAGAAAATCAAGATTCCGCCAACAACAATAATAATTGATGTAACCGGAAAATTTATTGCTCCAGGATTGGTTGATGGTCATATTCATTTTTTTCAAAGCGGTGGACTATACACTCGTCCGGATGGATATAATTTATCGGCCATTTCACCATACGAAAAAGATCAGCAATGGATAAAAGAGAATAGGGCAGATATTATGAATCGTTATCTGGCTTGTGGAATTACCACAGTGATTGATGTTGGTGGTCCTATGAGCAATTATACTGTTAGGTCTGAAGCGGAGAAGAACTCTAAGTACCCGAATGCCTGGGTAACAGGTCCATTGATTTCTACTTACCAACCACCAAATCTTGATAAGAAAGACCCTCCCATCATTAAAGTGAATAATGCAGAGGAAGCGAGAGAGCTGGTAAAAAAACAATTGCCACTTAAACCCGACTTTATCAAAATTTGGTATATCGTATTGCCTGGACAAAAAGCGACTACAACTCTTCCTATTGTAAAAGCTGCTATAGATGAAAGTCATGCAAATGGATTAAAGGTTGCCGTTCATGCCACTGAATTTGAAACGGCAAAACTGGCTGTTGAAAATGGAACGGACATATTGGTACATAGCGTGGACGATAAGGTGCTTAACGATACATTATTGGATCTTCTAAAATCACATAAAACCGTTTATATCCCAACATTACTGGTTGCACAAAACTATAGTCGCACGTTTACCCAAGAGTTCGCATATAGTGCCTATGACCAGAAATATGCAAACCCTTTCATGTTAGGTAGTTTGATGGATATTCAACACATCGAAAAAACTAAACTGCCTTTCGATTATAAAAAGATGAAAAAGAATTTTCCAGTACCTTCTAAAGATGATTCCACCATGTTGATCAATCTAAAACTGGCTCAGGATAAAGGAGTTTTAGTGGTGTCTGGAACAGATGCAGGAAATATCGGCACTCATCACGCCAGTTCTTTGTACGATGAATTTCTTGCTATGCGTAAAGCAGGATTAAGCAATCTGGCTATTCTTCAATCTGCTACTATCAATGCAGCAAAAGGATTTGGCAAAGAGACATCTTATGGAAGTATAGAAAAAGGCAAAGTGGCAGATATGCTTCTATTAGATAAAAACCCATTAGAAGACCTATCAGCACTTACCAATATAAAAACTATCTATCACCGAGGTGTTGCTATGTCTACAGATAGTCTTTTACCTAATAGTCCTGAATTAATTGTACAGCAGCAACTCAATGCTTATAATCTTCACGACATTGAAGGTTTCCTTGCAACCTATTCAGATGATGTGGAACTCTTTGAATTTCCCAATAAATCTATTGGAAAGGGCAAAGAACAGATGCGAAAGGAATATGGTGAAATGTTCAAACAGGTACCATCATTACATTGCCAGGTAACAGAAAGAATTGTTCAGGGCAATACCATTATCGATCATGAAAGTGTAACTGGTTTTGGTAATAAACCACTTAAGGCAATTGCGATTTATGTGGTAGAGAAGGGGAAGATTGCGAAGGTGTACTTTATTCAATAAGCTTTGGATTTTGCCTAAGGCTTAAGGCCTAAAGCCTAAAGCTATATTCAGAGAACTGCCCAATTATTTTGTGAACTACGGAAGTTCTATTCGAAGTCAAAAACTTCGTACAGATAATAAATTAGGCCTTAAGCTTTAGGCTTTAAGCCTTAGGCAAAATAAAAAAAGCATTACCCCCAGGAAAACCCCTCATTCTTCAAAGGCAAACTCCTCGGCCTGTACCCTGCTGCTGCAAGTGCATTGCAGAGCGCAGGTGCTACGGTGGGTAAGCCTACTTCTCCTACGCCTCCGGGTTCCTCTTCACTGGCAATGGTATAAATTTCAACAGGGGGCATTTCATTATAACGAAGTAACTGATAGTTATGAAAACCACTTTGGTCTACTTTGCCATTCTGAATGGTTATTTCTCCTTTTAACGCTTGCTGAAGTGCAAAAGCCAATCCACCCTCCATTTGATTTTTTAATCCATCTGGGTTGATAACTATTCCACAATCTATTGCTGCCACTACCCTTTTGATCCTGAAATTTTTTGGGCCCAGTAATTCTATTTCTATCGCATGTGCTGCATAGGATTTAGCGAATATGAATGAATGGGTGGCAACACCAATGAAGTGATTCTTTTTACGAGGCCTGTCATACCCAATTTTTTCTGCAGCGAGTTTTAATACGTTTGCAATCCGTTGTGGATATTGTTTCATGGCACCAGGACCTTCACCTACCAAGAACATTTCCCGTCCATCAAGCAATGACAATCGAAATGCTAATGGATCTTTTTTCATCTTTCTTGCCACTTCATCAATAAAGGATTCTACAGGGAAACTATTCATACAAATTTCCACAGAACGCAACCATCCTCTATTTATATTGAAATCAACATTAGTATAGCCAGTTTTAACATTGGGTACTTTATAATAAAAGTCAGCCATAGCACCACCCTGGTTTTCGGATGGGTCTGGTGTTTGGGGACCATCAGTCATTACTGCAATGGATGTTGACAATACATGATGATACCAGGTTTGCAGCTCACCCGACTTACTCCAGCTGGCTTCAAGCCTATGATAATTTGCTGGACGGTACCCCTGGAAACGGATATCATCTTTCCTATTCCAAATCACTTTAACGGCTGTGTCTAACTGTTTTGCAATTTTCACAGCTTCAATAGCGAATTCGAAATGCAATCTTCTGCCAAAGCCTCCTCCAATCATTGCAAGGTTTACTTTTATATTCTCCTTCTTAAAACCACAATCTGCAGCAACCTGATTAACTGTCCAATCGGGCAATTGCAATCCACCCCACATTTCACAATTATCCCCTTTTACCTGTGCAATGAAGTTTACCGGTTCCATAGTTGCATGAGCAAGAAATGGTTCTTTATACTCAGCGATATGTGAATTCTGACTTGCTATTTTTATCGGATTAACTGTCCCCTTTTTAAATTTTTCAATCGCAGCAGGCTGCTTAGATCTCACTGCCATTGTATTGAACAATTCAACCGTATTTGCTTTATATCCTTGTCCAACATCCCATTTGATCTTAAGTAAATCACGGGCTTGTTCAGCAGCCCAGAAAGAGGTGGCAATAACGGCGACCCCTGGTCGCACATGCATAGGTTTGCCAGTTCCTTCATACGTTACCACTTTAATGAATCCGGCAACTTCCTTCGCTTCTGAATCATTAACTGAAACTAATTTCCCACCTAATACAGGACAACGTTCTATTGAAGCATACACCATTCCAGGTACTTTAAGGTCAATCCCGAATTTCGCCTTACCTGTAAGAATATCTTTTAGATTCGACTTTTTCTGTTCTTTTCCAATCAGTTTAAAATCTTTCGGACTTTTCAATGTCACTTCAGCAGGTACAGGTAGAGTTGCTGCAACACATACCAATTCTCCATAAGAGATGGTTTTCATATTCGTAGTATTCACTACAGTGCCGTTGTCTGCAGCACATTTATCCGGACTAATATTCCATTGTTTTGCAGCAGCTGCAACGAGCATGGCTTTTGCAACTGCCCCTGCTTTACGGAGCGTGGTATAATCAGTAAGTACGCTTTGGCTACCTCCGGTATCATGCGCTCCATTTGCCATAGAGCCATAAGGAGCTATTTCAGTCTTTACTTTCTTCCAGTCGGCTTCTAATTCATCAGCAACAATCATAGGCAATGAGGTGTTGACCCCCTGCCCCATTTCTTGTCGTGCTACAAATATGGTTACTTCGCCATTTTTACTGATTCGTATTAATGCATTTGGCTGGAAAAATTCACAATCCGGTATTGTCTGACCAAATGAAGGCAACCCCGGCAACATAAATCCAATCATCAAACCTCCACCAGACAAGGTGCTTAACTTAATAAAACGGCGACGATCAATCGATACTTTTTTCATATTTCTGTAGATGAAGGTTATTTATTGATTTCCTCAATTACCTGATGAACTGCTTCCTTGATACGGTGATAAGTACCGCAACGGCAAAGGTTTTGGCTCATCACCGCATCTATCTCTTCTTCAGTAGGTCGTTTATTTTGTTTTAATAACCCAACCACTGTCATCATTTGTCCTGTTTGACAATACCCACACTGAGGAACTGCCACTTTTTCCCAGGCTTTTTGCACCGGATGAGTGCCATCTTCCGATAATCCTTCGATGGTTGTAATAGTTTGTCCTGCAGCAGCTTTCACCGACACCTGGCAAGACCGCATGGCATGGTCATTTATCAGAACGGTACAAGCGCCACAAGCACTTACCCCACATCCGAATTTAGTACCGGTGAGATCAAGCATATCCCTCAAAACCCATAACAAAGGCATATCCGGTTCCGCTTCAACAGAAAAGGATTTATTGTTTACCGACAATTGGAAAGAAGCCATTGGAAAAAATTTGAAAAAAGGTACGATGTTTTGCGGAGCAGCAAAATACAAGTCGGGAGTCGGGAGTCTTGAGTCGGGAGTCCGGAAGAGAATACAAATACAAGTAGGGAAGTTAGGTAGTAGGGAAGTAGGGAAGGAGAAATACAATTTATTTTTTACCGCTAAGACGCGGAGACGCAGAGGAAACCAATGCGTCTCCGTGGTTATTTTGCCAACTTTATGAATACTTCCTTACTTCCCTACTACCTAACTTCCCTACTTGTATTTGTATTCTCTTCCGGACTTTCGGACTTTCGGACTTCCCGACTCAAGACTACAGACTCCCTTCAAAACCTTACCTTCGCGCCATGCATTACGTATCAGTGGAAGGGCTCAGTAAATCGTTTGGCATACAGCCCTTATTTTCCGGAATATCATTCAATATTGAAGAAGGCGATAAGATAGCGCTGGTGGCCCGTAATGGTACCGGAAAGTCAACTTTATTAAAAATTTTAGCTGGAAAGGAAACCCCTGAAGATGGCACCTGCTGGATCAATAAAGATGTAGATGTAGCCTTGTTTGAACAGGAACCAAAATTCCAGGAACATCTTACCATACTGGATAACATCTTTCATCATAACAATCCGGTGATAGAAGCTATAAAATTGTATGAGGAAGCCTGTGATGATGATGATACTATCGCCTTGCAGGATGCGATTGTAAAAATGGATGAATTAGGTGCCTGGGATTTTGATGCCAAAGTAAAACAGATTTTGGGCAAGCTGAATATCCATCAATTGCACCAGGTAGCGGGTACTTTATCTGGCGGACAAAGGAAAAGGATAGCATTAGCAAAAACACTGATAGATATAGGGTTTGAACACAAACATGTGTTGTTGATAATGGACGAGCCCACCAACCACCTCGACATTGAAATGGTAGAATGGCTGGAACATTATCTGAATCAGGAAAAAATCACTTTACTTCTCGTAACCCACGACAGATATTTTCTTGACAATGTATGTAATGAAATTTGGGAACTTGATAGGAATACCCTTTACTCTTATAAAGGGAATTACGAAAATTTCCTGGAGAAAAAAGCTGCCAGAATTGAAAATGAACTTTCCAGTATAGACAAAGCAAAGAATACATACAGAAAGGAATTGGAATGGATACGGAAGCAACCAAAGGCAAGAACCACCAAATCAAAAAGTCGTATCGATGCATTTGCGGAAGTAGAAAGCAAGGCAAAGACAAGGCTTGAAGATGCCCAGATGGAATTGCAGATGAAGATGAACAGACTTGGCGGGAAAATTCTGGAATTGAAAAAAGTGTATAAGAGCTATGGCGATAAAGTGATTCTAAAAGGTTACGATTATACTTTCAAGAAAGGAGAACGAGTAGGTATTGTTGGAAAGAATGGAGTTGGAAAATCCACTTTCATCAATATGCTGCAAGAAATAGAAGCCCCTGATAGTGGAAAGATTAACGTTGGTGATACCGTTATTTTTGGCAATTATTCACAGCAAGGCTTGGAAATAAAAGAGGATATGCGGGTGATTGAGTTTGTGAAGAATATTGCCGAGAATTTTCCTCTTGCAAATGGTGGGTCTTTGAGTGCTGCCCAATTCCTTCAATTATTTCTTTTTGATCCAGATGGAGAATTTCCTGAGTGAATTCCCCGGATGCTTGCTAATTGTTTCGCATGACCGTTATTTTATGGACCGCTTGGTAGATCATCTTTTGGTTTCGAAGGAGATGGCGCCGTAAGGGATTTCCCGGGCAATTACAGCTTATATCGCATTTGGGAAAAGGAACAGGAAATGCTTTCTGAAAAGAAAAATGCTCCAAAAGAAATCAAAGAAGAATCCATTGCCCGTCCCGTACAAGCAGAACCCAAAAAACGATTCTCCTATAAAGAAAAGCGCGAATTCGAATTACTGGAAAAAGAGATTGCCGATTTAACAAGTGAAAAAGAATCTATCCAACAGCAACTGAATGTGGGATCAGCTTCTTATGAGAAATTACAGGAACTGTCTCAGCGAATTATGACCATAACAAATCTTCTTGATGAAAAGGAATTGAGGTGGTTGGAGTTGAGTGAGTATACGGAGAGTTGAGGGCGTTTAAAGTTTTAGGTTTGAGGTTTAAGGTTCTTAAGTGTGGCGCGAAAGTAAGTACTGAGTTCAAGTTGGTTGTTCCAAATGTTCCAAGGGTCCATAGGGTCGAGGTGCGTCTTTCGATAAGCTAAGGGCGAAGTGTATCTTTCTTCACGCACCTTAAAAATAAAGTCTTGTTCTTATTTAGTTGGGTGTCTTTCTTCTTCCTGCTTTCTGACTTCCGAACTTTTGACCTCCCAAGCTTGCACTCCGGGCGTCATTATATTCAACCCCTTGGGGGTGGTTCTGAGCTTTCGCCAATTACTCCTTATCTGACTCCAGACTTCCGACTCCAAACTCCCGACTTGTATTTGTATTTCCTTCCGGACTATAACTAAGGAAGCTCACACAATCAAACACCGCGGACTTAAATTGCAGAGACTCCAAACCTTAATAGCTACGGACTTCCGGTCTTTCTTTTACACAAATGGTTCTTAAAAGACCACCAACTCCCCTATTTTTGGCAACTAAATTTCAACTACATGAGAAAATTACTGGTCTTATTAATGGCGCTGTCGGCAGGTACCCTGCAGGCGCAGAAAACCAAGGCTCCTAAACCAGCCGATCCAAAGCCTTATGCAACAACAATCACTGCAGATGACCTGAAAAAGCACCTTTACATAGTGGCGAGTGCTGAGATGGAAGGCCGTGAAACAGCTACTCCAGGGCAAAAGAAAGCAGCTGCTTACATTGAAAATCATTTCAAATCTTTGGGTTTGGCTCCGGGCAATCAGGGTGTTTTCCAACAACAATATCCTGTTTTCCAGGATTCACTGGTTTCGGCGGCTATGGAGATAAACGGTAAGAAGTTTGAAAACAACAAAGACTTTGCAGTTAATCTGGGAAGTTCCTACTCAGCTACCATGTTTGGTAGTGAAGTGGTATTTGTTGGTTATGGCATCAGCGATTCAACAAGAGACGACTATGCTGGTGTAAACACCCGTGGTAAAGTAGTATTGATCCTCGCTGGCACACCTCCACCTCCACCAAACCAACCTGCTCCAGCCCCTGGCACCAGAAGAGGGTTCAATCCCTTTGCTCAACAGGATGCTGCTGCAAAAAATGGTGCTGCAGCTATTCTTGTAGTACAAACTAATTTTCCTCGCAGAGCAGGAAATACCCGTGGTGCCCAATACACCAATGGTTTCAAAAGAAGTATTTACCCTAACTCATTTGCGATTTCAGAAGCAGTAGCAGAAGCTATCATGGGTGCAGACTACGCTCCCGCCAAAGAAGCAATGAAGGCTGGCAATCCAGCAGCAAAATCTTATAGCAGCAATATCATGCTCGATTTCAACAAGTCCACTTTGAAACTCGAAAGCAGCAATGTGATCGGTTTCCTTGAGGGTACAGACCTGAAAGATGAGTTTGTTGTTATTTCATCTCACTACGACCATCTTGGTAAAAGAGATGAAAAAACAATCTACTATGGAGCAGATGATGATGGATCAGGTACTGTTGGCGTTTTAGAACTTGCTGAAGCATTTGTAAAAGCAAAAGCAGAAGGCAAAGGTCCTCGTCGTAGTATCGTATTCATTACTGTAAGTGGCGAAGAAAAAGGACTCTGGGGTTCAAACTGGTATAGTGAACATCCTACATACCCATTAGAGAAAACAACCGTTGACCTAAATATAGATATGATCGGTCGTATCGACCCAAAACGTAAAACTGGTGATTCCACCAATTACGTTTATGTAGTAGGTGACGACAAACTAAGCTCTGACCTTAAAGTGATCAGCGAAGCTGTAAATAAGAAGTATACCAAAATGGAGCTCGACTATAAATACAATGATCCAAAAGATACTGAACGTATTTACTATCGTAGCGACCATTTCAACTTCGCCCGTAAAGGAGTACCTATCATTTTCTATTTCAATGGTACGCATAACGACTACCATCGTCCAACAGATACTCCTGACAAGATCGACTATGTACAAATGGCAAAAAGAGCCCAACTGGTATTCTATACCGCCTGGGAAATGGCAAACAGGAACGATATGCTGAAGAGGGATATTCCTCTTGATGCACAGTTCAAGTAAGCTATTTTTCGGGTAGACCAGATAGCTAGGAGGTTCAAAGGGTTCCATCGGTTAGATAAGTTCCAGAGGGCCGACTAATTACTGAAAGCTCCATTAAATAAGTTTTTTAACCGCAGAGACGCGAAGACGCAGAGGAATTCCCTTTGCGTCTCAGCGTCTCTGCGGTTATTTTTTTCTACTTCCTGATTTTGGGTCGCACTCTCTGTTCCCCGGGTTGCACCCGAGGTCATTATTATTCAACCCCTTCAGGGTTGGTTCTGAACTTTCGGGGTAATCCTAATCTGACTTCAGACTTCCCACTCCCAACTCCCGACTTGTATTTCCTTCCGGACTATAACTAAGGAATCTCATGCAATCAAACACCGCGGACTTAAATATCAAAAGTTCCAAAATTAAATCGCTGCGGACTTCCGGACTTTTCAAATGGACTTCTCAAGTAAAAAGCACCACCTCAACAACTTCCCCTGAAAATCAAAAGGTGTAGTTGCTTTTGTTATATCCTTAATTGAAGACGCTTTGATATTTTCTTCGTCAAGAACAAACTTGCGGGAGTTGGTACTAAAATAAATTTTGCCTCCGGGTGCAACGGCACGAAGTACCTGATTGAGCAGTTCAACATGATCACGTTGGATATCGAGAAAATCCTTCATCATCTTGCTATTGCTAAATGTAGGAGGATCCATTATAACAAGATCAAAACTTTCAGGCGCAAGTGTATCGAGGTATTGTTTCACATCTGCTTTTACAAATGAATACTTTGAAGTATCCGAAAATTCGTTGATCCTGAAATTATCTTCCGCCCACTTAAGATAGGTGTTTGAAAGATCTACTGATACTACCTTTGAAGCATTACCTGATGCGGCATACACTGAAAAAGAACCAGTATAGCAAAAGAGGTTGAGAATCCTTTTCCCTTCACATTGCTCTCTTACCATCTGTCTTGTAAGACGATGATCAAGGAATAAACCTGTATCAAGATAATCTGATAAGTTGACCAAAAATTTCAACCCTCCTTCCTGAACAGTGAAGAATTCTTCCGCATCATCCACTTTCTGGTATTGTCCCAACCTACCCGATTTCCTTTGCCTTGTTTTGTAGTAAATATTTTCTTCTGGCAATCCCAAAGCTTCACTGATTGCAGGGAAACATTCTTTTAACCATTGGTCGTAAGCTTCTTCTGTAAGGTTGTGTTTACTTTTATATTCTGCCAGATATATCTTGTCTTCGTACAATTCAATTGTAAGCGGAAATTCCGGAAGATCCCTATCATAGATACGGTAACAGCTAATCCCCTGCCTTTTCGCTTGTTTTTGCAGATGGCGATATACTTTCACCAATCTGTTCCGGAACATTGTATGTTTTTCTGATAGCATTTTTTCAAAAATAAACAGAACAATCCAATTACGATTTTGCTTTATGATGTAACCATGCAAACCCGCTCATAGCAATAAAAAACATAATCGCTATACACCACCACAAGGTAGTGAACCCAAGATGTTGTGCAATCTGCGACCCAGCTACAGGACCAATAGTTTGTGCTGTTGCCCAGGCTATGGTATAAAGAGCTGCATATTGTCCGCGATTATATTGGGTACTTCTTGATATCCAGTAAGAGTTCATAAAAGGCATTGCTAACATTTCTCCCATGGTGATCAATACGATCATTACTATGGCCCAAATGGGATTGAAATTGAAATTTGCCAATAACAAATAAGCTACTCCACAAAGGAAGACCCCTCTTGTTATGAAAAAAGTATGGCTTCTTTTCCCTTCTATCCTGAAGATAAGTACCATTTCAACCGTTGCAATAATAAGACCATTGATAGCTCCAATCCAACCAATAAAGGGATTAGAAAAATGCAATTCATTTCTATAATAAGCAGGCAGGTTTGTAAATAGCTGGAAAAAGCTGGCTGCAAAAATTACGGTACAACCAATAAACCATAGATATCTCTTATCCTTATAAATAGATATTGTCTTTGCAATATTCTCAACTGGCTTGATCAATTTTCCTCCATGTGGCGGAGAAAGGAAAATCCACATGCCAATAGCCGCCAGTATATTTGTTATTCCATCAAACCAAAAAAGCCATTCAAAATTCACGGATGCAATCCAACCTCCCAAAGCATTCCCCAATGCCCAACCAAGATTTATTGCCAATCTGTTGAGGGAATAAGAACGGGTTCGGTTTCCTTCCTTACTATAAAAAGCGATGGCCGTTGAATTTGCCGGACGAAAAGCTTCATTTACAAAACTCAGCAGAAAAGTAAACAGACATATCAATGGATAGGTCTTCATTTGTCCCAATACAATGAACAAAATTCCTCCTCCCAACAAAGTGAATATTTGAATAGGATAGAAACCGATTTTATCTGTGAGTTTACCGCTTATATGAGCTCCAGCAATGGCACCAAGACCAAAAAGTCCCATTACAATACCAGCTTGTCCAATGCTGTATCCCATTTGAGGACTAGTAAGATATATTGTAAGGAAAGGGATAACCATGGTACCGCTGCGGTTTATCAGCATAATTGCCGATAACCACCAGGTTTCTTTGGAAAGTCCTTTATAAGCGTTTTGGTAAAGAGAAATGGTTTGTGAAAAAGCCATGATGTATGGCAAATTTAACCTTGTTATACCGTACAAAGAAATGCCACGGACTTTTCCGTGGCATTCATCCAAAAGTAATAATCCCTGTGATCAGGAACCGAACACTTTCTTCAATATATCGCTCACCCTTGCGGCGGGATCTTTTCTGATTTTTTTCTCTTCTTCCGCTACCTGCACAAACATTCCGTATAAAGCCTTGTCAGTAACATAGGCCGGAAGGTCTGGATTGATCTTTTTATAGTTGTTGGCAGCTTGTTATAAGTGTCAAACAGATCTTTCCAATATTTTGTAGCATCTGTCTTTTTCAATGCTTCCTCAATAACAGGTCGGAAAGAAGCTGTAAGTGCAGACGTTGTTTTTCCTTTCAGATAGGATGTTGCGGCAGTATCTGCTCCTTTTAATATCCCTAAAGCATCCTGGAAACTCATTTGTTTGATAGCATCCACAAAAATTGGGGCTGCTGATTTTGAAGCTTCTTCAGCAGCACGGTTCATCGACAAAATGGCTTTATCCACTTGTGAACCCAAACCAGCAGAACGAAGTGCCGATTCCACTTTCTTAGCTTCAGGTGGTATAAGCAATTTGATTGCTTGATTCTTAAAAAACCCATCCATGGCAGATAATTTTCCGGCACTGTTTTTAGCACCTACACTCAAAGCCTCCTTCAAACCGGCAACAATATCATCGTTGGAAAGGGCTCCTGACCCCCCGCCTTTTCCTTTATTAAAAAGACCACCTGCCTTCTTGAATAATTTACTCGCAGAAGAACTGGTATCTTTCTGGGCATAGCTGAAAACTGAGATAAACAGGCTTAATAGTAGTAGTCCTTTTTTCATAGTATGTGATAAGCTAAAATAACGCCAAAACGACCCAAAAATTTGTTAAGTACCCACATATTTAAAACAATTAACCTCCCCCCGTTCAAAACTCGTTAATACCTAATTATTAAGCAGATACCCCTGATTATAAGCTGCCTGAAACATACTAAATACCTGATTTATTCGTTGCTTAGTCCTGTTCCTATAGTTTTTATCAAAAGAGCATTTTATGCTTATTTTTACGCTTTAATACAATCAAACATGCGAAAATTTTCTATCCTATTGCTTTTATTGACTGGCTCTGCAGTTATGGCTCAAACCAGCAAGACAAAACCTGTTCCTGCAAAAAAAACAGTGACTGCCGGGCCGGTATTCAAAACCCAATCAGACTCATTAAGCTATGCCATTGGGGTGAGTATTGCCAATTTCTACAAAGAACAGGGCATTACAGATATCAATAGTGCCATGGTAACAAAAGCCATCAGTGATTGTAAAGCGGGAAAATCAAAATTCGACGATAATCAGGTTAACAATATCATCATGACCTGTATGCAGGAAAAGAAGAGTGAGAAATCGGCAGGCACCCGAAAAGCTGGTGAAGCTTTTTTAGCTCAAAACAAGAGTCAACCTGGGGTAGTCACTACTGCAAGCGGATTACAGTATACAATTCTTACAGAAGGTACAGGACCTAAACCAGCGATTACCGATAAAGTGAAAGTTCATTATCATGGAACTTTATTAGATGGAACTATCTTCGATAGCTCTGTTCAGAGAGGCGAACCCTTGGTTATTTCTGTAAATGGTGTTATTCAGGGCTGGGTAGAGGCTTTGCAGATGATGCCTACTGGTAGCAAATGGCGTCTTTTCATCCCTTCTAACCTGGCTTATGGCGATAATGATGCAGGACCAACTATTAAAGCAGGATCGACGTTGATTTTTGATGTGGAGTTGTTGGAGATTCAGAAGTAAATTTTTAAAGTAAAGTCAAAGTCAAAAACTCGCACATCTCTAACTAATTGTAGACGGACTTAATTCAAATAATAAAAAAGTCATTCCCAACTTTGAGAATGACTTTTTTATTTGAATTCGTTCTGTTTATAATTAGTTAGAGATGCGGAGTTTTAACTTTAACTTTACTTTTGACTTAGTCATCCCCAATATTCAACTTCATCCTCTGTATCTGTTGCCGGGTTCCAAGAACCAATACTTTCATACCTGGTTTAACTATGGTTTCATCAGGTGGATTAATTACAAACTTTCCATCGATATCCTTGATACCGATACAATTCACTCCTGTCTTTTTCCAGTTCATAATATCATTAAGTGCCCTTCCCCTTATATTTTCGGGTAATTGGTCATAAGAAACGGATTCAATATGAATAGATTCTCCTTCTTCTCCAGATAAATAATCGATGAATTCAATTACATCGGGCTTTGATATTAGGGTTGCCATATGAGTGCCTCCAATCTTATCCGGCATTATAACACTATTAGCGCCTGCTTTTATCAATTTGGGATAGGTATTGCTTTCAGAGGCTCGGCTGATGATTTGTATGTCGGGATTCAAAGACCGTGCTGAAAGAACTATAAATACATTGTGTGCATCAACAGGTAGGGTTGTTATCAAAGCTTTAGCCTTTGCAATCCCTGCTTTGCGTAACACATCATCGTAAGTACCATCCCCATGAAGGATGAGGACTTCTGGATTTTCAGCGGCGGCTTTCTCCAGTATATCGGTATTATTCTCAATCACAACAAAGGGTTCGTTGTGAAAACCGAGTGTTTGCGCTGCCTGATGGCCATTACGACCATACCCGCAAACAATTACATGCTTATCTAATTTGTCGATGGCCCCCATAATACGACGTATTTTAAAATATTTATTAATCTCTCCGCTTATAATGTACTGTGTAATCCGGGTTAAAGCAAAAGCAAATGAACCCCAACTGGTAATGAGAAGGAAAATAGTGAATAATCTGCCAGCATCGGTTAAGGGGCGAACTTCTGTAAAGCCTGCAGTTGTTACTGAAATAGTGGTCATATACAAGGCTTCAACGAAATTGAAATCCTCAATTACCATGTAGCCGATAATGCCAATCAGGATAATTCCATGAAGAATAATAAATGGTTGAATCAACTGCCAGGCTGCGTTTCTCAAAATCAGTCGCTTTTCATAAAAATATAAAAACGCACCCGAATCACCGTATAAAAAATTAAATAAATGGCCGGAAAGGAAACTAATCCTCTCCGGCCATTTGAAAAAGTACATAACTGCAACTAATTGCTGATTTATGTCAAAATCAACTACGAGTTCTTATTCTCGTCTTTCATTTTCTTTCCTAACTGGTCAAGTAGCTGCATACCTAATAATCCACTGATCGACCCATTGGCAGCATCGCCAGTACCTCCAATCAGAACATCTGGCATAATCTTTATCTTTTGTGTAGCAATCGACTCCATCACTTTCAATTGAGTGAAGTTATTGCCACCCATGGCTTCAACAGATAACCTGTAAGATTCCGCATTCGACTTACCTATTGCCAGGATCTTTTCAGCTTCCGCATTACCTGTAAGAGTAATCTTTTCCGCGTCCGCTTTTGCCAGCCATTCGGTACGTTCCGCTTCAGCTCTTGCCAACTGACGCACTTTCTCCGCTTCACCACCTGCCAACAACTTCAATCTGTCAGCATCCGCAGTTGCCTGAATCCTAACCCCGTTTGCATCACCAGTAGCTTTCTTCACAGAAGCATCGGCTATACGTTCAGCAATCAATACACCCTGATCTGCTTTTACGATCTCTTTCTGCATTTCAGCAATAGCTGTTTCTTTTTCCAGGGTTTGACGTGTTTCCTGAGCTTTCATCTGCGTTTCGTAAGTCACCTTCTGCTCTTCAGCCAGCTTACGGTCGGTCAATGTTTTCATAAGACTATCAGGAGGTACTATGTCCCCTATAAGCGTATCCACACCATTTACGTTATACTGATCCAGTACTTTGCCGATATGGCTACGTGCCGCTTCCTGACGCTCCTTACGGCTTTTCAGGAAGTCGATCACTTCAGCATCCTGCGCCGAGTTACGGAAATAGTTACCGATGGTTGGTTCCAACACTTGTGTTACCAGGTTCGACATATTACCAAATCGGGCTATCACTTTTGGTGCTTCCGTTGTAGGAATATGAATGATCTGCGATACGTCCAAACTGAATGTAAAACCGTCACGGCTGCGAACATTGATAGTAGATAGGTTCTTATCTAATTGATGTGATTCACTTCTTGCACTCGCCCAGTTCAATACCAGGTTTGTTGTAGGAACCAATTCCACTTTCATGATATAGGGGTTGATTGGATACTTACCCGGACCCAACGGTTCAGCCCAAACACCCTTTTGTCCTTTTGAAACAATATTACCATGCTTGAATTCCGTACCACTGGTATCAATACCGTCTGCACCCACATATGAAATAACAACTCCTACATGACCGATAGGAATTTCAGTCATACGAACCATTTCAACTTTTGCAAACAATGGGTTAAGGAAGTAAGAACCTGCAAGTATCACTTGTTCCTGCAAACCTTTATAACCACCACTTAAAAGGAAAGTGTCAGCATCCTGGAATTTATTATGTCCATCCATCAAACGTCCGGCAATCTGTCCCTCATCCAAAGGCTTTCCTTCTAATGTTGTTACAATACCAACAGCATTCTCTGGAACGTTCAGCATATCCACCATTTCTATTTCGAACAGATAGGTATTGATACGATATGAACCCGGAGGAATAATACCAGTTTGACGACCCTTGCTACCATTGTTTGCCAGAAACGCTTCTGCATCCTGAAAAGAATCGCATGGAACTTTACGGCCAAGTATAAATCCTGTTGGTAGTTCACTACCGTCCCTCGCTAAAACCAGTCCGAGTTTACCGGTTGGAATTATTGTAAATGGCTGGAAGTGGATTTCATATTGCCATATCCATTTCCAGAAATAAACACCGGGAGGAAGTGTTTGTGCCTGATAACCCGCTTCACCTTTTGTAGCAATTATCCTGCCTTCTGGCAATTCCTGCTTACCGAAGAGAACGAATTTCTTTGTCACCAACCCGATACGGTCTTCTGGTACAATCACCAACCCGAAGAACACCCGAAGGATGAATTTGTAGAACAATAATGTAAATAGGGGGATACCGATGATCAATGACCACCTGATTAAGTCTGCTTTTTCCATGTTGAAGTTGTATTATATTTTATAAAAGAAATGCCAGATAAAGACGCAAAATGAATATAGCGAATACCAATAAACGCTACCTGAACTACAGGCAGGAAATATCTCCAACATATCCACAAGGATAGCTATCAGAGAATCTTATTTACTAAATACGAGGTGGAGAAGTATTGTAGATAGTGAAGCGAATCTTCTTATTAAGAAGCAATAACTGATTATAACAATCATCCGATTCCATAAAGGAAATTTGAAGGACAAAGATATAAATAAAAAAAATAGTCCCGAAATAAATCGGGACTAACGGCTAAAAGCCTCCCAGAAACTAAACCTTACAGAAATAAAAACCCTTGAAAAACCCTTACAACTTATTGATTAATACAGATTCAGCGTTTTGTCTTTCGGATACTTCACACTATAACTCACCCTTACCTTTTTTGTAGCACCGGCAGGTAGCTCCAATTTCCAGGTAAGTACACCTAATTCGGTATTATTTACCGCTTCACTGCTTTCCAAAAGCTCCACTTCAATTTCTTTGAGTGTAGATAAGGGATATTGCTCTTTCAAAATCATCTGTATAGTTTCTTTCTTATTATTCTTAACTGTCAATTCATAAGTGAAGACTTGCTTCTTAGATGTACCCATGAATTTTACACTGCTGAAATCTTTTAGCTTTTCTCTTTTCACCACTACCCTCTTATCTTTTCCTAAGGTAAGATTGAGTGTATCTTGAGTAGACGCCGGATCGATGAAGGTTTTTCCTACATAAGTTCCTTCAACCATGATGGTGGCTTCTCCTGGCAAAAGATTTAAGTTTTCCCAGTCCGCTACCTCGGCTAAGAGATAGGTTTCCTTATCCAATGTTCCTTGTCATTTATTGAAACGTAATCTTCCAAACCGCCTTTGAGTGTAATAACTATTACTCCATTTGCTCCTCTCGAACCATAAACCGAAGTTGCTGAAGCATCTTTCAGCACCTCCATAGTTTGAATAGACTTCGGATCAAGCATACTAAACTCCTTGGCTGTTGATACAACACCATTTATTACATATAGCGGAGCATTATCAGCTGACAAGGATTTCATACCCCTGATTTTTATTGCTGCACTACTACCTGGATTTCCATCAACTTCTTTAATGTCTACACCGGCTACCCTACCAGCTAACATTGAGGGCACAGCATTCATATACATATTGCTTTCCATCCTTGTAACAGGATCGACATACCCAAGAAACCAACTTTGAAAAAGCGGAGCATTCCCTTGCTGTCCCGGCGTGGCTGTAGCCAAAGCGAGTTTTACATTCTTCCAGTCGATACCGGTTGTCTGAACCATTTTAGCTTTATAGATAACCTGCAATGGCTTGCTTACATTCTCCACTTTCAAATCATAAGCTGGAACCCAATAGGCAGAGGGAGTTAGATAGGAAACTGTAAATGTAAAATTACCTGCCTGTGGACAGCTCAGTTGCAATACGAGCTTTCCGCTTGATTTTGTGTTTTTAGATTCTTCTTCATGCATCTGACGGGTTAGTTTCCCATAGGCATCCATAACCTTCGATTCCTTTTCTTTTAACAGGCTAATCTCACTTTCCAGCTCCAATGATTTTGCCTTATAATAATCCATCATTTTTATCAACTCCGCAACACTCAAACCTGTTTGACTACCTCCTATCTGCTTATTTGCTTTTAGCAATTCTTGAAGTTCCCTGTCTGTTTTCAATTGAACCTGGATCTTCGCTAATTCTTTGCTTAATGATTCAACACTATCTTCCAGTCTTTTATATAGAGCTGATTTAACTACGGGATTAAGATAATCGGTAGAGAATTCCATAGATAGAATACTTGCCTTTCCTTCTGTTCCTAACTGAATACTGTTTATATCGACCTTGTTGCTGATACCGTCAATCACCACTTCATTGGTGCCCTGATTCAGGGTTAATTTGACAGAATGTAATAGTTCAGCTCCATTTCGATAAACGGTTGCTTCCTTAAGAATTGAGGTATAGATAGGTCTTTCATTACCAGCTAATACGGACAGGCTTATCAGGACAAAGGTCCATGACAAAAGGAGGGCTTTTTTCATAATTCGAGATTTGTTGCCTCCAATGGATGCCATATGAATCCGGATTACATACTCAATATGTTAAAGAAATAAAAAAAGGGACCGACTCGTGTCGATCCCTGCTATCAGTTGGTTTTGTTACAGCTTATTTGTAGAGTAGCTCGTAATACTCCTCGGCCATACGACCGGCGTCGAATTGGAAACGAACATCGCGCATACCGTTTTTACAGATCTGGCGCCAAGTGTCGTAATTCTCGTAATACATCGGAAGGATATCCTTCTCCAGTATTTCATATAATTTATTCAAGTCGTATTCGTCTTGCTCCTGGGTGTTCATGTTTTCGTAATCAGCCTTTGGCACTACGAAACCATTGTTGCCATGATTGATAAACTCTGGTATCCATCCATCATCTGTACTGAGGTTAACGGCTCCATTCATACAAGCGGTCATACCACTTGTTCCTGATGCTTCGCGCGGAACTCTTGGATTGTTCAACCATAAGTCGGCCGCCTGCTTCATCCTTTTTGAAAGAGTCAACTCATAACCTACCAGCACAGCCACATTCTTATAATTACGGCTAAGATGTACCAGGTTATTAAAGTCGTTGATAGCAGGATAATCCATCGGATAAGGCTTACCAGCCCAGATTATCTGAACGGGGTATTTCTTGCTTGCCAGCAGTTTTTCAAAGCGAGCTTTATCACGGGTAATCAGTTCAGCTCTTTTGTATCCTGCAAAGCGACGTGCCCAAACGATGGTAAATACGTTGGCATCATAAATCTTTCCAGTTTGATCAGCCACTATTTCAAAGGCCCTCTTCTTCAAATATTTTTTACGGTCATCCCACCATGTATCATTGCTTTCATCACTAGCCCTGTACAATTGCTTGTCGGCCCAGTAACGCCAGTTTTGAGAATTGGTGATAGAGATAATCGGACAAATGTTTTCATACTTGGCCCACATGGCGCGGGATACTTCTCCGTGTAAACGGGAAACACCGTTTGCCAATCTTGCAAAACGTAAAGCAACAAGTGAGTGGTTGAACTGATCGCCTTCTAAACCCGTTAGTTTACGAACTTCATCAAGACTAAGTCCGCAGAAATAACTCATCTTTTGGCAAAGATGGATATCATGTTTCTCGTTACCTGCTTCTTCTGGGGTATGAGTTGTAAACACAAGACGTTTACGTACTTCTTCTACGTTACCGAATTTCTTATAGAGATAGAACACAGAAGAAACACCATGTGCTTCATTCAGGTGATAGCGTTCAGGATTAAATCCAAGCTCATCAACCAGCTTTGCACCACCAACGCCTAATAAGATGAATTGAGCCACTTTAGTAGCTACGTTAGCATCGTACAAACGGTGTGTGATAGTTTGAGAAACGTAATCGTTCTCAGGTAAATCAGTGCTCAACAAAAAGAGAGGGGCTGATTTGAAAGTTTCAGGATTCAGATACCATGCTTTCACCCAAACCGGATGATCGTGAATAGTGATCTGGAACTTGATACCTGTATCTTCAAGAAAACTGTATTGTTTTTCCATCCAGGTCACCTGAAGTGTCTGGTCCTGATTACGGGCCTGATCGTAGTACCCATATTTCCAAAGAATGCCAATACCGATAAGATTTTGACGAGATTCATAAGCACTGCGAAGATGTGAACCAGACAAGAAACCTAATCCACCACTATAAATCTTTAATGGTTGGTGAACGGCGAATTCCATTGAAAAGTAAGCAACGCGTTTTGAAAAGCGTTCATCTACGGCAAAGGGCACCTGGTAGTTCGTAAAGCTCATAGCTAAGTGAGAATTAGTAATAAATGGGCAGCAAGCAAAACTTAGAAACCTCCTGTGTACTTTTTACACAAAAGAGGCCGCAATATAATAGTAAAAAATGAAAATCAATAACCTGGGAGGGCTTTAGGCCCCTCTATTTTCGCACAGATCGGGCTTCACGAGGCTTTGGAAGGGCTTTTTTGGGGTATCTGCCTTCAAAAAAGCACTTTATATCCCTATAACTACCGCAACCTCCGGTTTCTTTCATCGACAGGGCCGAACCACTAAATGTAATTTCCAGGGCACAGGGGTTGCCCGGTTCCTGATACTGCCCCATCGTTTTACTAACCATACGTAGCATTCCTTTCAACTCCCCAATACAATTCCCGTTATCCTTTTCGAAGTGGATGAAGAATTGATATTCATTGCTGTTCTTGGCATCCCTTACAGAAATAAAATTGCGGGAATCCATAACATAATTTCCTGAAAATTTATTTTTCCTGGGAAGGGTATCCAACGGATCAACAACATTCTCAATGATCTCCTCATTAGGTTCTGTCATAATCAACGTATACTGTCCGGCTGCACTGTTATAGAGATACACATTCCTTTTGAAATGCGGCTGCCCATGCTCTATCTTTTCTTTGTAAGTGGTAATCTGAAATTTGTTATCCAACAAGCCATATACAGTAGTGAACTTATCAAATCCTGTACGAACAAGTGGCATAGCTGCCATAAACTTTTCATCTTTTGAAAAGGTAGCCATATAGCCGACCTTTTTGGAACCTTGTATGGCTTTGAAGAACAGATAGTTCTCTTTATTTGCTTCTTTTACTCTTCCCAATGCATAAATCCTGGGTTTTCCCGATTTGCCAAAATCCTTTGCCAGAACTGAATCTGGTATGATGCTGGTGAAAATTTTGTTACTGATCAATAAAGCGTCCACCCCAGGTTTGGCCAGACTGGTATCTGGCAATACGGAAAGGAAGGCTGGCTTCTGGAAAAAAATCGATGAAATCGCTTACAGTTACTGGCTCATCTCCCACTAAGGATTTCTTCTTTTGTTTACAGGCAAAAAACGACACTGTCGCTACTAAAATTATAACCAGCTTTTTCATACTTTCTTCCGGGTTGCCGATAAAAATAATCATTCAGCCCCATTCCCTAAAACATTTCTTGGAAGTCCCGGTTAAAATTTTAGATTCGTCTAAATTTTATTTTAGTTACGTGAAATATTCATCTAGCAAAGAAAATCACCTCAAAGCCATTTTTCACCTCCAGGAGGCTAATGGTATTGTAACTACAAACGAGTTGGCGGCCGCCCTTCAAACAAGGCCAGCTTCGTAACCGATATGCTGAAGAAGCTGAAGGAACAGAAGCTATTACTGTATGAAAAACAAAGGCTTCCGTCTGTCATCTGAGGGAAGAAAAGTGGCGTTGCAAATCATTCGAAAGCACCGGTTGTGGGAATTTTTTCTGGTTGAGAAACTTCAATTCGGATGGGATGAAGTTCATGATGTAGCGGAAGAACTGGAACATATCAGTAGTAAGAAATTGATAGACCAATTGGATGCTTTTCTCGGCTTCCCCAAAAAAGACCCACATGGCGATCCTATACCCGATAGCAATGGGAAATTAACAATTCCCCGCCAAGTCGATCTTCTTCATCTCCCCCTTCAATTGGTAGCTGAAGTTAGCGGTATTGGAGACCAGTCGCCAGAAATGCTGGAACTATTAAGCCATAAGAATATCCAGTTAGGGAGCAAGTTGGAGATACGGAAAAAATTCGCTTTCGACAATTCCCTTGAATTGAAGATAAAGAACCATCAACCGATTACAATCAGTGAACACGTAGCTAAAAACATTTTTGTAAGCTATGAGGAATAGGATACACGAGCATAGCTCATTGAGCGAAGTACATGGCACAATTGATGCCAGACAAAAAAAGAGTCGCTGGAAAACACTCCTGACTTTTTTTGGCCCGGCATATCTCATTAGTGTTGGGTATATGGATCCGGGCAACTGGGCTACCGATTTAGCTGGTGGCAGCCAGTTCGGTTATACATTGATTTGGGTATTGCTGATGAGCAATCTGATGGCCTTATTATTACAAAGTCTTTCTACCCGATTAGGGATTGTAAGAGGGCGAGATCTGGCACAAGTAAACCATGAAACCTTTCCTTCCGGAATCAACTTACTACTATATATTCTTGCGGAAGTGGCCATAGCTGCAACTGATCTTGCTGAAGTATTGGGAATGGCGATAGGTATTCACTTATTGACCGGGCTGCCACTGATATGGGGTGTTGTAATAACCATTCTTGACACTTTCCTGCTACTTTTCCTTCAAAGGTTGGGTATGCGTAAGATGGAAGCGTTCATCATTGGGTTGGTTACGGTTGTAGGGGCTTCGTTCCTTGTAGAAATATTATTAGCCAAACCACCCTTAGGACAAGTAGTTAAAGGATTAGTGCCACATCTTCCAAACGAACAGGCGCTTTATATTGCAATCGGTATCATCGGAGCCACAGTAATGCCGCATAACCTTTATCTGCATTCGGCATTGGTACAAACCCGGAAGATTGAAAAAACAACTGCTGGTATAAAACAAGCCCTTAAATGGAATTTCTGGGATTCTGCTATAGCACTTAATATCGCTTTCCTTGTAAATGCTGCAATACTTATTCTTGCAGCCAAAGTATTTTTTGAATCTGGCAGAACTGATGTAGCAGAACTTCAACAAGCCCATAGTTTGTTGCATGATTTGTTAGGAACAAAACTGGCCCCTACCCTTTTCGCTATTGCATTAATTGCGGCAGGACAAAGTTCAACAATTACGGGTACCCTTGCAGGACAAATTGTAATGGAAGGTTATTTACAGCTTCGAATAAATCCATGGATTCGAAGATTACTTAACCAGATTATTAGCTATCATACCAGCAGTACTTGTTATTTATTTTTCAGGTGACACAAAAGTCGATAGCCTATTGGTTTTAAGTCAGGTAGTATTAAGTCTTCAATTAGGATTTGCTATTATTCCATTAATACATTTTGTAAGTGATAAGGAAACCATGGGTTCGTTTGCCATTAAGCCTTTGATTAAATTTCTTGCCTGGGCGGTTGCAGCAGTGCTTGTTTATTTAAATGTAAGAATGGTAATCAATGAAACGGTCCAGTTTTTTAATACTCCCGGATATATGATCTGGAAAGTAGTATTGATTGCAGCCCTTGTTATTTTCGGTGCCTTACTTCTATATATAACCTTCTTCCCAATGCTACGAAAAAAGAAACCGGGTGTGCCATTATTAGTACATCCCGAAAGCGTTGGATGGCAACTGCAGGAGATACCCTCTTATAATAAAATTGCGGTAGCATTAGATTTTAGTGAAAGTGATGAGAAGATATTAGTTCATGCCATTGGTCAGGGCAAAAAAGGCACAACTTATATTCTCATTCATGTTGTTGAAAGTGTTTCAGCTCAATTCCTGGGCAAGGATAGTGATGATTTTGAAACAAGGGCTGATAAGGAGCGACTTCAATCATATATCAAGAGATTGGAATTACAAGGCTATTCATCAGTAGGAGCATTAGGATATCATAACCGTACTAAAGAAATTGTACGTCTTGTTGAAGAATCTGAAGCGAGCCTGCTCGTAATTGGCGCCCATGGCCATTCCGGAGTCAAAGATTGGATCTATGGTGAAACGATAAACTCTGTGAGGCATGAATTGAAAATACCTGTGTTGGTCGTAAACCTTTAAGGCTTACTTTTTCTTACAAGATGCTTTAATCGGCTGAAAGTTTCAGGCTTTATGTTCAGGTAAGAAGCAAGGTACTTTTGAGGTACTCGTTGTAACATGTGAGGATGGTTATGAACATATTCTACAAATCGTTCGCGGGTAGTATGCTGCAGTAACTTGTAATGCCTTTCATCTTTCTTTAGAAACATAGCCAATAATAATTGACGTCCCATTCTATCGGCGCCAGGCATCTTCTCAAGAGCCTCATCCATTTTCTTTCGGCTTAAGGAAACCAAAGTGGTTGGTTCAATTGTCTCAACTACAACAAGTGATGGCTCTTGCTTGAGGAATGAGATATCAGAATCGATGATATGTCCTTCAGTTGCTAACTGTAATGTAATTTCATTCTTCCCTTTTCTGACAAACTTTCTCACTAGTCCTTTCATCACCATGTTGAGGTAGGTATCCACTTCTCCTTCATCAACGATAACCACTTTCTTATCGAAATGTCGCATTTCACAATAGCCCATCATCATTTCAGCCTGTTCTTCTGTAACAGGAAAATACCGTTGAAGATATTCTACAATATCCTGGAAAGAGAGGTTATTTATATTCATTTCTGAAGAATCGGTTAGGAATTATTTTTTTGCCGGAACAGATTTTTTCTTTGATAACATAAGGTGCTTCAATCTGCTAAATGTTTCGGGTTTAATATTGAGATATGATGCCAGATATTTTTGCGGTACTCTTTGCAACAGATCAGGTCTTTCTTTCATCAAATGCAGAAAACGTTCCCTCGGTGTATAACGTATACTATCAAGCAACCAATATTCTTTATCCAGAAAAAAATCCTGCACCAACAATCTACCAGCCCTTTCCCATTTTGGTGAAGATGATAATATCTTTTCAAGATTATCATGATTCAGTGAGGCAACAATGGTGGGCTCAATGGCTTCAACAATAAATTTAGACGGTTGTTTTGTAAAAAAAGAAGTGCCAGAAGCGAGGATACTTCCTTCTGGAGTGATATGCGTTATAATTTCCTCTTTACCCCTAAAAAAGTATTTACGCAACATACCGCTCAATACGAAATTGAGATATAGCTCCGTTTCACCGATATCGGTCAAACGGGCTTTCTTGTCGTATGTGCGTACTTCCAATAATTGAGACAGCATGAGTTCTTCTGCTGCCGACAAATCAATGTATTGGCTCAGATATGCCTTTAACCCCCTTAACATAATTGCAAGGTAAACTTTTGGAATTTTATCTGCTAGTTTTTTAGAAAAAAAAGAAGGAAGAAAATTCGCAATAAATAATACAAATGGAAGCCCCGCCAGAACCGAATAGATTATTTCCAGAGGGGTTTGCACATCACTGTTTTGCCTCAAAATTCCCTTGTCGCTCCCTTTTGTGTATTGGCTTAATTGTGGTAGGTTTGCAATCCATTAAATATGTAAATTGTTTTTTATGGCAAGCAAAATCAAAGTAGCAAATCCCGTTGTGGAACTCGACGGAGACGAGATGACCCGCATAATCTGGAAATTCATCAAAGACAAACTGATCATCCCTTACCTTGAATTGGACATCAAATATTTTGATCTCGGGGTTGAGTACCGCGATCAGACCAATGACCAGGTAACAATTGATTCTGCCAATGCCATAAAACAATACGGTGTGGGTATCAAATGTGCTACTATCACTCCCGATGAAGCACGTGTTGAGGAATTCCATCTCAAACAAATGTGGAAGAGCCCTAATGGCACCATCAGGAATATCCTTGATGGAACTGTATTCCGTGAACCTATCGTAATCAAAAATATCCCCCGATTAGTTACTACCTGGGATAGTCCCATAATCGTTGGTCGCCATGCTTTTGGGGATCAGTACCGGGCTACAGATTTCGTAGTACCAGGAAAGGGAAAACTGACTATCAAATTTGAAGGGGAAGACGGACAAGTAATTGAGCACGAAGTTTACAAATACAAAGGGGCAGGTGTTGCCTTAAGCATGTACAATACCGATGAGAGTATTGCAGGTTTTGCTCGCAGCTGCTTCAATATGGCTTTACAAAAAGGATGGCCTTTATACCTGAGTACTAAGAATACTATCCTTAAGAAATATGATGGCCGTTTCAAGGATATTTTCCAGGAGATATTTGAGCAGGAATTCAAAACTGCTTTTGATGCAGCAGGTATAACATACGAACATCGCCTTATCGATGACATGGTTGCTAGTGCCTTGAAATGGAATGGAAAATTCGTTTGGGCTTGTAAGAACTATGACGGAGACGTACAAAGGATACAGTGGCGCAAGGTTTTGGATCATTGGGATTAATGACATCTGTGTTGGTGACTCCTGATGGTAAGACTATGGAAGCAGAAGCTGCGCATGGTACAGTTACCCGTCACTATCGTGATCATCAAAAAGGCAAACCAACTTCAACAAATCCAATAGCTTCCATTTTTGCATGGACAAGGGGATTGGCTTTCCGTGGAAAACTCGATGGCAACCAGCCCTTGATTGACTTCTGTAATGCGCTGGAAGCTGTTTGTATTGAAACCGTTGAATCAGGCAAAATGACTAAAGACCTTGCCGTATGTATTCACGGTAATAAAGTAGAACATGGCAAACACTATCTCTATACTGAAGAGTTTCTGGAAGCGATTGATGAGAATTTGAAGAAGAGAATGAGTTGAGGATAGTCAGAGGTTCTTGTAATTTTGAGAGTCAGAGGAGAAAGTCCGGAAGTCCGAAAGTCGGGAAGACCGGAAGGAAATAAATACAGGGAAGTTAGGAAGTAGGAAGGAGGGAAGGAGAATACATTACAAGTAGGGAAGTATCAAATACAGCCTTGTAAAAATACAAGTAGGGAGGATATAAATACAGCCTTTATTAAATAAAAATAACCGCAGGCGCAGAGGGGTTTCTCTTTGGCTTTGCGGTTATTTTTTTGCTAAATTCCTTTTCAATTAGATTTAAAACCTTCCCTCCTTCCCTACTTCCCTACTTGTATTCTCTTCCGGACTTCCGGTCTTCCCGACATTTTATTACTTCCTTTTTCCCCCGAGTTGCACTCGGGGATACGATGATTCAACCCCTTCAGGGTTGGGCACCGCTCCCAGCAAGAATCTGTATTTTCTTTCAGACTTCCGGTCTTCCGGTCTTTCTGTCTTCCGGTCTTTCGGTCTCTACTTGTATTTTCTACTTCCCTACTACCTAACTCCCCTACTTCCCTACTTGTATTTCCTTCCGGTCTTCCCGACTTCCGGACTTCCGGACTTTCCTCTCCGACTTCCGGACTTTCCTTTACCCAACTTATACAAAAACCCTTAGTTTCCATCCTTTCCTTTTAATGCTTGAAATAGCAGAGTTTCGATAGCGTTTTAGAAGCGATCCAATAACCTAGAAAATGAAACGGCGCGGTATACCCAGCAGCGGCCTTCTGTTAAGCCTACCAAAATATATACTGGCAATAATACTATTGCTGTCATTTTCAAGCCGATCCTTCTCTCAATACTTAACTTATACGTTCATATCTTCTAACTCTGGATATTCTCCTGTTGCAGGAACACAAGTATTTGGAGCACATGCTGACGATGAAATTTCTACTGCCATTCCAATAGGATTCGCATTTCATTTTGATGATAGCCTTTTCAATAACCTTTATATAAGCTCTAACGGTTTTATATCCTTCAATGAAAATGCTTCAGACAGCTATGTAAACGGATTGTCTACAGTGGGAGGAACTAATCTTGCGCCACTTATTGCTCCACTATGGGATGACCTTGAAGTAAGTAATGGAGGCGCTATTCAATACCAACTTTCAGGTGTTGCACCTTACAGGGTTCTTACAATTGAATGGACAAACATGGAATGGAATTTCAATGCTCAAAAAGGAGTCATTAATTTCCAGGTTAAACTATATGAAACCATCAATAATATCGAATTCCTGTACAAGGATAATGGCTTTACTGTAAATACTGGAAATGCTTCTGTGGGTTTAGCAGGAAAAAATGCAGGTGTTTTCGTATCAGTAAGCGACCTCTCATCTACTCCAGTAGTATCTGCTATTGCAGAAGTGAATACTGTCAACAATAAACCAACTACTGGTCAGGCATTCATATGGCAAACAAATGGAATTGTACCATTAACATTATTATCTTTTACCGCATCATGCCAAAAAGAATCTGTACAATTAAACTGGACATGTTCTAATGAAAGAAATACATCTTACTTTGAAATAATGTATTCAAAGGATGGTCGTAATTTCGAATCTGCAGCTCAGGTTAAAGCCATTGGCAACACAGTTGGATCAAGTCAATATCACTTCAATCATAACTTAACATATTCAGGACTTGCTTATTATAAAATAAAGATGGTAGATGCCGATGGCAAGTTCATTTATAGTTATACAAGGCAAGTATATGGTAGTGGCAAATCAAATATTACCTATACCCAATCCGATCCATAATATCATACCAATAAGATTCAATTCCTCTGCAGGATTATATATGGTAAGCCTTTATACAAGAGATGGCCAATTACTTCAAGCAATACCCGTAAACATAACAAGTGAACAACAGGATGTTTTATTACCTATCCGTCATGCTCAACAAGGAATCTACTTAATCAGAGTTAATCCACAAGATGGAAAACCAGGCTATACGCTGAAAGTGATAAACAAGTAATCGGTTTTATTATTCTTTCATTTTCCTCTATTTTTGGAATATGCTGTTAATAGCCCTAGCCCTGGCACCAGGGATTGCCATAATGTTATATTTCTATTCAAAGGACAGGTACGACCGTGAGCCGTTAAAAAACATCCTAATATCATTTTTTTTAGGGGTGCTAAGCACCTTGCCTGCAATAATACTGCAACTCACTTTATCAAAGCAGCTTGATGCTTATTTCGCCAGTAAATCATTAATCTATTACTTCATTTATACTTTTGGAATAATAGGGTTAAGCGAAGAAGGAAGCAAGCTTTTCATGCTGCGGATCTATGCTTATCGAAAAAAAGCATTTAATGAGCCACTAGATGGTATTGTCTATTCCGTAATGGTAAGTATGGGCTTTGCAACCCTCGAAAACATCGGATATGTTATGGAAGGTGGACTATCTACTGCCTTCCTGAGAATGTTTTTGTCTGTCCCTGCGCATGCATCTTTCGCCGTATTGATGGGGTATCATGTGGGTCTTGCTAAATTCGATCCTGATAATGCAGGTACTCATTTTATCAAAGGGTTATTATTGGCTGCTTTCTTCCATGGTAGTTTTGACTTCTTCCTGTTCTTACAGCAAAGCCCTGAAGTAACAAAATTTGTATCTGGTGGACTGTTGTTGCTTGGTGCACTGATATCTTACTGGATTGCCATCAGGATATCTCTTAAATCCATAAAACTGCATCATAACTTATCCAGGTTAAATTTTGAGAATTCAAACAATACAAGTTCCAGTTAGAAGCAAAATCACATACTGAATATACAGACCATAAATTTCAACCCATTTTTCTACATTTGATTTATGGTATTACTTTCCTTAGCTGTATTGCTGGCCCCATTTTTAGCCCTGATTATGTTTTGGGGATTAAAAGACAATTTTCCTGGGCCAAATAGAAAAATGTTATTAATCTCTTTTTTATCGGGTTTAATTTTGGCGATACCAGTAAAATACTTTCAATCTGTATTGTATCCGGCGGGTATCTTAAAACTGGTTTCAGAACCTATAAATGAGCAATTGTTTTTTTCTTTCCTTATCATTGCTATTATTGAGGAAGGAAGTAAGTTCTTATTACTTAGGTTTTATCTTATACGACCATCCACTTCAGAAAGCGCTATACAAGCTGTAACTATTGCCTTATTGATGGCAATGGGTTTTGCAACTTTCGAAAATTCACATATTGCCTATCAGAATGGCTTATCAAGTTATAGCCAATTGATGTTATTATCGGTTTTGGCACATGCATCGTTCTCAGTCATAATGACCTATTTCATTAAATCCTCAAAGGGTTTCTATACAAATACTATAGCGCTGCTTATACCAGTTACTTTACATGGATTGTTTATTTTCACCTTATTACTCAAAGCAAATCCAGATTATTCAGGACTTGTTTACAAAGGGCTGTTTTTCGGAACCGTAATTCTCATTTATTTGACTGGGGCTTTTTTTTATTTCCGACAAACACGTAAACCAACGGTTTCTTAATTGAGTGAATGCTAAAGCAAATTTTAATGAAAGAGAATATCCGGATAAGATTGGCTGGTCATGATGATATCTTGATTATCCAGACTTTGGCATATGAGATTTGGCCTACAGCTTATAAAGAAATTCTTTCAAAGGAACAGCTTGATTACATGCTCCATCTGATCTACAATTCCGCGGCCATTATCAAACAAATGGATGAATACAACCACCAATTTCTGCTGATTGAAAATATGGATAACCCTTTAGGTTTTGCCTCTTACAATAAGCTGGATGAGGGTATTTTCAAACTACAGAAACTGTATGTTTCACCTTCCACCCAAGGTTTGGGATTAGGAAAGGCCTTATTGGGAAAAGTAAGGGAATTGGTTATTAAGGCTGGCGCTTCTGAGCTCCGCCTGAATGTAAATAAGTTTAACAAGGCTCGTGGATTCTATGAAAAAGAAGGTTTCTCAATACTTTCCGAAGAAAAAATACCCATTGGAAACGGATATATCATGGACGACTATGTCATGTACCAAAAACTCAGCTAGCAATTAGGAAAATTGCTGAAACAGATCCCCTTCTTATCTTAAAAGCAAAAAAACTTCAGGAATCAAGAATAGAAAATTGGCAATAATCAACCATTTAGGGAAGTTTTCTAGTGCAGCTTTTCTCCGTAAAAGCAAAACCAAAAGCAGCAGGTTAGCCGCTATATTGAAGAAAAAAGCCAATCCCACCCCCAGTACAACGACTGTCGACGAAATAAACCCCTCTGGCAGAATTGTCCAGAATTTGGATAGTGCCGACAATAGCAGGCACAGATTACAGATAAAGGTGACGCGGAAAAAAAATAATAGGTTCTGCATAAGCCGGTATCCTGTAAAATTGCATTATTTTGCCCATCATTTTTAATTATTTACCTCCTTTATGAACAAGAATATCTGGCAGAAAGTACAGCCACATGTGTTGGCGATAGGCATTTTCTTAGCTGTATCGGTTATTTACTGTATGCCAGCCCTGAAAAGCATGGTTGTAAACCAGCACGACGTGATGAGTTGGAAAGGAATGGCCCAGCAATCCTTTGAATACAAGGAGAAAACAGGTCATTTCCCACTTTGGACCAATAGCTTGTTCAGTGGAATGCCGGGTTATCAGGTTTCCATGGAATCTAAATACAATGTAACTCTGGCATGGCTTGACTTTGTTTTCCGATTTGGTCTTCCAACACCAGTGAGTTTATTCTTCCTTAGCTGCGTATGCTTCTATATTCTTTGTATGGCTTTCCGGATGAAATCCTGGGTCGGCATTTTTGGAGCATTGGCTTATAGCTATGCTTCGTATAATGCAATTCTTGTAGCGGTTGGACATACTACCAAGTTCTCTTCGATGGGATATGCCCCTGCTGTGTTAGCAGGGTTTATTTTGCTTACCCAACGTAAATATGTACTTGGGTTCATAACAGCACTCACTTTCAGCACCCTTTTATTTTACCAGAACCACGTACAAATAGTTTATTATACTTTTTTAGTCATTTTGGTTGCTGCTTTAGCCTTTCTGATAAAATCAATAAAAGAAAAAGACTATACCCATTTATTGAAAACAGCCGGTCTTTCTATTGCAGCCATTGGTTTCGGGGTAGCTTCCTATGCTGTTATGCTGATGCCATTGAATGAGTATGCGAAAGAAACGATGCGGGGTGGAAGGTCTGAATTAACAATCAATAAACCGAAAGACAATGCTACCAAGGGTGGTTTAGATAAAGATTATGCCTTCCGTTGGAGCTATGGCATCGATGAAAGTTTTACTATTGTTTTACCTGCCTTTAAAGGAGGTAGCAGTGGCCCTCAAGAATTAGGGGATAAATCAAAAGCTGTAGAAGCTATGATTGATGCCCGCTTACCTGAACAAGTAACTCAAAGCTATTATGGTGCCTTATCCGCTTATTGGGGCACGCAAACATTGGGAACTTCTGGTCCTGTATATTTTGGCGTTATAGTAGTAATGCTATTCATCATTGGATTATTCCTTGTAAGGGATTGGCATCTGGGTTGGGTTGTTGGAGCAACTGTAATGGGATTGATACTTGCCTGGGGATCGAATGCCAGTACCATTAACTATTTTCTTTTTGATCATCTCCCCTATTATAATAAGTTCAGGGCACCTTCCATTGCCATGGTAATTCCACAGTTGACATTTTCGATTTTGGCAGCTATGGCGTTGCAATCACTACTTTATGGTCAATGGACAAAAGAAGAATTATGGAAACGCCTTAAACCAGCTTCAATAGCTATTGCTGTATTGTCGGCTGTTTTAGTAGTTGTATTCTTTACGGCTGAATATAAGAGTCCGAACGATAAGGAAATGAAAGAACGTATTGGAGAAAACTTAACTATGATGTTAAGTAATGGGCAACAACCCACTGAACCCATGGTTCAACAAGCCAGCGGAGTAGCAACCAGTATGTTCAGCGGGTTAGTGAGTGACCGAAAAGACCTTTATGGAGATGATCTACTGCGTACCCTTATTTTCATTTTATTAGGAGGCGCTATCATTTACTTTACTGCCAGAAAAAAGATAGCACCTCTTTATGCAGCCATAGCATTTTGTGCTTTACTACTGATTGATCTAATACCAGTAGATATGCGTTACCTCAATTCGAAAAATTATGTATCGGAAGAAGAGTTGATGGAACAATACACTCCAAACAGGGCAGACCTTCAGATAAAACAGGATACCGGTTATTTCCGGAAGAGATGACTGCGCTTGATTCCATAAAACCATTGGACACAGTTTATATTGACAAGAGAGAACAATCAAAAATTACTATAACGCCACAAGCCGATTCAACAGCAGCTATTCGAATACTAAAAAACAATAACGATATCATAAATACGAAAGCAATGCTGCCACTAACCAATTTGCAGTATTCAGTGAAATATACTATCCATATGGTTGGAAAGCATTTATTGATGGGAAAGAAGCTCCAATTGCAAGAGTTGATTATACCTTCAGGGGTTTAGCAATTCCAGCGGGCCATCACGCTATTGAATTCAGGTTCGAACCGAAAACTAAGGAAACTGGTGACCTTATTTCATTAGTGATTGGCTTGCTTTCTATTGTTCTAGTAGCTGGCGGTTTATTCTGGGAATGGAAGCAAAGTAAAAAAGCTGTGGCCTGATAAGGAATAAAACCCACTGTTACCATGGACTTATTTTTGCCACAGAAAGATCAGTTAAGCCGATTGATACAGGGAAAAGCAGAGGAATTATTAAAAAAACTTCAGGTCTTACCTGTTGAACAATTGGGAATGCCTGATTATTGTCTGGCATATTTTAAAGGAAGTCATTTCAAGCGCCTGTTTTTTTCTATTGAAACAAGTGCCCATTTGTTATACAATTCAATTTCGCTTTCAAAAAAACAAGTTCAGGAAATTGTATTGATGGATTATGGTGCTGGTGTGGGTACTTTATATACATTAGCAAAGATGATTGGTTGTCACAAAGTAATATACAACGATCACCTGGCCGACTGGAAACGAAGTGCACAATTGATAGCAGAATCAATTGGTGTAAATGTTGATGAGTATATAACTGGCGATATTGATTCTACATTGGAAGAATTGTCTGCAAAGGATTTGCAATGCGATATCATCACATCACGCAATGTAATTGAACACATTTATAAGTTGGAAGATTTTTATGCGGCTATTGCCCACAAGCAACCAAAAGCATTGGTGTATTCTTCCACAACGGCCAACTACAATAACCCCGGTAGCCGAATCAAGCATATCTTATGGCATCGGAAATGGGAGAAAGAATACCTGAAAGAAAGAAATTCATTCATTGCAGGTCATGCTCCTCAATTAGAAACATCGATCGTTGTCAGTCTTGCTACTTTAACAAGAGGTATGGCAATTCCGGAAATTAAGAAAACAGTAGATTTATATATGACGAGTCATCAGCTTCCAAAACCATTATCCATAGGAAGCAATACCTGCGATCCTTCCAATGGTGTATGGGCTGAACATATTATTCCATTTAATGAATACAGGAAGTTAATAGACGAAAGAAAATATAATATACAATTCCTTCCTGGCTTCTGGGATACCCATTATAGCAAAGGCTGGAAAAACCTGATGGGGAAAGTATTGAATGTAGTGATTGGATTAAATAAGAATGTAGGAATATTGGTGGCACCGTTTATTTATGTAGTTGCTGAAAGAAGTCCGGAGTGAAAAGCTAATGCAAATCACCAGAGACGCGGAGACGCAGCGTGAATTCCACTGCGTCTCCGCGTCTCTGCGGTGAAAAAATAATTAAGTCTGTTAGCGATTAATTTAACTGTACCTCTTTAATTTCTTGAACATATTGAACTTTAAACTTAACTTTTAACCCCAAACATGTCCAACACCTCCAGAGTCGATAAAGAACTATTTGAATCTGACCATTACCTGGGTAAGCCAGCTGATGATACAGACTTGATTATATCGAGGAGGATTCAGTTAATGGAAGCCCAGCCAGGTTTTTTGATAAGGATAAGGATTGCATTGAAATTGGTTGTGGTGGTGGCGCTACCATAAACAGGGTGGCAAAAAAATTCAGACAGTGTTTAGGGATCGATATTTTCAATTACACTGAACCCTTCAAGGAGCAACAAAAAAAATGGGATGCCCATAACAGCGCCTTCAGAGTTGTGAATTTGGAAAAGGATGAGTTTACTGAAAAATTCCAGCGCATCATCAGTTTTGAAGTGATTGAACATTTTCAAAATGAGGATACCGTTTCAAAATACTTTGATATTCTGGAATCTGGCGGTTTAGCGGCCATCAGTGTTCCTAACAAGTGGTGGATTTTTGAAACCCATGGGGCTCATCTTCCACTATTACCCTGGAATCGGGTGCCTTTTTTTTCATGGTTGCCAAGGCCTTTACATGAACGTTGGGCCAATGCCCGTATCTATACAAAATCAAGGATAACCAGACTATTGGAAAAACAGGGATTTGAAATAATTACCTGTGAATATGTAACAGCACCAATGGATGTATTAAAAGAGGGGAAACTGAAAAGGTGGTTACTCAAAAATATCTTCAATAGCAATAGTACTAAAATTCCTTTCCTTGCAACCGCTATCTTCGTGTTGGCAAAAAAACCATCACCTAAGGGATGAATACCGTTCGCGTCATCAGCATCGTTCCATACAAGATACTTCCAGCAAGGCTGGGAGGTGAAAAAGGTATTGCCGTTTTCAATGAGTATGTAGGCAAAGAAGTATCCATAACTGCCATAGGTACAAAAAACAATGAAGCGAGTGAAGCAAAAAATTACAGCTTCCACCCTATCCTATCCAACAGCCGGTTAAGATACATGAACCTGTTCCTTTACTTTACCGTTAGAAGGTTCATAAAGGAACAAAATGCTACTCATTTGCTGATCGAACATCCCTACTACGGCTGGTTAGCCTGGATGATTAAGAAAACAATGAAGATCACTTGGGTGGTACATTCACATAATATTGAATTCGAAAGATCCAAATCCATTGGTCGTTGGTGGTGGAAAGCCCTGAAATGGTATGAATGCTGGGTGTATCGCCAATCTGATATCAACTTTTTTATTTCAGAAGACGATAGGGAATACGCCATCAAAGAGCTTTCCATAAATCCCGATAAATCTCATGCTATTACTTATGGAGTTGAAATTCCCGGTATCCCAACCGATAAAGAGGAATGTAGAAACAAGATATTAGCACAGTATAAAATAGAGTCTGGAACAAAACTCCTGCTTTTTAATGGTGCATTATACCATCATACCAACTACGATGCATTAAAGGTCATTTTGGATCATGTAAATCCTGTTTTACAAGAACTGGCTATCCCATATAAGATTTTAGTTTGTGGAAAAGGATTACCTGCCTCCTTTGATGAATTGAAAGCATACAAGAACCAAAACATCATCTATGCGGGCTTTGTAGACGATATAAGCCTCTATTTTAAGGCAGCCGACATTTTCCTTAATCCAATTATCAGTGGTGGTGGGGTAAAGACAAAGGCAATAGAAGCGATCGCCTACGATTGCCAGGTTGTATCTACAAAAATTGGCGCATTGGGAATAATCGAATCTGTTTGTGGCGAACAGTTAAAAGTAGTTCCAAATGAAGACTGGAAAAGTTTCAATGAAGAATTAAAAAAAGTTCTAATACAGAACAGTCACACTCCCATAAGCTTTTACCAATATTATTACTGGGGTTCAATTTCCAAAAAAGTGGCTACCCTACTAAAAAGATAATCCCCGGCCGAAGCCAGGGAAAAATCTTAAAAAAAAGGAAAAACAGTGCACAGAGGTAAAGGTTAAAATTTACCATTCAAATGTAAACACCGTTGCAATTCGATTTTTAAAATTCCGGTAACTGTGTCGATTTGGGGGATAAGTGTGTCTTGAGGTTGGGGGTTTAAGAGTTTAAGGGTTCCAGAAGTTCAAGAAGTTCCATAGGTTCCATAAGTTCAAACAAGTTTCATACACACTGGAATTTATAAAGTTGATAACATAAATAAATCGTAACTTATAAAGCCAAAATTTAACCGACTCCCGACTCCCGACTCCCCCGCTCCCGACTCCCGACTCCCGACTCCCGACTCCCGACTCCCGACTCCCGACTCCCGACTCCCGACTCCCGACTCCGACTCCCGACTCCCGACTCCCGACTCCCGACTCCCGACTCCCAGCCTACCCCCTCCCCACCCATTCCATAAACTCTGTCTTCCTTCTCACTGCTACTTCTACTTTTGATCCATCTATGAGTTCAACCATCCCTCCTCTTCCAGGCACTATCTTTTTAATTACGTTCTTATTTATAATGAAAGAGTGATGGATACGGAAGAAGATTGATTCAGGTAAAATATCTTCATACTCTTTAACCGACTTATCTGAAATGTATTGCTTGCCTTCCATTGTATGAATATATGTGTATCCACCTTCAGCTCTAATTTTTATAATATCATTAAACTTCACAAACACCATTGATCCATCTCTCGCTTCAAGAACCAGCTTTTGATCTCCGGGTTTTGAAACTTTTTGATTATTGAAAAGATTGATTAATTGAGGATTGATTGTCTTTTGACTAATCCTGAAATCTGCCCTTTTTACAGCATTTACCAGTTCTTCGATGGTAACCGGCTTCAACAGGTAATCCAATGCACTATATTTAAAGGCCTTCAGCACATAGTTGTCAAATGCAGTTACAAAAATGATTTCAAAATTCACCGGCATTATCTTCTCCAAAAGTTGAAAGGCATTTCCAAAAGGCATTTCGATGTCTAAGAAAACCAATTCCGGATCCAGTTCCTTTATCAACAATTCTGCATCGTCGGCCGACTGTGCTTCCCCAATTATATTGACATCTGGACAAAACTCGTTCAACAAACCGCGCAATATCCGAAGGTTTTTGGCTCATCATCAACTAAGATGGAATTAATCTTACCATTTACAATAAAATTATCTTAAGTTGCTAGGTATTGTAACTATAACTCTTGTACCAGGATAAATTTCATTTTCCGGAAAGGCATCTTCCACAGTTACCTGCATTTTTTGCTTACTACTATTATTCATTACTTCAACCCTGTTTGCTGTAAGCGTCATACCCTTAGACTGATATTCAATTGGCATTGAACTCTTCAAATTCTTAGATTGGTTTCTACCAACCCCATTATCTTCAAGAACAAAATAAATATAAGGTCCTGCTCAATAGATACTTTAATCTGAATATGTCCATTATTATCTTTTCTATACCTAACTCCATGCCTGACACTATTTTCAACAAACGGCTGTAAAATCAAAGGAGGTAAGGGATATCCATGCCTGGATATTGAAGGATCCACATCAATTGAATAATCAAATGATCCCTCAAATCTTGTCTTTTCCAATTCAAGATAATTAGTAAGGTAATCCAACTCTTCATCCAACCCTATCTTTTGCTTCGAAGAAAAATCCAGGGTTTGCCTTATTAGTCTCGAAAACCCCGAAATAAATTTATTAGCTCCTGCTACATCCTTATCCATCACATATTGCTGAATGGAGTTTAGACTATTAAAAATAAAATGCGGATTCATTTGAGATTTCAAAGCCAGCTGTTCTAACTCAGAAATAAGAGAACTTATTCTTGTTTTCTCTTTTTCCCTTTTGCTTATGAACCTAGATGATAAAAAATAGAAACCCATGAGCAGAACAAAGAATAGCAATACAACAAGTGCTTTAAACCATGTGGTCTCCCAATAATACTTATTAATAACAAACCTATACTTTAATAGATTGCTTTTGACACCATATTTATTAATGGCAATGATCTGTAATTCATAATCTCCTGAAGGTAATGATGGATAAGTGAGAAAGGTCGATGTAGTTGTTTGCCAATTTGAATCAAGCCCCATCAACCTGTATTGGTATTTTATATCCCCATTTGACTTAAAGGAAATACCTACATAACCAAACCTTAAATTCCATGATTTTGCTGGGAAATAGGTTACTTCACTATCTGGAAAGGATAATTCCCCATTCATCTCCATATCTGTCCATCTTAGTGAGCATATCGAATTTGTTGCAATATCACTTTCTTTAAAATAAGTAAGCCCAGCAGGAGTACCAAGGAAAAGAGTTGAATCCTTTATATAAATGGCATCAATGTTATTTGAAGGAATGCCATCTTCAGTAAAATAATTAACTACCTCCAAATTTGGCTTTGAAATGGCAATCTTATTAAGCCCCTTATTGGTTCCAACCCATAAAAAATCTTTGGAAGAGAATATGGATCTGCAAATATTACTCGAAAGACCTTCCTTCTCAGATATCAATCTTATTGGTTTGCCCTTTTTAAGCCCAATTACCCCATTTCCAAAAGTACCCACCCATAATGTACCATACATATCTTCAGTAATTACTGATATCCTGTTCTTCAATATGGGAAATGAATCACCCATGTTTTCAAACTGGCCATTAATACCCACTCTTACTAATCCATTCAATGTTCCAATAAAATAATTGGAATCTTTAACATATACTGTAGTAGCCCTTTCTCTCCAAATAGTATCTAAAACTTTAAAGTCATCAAGACTAACATTCACTACACTTCCACTACTGGCAACAGTAAGTGATTGCGCCAACTTTTGAATTTTCTTTATGGCAACAGTATTAACAGACTTCATTAAATGACCTTTTGAATCCAGCCTTGTTAACAAAACTCCTGACCCTAAAATAATATCCCCATTAGCACATACAATCAAATCTGTTACTGGCGACAATTCTCCGGCATAAAAAGTATTAAAATATCGCTTATTAGATATTTCTTTTCCAAACCTCACCTTATGGATACTATTCAAACTTGTACCACAATAAACATCTTCACCTGCAGAAGTAATGGCACTTACACCTGATTGCCTTTTATTGTTCTCATACATTACAATCGTTCGAATAGCTTCAGAATTCAATTTATACACTCCATTCCCAAGGGTGCAGAACCAAATATTCTTCTCGTCGTCCTTAAAAGCATATGAAATAGGGCGTTCAGTCAGGTAAACAGCTACAGGCTTGTCGCTGATGTAGGGGTTATAAAAATAAGCTCCATTCCTGGTATTAAAACTCAAAACACTATCAGAAACGGATGTCAACTTAAGATTTCCTTTTAATACAGGTATAGTAACTTCTTTATGCTCTTTCAACAACTTTAGTTTTGTAAAATACAATTCATCCCTAAAGACTAGCATATTTTCAGTTATTTTCAAATAGGCATAATGGTCGTATTTGATATCAAAGGGTTCAATCAATTTTGCTTGTTCATCTTCAATACTTACTAACCCTTTATTTGTATACAGAACAAATCCTTTATCGCCTTTTGTAGTTATTGATATATTAAGTATTTCAGGATGTATCATGAACAGATTAACATATTTAAACTCTCCATTCCTTTTCAAAACAATCAAAAAAGTTCGACCCATAATTCCTAAATCCCCATTCTTGTCTTCAACAAAAGATAAAATATTACCAGGCAACTTCAAATTTGAAAGAGCGGAATCGTTGAATTGATTATGTATCTGACCATTAAAAATATATGCAATTGAAACCTTGAACGTAGCCATCCATATCCTGTTCTTCTTGTCACAATAAATATCCAGTATATCGTTATCCGGCAACCCATCTGAAGTAGAGTAATTCTTAAAATGAGTCCCATCAAATCGGCTTAAACCTGTTTCTGTACCAAACCACAAAAACCTGTCTTTGTCTTGTGCCATTGTATATACTGTAGAACCAGCCAACCCATCATTAAGATCGTAACGGGTGTAACTATGTTCTTGCCCAAAAACATTCTGGATAAATAAAAGAGAAGCAAAATAGAAATATAGCTTAAGCAGAGTCATACTAAATGATAAAAACTGTTTAATTAATCAAAATAAGCTGGCATTGAAACAATCACCCTTGTACCTGGATATTCTTTATCATCAGGAAATGCGTCTTCAATTGTAACCTGCATTTTTTGCTTGCTGCTATTATTAAGCAATTCAACCCTGTTAGCAGTGAGCGACATGCCTTTGGACTGATACTCTATAGGTATGGAACTCTTGAAATTCTTTGACTGTGATCTTCCAACACCATTATCCTCTATAACAAAATAAATATGATTCTCGTCAATTGTTACACGAATTCGTATATGCCCACTATTATCCTTTCGATACCTAACTCCATGCCTTACACTATTCTCGACAAATGGCTGGAGAATCATAGGCGGAATAGTATATCCTGTATTTGCCAGTAACGGATCCACTTCAATTGAATAATCAAAGGCGCTTTCCAGTCTTGTTTTTTCCAATTCAAGATAATTCTTAAGATAGTCAAGTTCTTCCTGTATGCCAACCTTTTGCTTTGATGAAAAATCAAGGGTTTGTCTAATCAACCTTGAGAAACCTGAAATGAATTTATTGGCGCCAGCCACATCTTTATCCATTACGTATTGCTGAATTGAATTCAGGCTATTGAAAATAAAATGAGGTTCATCTGAGACTTTAATCGCTAGTTGCTCCAACTCACTTATTTTTTTAACAATTGCTGTTTTTTTCTTGTTCCTTATTCTTATTTCTCTTTATAAAAATAAAGCGATATCATGCAAATAGAAACCAATAAAACACAAATCAATAGCACTCTGAACCATATACGTTCTTGCAGTATTTGTTCAATGGTGAATAAAACTCTTCTGGTTTCACTTCTTTTACCGAATTTATTAGTAGCTACTATTTCAAATTCATAGTTTCCACTGGGGAGTGCTGGGTAGTTAAGAATATTTTGACGAGTTTTGTTCCAGGTAGTATCGGATCCAATCAACCTGTATTCATAAACAATATCCCCAATTGACCTAAATGAAATAGCTACAAATTCAAACTGTATATTATTTTGATCATGTTTGAAATAAGTTATTCCTTCTGTTAAATACCTGACTCCATTTGAAAGAAATGAGACCATGTTCAAATCACAGGTGGATTCAAAGTTATTTTCATCATTCAAAAAATAACTTAACCCCTTTGAAGTTCCAAAAAAAACATTGCCATTGAACTCATGGATAACATTTATATTATCTGAAAGCAGGCCGTCTGCTTCCGAATATTTCCTGATTATCAAACTATCACCAATAATATCAACCTTGGCAGCACCTTTGTCTGTCCCTACCCATAAATGATCTTTTTCTGCTAACAGAGTTTTACAAACATTACTTGGCAATCCATGATTTTGGGTTATCACTCTAATGAGTTTGCCATTTTTCAAAGCTGCAATTCCACCACCAAAAGTGGCTACCCAAACTGTTCCGTTGGATGATGCCGTAATAAAAGAAACACGGTTTTTAAAAACAGCGTATTTCTTACCCATATCAACAACTGATTTATCAGCACGATACAAATACAAGCCATTCAAAGATCCTATGAACAAACTATCTCTAAATTTATAGATACATGTGGCTCTATTTGACCAAATGGTATCTCTTTTAGAAAAATCCAATTTATTTACTCTTAGCACATAAGAACTGGTAGCTACATAATTAGCCTCCCCATCATCTACCACTTGCTTAACTGCAATTTTATCAATTGAAGTCTTTAAATTCCCATTAATATCAAACAGTCTGTACATAGCCCCTGTTCCACAAAATATGCCAAATCCTTTTTCATATCCAAGTCCTATAAGGAGAACTATCATCAAAACTTTGGTCTAAAAAAACATGCCTTACAACAGGAGTATTATTCTTAAAATTAAATTCATACAACCTCCCAAAATCTGTCCCTAAATAAAACCCATAGTCGCTTTTTACAACGCTAGTAACTCCCAGCATCCTTTTTCATCATTTCTGATAGTAACGTTATAAATAAAATCCGAATTTAATTTGAATACACCCTGACCTAAGGTACAAAACCACCAATTTCGTTCCTTATCAATCATGGCAAACCCGTGAGTGTTCTCCTTTAGGTAAACAGCATGGAGCTTAAATGTATTTATATTATAAATCCAGGATCCCGACTTCCTGCAAATAGAAATAAGGCTGTCGTTTAAAGACACCATTTTTAAAACCTCTAGATTAAAGGGCAACCGAAGTACTGCATTGTCTTTCAATCTAACAATACTCATTTCATATATCTTGCTCCTATATGCATAACATGTTTTTGAAAACAACGAAAAGGCCATATGTTCAGAAATTTGCCCTAAATAAGCTTTTCCAGAAAAAACATCATTCTTAAAATCATATAAGGAGTCCCTAAAAAAAACCGAAAACCCACCGCCTGCTCTGGGACCTATATTATTAAATCGGCCTTTATTACCGTATACATTATCAATAGTTCTTACTTTACCAGAAGAATCTATAAGATGAAGGGCATTATTTTCCTGTAGAAGTATATTTCCACTATCATCTTCTGCAATCCTGTATACATTACCCTTTAATTGAATCTGAGCTAAAAGTGAATCATTTTCATTTGTGTGTATCTTTCCATTATAATAATAACAAATTGAGACCTTAAAAGGAGCAATCCATATCCTTCCTTTTTTATCACCAAAAAGTGTCAATATTTCATTGTCAGGAAGCCCATTTTCTGTTGATAAATTCATAAAATGTGTTCCATCAAACCTGCTTAATCCCGTCTCCGTTCCAAACCATAAAAACCCATCTTTATCCTGCGTCATTGCATAAACTGTAGATCCCGCCAAACCATCTTTTAAGTCATAACGGGTAAAGCTATAATCCTGGGCGAATAGCACATGAGTAAAGAATAAGGAAGCTATTAAAAGATATCGTTTAAGTAAGGGCATAAGTAGTACTGAAAAACCTGTTATCACAAAAAAGTAAGATAATAAATAATAAGGTTTAGGGTATAAAAATAATAGGGAAAGAGGGTAATAATTCTAAAAATCAACTATTTTGCTGCCACTTGAAGAGAACACCTGATTTCCCATATGCATAACCTAACAAAAATAAAGTTATTCCGGATAATTCTATATACTACATACCCTTTGGCTTTGCTGTTTTTATACCCTTTTGCCTTAATCAAAAGAAAGAATCATTCAAAGCTGTTTTTCTTTTTTGACAGATACTCCATAGGAGGTGCACAAAAGATATTCCTTGATGTTTTAAAAAGCGTAGAAGACATCAAAAAGCCAGTATATTTTACCAGATTATCGGTTGATGGACAACTTAAGGACCAATTTTACTCCTTACCGAATACCGAATGTAAAGACATTCATTTGTGGTGTGACTATCTATTATTTAACCGGCATACCGGCGCTCATGTATTCAGCTCAAACAGCACCTTCTTTTTTGATATGCTCCCTTTTTTAAGGAAAAGCATTAAGACAACCGAACTCCTTCATAATTTCTCGTATGGGAAAAAAGGATTTGAATTCTTTGGTCTGGCAAATTGCAGATATTTACACAATAGGATTGTCTACGACAACCTGACATTAGAAAATATAAGGACACAATACAAAGAATACAACATTCCTGAATCAATTTTCAATAGAGTTCATTTCATAGAACCAGGAGTATTTATTCCAGCTCCAACCATTAAACCAAATACCCCTCCTCTGAAGGTACTATATGCCGGAAGAGGTGGTCGGCAAAAAAGAGTATGGTTGATCAATAGGATTGTAGAACATTTCATTTCCCTTGAGGCCTCTGTGGCATTCGAATTTGCTGGGACCATGGAAGATGAATTGTCTGAAATGGTGAAACAGCATTCCCTTTTACATGGCAGGATTGATAGCCAGGAAAAGATGTATGATATTTATAAAGGAGCTCACATAATATTGTTAACCTCCGCTTTCGAAGGGTTTCCTATGGTGATAAAGGAGGGTATGGCTTGTGGATGCGTTCCACTTGTAACTGCTTTGGAAGGAAATAAAACTCATTTAACTAACAGGGAAAACGGATTATTGATTGAAGCTATCACTGATGAAGAAAAAGTAGTTGATCAGGCAATAAAACTAATTCAGGAGCTTATACAGCATCCTGAATTAGTTTCAAAGCTATCTGAAAATAGTTATCATTATGCTTGTAAACATTTCCAAAAAGAGCATTTCATAAAGGAATGCAGGAAGTTACTTACGCAATAACTATACTCCCTACTTCTTAGCATATTCAACTACTAATTTCGGATGTTTTGTTACATCAGAATATTTACTAGAGCAAAAGATCCTCGAGTTATAAGTAATCTCATTTTGTAGTCTTAGAAGGAATCCAAAATGATTATTGGATTTCATTTCAGTTCCAATTTACTAACATCGTCAACCAAATCTAACTAGATAGTGGTGTAGATAACAATTTGATCAGTAGCTATGGAGGTTGGCAACAAATTCCAATTAGCCGTTTTATTCCACGCACTGGTAACACGTTGAATAAGCATTGTATTATCTGTCCCAAAATTGGCATTCGGTGGATTGCCATTTAAAGGAGTGGGATTTGAAAACAAGGTTAACTTAGCAAAAAATCCTTGCATTCACTGGAATATCTAAGTCAAATTTAAGTAACGCTCTCATAAACACATTACTTCCTCCACTTGTCCAGGCTTCAGCACCAAACTCAGGTGCTGTAGGGTCAGATTGGTCATTTCCTACAGCTCCGTATAAGTGTACTTCGTTTTCGTTACAGTTAGGCTGACTGGTTAACCTGCTGGTATCATATACGGGTACAGTAATGGTTACTGTTACGGTTACCGTATCATGAATGATTTTTTCTTTGGTGCAAGAAGACAGGTTTGTTTGAAGAGTCAATAAAAACAAAACAACTCCAGTTACAGAAAATAGTGAAACTAACTTTCGCATAAGATTTCATTTTAGGTTTTCAACAGATTATAAGGCATTCAACTATCAAAATTAGCAGTTGCCTAATAACTAGCAAGAAAAGGCAGCTACAATCCGGTAACTGTGTCATTTTTTGCCATAACTGTGCACATAAACAAATAGAAAAAGATAAACTATCTAAATAGTTGTGATTTTGAATAACAAAGAAGCATTAGGAATTTGGAAAATGGACCAATGTTCAATAAAGAGGATGGGATAGATTTTTGAAACTTGATTATTGCAATCAAGCTTTGCAATGGTAAACCTGTAGCATTACCTTTATGGTAGATATATCATAGATACAAAGGTTTCGAAATAATCTCCAATAGGCATCATAAAATGGGACATTATTGAGTGCCTTTATACCAAGTTTTTCCAAAAGATATAAATGTTCGGGAATCTCAACATTAGGGTTCAGCGAGCTACTGGCAGTCACCTGAGAGTTGGATAAACCAATACCAATTAATGGTTCATTAATATAGAATATAGACTTCTCTTTGAGTTGCCTTATATAAAATTCCATATCCACCAGCCATTTCAAATTCTTATCAAATTCCACTAATGGTAATCGCTCAAAAAGGGTAACACTGGGGGGGCCTATACAATTTTTTGATAAGATGGAAACCGGGTTCTGTTTCAATAGGTATTTACGAATTGAAGACAATCTTACTTCCTCACCATCATTTTCATTTTCATTTTCCTTTATATTCTTGAACCCGGAAAATACCAGTTTTCCCTTTGCGTCTAAAGTAGCAGCAAATTTTGACAAAGAATCCTTATGTAAAAACCAATCATCATCATGCATGATTTTTATCCATTGGCCAGTAGCTTTACGAATACCTTCATTCCAGTTCTCCGGGGTTCCTAATGCAGGGCTGTTCTTGTAGTAACGCAGGGGGATTTTTTCATAGTAAGATTCAAACAATTGCTTAACTGAATCATCCGGGCTATCGTCTGTGATGATAACTTCGAAATTCAAATAGTCTTGAGCACATATTGATTCTAAAAGAATTTTAAGGGAGTCAATTCTCTTATATGCAGGTATGCAAATCGAAATATTTGGAATAGAATTGATAAAAGTCATAATACAAAGTTCAAACTCAAGAAAGCGATTTCGACTCTCTAAATCTTTTAATTATCAATGTAATAGGAAATAAAACAATTCCTAAAAAAATTGATTTGAAAAATTTCCAATTGTATCCAAACTGTCGAAAATTAATTGAAATATGTGTAATTAATTCTTTAAAATAACTTTCTGAATCATATAAAAAACCAACCTCTTGAAACTTTAAATTGAAGAGGCATAACTTCATTATACTCTTTATGAGCTTTCAAAAAACCAACACTAATAATCATAGATAAACATGATAAATATAATCCTCACTCCCATCAGATATCTCTAACACATGATCATAAGGCAGCCCAAATCGCTTATGATCTTAACAACAGGATTAAACCAATATGCATTCTTGTCTAAAATTTGAAGCATAGGCAGTTTTTTTGCAGTTTAGAAGTTGAGCGCTTAAGTTATTCCTCGAACAGCCAACCTATCAAACTGGCAATAATTTGTCAAATAGGCAATTTCTCTGATTGACAAGACACTTCCACATCAAAAACACCAGGCAATTCTTCAACAATACTAGTAGCTGAAGATAACACAACAGCTACATCGCTAAATTTGTCTGTAATTTTTTTTGCAATACTAAATGCTGTCGCAGAATTAAATGCGGCCTGGCCACTTTGTGGAGCAAACTCAAATAGAATAACTTTAGTAAAGCGATTGAAATTGTTTTTCGTTACATAATGATGAACCTTTTCAATCTCAGACTTAGATTCTTTTTAAAATCACTCCACTTTACTTCCCAATCTTTATAATTAATCCCTTCTTGTATAATCACTTCATCAACATATGGATTGTTCTCAATTATTGCGCTACAATAAGATGCAATAAGCCAAAATAATTTAGCCTTTGGATAATCATGTTTTATTTGTCGCGCAATTGCAGTGGCATACAAACAATCCCCATTTGAAAATAATTGGACTAACAATATATTATGCTGGATTACTCATAATTTGCAGTAAGCATCAAATCGCCATCAATTTTGGAATGAAATCAACGGGTTCCCAACCTAACGACATGATGGTAGTCGGATTTGAGACTAAAGTCCAATATTCTGGATCTATATTCTCGTTAAGTACATATTCTTCGAAATCTAAACCCAAACTCTTGAAACAATATTCAACCCATTCTTTTATAGAATATGATTTACCAGTACCAATTGTAGTCTCAAAAATAACATCTTGGTTAATAAGCTTCCATACAGCTTTAACTATATCACCCGCAAAACCAAATTCCTTCTTAACGGAAAGATTTCGAATAATTATTTATTTTTCAATCCTGCCTTTATCCGTTGAGCAGATTATCTTTTACTATTGATAACCCTTTCTGACCTTAATGGGCTATCGTGATTAAAAGTAACCTACATATATTTTCAAGCCAAGTGATCTATAATACTTTGCAGTATAATCGATTGTATCCACTAACAGCATACATACTTGTTGCACTAAAAGGGATCTATTTCCCTTATTGGATCTCCAGTATTCAAAACTGAAGTCCACTTCCAGATAAAAAACTTTCGATAAAGGCGAGTTGTTTTTAACTGCTTCAGTAATTTAAAGTCCAGGAAATTGTCTCATGATTCTCTTGCCAAGCACTGTGCCTTGTTGTCGAATTTGGTGCTAAATGAAAAATATATTCAGCCTTTAAATCGTTCACCAATTTTTCAACTGAGCTGTATTCAGAAATTCTTATAGAAAAATCATTACCAGCTCGACCAATACCAACAACATCTATACCTTCTGAAATCAATTAGTTGTTTTTAAATATGACCATCCTGTCCATTAATGCAAATATTAAAGCTTTCATCATTGATTTGATTTAAAGCTCGCAGTATCACAAAATATTGTATTGATATAAGTGTCACCAAAAATAAAATATCCTTTAGTCAATAAAAAATCAACAAGTTCTTTATTTTTTCCCCCCCTATGATCTGTTGAGAATTCTACACACTCTACGTAAATTACCTTTGGTCTATAACTTTGAAAGTCAAGGGATTTCAAAATTGACAAATCTAATCCTTCGATATCTATAGATAAAAAATCAGGTTTCACTAAAATATAAATTAACTATTTCATTAATTGTTATTAAAGGCACCTTGTCAATTTTAAGGACTTTTATTCCAGATTCATATACTTTCTTATCAGCGTCATTTTTTGAAAAAGTATTCCAACTATGATACTTATCTGGGAAAACGTATAAATCAGCCTCTCCATTGGCTTCTAGCCCTACTCCCATTCGTAAAAGTATATCTTCTGGCCTTACTCTTTTTATCTTATCACAAAGCCTATTATCAGGTTCAACGCATACACCTCTACTACCCCTTAAATAAAGACTATATGTATTATTACCAATAATAGGATCATTTGTACCAATATCAAGGAATGTAGGTCGCGAAATATTAAGAGACGTAAACAAATAACGAACTATTTGGTCCTCACCAGCTTGTGAAAAACTTGGATAAGCTTTACTCCTAAGTATATTCCAACATGCCCTTATCTTGCCTATAAAACGCCTTAAATTCATTTCTTATATATCTCGATTTTAGGTAAAGGGAAAATTAATCCAACTCCTTTTTCAAGTGTAACTTTTTCTCTTTCAACAAACTCTTTCTTAAATGCCATGGAAGCGCCCAATAGTAATCTGGATTCATTGCCCGGTTTCTTCTTCACTTATAATCGGAATATCAGTACCCAAAGTCCTGGCACCGTATTTATCTGGATTTCTTTCAACAGCATAATCAATCAAAGTATTATCTATTCCACACCACTGCAAAATTGTATTTCCCTTTGTGGATGCCCCATAAATATGAACTCTTTTACCTTCCTTTTGAAAGCTTCATTAACAACCCATAAAGCTCACTTTTCAACTTTGAAATTCTTTCCTCAAAGGCAGCGTATGGCTTGTCGGTATCTAATTCAAGATCGAACTCCTTTTGTCTTACCTCACTTACACATCGGTAATTCTCTACATTATCATAGTCTGTATTCTCGGCTTGAGTAACTAAACATCGTGTACTTCCACCATTGATGTCCATTGAATTCTACCTTAAAAGTCCTTATTTCAGCCATGGAAAATATCCTTTCTAAAACCGCAAGACTATAATATCAAGATGTTCATGACAAATAGTATCATAAGAATCTAACTCTAGCATTTGAGCATATAACTCATTTCAACAACCCAGACACCTTTATTAGACAGGTGCCTTTACACTTTTAACAAAATCTATTGGGCTTTCTAAGTCATAGAACATTGCGATGGAAGTAATTATATCCAACTTCTTACCACCTAACACTTTCGTTAATTCAGTACTAGGAAAAATATCTTGAACTACTGTGGCATGCTTTACTTCTTGGGCTACATCACTTGGATCACATCCAAACTTTTTATAAGTTTTTGGATAATACCCTAACATGGTACCATCATTACATCCAATATCTAGAACACAGACATCATTGCTGTTAAAAAGGGGAACAACTTGTTCTGTTATTCCTTTAAGTGATTCCTCATAGTACTATTTGTCCCACTCCGGTACCAATAAGATGCGTATAAAATTTCCGGAGGTACTGAGTATTCCATCTGAAGCATTCCACAAGCATTCTCATCTACTTCTGGATTACATCGAACAAGTGTACAGGGTATTTTCCTTGTAGAGGGCATTTCTTTACCTGGCTTAACAAACGAACCTTGCAAGTATTGAGGTCCTAGATCAATAACTTTTTTTAAAGAGGATGATCCACAAACCCTACAAGTCGTTCTGGTTCTGATATGCATTTTATTTGAGAATTTTTATTTTGAATTTAATTGGGTAATTACAAGCGAAGTGAATTGTTCATTAATCAAATCAATACATCTGTTTCGCTGCAAGTTTAATATCGCCAACTGTCTTACTACTATATTCTTTTCTTCAACAGGCACTCTCTCGAAGTCATAAACTTTTTCCTGTTCATGCCACAACTGGCAGTTTGTTTCTGCTAACTTTGAAAATACTTCCCCAAACTGTCCAGAAACATCTTCAATTTCATTTCCTTCCTTTTTAAAAACCTTGTTTGATGCAAAAGCCTTCTTTCTACAGGAATTTTCCATTAATGCCATAGCAATATATTCATAATTTCCTCCTGTAGCAGTAACGATTGCTTCTGTAAACTTTTAACCTATCTGGGTCTTCTGTATGATATTCTTTCAGCTTTACAATAGTGAGCTTGTCTTACAACATTCCCAAAGTTTTAGTCATAATATTTAATTAATTGATTATCAAATGTTTGGAAAATTTTTTATTTTTCAAAAGTAACATTTCTCTTTGAATAATCTAAGCAACCAAAATCAAAACATTAAATCGCTAAAATAAATAATAATATGACATAAACACCTAAAAACCATTATTTTAAAATGCCTGGCAATAACAAAATACTAGTCACTATTTTATTGGTAAATGGAAATATCACTTACTTAACTGAATGTTCAAATAAAGCAGCAAAAGTAATCGCTAAAAAAATCTCAATTATATGTATGCGAAATACAATAATTTTAATAAAACGTGGGGGCTTAACTTCTGATTATTTGTCTATAAATAGATTCGACTTTTATATTTTTCTGAATTTTGGAGTCTAAAACACTCTAACAATTAGACGAATATAAAATCCTTAATTTTGTATCCACTTCTTCTTAAACTTTACAGATGAAAAAAGGGAATTAAAATATCAATTACACTAGTACTCGCATGTTTCTTAATGTTATATTCTTATTGCCAATCACCAATTTTCGCAGATGGCTTAGGTGGAAATTCTGATGATTTTGGATATAAAGTCACTAAAGATACTTCAGGCAACTTGATTATTACTGGAAGTTTTTCTGGAACTGCCGATTTCGATCCAGGTCCTGGAACTTATAATCTTTCAAGTTCTGGTTTAAATGACATATTCTGCCAAATACAATTCATCAAGGCATTCATATGGCTTTTAAAATTGGAGGCGCTGATCTTGATTATGCGTACGCAACAACCACTGATAATACTGGAACTATTTATATTACCGGCTTTTTTAGAGGTACTGCTGATTTTGATCCATCTGCAGCACTTTAAACCTTGTAAGTAACGGAGATGTAGGCGCTGACCCTGGCTGTGGAGGTGATATTTTTCTAGCAAAATATTCTTCAACTGGTCATATTTATGGGCATTTAATATTGGAGGTTCAACAAAATTCTGATAACGGACAAGATGTTGGAAAATAGATGCAAATGGCGATGATTTTAGCAGGCTACTTCTGGGACTAATATTGACTTTGATCCATCAAGTGGCAGCAGTTTCCTATTGGGTAATGGCACTGAAGATCAGTTTTTTGCAAAATACACTGCTAGTGGCAATTTTATCTGGGCTAATGAGATTGGAGGCAACTAGCGCAAACGAAACAGTACGTCAAATTATTACAGATCCATCAGGCAATATTTATATTACGGGTTATTTCACAAGTTCTTTTGATGTAGATCCAGGACCAGGGACTGTTACCTTAAATGCTTCTAGCGTGCATCAAGGATATTTAGCAAAATTTAATACAAATGGAAATTATGTTTGGGCATATACATTTGGAGGTAGCGGCAACAATCAAGGTTTAGCGATTGACTACTATAATGGGTTTATTTATTTCAGTGGCTTTGTGGAAGGTACTGGTATCTCATTTAATGATGCAAGTGGTTCAGTAAATCTTCTTCCAAAAGGAGGGCTTGAAACATTTATAGCCAAATACTCAATCAACGGAGATATTTCTTTTGTTAAACTTGTTGCTGGTACTGAGATGAACAATCATTAGATTTAAAAGTAAATGGCACCGATAATGTTTTTTATATAACGGGATATTTCACTGGCACTTGTGATTTTAATCCAAGCTCAATTCAAAACTTTAATATAAATGCAATTGGGGGACAAGACATATTTGTTTCTCGCTATTTACTTGATGGCACATTCGTATCTGCTTTCAAAATAGGTTCTTCAACTAACGATTTAGGAAACGGAATCATTGTTGACAATAATGATATCATTATTAGTGGCACTTTCAGCGGCACCAATGTCGATTTCGATCCAAACTCGGTAAAGAAGTGCCGATGGTACGATTTTTAATAAAGTGGGAACTGTTACACCAAAAGGACCAAATTCAATAAACAGTTACGACTTTCGGGATGATATTTCTCAAATAACAACATCCCCACTTTTTTACCGACTGGTTTTAAGAAATAAAAATGGAAGAGACCAATATAGCAAAGTGATTGCACTGTATAATAATAGTTCTAATTCTTTCAAACTGGAGTTAAGCCCTAATCCAGCTAATAAATGGTTCCAATTGAGCCTGTCTTCAAAATCAAAAGGCAAAGCTGAAATTACCCCTCTTCCTTGATATTTCAGGGAGGATGTGTTACAAAAAAATCAGTAGAGGTTGTAAAAGGAAATAATGCTATCCAAGTAACAGATATTGCGAACTTGCTTCCGGGAACCTACACCCTTTTATTCCAGATGAACGATTTAAGAGAATCGAAAAAAATCGTTTTCCTCCAATAATAAATGACCTTACAATTGATGTTTATTGGGGCTGATAATAAAATTTCAGTCCCAATAATTTGAGAAAAAATGGAATAGCTATTTTGTATTAATAAAGCACCTACTTTGACATACTAAATGTTCCAAACTCTGTGGCGATATTTAAGTTGTTGTATACTCCAGTTATAGTTGACCCTCCATTGGTCAATTTCCCTTTCAACAAATAATAGCTGCTATTCAAAGTATAAAAACAGAAAGATACACGCTATCACATGTATTTTTATAACCTCCATACGTAACTGAAGCGTTTGTAATTGGAGCTAATCCAACGGCCAGATTATTATCCAAGAGACGGTAAGTCATTTGGGCGGAAATACCTGTCGAACTTGTACTGGTACCTGTAAATGTCCCTTGAATATTACAAGTATTACTTGACAATGTTTCCTTTTTACAATCAATCCAGCAAAAATCAACACAATAATCAATATATAAATAGAACTAGTATACTTTCATATTTTATTTTTTTAACAATATTATTTTGCAATTATGTATGTAAATTAATTAAAAACTAGAGTTTTCAATATCGAAAATATTTACGACACACTTATCGCCAAATTCAAATACACTTACCGTTTTTTGAGTATAATTAACAAATAAAATCACATAGAGAACTTGACAGATAATTTAAATGTTTCAAAATGGATAAATAAATAAGCAGATTTCATTTATTTTGGGACTGATATAAAACTATCAGTCTCTTTATGTTTTTAATAGAAACCGCTGCTACTGTCAACTATCTCGAATCAAGGATTTGCCTGAACCCATAAAACATTTCAGACAAGAAGTAAAATTCGATATATACTCAAAGCCCGTTTCTGTTGATGACTACCGAAACTCTACTACGGCGTTGGCGAAGAATGGCACTGGCTCGACCGTATGGTGATGCCAAACGCTGAACTCGAAGCTTTGATCAACGCTCCTAATAACGAAATCTATTTGTTTACCGTTGATGGGTAACAACTGGATTTGCGGAATTCGTGAAGGAAGAAAAATTTACTGAAATAATGTATTTCGATTGCTGCCCGATTTTGTTGGAAAAGGCTGGGGGCCCATTATTTCCTACAAATCGTAATTCAACAAGCCTGAGCTACCAACCAGAATGGATACAACTAAAATACCTGCAGCCTCGATCATCCCAATGCACTTAGTGTGTACCAAAAAGCAGGTTTTAAAATTGTGAAAACAGAAATCCAACAACGAAAAAAAAGAGTGCCGGAAACAAATTCTTAACTCCCCCACTCTGGCAAAGCCTGTTGTTCTACTAATTGCCCAGAACTCTTATTCCAGCCAATACTCGATTGCCCGTTAGTAATTACAATATACGGGGCTGGAACAACAATGGAATATCGCAAAGCCTGTTGCAATACCCCTTCTTCTAATGCCACCTCTGATGCCTTGCATTCTACAATCATCCATGGTTGATGATTGCTATCGTATACCAGTATGTCGAAGCGCTTTTTCAATTCCCCCAAAAGAATTTCTTTTCTACAGCAATAAGACTGGCAGGATAT